>NZ_JAFCVS010000005.1:0-339347 GCF_049897165.1 Pseudomonas sp. TWR1-1-4 | reverse complement strand
AGGCCATTTTATCCCCATTTTTGTTGTTGTGGGTTTGCGGGGGTTGGGTTTTTCTGGGCCGCCATCGCCGGCAAGCCGGCTCCTACAGGGTCAGGGCTTGACGAATTTGTCGGTCACGTACGCTGAATAGTCTGGCAACACTGCCTCAACCTTTCCTTGTTCCTTCAAGAACTTCGCCGTCTCCCCAATCGCCTTCGCCGTGCCGCCTTTAAGCAGCGCGTCAGTTTGCTGTGCCTGCGCATCCGGGAACGTGGTACCGGCTAACAGCTCCGGAATGTCGGCAGCATTTGAACCTGTCAGTTTCGCGATTTTCTGCACCGGCTCGGAGTTCACCGTCCAACCGTCCTTATGGGTCGCATACTCGGCAAACGAATCCAGGGTGACCTTGGCAAACTTGGCCACTACGTCAGGATGTTTTTCCGCGAAATCCTTACGCGCCACCCATACTTCAAAGGTCGGTGCGCCCCACTGACCCACCTGGGCCGCGTCTGTCAGGGTCTTGCCGGTCTTGCGGATTTCGCCAAGGGCCGGCGACCACACGAATGCGCCGTCGATATCGCCGCGTTTCCACGCGGCGGCAATTTCTGCCGGTTGCAGGTTCACCACCTTGACTTGCCTGGTGTCCAGACCCCAGTGCTTCAGCGCGCCGAGCAGGCTGTAATGCGAGGTTGAGACAAATGGCGTGGCGATGGTTTTGCCGATCAGATCCTTGGGTGCGTCAATGTGGCTGCCGTTACGCACCACCAATGCTTCAGAAGTATTGATCTGGGCCGATACGATGAACGCGACGATGGGTAGATTGCGAGAAGCCGCTGCCGCGAGGGGGCTGGAACCGAGATTGCCAATCTGCACATCGCCTGAGGCAATAGCGGTTACGACTTCCGGCCCACTGTTGAAACGGCGCCAGGCGATTTTTTCACCGATGGCCTTCTCATAGAGGCCGTCGGCCTGTGGGACTTTGCTGGGGTCAATGCCGGTTTGGTAGCCGATGGTTAAATCGGCGGCTTTGACACCAAAAGAAAGTATTAGTGACACAAAAACTGTAACAAATTGACGGGAGGATGTGCGTTTGGCCATGATGGCGTCGCCTTTTTGATCGTGGGTGACGTATGCAACAGTACGGCCACACTAATCGATCTAAAAAAGCGCTAACAAATACCCTTTAGGAATTAGCTTATGGAGCGGTTTGTCTACCTGACTTGTCCGCATCATGGAAAGGCTTATTCCCGAATCGTATGAAAAAGAATGAAACAATTCTTTTTGGGTGTATGAAAAACTCATTACCCTGCAGGGACCAAATCAACTGCGATTAGACGAAGGTAGTAGACACACAAGGTTACGATTGACTTGGTAGTCACTATCTGGCGCTAATCGCGCATCTGTGGATCGAGGGCGTCAGACCCGAGACCAAAGAAATACAAAAATTAGAAATGAGAGGAGCGGTACATGAAGAAGTCCACCTTGGCACTGGCTGTAGCCCTGGGCGCAATCGCTCAGCAAGCAGGCGCTGCCGGTTTCATCGAAGACAGCAAAGTAACACTGGGTCTGCGTAACTTTTACATCAACACTGACAACCGTGACTCCGCTGCTGGCACTGCTGCCAACAAGCGCGCCGGTGTTCAGAGCAAGCAGGAAGAGTGGGGCCAAGGCTTCGACCTGCGCTTCATCTCCGGTTACACCCAAGGCACCGTAGGTTTCGGCCTTGACGCAATCGGCCTGCTGGGTGTTCGCCTGGATTCCGGCGGCGGCACCAACGGCGCCACTGCTTCCTCGTACGGCGGCACTGTGTTCCCGAGCAAGTCCAATGGCGAAGCCGTTGATAACTACTCGAGCCTGGGCCTGACTGCCAAAGCCAAGATCTCCCAGACCGAACTGAAGCTGGGTACTCTGCAGCCTAAACTGCCGGTTATCGTGACCAACGATGGTCGTCTGCTGCCGCAGACCTTCCAAGGTGGCCAGATCACTACCAACGATCTCAACAAAGACCTGACGCTGGTTGCGGGTCAGATCGAAAAAGCCAAAGGTCGTAACTCCAGCAACGTCGACAATCTGTCGATCTCGGGTGCCAACTCCCGTGGCGCCGCCTGGCGTGACAGCAACAAGTTCTACTATGCCGGTGGTGACTACAAGATCACCAAGGATCTGACCGCACAGTACTACTACGGCAACCTGGAAGATTTCTACAAGCAACACTTCCTCGGCCTGACTCACAACTGGGCAATCGGCCCGGGCGTGCTGAAGTCTGACCTGCGTTACTTCAACAGCTCCGACGACGGTAAGAACGGTCACGAATCCGCCTACTTCTCGTCGGGCAACTACAGCGGTGTCAACTCAGGTCGCGGCAAGGTTGATAACAACCTGTACAGCGGTCTGTTCCTGTATACCGTTGCCGGTCACACTTTCGGTGGTGGTTATCAAGTCAGCAACGGTAGCAGTGACTTCCCTTGGTTGAACCAAGGCGACGGTTCGTCCGCTTACCTGACCACTGACATGCAGATTGCCAAGTTCGCCCGTGCTGGCGAACGTACCTGGCAAGCTCGCTACTCCTACGACTTCGCCAAGGTTGGCGTTCCTGGCCTGACCGCTGGTGTTGTGTACCTCAAAGGCACTGACATCGACACCGTCAACGGTAGCCGCGCTGAGTTCACCGGCCAGTCCGAGTGGGAGCGTGACATCACTGTTGCCTACGTTGTGCCAGAAGGTCTGTTCAAAAACGTCGGTGTTGCCTGGAAAAACGCTATGTGGCGCAACGATGTTGCTGCCGCGCGCGATCAAGACGAAAACCGCGTCATCGTAAGCTACACCTACGCATTCAAGTAACTGCGTAAAACCTTGCCCGGTGCAACACCGGGCAAGGTGTCTTGCTTTCAAGTCGGGCTAAACCCCCGCAAGCCCTTCCTGAACCCCTCTGTGTACAGCGTCTCAAGGCCTTCTCGAACCTTGGAAACGATGGTGCTCCTCGCCTTCGAATACGTCCAATGAACAGATTTTTAATATTCCTTTATCGTCTAGATAAATCGATATTTATTCTTTTTAAATAATCCACAATCCATGCACAGTGGGCTCCATAAGCACTCACCAGGAGCCACACCATGAGCCTAAGACTGGGCGATATCGCCCCCGACTTCGAACAGGATTCCAGCGCCGGCAAAATTCGTTTCCACGAATGGCTGGGCGATAGCTGGGGTGTGCTGTTTTCCCACCCGGCGGACTTCACCCCGGTGTGCACCACTGAGCTGGGCTTCACTGCCAAGCTCAAGGACGAATTCGCCCAGCGCGGCGTCAAGGCCATCGCCCTGTCGGTCGACCCGGTGGACTCGCACCACAAGTGGATCGAAGACATCAACGAAACCCAGAACACTATCGTCAACTTCCCGATCCTGGCCGACGCCGATCGCAAGGTGTCCGACCTCTACGACCTGATTCACCCCAACGCCAGTGACACGCTCACCGTGCGCTCCTTGTTCGTGATCGACCCGAACAAGAAGATCCGCCTGACCATCACCTACCCGGCCAGCACCGGGCGCAATTTCCACGAAATCCTGCGGGTCATCGACTCGTTGCAGCTTACCGACAACCACAAGGTCGCCACGCCCGCCAACTGGCAGGACGGTGATGAAGTGGTGATCGTGCCGTCGCTCAAGGACGAGGAGGAAATCAAGAAACGCTTTCCGAAGGGTTACCGGGCGGTGAAGCCTTACCTGCGGCTCACCCCTCAGCCCAACCGTTGATGCTGATGTCGCTACCGCCGGCAAGTCGGCTCCTACAGGTGATCACATTCCAGTTGTAGGAGCCGGCTTGCCGGCGATGGCGATCGTTCTGAAGAATCACATAGCAGGGGTTTTCAGGCCGTTTTAACGGCCTTTTTTTTCGCCTGGGATTTGATAATTTTTATATGCATTTAAGGAATAAACACATGAAAAAATAAGATTTAAAGATATATGAATCTGCTGATAATGTCTGTTCCATCTTGGCGCCATCGCCACACAGCGAACCGCCGACACCTGCTCAAGGAATTCCTGCATGTTGGTCGTAACACTTGGAGGCAGTCCCAGCCAGCGTTCCCGCTCCGGGGTGTTGCTGGATAAAACCCGTCAGTGGTTGCAAGACAAAGGCGTAGAAGTGGTGAGTTACCAGATACGGGACTTCCCGGCTGAAGACTTGCTGCATGCGCGCTTCGACAGCCCCAAGGTCATCGACCTGCTGCAACAAGTGGCTAACGCTGATGGCCTGGTGATCGCTACGCCGGTCTACAAGGCTTCGTTTTCCGGAGCGCTGAAAACCGTGCTGGACCTGCTGCCCGAACGCGCACTGGCCCACAAGATCGTATTGCCGATGGCGACCGGTGGCAGCATCGCCCACATGCTGGCGGTGGACTACGCCCTGAAGCCGGTGCTGTCGGCGCTGAAGGCCCAGGAGTTGCTCCACGGCATCTTCGCCGAAGACAGCCAGATCGCGTACGGCGAAGGCAGCGCCCAGGCGCAACTGGTGCCGGTACTTGAACACCGTTTGCACGAGGCCCTGGAAACGCTGTATGGCGCCATGGCCCGTCGCCCGAAACCGCTGGACCCTCATGTGTTGAATGAACGTTTGTTGAGTGCTCGCTGGAGCATTTAAGCCACACCGAAATGTAAAAAAACTCACCTTACTCAGCCGCCAACGGCCAAGCAGGTGCAGCCAACCCCCTGAACGCACTATTTGGAGAGAGCGCCATGCGCACTGTCATCTTGCGTCGTGGTCTGGTCGCACTGTTTGCTGCGGCTGTGTCCTTCGGCGTCATTGTTCAAGCTCAAGCCGCCGAGACCCTGCGGATCGGTTATCAGAAGTACGGCACGCTGGTGCTGCTCAAAGCCAAGGGCACCTTGGAGAAACGCCTGGCTGCCCAAGGCGTGAACGTGCAGTGGACCGAGTTTCCTGGCGGCCCGCAATTGCTGGAAGGCCTGAACGTCGGCTCCATCGACTTCGGCGTGACTGGCGAAACCCCACCGGTCTTCGCTCAGGCCGCTGGCGCCGATTTGCTCTACGTGGCCTACGAGCCACCCGCGCCGACCAGCGAAGCGATCCTGGTGCCGAAAGATTCGCCGATCAAATCCGTGTCCGAGCTCAAGGGCAAGAAAATCGTCCTGAACAAAGGCTCCAACGTGCATTACCTGCTGGTGCGTGCCCTGGAAGACGCCGGCCTGAAATACACCGACGTGCAGACTGTGTTCCTGCCGCCCGCCGATGCGCGTGCCGCCTTCGAGCGTGGCAGCGTGGACGCCTGGGTCATCTGGGACCCGTACCAGGCCGCCGCCGAGAAACAACTGCAAGCCCGCACCCTGCGTGACGGTACTGGCATTGCCGACAACCACCAGTTTTATCTCGCGACCAAGCCTTACGCTGAAAAACACCCTGAAGTGGTCAAGGCGCTGATCGAAGAAGTGCGCGCCGTGGGCGAGTGGTCCAAGGCCAACCCGCAGGAAGTGACTGAGCAAGTTGCCCCGCTGCTCGGCCTGCCGGCTGACATCACCCTGACCTCGGTGAAACGCCAAGGCTACGGCGCGCTGTTCCTGACCCCGGAAGTGGTCGCCGCCCAGCAGAAAATCGCCGACAGCTTCTACCAGCTCAAATTGATCCCCAAGCCCTTGAACATCAAGGACGTGATCTGGACACCCCCCGCCGCCGTTGCCAAAGCGCCGTAATCCGACTTCTTCAGGAGACAACTCCATGAGCCTCAATATTTTCTGGTTCCTGCCTACCCACGGCGACGGCCATTACCTTGGCACCGCCGAAGGCGCTCGCGCCGTTGACCACGGATACCTGCAGCAAGTGGCCCAGGCCGCTGACCGTCTGGGTTTCGGCGGGGTGCTGATCCCTACCGGTCGCTCCTGCGAAGACTCGTGGCTGGTGGCCGCCTCGCTGATCCCGGTGACCCAGCGTCTGAAATTCCTGGTCGCCCTGCGCCCCGGGATCATTTCGCCGACGGTGGCGGCGCGTCAGGCTGCGACCCTGGATCGTCTGTCCGGCGGGCGTGCCTTGTTCAACCTGGTCACTGGCGGTGACCCGGAAGAATTGGCCGGTGACGGCTTGTTCCTCAGTCATGAAGAGCGTTACCAAGCCTCGGTGGAATTTACCCGCATCTGGCGCCGTGTGCTGGAAGGCGAAACCGTGGACTACGACGGCGAACACATCAGCGTCAAAGGCGCCAAGCTGCTGTATCCGCCGATCCAGCAACCGCGTCCGCCCCTGTACTTCGGCGGTTCCTCCGAGGCGGCCCAGGACCTGGCGGCCGAGCAGGTGGAGATGGTGCTGACGTGGGGTGAGCCACCGGCAGCGGTTGCGGAAAAAATCGAACAGGTTCGCGCCAAGGCCGCGAAGCTTGGGCGCACCGTGCGTTTCGGCATTCGTTTGCATGTGATCGTGCGTGAAACCAACGACGAAGCGTGGAAAGCCGCCGACAAACTGATCTCCCACCTGGACGATGACACCATCGCCCGTGCCCAGGCTTCCCTGGCGCGGTTCGATTCCGTCGGCCAGCAACGTATGGCGGCGCTGCATGGTGGCAACCGCGACAACCTCGAAGTCAGCCCTAATCTGTGGGCCGGCGTCGGCCTGGTGCGTGGCGGCGCAGGCACCGCGCTGGTGGGCGATGGCCCCACCGTGGCGGAACGCGTGAAGGAATACGCCGCGCTGGGCATCGACACTTTTATCTTCTCCGGTTATCCACACCTCGAAGAGTCATATCGCGTCGCGGAACTGCTGTTCCCCCACCTGGATATCGAACGTCCCGAGTTGCCGAAAAGTGCCGGCTACGTCAGCCCGTTCGGCGAAATGGTCGCCAACGACATCCTTCCCAAAGCTGCGTCGGCGAGCTGAGGCAGCCCATGAACTATGAAAAATTGAGCCATCGGATAGCGCCCTGGGTACTCCCGATTTTGTTACTCGCGGTGTGGCAGTTGTCGGTCTCGGCGGGTTGGTTGTCGACGCGCATTCTGCCAGCGCCGAGTGCCGTAATCGCAGCCGGTGTGCACTTGGTCGCCAGTGGCGAAATCTGGACTCACCTAGCCATCAGCGGCTGGCGTGCGGGTTTGGGCTTCGTGATTGGTGGCAGCATCGGCCTGGCCCTGGGCTTTATCACCGGCCTGTCGAAGTGGGGCGAACGCCTGCTGGACAGCTCGGTGCAGATGATCCGCAACGTGCCGCATTTGGCGCTGATTCCGCTGGTGATCCTGTGGTTCGGCATTGATGAGACCGCGAAGATTTTCCTGGTCGCCCTCGGCACGCTGTTTCCGATTTACCTCAACACCTACCACGGCATTCGCAACGTCGACCCGGCGCTGGTGGAAATGTCGCGCAGCTACGGCTTGTCCGGGTTCAGCCTGTTCCGGCAGGTGATCCTGCCGGGCGCACTGCCATCGATTTTGGTGGGCGTGCGCTTTGCCCTGGGTTTCATGTGGCTGACGCTGATCGTGGCAGAAACCATCTCCGCCAGCTCCGGTATTGGCTACCTGGCGATGAACGCCCGCGAATTCCTGCAAACCGATGTGGTGGTACTGGCCATCGTCATGTACGCGATCCTCGGCAAGCTCGCGGACCTGGCGGCTCGCGGCCTGGAACGTGTGTGGCTGCGCTGGCACCCGGCGTATCAAGTGAATAAAGGAGGTGCGGCATGACAGCTCAACAACCCCCGCGCCTGCTCAAGGGCATTCCCCTGGCGGTACGCAAGTTGCGCAAGGCCTTTGGCGCGCGCGAAGTGCTCAAGGACATCGACCTGCACATCCCCGCCGGTCAATTCGTTGCGGTGGTCGGGCGCAGCGGTTGCGGCAAAAGTACTTTGCTGCGCCTGCTGGCCGGCCTGGACAAGGCCAGCGGCGGCGAGCTGCTGGCCGGTTCCGCACCGCTGAGCGAAGCCATTGAAGACACGCGGTTGATGTTCCAGGAAGCGCGCCTGTTGCCGTGGAAAAAGATCATCGACAACGTCGGCCTGGGCCTTAAAGGCAACTGGCGCCCCAAAGCGTTGGAAGCCCTGGAAGCGGTCGGCCTGGCTGAGCGCGCCAATGAATGGCCGGCGGCGCTGTCCGGCGGGCAGAAGCAACGCGTGGCCCTGGCCCGTGCGCTGATCCACCAACCGCGCTTGTTGCTGCTGGATGAGCCGTTGGGTGCGCTGGATGCCTTGACCCGTATCGAGATGCAGCAACTGATCGAAAACCTGTGGCAGAAGCACGGGTTCACCGTGTTGCTGGTGACCCACGACGTCAGCGAAGCCGTGGCGATTGCCGACCGGGTGATCCTGATCGAGGACGGTGAAATCGGCTTGGACCTGATCGTCGACCTGCCACGCCCACGGGCCCGCGGCTCACATCGCCTGGCCGCACTGGAAGCTGAAGTGCTCAACCGTGTGTTGTCCCTGCCGGGGTCGCCGCCGGAACCCGAACCTGTTTCACCGCTGCCTACGCAATTGCGCTGGGCTCAATAACTCACTTGTCCTACGAAGAGAGAACGACATGACTATTAAAGCGATCAACGTGCGTAACCAGTTCAAAGGCACCATCAAGGAAATCGTCGAAGGCGACGTGCTGTCGGAAATCGACGTGCAGACCGCGTCCGGCATCGTGACGTCCGTGATCACCACCCGCTCGGTCAAAGAGCTGGAACTGGTGATTGGCAGTGAAGTGATTGCCTTCGTTAAATCCACCGAGGTGTCGATCGCCAAGTTGTGATTGCACAAGCCACTGTAGGAGCTGGCTTGCCGGCGATAGGCCCTCACGCCTTGCGGTGATGTCGGGAGCGCTATCGCCGGCAAGCCGGCTCCTACAGGTTTTTGCGCTTGGGCAGATACGGCGGCAGGTAAAGCCCCACATACGCATCAAACACCCGCATCCCTTCATCCGCCATGCGCGGCGTGATCAGCCCATGCTGATGCACCGAGCGCGCATACACGCGGTCGCTCAGTTCCAACGCCAAGGCAAACACGTCTACATCGCTGGGCAGTGTCGGCACTTCAAAGTGGCGATTGAACACTTCCAGCATCAGGTTTCCCAACTCCAGATCATGCTGGCGATCCGCCTGGGTCACTTCAGTAAGCCCATGTTGGGCCAGGATCAACTGGCGTGCGGCGGCATCCTGGTCGTAGATGGCGAGCATGCGTTGCTCGACGATGCAGGACAGGTCGCGCCAGTGCTTGAGTGAATCGTGCTCGATGGGCGCCTGGATCGCAGCCCGGAAGGCCGCGTGGACGTCTGCCGTGAGTGCCTCCAGCAAGGCCGGTACGCTGGCGAAGAAGTGATACACCGACGACGGTGGAATCTGCGCACGCTCGGCCACGCTGTAGATCGACAAACCCGCCACGCCTTCGGCCGCCAGCAAGGTGCGGGCGGCGTCGAGGATCGCGTCGATCCGGGCCTGGCTGCGGGCGCGGGGTTTGCGAGGGGCGGCGGGGCGGGTGGTCATGGAGGTCTCCTACAAGGCAGGGGGCATTGTACGCAGAGCCTGAGGATGATCCATACCTAGCGCGGAGGCTTTTGTGGTGAGCGAGCTTGCCCCGCGCTGGGCTGCGAAGCGGCCCCAATAAAAACGCCGCATTCTGTCAGGCAGAATGCGGCGTCTGGTTTTAGGGCGGCTTCGCCACCCAGCGCGGAGCAAGCCCGCTCACCACAGCAAGCCTACTCACCGCAGTTACGGCAGCAACCGCTTACACGGTATGCAAGTACCAGTTGTACTCAAGGTCGGAGATGGAGTGTTCGAACTCTTCCAGCTCACTTTCCTTACAGGCGACGAAGATATCGATGTATTTAGGATCGATGTACTTGGCCATCACCTCGCTGTCGTCCAACTCGCGCAATGCATCGCGCAGGTTGTTCGGCAGGCTTTGCTCGTTTTGCTCGTAGCTGTTGCCTTCCACCGGTGCATTAGGCTCGATCTTGTTGGTCAGGCCGTGGTGCACGCCTGCCAGGACCGAAGCCATCAGCAGGTAAGGGTTGGCGTCGGCACCGGCAACACGGTGTTCGATACGTACGGCATCGGACGAGCCAGTCGGTACGCGGATCGCCACGGTGCGGTTATCCAGGCCCCAGCACGGCGAGTTCGGCACGTAGAACTGTGCGCCGAAACGACGGTAGGAGTTGACGTTGGGGCACAGGAACGCCATTTGGGCGGGCAGGGTCTCGAGCACACCGCCGATCGCGTGACGCAATGCGGCGTTCTGCTCGGGATCCTCGCTGGCAAAGATGTTCTTGCCGTCCTTGTCCAGAATGGAGATGTGTACGTGCAAACCGTTGCCTGCCTGGCCTGGGTAAGGCTTGGCCATGAAGGTGGTGTCCATTTCATGGTCGTAGGCGATGTTCTTGATCAGGCGCTTGAGCAGTACCGCGTAGTCGCAGGCCTTGATCGGGTCGGCCACGTGGTGCAGGTTCACTTCGAACTGCGCCGGAGCACTTTCCTTGACGATGGCGTCGGCCGGGATGCCTTGCTCTTTGGCACCTTCCAGAATGTCCTGGAGGCAGTCGACGTATTCGTCGAGGTCGTCGATCAGGTAGACCTGTGTCGAGTGCGGGCGTTTGCCGGAGATCGGCGAGCGGGGCGGTTGTGGGCGGCCGTTCACGTTCTCCTGGTCGATCAGGTAGAACTCAAGCTCGAAGGCGGCGCAGATGGTCAGACCGAGGTCGTCAAATTTGCTTACAACTTGGCGGAGCACTTCGCGCGGATCGGCGAAGAAAGGTTCACCTTCAAGTTCGTGCATGGTCATCAGCAATTGCGCGGTAGGGCGCTTTTGCCAAGGTTCATTGCACAGGGTATCGGGGATTGGATAACAGATTCGGTCAGCATCACCGATGTCCAGGCCCAGACCGGTGCTTTCCACCGTAGAGCCGTTGATATCCAGGGCAAATAAAGAGGCAGGCAGGTTAATGCCCTTCTCGTAAACCTTGTGGAGGCTGGTGCGTTCGATGCGCTTGCCGCGCACCACACCATTCATATCCGCAATTAGAAGGTCTACGTACAGAACCTCAGGATGATCCTTAAGGAACGCGTTCGCTTCGTTAAGCTGAACGGCACGCGGGGGTACCGACATGATGCAACACCTTTGTTGTTAAAAATATCAATCATTGATCTTTTCTGGTTTCAGTCAACCCGAACGGCATGCCGAAGTCAAGCGAGGCCTTTTTTGCCCTAAAAAAGCGCTGCGATGGCTTTTTTGGGGCTTTTTGGGGCGGTTTTTTGGGTTTGAAGGTCTTGGGACTAGCAGGCTTGAGCGCCCCGTGTTGTATTTTTTACGGGGGTGTTGTGTAAAAAAATGAACAAGGCTAAGCTCGATTCAAACCCATAACAGCAATAATACCGGGGTGCTTCATGTTTCACCTGCCGCCCAACGGCGTCTTGGCCTGCTTCAGCCAGGCTGTGTCATCCGTCCATTCCTCCCGCGTGAATGCCCGCGCACCGGCCAATATTCTTGACGCCCGGGCCAGCCTCTTTTTTGCCTCCTCATTTGCCACCGAACGGCATGCGCCCCGCATGCTGCTCAAGATTACGCACAACTTTGGCGTGAGGAATGCAACGCAGCAGCAAATGGCAGGTAAGCTCCTACCCTGAATGAAAAAACGACGCGGATGCTGCGTCAACCAACGCCTGGCCTTTAATGGATGCCAGGAAACCCAGCCCAGAGGCATTTATGAGTAACAACCTCGACCAGCTCACCGATTGGTTGAAAGACCACAAGATCACAGAAGTCGAATGCATGATTGGCGACCTCACCGGTATCACCCGGGGCAAGATCTCGCCGACCAACAAGTTCATCGCCGAAAAAGGCATGCGCCTGCCCGAGAGCGTGCTGTTGCAGACCGTGACCGGCGACTATGTCGAAGACGACATCTATTACGAATTGCTCGACCCGGCCGACATCGACATGATCTGCCGCCCTGACCAGAACGCTGTGTACCTGGTGCCCTGGGCCATCGAGCCCACCGCCCAGGTGATCCACGACACCTACGACAAGCAAGGCAACCCGATCGAGCTGTCGCCGCGCAACGTACTCAAGAAAGTCCTCAAGCTCTACGCCGACAGGGGCTGGCAGCCCATCGTGGCGCCGGAGATGGAGTTCTACCTGACCAAGCGCTGCGAAGACCCGGACTTCCCGCTGCAACCGCCGATTGGTCGTTCCGGTCGCCCGGAGACCGGTCGCCAGTCTTTCTCTATAGAAGCGGCCAACGAATTCGACCCGTTGTTCGAAGACGTCTACGACTGGTGCGAATTGCAGGAGCTGGACCTTGACACCCTGATCCACGAAGACGGCACCGCGCAGATGGAAATCAACTTCCGTCACGGCGATGCGCTGTCCCTGGCCGACCAGATCCTGGTGTTCAAGCGCACCATGCGTGAAGCCGCGCTCAAGCACAACGTGGCCGCCACCTTCATGGCCAAGCCCATGACCGGTGAGCCCGGCAGCGCGATGCACCTGCACCAGAGCATTATCGACATCGCCACCGGCAAGAACGTCTTCTCCAATGAAGACGGGACCATGAGCCAGCTGTTCCTCAACCACATTGGCGGCCTGCAGAAATTCATCCCTGAATTGCTGCCGCTGTTTGCCCCCAACGTGAACTCGTTCCGCCGCTTCCTGCCCGACACCTCGGCGCCGGTGAACGTGGAGTGGGGCGAAGAAAACCGCACCGTCGGCTTGCGCGTACCGGATGCCGGCCCGCAGAACCGTCGTGTGGAAAACCGTCTGCCGGGCGCCGATGCCAACCCGTACCTGGCGATTGCCGCCAGCTTGTTGTGCGGCTACATCGGCATGGTCGAAGGCCATAACCCGAGCGCGCCAGTGGTGGGTCGTGGTTACGAGCGACGCAACCTGCGCCTGCCGTTGACCATCGAAGACGCCCTGGAACGCATGGAAAACAGCAAGACCATCGAAAAATACCTGGGTCAAAAATTCATCACAGGCTACGTCGCGGTCAAGCGGGCCGAGCATGAAAACTTCAAGCGCGTGATCAGTTCGTGGGAGCGGGAATTCCTGCTCTTCGCCGTCTGATGCGCCGGGCGCGCCCTTTAAACGGCGCGCCCTTCACTGAAAAGTCTAGGAGATTGGTATGTCCAGCAACAACCCGCAAACCCGTGAATGGCAAGCCTTGAGCAGTGATCACCACCTGGCGCCGTTCAGCGACTTCAAGCAATTGAAAGAGAAAGGCCCGCGCATCATTACCAAAGCCCACGGCGTTTACCTGTGGGACAGCGAAGGCAACAAGATCCTCGACGGCATGGCCGGCCTGTGGTGCGTGGCGATCGGTTACGGTCGCGATGAACTGGCTGACGCCGCCGCCAAGCAGATGAAACAACTGCCGTACTACAACCTGTTCTTCCAGACCGCTCACCCGCCGGTGCTGGAACTGGCCAAGGCCATTTCCGACATCGCGCCTGCCGGCATGAACCACGTGTTCTTCACCGGTTCCGGCTCCGAAGGCAACGACACCATGTTGCGCATGGTTCGCCACTACTGGGCGATCAAGGGCCGGCCAAACAAGAAAACCATCATCAGCCGCAAGAATGGCTACCACGGCTCCACCGTGGCCGGCGCCAGCCTGGGCGGCATGACGTATATGCATGAGCAGGGCGACTTGCCGATCCCTGGCATCACCCACATCGCCCAGCCTTACTGGTTTGGCGAAGGCGGCGACATGAGCCCCGAAGAATTCGGCGTGTGGGCTGCCAACCAGTTGGAAGAAAAGATTCTGGAGCTGGGCGTGGACAACGTCGGCGCCTTTATTGCCGAGCCGATCCAGGGTGCCGGTGGCGTGATCGTGCCACCCGCCACCTACTGGCCGCGCATCAAGGAAATCCTCGCCAAGTACGACATCCTGTTCATTGCCGACGAAGTGATCTGCGGTTTCGGTCGCACCGGTGAGTGGTTCGGTAGCGATTTCTACGACCTCAAGCCCCACATGATGACCATCGCCAAGGGCCTGACCTCGGGCTACATCCCCATGGGCGGCCTGATCGTGCGCGATGAAGTGGTGGACGTCCTCAACGAAGGCGGTGATTTCAACCACGGCTTCACCTACTCCGGTCACCCGGTGGCGGCGGCAGTGGCGCTGGAAAACATCCGCATCATGCGCGATGAAAAAATCGTTAACCGGGTCCACGACGAAACGGCACCGTATTTGCAGAAACGTCTGAGGGAATTGGCGGATCATCCGCTGGTGGGCGAAGTGCGCGGTGTGGGTATGCTCGGTGCCATCGAACTGGTGCAGGACAAAGCCACCCGCAAGCGTTACGAAGGCAAGGGCGTCGGCATGATCTGCCGCACGTTCTGCTTCGAAAATGGCCTGATCATGCGCGCCGTCGGCGACACCATGATCATTTCGCCACCGCTGGTGATCAGCAAGGCAGAGATCGACGAGCTGGTCACTAAAGCTCGCCAGTGCCTGGACCTGACTTTGGCGGCATTGCAGGGCTAAGTGCTAGGCTCAGAACGCAGCGGCTTTCGGGCGCTGCGTCTGAGTGGTTATAAAAATGGGGGCATTGGTTGAAAGCCGGCCCTCGAACTTGCCAGACTGTCGCCCTGTTTTGTTGCCCTTTGGCTGGGCCTCGAAACATATGAAGCTTGTGGCCCAAAAAAGAAAAAATTGGAGCATCACCAAATGAAGGCATTAGGTTTGAAGAACGCTGGCAAGACCCTCCTCGCCTTGTCCCTGATGGGCGCAATGGCGGGCGCGGCCCAGGCCGACGATAAAGTGCTGCACGTCTACAACTGGTCCGACTACATTGCACCGGACACCATCGCCAACTTTGAAAAAGAGTCCGGCATCAAGGTGGTGTACGACGTTTTCGATAGTAACGAGACCCTGGAAGCCAAGTTGCTGGCAGGCAAGTCCGGTTACGACATCGTCGTACCGTCGAACAACTTCCTCGCCAAGCAGATCAAGGCCGGTGTCTACCAGGAGCTGGACAAGTCCAAGCTATCCAACTACGACAACCTGAACAAATCCCTGCTTAAAGCCGTGTCGGTCAGCGACCCGGACAACAAGCACGCCTTCCCGTACATGTGGGGCTCCATCGGCATCGGCTACAACCCGGAGAAGGTCAAGGCCGCGCTGGGCGTGGACAAGATCGATTCGTGGGACGTGCTGCTCAAGCCAGAGAACATCGCCAAGCTGAAAAGCTGCGGCGTGAGCTTCCTCGATTCGCCAACCGAAATGCTGCCGGTGGCGCTGCATTATCTGGGCCTGCCGACCGACACCCAGAAGAAGGCCGACCTGAAGCAGGCTGAAGACCTGTTCCTGAAAATCCGTCCTTCGATCGGCTACTTCCACTCGTCCAAATACATCTCCGACCTGGCCAACGGCAACATCTGCGTGGCCGTGGGTTACTCGGGTGACATCGAACAGGCCAAGTCCCGCGCGGCTGAAGCCGGTGGCAAGGTCAAGGTGGCCTACGATATTCCGAAAGAAGGCGCTGGCAGCTTCTTCGACATGGTCGCCATCCCTAAAGATGCCGAGAACGTCGACGCCGCCTACAAGTTCATGAACTACCTGCTCAAACCGGAAGTCATGGCTGAAATCACCAACAGCGTGCACTTCCCGAACGGTAACGAGAAGGCTACCGCACTGGTCGACAAAGAAATCACCAGCGACCCGGGCATCTACCCGCCAGCGGACGTGCAGGCCAAGCTCTACGCCATTGCTGACCTGCCGGCTGCAACCCAGCGTGAAATGACACGCAGCTGGACCAAGATCAAGTCCGGTAAATAAGCCTTAAAAGCTGTGGGAGGGGGAAATGTGGTGAGCGGGCTTGCCCCGCGCTGGGCTGCGAAGCAGCCCAATCAATCTGCGGTGAACCCGGCGGGGGACAAGCCCCCTCACCACAGCACGCTCCCTCCCATAAATTAAATGACAGAAAGTTTTGCCGGATCGGTTTATCGAGGGTAAGTTGCGCGCCGGTTTTGTTGCCGGGCAACAACTTTGGGCCCAACTATTTAAGAGGACCTCCACTTGCCAATTTCTTTATTTCGCAAAGCCATGCTGGTGGGTGCAGGTATCACGCTGACGTTGAGCGTGCAGGCCGCACCGACGGTGCATATTTATAACTGGTCGGATTACATCGGCACCGACACCCTGGCCAACTTCGAAAAGGCCAGCGGCATCAAGCCCGTGTATGACGTGTTTGACTCCAACGAAACCCTGGAAGGCAAGCTGCTGGCCGGGCGTACCGGTTACGACGTGGTGGTGCCGTCCAACCACTTCCTGGGCAAGCAGATCAAAGCCGGGGCGTTCCAGAAGCTCGACAAGTCATTGCTGACGAATTACGCCAACCTTGACCCGGCGCTGCTCAAGCGCCTGGAAAAGAATGACCCGGGCAACCAGTACGCCGTGCCGTACCTGTGGGGCACCAATGGCATTGGTTACAACGTCGATAAAGTGAAGGAAGTGCTGGGCGTCGACCATATCGACTCCTGGGCGGTGCTGTTCGAGCCTGAGAACATGAAGAAGCTGGCGACGTGCGGCGTGTCGTTCATGGACTCGGCGGATGAAATGCTGCCGGCGGTGCTCAACTACATGGGCCTGAACCCCAACAGTACGAACCCGGATGACTACAAGAAGGCCGAAGAGAAGCTGCTGAAAGTGCGGCCGTACGTGACCTACTTCCATTCTTCCAAATACATCTCGGACCTGGCCAACGGCAACATCTGTGTGGCGGCTGGTTTCTCCGGCGATGTGTTTCAGGCCAAGGCCCGTGCGGCCGAGGCGGGCAAGGGCGTGAACATCGCCTACGCGATTCCGAAAGAAGGCGGCAACCTGTGGTTCGACGTGCTGGCCATCCCCAAGGATGCCACCAACGTCAAAGAAGCCCACGCCTTCATCAACTATTTGCTGCAACCTGAGGTGATCGCCCAGGTCAGTGATTACGTCGGTTATGCCAACCCTAACCCTGGGGCGGACAAACTGATGGAGCAATCGATACGCACGGACGAAGCGGTTTACCCACCGCAGGCGGTACTCGACAGGACCTTTGTCAACTTCGAGCTACCCCCGAAAGTGCAACGTTTGATGACCCGTAGCTGGACCAAGGTCAAGACGGGCAAATAAAGCTTTAAAGCTCAAACTATCCTGGGTTCGCCTGCATCGGGCGAACAGCAATTTTGTTGGGAGTTTCGTAAATGGCAGTTGCCTCCGGCGCCTATAAGAAAGCCCTCGAAGGGGACCAGACACCGAAGAAGGTGCTGGTCAAAATCGACCGGGTCACGAAGAAGTTCGACGAGACGATTGCCGTGGACGATGTGTCCCTGGAAATCAAGAAAGGCGAGATCTTCGCCCTGCTCGGCGGTTCGGGTTCGGGCAAGTCCACCTTGCTGCGCATGCTCGCAGGTTTCGAGCGCCCGACCGAGGGCCGCATCTACCTCGACGGTGTGGACATCACTGACATGCCGCCCTATGAGCGGCCGATCAACATGATGTTCCAGTCCTACGCCTTGTTCCCGCACATGACCGTGGCGCAGAACATCGCGTTCGGCCTGCAACAGGACAAGATCCCCAAGGCCGAGATCGACGCCCGCGTGGCCGAGATGCTCAAGCTGGTGCAGATGAGCCAGTACGCCAAGCGCAAGCCGCACCAGTTGTCCGGTGGCCAGCGTCAGCGTGTGGCCCTGGCCCGTTCCCTGGCCAAGCGCCCGAAACTGCTGCTGCTCGATGAGCCCATGGGCGCCCTCGACAAGAAACTGCGTTCGCAGATGCAGCTGGAACTGGTGGAAATCATCGAGCGCGTCGGCGTGACCTGCGTGATGGTGACCCACGACCAGGAAGAGGCCATGACCATGGCCGAGCGCATCGCGATCATGCACCTGGGCTGGATCGCCCAGATCGGCAGCCCGATCGACATCTACGAAACGCCTACCAGCCGTCTGGTGTGCGAGTTCATCGGCAACGTCAACATCTTCGACACCCAAGTGGTCGATGACGCCGAAGGCCATGCGGTGCTCAAGTGCCCGGACCTGGACCGCGACATCTACGTGGGTTACGGCATCGCCACGTCGGTGGAAGACAAGTCGGTGACCTACGCGATTCGCCCGGAAAAACTGCTGGTCACCACCGAAATGCCGACCTGCGAGCACAACTGGTCCAGCGGCAAGGTGCACGACATCGCCTACCTGGGCGGTCACTCGGTGTTCTACGTGGAGCTGCCGAGCGGCAAGCTGGTGCAGTCCTTCGTAGCCAACGCCGAGCGCCGTGGCCAGCGGCCAACCTGGGGTGACCAGGTCTACGTGTGGTGGGAAGACGACAGCGGCGTGGTACTTCGCTCATGAACATGAAGAAGCTCAAGCGCCGCCTGCAACGAATAACGCCCAGTGGCCGTCATGCGGTCATTGGCATTCCCTTCCTGTGGCTGTTCCTGTTCTTCATGCTGCCGTTCTTCATCGTCCTGAAGATCAGTTTTGCCGAAGCCGACGTTGCGATCCCGCCGTACACCGAGATCTACACCTTCGTTGAGCAGAAACTGCAGTTGGTGCTCAACCTGGGCAACTACGCGATGCTCGGCGACGACGAGTTGTACATCGCCGCGTACCTGGGCTCGCTGAAAATGGCGTTCTTCAGCACGCTGCTGTGCCTGCTGATCGGCTACCCGATGGCCTACGCCATTGCCAGTGCGCGCAAAGAGATGCAGACCGTGCTGGTGCTGCTGATCATGATGCCGACCTGGACCGCGATTCTGATCCGCGTTTATGCGTGGATGGGCATCCTCAGCAATAACGGCTTGCTCAATGGCTTCCTGATGTCCATCGGGCTGATCAACGAGCCGCTGCAGATCCTCAACACCAACATTGCGGTGTATATCGGCGTGGTCTATTCGTACTTGCCGTTCATGATCCTGCCGTTGTACGCCAACCTGGTGAAACACGACCAGAGCCTGCTGGAAGCCGCATCCGACCTGGGGTCGAGCACCTTCAACAGCTTCTGGAAAATCACTGTGCCGCTGTCCAAGAACGGCATCATCGCGGGGTGCATGCTGGTGTTCATTCCGGTGGTGGGTGAGTTTGTGATCCCGGAACTGCTGGGTGGCCCGGAAACCCTGATGATCGGTAAAGTGTTGTGGCAAGAATTCTTCAACAACCGTGACTGGCCGGTGGCGTCTGCCCTGGCGGTGGTGATGCTGGCGATCCTGATCGTGCCGATCATCCTGTTCAACCGCAGCCAAGCCAAAGAGATGGAGGGCAAGATATGAAGCGCTTCAGATTCTCCAGCTTTATGCTGGTGGCGGGGTTGTTGTTCATCTACCTGCCGATGCTGATCCTGGTGATCTACTCGTTCAACGAATCCAAGCTGGTGACAGTGTGGGGTGGTTGGTCGATCAAGTGGTACGTGGGCCTGCTGGACAACACCCAGTTGATGGGCTCGGTGGCGCGCTCCCTGGAAATCGCCTGCTACACGGCGGTGGCCGCGGTGGCGCTGGGTACGTTGGCGGCCTTCGTGCTGACACGCATCAGCCAGTTCAAGGGCCGCACGTTGTTCGGTGGCCTGGTGACTGCGCCGTTGGTCATGCCCGAAGTGATCACCGGTCTTTCGCTGTTGCTGCTGTTTGTGGCCATGGCGCAAATGATCGGCTGGCCCCAGGAGCGTGGCATCGTCACCATCTGGATCGCCCACACCACGTTCTGTGCGGCGTATGTGGCGGTGGTGGTGTCGGCGCGACTGCGTGAGCTGGACTTGTCGATCGAAGAAGCGGCGATGGACTTGGGCGCACGGCCGTGGAAGGTGTTCTTCCTGATCACTATCCCGATGATCGCGCCGTCGTTGGCGGCGGGCGGCATGATGTCGTTCGCACTGTCGCTGGATGACTTGGTATTGGCCAGCTTCGTGTCGGGGCCGGGTTCGACCACCTTGCCGATGGAAGTGTTCTCGGCAGTGCGCCTTGGGGTTAAACCCGAGATCAACGCCGTGGCCAGCCTGATCCTGTTGGCGGTGTCCCTGGTGACCTTCCTGGTGTGGTTCTTCAGTCGTCGTGCCGAAGAGATGCGCAAGAAGGCGATCCAGCAAGCCATCGAAGAAGCGGCGGCGGATGGCTGGCAGCAGCCGGACAAGCGTCGGGCGGCTGCACCGGTCTAACTGACGGAATGCGGTAAAGAAGTGGGAGCTGGCTTGCCTGCGATAGCGGTCTATCAGTCGACAGATGAGTCGACTGGCAGGGCCTCATCGCAGGCAAGCCAGCTCCCACAGTTGATTGCATTTCAGGTCAACTATGCAGTCCAGGGAGACTTGCGGATCACCTCTACAAAATTCATCGGCTTGAACCCCGGCTCCTGATCCACCAGCACATCCGTCTTCACGTTGCCAAACGTGGTCTGCGGACGATGGCGCAAGCCGTCGGCAAACGCGCAGATGATGCACTCCTTGAACCCTTCACCGCGTGGATGCGCATGCACCACGGCTTCGCGCTGCACGCTGGAAAACGCGGCGTAGTCCATGCCCAGCACGTCCATTTCCACACCGGCCGTCACCAGCGCCACGGTCGGACGCAGATGCTGCGGTACGCCCGGTGTGGTGTGCAGGACGATGGACAGCCACACTTGTTCGATGTCGTCATCGCTCAGCCCGTAAGGCTTGAGGAAAGCGGCGGCGGCGTTGGCACCGTCGACTTCGAAGCGCTCGTTGTCACTGCGAAGGCCTTCCACCAGGCCCAGGTCATGGAACATCGCGCCGACGTAGAGCAGCTCCGGGTTGTAAGCGAGTTGCTTGCGTTCGCCGCTCAAGGCGCCGAACAGGAATACCCGGCGGGAGTGGTGGTAGAGCAAGTCGGATTCGACGTCGCGGATGTATTCGGTGGTGGCCTTGGCCAGGGCGCTGTCCGGGATCTGGATGCCGGCGATGGTGGTACTCATGGTCGTTCTCCTCAACAAAGCGCCGGGGGTGGCGCCGATGAGTCCAGTCTGGTCGCGTGCCCGCGAAGGGGCTATGGCGGCGAGGGAGCGATCCCGGCCAATGTGCCGTCACATCGTGCCAGCCGGAGTAATCTCTTGAAGCCTGAGAGGATCAAGTGTGGGAGCGGGCTTGCTCGCGAATGCGGTATGTCGGTTAATACATGTGTCGACTGATCCACCGCATTCGCGAGCAAGCCCGCTCCCACATGGGTTTGTGTTCATTCAGTTAACCAAGGCTAACCATTCATGGGCAAAACCGTCGCCATCCTGATCTTCCCCGGCGTCCAGTCACTGGACGTGACCGGCCCCATGGACGTGTTCTGCGAAGCCAACCGTTTTCTACCGCCGCAAGACCATTACCAATTGGACGTGATCGGCTTCGGCCACGGCAGCATGGCCGCTTCCAACGGCCTGTCATTGCAGGCCCACCATCACTACAGCGAAGCCCTGCGAGCCTACGACCTGCTGTTGGTCGCCGGCGGCCCGCAGTTGCCCTTCGAAGACTTCGGCGCCGAGTTCGATGACTGGCTGCGTGGCGCCAGTGCTCGTGCGCAACGTTTCGGCTCGATCTGCAACGGCGCCTTCATGCTGGCACGCGCCGGGCTGTTGGACGGCAAAACCGTGACCACCCATTGGAATGACGCGGCTGATCTGGCGCGCCTGTGCCCCACAGCCCAGGTCGAAGCCGACCGCCTCTACGTGCAGGACGGCAACCTCTACACCTCGGCCGGGGTCACGGCGGGCATCGATCTGTCGCTGTATTTGCTGGCCCAGGATCACGGCCCGGAAATCGCGTTGAGCGTGGCCAAGCGCCTAGTGGTGTTCACCCAGCGCTCGGGCGGGCAGTCGCAGTTCAGTCCGTTCCTCACCCCCCACGCCGAAACCACCTCGGCGGTGGCGCTGGTGCAGCTGTACGTGTTGGCGAACCTGACAGGGGATTTGACCATTGCCGACCTGGCCAAGGCGGCCAATATGAGCGCGCGTAATTTCTCCCGGGTGTTTGCCCGAGAGGCGCGGATCACACCAGCGGAATTTGTCGAACGGGCGCGGGTAGACGCGGCACGGGTCATGCTCGAAAGCAGCCCCGCGCCGCTCAAGACCGTTGCCTACCAATGCGGCTTTCGCGACGCCCAGCACATGCGCAGTGTGTTCAACCGCCGGCTGGGCGTGACGCCGCAACAGTTCCGGCTTAACTTTGCGGCGCCGGTTTGAGGGTGTCGTAGGCTTCCAGTGCGCGCAACGAGTAGATGTACGCCGCGCCCGCATTCAGCGAGATCGCTGTGGCCAGGGTTGCGGCGACTTCTTCGCGAGTGGCGCCGGCCTTGATCGCCGCGTCGGCATGCACGCCGATGCAGCCGTCGCAGCGGGTGGTGATGGCCACGGCGATGGAGATCAGTTCACGGGTCTTGGCGTCGAGCACGTTGTTTTCTTCAGCGGCCTCGCCCAGCGCCATGTAGGCTTTGACCATCTTCGGGTTGCTCTTGCCCAGTGTGCCAAAGGCTTTCTTTACGGTAGGCAGCAAGTCGGACCAGTTATTGAACATTGCGGTAACTCCTGAACAGGTGTGGGTGGTGTGGAGCCAGTCTCTTCCGTTCGGGGGTGGCGTTATTGTTCAATCCGCTCATCTTTTTGACCGATGCTCGCAAATGAATTCGATCGACACGCTCATCGCGCTGGCCAACCTGCGCGGCAGTCTAGATCTACGTTGCCAATTCCAGGGGGAGTGGGCCCTGGGTCATTCACCGGAAAGCCTCGGCGTGGCGCCTTACCACATCGTGCTCAGCGGCACCTGTCGTGCCGAGTTGTCCGGCGGGCAGCAGGTGACGCTGGAGGAGGGCGATATCCTGCTGATGCCCGGCGGTGCCACCCATTTGCTGCGCAGCCAGGGTGCGCGGATTCGGCCGATGCAACCGCAAGTGGTCAGCGGTGGCCTGCTCCCGGTGCATCGCCTGGGCGGCGACCGGCCGGACCTGGACATGCTCTGTGGCAGTTTCCACTACAACCGCCAGTCATTGCTGCTCGGCGCGTTGCCGGAGTACCTGGTGGTGTCCAGCCGCGAGTGGCAGGGCGACGGCCAACTGGCGGCGTTGATCGCGTTATTGCGCAGTGAAGCGGACGGCCAGCAATTGGGCGCGCGCTCCTTTATCGACGCGTTGTCGTCGGCGCTGTTCACGCTGATCCTGCGCACCTGGCTGAGCCGCCAGGCGCCCGTGGCCGGCACCTTCGCGTTGCTCGCCGACAAGCGCTTGAGCAAAGCCTGGCAGGCGATGCTGGCCGATCCGGGGCATGAGTGGACCATCGACAGCCTGGCGGCTGCCGCGACGATGTCACGTGCCACCTTCATGCGTGCGTTCGTGAAAGTGGCGGGCGTATCGCCGTGGGTGCTGCTGACCCAGTTGCGCATGGAACTAGCCTTCAACCTGTTGCGCCAGTCGCACCTGAGCCTGCTGGATATCGCCGCCCAGGTGGGTTACCAGTCCCAGGCGGCGTTCAGCAAGAAATTCAAGGAGACCTATGGCGAGGCGCCGGGCCGGGTGCGGGCACGATAGCCGCTGTAGCGTATATCCAATGTGGGAGCAGTTGACCGAGTTCCAGGCGCTCATCTGGCGGGTAGCAGTTTCAGTGTGCCACGCGTATTCGCCGTCACTTCCTCATCGCTGAAATGCGCCTGCTCATAGCCGCCTTCGATGTAGGTTTCTGCCTGGTCGCCATAGTGCTTGTCGAACGGCACACCGCTTTGGCCGACCGGGTTGATGGTCAACGCGTGGGCCGCGTCGGCGAAGTCGATCAGGCGGCGAGTCGAAGGCCCGTAGGTGACGGGCCACGGTGCCGGGCCGATATTGGCCGATTGGTTATTTGGCACTTCGTGGGTGCCCGGCGCCGGGAACGGGCCGACATTGACGATCAGGTCCAAGGGTTTCTGCGAGCCCAGCGGATGGCCGTGGGTCAGGGTATGGGCCTTGCCCCACTGCCATTGGCTCGGGTCATCGCCGAAGGTGGCCTTGAGGTGCGTGAGGCTGTTGTCCCAGGCGAGCTTGACGGTGTCGGCGCGCTTGCCGTCCCACCACGGCGAATCCGGCGCGGCGGCCAGGCGTGGCAAGGCAGCGTCGATCACGCGGGTGCCGAGCAGGGTCTTGAACATTCCGTCACCCAGTTTCGGGTGGAAGGCGGCGTCAGCCAGGTTGAACAGGAACTGGTTGAACAGCGTGGCGCTGGTCGAGTCCAGCGGGTAGTCACCCTTCCAGCTTGCAAGCTGCTCCACCAGTTTCAACTGCGCCGGATCCTTGACCACCTCACGCAGCACCGGCAACAGCGGCGCCAACAGGCGTGGGCCAAAGGCGGTGGTGGTGCCGAGCTGCAAAGCCTGGCTGTTGTTCACATCCCACTTCACGCTCTTGTCGCTCAGCTGCGCGTTCAACTGTTGGCCGCGATCGGCCAGGTTGTAGTAACCGGGAATCTCCATGCCAGTCGGTGAGACCGGCTGGGCATTGGCCGATACCACGTAACCGCGTGCCGGATTTTCTTCCTGGGGGTTGGCGCTGAAGGGGTAGAAGCCCAGCTTGTCGGCCTGGGAGGTGCTGCCGTCGAGGATAAACCCGGCGTTGACCCCGGCCGGGCGGATCGGCAACTGCGCTGCCGCCCACCAGCCGATATCGCCCTTGGCGTTGGCCCACACGATATTCAGCCCCGGCGCCGACACCTTGGCCGCCGCCGCACGGGCCTTCACCAGCGTGTCGGCACGGTTGAGCTGGTAGAAGCCCTCAAGGATCGGGTTCTGGGTATCGAGGAACGCCCACCACATGGCAATCGGCGTCTTGCCGGCGTTTTCGCCCAGCACGTCATTGATGATCGGGCCGTGGGGGGATTGACGCAGGGTCAACGTCACCGGCGCCTGGCCTTTCACGGCGATTTGCTGCTCGGTGCTGCTCATGTCGACCCATTGGTCGTGGTACCAGACCTGGTTGGGGTTGTCCGGGTTGACCTTCTCGGCGATGAGATCGAGGTCATCGTTCTGGAACATGGTCAGGCTCCAGCCGAAGTCCAGGTTGTGCCCCAGGAACGCCACCGGCACCAGTGCGTTGTGGTAGCCATATAGCTCGAACCCCGGCGCAGACAGCTGCGCCTCGTACCACACCGACGGCACCGAAAAACGGATATGCGGGTCACCGGCCAGCAACGGTTTGCCGCTCTTGGTGCGGTTGCCGCTGATGGCCCAGGCGTTGCTGCCTTCGAACTGCGGCAGGCCGTTGTCGGCCAGGGCCTGTTCGCTCAGGGAGGCGATGGCGCCGAGGGCTTGCCAATCGCTGGTGGCGAGGTTGAGGGCGCCCTTGGGCTGCCAGTCCAGGTCGAAGACTTTCAGGTAGTCACTGCCCAGTTGGTCGCGGATGTACGTCAGCACAGGCTCGGTACGAAACGCGGCGGCAAAGCTGTAGGCCATGTACCCGGCGACGCTGATGGTGTCCTCGGCGGTAAACGGTCGTTTAGGGATGCCCAGCACGTCGAACTCCATCGGGCTGGCGTGGTTGTCCTGATACTGGTTGATCCCGTCCAGATAGGCTTGCAGGGCCTTCCAGTGCGCTGAGTCGTGGTCGAGTTGCGCGACATAGGCGGCCGCGCGGTCGCGAATGCGCAGGCTGCGGAACAACTTGTCGGTCTCCAGCACCTTGGGCCCGAGTACCTCGGCCAGCTCGCCACGGGCCAGGCGTCGCATGATCTCCATCTGGAACAGCCGGTCCTGGGCGTGCACGTAGCCCAGGGCGCGGTAAAGATCGGTTTCGTTCTCGGCTTGGATGTGTGGCACGCCACGGTCGTCGTAACGCACGGTGACCGAGCCTTGCAGGTTGGCCAGTGTTGCCGTGCCCTGGCGGGTGGGCTGCTTGCTGTACAGGTACCAACCGGCGCCGAGGGCGACCAGCACGACAAGAACCGCGAGAACCCGCAAGACGCGCTTCATGAACATTCCTTACCAAGAGTGGGGTGGCGAGTTACGAGCCTTTTGGCCAAGAACAATAGCAGCCCACCGCCAGGGTGTGCGTGGCATTTACCTCGCGTCCTGTTTCAAGGGCCTTCAAGATCGGCTCAATAAAACTGTTGCTGGAATTACACGTGAGGCCTTCGCTGTAGGGCCCGAAGTACGCGAGCTTGCCGCTGCGATCCCAGATACCCACGGCCGGGCTGGCCGGCACCTGCTCGGCGCCGGGCAGGGCGGTGAGGGTTTTCATGCTGCGCAGGTTGTCGGGCAGTTGGCCGTGGCTGCCGGGCTTTTGCAGGGCGTAGAACTCGACGCCTTGGGGCGCGTACTGCTCGATCAGCTCGCCCAGGTGCTGCTGGTTGCCGACGTTGCACGGGCAAGCCGGGTCCCAGAAGTGCACCAGGCGAATCGGGCCGGGGCCGGCAAGGTCGGCGGGTAGCTTCAACGGGTCGCCGGAAAACACCGCCGTGTGCTCGCTGAAGGCGCGCAGGTAGCGGCCCTGGAACCAGTCATACGCTGCCCATAGCACGCCGGCGCAGATAACCAGGATCAGGCTGGCGAACAAGGCGGTGCGGTAGGGCTGTCGCATTCAGTTGTATCCTCGAAGGTCGCGTAGCTTGCCATGCTTGTCCTGACAGATGAATATCGCAGCTCGATATTCATCTTTGCCGCAAGTCTGGAAGCCTTTATGCCCGTTACCTTTGACCCTGATCATCTGCGCGAAAGCTTGCGGCCCCTGGTGGATGCGCAACCGCTTTCAGCCGAGGCGCGGGTCTACCAGCGTTTTTACGGTCTGGACCAGGCCGTGAGCCGTCTGGGGCGTTTCGAAGTGGAGGGTTTTGAGGTGGTGGCGCAGGTGTGGTGGCCGCCCACGCCGGTGGCGACGATGTTCATGTTCCACGGTTTCTACGACCACATGGGGCTGTACCGCCATGTGGTGAAGTGGGCGCTGGAGCAGGGTTTCGTGGTGATCGCCTGCGATTTACCGGGGCACGGCCTGTCCAGTGGCGTGCGTGCCAGCATCGATGATTTTGCGGTGTATCAACAGGTGGTGAATGCGCTGTTCACCCAGGCGCAAGCGCTGCAACTGCCGCAACCCTGGCACCTGTTCGGGCAAAGCACCGGCGGCGCGGTGGTGGTGGATCACCTGCTCAACCATGGCGCCGACAGCCCGGCCCAGGGCAAGACTTTCCTACTGTCACCCCTGGTGCGGCCGCGTGCCTGGGGGTGGTCGCAGGTCAGCTATTACCTGCTGCGCCCGTTCGTCAAAGGCATTGCGCGGCGATTCAGCGAGAACACCCACGATCCGGCGTTCAAGCCGTTCCTGGAAGCCGACCCGCTGCAGCCGCGCCAACTGCCGACCGCCTGGGTCGGCGCCTTGGCGCGCTGGATCAAACGCATCGAAGCCGCACCGCGTAGCCCACGTCGGCCGGTGATTGTGCAGGGTGAGGAAGATATGACGGTGGACTGGCAGCACAACCTGCAGGTGCTACGGAGCAAGTTCGACCAGCCCGAGGTGTTGATGCTGCCGCGTGGCAGGCATCACCTGGCCAATGAGATTCCAGAGATTCGCCAGCAATACTTCAGCTATCTCACCCACCACCTGACCTGACTCACCCCACTGTAGGAGCAGGCAAGCCAGCGCCTACAAGGGGTCAGGGGGCGAGGCTTGAGGTGCTTTGGCCGACAGCCAGCCCGGCACGAATAGCGGCAAGGGCCGCCTGGTAATACGCCTTGCCCTCCGGCGACTCGGCAAACGTCGCGAATTCTTCCAGCTCCGGGTCGGACAAATCCCGATAGACGTACAGCAGCGTGTTGTTCAGATCTTTGTCGATCTGCTGCATCAACCGCTCACGCTGGCCGTTCAACATGCCTTGGGCCTGCCCGCCGCCCAACAGGCCGGGAATCATCTGGCTCAGACTATCGGCCGCCACACCAGCAATCGCCAGGCTGACTTCCGCGCCGGCTTCACGGGCCGGCAGGGCCTGGGCCAGGTGGCCGATGATCAGGCTGCGAGTCGCGTCGGCTTCGATTTTCGGCAGGCCTTGGGCGTTTTTCGCCAATTGATCACGGCGCGTGGCGAGCAACTCGGCGGCGACAATCTTGCGGCCCAGGGGCGATTGGAAAAACGCCAGGGCCGGCTTAGGGTCCGCCAGGTTTTTGCGCAACTGTGCTTCGGCACGCTGGTCCACCGCCTTGGCGGCAAAGCGTTTATTGCTGTTGTCCACCAGCGCCTGGTACACCGCCGGCGGCAGGCTGTTGCGGTAGCGCTGCTGGGCGGCGCTGAGGGCGTCATTGAAATGCGCACGTTGTTCGGCCCAGCCGGCGACCTTGTACAACTGGTCATGGCCGTCTGCCCAGGCGGGCAAAACGCAGAACATCAGCAAGGAAAAAAACAAACGACGCATATGGACTCCTGTCAGTCGGCCACTATTGTCCGTGTCGGGCGTAGGATTTGTCGAGAAGTCCTATCAGTCACCTGACTAAAGTGCAGTCAGACGCTCGGTGGCTCTGTCGGATTCACAGGCGTATGGATACTATGCGCGCCATGCAAATACCCCTCGATCACCCCTTGCTGCAACGTATTGTCGACGACCTGGCCGAAAAGGGCTGGTCCCGGCAGGACGGCTTCCTGCCCCAGGCTCTGACCCTGGAACTGGCGGCTGAGTGCCGTAAACGTGCGGCCGAGGGTGAGCTGGCTCCGGCGGCGGTAGGGCGTGGCCCGGCCCAGGAGATTCGCGAAGGCATTCGCGGTGACCATATCCAGTGGCTGGAGGACGGTGACGCGGCGATCTGCGACACCTACATGGCGCTGATGGACAGCCTGCGTTTGGCGATGAACCGTGGCCTGTTCCTCGGCCTGGAAGATTTCGAGAGCCATTTCGCCATGTACCCGCCGGGGGCGTTCTACCTCAAGCACCTGGACCGTTTTCGCGACGATGACCGGCGCATGGTCTCGGCAGTGATCTACTTGAACGATGCCTGGCTGCCCGAGCATGGTGGCCAGTTGCGCATGTACCTCAAGGACGGCGTCGAATACGATGTGGTGCCCACCGGCGGTTGCCTGGTGGTGTTCCTGTCGGGCGAAGTGCCCCATGAAGTTCTACCCGCCACGCGCGAACGCCTGTCCCTCACTGGTTGGTTTCGTCGGCGGGGTAACGAGCTGTTTTAAGTATGCAAAAGATTCTGATCAGCCGCTGCCTGCTGGGGCACAAGGTGCGCTACGACGGTGGGGCCAGCGGGCCGTTCGACCAGTTGGCGGTGTGGCAGGCCGAAGGCCGTGTGGTTGCCATCTGCCCGGAAGTGTCGGGTGGTTTGCCGACGCCTCGCCCCGCTGCCGAAATTCCAGGCGGGCAAGGCGTGGATGTCTGGGAGGGTCGCGCCCAGGTACTCACCGCCGAGGGCGAAGATTTCAGCGCGGCGTTCCTTGAGGGGGCGCGCCAGGCCCTGGCGCTGGTGCAGCGCCATAACATCCGCATCGCCGTGCTCAAGGCCAATAGCCCGTCGTGCGGCAATCTGCTGACTTACGACGGCACCTTCAGTGGCGTGAAGGTGAGTGGCGAAGGTGTGACGGCTGCGCTGCTCAAGCAGCATGGGGTGTTGGTGTTCAGTGAGCTGGAACTGGCACAAGCCGCGCA
This sequence comes from Pseudomonas sp. TWR1-1-4, assembly GCF_049897165.1. NCBI lineage: Bacteria > Pseudomonadati > Pseudomonadota > Gammaproteobacteria > Pseudomonadales > Pseudomonadaceae > Pseudomonas > Pseudomonas sp. TWR1-1-4. The sequence goes on along the minus strand of NZ_JAFCVS010000005.1, from coordinate 309,859 downwards.
GGCATTGCAGGCCTGCAGTTATTGAGTCTGGGCCGCTGGACGGTTGGGGTAATCTACAAGCCACTTCTGCAACAGCTCCCTGAATCGATCGTCGGATTTGAGTCGTTGCAGTGCGTTGTTCAGGCTTGACTTGAATGCCGGGTTGCCCTTCTGGAACGGCATCGCATAAAGGGTCGACGGGCCTGTCATGCGCCCACGGGATTCGCCGTAAGGCTCACTGAAATCGAACCGATCCTGCAATTTGGGAGTCACAGCGATATAGTTCATCGCTACGTCGTACTTGCCGCTTTCCACTCCTGGCAGCAGGTCATTCGCATCGGTGGTAATGAACGATGCGCGCACGTCCATCTCCTTGGCCAGTTGCTCGCCGAGTTCCACTTCCAAACCGGTGAGTTTGTTTCCTTCCTTGAAACTGTATGGCGGGTTGTCGGCCACGAGTGCAATGCGCAGTTCGCCTCGATCAAATACATCATCGAGCAGTTCGGCATGCGCCAAGGGACTTAGAAGGGGAAGCAGCAGTAACAGGCCAGGCGAAAAGCGCATGGTCACTCCTAGAGATTTTTAATGTGCGAGGCGCCGTTCAGCATCGCTTTGCTATGGTGTTGAGTGCCTTGGACAGCAATTTGTCGCGAAGTTGTCATAACCCTACAGATTTCATAGAAAAACTGGAGAAGCGAATGAAAGCCCTTTTGTCCCGTGCCACCCTGGCCTCCCTGCTGCTGGGTGCTTCGATGTTTGCCAACGCCGCTGATGTGCCTCGTACGCCTGCGCCCAAAGGCGCCGAAGTGTTTATCGTCTCGCCCAAAGACGGCGCAACCGTCGACAAAACCTTCACCGTCAAATTCGGCGTCAAGGGCCTGGACCTGGAACCAATCGACAAGCAAGTACCGGGCGCCGGCCACCACCACCTGCTGGTCGACCAGGACGTGACGTCGCTCAAGGCCGACGAAGCCATTCCAGCCACTGCCACGTCGATTCACTTCGGCAAGGCGCAAACCGATACCGAGCTGACCCTCACACCAGGCAAGCACACCTTGCAACTGGTGGCGGGCGACAACGTGCACCGTCAGTTCGAGCCCACTGTAGTCTCGAAAGTGATCACGGTTAACGTTAAGTAAGATTTGTTCAGATGCAAAAAAGGGAGCCCCGAGGGGCTCCCTTTTTCATGTTGCGGCGAAACCTTAGAACAACACGCGGCTACGAATCGTACCGTTGATGTGCTGCAGCTTCTCTTGCGCCAGGTCCGAGTACTCGGCGTCGACGTCGATCACCACGTAGCCAACCTTCTCGTTGGTCTGCAGGAACTGACCGGAGATGTTGATGCCGTTTTCCGCGAAAACCTTGTTGATCTCCATCATCACGCCAGGGATGTTCTGGTGGATGTGCAGCAGACGGTGCTTGCCAGGGTGAGCCGGCAGGGCCACTTCCGGGAAGTTTACGGACGACACCGACGTACCGTTGTCGCTGTACTTGACCAGCTTCTCCGACACTTCCAGGCCAATGTTGGCCTGCGCTTCAGCGGTGGAACCGCCGATGTGCGGGGTCAGGATCACGTTGTCCAGGCCACGCAGCGGGCTTTCGAAGATGTCGTCGTTGGAGCGCGGCTCCACCGGGAACACGTCGATGGCGGCGCCGATCAGGTGCTTGTCCTTGATCGCGTCGGCCAGGGCGTCCAGCTCGACCACGGTGCCACGGGCAGCGTTGATCAGGATGCCGCCTTTCTTGATGGCGCGGATTTCCTTCTCGCCGATCATCCACTGGGTCTCAGCGGTTTCCGGAACGTGCAGGGTCACGATGTCGGACATGCCCAACAGCTCGGTCAGGCTGGCCACTTGCGTGGCGTTGCCCAATGGCAGCTTGGTCAGGGTGTCGTAGAAGAACACCTGCATGCCGAGGCCTTCAGCCAGGACCGACAACTGAGTGCCGATCGAGCCGTAACCGACGATACCCAGCTTCTTGCCGCGGATTTCGAAGGAATTGGCTGCGCTCTTGATCCAGCCGCCACGGTGGCAGGAAGCGTTCTTCTCAGGAATGCCGCGCAACAACAGGATGGCCTCGGCCAGCACCAGCTCCGCAACGGAGCGGGTGTTGGAGTACGGTGCGTTGAACACCGCAATGCCGCGCTCGCGCGCTGCGTTGAGGTCGACCTGGTTGGTGCCGATGCAGAAACAGCCGACCGCCACGAGTTTCTTGGCGTGATCGAAGATCTCTTCGGTCAGCTGAGTGCGGGAGCGAATGCCGATGAAGTGCGCGTCGGCGATCTTTTCCTTGAGTTGGGCTTCCGGCAGAGAACTGGTGATGTACTCAATGCTGGTGTACCCGGCGGCTTTCAGAACGTCGACAGCCGATGGGTGGACGCCTTCCAGAAGAAGGAACTTGATCTTGCTCTTATCGAGAGAAGTCTTGCTCATCTGCGTAAACCTGTATCCCGGAGAAAAATGGCAGGGAATCGAGCAGCACAAGCTGACCCGGACGGCAGGAAAGCCGTCACCGCAGAAACGCCCTTGGGCTCTGTCCTGCGGGGGCGGTATGCTAGCATACGCGCCCCGCTAAACACCTATTCCTGCGACGTGAAGCGTTCTCAGGATGACCATGAATTGTTCGAGAGTTCTGTCGATGACCCATCCTGCCCTGATTGATGAGCTAAAGACCCTGGTTGAGCCCGGCAAAGTGCTGACCGATGCAGACTCCCTGGAGGCTTACGGCAAGGATTGGACCAAGCACTTCGCACCCGCGCCGACCGCCATCGTCTTCCCCAAGACCACTGAGCAGGTCCAGGCTATTGTGCGCTGGGCCAATACCCACAAGGTGGCGCTGGTGCCATCGGGCGGACGTACTGGCTTGTCGGCCGCTGCCGTGGCGGCGAATGGCGAAGTGGTGGTGTCGTTCGACTATATGAACCAGATCCTCGACGTGAACCTCACCGACCGCACCGCCGTGTGCCAGCCGGGCGTGGTCACCAAGCAATTGCAGAACGTCGCTGAAGAAAAGGGCCTGTACTACCCGGTGGACTTCGCATCGTCGGGTTCCAGCCAGATTGGCGGCAATATCGGCACCAATGCCGGCGGGATCAAGGTTATTCGCTACGGCATGACCCGCAACTGGGTGGCCGGCATGAAGGTTGTCACCGGCAAGGGCGACGTACTTGAGCTGAACCGCGACCTGATCAAGAACGCCACCGGCTACGACATGCGCCAGCTGTTCATCGGCGCCGAGGGCACTTTGGGTTTTGTGGTCGAAGCCACCATGCGCCTGGACCGTGCGCCGAAAAACCTCACCGCGATGGTGCTGGGCACCACCGACTTTGATTCGATCATGCCGGTATTGCACGCGTTCCAAAGCAAGCTGGACCTGACCGCCTTCGAATTCTTCTCCGACAAGGCCCTGGCCAAGGTCATGGGCCGTGGCGACGTGCCGGCGCCGTTCGAAACCGAGTGCCCGTTCTATGCGCTGCTGGAATTCGAAGCCACCACCGAAGAAGTCGCCAACCACGCACTGGAAACCTTCGAGCACTGCGTGGAACAAGGCTGGGTGCTGGACGGTGTGATGAGCCAGAGTGAAACCCAGCTGCACAACCTGTGGAAACTGCGCGAGTACATCTCCGAAACCATTTCCCACTGGACCCCGTACAAGAACGATATCTCGGTAACTGTCTCCAAAGTACCGGCGTTCTTGAAGGAAATCGACGCGATCGTCGGCGAACACTACCCAGATTTTGAAATCGTCTGGTTCGGCCACATCGGCGACGGCAACCTGCACCTGAACATCCTCAAGCCAGAAAACCTGAGCAAGGACGAGTTCTTCGCCAAGTGCGCCACCGTGAACAAGTGGGTGTTTGAAACCGTCGAGAAGTACAACGGTTCGATCTCCGCCGAACACGGTGTGGGCATGACCAAGCGTGACTACCTGACCTACAGCCGCTCGCCGGTTGAAATCGAATACATGAAGGCCGTCAAAGCCGTGTTCGACCCGAACGGGATCATGAACCCTGGCAAGATCTTCGCTGTTTAATCGCCCTGAAGGAGTCGTTCCATGAGCTACCAGCACAAGTATGTCGACGGCACCAACATCCACTTTCCGCTCGGCAAAGTGGTGTGTATCGGGCGTAACTATGCCGAACATGCCAAGGAACTGGACAACCCGGTGCCCACCGAGCCGCTGCTGTTCATCAAACCGGGCAGCTGCGTGGTGCCGCTGGAAGGCGGTTTCAGCATCCCGACCGAACGCGGCTCGGTGCACTACGAGGCGGAAATCGCGGTATTGATCGGCAAACCCTTGTCGACCAAGCCCAGCCGTGAAGAAGTGTTGGATGCGATTTCCGGCTTCGCCCCGGCCCTGGACCTGACCCTGCGCGACAAACAGGCCGAGCTGAAAGCCAAGGGCCTGCCGTGGGAAATCGCCAAGTCCTTCGATGGTGCGGCGGTAATCGCGCCGTTCGTGGTGGGCAGCACCTTCCCGGACGTGACCGACATCGGCATCCGCCTGAGCATCAATGGCGAAGTGCGCCAGGATGGCAACAGCGCGCAGATGCTCAACCCGATCATTCCGATGATCCAGCACATGGCCGGTTGCTTCTCGCTGCAAGCGGGCGATGTGATCCTCACCGGCACCCCGGCCGGCGTGGGCCCGCTGAATGTGGGCGATGAGCTGGTGTTGGAGTTGTCGGGTGTGAGCCGCTTCGAAAGCAGCGTTCGCTGAACCCGCTCTTGTAGGAGCCGGCTTGCCGGCGATGGGGTCAGTGCGGTGCAACTGGCACACCCCGTCGATCCCATCGCCGGCAAGCCGGCTTCTACAGTTCAGTCGCTTTTTGCATTTTTTTCACACGCCATCCGGATAATCCTCAGCCTCTTGCGCGCGGGCCTGTGGTTCCTGTGCTATCACCTAACGCTGACTTTCCGGAAAAAGCGCTCAATGGCCGTGTCCTTGCCCTCCGCTACACCCAAGCCGCGTTCTCGGTTTGCCTTGCGCTGGTATTCCTGGCTGTTGCTGGTGGGAGTGATTTCCTACGGCCTTGCCTGGATCATGCACTGGGATGATCGGGGTGTCCTGTGGGTGTTGGAGCGTTTTGAATCGCCCGCTGAACGCCAGGAAAGCGTCTGGCTGCCGGACTACCATGTCGTGATCGACGGCAAGCTTTTGCCGGGCATGGAGAAGGACGAAGCGTCCGACGTCTCCTACAACCCTCAGACCAAAACCCTGTTTTCCGTGATGGGCAAGAACCCGTTCCTCGCTGAGTTGAGCCTGCAAGGCGATGTGCTGCGCAAGATGCCGCTCAACGGCTGGGATAACCCGGAAGGCGTGACAGTGATGGAAAACGGCCTGATCGCCGTGGTCGATGAGCGCCAGCACACACTGACCATCGTCAAGGTCGACGCCACCACCGCGGCGTTGAACAAGGCCGACTTCCCGAGTTATGACCTGGGCCCGTCCAAAGACCAGAACAAAGCCTTTGAAGCCATAACCTGGGACAAGCGCAACCAGCAACTGGTGCTGGGCGAGGAGCGCCCGCCGGCGCTGTTCACCTGGAAAAGCGACGGCGGCCCGACCCTGTCCGGCGATAAGCAAAAGCTGACCAGCAAAGAATTGGACATGCGTAACCTCTCGGCCCTGGCCGTCGACCCGCGCACCGGGCATCTGCTGGTGCTGTCGGCCGACTCTCACCTGCTGCTGGAGTTGGACGAGAAGGGTGAGCAAGTCAGCTTCATGACCCTGCTCGGCGGTTTCAACGGTCTCAAAAACACCATTCCACGGGCGGAAGGCGTGACCATGGATGAGAACGGCACGCTGTACATTGTCAGTGAGCCAAACCTGTTCTATCGTTTCGAAAAGCAGAAATAGCACACCGATTACGTCGGATATGTCTCTATGAGCGGCATTCGCCAGACATCAGGGCGCGTTTAAGTTTAAATTCAGACAGGCGTGATATTCATTCGCCACTTTTGATTTTGAGCCCGCCCGATGCGACGACTAGCCAGCCCCAAACCCCTTCTCATCATGCTTGCGCTGATCGCCTTGGTCAGCGCCGGGGCCGTTGCGCAACATTTCCGCCTGTTCGAGCGCGCCTGGTTCAACTGGCAGGCGTGGCGCCAGCCGACGGATGAACGCTCCATTGGCCTGGCGGACTACCGTGTGACCCTGGAAGCCCAAGTGATCGAGGGGTTGGACGACGATGTGTCGGCCTTGACCTTCGATCCTGTGCGCAAAAGCCTGTTTACCGTCACCAATAAAAACGCCGAACTGATCGAGCTGTCCCTTGAGGGCAAGATCCTTCGGCGGATTCCCTTGATAGGGTTTGGCGATGCCGAGGCGGTGGAATTCATCAGCGACAACATTTACGTGATCAGCGATGAGCGCCAGCAGCGGCTGATCAAAGTGCATGTGGACGACGACACCCAATTCCTCGACGCCGCCGATGCGGAGCAAATGACCCTGGGCCTGCACGTTGGCGGCAACAAGGGGTTTGAGGGGCTGGCCTATGACTCGCTGGGCAAGCGCCTGTTCGTGGCCAAGGAGCGCGATCCGATGCTCATCTACGAGGTCCACGGTTTTCCCCACTTCAAGCCGGAAAAAACCTATTCGGTGCACGTGATCAACAACCCCAAGCGTGATGCCGGATTGTTTGTGCGTGACCTGTCGAGCCTGCAATACGACGAGCGCAGCGGCCATTTACTGGCGCTGTCGGATGAGTCGTTCCTGGTGCTGGAACTGGATATCGACGGTCGCCCGCTGAGCAGTCTGTCACTGCTGAACGGGCGCCATGGCCTGAAAAAGCGGGTGCCTCAGGCCGAAGGGATCGCCATGGATGACGAGGGCGCGTTGTACCTCGTCAGCGAGCCAAACCTGTTTTACGTGTTCAAGAAAACCCATCCCTGAAGTACCGCAGGACCAATGTGGGAGCGCGTCAAACCTTGAGGGTTTTCACGCCTTCGGAGGTGCCCAGCAACAGCACATCCGCTGGACGCGCGGCGAACAGACCGTTGGTGACCACGCCGACGATCGCGTTGATCTGAGTTTCCAGCTCCACCGGATTAGTGATCTGCATGTTGAACACGTCGAGGATGATGTTGCCGTTGTCGGTCAATACGCCTTCGCGGTACACCGGGTCGCCGCCCAGTTTTACCAGCTCTCGGGCCACGTGACTGCGGGCCATAGGGATCACTTCCACCGGCAGCGGGAACGCGCCGAGTACGGGCACCAACTTGCTGGCGTCGGCGATGCAGATAAAGGTCTTGGCCACGGCCGCGACAATTTTCTCGCGGGTCAGGGCTGCGCCGCCGCCTTTGATCAGGTTCAGGTGCTCGTCGCTTTCATCGGCGCCGTCGACGTAGAACTCCAGGTCGCTCACGGTGTTGAGCTCGTACACCGGAATACCATGGCCTTTCAGGCGCGCGGCAGTGGCTTCGGAGCTGGCCACGGCGCCGTCGAATGCACCCTTGTGTTGGGCCAGTGCGTCGATGAAGCAGTTGGCGGTGGAGCCGGTGCCGACACCGACGATGCTCTTGTCGTCGAGTTTAGGAAGGATTAAATCGACGGCGGCCTGGGCCACTGCCTGTTTGAGTTGATCCTGGGTCATGCGGGCTCCGGAACGGGCGGGGAGTTATCGAGGGGCGCGAGTATAACCCAACAAAACCTCTGGATTCGTGTGGTCGCCCGGCCAAACGCTGGGTTAGACTCCTTGGCCCTGCCCAACCTGCTCAGTGATTCCCGCCGATGCTTGAACAGTACGTCAAAAAGATCCTCACCTCGCGCGTCTACGACGTTGCCGTAGAAACCCCGTTGCAGACCGCCCGCCAGCTCTCGGAGCGGCTTGGCAACAAGGTCTGGCTCAAGCGTGAAGACTTGCAGCCGGTGTTCTCGTTCAAGATTCGCGGCGCGTACAACAAGCTGACCCAACTGACGGCTGAGGAACGCGCACGCGGCGTGGTCACGGCGTCGGCCGGCAACCATGCCCAGGGCCTGGCCCTGGCGGCCAAGGTGCTCGGGGTGAAAGCTACTATCGTGATGCCCAAGACCACCCCGGAAATCAAGGTCGAAGGCGTGCGCTCGCGTGGCGGCAAAGTGGTGCTGCATGGCGATTCCTTCCCGGAAGCCCTGGCCTACTCGCTAAAACTGGTCGACGAAAAAGGCTACGTCTACATCCATCCTTATGATGATCCGCACACCATTGCCGGGCAGGGCACCGTGGCGATGGAGATCCTGCGCCAGCATCCGGGGCCTCTGGACGCGATTTTCGTCCCGGTGGGCGGCGGCGGGCTGATTGCCGGAATTGCGGCATACGTGAAATACCTGCGCCCGGACATCAAGGTCATCGGCGTCGAGCCGGACGACTCCAATTGCCTGCAAGCCGCCCTGGCCGCGGGCGAGCGCGTGGTGTTGCCAACCGTTGGTATCTTCGCCGATGGCGTGGCGGTAGCGCAGATCGGCCAGCACACGTTTGATATCTGCAAAGACTATGTAGACGAAGTGATCACCGTGAGCACTGATGAAATCTGTGCGGCGATCAAGGACATCTACGACGACACCCGTTCCATCACCGAGCCGGCAGGGGCATTGGGTGTGGCCGGGATCAAGAAGTACGTCGAGACCCGTGGCGTCACCGGGCAGACCCTGGTTGCCATCGATTCCGGCGCCAACGTCAACTTCGACCGCCTGCGCCATGTAGCCGAGCGCGCTGAGTTGGGTGAGGGCCGCGAAGCCATCATCGCCGTGACCATCCCCGAGAAACCCGGCAGCTTCAAGGCGTTCTGCGAGGCCGTGGGCAAGCGCCAGATCACCGAATTCAACTACCGCTTCCACTCCGGCAGCGAGGCGCACATCTTTGTCGGCGTGCAGACCCACCCGGAAAACGACCCGCGCAGTGCGCTGATCGCCAGCCTGACAGGCCATGGTTTTCCGGTGCTGGACCTGACCGAGAACGAACTGGCCAAGTTGCACATCCGCCATATGGTCGGCGGCCATGCGGCTCACGTCAGCAATGAAGTGGTGTTTCGCTTCGAATTCCCGGAGCGTCCGGGGGCCTTGTTCAACTTTCTTAACAAATTGGGCGGGCGCTGGAACATCTCGATGTTCCACTATCGCAACCACGGCGCAGCCGACGGTCGTGTGGTCGCCGGCCTGCAAGTGCCGGCGAACGAGCGTCACCTGGTACCGGCAGCCCTGGAGGCCATCGGCTACCCGTACTGGGATGAAAGCGATAACCCGGCCTACAAACTGTTCCTCGGTTGAGCGACTACGCTGATGGGGGCGGCCTTTAAGGAAGACGAGACATGGAAACCCTGATCACCCTGAAAGTTATCCACATCGCGGCCACGGTATTGCTGCTGCTTAGCGGCCTGGGCCTGGCGATACTGGCCTGGCGCAAACGCAGCGCGGGTCCGGCGGTGACCGTGCAGCGCCCGTGGGCGTTCGTCTGGTTGTTGATGGGCGTGTGTGTGGTCAGCATGCCGTTTACCGGTTGGTGGCTGGTGCACCTGGTCGGCTGGCCGCTGGGGCAGACCTGGATCCTGGGTTCCAGCCTCCTCTATACCGTGGCGGCGCTGGCCTGGTTCTGGCTGGTGGCGCGGCTCAATCGCCTGCGCAAGGGCGAGGGCGGTAGCCTGAACTTCACGTTGGTGCTGGCGGTGGTCAGCCTGGTGGGGTTCGTGGCGATTGCCGGATTGATGGGTGCCAAGCCCGTGTAGGAGCGAGCTTGCTCGCGAAAAGCGCGAGGATACCGCGTTCATTCAGAATGCCCGCGTCATCATTGACGATTTTCGCGAGCAAGCTCGCTCCTACAGGTGAAACCCATCAGCTTCGCAGCGTAATCACCGGCCAGCCACGTCTCTCAGCTTCAGCCCGCAAATTCGGGTCCGGATCCACTGCCACCGGGTGAGTCACCTGCTCCAATAGCGGCAGGTCATTCATCGAATCGCTATAGAAGTAGCTGTCTTCCAGGCTATACCCGGTCTCTTCCAGCCAACGATTCAAACGCGTCACCTTGCCCTCGCGAAAGCACGGAATATCAGTGCTGCGTCCGGTGTAGCGGCCGTTTTCCATCTCGCATTCGGTGGCGATCAGGGTGTCCACGCCCAGGCGTGCGGCAATCGGCGCGGTGACGAAACGGTTGGTGGCGGTGATGATCACCAGCTTGTCACCGGCGGCGCGGTGCTTGGCCAGCAATTCTGCGGCCAGGGGCAGCATCAGCGGTTCGATGCAGTCGCGCATGAAGTCGTTGTGCCACTCGTCCAGTTGGGCCATCTCGGTGCGGCCGAGGATTTCCAGGCTGAAGTTCAGGTAGGCGGCGTTGTCGAGCTTGCCGGCCAGGTAGTCCTGGTAGAACCCGTCGTTGCGGGCCTTGTAGGCGATCGGGTCAAGAATCCCGCGTTCACAGAGGTAATCGCCCCAGGCGTGATCGCTGTCACCGCCGAGGAGGGTGTTGTCCAAGTCGAATAAAGCCAGGCGCATTGCAGTTACTCGCTGAAATGTCTGTAAAAAGGCGTCCAGAATACGGTCTTTTCACAAGAGTGCACATAAGGTAAGAAGCCTCGTTGCCGCTTCATCAACCTTTGTGGAACAATGCGGCGACATGCGTTTGCGAGGTTGTTGCCGTGATCGACCCCGATGGTTTCCGTCCTAATGTCGGGATTATTCTTACGAATGATGCCGGACAGGTGCTATGGGCTCGCCGAATCAACCAAGATGCCTGGCAGTTTCCTCAAGGTGGAATCAACCCCGACGAAACCCCTGAAGACGCCTTGTACCGTGAGTTGAATGAAGAAGTCGGCCTTGAGCGCGAAGATGTACAAATTCTGGCGTGTACCCGTGGCTGGTTGCGCTATCGTTTGCCGCAACGCCTGGTGCGTACCCACAGCCAACCGCTGTGCATCGGCCAGAAGCAGAAGTGGTTTCTCCTGCGCCTGATCTCCAACGAGCAGCGGGTGCGGATGGATTTGACCGGTAAACCGGAGTTCGATGGTTGGCGCTGGGTCAGCTATTGGTACCCGTTGGGCCAGGTGGTGACATTCAAGCGCGAAGTTTATCGTCGCGCTCTCAAAGAGCTTGCCCCGCGCCTTTTAGCGCGCGACTGACGACGGAGTTCGACCCCGAGCCATGCTCAATACGCTGCGCAAGATCGTCCAGGAAGTTAACTCCGCCAAGGATCTCAAGGCGGCGTTGGGGATTATTGTGTTGCGCGTCAAGGAAGCCATGGGCAGCCAGGTCTGCTCGGTTTACCTGCTGGACCCCGAGACCAACCGTTTTGTGCTGATGGCCACCGAGGGCTTGAACAAGCGCTCGATCGGTAAGGTCAGCATGGCGCCCAATGAAGGTCTGGTGGGCCTGGTGGGGACGCGTGAAGAACCCCTGAACCTTGAAAACGCGGCCGATCACCCGCGTTACCGCTACTTTGCCGAAACCGGCGAAGAGCGTTACGCCTCGTTCCTAGGCGCACCGATCATTCACCACCGCCGCGTCGTCGGCGTGTTGGTCATCCAGCAAAAAGAACGCCGCCAGTTCGACGAAGGTGAAGAAGCCTTCCTCGTGACCATGAGCGCGCAGCTTGCTGGGGTTATCGCCCACGCCGAAGCCACCGGCTCGATTCGCGGCCTGGGGCGTGAGGGCAAGGGCATCCAGGAAGCCAAGTTCGTCGGCGTGCCGGGTTCACCGGGCGCTGCGGTCGGTACGGCGGTAGTCATGTTGCCGCCAGCGGACCTGGATGTGGTGCCGGACAAGACCGTCAACGACATCGACGCTGAAATCAAACTGTTCAAAACCGCCCTGGAAGGCGTGCGCGCTGACATGCGCAACCTGTCGAACAAGCTGGCCACCCAGCTGCGCCCCGAAGAGCGTGCGCTGTTCGACGTGTACCAGATGATGCTCGACGACGCGTCGTTGGGTAACGAAGTCAAGACGGTGATCAAGACCGGCCAGTGGGCCCAGGGCGCACTGCGCCAGGTGGTCACCGATCACGTCAACCGTTTCGAAATGATGGATGACGACTACCTGCGTGAGCGGGCCTCGGATGTGCGCGACCTCGGTCGCCGTCTGCTGGCCAAGCTGCAGGAAGACCGCACTACCAACCTGGTTTACCCCGACAACACCATCCTTATCAGTGAGGAACTGACCGCCACCATGCTCGGCGAAGTGCCCGAGGGCAAGTTGGTGGGCCTGGTCTCGGTACTCGGTTCGGGCAACTCCCACGTTGCGATCCTGGCGCGTGCCATGGGCATCCCGACGGTGATGGGCCTGGTCGACCTGCCGTATGCCAAGGTCGACGGCATCGGCATGATCGTCGATGGCCATCGCGGTGAAGTGTTCACCAACCCCAGCGAAGTGTTGCGCAAGCAATACGCCGAAGTGGTTGAGGAAGAGAAACAACTGGCGCTGGGCCTCGATTCATTGCGCGAACTGCCGTGCGTAACCACCGACGGCCATCGCGTGCCGCTGCTGGTCAACACCGGCCTGCTGGCCGACGTGGCTCGTGCGCAACAGCGCGGCGCTGAAGGCGTGGGGCTGTACCGCACCGAAGTGCCGTTCATGATCAACCAGCGTTTCCCGAGCGAGAAGGAGCAGCTGGCGATTTATCGCGAGCAACTGCAGGCCTTCCACCCGTTGCCGGTGACCATGCGCAGCCTGGATATCGGCGGCGACAAGTCACTGTCTTATTTCCCGATCAAGGAAGACAACCCCTTCCTGGGCTGGCGCGGCATTCGCGTAACCCTCGACCACCCTGAAATTTTCCTCGTACAGACCCGCGCCATGCTCAAGGCCAGCGAAGGCCTGAACAATCTGCGCATCCTGCTGCCGATGATCTCCGGCACCCACGAGCTGGAAGAGGCGCTGCACTTGATCCACCGCGCCTGGGGCGAAGTGCGCGACGAAGGCGCCGACGTACCGATGCCGCCGATTGGCGTGATGATCGAAATCCCGGCGGCGGTGTACCAGGCCAAGGAGCTGGCGCGCCAGGTGGACTTCCTCTCGGTAGGTTCCAACGACCTGACCCAATACCTGCTGGCCGTGGACCGTAACAACCCAAGGGTGGCCGACCTTTACGACTACCTGCACCCGGCGGTTCTGCAAGCACTGCAACATGTGGTGCGCGACGCCCATGCCGAAGGCAAGCCGGTGAGCATCTGCGGCGAAATGGCCGGCGACCCGGCGGCGGCAGTGCTGTTGATGGCGATGGGTTTTGACAGCCTGTCGATGAACGCCACCAACTTGCCGAAAGTGAAGTGGATGTTGCGCCAGGTTGAGTTGAGCATGGCCAAGGACTTGCTGGCGGAGTTGATGACCATCGACAACCCGCAAGTTATCCACAGCTCGCTGCAGTTGGCGCTGAAGAATCTGGGGCTGACACGGATGATCAACCCGGCCTCCGCAAAAACCCTCTGATTTCAGAGGGTGGGCTTTTGTAGTGAGCGGGCTTGCCCCGCGCTGGGCTGCGAAGCGGCCCCATCAAGAACCCCGCGTTTTTTCAGGCGGAACGCATCGGCAGGTTTTGGGGCCGCTCCGCAGCCCAGCGCGGGGCAAGCCCGCTCACCACAAAACCGCTCTACAGGGTGAGTTCTACCTCGCCAAGTCGCCCACCATGCGGCCCAAAACTGCGCTCCACCATCCGCCGCGTCCCGTCGGCATTCACGATCAGCGCCGTACTCGCCCGCGTCCCATAACTTGGGCTGGCGATAAACACGCTGGATAAAAGACTTTCCGTCGCCAAGCCCACTCCGGTATCTGGCAGGTCCGCAAACGGCGCCGTCTGCGGATCACTCAAAATCCCCAATAACGCGTCAGGCTGTGGGTCCACGAGTATTTCGCTCAACGCCGCCTTGGCCTTGAGCAATTTGGGCCACGGTGTATCCAACCCTGCGTTGGATAATCCATACACGCCGGACTTCAGCCGCGTCGGCTCCGTATGGTTGGCGTTGTAATGCCACAGCTCATCGCGCGTGCCTATCAGCAGGTTAAACCCGGCATATTCAATCGAGCGGCCGTTAACGTCGGCCAAATACTCTTCAATCGGCAGCGAGCCGCTGAGAAATCGCGCGACCAACTCGCCACGGGACTTACGGGCCGGAGGCTGGTGCGGGTCGCGGATATTGGTCAGCGCGCCAAAGCGGCCATCGGCATTGACCCCCAGCCAAGTACCGCCGGCTTCCTGGTCACGACCGGCGTAGACCTCGGGCGCATCCAGCCACTGGGCCAGCGGCAGGCTGGGGCGGGCGTAGAACTCGTCGCGGTTGGCCGCGACGATCAGTGGCTGGGCGTGGCCCGGCCGCCAGGCGAAAACAATCAGGCACATCAGGCGATCCCTTTTGTGTTTTTAGCCACTCTACCCACTCAAGCCGAGGCGTTCCATCGTATGCAGTTGGGTCGCATGCCTTCCATCCGTTAACATGCCGGACTTGGTTCGGGGGCTCCCATGGAATTTCTGCTGTATTTGCTGCTCGGTGCCTGTGCGGGTGTACTCGCCGGGCTGTTCGGCGTGGGCGGCGGGATCATCATCGTGCCGGTACTGGTGTTCAGCTTCACCTTGCAGGGCTTCGACCCGCAGGTGCTGACCCACCTGGCCGTGGGCACCTCCCTGGCGACCATCATTTTTACCTCGGTGAATGCTGTGCGCGAGCATCATCGACGGGGCGCGGTGCGTTGGCCGATCTTTGTGTGGATGACCGTGGGCATCCTGATCGGCGCCGGTTTTGGCGCATTGACCGCCGAGGCGATTTCCGGCCCGCACCTGCAAAAGATCATCGGCGTATTTGCCTTGCTGGTGGCCGTTCAACTGGCACTGGAGGTGAAGCCCAAGGCCAGCCGGACGGTGCCGGGCAAGTTTGGCTTGACCGTCGCCGGTACGTTTATCGGCTGGGCCTCGGCGATTTTCGGGATTGGCGGCGGCTCGCTGACGGTGCCGTTTTTGACCTGGCGCAGCGTGCCTATGCAGCAGGCGGTGGCCACTTCATCGGCCTGCGGCCTGCCGATTGCGCTGGCCAGTGCATTAAGTTTCATGATTCTGGGCTGGCATGACCCGCTGTTGCCCGCTCATAGTCTAGGGTTCGTGTATTTGCCGGCGCTGCTGGGCATTGCCCTGACCAGCATGGTGTTTGCCCGCTTCGGCGCACGCTTGGCACATCGATTGTCGCCGCGTCTGCTCAAGCGCTTGTTCGCCGGGCTGTTGTTCTGTGTCGGTCTGAACTTTTTGCTTTAAAGAATTTGAATAATGCAGGCTTAATCGCGGCCCGGCATGGTCCCGGTCGCCATAACGAATGATTAACGAGGAGTCGCAATGCTGCCTTACCCGCAGATCGACCCGGTGGCCCTGGCCATCGGTCCGCTGAAAATCCACTGGTACGGGTTGATGTACCTGATCGGCATCGGCGGTGCCTGGTTTCTGGCCTCTCGACGCCTGAACCGGTTCGACCCGACCTGGACCAAGGAGAAACTCTCCGACCTGATTTTCTGGCTGTCGATGGGGGTGATTGTCGGCGGACGCCTGGGGTATGTGTTGTTCTACGATCTCTCCGCGTACATCGCCAACCCGACGCTGATCTTCGAGGTGTGGAAGGGCGGCATGGCGTTCCACGGCGGCTTTATCGGCGTGATGATCGCCGCCTGGTGGTTCGGCCGTCGCAACGGCAAATCGTTCTTCCAACTGATGGACTTCGTTGCGCCGATGGTACCGATCGGCTTGGGCGCCGGGCGTATCGGCAACTTTATCAACGCCGAACTGTGGGGCAAGCCGACCGACGTGCCGTGGGCCATGGTGTTCCCGCCGTTCAGTGACCCGGCGCAACTGCCGCGCCACCCGTCGCAGCTTTATCAGTTCGCATTGGAAGGCGTGGCGCTGTTCCTTATCCTGTACATCTTCTCGCGCAAACCGCGCCCCACCATGGCGGTGTCGGGCATGTTCGCGTTGTTCTACGGGATCTTCCGCTTCATCGTCGAGTTCGTGCGCGTGCCGGATGCACAGTTGGGCTATTTGGCGTTCGGTTGGGTGACCATGGGCCAGATCCTCAGCTTGCCGATGATCCTCGGCGGCCTGGGCTTGCTGTGGTGGGCGTACAATCGCCCGCAACCTTTGAAGAACACCGCGCTTTAAATTCGAATGCCGAGGCTGTTGCGCTGCCTCGGCTTCAACGATACGGGTAAAAAAATGAAGCAATATCTCGAACTGCTGAACGACGTCGTGACCAATGGATTGACCAAGGGCGATCGCACCGGCACCGGCACCAAGGCCGTGTTTGCCCGTCAGTATCGGCATAACTTGGCCGACGGCTTCCCGCTGCTGACCACCAAGAAGCTTCACTTCAAAAGCATCGCCAACGAACTGATCTGGATGTTGAGCGGCAACACCAATATCAAATGGCTCAACGAAAACGGCGTAAAGATCTGGGACGAATGGGCCACCGAAGACGGTGACCTAGGCCCGGTGTACGGCGAACAGTGGACCGCCTGGCCGACCAAGGACGGTGGCACGATCAACCAGATCGATTACATGGTCCACACGCTGAAGACCAACCCCAACAGCCGCCGCATCCTGTTCCACGGCTGGAACGTCGAGTACCTGCCCGACGAGACCCAGAGCCCGCAGGAAAACGCGCGCAACGGCAAGCAAGCCCTGCCGCCGTGCCACCTGCTGTACCAGGCGTTTGTGCACGACGGTCACCTGTCGATGCAGTTGTACATTCGCAGCTCCGACGTGTTCCTCGGCCTGCCGTACAACACCGCCGCGCTGGCCTTGCTCACCCATATGCTGGCCCAGCAGTGCGACCTGATCCCTCACGAGATCATCGTCACCACCGGCGACACCCATGCCTACAGCAACCACATGGAGCAGATCCAGACCCAGCTGGCGCGCACGCCGAAGAAGCTGCCGGAGCTGGTAATCAAGCGCAAGCCTGCGTCGATCTACGACTACAAGTTTGAAGACTTCGAAATCGTCGGTTACGACGCCGACCCAAGCATCAAGGCCGACGTCGCCATCTGATCAATGTGGGAGCGGCGGTGCGACGATTCGACTTGCCCGCTCCCACATTTAGCCGGTGTTCACTTGATTTAGTGGCCGTGGCTTCTGCCTACATGCGAGGGCTCAGCCTCGCTGGCTGCCACACTCCCGCTGACTTCCAGCCGCTGCAGAATCCCGCACTCGGGCCCGCCGCCACAGCGTTGGCGCAAGTCCAGCAATTGCTCTTGCAACGCCAACAGCCCATCGATCCGCGCCTTCACATGGTGGATGTGCTCGTCAATCAACGCATTCACGTTTTCGCACTGGTCCTGGGGGCTGTCGCGCAAGCCCAATAGGCTGCGGATTTCTTCCAAGGTCATGTCCAGGCTGCGGCAATTACGGATAAACACCAGTCGCTCGGTGTGCGCTTGGGTGTAAACGCGGTAATTGGCGTCGGTGCGCGCCGGGGGTGGCAGCAGGCCTTCCTTCTCGTAGTAACGGATGGTTTCCACCGGGCAGTCGGTCAGTTTGGCCAGTTCGCCGATCTTCATCGCAGCAATCTCCAAATGGGTGCTTGACCCTATAGTGGCTACAGGGTCTTTACTTGGCAACAGGCACCTTTACGGACGCGACAGAATGAGCGATTCCATCCACACCCCGCATAAACACGAGCATGATCACGACCACGATCATGCCCCGAAAAAACTCACGCCTGTACATGACCACGGCCACGGCGGCTCCTGCTGTTCCGGCACTCCAACTCCGGCGCTGGTGCAACTGAGCGAGGCGCCCACCGCCGGCTCGCGGCTGAGCACTTTCCGCATCGAAGCCATGGACTGCCCCACCGAGCAGACGCTGATCCAGAACAAACTGGGCAAGCTGGCCGGCGTGCAGCAGCTGGAGTTCAATCTGATCAACCGCATCCTCGGCGTCACTCACGACTTGCCGAGTACTGCACCGATCATCGAAGCGATCAAATCCCTGGGGATGCAGGCTGATCCGATCGAAGAGGGCACCCCGGCCGCAGAGCCACCGGCCAAGAAACATTGGTGGCCCCTGGCGTTGTCCGGCGTGGGTGCGTTGGGTGCCGAAGTGCTGCACTTCAGTGGCGTCGCGCCCACCTGGGTGATCGCATTGGTAGCGTTGGTGTCGATCCTCAGCGGCGGCCTCACCACGTACAAAAAGGGCTGGATTGCCCTGAAAAACCTCAACCTGAACATCAATGCCCTGATGAGCATCGCCGTCACCGGTGCGATCCTGATCGGCCAATGGCCGGAAGCCGCCATGGTGATGTTCCTGTTCACCGTGGCCGAGTTGATCGAAGCCAAGTCCCTGGACCGTGCGCGTAATGCCATCAGCGGCTTGATGCAGATGACGCCGGAGCAAGCCACGGTGCGGCAGGCTGATGGTTCCTGGGTTGAAAAAGAAGTCAAAAGCATTGAGTTGGGCGCAATCGTGCGGGTAAAACCTGGCGAGCGTATCGGCTTGGACGGGGAAGTCACCGCCGGCCAATCCACCATCGACCAAGCGCCGATCACCGGTGAAAGCCTGCCGATCGAAAAGACCGTGGGCGATAAGGTCTTCGCCGGCACCATCAACCAGGCCGGTTCCCTGGAATACAGAGTCACTGCAGCGGCCAACAACTCCACCTTGGCGCGCATCATTCACGCGGTGGAACAGGCCCAAGGCGCGCGCGCGCCGACCCAGCGCTTTGTCGACAGCTTCTCGAAAATCTACACCCCGGCGGTGTTTCTGTTCGCCCTCGGCGTGGCCATTATTCCGCCGCTGTTCATGGCCGGCGCCTGGTTCGACTGGATCTACCGCGCCCTGGTGCTGCTGGTGGTGGCGTGCCCGTGTGCGCTGGTGATTTCCACCCCGTTGACCATCGTCAGCGGCCTGGCGGCGGCGGCGCGTAAAGGCATCTTGATCAAGGGCGGCGTGTACTTGGAGGGTGGTTACAAGCTCGACTATGTGGCCCTCGACAAGACCGGCACCATCACGCACGGCAAGCCGGTGCAAACCGATTACCTGGCGCTGTTCCCCAATGTCGCAGACAGCGCGCCGGCTTTGGCCGCCAGTCTGGCCGGGCGTTCCGATCACCCGGTGTCGCTGGCGATTGCCAACGCGGCTGTGGATAAAAACCTGCCCACCCATGTTGTGGATAACTTCGAGGCCCTGGCCGGTCGGGGCGTGCGTGGTGACATCAACGGCGAAACCTACCACCTGGGCAACCACCGCCTGGTGGAAGACCTGGGCCTGTGCTCGCCGGAACTGGAAGAAAAACTCTTCGCCCTGGAAAAACAGGGCAAATCGGTGGTGCTGTTACTCGATAAGTCCGGCCCATTGGCACTGTTCGCTGTGGCCGACACGGTCAAGGACAGCAGCCGCGAAGCTATCCAACAACTGCACGAGCTGGGCATCAAGACCCTGATGCTCACCGGCGACAACACTCACACCGCCCAGGCGATTGCCGCCCAGGTGGGCATCGACCAGGCTCAGGGTGACCTGTTGCCGACGGACAAGCTGCAAGCCATCGAATCGCTCTACGGCCAAGGCCACCGCGTGGGTATGGTCGGTGACGGCATCAACGACGCCCCGGCGTTGGCCCGTGCCGAGATCGGTTTTGCCATGGCCGCAGCGGGCACCGATACCGCCATTGAAACCGCCGACGTGGCCTTGATGGACGATGATTTACGCAAGATTCCGGCATTCATTCGTCTGTCGCGGCAAACGTCGAGTATTCTCAAGCAGAACATCGCCCTGGCGTTGGTAATCAAGGCGATCTTCCTGGTGGTCACCTTCCTGGGCTTGGCCACCATGTGGATGGCGGTGTTCGCCGACATGGGCGTGGCCCTGCTGGTGGTGTTCAATGGTCTGCGCCTGTTGCGCAAATAGAGATGAGAGGGTGGTGTGCTGAGTGCCGAGTTAAAGGCTTTTTTCATGGTCGCCCGCCTGGGTAGCATCACCCAGGCGGCGAAAAAGCTCGGCCTGAGCCAACCTACGGTCACCACCCAGATCCGTAACCTGGAAAGCCAGTACGGCGTCGAGCTGTTCTACCGCGGCGGCCGCCGCCTCACCGTCAGCGACGAGGGTGCGCGCTTGCTGCCGATGGTCAAGGCGCTGTTGCAGCAAGAAGCGGACATCGAGTTTTTCCTGCGCAACAGTGGCCAGGTCCAGGGCGCATTGAGGATTGCCGCCACGGCGCCTTACTACATCCTCGACCTGGTCAAAGCCTTCCGCGAGCGTCTGCCGCAAGTGGAAGTGTCGGTGGAAATCGGCAACTCCCAACAAGTGCTTGAAGCCTTGGACGACTACCGCGTCGACGTCGCCGCCTCCTCGCAACTGCTGGAGGACCCGCGCCTGATCCGCCGTGTGCTGGGCACCGACCCGCTGGTGCTGGCAGTGCATCGCAACCATCCGCTGGCCAAGTTGGATCATGTGCCGCTCTCGGCGTTGGCCGGGCACACATTGTTGATGCGCGAGGCGGGCTCAACCACGCGGAGCCTGACTGAGGAACTCTTGCAAAGCGCCAACGTGAGCTATGGCCCGTTGCTGGAGATTGGCAGCCGCGAGTCGATCCGTGAGGCGGTGTTGCGCAACATAGGCATCAGCATCATTGCGCGGCAGGAAGTGCCACACGACCCGCAACTGCGCGTGCTGACTATCGAGAATGCGCCGCAGATTCCGGAGTACCTGTACTGCCTCAAGGAGCGCAAAGGCGCACGATTGCCGGCGGCGTTCCTGGGGTTGGCGCAGGAAATGTCTCCACTCTAACGGTCGAGTAAGATCTCTGTGGTGAGCGAGCTTGCCCAGCGCGGGGCAAGCCCGCTCACCACAATGGTGTTCGCGTCCTACCCAAATCCACCAATACCACTATCGCCGGGTTTTGCCTTTCTGCCACATGAGGGACGCATTGCCTGCCTAGCATGGGCTTCATCAGTTCGATGAGGTGCCTTGCATGAACACAGCCCTGACCCAACCCGGCGCGCCGATGAAAGTGCGCGGTATCCAGAAACGCTTCGGCGCCTTCACCGCGCTGGACAACGTCTCCCTGGACGTCGCCGCCGGCGAGCTGGTGTGCCTGCTGGGCCCGTCCGGTTGCGGCAAGACCACCTTGCTGCGTTGCATCGCTGGCCTGGAGCGCCAGGACAGCGGCGAACTGTACCTGGGCTGCCGTGATGTTTCCCTACTGCCGCCCCAGGCACGGGACTACGGCATTCTGTTCCAGTCCTACGCGCTTTTCCCCAACCTTACCGTCGAAGCGAACATCGGCTACGGCCTCACTGGCAGCGGTCGCGAGGAAGTGCGCAAGCGTGTCGGGCAGATGCTGGAATTGGTCGGCCTGGTCGGCAGCGAAAAGAAATACCCCGGCCAACTCTCCGGCGGACAGCAACAACGCGTCGCACTGGCCCGAGCCCTGGCGCCTGCACCTTCACTGTTGTTGCTGGACGAGCCAATGTCGGCCCTCGACGCCCGCGTCCGTGAGCATCTGTGCACCGAGTTGCGCCAACTGCAACGTCGCCTGGGCATCACCACGCTGATGGTCACCCACAACCAGGACGAAGCCATGCTGATGGCCGACCGCATCGCCGTGATGAACAACGGCAAGGTCGAGCAATACGCCACGCCCCAGGAGATCTACGACCGCCCGGCCACGCCGTTCGTGGCGGAGTTTGTCGGCCAGGGCAACTGGTTGCCGTTCAGTCGCAACAGTGCCAGTCACGCCCAGGTCGGTGGGATGAACATGCGCCTGGCCGACGATGCCGGTGTGGCCAAGTCCGGCCGCTTGTTCTGCCGCCCTGAGGCGATCAGCGTCAACCCGCCGGTGCATGAAGAAAACCTGTTTCCGGCCAAGGTCCGCGAGATCACTTTCCTCGGCAACCGTTGCCGCATGAGTTTCGAGCTGGAGCAACTGCCCGGTCATCCGCTGCTCGCTGAATTGGCCCCGGAAGCCATGCCGCGCCTGGGCGCCCAGGACATCTGGGTGGCCTTGCCGCCGCGCAGCCTGCAGGTGTTTGCCTGAGATGGCCGCTGTCATGACGCTGCCACGACCGGTGTCCCGCGCCGAAACCGGTGACCGAATTTTCATCGTCGGCGGCAAACTGCTGTGGCTGTTGCTGCTGGGCCTGGCTGTCTTGATGCCGCTGCTGGCGATCTTCTGGCGCGGTTTCAGTAGTGAAGCCGGGCAGGGCGGTGGTCTGGTGGCTGCACAGGAACTGATCACCAGCGCCAACTTCCACTGGCTGCTGGGCAATAGCCTGAAAGTTTCCCTCAGCGTGGCGGCTATCGTCGTACCGCTGGCCTACCTGTTTGCCTACGCCCTGCAACGCACGTTGATCCCCGGCAAGGCGATCTGGCGTGGCATGTCGTTGCTGCCGTTGATGGCGCCGTCGATGTTGCCGGGCATTGCGCTGGTCTACTTGTTCGGCAACCAGGGCATGCTGCGCGGGTTGCTCTCGGACAATATCTACGGCTTCTGGGGCATTGTGCTGGGTGAGGTGATCTACACCTTCCCACACGCTTTGATGATTTTGTTGTCGGCGCTGTCCCTGGCGGATGCGCGCCTGTTCGATGCAGCCTCCAGCATGGGCGCCAGCCCGGCGCGGGCGTTTCGCAGCATTACCTGGCCGGCCACGCGCCAGGCCGTGTTCGCCGCGTTCTGTCTGGTGTTCACCCTGACCATCACCGACTTCGGCGTGCCCGTGGTGGTTGGCGGCGATTATCAGGTGTTGGCGCTGGAAGCCTACAAGGCGGTGGTCGGCCAGCAACAGTTCGGTCGCGGCGCGCTGATCGGCATGGTGTTGCTGCTACCGGCGCTGTTCAGCTTTGCTGTGGATGCCTGGCTGCGCCGCCGTCATGGCGATTCCATGAGCGGCCGTGCCCAAGTGTTCCAACCGGCGCCATCGCGCATGAGGGACGGCTGCTACCTGGCCATCGTGCTGCTGATCTGCGCCGTGTTACTGCTGGTGTTCGGCATGGCGGTGTATTCGTCGCTGGTGAAGTTCTGGCCGTACAACCTGTCGCTGTCGCTCAACCACTACCAGTTCGAAGACACGGCTGGCGGCGGCTGGCTGGCCTATCGCAACAGCCTGACCATGGCGCTGTGCACCGCATTGATCGGCAGCGTGTTGATCTTCACCGGCGCGTACCTGATGGAAAAGACCAAGGGCCAGAAAGGCCTCAACCTCGCCCTGCGCATGCTCAGCTTTGTGCCGATGGCCGTACCGGGCTTGGTGCTGGGCCTGGGCTACGTGTTCTTTTTCAACCTCAACGGCAACCCGCTACACGTGTTCTACGGCACCATGACCCTGCTAGTGGTGTGCACCATTGCTCACTATCTGACCACCGCGCAGATGACCGCCACCACGGCGCTGCGCCAACTGGACGCCGAGTTCGAAGCCGCCGCCTTGTCCCTCAAGGCACCGCTGTACCGGCATTACCTGAAAGTGACGGTGCCGATCTGCCTGCCGGCGTTGCTGGACATCGTGCGCTACCTGTTTGTGTCGGCAATGACCACGGTGTCAGCCGCGATTTTTCTCTACAGCCCCGACACCATCCTCGCCGCCGTCGCCGTGTTGAACATGGACGACGCCGGCAACGTGGGCGGCGCGGCGGCCATGTCGACCCTGATCCTGTTCACCTCAGCCGGCGTCTCGCTGTTGCTGGCGTGGGCCTCACGTGGCGCGTTGCGCCGCTCCCAAGCCTGGCGCCAGAGCGCACCCGGCCAATAAATATCCCTGAAGGAGGTGCTCCATGTTCAAGCCCCTGGCGCTGGTCGCTGCCGTACTGACTGCATTCAGCCTGAATGCCTTCGCCAAGACCGAGTTGACCGTGTACACGGCCCTCGAAGCCGAGCAGTTGAAGACCTACAAAAAGGCCTTCGAACAGGCCAACCCTGATATCGAAATCAAATGGGTGCGCGACTCTACCGGCATCATCACCGCCAAGCTGCTGGCCGAGAAAGACCGCCCGCAAGCCGACGCAGTCTGGGGCCTGGCCGCTTCCAGCCTGGTGATCCTCGATCAGCAGGGCATGCTGGACAACTACGCGCCGAAGGACCTGGACAAGATCGGCAAGAACTACCGCGACGCCGCCAACCCGCCGGCCTGGGTCGGCATGGATGTGTGGGCCGCAACGATTTGCTTCAACACCGTCGAAGCCGAAAAGCAGGGCCTGACCAAGCCGGTGAGCTGGCAGGACCTGACCAAGCCTGAGTACAAGGGCAAGATCGTCATGCCCAACCCTGCCTCGTCCGGCACCGGTTTCCTGGACGTCAGCGCCTGGTTGCAGACCTACGGCGAGAAGCAAGGCTGGCAGTACATGGACGACCTGCACCAGAACATCGGCCAGTACGTTCACTCCGGCTCCAAGCCTTGCAAGCTCGCGGCTTCGGGTGAGTTCCCGATCGGTATTTCCTTCGAATACCCGGCCGTGCAGTTGAAACGCCAGGGCGCGCCGCTGGACATCATCTTGCCGAAAGAAGGCCTGGGCTGGGACATCGAAGCCACTGCCGTCATGAAAGGCACCCACAACGCCGACGCCGCGAAAAAGCTCGCGGATTTCTCCGCCAGCCCGGCTGCCATGGACCTGTACAAGGACAACTTCGCCGTCCTCGCTCAGCCTGGCATTGCCAAGCCGCAGACCGAATTGCCAGCCGACTATGAACAACGCCTGATCAAGAACGACTTCGCGTGGGCTTCGAAGAACCGTGACAGCATTTTGACCGAGTGGCGCAAGCGCTATGACGGCAAGTCGGAAAAACAATAATTTTACCTCTACCTGTAGGAGCGAGCTTGCTCGCGAAGAACGAATAGGCGACGCGAGCAACCAGAAGCGCTGCGTCATCGTTGACGCTCTTCGCGAGCAAGCTCGCTGCTACAGAGGGCTGCGAAATCCATGACGAAGCACAGTGATCTACTGATTATCGGCGCCGGCATCCTCGGCCTGTCCCACGCCTTTGCCGCCGCCAAACGCGGGCTCAAGGTCAAGGTGTTCGAACGCAGCGCCACGCCACTGGGCGCCTCGGTGCGCAACTTCGGCCAGGCCCTGGTCACCGGGCAACCGCCGGGGCCGATGCTTGACCTGGCACGGCAAAGCCGTGACATTTGGGGCCATTGGGCGCAAGTCGCCGGGCTGCAACTCAAGCGCAACGGCGCGTACCTGTTTGCCCGCACCGAAGCGGAAGAGCACTTGCTGGAAGCCTTCTGTGAGGGGCGTGCACACGAGCACGGCTACAACGTCGAACTGCTGCAAGGCGCGGCGATGAAGGACCTGTATGGCGGCCAGTTTCGTCATCACCGCGCTGCGCTGCACGGCAAGGACGATCAGCAACTGTATTCCCGTGAAGCGATCCCAGCGCTGATCAACTACCTGGCGCAAGAGCTGAACGTGGAGTTTTATTTCTCCACGTTGGTGCGTGATCTCGAACCGGGCCAGTTGCACAGCACGGCAGGCAGCTTTCGCGGCGAACAGATCATTGTGTGCTCCGGCCACGACTACCAGACCTTGCTGGCCGAAGCGATGGCCGAACTCAATCCGAGTATCTGCCGTCTGCAAATGTTACGTGCCCGGCCCGCCGTCAACCTGAACCTGCAACACGCGTTGCTCACCGGCTTGAGCTGCGTGCACTACGGCGCTTTCGCCGACCTGCCGGAAGCGGCGCCGGTGCAGGCGCAAATCCTGCGCGATGCTCCGTACCTGCACGAACACGGCATTCACCTTCTGATCAGCCCGACGCCCCATGGCGAATTGATCATCGGTGATTCCCATGACTACGGCAGCGACGCGTCGCCCTTCAACGCCGAGCAGGTGGATGACTGGATGATCGAACTGGCTGAGCAGACCTTGGGCTGCAAAATCCAGGTGGTGGAGCGTTGGCAGGGTGTGTACGGCTCGCGGGGGCCGGGGCCGTTTTCATTCCTGCGCGTGGCGCCGGGAGTGAGCGCCGCGTTGATGCACACGGGCGTGGGCATGAGCGTGGGGCCGGCGATGGCCGAGCACAATATCAGTACCCTGTGGGGAGCTGCGTGATGAACCCGGAACAGACCATCGCCGAGGTCTTCGGCTTGTATGAGCAGCACGGCACGGCGGATTACATCGGCGAGCCGGTGTCGCAGATCGAGCACATGTCCCAGGCCGCGCAACTCGCCATGGCCGAAGGCTTTGATGATGAAGTGGTGCTGGCGGCGTTTTTCCACGACATCGGGCATCTCTGCGGCCAGGGCGAGGAAAACATGGGGGGTTATGGCGTGGTCAGCCATGAACGGCTGGGGGCCGACTATCTGCGTCGCGCAGGGTTCAGCGAGCGCATGGCCACGTTGGTGGAGTATCACGTGCAGGCCAAGCGCTACCTGACCTTCAGCCAGCCGGACTATTACGCGTGCCTGAGCGAAGCCAGCCGCCGCACCTTGGCGTATCAGGGTGGGGTGATGAGTGCCGAGGAGGCTCAGGCGTTTGCGCAGGACCCGCTGTGCGCCGTGAGTTTGCGCATGCGTCATTGGGATGAACAGGCCAAGCAGAGGCATGTGCCGGTACTTGACCTGCAGATACTCAAGGCAAAGGCTGCGCGGCTACTGGTTGCGTAGACAGGCCCTACACCCAACGCAGACTCGCCGTCTGGAGGCGGGGGCATCGCGTCATTAAGGTGTTTGCTTCTTACCTTAAGGAGCAACACGGATGCGTTACTTGAAAGCCACTGCCCAGGACATGAGTGGTAATGGCCGCGCCGCTACGGTCATCCTGCATTTTTATGAGCATCAGGCAGGTTGCCCGGATGAACTGGTTCACGAGATCTTCGCGGTGGACATGAGTGCCGATGGCCGTGTCGATCTACAGTGGGCGGAGGACCTGAACCCCGTCAGCCGGCCACGTGTGCTGGATACAGAGCGGGTTGATAGTTTTGCCGACAGTTTCTTGAAACTGGGCTGGTTCAATCAGCGCAGCCATTGGCAGCGTACGTTGACGATGTACGTCGATCACTTCGGTAAAACCGGAATGCCCAACGCGATCAAGCTCGACTTCCATGAGCGCACGACGTCTAGGTGCAAGTCGTCGCTGGTTTACCAAGCGGCTGCTTATGACGGCGACAGTGATGGCGTGTTGGAGTCGTTCACCAATAGCGACATCGACCGCAATGGGGTAGTCGATAAAGCCGATAAAGAACTGATTCGCTCGCTATGTACGGCTTTCCTGGCGTTTGGGTGGTTTGTGCAGTAACTCGGTCAGGTCTCATCAAGCCGAGCGGCCAGGGCTTCGACCTGCTCCTGGCGCTCGGCCTGGCTGAGCCTGGCGTGAGGGTTGAGGGACGACCATTGCGGGTGGGCGCGGGCTTTGTGCAGCGCGTCCGGCAACTTGCCTTCGCGCCAGGTCTTGTCCTGGGGTGTATCGACCTTGATGCTGTGCATCGCCGCATGGCCGCGCAGGTTCAGGGCCTTGAGCAGCTGGCGCTGACGCAGGGCGAGCAGGCGCAGCACGCTGTCATCTACGGTCAGCTCGCGCTGGCCTTTGATTTTGCCCAGCAACCGGCTGCCATAGCTGCGCGCGGTCTGCAGGGCGCCACCGGCAATCGCGCCGGCCAGGGCGGCGGCGCCCAAGGTCAGGCCGCCGACTAGCAGGTCCACGCCCGCACCCGCTGCCGCGCCTGCGGCGATCCCGCCACCGACGCGCGCGCCGAGTTGCTTGAGGGTTTCCGGATTGAACAGGTCATCGCCCCAGCGCCCGTTGAGCAAAGGCAAGTCGCTGGCGGCGGCGTCTTGTGGGCGGAAGCCAAATAATTTGAGCAGGGCTTCCACACATTTTTGTTCACGCTGGCGCACGGCTTTGCGCAGGTCGCTGATGGCTTGTTGCTCATCTTCAGTGACCACACTGCGGCGACAGGCGGCGCAGTCGATCAGCAGTTCGGCGATCAGTCGCGCAGCACTTTGCTGGCGGGCCTGGCGCTGGGCCACCTGGTCAAGAATCAAGCGCTCCAACTGTGGTCGCGCGCTTTCCAGTAGCAGGGCGAGGCTTTCGTACAAGCGCCGTTCGCCGTCTTCCGGCGGCGCTACGCTGTCAAATCGCACCAGCGCATGCAGGCCAAGGCGGGCCAGGGCTTCGCGCCAGTCTGGCTCGCGGTGGTCGCTGCTGCTGACGAAATTAAGCACGGGCAGCAACGGCTTGCCGCAACTGGCCAGCACTTGTAGCTCGTCGCGGTACTTGGCCAGCACCGGCTCGCGGGCGTCGATCACATACAAGCCGGCATCGGAGGCCAGCAGTTGGCGCAGCACCTTGGCTTCCTGTTCGAAACGCTGGCGGGCTTCGCTGCCTTCCAGGAAGCGCGTCAGGCGGGCCGGCCCATCGAGGCGTTCGCCGGGGCGATCCAGGCGTTCCAGGTAATCGAGCAGGGCGACGGCGTCTTCCAGGCCGGGTGTGTCGTACAGCTCCAGCAAGGCTTCGCCGTCCACCGACAAGCGCGCACCTTCCACATGCCGTGTCGTGCTGGGGCGATGGGAGACTTCACCGAAGCCAACATCACGCGTGAGGGTGCGCAGCAACGAGGTCTTGCCGACATTGGTGTGGCCGACCACGGCGAGTTTCAGCGGTTTAGTCATGACCCGTCTCCAGCCAGTTCAACGGCGCGCAGTCGGCGAAAGGTAACTCCAGTTGCTGCAACGCGGCGTGCCAGTCGCCTAGGCGTTCGGCGTCCAGCGCCTGGCCGGGTGGCGCTTGCAGCAGCCACACGCGGGTGGCGGTGGCGCTGCGCGCGAGTTCGGCGATCAGCGCCAGGCTGCCGCGATCCGGCGAGCGCCGTGGGTCGCAGGCGACGGCCAGGCGTGCGGGCGGGAAGCGCGAGAGTTGCTCCAGCAGTTTGTGGCGTGATTCGCGGCTGTCGAGGATGCCGGCGTTCTTCACGCTGGCGGGCAGTTTGGGTGGCCAGGGATGTTGGTCGTCCAGTTCGATGGCAACCAGCAGGGCGCCGTCGCTTTCCAGTTCACTGACGCCGCCGCTGACGTGGTGCAACTGCTCGGGCGCGGCATCGTTGACCCCAAGGCGTTCGCTGCTCGGCATCAGACGCTCGCGCAATGGGCTGTAGCCGGGCAGGTTGAGGTCCAGGCGCAGGGCGGCGCGCCCGCGTTTCCAGTGCCACAGGCACAGCAACGCGAGGATCAGGCGGGGCAGCAGGCCATAGACCAGCAGCACGCCGACCAGCCAGGCGGCCCAGGCTTGGCGGGCGCTATCGATATTCAGGGCGGAGTCGCCGCTGGCGCGGATCATCTCGACGGTCGGCACATTGAAGCCCAACAGAGCAGGCAAGGTGCCGAGGGCCTGGGTGACGGCGACGAAGGTGTCGGCACCGAGAATGGTGGTTTCCCACACGAAGCCGTAGCGGCGGGTAGCGAGTAGCGTGAGCAGAATCACCATGGCGCTGAGCAACGCCAGCAACCATAGACTGTTGACCAGCACGCCTACGGCCCAGCGATTGAGTTTCTGCCGTTGCAGTAGCAGTAACAGTGCTGGCGCCAGTTGGGCGGCTTTGGCATCACGGGCGAATTTTTCGCTGAGCCACAACCATAGTCGCCCCAGGCTGGCACTGTGTTCACCGGCAAACAGCAGGCCCAACGCCCAACTGACCAGCAGGATCAGGTTCAAGCCAAGCAGGCTGCCCAAGGCCCAGAACACATTCACCGGCGTTAGACCGTTGCCCAGTGCAGCAAACGCCAGGCCTGCGCCGCTGATGACCGCGACGATTGCCAGCAGCACCAGCGCCAGACGCGCACCTTGCAGCCAGCGGGTGAGGGCCACCGTGAGCCCATCGCGTTCGGCCAGGTGCAAGGCGCGCTGCTGGATACGTGTCGGCAGGTCGCCCCCGGCCGTGCGGGCCAGGCGGTTGGCTTCCAGGTCTTCCAGCGGGCCGGCGTGTTCTTCGCGCAGGCGCACGGTTTCTGTCAGCCAGAGTGTGTGCAGTGGAGTCACGCGTAGTCCTGTTGTGTTTGTGAGTCTGGAGCATAACCCCTGGCTCGGGGCTCTGGTATTCTCGTCGCCATGAAAAAAACTCTCCCTTTAAGCCTGATCGCAGCCCTCGGTGAAAACCGTGTGATCGGCGTCGACAACAGCATGCCCTGGCATTTGCCGGGGGATTTCAAATATTTCAAGGCCACCACGCTTGGCAAGCCGATCATCATGGGGCGCAAGACCTGGGATTCCCTGGGCCGACCGTTGCCGGGGCGCTTGAACATCGTGGTTAGCCGTCAGACCGATCTGGCGCTTGAAGGTGCGGAAGTTTTTCCGTCACTGGAGGCGGCGGTAGAGCGCGCTGAAGCATGGGCCAAGGCGCAAGGCGTGGACGAGCTGATGCTGATCGGCGGTGCGCAATTGTATGCGCAGGGGCTGGAGCAGGCGGATCGCCTGTATTTGACGCGGGTGGCGTTGAGTCCGGAAGGGGATGCTTGGTTTCCGGAGTTTGATACGAAGCAGTGGAAGCTGGTGTCGAATGTCGAGAATGCGGCTGAGGGAGATAAGCCGGCGTATAACTTCGAGGTTTGGGAAAAGGCCTAGGAGCATCGCCGGCAAGCCGGCTCCTACAGTTGATTGCGTTACCCTGTAGGAGCCGGCTTGCCGGCGATAGCGGTCTATCAAGCCTGCGCTAACTCAGCATGCTCATCCGCATTCAACAGCGCCTTATCCGTCTGCCCCATGACCTGGCTGGTGATCGCACCGGCGGTCATCGAGCCATTTACGTTCAGCGCCGTACGGCCCATGTCGATCAGCGGCTCTACGGAAATCAGCAGCGCCACCAGTGACACTGGCAAGCCCATGGCCGGCAGCACGATCAGCGCGGCAAAGGTTGCACCGCCGCCCACGCCGGCAACGCCTGCCGAACTCAAGGTCACAATCGCCACCAAAGTCGCGATCCACAGCGGGTCCAGCGGGTTGATGCCTACGGTCGGCGCGACCATCACCGCCAACATCGCAGGGTAAAGACCGGCGCAACCGTTCTGGCCGATGGTCGCGCCAAACGAGGCAGCGAAACCGGCGATGGACTGTGGGATGCCCAGGCGACGGGTCTGCGCTTCAATGCTCAGCGGGATCGCCGCCGCGCTGGAGCGGCTGGTGAAGGCAAAGGTCAGCACCGGCCACACTTTGCGGAAGAAACGCAGCGGGTTGATCCCGGCCAGGGACAGCAGCAGGCCGTGCACCACAAACATCAGGCCCAGGGCCAGGTACGAGACCACGACAAAACTGCCGAGCTTGATGATGTCTTGCAGGTTGGAACCGGCGACCACTTTGGTCATCAGCGCCAATACGCCGTACGGGGTCAGCTTCATCACCAGGCGCACCAGACGCATCACCCAGGCTTGCAGGGTGTCGATCGCGTTGAGCACTTTCTGGCCTTTTTCCACGTCATCCTTGAGCAGTTGCAGCGCGGCAACCCCTAGGAAAGCGGCGAAAATCACCACGCTGATGATCGAGGTCGGCTTGGCCCGGGCCAGGTCGGCAAACGGGTTGGCCGGCACGAACGACAGCAGCAGTTGCGGGATATTCAGGTCGGCAACCTTGCCGGCGTAATCACTCTGGATCACTTGCAGGCGCGCCATTTCCTGGGTGCCGGCCACCAGGCCTTCGGCGGTGAGGCCGAACAGGTTGGTCAGGCCGATACCGATCAGCGCCGCAATTGCGGTGGTGAACAGCAGCGTGCCGATGGTCAAGAAGCTGATCTTGCCCAATGACGAGGCGTTGTGCAGACGGGCCACAGCGCTGAGGATCGAGGCAAATACCAGCGGGATCACGATCATTTGCAGCAGTTGTACGTAGCCTTTTCCTACCAGATCGAACCAGCCGATGGAGGCCTTGAGCACCGGATTGCCATCGCCGTAGATCGTGTGCAGAACGGTGCCGAACACCACACCGAGCACGAGGGCGAACAGGACCTTCTTGGCGAGGCTCCAGTTAGTACGACGGGTTTGTGCCAGGCCCAGCAACAGGGCCACGAACACCAGTAAGTTGAGAATCAGGGGCAGATTCATTGAAGCTCCGTTGAGAAGGCAGCCAATCGCGTGAGCCTGCGATTGCGAACCGGAAAGCCTAACAGCTTGAAATATATTGATTTAATACCGATATGGAATGGTGACTGTCGTTTTTGGAATAAGCGTTTGACGCTCAGGCACATGCCGTTGGCGCGATCACGACGCAAGCGGTCGCGCTCGGGCGATAACCGTCACAGGGATTTGTTAGCGTCGGTGTCTTTCACTCAGGGAGAAAACGCATATGAAGCTCGCTTCGAGATTGTTTGCCGCCGCGCTGTGCCTTGGCCTTGCCGGCCAAACCATGGCCGCCACCGAGTTGAAACACTGGCCGGCCCCCGCCGCCAAGCAACTGAACGAAATGATCGCCGCCAACGCCAACAAGGGTAACTTCGCGGTGTTCGACATGGACAACACCAGTTACCGCTACGACCTCGAAGAATCCCTGCTGCCCTACATGGAAAACAAAGGCCTGATCACCCGCGACAGCCTTGATCCGTCGCTCAAGCTTATGCCTTTCAAAGACACCGCCGACCATAAGGAAAGTCTGTTCAGTTACTACTATCGCCTCTGCGAAGTGGACGACATGGTCTGCTATCCGTGGGTCGCCCAGGTGTTTTCGGGGTTCACCCTCAAGGAACTCAAAGTGCAGGTCGATGAGCTGATGGCCTCCGGCAAGCCCGTGCCCGTCAGCTATTTCGAAGGCGATGTGGTGAAGAAGTCCGAGGTGCAACCGCCGAAAGTCTTCACCGGCCAGGCCGAGCTGTACAACAAGCTGATGGAAAACGGCATCGAGGTGTATGTGATGACCGCCGCCTCGGAAGAACTGGTGCGCATGGTCGCCGCCGATCCGAAGTACGGCTACAACGTCAAACCCGAGAACGTCATCGGCGTGACCACCCTGCTCAAGGACCGCAAGACCGGTGAACTGACCACCGCACGCAAACAGATCACCGCCGGCAAATATGACGAGAAGGCCAACCTCGGCCTGGAACTCACCCCTTACCTGTGGACCCCGGCGACCTGGATGGCGGGCAAGCACGCGGCAATCCTCACCTACATCGACGAGTGGAAAAAACCGGTATTGGTAGGTGGCGACACGCCGACCAGCGATGGCTACATGCTGTTCCACGATGTGGATGTGGCCAAGGGCGGCATCCACCTGTGGATCAACCGCAAGGACAAATACATGACCCAACTGAACGGCATGATCGCCAAGCATGCGGCGGCGCAGGCCAAGGAAGGGTTGCCGGTGACGGCGGACAAGAACTGGGTGATCGTCAAGCCTGACGAAATCCAGTAGCCCGACGCAACCCTGTAGGAGCCCGGCTTGCCGGCGATGGCGTCAGTGAGATCAATGCAAGACTCAAGGCCGTCATCGCCGGCAAGCCGGCTCCTACAGAGGTCGGCAAAATAGATATCAATTGCGAACCAATCTCATCCTCTGCTAGCGTGCGCACTTCCTGAACCCTCCGTTCTTCTCAAGGTAGTGCTGTGTCCTCCTGGAATTCGCAGATCGCGCGCCTGTTCGCGGAGCAGAAGAAAGCCCTCGAGGCCTTCGTCACCCGTCGCACGGGCAGCGCTCAGGTGGCCGCTGACTTGACCCAGGAATCGTTCCTGCGCCTGGCGCGCCTGGATTCCGGCGAGAAGATCGACAACCTCCCAGCCTTCCTTTTCACCATCGCCAGCAACCTGGTGCGTGATCACCAACGCCAGGCCATTCGCCGCGAGCGCCTGGATGCCGGTGAACCCAGTGAAGAATTGCCTTGCAGCAATCCTGGCGCCGATGAGCAATTGGCTGCCTATCAGCAGGAGCAACTGATGCAGGACGCTATCCTGGCGTTGCCCGAGGCGACTCGGCAGATCTTCCTGCTCTATCATGTCGACGAACTTTCCTACCGCGAGATTGGCGAGCGACTGTCGATCACCCCGCGCAGCGTGGAATACCAATTGCGTCGCGCCTTGATTGAATGCCGCGCGTACATCAAGACGCGGCTCGCCAGCGACACACAAGGACGTCGGTCATGACCGCCACACCCACTGCCGACGAATTGTTCGAAGAAGCGTCTGGCTGGTATTTCCGCCTACAGGCCGAAGATGTCACGGCCGCCGAAATGGACGCCTTTGCCGCCTGGCTTGGGCAGGGCCAGCCACAGGATGACGCTTGGCAGGAAGTGCAGGCCATGCTCGGCGGTTTGCGTGAACCGGCGCGGGTGATCCGCCGAGCCGAACAGGCTGCCTGGCGCCAACCTGCGCGCCGTTGGGCATATGCCGCTGCCATATTGCTGGCAGTGGGCTTGACCGTGCAAAACACCCCCTGGCTCGACCGCCTGCGCGCAGACTACGCCACCCGCACCGGCGAATCGCGCACAGTCGAACTGGCCGACGGCTCCCAGTTGCAACTCAACACTGACAGCGCGATTCAAGTGCGCATGAGCGGCGGTGAGCGTCAGATTCGTCTGCTGCGTGGCGAAGGGTTTTTCAGCGTGACCAAGGACCCGGCGCGGCCTTTCGTGGTGCAGTCCGGCGATGGCTGGGTGAAGGTGGTCGGCACCCAATTCAGCGTGGCGCGGCGTGATGCACAGACGCGGGTACAGGTGGCACAGGGCAAGGTGCAGGTCAGTGCGGGCAGTGGTGAGCCGGTCTACCTGGAGCCTGGGCGGGCGGTGGAGTATCAGGACCAGCACCTTGCAGAGGTACACGGCTTCGACCCGGCCAGCGGTTTCGCCTGGCGCCAACGGCAACTGGTGTTCCGTCAGCAGCCGCTGTCGGAAGTGGTCAGCGAGTTGAATCGCTACTGGCCCGGCAAGACTCTGGTGCTGGGCGATGCGCTGCGCAATCGCGTGGTGTCCGGCGTGTTCGAGATCGACAAGCCCGACGCCGTGATCAAGGCGCTGGAATACACCCTCAACCTGCACGCCGAGCACTACACCCCGTATTTGCTGGTGTTGCGCGAAGGCAAAGCGTCCTGACGACAACTTTCTCAAAATAGTTTCAGGGTTTCCCCGCGAGCCATCGTCCTTGATCACTGAGGCGTAAATAGTAAGCACTCTCAAGTAGTGCGGCGCCGATCACAGACTTTTTTGCACCGGGGAGCTTCATCCATGGCACACCGATACGCCGCACGGCCCTTGCTGGCACTGGCCATTTCCTTGGCCTGCGGCACCGCACCGCTGTACTTGCAGGCCGCTGAGACCACTCAGGCACAGACCTACCGTTTTGATATTCCAGGGCAGAGCCTGGACGGTGCGCTGGCAGCTTTTTCGGCGGTGACACGGGTGCAGGTGTTGGTGAGTGGTGAATTGACCCAAGGGGTGGTGTCGCCGGGGGTGAGTGGCAATCTGGGCCAACGTGAAGCCTTGGGGCAACTGCTCGGCGGCACTGGGCTGAGCGCGGCGTTTATCAACGCCGATACCGTCACCCTGGAAAAACGCGTGGACACCGGCGGCGCTCTCGAAGTCGGTGCCACCACCATCAGCGCTGAACGCTTGGGGGCGACCACCGAAGGCACCGGCTCCTACACCACCGGTGCCGTGACCCTCGGCAAAGGCGAGCAAAAGCTCAAGGACATCCCGCAATCGGTCAGCGTCATGACCCGCAAGCAGATGGACGACCAGAACACCACCAAACTCTCCGAAGTGGTCAAGCGCACCCCCGGCCTGACGGCGACCAAGTCCCCTGGCCCTGGCATGTTTATCTTCTCCCGTGGTTTTGAGGTCGGCACCCTGCAATACGACGGCGTCGGCATTCCGCGCAACACCTACGCGCTGGGCAGCTACCTCACCGAAAACATGGCGATCTATGACCGCGTGGAAACCTTGCGTGGTCCGGCCGCCTTGCTGCAGGGCGCGAACAGCCCCGGCGGCACGATGAACCTGGTGCGCAAGCGCGGGCAACAGGCGCCGACCGTCACCGTCACTGCCAAGGCCGGTTCCTGGGACCACTACGGCACACAAGTGGACGCGGGTGGCCCGCTCAATACCGAAGGCACCTTGCGCGGCCGTTTTGTGGCTGATTACGACACGACCGATTCTTTTGTCGATTACGCCGGCGGTTGGAACCAGACGGTTTATGCCGCGGTGGACTACGACTTCACGCCAGACACCACCGTCGGCGTGGGCATCAGCAACCAGAAGGGGCACTCGCGGCCCAACTTCATGTCGCTGCCCCGGTATGCCAACGGCAGCGATATCGGCCTTTCGCGCTCGACCTTTGTCGGCGCCAGTTGGAACCGTAACGTCAATAACCAGACCCAGGTGTTTGCCGATATCGAGCATCGCTTCAACGATGACTGGAAAGTGAAGGCTGCTCTGGTGGCCATGGATGAGCACAACGACGCGACCTACCAGGCCACGTGGGACACCATCCCCAATCCCGGTGACACCGGCACCGTGCGTTACGTGGACTGGGTCACTGATTTCAACACCAAGAGTCGCGGTGTGGACGTGTATGTCGACGGTAAGTTCGAAGGCCTGGGGTTGCGGCAGGAGATGGTGCTGGGCGCCAACTATTCCAAACTCACCACAGATGATTTCTGGGCGCGCGCGGCGACGCCGGGGGCGGATATCTTCAATATCGACCACAACCGTCCGCAGCGCGACAGGAACCAGTTGTTCCAGGCAGGGAATGCGACGAAGAGCTGGTATGACATTCGCCAGAAGGGGATTTATGGCACCTGGCGCGTCCAAGTACTGGACCCGCTGACGTTGATCCTCGGTGCACGTACCAGTTGGTATGACTATTCCTATAAGGACGAGAGCGGTGCCAGGGGGGTGTACGGCGAGCCGACCAGCAGCACCACGCAAAGCAATGGTCACGTCACGCCCTACGCCGGCCTGGTTTATGCGCTCAACGAGCAATGGTCGGCCTATGCCAGCTATACCGACGCCTTTGAGCCCCAAACCAACCTGACCACCTCATTGACCGTGCTCAAGCCCATTGAGGGCCAGAACTACGAGCTGGGCCTGAAAGGCGAACTGGCGGATGGCCGCCTCAATACGTCGTTCGCGGTCTTCCGCTATGACCAGGAAAACCGTGCGGCTCAAGATCTGCAAGGCGGCAAGGTTTGTGGCGGCTGGTACTGCTCGCTCGCGTCCGGCAAGGTTCGCAGCCAGGGCTTCGAGGCCACCTTGAGCGGTGAGGTGCTGCCGGGCCTGCAACTGGTTTCCAGCTACACCTACAACACCACCAAATTCATCAAGGACGACACCTACGAAGGCAAGATCTTCAGCACCTGGACGCCCAAGCACCTGCTCAAGGTCTGGGGTGACTACCAGTTGCCAGGGAACTGGAGCAACGTCAGTGTCGGCGCCGGTGTGACCGCGCAAAGCAGCACCGTCGCCTATGACCGCACATTCAGCGTGCCCGGCAATGCCTTGTGGGATTCTCGGGTGGCCTACAAGATCAACCAGGAATTCACCGTCGCGGCGAACCTGAATAATATGTTCGATAAGAAGTACTACATCCCGGCTTACAACGCGAACTGGGGCAGCAACTACTATGGCGACCCGCGCAATGTGATGTTCACCATGACCTACACGCCGCAGTTCTGAGTGCAACCGGAATAAAAATGCCCCGCACGTGGCGGGGCATTTTCATAGGCTCAAACAAGCCACGCTATCGCGCGTCACTTCACCGATTTCAGATGCCAGTTCCATTGCGCAACCAACGCGTTCTCACGCAATTTGATGAACAGCCCATAGTCGCTCAGATAGGCTGCCTGATAAGTCCAACCTTTCATCTGAACGCAGTCGAGTACCTGAGCTTGCCCCTTCAGGTCCGGGGTCAGGGTGGCAGCCGGGATTTCCCGAGCGACCTTGCAGGTCACGGTTCTTGGTTCACTGGTCTCTGACGAAGGACTGCCATCGGGGTTGATGGATTTTGACCATGTCTGGGTGTAGCTCACCTCACTGGCGAGGGGCAAGTTACGCCAATCGCCTTGAAAGCTCAGGCCAACCAAGAGACGGGTCTTCACCTTGTCACTGCCGGTTTTGCGGTCGAGACCTTGGCTGTCCAGATCAAACAGGCCTTGGAAGGTCAGCTCCTGGTTAAAGCCGAGTGCCGAGTCGCGCGTTTGTACCAGTGTCTGGCCGGATGCGTTGTCGACACTGATAAATGCCTGTTTGGTCTGGTCGCCCACTCGGGTGTTGTTGAAGAGCACGGCGTCATAGTCATACGCCAGCTCGCTCAGGGTGCGGGTTGGCGCAGGCAGGCCGAGCGCTCGGATGGCCGCCAGCACGGCCGGGTTGGCATTGGTTGCGCTGGCAACGGGTGGCAATGGCTGGCGCGCCTTGAAAGCGGGTAAATGGGTCAGCTCCACCGGCGCCTGGCACAGAGCCTTGAAGAGCTGGGCATGTTCGCCGGAAGCTTGATCCAAGGCTTGCGGCTTGAATTGTCGACGGATTTCGCCGTTGATCATCTGGCGCGTTTCATCAAGGTTGAACTGGCTCATCAACGTGATGGTGCGTCGTGTGCAATCCAGCGTCAGCCGCTCCTGCCGTTGAGTAAACAACGATGCGTTCTTGGCGACCTGATAGTGCAGGTAATCCTGTGCGACCCAGGCGGATATCTGACTGCTTTGCTGCTGCACGCTGTTACGGTCGATCAGCAGCCAGCCCTGATCGGCAGAGGTTTGCAGCATCCGCCAGTCGGGGACGGGGCGTGCCTTGCATACGCTCTGCAATTGAGCGCTTTGCTGCAGTTGTTGGGCCTGTACCGTCGGCAGGTCGACGCCTGTTGCCGGTGAGGGAGTAAATGCCCGCAGGCCCGAGCGCGTGGGGTAGAACATCCTTCCAGGGCCTTGTGTGCAATAGGCGTCGAACTGCACAGAGATCGGGTTTTGCTGCAAATCGACGGAGTACGCGACCCTGTCGCCGTTGCGCAGGATGGTGTGGTCGAGCGCCGGCAGTGTCATGGCTTCGTTGAAGAGTGCCAGGCCTGGGTCCACCTGAGGCTTTTGCAGCGAGCTGCAACCGGCCAACGCCAATAGGGAAAGCGCCCATGCAGCCGGGTGTAGAGCGGTAGAGCGGGCATCCATGCGGGTGAGTTCCTTGAGAATACAGTTGCGCCTGTTATCGGCCGGCGTATGAAAAACTACAGCGTCAGAACGCCAGGCAAAAAAATGCCCCGCACGTGGCGGGGCATTTTTATGGGCGCAGCTTACAGACCGTCAAGCATCGCCTTGTTACGCACAGCACCCTTGTCGGCACTGGTGGCCAGCAGGGCGTAAGCCTTCAATGCGGTAGTCACTTTGCGTGGACGCTTCTCCACTGGCTTCCAACCCTTCTTGTCCTGCTCAACCCGGCGCGCGGCCAGTTCTTCATCGCTGATCAACAGGTTGATCGAACGGTTCGGAATGTCGATCAGCACCTTGTCACCATCCTGCACCAGGCCAATCGCGCCGCCGGCAGCGGCTTCTGGCGAAGCGTGGCCGATGGACAGGCCCGACGTACCACCGGAGAAACGGCCGTCGGTCAGCAGGGCGCAGGCTTTGCCCAGGCCCTTGGATTTCAGGTAGGACGTCGGGTACAGCATCTCCTGCATACCCGGGCCGCCTTTCGGGCCTTCGTAGCGGATGATCACGATGTCGCCTTCCTTCACTTCATCAGCGAGGATGCCGCGGACCGAGCTGTCCTGGCTTTCGTAGATCTTGGCGCGGCCTTCGAAGACGTGGATGGACTCATCCACACCGGCGGTTTTCACCACGCAGCCGTCGAGGGCGATGTTGCCGTAGAGAACGGCCAGGCCGCCTTCTTGGGAGTAGGCGTGCTCGACACTGCGGATGCAGCCGTTTTCACGGTCGTCGTCCAGGGTGTCCCAACGGGTCGACTGGCTGAACGCAGTTTGCGTAGGGATACCCGCTGGGCCTGCCTTGAAGAAGGTGTGCACGGCTTCGTCATCAGTCTGGGTGATGTCCCACTTGGCGATGCCTTCGGCAATGGACTTGCTGTGTACGGTCGGCAGATCGGTGTGCAGCAGGCCGCCACGGGCCAGCGAACCGAGGATCGAGAAGATCCCGCCGGCGCGGTGCACGTCTTCCATGTGGTACTTCTGGATATTCGGCGCGACTTTGCACAGTTGCGGCACGTGACGGGACAGGCGGTCGATGTCGCGCAGGTCGAAATCGATCTCGGCTTCCTGGGCCGCGGCCAGCAAGTGCAGGATGGTGTTGGTGGAACCGCCCATGGCGATGTCCAGGGTCATGGCGTTCTCGAACGCCTTGAAGTTGGCGATGTTGCGCGGCAACACCGACTCATCGTTGTCGTGGTAATAGCGTTTGCACAGTTCGACGATGGTGCGGCCGGCCTGCAGGAACAGCTGCTCGCGGTCACTGTGGGTCGCCAGGGTGGAACCGTTGCCCGGCAAGGCCAGGCCCAGGGCTTCCACCAGGCAGTTCATCGAGTTGGCGGTGAACATGCCGGAGCACGAACCGCAGGTTGGGCAAGCGCTGCGCTCGTATTCCGCGACCTTCTCGTCAGAAGCGCTGGAATCGGCGGCGATGACCATGGCGTCGACCAGGTCGAGGCCGTGGGAGGCGAGCTTGGTCTTGCCGGCTTCCATCGGGCCGCCGGAAACGAAGATCACCGGGATGTTCAGGCGCAGGGAGGCCATCAGCATGCCGGGGGTGATCTTGTCGCAGTTGGAGATGCAGACGATGGCGTCGGCGCAGTGGGCGTTGACCATGTATTCCACGGAGTCGGCGATGATCTCGCGGCTCGGCAGGGAATACAGCATGCCGTCATGGCCCATGGCGATGCCGTCATCCACGGCGATGGTGTTGAATTCTTTGGCGACACCGCCGGCGCGTTCGATCTCGCGGGCGACCAGTTGGCCCAGGTCCTTGAGGTGGACGTGGCCCGGTACGAATTGGGTGAACGAGTTGGCAATCGCGATGATCGGCTTCTTGAAGTCGTCATCTTTCATCCCCGTGGCACGCCACAGTGCGCGCGCGCCGGCCATGTTGCGGCCGTGGGTGGATGTTTTCGAGCGGTAATCAGGCATTGGAGCACTCCGGGCGGCTAATCGGTATCAATGGGGAGTGAGCTTCTATTGACGTCTGGAACACTCAGAAATGGCCGTGTGTCCGGAAGTTGCCACTCGCGTCGCGGGATCGCCGCGTGCTTGGGCCTCGAGCTCATAAACCCGCCGGGGGATGACTGGCGATGAATAGCGTCGATTCTACACCGCTGGCGGCTGGAGGGAATGGCCGAAACCGTGAAGATAGCGGCTACGGGACGTGCGGGAGACCCACAACCGACTGTAGGAGCCGGCTTGCCGGCGATAGCGGTGGTTCGAGTGACGATGTAGCGTCGGTTAGCTCGCCATCGCCGGCAAGCCTGCTCCTACAGTCGGTTAGCGTCCAGTTCTGGCATTGGTCAGCCAGCCCCACAGGCTAAAGACGATGAAGCTCAGGGCGATGGTGATCAATAGGTTGGACCCGGTTTGCGCCAGGGCGGCACTGCTGACGGCGGCGGTCAGGAACATGATGCTGTTGCCCGCCGAGGCAGCAGTACCTGCACTGCTTGAGAACAGCAACATTGCCGCAGAAATCGCCGCCGGACGAACCAGGGTCACGGCCAGCGCGCTGATTAGCATCGGGATGAGCAACGTCACTGGGGTGATGGCATCCAGGCTGACGATCAGTGTTAACAGCACGCCCGCGACGAGCAGCAGCCCCAGGCCGATATTGATTTGCCGGGACAGCGAAATCCGCTTTTGCAGGTACGAGGCCGCAACGCCGCCAAGCAAGTAGGCCACTCCATAGACCATCAACACCAACGCGTACTGGTATTCGGAGAGCTTCAGCGCGTCCATGAAAATCAGCGGTGTCACGCTGATCAAGGCGAAGTAGCAGGCGAATACCAGTGCGGCGATCCACCAGTAGCGCAGGAAGTCGCGATTACGGGCGACGGCTTTCAGGGTGGCGATGATCGACACCGGCGTGCGGTGTGGGCTGGCGGACTTGGACGGCAGGATGCAGAGGGCGTGGATCAACATGCCCAGTGCCATTACGGCGAACCCATAAAAGCTGCCTTGCCAGTCGAAGGTGGTTTGCAGCCAGGAGCCGATCAACGGCGACAACGCAACGAATGAACCGCTCAGGGTCATGT
The DNA here is from genome assembly GCF_049897165.1 of Pseudomonas sp. TWR1-1-4. Taxonomy (NCBI): domain Bacteria; kingdom Pseudomonadati; phylum Pseudomonadota; class Gammaproteobacteria; order Pseudomonadales; family Pseudomonadaceae; genus Pseudomonas; species Pseudomonas sp. TWR1-1-4. The sequence goes on along the minus strand of NZ_JAFCVS010000005.1, from coordinate 267,836 downwards.
AGTAAAGGCGCACGCGAGCGCGGTCTTGCTCCTTGAACAGGTCTTCCACCAGTGCGTGGCCCAGTACGAAGAACCCGCAACCCATGGCCTGGACACTGCGAAACAGCAGGAAGGTCAGGTAGTCCGTCGCCAGTGCGCAACCGAGGGCACCCAGGATCGACAGCGTGATGCACCCGAGCAGGACTTCCTTGCGCCCCCATTTGTCCGACAGCGGGCCGGTGATCAGTTGAGAAATGGAAAAGACCAGGGTGAACAGGCTGATGGACAGCGCGACGTCTGCGCTTGGCGTGTCGAATCGGGCCGCCAGGGCAGGGAATGAGGGCAGGAGAATATTGATCGGAAAGAAACTGATCAATGAAATGCAGGTGATGAGGATGAAGCGGGAGAGGTAGGGCCGAGACATTGTTTTTGTTTTCCGGAGTAAAACCAGAAACGGATACTAGTCTGCGAAAAGTGGAATTCAATCAAAAGCGTTGAGAGAGAGTTCCTGAATTGACGTGGCTTGCTTGGGTAGGAAAGCTTTTACGGCAACCACCAAACAAATGTGGGAGGGGGCTTGCCCCCGATTGCGTAGTGTCAGCCCCATATTAGCTGGCTGACACACGGCTATCGGGGGCAAGCCCCCTCCCACATTTTTATCTGTGCTTGGCTTTAGCTGTTTGGCAACAACCGGCACGTAATGCTCTTGATGTAACGCGTCTCGGCAATCGCCGGGTGCACCGGATGATCCGGACCCTGGCCGCCACGCTCCAGCATCTGGATATTGCGATCCAAATGACGAGCGCTGGTCAGCAGGATGTTTTGCAGGTCATCTTCCGGCAGGTGCATGGAGCACGACGCGCTGACCAGGATGCCGTCCTTGCTGAGCAGGCGCATGGCTTGCTCATTCAAGCGGCGGTAGGCGCCTTCGCCGTTCTTCATGTCTTTTTTGCGTTTGATGAAGGCCGGTGGGTCGGCGACGATCACGTCGAAGCGTTCTTCGCTGGCTTTCAGTTCTTTCAAGGCTTCAAACACGTCGCCTTCGATGCAGGTCATCTTCTCGGCAAAGCCGTTCAGCGCGGCATTGCGCTCCACGCCGTCGAGGGCGAAGGCGGAGGCGTCGACGCAGAACACTTCACTGGCGCCGAAGGCCGCGGCTTGCACGCCCCAGCCGCCGATGTAGCTGTAGAGGTCCAGCACGCGTTTGCCTTTGGCATACGGGGCCAGGCGTGCGCGGTTCATGCGGTGGTCGTAGAACCAGCCGGTTTTCTGGCCCTGGATCACCGGGGCTTCGAATTTCACGCCGTTTTCTTCCAGCGCAACCCACTCCGGCACCAGGCCGAACACGGTTTCGACGTAGCGGTTGAGGCCTTCGGCGTCGCGCGCGGCGGAGTCGTTCTTGAACAGGATGCCGCTCGGCTTGAGCACTTGGGTCAGGGCGGCGATCACGTCTTCTTTATGCGCCTCCATGGTCGCCGAGGCGATCTGCACCACCAGGATGTCGCCGAAACGGTCGACCACCAGGCCTGGCAGCAGGTCGGAATCGCCGTAGACCAGGCGGTAGAACGGCTTGTCGAACAGGCGGTCGCGCAGGGACAGGGCGACGTTCAGGCGGTGCACCAGCAGCGACTTGTCCAACGGCAACTTGATGTCGCGCGACAGCAGGCGAGCGCAGATCAGGTTGTTCGGGCTCATGGCCACGATGCCCAGGGTCTTGCCGCCGGCCGCTTCCAGGATAGCCTGGTCGCCTGCCTGGAAGCCGTGAAGTGGGGTGGCGGCCACGTCGATTTCGTTGCTGTAGACCCACAGGTGGCCGTTGCGCAAACGACGATCGGCGTTGGCTTTGAGACGCAGGCTTGGCAGGGACATGACGTCGCTCCGGAAAAAAGAGCGGGAGTATACCTGTTGCGGCGCGGTTCATGTGGGAGTGGGCTTGCCCGCGATGCAGGCGGCGCGGTGTATCTGACGTACGGCGGTGATGCAATCGGGGGCAAGCACCCTCCCACATTTAGTCCGATTTCAATCGGGCATTTGGGTGTCGGTCAGGTTTGCTTAGAGGTTAGAATCCCCGCCTAGCCCAGAGTATGTACTTATGTCCCAAGAGCTTTCCGCCGAACAGATCCAACAGGCCCTGCAAGGCATCAGCGTGCCGCCCCAACCGCAAATCATGGTGGATTTGCAGATGGAGCAATACATGCCTGACCCAGACCTGGAAGTGATCGCACGGTTGATCGCCCAAGACCCGGGCCTGTCCGGTGCATTGCTGAAGATCGTCAACTCGTCGTATTTCGGCCTGAGCAACAAGATCGCCTCGATCCAGCGAGCCGTGAACCTGCTGGGCAGCCGTTCGATCATCAACCTGATCAACGCGCTGTCGATCAAGGGCGAAATGAGCGACGACACCATCGTCACCCTCAACCGCTTCTGGGACACCGCGCAGGATGTGGCGATGACCTGCCTCACCCTGGCCAAGCGTACCGGCGCCCAGGCGGTGGACGAGGCTTATGCCCTGGGCCTGTTCCACGATTGCGGCGTGCCGCTGATGCTCAAGCGTTTCCCCAATTACATGTCGGTACTGGAGCAGGCCTACGCCAATGCCGGCCCCGACTGCCGCGTGGTCGACACCGAGAACAACGCGTTCAACACCAACCATGCCGTGGTCGGTTACTACACCGCCAAGTCCTGGCGCCTGCCGGAACATGTGACCGACGCCATCGCCAACCACCACAACGCCCTGGCGGTGTTCAGCGATGAGTCTTCGCGCAATTCTCAGCTAAAAAATCTGCTGGCGATCCTGAAGATGGCCGAGCACATCTGCTCGTCCTATCGCGTGCTGGGCAACCATGCGGTGGACCATGAGTGGAATGCCATCGGCCATCTGGTGCTGGACTACGTGGGCCTGTCGGACTACGACTTCGAAAGCATGAAGTTGTCGATCCGCGAGCTGGGCGCCCACTGACCCTTTCTTCACGAGGTACACATGCCCGAGTTACCCGAAGTCGAAACCACCCGACGCGGCATCGCGCCACACCTGGAAGGCCAGCGGGTCAGCCGCGTGGTGGTGCGTGAACGGCGCCTGCGCTGGCCGATCCCGGAAGACCTCGATGTGCGCCTGTCCGGGCAGCGCATCGTGTTGGTGGAGCGGCGGGCCAAATACCTGTTGATCAATGCCGAAGTGGGCACCTTGATCAGCCATTTAGGCATGTCGGGCAACTTGCGACTGGTGGAGGTCGGCATGCCGGCGGCCAAGCATGAGCATGTGGATATCGAGTTGGAGTCGGGCCTGGCCCTGCGTTACACCGACCCCCGACGTTTCGGCGCGATGCTCTGGAGCCAGGACCCGCACAACCATGAACTGCTGATCCGCCTGGGGCCCGAGCCGCTGACGGATCTGTTTGACGGCGAGCGCTTGTTCCAGCTGTCCCGTGGCCGTTCGATGGCGGTGAAACCGTTCATCATGGATAACGCGGTGGTGGTGGGTGTGGGTAATATCTACGCGACGGAAGCGCTGTTTGCGGCGGGGATTGATCCGCGTCGGGCTGCTGGCGGCATTTCGCGCGGGCGTTACTTGAAGCTGGCGATTGAGATCAAACGCGTGCTGGCCGCTGCCATCGAGCGCGGCGGCACCACGTTGCGCGACTTTATCGGCGGCGACGGGCAGCCGGGGTATTTCCAGCAGGAACTGTTCGTCTACGGCCGGGGCGGCGAGGCATGCAAGGTCTGCGGGAGCGAGTTGCGCAATGTGGTGCTGGGGCAGCGCGCGAGTGTGTTTTGCCCTAAGTGCCAGAGCTGATCTTGTGTGATGGCTGATGCCGCCTTCGCGAGCAAGCCCGCTCCCACATTCGACCGCATTCTCATATTGGAACTCGGTCAACTGTGGGAGCGGGCTTGCTCGCGAAGAGGCCCTTAAGCCTTACCGGTAATCTTGCGGTACTTCTCCATCAGTTGCTCTTCTGTCTCCGGATGAGCCTCATCCAGCGGAATGCAATCCACCGGACAAACCTGTTGGCACTGCGGCTCGTCATAGTGGCCGACACACTGGGTGCACAGGTTGGGGTCGATCACGTAGATCTCTTCGCCCTGGGAAATTGCGGCGTTCGGGCACTCGGGTTCGCAGACGTCGCAGTTGATGCAATCGTCGGTGATGATCAGGGACATGGAAACTCCTGCCAGGGCTGTCAGCCAAGGCATCTGAAAACTAATGCGCGCAATTGTGCCGCATTGGCGCCCGCAGTGCGAGCAGGCGCCGATTGAACGGCGTTACTTCTTGAAGCGCAGCGTCAACGCATCTGCCACAGCCGGATGCACGAACTTGGTGATATCCCCGCCCAAAGCGGCGATTTCACGGACCAACGTCGAGGAAATGAACGAATAGCGTTCCGACGGGGTGAGGAACAGGCTTTCCACGTCCGGCGCCAGTTGGCGGTTCATGTTGGCCAGCTGGAATTCGTATTCGAAGTCCGACACCGCACGCAGGCCGCGCAGGAACACATTGGCGTTCTGTTCTTTGGCGAAATGCGCCAGCAGCGTCGAAAAGCCCACTACTTCGACGTTGGGCAGGTGCTTGGTGACCTCACGCGCCAGTTCCACGCGCTGTTCCAGGGGAAACAGCGGATTTTTCTTGGGGCTGGCTGCGACCGCGATGATCACATGGTCGAACAAGCGTGAGGCACGTTCGACCAGATCGCCATGGCCTTTGGTAATCGGGTCGAAGGTTCCTGGGTACAACACTCGGTTCATCGCGTCGTCCTGGCGGAGTCCGTTGGGGAACCGGATGGTATCGCAGCCATCCCGGTCGGCCAAGTCGACTTATGTAGATACATACCGCTAATCGCGCGTTTTTTCATGCCGTTTTCAGACGTTCGGCCAAAGCTGTCGCCAGTTGGGCAGTTAAACCGTACACCGATAATTGTGGGTTGGCCCCAATGCTGGTGGGGAATAAAGACCCGTCGTGGATCGACAGGTTGCGCAACTGGTGGTGGCGACCGAGGCTGTCGGCGACTGCATTTTTCGGGTCCTCACCCATGGCACAACCGCCCATCACATGGGCACTGCCCAGACAGGTGCGGTGCAATTCCAGGTTGAGCTCCTCGATCATCGTTCGGGCTTCGCCCAGTGTTTTCACGTAGCGCGCATCGTGATGCAGCGGCTTGACCGACTGGGCGCCCGCGGCGAACTGGATCTCGGCCATGCTGTGGAACGCACGGCGCAATCCATCCCAGGCGTAATCCGATACCTGGTAGTCGAGCACCGGCGTGCCGTCACCGCGCAGTTCCACGCTGCCGCCCGGGCTGTCGGGGTGGAAACCATCGCGCAGCAGCGCCAGCATCGCGTGGGTATTGGGCAATTGGCTCATGTCCAAGGCGTTCTGAGTGCCATAACCGCCGAGCAACGTGCTGGCCAACGCAGGATGTAGAGGCGGTGCCTCCAGCTTGTAGGACATTTTGCCGGTGGTGCCGTCCTGCCACTGGAAATGGTCGGAATAGATCGATTGCGGCGCACCGTAGAACGGGTTGATCACCTCATCGAACAACCCGGCGGAGAAATTCACCAGGTGCAGGAAGGTGCGTTTGCCCAACCGTTTGTGCGGGTCGGGCGCATCCGAACGCATCAGCAGCGCCGGACTGTTGATGCCGCCGCCGGAGAGCACATAGTGCTTGGCCTTCACTGTGATTTTGCGGCCAGTCGGCGCCACGCACAGGTTATCCATGGCCACGCATTCCAGGCTGCTGATCGTGTCGCCGCTGTAAAGCAGACGTTCGGCGCGGGCCAGGTAGAGCAGTTCGCCGCCTTTTTCCAGGGTGGACGGGATTGTGGTCACCAGCATCGATTGCTTGGCATTGACCGGGCAACCCATGCCGCAATACCCCAGGTTGAAGCAACCACGCACGTTGCGTGGGATCACGTGCCAGCTGTAGCCGAGCTTCTCGCAGCCTTTGCGGATCACATCGTTGTTGGGGTTGGGCGGCAGGGCCCAGGGCGCGATGCCCAAGCGCTGCTCCATCTTTTCGAACCACGGCGCCATTTCGGCGCTGCTGTGGCCCTTCACCGCGTATTCGCTGGCCCAGTGGCTGAGGGTGGCGTCCGGCGTACGGAAGCTGGACGTCCAGTTGATCAGCGTCGTGCCGCCCACTGCACGGCCCTGCAGGATGGTGATCGCGCCATCCTTGCTCATGCGGCCGATGCCCTCCTGATACAGGCTGGTGTAGGCCTCGTCTTCCAACAGCTTGAAGTCGCTGCTGGTCTTGAGCGGGCCTTCTTCGATTAGCAGTACTTTGTAGCCGGCGGCGCTGAGGATTTCGGCGGTGGTGCCGCCACCGGCGCCGCTGCCGATGATCGCCACATCGGCTTCCAGAGTCAGGTCGTTGTCGAGGGCGGCGCCATTGTGGGTTTTCCAGCCACGGGCCATGCCGTCGCGGAAGGGATCGGGTACGGGCATCAGGGTCGTCTCTAATTTTTATTGTGGGGGGAGGCGATTCAAATTTTCGGCGGCCCGGGGTAGCCGCAATGGGCCCAGGACGCCGGCTGGAAGTACCAGGCCATGATCACCAGCTTGAGCAGCGAGCCCTGGCCCATGCGCAGCAGGTTGAGGTAGCTGTTTTCCCAGCGCTGCAGAAAGTTGCGGATTTGCTCGCCGCTGGCGTTTTCCCAACTGCCCCAGATCCCGGTCAGCGGGCCACGGGTGATGGCCATGCCCAGCACGTCGAACAGTTGCTGGGTGAGCTTGAACATCTCCGGCGACAGGTGTTGCAGGCTGAAGTCGAGTTTCTTGAGGGTGTCTTCAACGCCGCTGGCAACTGCCTGGGCACTGGCCACACCTTCCAGCAGCACCGGGATCACGGCACGCAGGAACGGTAGATCACTGCTACGCAACATCACGAAACCGCTGGCCGGCGTGCTGCTGGAGCAACCGCTGAGACTGGCACCCAGCCCGGCGGTAGCCAGGAAGGCGCTGGCACACAGGCCGATTTTCAGGACGCCGCGCCGCGACAGCGCGGGTGTTTCAGTCAGGCTAGGGTTCATTGTTATTGTTATCCCGTGGGTGGCGGTTTCAGCGGACGAACAGCTTCTGGATCAACTTCTGGATCGATTTGCCGTAAGGCGGATAGATCAACTTCGCCGCGTTCAGGCGCTGTTTCACCAGCACGCCTTTGGCTTTGCTGAAGGTGAGGAAGCCTTCGTGGCCGTGGTAATGGCCCATGCCCGACGGGCCGATGCCGCCGAACGGCATGTCGTCCTGGGCCACATGCAGCAAGGTGTCGTTCAGGCAGACGCCGCCGGAATGGGTTTCGTGGAGCACACGATCCTGCTCGCCCTTGTTGTAGCCGAAGTAATACAGGGCCAGTGGGCGAGGGCGTTGGTTGATGTAGGCAAAGGCTTGGTCGATGCCGCGATAGGGCACGATCGGCAGCACCGGGCCGAAGATTTCGTCCTGCATCACGGTCATGTCGTCGCTGACATTCAGCAAAAGGCTATGGGCCATGCGCCGCGCCTGGCCTTGGTCGTATAGCGGAATCAGGGTGGCGCCTTTGTCGGTGGCGTCCTTGACGTAGGCGTTGAGCCGGGCAAGTTGTCGTTCGTTGATGATGGCCGTGTAGTCCGGGTTGTCGACCAGGGTCGGATAAAACCCACGAACGGCTTGGGTATAGGCCTCGACAAAACCTTCGACGCGATCCTCCGGCACCAGCACGTAGTCGGGTGCCACGCAGGTTTGCCCAGCGTTCAGCGCTTTTCCGAAGGCGATGCGCTCGGCGGCGTCCTTGAGCGGCACATCGGCGGACACGATGGCGGGCGACTTGCCACCCAATTCCAGGGTGACCGGCGTCAAGTGTTCGGCTGCCGCACGCATCACGTGCTTGCCAATGCTGGTGGCGCCGGTAAACAGCAGGTGATCGAAGGGCAGCTTGGAGAACGCCATGCCCACTTCGGCCTCACCCAGCACCACGCACACCAGGTCCTCGGGGAAGATCTTCGCCAGCAGCGCCTTGAGCAGCTCGCCGGTGGCGGGTGTCGATTCGCTGAGCTTGAGCATCACCCGGTTACCCGCCGCCAATGCGCCGACCAACGGGCCGATAGCCAGGTACAACGGATAGTTCCAGGGCACGATCACGCCGACCACGCCCAGGGGTTGATAGATGACTTTGGCTGACGCGGGCTGGAAGGCAATGCCTACGGCGCGACGGGAAGGTTTCATCCAACCCTTGAGGTGTTTGCTGGCGTAGTGAATGCCGTGCAGGCTGGGCATCAGTTCAGCGAACAGGGTTTCGTCCGCACTGCGGTGGCTGAAGTCCTGGCTGATCGCGTTGATCAGCGCCTGACGCTCATCGCTGAGCAGGTCACGCAGGGCCTTGAGCCATTGCTGGCGTTGTGCGGCTGGCGGCATCGGGTTGGCGGTGTAGGCACGGCGCTGGGTATCGAACAGGCTCTGGAGCTGGTCCAGCGCCTGGGAATCTTGCAGGTAGGCAACGTTGGCAGACATGGCGGCGTTCCCGATTGTTATAGGCCTGCCTGGATTTTTAGAGTCATTGCTCTAAATTGTCAAATGTCATTACGCAGTTGCGGATTTATCCTCGCAAGATTAGGCCGTAAGATGCCCCATCACGTGTACAGAAGCTGATCCCCTATGGCACCACGAGTAAAGACCAGCGAGCGCATTGTGCAAACCAGCCTGGAGCTTTTTAACCAGCAGGGCGAGCGCAGCGTGAGCACCAACCACATTGCCGCCCATATGGAAATTTCGCCGGGCAACCTGTACTACCACTTCCCCAACAAGCAGGCGATCATCGCCGTGCTGTTTCGCGAATATGAAGCGCTGGTCGATAGTTTCCTGCGCCCGCCCCAAGGTCGCGCCGTTACTGTCGAAGACAAGCGTTTCTACCTGCAGGCCGTGTTGGCCGGCATGTGGCGCTACCGTTTCCTGCACCGCGACCTCGAACACCTGCTGGAAAGCGACCCGGAACTGGCCACCGGCTATCGGCGCTTCTCCCAGCGTTGCTTGACCCAGGGCGGGGCTATTTACCAAGGGTTTGTCGACGCCGGCATCCTCAATATGGACCCGGTGCAAACCGAAGCACTGACCCTCAATGCCTGGATCATCCTCACCTCCTGGGTGCGTTTCCTGTGCACCACCAATGAAAACTCTGCCCATTTAAGCGCCGAGGCGATCAAGCGCGGGGTGTATCAGGTGCTGGTGCTGGAGGCTGGGTTTGTCACGCCCCAGGCCAAAGAGGCGGTAGATGCCTTGTTCAAAGAATTTTACGTGCCGTTGAATCAGGCATTGGAAGAAGTGAAGTAGGACCTTTCCCGAATCTGTTCATTAGGAGTCCGTCATGCCGCTTGCCCAACTGATCAGCCCCCAGCAACTGGCCGAGCGCCAGAAGGCCGGCGGGGTGGTGATCCTGGATTGCCGTTTTGCCTTGGAAGACCCGGACTACGGGCGTTGCAGCTATGCCGAAGGTCATATCGAAGGCGCGCAATACGCCGACCTGGAGCGACACCTTAGTGGCCCGGTGACCAAGGGCGTCACTGGACGTCACCCATTGCCGGCGGCGGACACCTTGGTTCAGCAATTGCGGGCCTGGGGCATCAGCGCAGATACCGATATTGTGCTGTATGACGACGGCCCCGGCGCCTATGCCGCCCGCGCCTGGTGGCTGCTGGCCTGGCTGGGCAAGCGCGATGGCGTGTTTATCCTGGATGGCGGCCTCAAGGCCTGGCACTCCGCCGGTTTCCCGCTGAGCCTGGACGCGCCGCCGGTTGAGCCTGGGACGTTCGCCGGTACGCCGGACAACCGCCTGCTGGTGGACGCCGAACACCTGCAAAAACGCTTGGCCCAGTCGGGTCTGACCCTGATCGACGCCCGCGCTCAAGCACGTTTTCGCGGCGAAGTGGAGCCGATCGACCCGATCGCCGGGCACATCCCTGGCGCGCAATGTGCGGCCTTCAACGAAAACCTGGGCGCCGATGGCCGCTTCCTTCCGGCTGAACAGCTCAAGCAGCGTTTCGCCGCCCAACTGCAAGGCCGCTCGCCGGATGAGCTGGTGGCGTATTGCGGTTCTGGCGTGACGGCGTGCCACAACCTGTTCGCCCTGAGCCTGGCGGGTTATCCGTTGGGCAAGTTGTATGCGGGGTCGTGGAGCGAGTGGATTACCGATCCTGCGCGGGCAATCGCTACCGGCGACTGAGCACACCCCCGTAGGAGCCCGGCTTGCCGGCTCCTACAGGCGTGGCTTGGTTTGCGTCAGCAGCCAGGCGGGAATCCGTCGTTCCAGGTAATAGCTCGGCTGTTTGAGAGAACCATCGACAAAACCGACATGCCCACCCTTGGCCAGCAGCTCAAACTCCGTGCATGCCGACAATTCGCTCGTCTCAGGCAGGCTGTGGGCGAACACAAACGGGTCATCGGCAGCCTGGATGATCAGGGTGGGCGTGCGGATATCGCCCAGGTAATAACGGCTCGACGCGCGGCGGTAATAGTCCTCGGCACTCAGAAACCCGTGGAGCGGCGCAGTCACCCGGCCATCGAAATCCCAGAACGTACGCATCTTCTCCAGTGAGCCCAAGGCTTCCAGGGTTTTGAGCCCGTCTGCCCGACCATCTTGCAGAAAACGGCTCTGCTTGACGCGGATATACGCCAGCATCTCACGCATGAAATGCCTCTGATAAACCCGCGAGAAGCCCAGGCCAATGCGGTCCGCACATTGGTCCAGGCGAAACGGCACCGACACCGCCGCCGCGCCTTGCAGTCCCGATGCCGCGCCGGTTTCACCCAGATGCTTGAGCAGCACATTGCCGCCCAGCGAATAACCCACTGCATACAGCGGCGCCAACGGGCGCTTGGCGTGCAGATGGGCGATCGCTGCCGCGAGGTCTTCGCTGGCGCCCGAGTGATAGCTGCGCGCCAACAGATTCGGTTCGCCCGAGCAGCCACGCCAGTTCAACGCAGCGCTGGCCCAGCCTTGCGCAGCCAGGGATTTTTGCAGGCCGGCCACGTAGGGCGAGTTGGATGAGCCGGTCAGCCCGTGCAGCACCAGCACCAACGGCGCTTGCGCGTCATGAGGGCCGTGCCAATCGAGGTCGAGGAAGTCGCCGTCGTCCAGCCAAAGGCGTTCGCGTTGGCGTTCGATGTGGGTGGTGGGACGCCACAACGGCCCCCACAGTGTTTGCAGGTGGGGGTTGCCGAGGCCGAAGGCGGGGGTGAACAGGTCGACGGAAGGTTTCATGAAACTCTCTGCTGTGGCGAGCGGGCTTGTTGTGGTGAGCGGGCTTGCCCCGCGCTGGGGCGCGAAGCGGCCCTGAATCCTGGCGGTGAGTTTTAACTGACAGTGCGCGGTGTGTTTACTGGGGCCGCTTCGCAGCCCAGCGCGGGGCAAGCCCGCTCACCACAACAAACCTGCTCATCACAACACAAGCCCTGCTGCCACAACCGGGGATCAGGCGACGCTGCGATGCCACAACGCGTAATACACCCGCCCGGACTTCTGTTCCCGGTGCAGGCGCCAGCCTGCCGGCAGGCCCAGGGTCGAAGGCGCGGTCTCGCTCTCAGTGTAGATCCACGCATCCGGCGCCAGCCATTGGCGCTCTTCCAGCAGCGTGCACACGGTCGGCAGCAGGTTCTGGTTGAACGGTGGGTCGAGGAACACCACGTCGAACTGGCTGGCCGGCTGGGTTTCCAGGTAGCGCAGGGCGTCGGCGGTCTGGACCTGGCCGGTGGTGCAACGCAGGGTGCCAAGGTGTTCCTTGAGGCTGGAAACGGCCACGTTGCTGGCGTCCAGCGCCTGGCCCAGGGCGGCGCCACGGGACAGCGCCTCCAGGAACAACGCGCCACTGCCGGCAAACGGATCCAGCACTTTGGCACCGGCGATGTAGGGCGCGAGCCAGTTGAACAGGGTTTCACGTACGCGGTCCGGCGTCGGGCGCAGGCCTACGACGTCGGGGAAACTCAGCTTGCGGCTGCGCCATTCGCCGCCAATGATGCGCAGTTGGCCCACACCGTTATGCACGTTGTGGACAGGTTTTTTCGGGCGAGATGAACTGGCCATTAATGCTCCGGAACCCCGAGCGGCTGCTCGGCGGGTTTATCAGTGGGGGGCGGTAGTGGCTTTTGCGCAATCGTCGGGCCGGCGGTCACGATGACCATCTTGTCGGCGCTCAAGTGTTTGTTCATGGCAGCCTTGACCTGCTCTACGGTCAGGGCCTGGGATTGTTTCATGAAATCTTCCAGATAGGTCAGCGGCAGGTTGTAGAAACCCATCGCACCCAGCTGCCCGACGATATCGGCGTTGCTCGCGGTGGACAGCGGGAAGCTGCCGGCCAGCTCACGCTTGGCGTCATCCAGTTCCTTTTGCGTCGGGCCATTGTCGAGGTAGTCCTTCACCACGTCTTCCACCAGGCGCAGGGTGCCGCCGCTCATTTCGGCGCGGGTCTGCAGCTGGATCATGAATGGGCCGCGTACCTGCATCGGTGAAAAGCCGGAGTACACACCGTAGGTGAGGCCGCGTTTTTCACGCACTTCGCTCATCAGTCGGGTGCCAAAACCACCGCCGCCGAGGATCTGGTTACCCAGGGACAGGGCTGCATAGTCCGGGTCTGCGCGGTCGATGCCCAGTTGCGCGAACAACAGGTGCGTCTGCTTGGAAGGGAATTCGATGCGGTCCAAGCCTGGCTTGGGTTCGGTCGGTTGGGCGATTTTCGGCAAGGCCGGGCCTTTAGGCAGCGAGGCGGAAATCTTGCCCGTCATGGCTTCGGCCTCGGCGCGGGTCAGGTCGCCCACCACCGCGATCACCGCGTTGCCGGCCGCATAGCCTTTGGCGTGGAATGCCTGTAACTGCGCCAGGGTAATCTTCGGAACGCTTTCTGGCGTGCCTTCGCTCGGGTGTGCGTAAGGGTGATCGCCGTACAAGCGCTTGAACAGCTCCAGACTCGCCAGCTTGCCGGGGTTCTGCTTCTGGTACTCGAAGCCGGCGAGGATCTGGTTCTTGATCCGCGCCAGGGAATCGGCGGGGAAGGTCGGCTTGCCGATCACCTGGTCAAACAGGCTCAGGGCGGCGTCACGTTTATCGCTGTCGCTGAGGCTGCGCAGGGACACCAGCGCCATGTCGCGGTACGCGCCGTTGCCAAAATCTGCGCCCAGGCCCTCGAAGTCACGGGCGATCTGGCTTACATCCTTGCCCGGCACGCCTTCGTTGAGCATGGCGTTGGTCATCAGCGCGAGGCCCGGCACGTTGCCGTCCTGGCTGCTGCCGGCGGCGAACAGGATGCGCACGTCGAACATCGGCAGTTCATGGGCTTCGACGAACAGCACCTTGGCGCCTTCGGCAGTGTTCCAGGTTTGTACGTCGAGCTTGCGGTTGGTCGGTGCCTTGTCGTCCAGCTCTGCCAGGGATTGCAGCTTGTTGCTCGACTGGGCTTTTTCCAGTGCCGGGCTGGCGACGGAGTCACTCGGGCGCAGGAAATACACGGCGCTGGCGGCGATCAGGGTGACGACGATCAGGCCGGGGAAGATCAGGCGGCTGCTTTTGCGATCACTCATGAGCGGTCTCCAGAGGCAAGACATGGGCGACGCTGAGACGTTCGCGGGTGAAATAGGTGCGCGCGGCTTTCTGGATATCTTCCGGGGTCACGCTTTGCAGGTCGGCCAGTTCCGTGTCCATCAGTTTCCAGGACAGGCCCACGGTCTCCAGGGAGCCAATGGCTGTGGCCTGGCTGGTAATGGAGTCACGCTGGTAGACCAGGCCCGCAATCACCTGGGCGCGGATGCGTTCCAGTTCTTCGGCGGTCGGCGGCTTGGCCTTCAGCTCTTCCAGCAGGCGCCACAGGCCGGCTTCGGCTTGGGCGACGGTCTTTTTCTTCTGCTGGTTGGGGGTGGCGGTCAGCATGAACAGGGTGTCGCCACGGGTGTAGGCGTCGTAGTTGGTGGAGGCAGCGGAAACCAGCTCTTCACCGCGTTCCAACTGCTCGGAGATCCGTGCACTGTAACCGCCGTCCAGCAAAGCCGAGATCAGGCGCAGGGCCTGTACCGAGCGTTTGTCTTCGGCGGTGGCCAGGCTTGGCACATTGAAGCCCAGGATCACGCTCGGCAGTTGGGTCTGCACTTTCATGGTCAGCAGGCGCTCGCCGGGCTCGGCCAATTCCATCGGGATCTTGGCCGGTGGCACGTCACGCTTGGGAATTGGGCCAAAGTAGCGCTGGGCCAGGTTTTTCACTTCGTCCGGCGTGACGTCGCCGACCACCACCAACGTGGCATTGTTCGGCACGTACCAGGATTGGTACCAGTGGCGCAGCTCTTCGACCTTCATGCGTTCCAAGTCGGCCATCCAGCCGATGGTCGGCGTGTGGTAGCCGCTGGCCGGGAAGGCCATGGCCTTGAAGCGCTCGTAGGCCTTGGACATCGGGTTATCGTCGGTGCGCAGGCGGCGCTCCTCTTTGATGACCTCGATTTCGCGACTGAACTCGTCGGCCGGCAGGCGCAGGCTGGCCATGCGGTCGGCTTCCAGCTCGAAGGCCACGCCCAGGCGATCACGGGCCAGCACTTGGTAGTAAGCGGTGTAGTCATCGCTGGTGAAAGCGTTCTCTTCGGCGCCCAGGTCGCGCAGGATCAGCGAGGCTTCGCCGGGGCCGACCTTGGCGCTGCCCTTGAACATCATGTGCTCCAGGGCGTGGGACAAACCGGTCTGGCCCGGGGTTTCGTAGCTCGAACCGACCTTGTACCAGACCTGGGAAACCACCACGGGCGCACGATGATCTTCGCGCACGACGACCTTGAGGCCGTTGTCCAGGGTGAATTCGTGGGTGGGTTGTGGGTCGGCAGCCAAGGCTGAAAGAGGCAGACAAACTGTGCTGAACAGCAGGCCTGCGGCGCGGCGGGCTAGAGCATTCATTCGTTTTTAAACCTGTTGGGCTGCCCGCTTGGTCTTAGCGTCGGCGGGCGAGGAGGTGCTAGGATACTGATCCGACTGAGTGACGGCCACTGCGGCTGTCTTGTTGAGGCCCTATTTTGGCCTTCAAAATGTTGCGCATGAACGAGCTGGCTAAAAAACAGTCTGTTACGCATCGAATTTTATTTACCGACGCGCCTACTGGCGCGTCGCTACCTTGAGATAGCCGTCTCCATGTTTGGTTCCAACGACGACAAGAAGACCCCAGCTGCGGCTGGCGAGAAAAAAGGCCTGTTCGGATGGCTGCGCAAAAAGCCGCAGGAAACCGTCGACGAGCAGCCGCCGGTTCAGCCTGAACCTATCCCTGAGCCAATAGTAGAAGCCGAGCCGGTTGCCGAAACCCCGGAGCCGGTGGTGTTGACGATGGCCGAGCCGGTGTTGCAGCCGGTGGTCGAAGCTGAGCCAGAGCCAGAGCCAGAGCCAGAACACAAGGCGTGGCCGGAACTGCCGGTGGCCGAAGAGCCCGTGGCACTGGTTGAGGATGTGCAGGCTGAGCACGTGACTCCGCCCATTCCGGCTGTGGTCGAGGTCGCTGCGCCTGCGGTTATCGAGCCAGAACCCGTAGTGGCTGCCGTCGAAACCAACAAGACCGGCTTCTTTGCCCGCCTCAAGCAAGGCCTGAGCAAGACCAGTGCCAGCATTGGCGAAGGCATGGCCAGCCTGTTCCTCGGCAAAAAAGTCATCGATGACGAACTGCTGGAAGACATCGAAACCCGCCTGCTCACCGCCGACGTTGGCGTCGAAGCCACCGCCGTGATAATCCAGAGCCTCACCCAGAAGGTCGCGCGCAAGCAACTGACTGATGCCGACGCGCTGTACAAATCCCTGCAGGCCGAACTGGCGGCGATGTTAAAGCCGGTGGAAGCACCGCTGGTGATCACCCCGAACAAGCCATTCGTGATCCTGGTGGTGGGCGTCAACGGCGCCGGCAAGACCACCACCATCGGCAAGCTGGCCAAAAAGCTGCAGTCCGAAGGCAAGAAGGTCATGCTGGCGGCGGGTGACACCTTCCGTGCCGCCGCAGTTGAACAACTGCAGGTCTGGGGCGAGCGCAACAAAATCCCGGTCATCGCCCAGCACACTGGCGCCGATTCCGCCTCGGTGATCTTCGATGCCGTGCAAGCCGCCAAGGCCCGCAACATTGATGTGCTGATCGCCGATACCGCCGGTCGCCTGCACACCAAAGACAATTTGATGGAAGAGCTGAAAAAGGTTCGCCGCGTGATCGGCAAGCTCGACGCAGACGCCCCGCACGAGGTCCTGTTGGTGCTGGACGCCGGTACGGGCCAGAACGCTATCAGCCAGGCCAAGCAATTCAACCAGACGGTGCAACTGACCGGCCTGGCATTGACTAAGCTCGACGGCACGGCCAAGGGCGGCGTGATCTTCGCCCTGGCCAAACAGTTCGGGTTGCCGATTCGTTATATCGGCGTCGGTGAAGGCATCGACGACCTGCGCACCTTTGAAGCCGAACCCTTTGTACAGGCACTGTTTGCCGAGCGGGAGCGTTCATGATTCGATTCGAGCAGGTCGGTAAACGCTATGCCAACGGGCATGTGGGCTTGCATGAGCTGAGCTTTCGGGTGCGTCGCGGCGAGTTTCTGTTTGTAACCGGCCACTCCGGCGCCGGCAAAAGTACCCTGTTGCGCCTGCTGCTGGCCATGGAGCGCCCGACCACCGGCAAACTGCTGCTGGCCGGGCAGGACCTGGCAACCATCAGCAATGCGCAGATCCCGTTCCTGCGCCGGCAGATCGGCGTGGTGTTCCAGAATCACCAACTGCTGTTTGATCGCACCGTGTTCAACAACGTGGCGCTGCCGTTGCAGATCCTCGGGCTGTCCAAGGCCGAGATCGTCAAGCGCGTGGATTCGGCCTTGGAGCGCGTGGCGCTGTCGGACAAGACCGACCTGTACCCCGGCGACCTCTCCACCGGCCAGCAACAGCGCGTTGGCATCGCCCGCGCCATCGTCCACCGCCCGGCCTTGCTGCTGGCGGACGAACCTACCGGTAACCTCGACCCGCGCCTGGCGGCCGAGATCATGGGCGTGTTCGAAGACATCAACCGCCTGGGCACCAGCGTGCTGATCGCCAGTCACGACTTGGCGCTGATCGCCCGCATGCGCCATCGCATGCTGACCCTGCAGCGCGGCCGCCTGATCGGTGACGGGGAGGCCGGCGTATGAGTGCGACACGCAGCCCTAAAGTCTCCGAGCGCGTGGCGCCGAAACCGGCCGACCCGCAACCGCAGAAGAAAAAACACGATCATGATGACGACGGCCCGGACTTCAGCACCTTGCTGCGCGCCTGGATCGAAAGCCATCGCGCCAGCCTGGTCGACAGCCTGCGCCGCTTGGGCAAGCAGCCGATTGGCAGCTTTTTCACCTGCCTGGTGATGGCGGTGGCCCTGAGCCTGCCGATGGGTTTGTCGTTGCTGCTGAATAATGTGGAGCGCCTCGGCGGTTCCTGGCAGCGCGCGGCGCAGATCTCGCTGTACCTGAACATCGACGCCAGCGCCAAAGACGGCGAAGCGTTGCGCGACGACATCAAGAACATCCCCGGTGTGGCGGATGCCGAGTACATCAGCCGCGACCAGGCCCTTGAAGAGTTCCAGCAACAATCCGGCCTGGGCGAGGCGCTTAAAGAGCTGCCGCAGAACCCGCTGCCGGGCGTGGTACTGGTGACGCCGAATGAAGTCGACAAGCCGGCGCTGGAAGCCCTGCGACAAAAACTCGCAGAGATGCCCAAGGTGCAGCAGGCGCAACTTGATCTAGTCTGGGTAGAGCGCCTTGCGGCGATCCTCAAGCTGGGCGACCGGTTTGTGTTCGGTTTGACGGTGCTGTTGGTGTCTGCATTACTTTTGGTGATAGGTAATACCATTCGTCTTCATATTGAAAACCGTCGCACCGAGATAGAAGTGATTAAACTGGTCGGCGGCACGGACAGCTATGTGCGTCGTCCTTTTCTGTACATGGGCGCGCTTTATGGCTTTGGTGCCGGGGTTTTGTCCTGGGGCGTGCTGGCATTCGGCCTGGACTGGCTGAACGACGCGGTGGTCGGGCTGGCCGGACTCTACGGCAGTGATTTCGCGCTGGCCGGCGTTCCGGTAGCCGATGGTCTGAGTCTCTTGCTTGGCGCGGTATTGTTGGGGTATATCGGTGCGTGGATTGCGGTCGCTCGTCATTTACGCGAGTTGGCACCGAAGTAGTTAATGTCAGATTAATGTGGTTTCGTTTGTATTGACCGTATTGGTGGTTTAGGGAACTTGTCCTACGGTTCCCGGTCAATTTTCGCAGTGCTTCACTGCACGAGTTATGTGAGTCGGAGGTTTTTTCGTATGACCACTTCTTTGCAACCTGCTTATGCCTTGGTCCCGGGTGCGAACCTGGAAGCCTATGTGCACACGGTCAACAGCATTCCATTGCTGACGCCTGAGCAGGAGCGTGAACTGGCCGAGAGTCTCTACTATGAGCAGGATTTGGGGGCGGCTCGGCAGATGGTGCTCGCCCACCTGCGTTTTGTCGTACATATCGCCCGTAGCTACAGCGGCTACGGCCTGGCCCAGGCTGACCTGATCCAGGAAGGCAACGTCGGCCTGATGAAGGCTGTGAAACGCTTCAACCCGGAAATGGGTGTGCGTCTGGTGTCGTTTGCTGTGCACTGGATCAAGGCGGAAATCCACGAGTTCATCCTGCGCAACTGGCGCATCGTGAAAGTGGCGACCACCAAGGCCCAGCGCAAGCTGTTCTTCAACCTGCGCAGCCAGAAAAAACGCTTGGCGTGGCTGAACAACGAGGAAGTCCACCGCGTGGCCGAAAGCCTCGGTGTGGAACCGCGTGAAGTGCGCGAGATGGAAAGCCGCCTGACCGGCCATGACATGGCCTTCGACCCCGCTGCTGAAGCGGACGACGACAGCGCCTTCCAATCGCCGGCCAACTACCTGGAAGACCACCGGTACGACCCGGCGCGTCAACTGGAGGATGCGGACTGGAGCGACAACTCCAACCACAACCTGCACGAAGCGCTGGAAGTGCTCGACGACCGCAGCCGTGACATCCTCTACCAGCGCTGGCTGGCGGAAGAAAAAGCCACGCTGCACGACCTGGCACAGAAGTACAACGTGTCGGCCGAGCGAATTCGTCAGCTTGAGAAAAGCGCGATGAACAAGCTTAAGTTGTCGATCGCCGCCTAAAACGCTGCGAAAAGATAAAAAAATGCCCCGATCGGAAGATCGGGGCATTTTTGTTTGTGCTCAAAGAGTCTCAGGTCAACTCGATTTAATGTGGGAGCTGGCTTGCCTGCGATGAGGCCGTGTCAGCCAAAACAACTGTTGACCGACCCACCGTTATCGCAGGCAAGCCAGCTCCCACAGGAACCGCGGGGTGTCAGTCGGACCAGGGTGCTTTGCGTGAGTTGTTCAGCTCAACCAGATACCCATCCCCACCCAACTGGCTCATCTGCTGGCGAATCCAAGCCGCTCGCCTCGCCACATACGCCGTCGGGTGACTGGCACTCCACACCCTCGGGTTAGGCAGTACAGCAGCCAAATAGCTGGCCTGCTGTCGCGATAACCCCTTGGCACTCACCCCAAAGTGATGCCGCGCCGCCGCTTCCGCGCCGAACACGCCTTCATCCCACTCGACGCTGTTGAGGTACACCTCAAGAATCCGCTGCTTGGGCCACAACGCCTCAATCAGCCCGGTAAACCAGGCTTCCAGGCCTTTGCGCAAATAACTACGGCCGGCCCACAGGAACAGGTTCTTCGACACCTGCTGGCTCAACGTACTGGCGCCGCGAATCGAGCCACCGCGCTCGTTGTGCAGGATCGCCGCCTGGATCGCGCCGAAGTCAAACCCCCAATGCTGCGGGAAGCGCTGGTCTTCACCCGCCATTACCGCCACTTTGAGGTCGTCGGAGATCTCATCCCACGGCACCCAACTGCGCTGCAGGTCAATGGGTTCGCTGTCGAACCAGGATTCAACCTTGCGTTCCACCATCAGCGCGGTGAACGGCGGCGGGACGACACGAAACAGCAGCACCAGCAGCACACTGCCGATGGCAAACCATTTCACTAGGGTGAGAAAGCGTTTGAAGAGGAGACGCAGCATAGAGATGGCTTGGCCGAACCCGTTGAGCGGGCCATTATACAGACCCGGCCCTTTGAGTCTGACTGGAGTTCCTCATGTTGCGTGGCTTTCTGATGTTGGCGGCCTTTTTCGGCTTCACCGGCGTGGCCCTCGGTGCGTTCGCCGCCCATGGCCTGAAAAACCGCTTGAGCGCCGAGTACCTGGCGATCTTCCATACCGGCGTGACCTACCAACTGGTCCATACCCTGGCGCTGTTCGGCGTGGCGTTGCTGGCGGCGCATATTCCTGGCCGGTTGGTCAGCTGGGCGGGCATCTCGTTTACCGTCGGCATCCTGCTGTTCTCCGGCAGCCTGTATGTGCTGACCCTGACCGGGATCAGCAAGCTAGGCATCATTACGCCGTTTGGCGGGCTAGCGTTCCTTTTAGGTTGGTTTTTCCTCGGTCTGGCGGCGTGGCGCTTGCAGGCCGCCTGACCAAGGGGCTTGGGCCGGCAACCTCAATCGGGCTAGAATGCGGGCCCCTAAAAACGATGGCGGCCCGTGGCATGCGCATTCAGTTGAACGGCGAATCCTTTGAACTACCCGACGGTGAAACCGTTGCGGCCCTGCTGACCCGTCTGGACTTGACCGGACGTCGTGTTGCAGTGGAACTCAATCTGGATATCGTCCCGCGTAGCCAGCACGCCGAGACCACGCTCACCGAGGGTGACCAGGTCGAAGTGGTCCACGCCATCGGCGGCGGTTAGTCGCGCAGCTTCCTGAATTCTGCAGAACCTCACCCCATTTCGAGGATTTCCCATGAGCATCGTTCGTAGCGACAAGCCCTTCGTCCTGGCCGGTCGTACCTACCAGTCCCGTCTGCTGGTCGGCACCGGCAAGTACCGCGACATGGAAGAAACCCGCCTGGCCATCGAAGCGTCGGGCGCCGAGATCGTTACCTTCGCCGTGCGCCGCACCAACCTCGGCCAGATCGAAGGCGAGCCGAACCTGCTCGAAGTGCTGTCGCCGGACCGCTACACCTTCCTGCCCAACACCGCCGGTTGCTACGACGCCATCGAGGCCGTGCGTACCTGTCGCCTGGCCCGTGAGCTGCTCGACGGCCATAACCTGGTGAAGCTGGAAGTGCTGGCCGACCAGAAAACCCTGTTTCCCAATGTGATTGAAACCCTCAAGGCCGCCGAAACCCTGGTCAAGGAAGGTTTCGACGTGATGGTCTACACCAGCGATGACCCGATCATCGCGCGCCAACTGGCGGAAATCGGCTGCATCGCCGTCATGCCGTTGGCCGGCCTGATCGGTTCCGGCTTGGGTATCTGCAATCCGTACAACCTGCAGATCATCCTGGAAGAAGCCAAGATCCCGGTGCTAGTGGATGCGGGTGTAGGCACAGCCTCAGACGCAACCATCGCCATGGAGCTGGGCTGCGACGCGGTGCTGATGAACTCCGCCATCGCCCACGCCCAGCAGCCAATCATGATGGCCGAAGCCATGAACCACGCCATCGTCGCGGGCCGCCTGGCCTACCTCGCCGGTCGCATGCCGAAAAAACTCTACGCCAGCGCCTCCTCGCCGCTGGATGGTCTGATCAAGTAAGAGCCATTGATGACTGAATCAAACGAAACGCCGAACACTGTAGAAGAAGGCGACGAGTCCAAGCACCGCCGCATCAAGAGTTTTGTGATGCGCGCCGGCCGCATGACCGAAGGCCAGCAAAAGGGCCTGGAGCAAGGTACGCCGCTGTTCGTGTTGCCCCTGGCCGACGCGCCGGTGGACTACGACCAGGTGTTCGGCCGTTCGGCCCCGCGCTCCCTGGAAATCGGCTTCGGCATGGGCCACTCCCTGCTGGAAATGGCCGCCGCCGCCCCGGACCAGGACTTCATCGGTGTGGAAGTGCACCGCCCAGGCGTCGGCGCGCTGCTCAACGGTGTACTCACCCAGGGCCTGACCAACCTGCGGGTCTACGATTGTGATGCGATTGAAGTGCTCAACCGCTGCATCGCCGACAACAGCCTTGACCGCCTGATGTTGTTCTTCCCCGATCCATGGCACAAAGCCCGTCACCACAAGCGCCGTATCGTCCAGGCCTCCTTTGCGGAACTGGTACGCAGCAAGCTTAAGGTTGGCGGCATCCTGCATATGGCCACCGACTGGGAGCCGTATGCGGAATACATGCTGGAAGTGATGAACGTCGCCCCTGGCTACCGCAACATCGCCGAAGACGGCAAATGCGTGCCACGCCCGGCTGAGCGTCCGATCACCAAGTTTGAACGCCGTGGTGAGCGGTTGGGGCATGGGGTGTGGGATTTGAAGTTCGAGAAGGTTGACTGACAGTACGCGGTCAAAAATGTGGGAGCGGGCTTGTTGTGGTGAGCGGGCTTGCCCCGCGCTGGGCTGCGAAGCGGCCCCAATAAGACCTCCGCGCAGTACCAGATGAGCCGAGGTGATGGGTTCGGGGCGGCTTCGCCACCCAGCGCGGGGCAAGCCCGCTCACCACAAAAGCCCGCTCCCACATTTGTATCTGTGTTGGGTTTGGGATCAGCGGCGGTCTGCGACGACGCCAATCAATACAAGCACCACGATCAACACCGGCGCCAGGCTGTAGTTATTGAACTGGCTCAACCCCCGCACAATCCACGGCGTGGCGTAGATCAACGCGGCGCCGCTGCCGATCATGCACACCAGCGCCATCAACGGTACGCGCAACGCGCCGGCGATGCTGCCCAAGCGCGCTTCCACCCAGCCTTTAATATCAGCGCCAAACAGCACCAGCAGGCAGCCGACGAGGGCCAGGGAGATTTCTGACAGGTTGCTGCGGCTCCAGCGGGATACGGTGGCGAGCAGGTCGAGTACCAAATCCATTCGATTTCCTTAAGAGCGGTCAGCTCAAAAACTTCTGCAACAGGTCATTGAGAAAGAGTTGCCCACGGTCGGTCGCCGCCAGGCGTGACGGTTCGACCTGCATTAAGCCACTTTGTTCTGCCTCGCGGCGGCCTTCATCCAGGCTCGCCAGTTCCAGGCCGGTACGCTCGGCGTAAAGCTTGGCCTCGACGCCATCGGTGAGGCGCAACGCGTTCATCAGAAACTCGAACGGCAGTTCTTCGTTGGTCAGTTCTTTCGCGCCGGCCTGAAAGCTTTTGGCCGGGTTGAGGTAGTCCTTCGGTGCTCGGGTCTTCCAGGTGCGTACGATGCGCCCGTCGGGGTGGCTGAGCTTGCCGTGGGCTCCGGCGCCAATGCCGATAAAGTCGCCGAAGCTCCAGTAGTTCAGGTTATGCCGCGCCGGGCGTCCGGGTTGGGCGTAGGCCGACACTTCATACTGCGCGTAACCGTGTTCAGCGAGCAGCGCCTGGCCGGCTTCCTGGATATCCCACAGCGTGTCGTCTTCCGGCAGCGCGGGTGGCTGGTTCCAGAACACGGTGTTCGGCTCCAGCGTAAGTTGATACCAGGACAGATGCGTCGGCTTCAGCGCGATGGCCTGGCGTAAGTCGCTCAGGGCATCGTCCAGGGACTGATCGGGCAAACCGTGCATCAAGTCCAGGTTGAAGTTATCGAACCCGGCCTGGCGCGCCATGTCAGCGGCACGCACGGCTTCGTCGCCATTGTGGATACGGCCGAGGGCCTCAAGCTTTTCCTGCTGGAAGCTCTGGATGCCGATGGACAGGCGGTTGATCCCCAGCTTGCGATAGGCGACGAACTTCTCTTGTTCGAAGGTCCCTGGGTTGGCTTCCAGGGTGATTTCGATATCACTGGCAAACGGGATGCGCGCTTCCACACCCTTGAGCAGGCGGCCCAATGCGGCGTCGCTGAACAGGCTCGGCGTACCCCCGCCAAAGAAGATCGAACTCAGCTCGCGACCGTACACGGCGTGCAGGTCCTGATCGAGGTCGGCCAGCAGTGCATCCACATACTCCTCTTCCGGCAGCACCTTGCTGGCGGTGTGGGAGTTGAAGTCGCAATAAGGGCATTTGCGCACACACCACGGGATGTGGATATACAGCGCCAGGGGCGGCAGTACCGGCAAGGCCGCCCGAGGTGTTTGCGCGCCGCCGTGGATCAGCGGCTGCGCAGAGGTGTTCTGGGTCATTGAAGGCTCAGGCGTTGGCGCAGCAAATCCATTGCGCGAGCACGGTGGCTGATCTGGTTCTTGTCGGCCGGGCTCAGTTCGGCGCTGGAGACATTGCGCTCCGGCACCCAGAACAGCGGGTCATAGCCAAAGCCATGTTCGCCACTGGCCGCATGCAGGATGCGCCCGTGCCACAGGCCTTCACACAGGATCGGCAGCGGGTCGTCGGCGTGGCGCACCAGGGCCAGCACGCAGACGAACTGCGCGCCGCGCTCGGCGTCCGGCACGTCCTTGAGCGCGTCCAGCAGCTTGGCGTTGTTGGCCGCGTCGCCCTTGCCGTCGGCATAACGCGCCGAGTAGATGCCAGGGGCGCCGCCGAGGAAGTCCACCGCCAGCCCAGAGTCATCCGCCAGTGCCGGCAGGCCGGAGATGCGTGCGGCGTTGCGCGCCTTGAGGATGGCGTTCTCGACGAACGACAGGCCGGTCTCTTCCGGCTCCACCTGGCTGAATTCGCCAATCGAGCGCAGCTGCACGGAGTCACCGAGCATCGCCTGCAGTTCTTTGAGTTTGCCGGCGTTATGGCTGGCGAGTACGAGTTGGGTGAGTTTCATCATTCGGCCGGGAAGAGTTCTTGGTTGAATTGGAAGCTATGGGCTTTGCCGCCGGTTTCAACATTGATGGTAAACGTCTTGTATTCCCGCTGGGTCACGGAGTAGGGCGCGAGATAATTGACGCCGCCTTTCTCGTTGATTTGCTTGAAGGTCAGGACTTCACTCTTGCCGCCCAGGTCCTTGATGGTGCCGGTGACTTGCGCGGCCACCGGGGTTACGCCCTTGATCACGGTTACGTTGATCAGGCCCTTCTCCTTGCTGCGTACCACGCCGACTGCCTGGGCAGTTTCCGGTTGCAGGAAGCTGGAGGTGAACGTGTTGTAGTGCACGGTGATGTCACCGAAGTCTTTCTTGCGGTTAGCGTCTATTGCGTCTGCGGCCACGGCGCTGGCGCCCAGGCAGGCGGTCAATAGAAAAATAGCCAAACGACTCATGAGCGTCCCTCTTGAAGATGATTAGACGGCAATCTTGTGGTCGGTCAGGCCAGGACTGCTGACCCGGTAAATACCAATTTCGCCCAACAGGTTGGGCCATAGTTTACTCGCCCAGCCGTGGCGGTGCTGTTGATCGACGGCAAGGCGGTTGATCACCTTGGCTTCACGCTCGCCACACAAGGCTTCGAAGTCTTCGAAGGTGCAGAAGTGGATGTTCGGCGTGTTGTACCAGGTATAGGGCAGGAAGTCCGACACCGGCATGCGGCCCTTGGTGGCCAGGTACCAGCGGCAGCGCCAGTGGCCGAAGTTGGGGAAGGTGATGATGCACTGGCGGCCGACGCGCAGCATTTCGTCGAGGATGCGGTCCGGGTAGTGCACGGCTTGCAGTGCCTGGGTCATCACCACGATGTCGAAGCTGTTGCTGGCAAAGTTGCCCAGGCCCTTGTCCAGGTCCTGTTCGATCACGTTGATGCCCTTGGCCACGCACTGGGCGATGTTGTCCGGGTCGTTTTCCAGGCCGTAGCCGGTGACTTGCTTGTTGTCGCGCAGCCAGCTCAGCAGTTCGCCATCGCCGCAGCCCAGGTCGAGCACGCGGCTGCCGGCGGGGATCCATTCTTGGATGATTTCCAGGTCGGCTCTCATGGCGTTCTCACACAGTAATCCGGTTCATGTAATTGCCGAACGCCTGCAAGTAACGCGGGATCGGAATCAGGAAGGCGTCGTGGCCTTGCGGCGCATCGATTTCCAGGTAGCAAACGTCTTTGCGCGCGGCCATCAGCGCATCCACCAGCTCACGGGAGCGGGCCGGCGAGAAGCGCCAGTCGGTAGTGAACGACATCACGCAGAACTTGGCCGTGGCGCCTTCGAAGGTTTTCGCCAGGTCGTCGTCGTGATTGGCCGCCGGGTCGAAATAGTCCAGAGCCTTGGTCATCAGCAGGTAGGTGTTGGCGTCGAAACGCCCGGAGAACTCCTCACCCTGATAACGCAGGTAGCTTTCCACCTGGAACTCGACGCTGTGGAAGTCGTAGTTGAGCTTCTCGCTCTTGAGGCCACGGCCGAATTTTTCGCCCATGGAGTCATCGGACAGGTAGGTAATATGCCCCACCATCCGCGCCAGCATCAGGCCACGCTTGGGGATCACCCCGGCTTCCTGGAACGAACCGCCGTGGAACTCCGGGTCGGTGAGGATCGCCTGGCGCGCTACTTCGTTGAAGGCGATGTTCTGCGCTGACAACTTGGGCGCCGAGGCGATGGCCAGGCAATGGCGCACACGGTCCGGGTAAGTGATGGTCCATTGCAGCGCCTGCATGCCGCCCAGGCTGCCACCGATCACGGCGGCCCACTGTTGGATGCTGAGCAAGTCGGCGAGGCGGGCCTGGCTGTGCACCCAGTCTTCCACGGTCAGTACCGGGAAATCGGCGCCGAACGGCTTGCCGGTTTCCGGGTTGATACTGCTCGGGCCGGTGGAACCGTTGCAGCCGCCGAGGTTGTTCAGGCTGACCACGAAGAACTTGTTGGTGTCGATGGGTTTGCCGGGGCCGATGCAACTGTCCCACCAGCCGGGCTTGCGGTCGTCGACCGAGTGAAAACCGGCGGCATGATGATGGCCGGACAAGGCGTGGCAGATCAGCACGGCGTTGCTCGCCGTGGCATTCAGTTGGCCGTAGGTTTCATAGATCAGGTCATAGGCAGGCAGCGAACGCCCGCAGGCCAGGGCCAACGGTTCGCTGAAGTGCGCCACTTGGGGCACGACCAGTCCAACAGAATCGGGGGGGAAGGCAGCTGGCATCGACCCTGCTCTCGTTTAAATGAGGCGTAAGTCTAAAGACCGCTGCACCTAGCGGCAAGCGAACCCTGACCCTGTAGGAGCCGGCAAGCCGGCTCCTACAGGGGGCGTTAGATCAGCAGGCGCAGAATCTCTGGCATCCCGGTCATGGCTGCCAGGTTGTTGATCACCAGCATATCCAGCAACTTGAGCACCATGAACGCCAGGATCGGCGAAATATCCAGGCCGCCCAGGTTCGGCAGCAGGCGGCGGAACGGCGCCAGGGCCGGTTCGCAGATCTGGTTCACCAGCTCGGCGCCAGGGTTGTGGCTGCCCGGGGCGACCCAGGACAGGATCACGCTGATGATCAGGGCGAAGAAGAAGATCTTCAGGAACAGCGCGGTCACGCCGATGATGGACCAGACCAGCAGTTGGACGAAATTGCCGGTGGTGCCATAGGTCAGCAACAAGGTCAGCGCCATCAAGGCCAGCTGTACCAGGATCGCCAGGACCAGCGACGACATGTCCAGGCCGAACAGGCTTGGGATGATCCGACGCAACGGCTTGAGCAGTGGCTGGGTGGCCTTGACGATGAACTGGCAGAGCGGGTTGTAGAAGTTCGCGCGCACCAGTTGCAGCACGAAGCGCAACAGCACGATCAGCAGGTACAGGCTGCCGAGGGTTTGCAGCACGTAGACGGCTGCGGTGTTCAAACCAATCATGTTGGCTCCTTATTTGCCCAGTTGTTCGGCAAGTTCCGCCGAGCGGTGCGCAGCGGCACCCAATGCTTTTTCTACCAGGGCTTCAAAGCCCCCGGCCTGGAACGACTCGATGGCCGCCTGCGTAGTACCGCCTGGCGAGGTCACGCGACGGCGCAATTCGGCGGCGTCCACATCGCTGGCCACGGCCATATGCGCGGCGCCCAAGGCAGTCTGCTCGGCCAGTTGCTCGGCAACCTCCTTGGACAGGCCCAGTTTCACGCCGGCGGCGGTCATGGCCTCGATCAGCAGAAAGAAGTACGCCGGGCCGCTGCCGGACACGGCGGTGACCGCGTCCAGTTGCTGCTCCTGCTCCAGCCACAGGGCGAGGCCCACGGCAGACAGCAGCTCTTGCGCCTGGTCACGTTGTTCGGCGCTCACTTCGGCGGTGGCGTACAGCCCACTCACGCCTTGGCTGACCAGTGCCGGGGTATTGGGCATGCAGCGCACTATTGGCTGGGCACCGAGCCAGGTGTTCATGCTGGCGCAGGTGATACCGGCAGCGATGGACACCACCAGTTGATGCGGTTGCAGGCTCGGACGCAGGCTTTCGCACACGGCTTTCATGGCCTGCGGCTTAACGGCCAACACGATGACATCGACGCCCTGGATGGCCTCGGCGTTGTCGGCAAAGGTTTCAATGCCGTGCTCGGCACTGACGCGGGCACGGGTGTCGGCGCCCGGGTCGCTGGCGCGAATCTGCGCGGCGTCCAGGCCCTTGGCCCGCAGGCCACCGATCAGGCTGGCCGCCATGTTACCGGCGCCGATAAAGGCAATACGCGTGTTGCTCATGACAGGTCCTTACTCAGAGGGAAGTCAGCCATGTTCATGGCTGGCCGTAGTCGCGGGCGCCAAATAGGGCGGTACCAATCCGCACCCAGGTGGCGCCTTGGGCGATGGCCGACTCAAGGTCGTGGCTCATGCCCATGGAAAGTGTGTCCAGTGGCAGGTTCAGGCTGTTTTGCAGGTCGCGTACAGCGGCGAACGCTGCGTCTTGCGCGGTCCGATCTTCAGTCGGCTCCGGAATCGCCATCAGGCCACGCAGCTTCAAGCGCGGCAGGGCGCTGATGGCGTCGGCCAGGGCCGGCAGGTCGGCGGGCGTACAGCCGGACTTACTGGCTTCGCCACTGACATTGACCTGAATGCAGATGTTCAGCGGTGGCAGGTCGGCCGGGCGTTGTTCGGACAAGCGTTGAGCGATTTTCAAGCGGTCCACGGAATGCACCCAAGCGAAGTTCTCGGCGATAGCGCGCGTCTTGTTCGATTGAATGGGGCCGATGAAGTGCCAACTCAAGGGCAGGTCGGTTAATTCGGCCTGTTTGCCCAGGGCTTCTTGCAGATAGTTCTCGCCAAAGTCGCGCATCCCGGCGGCATAGGCTTCGCGCACGGCTTGCGCGGGTTTGGTCTTGCTCACGGCCAGCAGGTGGATGCTGCTTGCGTCACGTTGCACGGCGTCGGCTGCGGCGCGGATGCGCTGGCTAACCTGGCCGATGTTGTCTGCTATCGTCGACATTCAAGATGCGCCCGTGGATATGGAGTCCGCGGCATTCTACTGGAAATGGAAAGCCCTATGGATATCACTGAATTACTCACGGCCAGCGTGCGCCGCGGTGCGTCCGACCTGCATTTGTCTGCCGGCCTGGCGCCGATGTTACGCGTGGATGGCGAGGTCTGGCCGCTGAATGGGCCGGTGCTTTCACCTACGCAAGTAGCGGACTTACTGAGGCCTTTGCTCAATCAGCACCAACAAAAGGATTTCGAAACATCTCTTGAAACAGACTTTGCCTTCGAACTGCCCGGCGTGGCGCGGTTCCGGGCCAATGTGTTCCGGCAGGATCGCGGCATGAGTGCGGCGTTTCGCACCATCCCGTCTGAGGTCAAGAGCCTGGAAGGTCTTGGCCTTGGCGAAGTGTTCCGGCGTATCGCCCAACTGCCACGGGGCCTGGTTCTGGTTACCGGCCCGACCGGCTCAGGCAAGTCTACGACTCTGGCGGCGATGATCGATTTCCTCAATCAGCATCGGCGCCATCACATCCTCACCCTTGAAGACCCCATCGAATTTATCCACACGCCGAAAATGGCGTTGATCAATCAGCGCCAGGTGCATCGCGACACCCATTGTTTTTCCACCGCCCTGCGCTCGGCGCTGCGGGAAGACCCGGACGTGATCCTGGTGGGCGAACTGCGTGACCTGGAAACTATCCGCCTGGCGCTGACGGCGGCTGAGACCGGGCACCTGGTGTTTGGCACCCTGCACACCAGTTCAGCGGCAAAGACCGTAGACCGGCTGGTGGACGTGTTTCCGGCTGGGGAAAAGGCCATGGTCCGCTCGATGTTATCGGAGTCGTTGCAGGCGGTGGTGTCCCAAGTGCTGGTAAAGAAGATCGGCGGCGGACGCGTGGCGGCCCATGAAATCATGCTGGGCACGCCGGCCATTCGGAACTTGATCCGGGAGGACAAGGTGGCGCAGATGGTTTCAGCGATACAGACCGGTGGGGCGTTGGGGATGAAGACGCTGGATATGAGCTTGAAGGGGTTGGTCGGAGAGGGGGTGATCAGCCGGGAAGAGGCGCGGGAGAAAGCGAGGGTGCCAGCAGACATATGAAGCAAGTCGGAGCTGGTTTTTGTGGAGAGCAGGCTTGCCCCGCGCTGGGTGGCGAAGCCGCCCCAAAACCAGGCGACGAGTTGTACCTGTGGAAATACGGTGGCCTTATTGGGGCCGCTGCGCGCCCCAGCGCGGGGCAAGCCCGCTCACCACAACAAGCCGCCCATAGCTTTGACGCCGGCTTAGCGCTGCACGACTCGCAGATTGTTGTTCTGCTCTTTTGGGAGTACGCGCTTGGCAATCACGTAGTTCTTGTCCCAAAACGGCTTCTTCAGCGTGTCGATGCTCACCGACTTGCCACGGCGCGGTGCGTGGATGAAGCGGTCATTGCCCAGGTAGATGGCAACGTGGTTCACCTGGCGGCTCTTCAGTTTGAAGAACAGCAGGTCACCGGGTTTCAGGTCCTTGCGATCGACCTTCTGCCCGTGGCCGGCGGCCATGGCGTTGGAGGTGCGCGGCAAATCCACGGCGGCTACGTCGTTAAACGCATATTTCACCAAACCACTGCAGTCGAACCCTTTACTTGGGCTGCTGCCGCCCCAACGATAAGGAGTACCGAGCACGTTGACGGCGCGGCTGAGGACGGTGCTGCTCTGCTTGGTGTTGACGCCAACCAGGCCCGGAACTGCTTTACCGTTATGGGCCTTGCTCAGTTGAGTCGGGCGGTTGACGGTCAGCTTGACCGACTTGGCGGTGCTTGGCGTGCTGTGGACTTTAGGGGTGAAACCGTTAACGTTAGGAAGTCGTTGCTCACGATTGGTGGCGTGGGCGGCCAGTGGCATTAATAGGCAAATGGTTAGCCATGTCTTGAAAAATGGTCGCATTAGGCGTGGCTCTTGTGGGTTTGCGCGCAACTTTATAACAGCTTTTTGTGTCGTTCTCAGGCCGTTTGTCGACTGAACCTTGACGTCAAAATCAGGAAAAACGCGACGATTCGCCGCAATTGTCCTACACAAGTCAGGTGGCATAAGGCTTTCAGGGCAGGGAAGATACCATTTGCCGTACGTCGGGCGCCTGTAAAAAAGTCACAAAGAAAATGAAAAAATTTATCTATCGAGGCAAAAGAGGTACGCGATGAACACCTATCAGCAGATTGGTCCACAGCAAGACACCCACAGTAAGGTGATCGGTTACCTGCTGTGGATTTTCGGTTTTACCGGGGCGCATCGCTTCTATTACGGCAAACCCGTCACCGGCACGATCTGGTTTTTCACCTTCGGTCTGTTGGGTATTGGCTGGTTGATCGACCTGTTCCTGATCCCGGCCATGGACCGTGAAGCGGACCTGCGTTTTACCGCCGGGCCCATCGAATACAACGTGGCCTGGATACTGTTGGCGTTTCTGGGGGTATTTGGCGTGCACCGCATGTATCAGGGCAAATGGATCACCGGCCTGATCTACCTGCTGACCGGCGGCTTGTTCCTGGTGGGGGTGCTGTATGACTTCTGGACATTGAATACGCAGATTTCGATCCGCAATGCCGAACGCAATTCCGGGCGGTAAATAACCTGTAGGAGCGAGCTTGCTCGCGAAGAACGTTAACGAAAACGCAGCGCTCTCAGGTAGTCCGCGCTGCCTGTCCGTTCTTCGCGAGCAAGCTCGCTCCTACAGTGTTGGGTAGCGTCAAGCCTGGTAGCTGATGCGTCCGTCAACCAGGGTGTAACGCACCGTCGCCGGCAGGCTATGGCCGATGAACGGGCAGTTTTCACCCTTGGACAGCCACTGCTCCCCGGCAACTGTGGAGCTGGCCGGGTCGAACAGCACCAGGTCTGCCGCCGAACCCACCGCCAACTTGCCCGCCGGCAGGCGCAAGGCCTCTGCCGGGCCGCTGCTCAGGCGTGCCAGCAGCGTCGGCAAGTCCAGCAACCCATCCTCCACCAACGTCATCGCCAACGGCAGCAACAGTTCAACACTGCTGATACCCGGCTCTGTCGCGCCGAACGGTGCCAGCTTGGCATCCCGCTCATGGGGCTGGTGATGGCTGGAAATCGCCGAGACCACGCCGGACTTGATCGCCGCACGCAAACCTTCACGGTCGGCCAGGGTGCGCAGCGGCGGCTGCACGTGGTACAGGCTGGAGAAGTCGATCAGCGCTTCATCCGTCAGAATCAGCTGATACAGCGCCACATCCGCCGTCACCGGCAAGCCACGGGCCTGGGCCTGGGCGATCAAGGCCACGCCGCGAGCGCTGGTCAACTGGCTGAAGTGCGCGCGCACGCCGCTTTGTTCCACCAGCAGCAGGTCACGGGCCAGGGCCACGGTCTCGGCGGTTTCCGGAATGCCCGGCAAACCGAGGAAGCTGGCCACGGCGCCTTCATGGGCCAGGCCGCCTTCGGCCAGGTCGCGGTCCTGGGAATGGAAGATCACCGTCAGGTCGAAGGTGGCCGCGTATTCCAGCGCGCGCAGCAGCGTGCGGGTGCTGCGGAAGCTTTCCAGGCCATTGCCGAACGCTACGCAACCGGCGTCGCGCAGGGCGATCAGTTCGGCGAGTTGTTCGCCTTCCAGGCCTTTGCTCAGGGCGCCGATAGGGAACACCTTGCAATTGCCGGCTTCGCGGGCGC
This sequence comes from Pseudomonas sp. TWR1-1-4, assembly GCF_049897165.1. NCBI lineage: Bacteria > Pseudomonadati > Pseudomonadota > Gammaproteobacteria > Pseudomonadales > Pseudomonadaceae > Pseudomonas > Pseudomonas sp. TWR1-1-4. Next base: position 235,044 of record NZ_JAFCVS010000005.1, on the reverse strand, counting down.
GGTCGAGGATCAGCTCGGTCACGGCCGAGGTGTCGAGGATCGGCTTGGTGTGGGGCGGGCAGCACAGGCTGGTCACGCCACCGGCAGCGGCGGCGCGTGTTTCGCTGATGATGTTGCCCTTGCGGCTGTAACCCGGCTCGCGCAGGGCGACGTTCAGGTCGACCAGGCCAGGCGCGGCCACCAAGCCTTTGGCGTTGATGGTTTCAGTCGCGCTGAAACCCGCAGGGGCGGCGCCGATGGCGATGAGCTTGCCGGCTTCCAAGTGCAGATCAGTAACTTGATCCAGGCCACTGGCCGGATCGATAACGCGAGCGCCAAGAATGCTGAGCTTCACTGGGCGTTCTCCTGCTCGAATTGACGTTGCGCGGTTTGCCCGCTCATGGCCATGGACAGCACGGCCATGCGGACGGCGATGCCGTAGGTGACCTGGTTCAGGATCACCGACTGAGGGCCGTCGGCCACCGCCGACTCAATCTCCACCCCACGGTTGATCGGGCCTGGGTGCATCACGATGGCATCCGGCTTGGCGCCGGCCAGGCGTGCGGTGGTCAGGCCGAACAGGCGGTAGAACTCGCCTTCGCTCGGCAGCAGGCCACCGGCCATGCGCTCGCGTTGCAGGCGCAGCATGATCACCACGTCCACATCCTTGAGGCCTGCGGCCATGTCGGTATAGACCTTTACGCCGTACTGCTCGATGCCGATCGGCAGCAGGGTTTTCGGGGCGATCACGCGGATATCCGGGCAACCCAGGGCTTTGAGGGCCAGCATGTTCGAGCGTGCAACCCGCGAGTGCAGGATGTCGCCGACAATGGCCACCGAGAGGTTTTCAAAGCTGCCCTTGTGCCGACGGATGGTGAGCATGTCGAGCATGCCCTGGGTCGGGTGGGCGTGACGGCCGTCGCCGCCGTTGATGATCGCCACCTGCGGGCACACGTGTTCGGCGATGAAGTGCGCGGCACCGGAGTCGCCGTGGCGCACCACGAACATGTCGGCGGCCATGGCCTCCAGGTTGCGCAGGGTGTCGAGCAGGGTTTCGCCCTTGCTTGCCGATGAGGTGGACACGTTCAGCGTGATCACGTCGGCCGACAGCCGCTGGGCCGCCAGTTCAAAGGTGGTGCGGGTGCGCGTGGAGTTCTCGAAGAACACATTGCAGATGGTCTTGCCGCGCAGCAGCGGGACCTTCTTCACCGCGCGGCCACCGACTTCAAGGAACGAGTCGGCGGTGTCGAGGATTTCGGTGAGCAGTTCGCGGGGCAAACCGTCGAGGGACAAGAAGTGTTGCAACTGGCCCTGAGCATTGAGCTGCAGCGGGCGCTTGGCATCGAGAGGCGTCATCGCGGGGACTCTTTACAAGGCGGTTTAAAGGGCGAGGTCTTGCAGTTCGAGTTCGAGCGGCGTGGGACCGGACAATTTTACCCGTTGGTGGGCTTGCAGCGACAGTGTGGCGCCGACCACATCCGGGCTGATCGGCAGTTCGCCGGCATCCAGGTCGAGCAGGCACACCAGGGTCACGCTGGCCGGGCGGCCGTAGTCGAACAGTTCGTTCATGGCGGCGCGGATGGTGCGGCCGCTCATCAGCACATCGTCGATCAGCACCAGGTGCTGGCCTTCGATCTCGAAAGGCAGGGCCGACGGGCGCACTTGTGGATGCAGGCCGTTCTGGCTGAAGTCGTCACGGTAGAAGGACACGTCGAGCGTGCCGAGGGGCGAGTCGCTGCCCAGTGCTTCCAGCAATGCCTGGGCCACCCACACACCACCGGTGCGAATGCCGATGAAGCGCGGCTCGCTGATGTTGCGGTGTTGCAGATGGGCCGTGAGGCTTGTGGCCATCTGGCTGATCAGTTCGGCGGGGTTCGGCAGGCTCATGCAGGCTCCTTCAGGACCTTGGCGCAGGCAAGGTCCGGGCTCAAACGTAAAAGACACTGTAGGAGCGAGCTTGCTCGCGAAGAACTCACAGGCGCCGCGTGCATCACTGGATGCGTGCGTAATCGTTGACGTTTTTCGCGAGCAAGCTCGCTCCTACAAAAAGCAATGCGGCAATTCAGGATTCAAATAAAGCAGTGTTTTCATCCAACCATCCCTGCAACAACAGGGCGGCGGCGATGGCGTCCACGGGGTTGTCGCGGTAGCTGCCCTTTTGCCCGCCACGGTCACGGCGCTCACCCTTGGCTTCAAAGGTGGTGAGGCGTTCATCGTGGGTATAGAAGGGCAGGTTGTAGCGGCCATTGAGGCGGCGGGCGAATTTTTCGGCGCGCAGGCACATGTCGCTGGGGGTGCCGTCCATGTTCAACGGCAGGCCGACCACGACCGCATCGGGCTTCCACTCTTTAATGAGGGCTTCGACCTGGTTCCAGTCCGGCACGCCGTTCTGGGCTTTCAACGTGCACAACTCGCGGGCCTGGCCGGTGATGACCTGGCCGACGGCGACGCCGATCTGTTTGGTGCCGTAGTCAAAACCCAGGATCAGTCGCAAAGCCATCAGGCGTGCCCCGCCTGGCTGGTCAACAGGCTGAGGTTGACCCGCAGTTTGGCGGCAGCCGCTTCCAGGCGCAGTTCGCTGGGCGTGTTGAACAGGATGTCGGCGTCGAAGGAGCAGGTCAGCCAGGCGTTGCTGGCGAGTTCAGCCTCCAACTGGCCGGCTTCCCAGCCCGCGTAACCGAGGGTGATCACGCTTTGCTCGGGACCCACACCGTCGGCGATGGCGAACAACACGTCCTGGGAGGTGGACAGTGACACACCTTCCAGGTCGACCGTGGCCTGGAACTTTGGCCCGGTCGGGTGCAGCACAAAACCGCGATCGGTCTGCACCGGCCCGCCGATGTAGATCGGCACGCCCTGGCAACGCGTGGGCGGATCGACTTCCGGGCGCAGTTGCTCAAGGATATCCGCCAGGTTCAGCTCTTGCGGGCGGTTGACCACCAACCCCATGGCACCATTGGCCGTGTGCTCGACGATGTAGGTCAAGGTCTGCGCAAAGTTCGGGTCGGCCATATGGGGCATGGCGATCAGGAATTGATGCTTGAGGTAGGTCGGGCTGACGTTTTTCATGTTCGATAGTGTGGCGGTGGAGGGGCGAACTGACAAGCTGGTGATGTGCCACAGGTGGCAATTGTCATCAATTGCTCGACAACCGATCGCCCTTGGCGAACTTCCAGGTGCGGATGATTTCCAGGCGGTCGACGTCGTTCAAATCACCGCTGAACGGCGCGAAAGGCGCGGCCAGGCGCACGATGCGCTGGGCGGCCTGGTCCAGCAGCGGCTGGCCGGACGACTCCAGCACCTGCACTTCATACAACGTGCCGTCGCGGTTGATTGAAACCAATAGACGCAAATTGCCGTAAATCTGCTGGCGCCTGGCTTCTTCCGGGTAGTTGAGGTTGCCGATACGCTCGACCTTCTTGCGCCACTCATCTTTGTACCAGGCACCTTTGTCGCGCATGGTCGAGGCGGCGTTGAGCCTATAGATGCGTGGGCGCTTGGCGTACAACTGTTGTTCGTTTGCCAGTTCGGCTTCGAGGCTGGAGATTTCGTCGGACAGGGTCGAGCTGTCGAAGGTCGGCGCTGGCTTTACGGGCTCGGGCGTGGGTTCGGTCTTGGTCTTTTCGCGCTGGGTCGGGGCTTTTTGCGGCTTGGGCGCGACGGTGGTCACCGCAGCCTTGGGCGCGGCCTGCTTGACCTCGGGCTTGGGCACCGGCGGCGGGGTGACTTTATTCACCTTGTTGTCCTGGAACGGCGCCACTTCGGTGGTCTTGGGCACGGCTTTCTTATCGAGGGTGCCGCTGCCTTGCTGATTGTCCTGGGCGAGGAAGTCAGCCTTCTCGGGCTTCTTTTCGCTCTTGAACGTGGCCAGGGTGATTTCCAGGGTTTTGCTGATCTGCTTGGGTTCGACCATGGTGAAACCCACGCCGAGGATCAGGGCAAGGTGAATCAACGCGGCCAGGAACAGGGTAAATCCGAGCCGATCAGCCGGGCGCACGCCGCTGGGGGAGAGTTCGGGGGGCAGGTCGGACGGGAGTGTCATGACAAAAAAACCAACATCGCGCGTTTCACAGGTGGGGCATGATAGCGCAATGTTGGTGCGTGTCCGGCTGTTCTATGTCACTTGGCTTGTAGCTTGCGCTCAATGGCGGCCATCAACATTTCGCCGATGTTCGTGCCAAATGCGTTGTCGATCTCGCGAATGCAGGTCGGGCTGGTGACGTTGATTTCAGTCAGGTTCTCGCCGATCACGTCCAGGCCGACAAACAGCAGGCCCTTTTCACGCAGGGTCGGGCCGACCTGGGCGGCAATCCAACGGTCCTTGTCCGACAGCGGGCGGGCTTCACCCCGCCCACCGGCCGCCAGGTTGCCGCGGGTCTCGCCGGCTGCCGGGATGCGCGCCAGGCAGTAATCCACCGGCTCGCCGTCGATCATCAGGATGCGCTTGTCGCCGTCCTTGATCGCCGGCAGGTAGGCCTGGCCCATGATCTGCTGGGTGCCCAGGGCGGTCAGGGTCTCCAGGATCACTGACAGGTTCGGGTCGCCTGCGCGGTGACGGAAGATCGAGGTGCCGCCCATGCCGTCCAGCGGCTTGAGGATCACATCGCCATGTTTGGCGGCGAATTCACGCAGCACATCGGCGCGGCGGCTGACCACGGTCGGCGGCGTGCACTGTGGGAACAGGGTGGCGAACAGCTTTTCATTGCAGTCGCGCAGGCTTTGCGGCTTGTTGACGATCAGCACGCCAGCGCGTTCGGCCTGTTCCAGCAGGTAGGTGGAGTAGACGAACTCCATGTCGAACGGCGGGTCCTTGCGCATCAGGATCACGTCCAGATCGCTCAGCGGGCTGTCGATTTCGTCCTGCAATTCGAACCACTTTTCAGGGTTGGCAAATACCTGCAGCGGGCGCATGCGCGCGCGGGCTTCTCCGTCGCCCTGGTAAAGATCGCGCTGTTCCATATAGAACAGGGTCCAGCCGCGGGCCTGGGCGGCCAGGAGCATGGCCAGCGAGCTGTCCTTTTTATAGGAAATGCTGGCGATAGGGTCCATGACAATGCCGACGCGAACGCTCATGGGGGATTTCCTCTAGCAAATAAGGGCGCATAAAAGTGGCGTCAGAGTGGCGCTGCGGCTGTTGTGGGTCAAGGAAAAACCACCTGGCCGGTTGCTCGATAGATTGCGCCCGGAGACTGTGCTAAAAAGACTGCCACGGCGCAGCAGCCCTTGAATTCCAAGGCTTGCGGCGCTCATCCTGTGCAACATCAGGCAGTACACACCGAAAACCGATTCGCTGTGGCGATGGCAGAGCAGATATGGAACAGCATTCCAACGCCTTGAGAGTGATGGTGATCGATGATTCGAAGACGATCCGCCGCACCGCTGAAACCTTGTTGAAGAACGTAGGGTGCGATGTCATCACGGCCATCGACGGTTTCGATGCCCTGGCCCGGATTGTTGATCATCACCCGCATATTATTTTTGTCGACATCATGATGCCGCGCCTGGATGGCTATCAGACCTGCGCGCTGGTGAAGAACAACCCGGCGTTCAAGTCGATCCCGGTGATCATGCTGTCGTCCAAGGACGGCCTGTTCGACAAGGCCAAGGGGCGCATCGTCGGTGTCGATCAGTTTTTGACCAAGCCTTTCAGCAAGGAAGAACTGCTGGGCGCGATCAAGGCCTACGTGCCGGGGTTCGCCGCAGTAGAACAAGCACACTGACACCGCCTCACAAGGGCTGGCGTCCACTTATGTAGTGGGGAAAACCATGGCACGTGTTCTGATCGTCGACGATTCGCCGACCGAAATGTACAAACTGACCGGCATGCTGGAAAAGCATGGCCACCAGGTCCTCAAGGCCGAAAACGGCGCGGACGGCGTGGCCCTGGCCCGCCAGGAAAAACCCGATGCCGTGCTGATGGACATCGTGATGCCGGGCCTCAATGGCTTCCAGGCCACCCGCCAGCTGTCCAAGGAGCCGGAAACCAACGGCATCCCGATCATCATCATCACCACCAAGGACCAGGAAACCGACAAGATCTGGGGCGCGCGCCAGGGCGCCAAGGATTACCTGACCAAGCCGGTGGATGAAGAAACCCTGATTGCCACCCTGAACAAGGTGCTGGCCGGCTGACGGTTTGCCATCATGACCGAGTCGCAAACCGCCTTCGAGCTGCTGTTGGACATCGACCGCCGCTGCCGCCTGCTGGCCGCTGACCTGCCGTCCCAGGAAACCCGCCTGCAACGCTGGAGCGGGATTGGCTTTCGCCTGGGCCAGCACTGGTATGTGGCGCCCATGGGCGAAGTCGCCGAAGTCCTGCATGAGCCGCGTTGCACGCTGATGCCCGGAGTCAAGGCCTGGGTCAAGGGCGTGGCCAACCTGCGTGGGCGCCTGTTGCCGGTGATGGACTTGGGTGGGTTCCTCGGCCTTGAGTTGTCCAAGGCGCGCAAGCAACGGCGAGTGCTGGTGGTGGAGTTCAACGACTTGTTTGTCGGGCTGCTGGTCGACGAGGTAGTGGGGATGCAGCATTTCGCACAAGACGCCTGGCGGGCGAACGCTACGCCTGACGTATCGTTTATCCAGGGCCGGTTCGACGGCGATCCGTCGTGGCAGGTGTTCAGCCCCTTTGCTCTGGCCCAGGCCCCTGGCTTCATGGATGTTGCCGCATGACCACCGCTACCGCACTCAAACCCCAGGCCGGCTCACGCAGCCGCTCGCAGATCATCGTGCTGTTCATCGCACTGATCGTGTTCATCATGTTGCTGTTCGCCAACTTCGCGTACCTCAATACCCAGTCCACCTACGACAAACAGTACATCGGCCACGCCGGTGAGCTGCGCGTGCTGTCCCAGCGCATCGCCAAGAACGCCACCGAAGCCGCCGCCGGCAAGGCTGCGGCGTTCAAGTTGCTGGGCGATGCGCGCAACGACTTCGCCCAGCGCTGGGGCTTCCTGAAAAAAGGTGACCCGGAAACCGGCCTGCCCGCCGCGCCAAGCGCGGTGCGTGCCGAAATGCGCGCGGTGCAGACCGACTGGGAAGCGCTGCTGAAAAACACCGACGCGATTCTCGCCAGCGAGCAGACCGTGCTGTCGTTGCACCAAGTGGCCGCGACCCTGGCCGAAACCGTGCCGCAACTGCAGATGGAATCGGAAAAGGTCGTCGATATACTTCTGCAACGTGGTGCCCCGGCGAGCCAGGTGGCCGTGGCCCAGCGCCAGTCACTGCTGGCCGAACGTATCCTTGGCGCGGTGAACACCGTGCTGGCCGGCGACGAAACCGCCGTGCAGGCCGCCGATGCCTTTGGCCGTGACGCCAACCGCTTCGGCCAAGTGCTCAATGGCATGCTGCAGGGCAACCCCGGTTTGCGCATCACCCAGGTCGAAGACCGCGACGCCCGCGCGCGTTTGGCGGAAATCGCCGAACTGTTCGAATTCGTTTCCGGCTCCGTGGATGAAATCCTCGAGACCTCGCCACAGTTGTTCCAGGTGCGGGCCTCGGCGAGCAATATCTTCAACCTGTCGCAAACCCTGCTCGATGAAGCCTCGCACCTGGCCACCGGGTTCGAAAACCTCGCCAGCGGGCGCAGTTTTGACACCATCGGCGGCTATGTCCTGGGCCTGCTCGCACTGACCTCGATCATTTTGATCGGCCTGGTGATGGTGCGCGAAACCAACCGCCAATTGCACGAAACCGCCGAGAAGAACGAGCGCAACCAGAATGCGATCATGCGCCTGCTGGACGAAATCGAAGACCTGGCCGACGGCGACCTCACCGTGACCGCCTCGGTGACCGAAGACTTCACCGGCACCATCGCCGACTCCATCAACTATTCCGTTGACCAATTGCGCGACCTGGTCGCCACCATCAACCTCACCGCCGGGCAAGTCGCCGGTGCCGTGCAGGACACCCAGGCCACCGCGATGCACTTGGCCCAGGCCTCGGAGCACCAGGCCCAGCAGATCGCCGAGGCGTCCACCGCGATCAACCAGATGGCCCAGTCCATCGACCAGGTCTCGGCCAACGCTGCCGAGTCCTCGGCGGTGGCAGAGCGCTCGGTGGAAATCGCCAACAAGGGCAACGAGGTGGTGCATAACACCATCCACGGCATGGACAACATTCGCGAACAGATCCAGGACACCGCCAAGCGCATCAAGCGCCTTGGCGAATCTTCCCAGGAGATTGGCGATATCGTCAGCCTGATCGACGACATTGCCGACCAGACCAACATCCTCGCCCTCAACGCCGCGATCCAGGCCAGCATGGCCGGTGACGCCGGGCGCGGCTTTGCGGTGGTGGCCGATGAAGTGCAGCGTCTGGCCGAACGTTCGTCTGCGGCCACCCGGCAGATCGAAACGCTGGTGCGGGCGATCCAAGCCGACACCAACGAAGCGGTCATCTCCATGGAGCAGACCACCACCGAAGTGGTGCGCGGCGCGCGGCTGGCCCAGGACGCCGGGGTGGCGCTGGAAGAGATCGAAGGCGTGTCGAAGACCCTGGCGGCGCTGATCCAGAGCATCTCCAACGCAGCGCAGCAACAGACTTCATCGGCCGGGCAGATATCGCTGACCATGAACGTGATCCAACAGATCACTACCCAGACCTCGTCGGGGTCGACGGCCACCGCCGAAAGCATCGGCAACCTGGCAAAAATGGCCAGCCAACTGCGCCGGTCGGTGTCGGGTTTCACCTTGCCGCCACCGAAGCAGGTCGACGATTGAAATGCAGTGTCAATGTGGGAGGGGGCTTGCCCCCGATAGCAGTGGGTCAGTCACCCAATCTTTGACTGATGCATCGCCATCGGGGGCAAGCCCCCTCCCACATTTGATCTCTATCTGTCTTGAGATCTCGTACCACCAGCAACCCACGAATTCTAAGCGGAGCAGTTATGGTTGATCGGCACGACTACGTGGCCCTCGAATGGGTCAAGGGCGACATTGCCGAAACCCTGAAACAGGCCCGTTCGGCGCTAGACGCGTACGTCGAAACCTCAGACGCCGAAGCGATCAGCGAGTGCCTGGCGTGTGTCCATCAAGTGCATGGCGCGTTGCAGATGGTCGAGTTCTACGGCGCGGCGCTGTTGGCGGAAGAAGTCGAAGCGCTGGCGCTGGCGCTGCAAGCCGGGAGTGTCGGTCAGCGCGACGAAAGCATCCGCCTGCTGCAACAGGCCCTGACTCAATTGCCGTTGTACCTTGACCGCGTGCACAGCGCCCGCCGCGACCTGCCGCTGGTGGTGTTGCCACTGCTCAATGACCTGCGCAGTGCGCGCGGCGAAAGCCTGCTGTCGGAAACCAGCCTGTTCAGCCCGCAACTGCTGACCATCGCGGCGCTGCCGGATGAGGCCCTGGCCCAACGCGCCGCGCCCGACCTGAAAGAGCAATTGCGCCAGTGGCACCAGCTTTTGCAGCAGGCGCTGGCCGGGCTGCTGCGTGAAGACCATGGCCCCAGCAACCTGGAAGACATGGCGCGGGTGTTCGCACGCCTCGAGGCACTGTGCCAAGGCGCGCCGCTGTTGCCGCTGTGGCAGGTCACCTCGGCGCTGGTCGAAGGCATGCTCACCGGCGTGATCGCCAACAGTCCGGCGTTGCGCAGTCTGCTCAAGGCCAGTGACAAGCAACTCAAACGCCTGCTGGCCCAGGGCATCGGCGGGATCAACCAGCCGGCGCCGGATGAATTGCTCAAGAGCCTGCTGTTCTATGTGGCCAAGGTCACCCGGCCGACGCCGCGCATGCAAAGCCTCAAGGAACGCTACGGCCTGGATGAAGCCTTGCCTGACAGCGCGGTGGTCGATGCCGAACGCGCCCGTCTGGCCGGGCCGGATCGCAACGCCATGGGCTCGGTGCTGGGCGCCTTGTGTGAAGAGCTGGTTCGGGTCAAAGAACGCCTCGACTTGTTCGTACGCAGCGACCGCCAGCACACCAGCGACCTTGATGCACTGCTGGCGCCGTTGCGGCAGATCGCCGACACCCTGGCGGTGCTGGGCTTCGGCCAGCCGCGTAAAGTCATCATCGACCAACTCGCCGTGGTGCTGAGCCTGGTCCAAGGCCAGCGCGAACCCAATGACGCTGTATTGATGGATGTCGCCGGCGCCTTGCTCTACGTCGAAGCCACGTTGGCGGGCATGGTTGGCACCGTCGAACCGGAAAGCCGCGAAGAAAGCCGCTTGCCCACCACCGACCTGACCCAGATCCACCAGTTGGTGATCCGTGAGTCCTGCCAGTGCCTCAAGCAGGCCAAGGAACTGGTGATCGACTGCATCGAAGCTGATTGGGATCGCCAACGCCTGGAGTCCTTGCCGGAGCTGCTGAGCCAGGTGCGTGGCGCCCTGGCGATGATTCCGTTGCCCCGCGCGGCAAGCCTGATGCGCGGCTGCACCGATTACGTCGACGAGCAGTTGATGGGCAACGATGCACCGCCTTCCGAGATGCAACTGGCGCATTTCGCCGACGTGATCAGCAGCCTGGAATATTACCTGGAGCGCATGCTCCAGGACCCGGATGCGGCGGGTGAGCGTGTGCTGGAATTGGCCACCCAAGGCTTGGCCGCACTGGGTTACCTGCCCGCCGAAAAACCCTGGCGCCAGGCCCTGGTCGTACCGGATGGCGCGCTCTCGGCCGAGGTTACGCCGAGCCAATCGCAGTTCGACGCACTCGCCAGCCCAACGTCGCGGCTGAACCCGCCGGCCCTGCAGCGCCCTGGCAGCCTGTTGCCGCCGCCGGCCGATGAAGAGCCTATCGATGATGAACTGCGCGAAGTCTTCCTTGAGGAGACCGACGAAGTCCTCGAGGTGCTGCACCGTTACCTGCCTAACAGCGCGGACAAAACCGCCCAGGCCGAAATGCGCCGCGCCTTCCACACCCTCAAAGGCAGCGGGCGCATGGTGCGCGCCCTGGTCTTGGCGGAGTTGGCCTGGGCTGTGGAGAACCTGCTGAACCGTGTGCTGGAACGCAGCGTGACCCTCGGTCCGGATGTGCAGCAGGTGCTGGATGAAGCGGTGGCCTTGCTGCCGGAGTTGATCGCTGACTTTGCCATCGACGACCAGCGTCAACGCGATGAAGTCGACGCCCTGGCCGCCCGTGCCCACGCCTTGGCCAGCGGTACACCCGCGCTGGCCGCCGAGCCTCATGATCCGATGCTGCTGGAGATTTTCCGCAACGAAGCCCAAAGCCATCTGGACAGCCTCAACCACTTCCTGCAACAGGCCGCCGAGCATGTGCCGCTGCAAGTCAGCGATGAACTGCAACGCGCCCTGCACACCCTCAAGGGCAGCGCCTATATGGCTGGCGTGCTGCCCATTGCCGAGCTGGCGCGCCCGCTCGACCACCTGACCCGTGAGTACAAGGCCCACCGCCTGCCGCTGGACCTGGACGAAGTGGAGTTGTTGCTGGAAGCCGAAGGACTGTTCCAGCGGGGTCTACGGGATCTGGAGAGCGATCCCCTGGCGCCGATCAACGGTGCAGAGGACTTGATCAGCCGCACTCAACGTTTGCTGGATCAGCAGCTTGAAGCGCTGCTCGACGTGCGCATCAAGCGCGATCCACAACTGATCGCCAACTTCCTGGCCCAGGGCATGGACATCCTGCTCGACGCCGAAAGCCTGCTGCGTCGCTGGCAGCAACACCCCGGCGATCGCCAGGAACTCACTGCGCTGCTGGATGAATTGACCACGTTGGGGGAGGGCGCGCACGTTGCCGACCTGTACGCCATCGACGCACTCTGCGAAGCCTTGCTCGACCTGTACGGCGCCGTTGAGGAAAGCAGCCTGGCGGTCAGCGAGCGGTTTTTCCATGAGGCCGAACAGGCCCATGAAGCGCTGATCAGCATGCTCGACCAACTGGCCGCCGGCCAGGAAATCAGCCCGGCGCCGGCCCGTGTCCAAGCCCTGCGTGAGCTGCTGGATGAAGCCCTCGACCCGTCCGCCACCGGCCTGATCAAAAGCGATGGCAGCCGTGCGCTGAGCATTGCCGAACTGGGTGCCGCCACACAGCAGTTGGATCACCAAACGGCGATGGACGACGAGATCGTCGAGATCTTCCTCGAAGAAGCCGTGGACATCCTCGACAGCGCCGGGCAGTCGCTCAAGCGCTGGTTGCTGGAGCCCGACAACGCCGCGCCGCTGTCGTCGTTGCAACGCGATCTGCACACCCTCAAGGGCGGTGCGCGCATGGCTGAAATCGAGCCGATTGGCGACCTGGCCCACGAGTTGGAATGCCTGTATGAAGGGCTGGTGGACCGCCGCTACAGCTACTCTGCCGAACTGTCCCACGTGCTGATGGCCAGCCATGAGCGCCTCGCCTTGCAGCTTGAAGAACTGCACCATCACCAGCCTCTGAGCGATAGCGACGAGCTGATCGCCAGGGTGCGCGCACTGCGCCAAGGCAGCGCGCCAGCGGCACCGGTCGCCGCGCCGCCGGCGTCCGGCGCCGACCCTGAGCTGCTGGATATCTTCCTCGAAGAGGCCGCAGACATCCTCGACAGCTCCAGTGCTGCGCTGTCGCGCTGGCAGGCCGAGCCCGGCAATCGCCAGGAAGTGGAGACCCTGCTGCGCGACCTGCACACCCTCAAGGGCGGCGCGCGCATGGTCGAGATTGCGCCCATTGGCGACCTGGCCCATGAGCTGGAATTTCTCTATGAAGGCCTGTCTGCCGGATTGCTCGCGCCATCCCCGGAGTTGTTCGCGTTGCTGCAAGGCTGCCATGATCGCCTGGCGCAGATGATCGACGCGGTGGCGGACGGCTTGCCGGTCGGCTCGGTGGACAAGCTCATCGAGCGCATCAAAAGCCTGGTGCACCCGAGCGATGAGCCCGTGACGCCATTAGCGTTGCCGGCGGGCAAGGCGGAGGCCGTCGTCGATCCGATGGCCGACATGGTGAAGATCTCTGCCGAGCTACTCGACGACCTGGTCAACCTGGCCGGTGAAACCTCGATCTTCCGTGGCCGCATCGAACAGCAAGTCAACGACGCACGCATCGCCCTGACCGAAGTGGAAACTACGATTGAGCGCATGCGCGACCAACTGCGTCGCCTCGACACCGAAACCCAGGGCCGCATCCTCAGCCGCCAGCAAGCCGAGGCCGAGCGCCTGGGCTATGAAGACTTCGACCCGCTGGAAATGGACCGTCATTCGCAGTTGCAGCAACTGTCTCGCGCGTTGTCCGAATCCGCCTCTGACCTGCTCGACCTCAAGGACACCCTTGAGCGCCGCAACGAAGACGCCCACGATCTGTTGCAGCAGCAGGCACGCATCAACACCGAGTTGCAGGAAGGCCTGATGCGCACGCGCATGGTGCCGTTCGAGCGCATGCTGCCGCGCCTCAAGCGCATCGTGCGCCAGGTGGCGGGTGAGCTGGGCAAGGACGTGGAATTCATTGTCGGCAATGCCGAGGGCGAGATGGACCGCAACGTGCTGGAACGCATGGCCGCGCCGCTGGAGCATATGCTGCGCAACGCCGTCGACCACGGCCTGGAGTCCCGCGATGCACGGCTGCTGGCCGGCAAGCCCGAGAAAGGTCGCATCACCCTGGACCTGACCCACGAAGGCGGCGACATCGTCTTCGACATGCGCGACGACGGCGCGGGTGTGCCGCTGGAGGCGGTGCGGCGCAAGGCGATCAAGCGCGGTTTGCTCGATCCCAATCAGGAGATCAGCGACCGCGACGTGTTGCAGTTCATCCTGCAACCGGGCTTCTCCACGGCGGAAAAGATTACGCAGATTTCCGGGCGTGGTGTGGGTATGGACGTGGTGCATGAGGAAGTGCGTCAGTTGGGCGGTTCGATGTTCATCGACTCGACGCCGGGTATGGGCGTGCACTTCCGTATTCGCCTGCCGTTCACCGTGTCGGTCAACCGCGCGCTGATGGTGCAATGTGCGGACGACCAATATGCGATCCCGCTCAACACCATCGAAGGCCTGGTGCGTGTGTTGCCCCATGAGCTGGCCGGGCACTACCAGCAAGATCCACCGCGTTATGAATACGCCGGCCAGCGTTACGAGCTGTTCTACCTAGGCGACCTGCTGCACACCGTCAGCCGCCCGAAACTGTTGGGCCAATATCAGCCGGTCCCGGTACTGCTGGTGCAATGCAACGAGCGGCGCGTGGCGATCCATGTGGACGCCATGGCCGGCACGCGGGAAATCGTGGTCAAGGGCCTGGGGCCGCAGTTTGCCGGCGTGCAGGGTTTGTCTGGCGCGACGATTCTGGGCGATGGCCGCGTGGTGTTGATCATCGACCTGCTGGCGCATATCCGCGCCCGCCCAGCGGCCTTGCCGGCGCAGTCAGTGGATGCGCCACTGATCCTCAACGACCCGCTGAAAAAGCGTCCGTTGCTGGTGCTGGTGGTGGACGACTCGGTCACCGTGCGCAAAGTCACCAGCCGCCTGCTGGAACGCAACGGCATGAACGTGCTCACCGCCAAAGACGGCATCGACGCCCTCGCCGTGCTGGAAGAGCACAGCCCGGACCTGATGCTGCTCGACATCGAAATGCCGCGCATGGACGGCTTCGAAGTCGCCACCCAAGTGCGCAACGACCCCCGGCTGATGCGCCTGCCGATCATCATGATCACCTCGCGCACCGGCCAGAAACACCGCGACCGCGCCATGGCCATCGGCGTGAATGACTACCTCGGCAAGCCGTACCAGGAATCGGTGCTGCTCGAAAGCATCGCCTACTGGAGCAAGTCCCATGCTTGACCACCGCACCAGCCAACTCACCGGCCTGCTGCTGCCCCTGGCCGACCGCCATCTGGTGCTACCCAACGTCGCCATCGCCGAACTGATCGACTTTCAGCGCGGCGAACCGGCCAGCGATGCACCGCCGTGGTATTTGCGGCAAGTGACTTGGCGCGACAGGCAAATCCCGCTGATCAGCTTTGAAGCGGTGTGCGGTGAAGCCAGCGTGACCGGCGAACGCTCGCGGATAGTGGTGTTGAACGCGTTGGGCGGGCGGCCGACGCTGAAGTTTATTGCGCTGGTGATCCAGGGGATTCCCCGGTCGTACAAGCTTGATAGTGAATTGAGCTACGTGGACGTGCCGCTGTGCCCGCTGGAGCTGGCGGCGGTGCAGGTGGGCGAGCATGTGGCGAAGGTGCCGGACCTTATGGGGCTTGAGGCCCTGCTGGTCGAATCCGGTTTGGCATAGATCCCTGTAGGAGCCGGCTTGCCGGCGATGACGGTCTGCCAGCCCACTCATTAACAACTGACCCACCGCTATCGCTGGCAAGCCAGCTCCTACACTAAATCGCGCTCGTTCCCAGGCTCTGTGTGGAGAAAATCAATATGTCGGAACGGGATGGAGCTGTTGTAGGCAAGTTCTGTATCTGGATTGCGCGGGATGTTCAGTGCCAGGTGGGGTGCTAGGTTCGGCGCTCCTCACAGCCAGCAAGGATTCGCAAATGGCCGTACCGTTAATGCCGCCGGGTGTTTCACTTCTCGAAAATATGGCGACCGCCAAGTGTAAAGGCACTCATCTCCAGCCAGGCTCGGCATTCGCTTATTCCTGGTTTTACTCACAGGTCAGGGCTGCCGGCCCATGGAACTACAAGAAGCGAGGGCGTCAGTACGAAGCTTTTGGTAACTTCAATTATGGTGCTACAGGTACGGTGCTGGGTATTCCCGAGCATGTTCTGTTACGGGCAGCAGGTGTCGCTCAAACATTCGCAAAAACCACCAAGCCGGAATTTGGGTCATGGTGGGGCGCAGACCCTTTTGGCGATGATCCTCGAGATCAATATTGGATAAGGAGGGGTATTGAGTATGCAATTTCTCAGGGCTACTAAGGGCCTCTTGCCGGTTCTGCGCAACTGCCTGCTGGTAGCCTGCCTGATTTATATCGGGGGCAATTGGATCATGTCATCCGGTACACCGGATTTGGACGAAGTGGTTTTGAAACACTCCTTGGGCAACGGCAGCTCAATTTATGGAGCACGTGACGGTCAGGGCGGCGCGACAGTGGGATTTTCCTACAGGTACTACGTTCATAAAGACTTAGGTAGTGATCGGGAGATACTGACAGCGCTGGTTTCGGCACATCCCTTTTTGAAAACCAAAGCGCCGGATGTTCAAGTGACCCGGCAGGATGGCGTCATCCACCTCACTGTTCGTGGTGAGGTTTATGCGTACCGCAGCTATCCGCTTGAAGGTTTGGGCGCTGTGAGCATAGACATGAAGTTGTAGACCGGCTGGCTTCGGATTTTTCCTGCAAGATGTTGGGCCGTGCATGAACTTGTCGCGTGCCGTCAGCGCGCCTAGTCTTCGTCCTGTCATCGCAAAAAACGGTGACACGGACGTGCAAGTCCGGTTACATATCGGCGCACCAACGCCCATAGCCATCCAACGGGCGTTTTTTATGCCTGCTGTATTTGTTATGGCGGCTGTGCGTGGGAGACCCTTCGGGGTCTGCCGGGGTCCGATATGCCCGGTCTTGCACACCTGCGCACAGCTGCCACCTTTATTCGCGTGCAAGCGGAAGAGGGCAGTCTCCATCACATATCGGAGCTGTAAATCATGGTCAAACCTACCCCCAATCCGCCCCTCTTCACCGTAAACCCGCACGAAAACACCGAAACCCTGCTGGTCAACGCCAGCGAAACCCTGTCTTCTCTTAACGCACTCACCTGCAATCTCGCCTTCGACCTGGACACCTCCCAGCGCGCGATCATGCTCGGCATCCAGCAAATGGCGGAGCTGGGGCAGCTATTAGTGGATCGGGCCCTGGAACAGATTTCCCCTTCTGCAGTCGCTTAAAACTTGATCGTTCCCAAAAAGGGACCTATCGTTCCCTTTTTGGGACTCTTTGGCCGCTGCCATGCACACCTTGCCGATCAGCACTGCACTCTTCACCGTCACCCAACAAAAAGTACTGGGCCTGCTGTTCGGCAAACCCGACCAAAGCTTCTTCACCAATGAAATTGCGCGATGGGCCCAGGTGGGCAAGGGCAGCCTCACTCGTGAGCTTGAACGTCTGCAATTGGCGGGCATCTTGAGCATGACGCGCCAAGGCAACCAGACCCATTACCAAGCCAACCCCCAATGCCCGATTTACTCGGAGTTGTTGGCCATCGTGCGCAAGACCCTGAGCCTGGATGAACCATTGCGCACTGCACTGGCGCCGTTCGCCAAGCAGATAACCTGGGCGTTTATCTACGGCTCCATCGCCAAAGGCGAGGCGCACTCATCCAGTGACATAGATCTCATGTTGATCGGCGAAAGCCTCAACTACAGTGAAGTCATGGAGCAGCTCATGCCGCTGGAAGAGCAACTGGGCCGCACCCTCAACCCGACGCTTTACACCCCTGAAGACTGGATCGGCAAATGGAATGCCGGGAACAGTTTTGTGCAGCGGGTCGTGCAGCAGGACAAGATCAACCTGATGGGGAGCAACCCCCTGGAATCCACGGATGGACAACAAGGTAAACCTGGAGAATCTGCAACGTAGCGGCGGCGTGAAGGCTGAGCCGCCGGATCGCAAAGAGTGTGATGGGCTGATGCGTTCAGCCAGGGATCGGCTGAGGGACGCCGGTAATCCGCAGTTATCATTCGCCAGTCGTTTCGACCTGGCTTACAACGCCGCTCATGCTATCGCCCTTACGGCCTTGCGCTTGCAAGGTTATCGCTCGGATAAACGCTATCTGGTCTTCCAATGCCTGGTTCATACCGCAGACGCCGGCAAGGTGCAGGTGAGGTTGTTGGCTTTGTGTCATGAGCGTCGGAACCTCGCGGAATATGAAGGGTACATGGATGAAGATGAGGCGCTGCTGGGCCAATTAATGGAAGGTGCGAAGATATTAATGAGCAATGTGCAAGCATTGCTTGCTGGTCATAGGTGGGAATGAATCACCGGTCAACTGTAGGAGCCGGCTTGCCGGCGATGGCGTGCTGTCAGTTGGCACATTGTTCAATTAGCGACCGTTATCGCTGGCAAGCCAGCTCCTACACAGGCTTTGTTACTCCAGCCGTAACGGTTCACCGCCGAGCTTGATTGATGGCCCTCTGAATCACTCCTAAGGTACAGCCCACGACAGCAAACCCGTGGAGCGACCATGACAACAACAATCACCCCCGACTCGCGCTGGACGCGGCGGCGCGACGAGAAGCAGCGGCGGCTCGGGCTGGTCAAAAAATACGCAGACGGGGCGGTGTTACCCAGTGACAGGATCGTCGAGGCGCTTGAGGCGCTGATCCTGCCCGGCGACCGTGTGGTGTTGGAGGGCAATAACCAGAAGCAGGCGGATTTCCTCTCGCGCTCCCTCGCCAAAGCCGACCCGTCCAAGCTCCACGATTTGCACATGATCATGCCCAGTGTTGGCCGTTCCGAGCACCTGGACCTGTTTGAAAAAGGCATCGCCCGCAAGCTGGATTTCTCTTTCGCCGGCACCCAATCCCTACGCATCAGCCAATTGCTCGAAGACGGCCTGCTGGAAATCGGCGCGATCCATACCTACATCGAACTCTATGCGCGGCTGGTGGTGGACCTGATCCCCAACGTGGTGCTTTCCGCCGGGTTTATGGCCGACCGCGCCGGCAACATCTACACCGGCGCCAGCACTGAAGACACCCCGGCGCTGATCGAGCCCGCCGCGTTCAGCGATGGCATCGTGATCGTGCAGGTCAACCAGTTGGTGGATGACGTCACCGATTTGCCGCGTGTGGATATCCCGGCGAGCTGGGTGGATTTTGTGGTGGTGGCCGACAAGCCGTTCTATATCGAGCCGCTGTTCACTCGCGACCCGCGCCATATCAAGCCGGTGCACGTGCTGATGGCAATGATGGCAATCCGTGGCATCTACGAAAAACACAATGTGCAGTCGCTTAACCATGGCATCGGCTTCAACACCGCCGCCATCGAATTGATCCTGCCCACCTACGGCGAGTCTCTCGGCCTTAAGGGTAAGATCTGCCGCAACTGGACCCTCAACCCGCACCCAACCCTGATCCCTGCGATTGAAAGCGGCTGGGTGGAAAGCGTGCATTGCTTCGGCACCGAACTGGGCATGGAGAACTACATCGCCGCACGGCCGGATGTGTTCTTCACCGGCCGCGACGGCTCGATGCGCTCCAACCGAATGTTTTGCCAACTCGCCGGCCAATACGCGGTGGACCTGTTTATCGGTGCGACGCTGCAAGTCGACGGTGACGGCCATTCCTCCACCGTGACCCGTGGCCGACTCGCCGGATTTGGTGGCGCACCGAACATGGGGCACGACCCGCGCGGCCGCCGCCATGGCACGCCGGCGTGGTTGGATATGCGCCACGACGATGCGCCCGAAGCCTTGTTGGAGCGCGGCAAAAAGCTTGTGGTGCAAATGGTCGAGACCTTCCAGGAAGGCGGCAAACCCACCTTCGTCGACACCCTCGATGCCGTGGAGGTCGCGCGCAAAAGCGGCATGCCCCTGGCACCGATCATGATCTACGGCGATGACGTCACGCACTTGCTTACCGAAGAGGGCATAGCCTACCTGTACAAAGCGCGTTCACTCGAAGAGCGCCAGGCGATGATCGCTGCCGTCGCAGGTGTCACGGCGATTGGCATGCGCCACAACCCCAAGGACACCGCGCGCATGCGCCGCGAAGGGTTGATCGCCTTGCCCGAAGACTTGGGCATCCGCCGCACCGACGCCACCCGCGAGTTGTTGGCCGCCAAGAGCGTGGCCGACCTGGTGGAGTGGTCCGGTGGCTTGTACAACCCGCCCGCCAAATTCAGGAGCTGGTAAATGCGCGCCCTTAAATTGCATGAACTCAGTCTTGCGGATCGCCTGGCCGATCTGGCCGTCGATGCGCTGATCGATGAAGCGGACCTGTCGCCCAAACCCGCGCTGGTGGACCGGCGTGGCAACGGCGCCCACAGTGATTTGCACCTGGGCCTGATGCACGCCTCGGCGTTGTCGCTGTGGCCGATGTTTAAGGAGATGGCTGAAGCCGCGATTGAGTTCGGTGAAGTCGGTTTGCCCCTGCGCGAAGCCCTTGGGCGCATTGGCCGTGAAGGTGAGCAAGCAATGTTGACCACCACCAACGGCGTGAACACCCATCGCGGTGCGATCTGGGCCCTTGGTTTGCTCACGGCAGCGGCGGCGCTGGAACCCCGCGCCGTCACGCTGACGGCAGCCAAACTGGCCTTGCTCAACGACCGCTATGCGCCGCAGCCCGTGAGCCACGGTGCTCAAGTCGCCCAACGTTACGGCGCACGCGGCGCTCGTGAAGAAGCGCAACTGGGCTTCCCGTCCGTGGTGCAACGCGGCTTGCCGCAGCTGCACCGAAGCCGCCAGCAAAACGCCGGCGAACAGAACGCGCGCCTGGACGCCTTGCTCGCGATCATGACGGACCTGGCCGACACCTGCGTGCTTTACCGCGCCGGTCCCGAAGGCCTCTACGCGATGCAACGCGGCGCCCAGGCCGTGCTGGAGGCAGGCGGCAGCGCAACCCTCGGCGGTCGTCGCCAACTGCACGCGCTGGACCTTCAACTGCTGGCCCTGAATGCCTCCCCCGGCGGCGCCGCCGACCTGTTGGCTGCCTGCCTGTTTATCGACCGCCTCGACGGAGCGTTGTGATGGAAACCTTGTCCTTTGAATTCCCCGCCGGGCAGCCGCCAAAAGGCCGTGCGCTGGTGGGTTGCGTCGGCTCGGGCGATCTGGAGGTGCTGCTGGAACCGGGTACGCCGGGCACGCTGACCATCCAGGTGCAAACCTCGGTGAATGGCGCCGAACAACGCTGGCAGCATCTGTTCGAGCGCATCTTCCAGGAGCAGACGCCACCGGCGTTGAACATTGATATCCACGACTTCGGTGCCACCCCGGGCGTGGTGCGTTTGCGCCTGGAGCAGGGTTTCGAGGAGATCGGCCATGACTGACTTACTCGCCAAACACAGCTTCGTTGAGCTGGGCGCTCGGCAGCGGGCCAAGGCGTTGCTGGACGCCGGTTCCTACCGCGAATTGATCGACCCGTTCCAGCGCGTCATGTCGCCGTGGCTCAGCCGCCAAGGCGTGGTGCCACAGGCCGATGACGGTGTGGTGATCGCCAAGGGCAGCATCGACGGCAAACCTGTCGTCATTGCCGCCATCGAAGGCAACTTCCAGGGTGGCAGTCTCGGCGAAGTGGGCGGCGCAAAAATCGCTGGCGCCTTGGAGCTGGCGGCCGAGGACAATCGCAAGGGCATTCCCACCTGCGCCGTCCTGTTGCTGGAAACCGGTGGCGTGCGCTTGCAGGAAGCCAACCTGGGCCTGGCGGCCATCGCGGATATCCACGCGGCGATTGTCGATCTGCGCCAACACCAGCCGGTGATCGGCGTGGTGGCGGGCAGTGTCGGTTGCTTTGGCGGCATGTCCATTGCGGCTGGATTGTGCAGTTACCTTGTCGTCACCCGCGAAGCGCGCCTGGGTTTGAATGGCCCGCAAGTCATCGAACAGGAAGCGGGGCTTGAGGAGTACGACTCCCGCGATCGGCCTTTCATCTGGAGCCTGACCGGCGGTGAGCAACGCTTCAACAGCGGCCTGGCCGATCGCTATGTCGCTGACGATGTGGCCGAGATTCAACAGACCGTCAGCGCATTACGACAACAAGGCCTGCCCACCCAACAACGCAGTCGTCAGGCCGACTATTACCTGGCGCGCTTGGCCGAACTGGACGCAACGCCGCAAATCGACCCGGCGACGGTACGCGCGCTGTTTCAAGGAGATCGCTCATGAGAGGTTTGCAGTGGTTCAACGCATTGAGCGCCGGAGCGACAGCCGTTGAGGGTTTGCCCAACTCGCTGAAAGTCGCCGATGGTGTGCTGGGTGAGCAGCCTGTGCGCTATATCGCTGTGGTCACCGACGCGCAAAACCGCTTCCCCCGCGCACGCAACGGCGAAGTCGGCCTGCTGGAAGGCTGGGGGCTGGCGAAGGCCGTCGATGAAGCCATCGCCCGTGGCGATAAACGCCCGATCATCGCCATCGTCGATGTACCGAGCCAAGCCTATGGCCGTCGCGAAGAAGCCCTCGGCATTCACCAAGCCCTGGCCGCCGCCGCCGACAGCTATGCCCGTGCGCGTCTGGCGGGGCACCCGGTGATTGCGCTGTTGGTCGGCAAGGCGATGTCCGGTGCGTTTCTCGCTCATGGGTACCAAGCCAATCGCCTGATCGCCCTGCGCGATCCCGGTGTGATGGTGCACGCCATGGGCAAGGCCTCGGCCGCGCGCGTGACGCTGCGCAGCGTTGAAGAGTTGGAAGCCCTGGCCGCCAGCGTGCCGCCCATGGCCTACGACATCGACAGTTACGCCAGCCTGGGGTTGCTGTGGGAAACCTTGTCGGTCAGCCAGATTGAACAGCCCACGCCGGAGGATGTGGCGCGGGTCAGCGATTGCCTGGTGAGTGCGATCAAGGATATTGGCAGCACCGACTTGAGCGGCCGCCTGGGTGCGACCAATCGCGCCGCCTCCAGCCACGTGCGCCAACTGCTGCGAGAGCAATGGTGAACGCCCACGACTTGCTCTGGGGCATGACCCCGGCGCATCTGCCTGCTGACGCTCCGGCGTGGGCGGTGGAGGCAGTAGGCACGGTGGTGGTGCGTCGCGCCACCGTCACGCCGGGCTGGGTCGCGGTAGGCGTGCGCGGGCGTTTGCGCGAGCAGCGGTTTGCCGCCGAAATGCCGATTGCCGCGGTGCAGCGGCGAGTAACGCCGGAAGCGCTGCGTGATGTTGCCTCGACACGGGACTTACCGGCCTTGCAGGCACTGGAACAACTGCGGCCGGTGCTGGCGCCCTTGAATTGGGGCATCACCGGCAGCGCGGGTTTTGAGCTGGCCACGGGCATTGAAGCGCTGCATGCCCAGAGCGATCTGGACCTGATTCTGCGCACGCCCGAGCCGCTGGATCGCAACGATGCACGCGACTTGCTGGCAGCCTTGGACAAAGCCGCGTGCGCTGTGGATATGCAACTGCAAACACCTTTCGGCGCTATCGCCCTGCGCGAATGGGCCGGTCCATCGCGGCGGGTGCTGTTGAAAACGGTCAGCGGTGCGCACCTCGTCCCCGACCCTTGGCAGGCCTTAGCATGAGCAGCCTTCTTGTCTTCCCCGGCCAGGGCGCCCAACGCCCCGGCATGCTCCAGGCGTTGCCGGCCGATGTGTTGGAACACGCCAGCGAAGCCTTGGGTGAAGACGTTCGTGCATTGGATTCGGCGCATGCCCTGGCGAGTACCCGCGCCGTGCAGCTTTGCCTGCTGATCGCCGGCGTGGCCCACGCCCGCTTGCTGCAGCACACGCCGGATTACGTAGCAGGACTGTCCATCGGTGCTTACCCGGCAGCGGTGATTGCCGGTGCGCTGGATTTCGCCGACGCTCTCAAGCTGGTCAGCCTGCGCGGCGAGCTGATGCAAAACGCTTATCCACAGGGCTACGGCATGACCGCGATCATCGGCCCGGAGTTATCCACCGTCGAAAACCTGCTGGCCGAAATCCACAGCCCCGAAACCCCGGTGTACCTGGCCAATATCAACGCCGACAACCAGACGGTGATCGCTGGCAGCGACCAGGCCATGAAGCTTGTCGCCAGTCGCATCAAAGGCAACGGCATCGCCAAGCGACTGGCTGTCAGCGTGCCGTCTCACTGCGCGTTGCTGGAGCAGCCAGCCCAGGCTTTGGCACAAGCCTTCGTGCCGCTCAAGGCACCGCGCATCACCTACCTGAGCAGCACCCGTGCGCGGCCGATCCACAACCCCGAACAATTGCGCGACGACCTGGCCTTCAACATGTGTCGCATCGTCGACTGGCGCGGCACCGTGCAAAGCGCCTACGAGCGCGGCGTGCGCCTGCAAATCGAACTGCCGCCCGGCGCCGTGCTCACTGGTCTGTCACGCCGCGTATTCGAACAAGGCACGGTGATCGCCTGCGAAGGCGCGCGCCTGGACACCTTGCAGGCCCTGCTGCAAGAGGAGGAGCGCCGCCACCGATAAAGCATCACCCAAGGCTTTCGAAGCACAACAACAACAATTTCGATCGAGCACTTTGAGGACAACAACAATGATTATCTACGGTGTGGCACTGCTGGCGATCTGCACGCTTGCGGGCGTGATCATGGGCGACATGCTTGGCGTGTTGCTGGGCGTCAAATCCAACGTGGGCGGGGTGGGGATCGCGATGATCCTGCTGATCTGCGCCCGCCTGTGGATGCAAAAGCGCGGCGGCATGACCAAGGACTGCGAAATGGGCGTGGGCTTCTGGGGCGCGATGTACATCCCCGTGGTGGTGGCGATGGCTGCGCAACAAAACGTGGTCACCGCCCTGCACGGTGGGCCGGTGGCGGTACTCGCGGCGATTGGTTCTGTGGTGGTGTGTGGTTGCACCATCGCGCTGATCAGCCGTACCCACAAGGGCGAACCCTTGCCCGATGAAGAGCCGCTGATCGCGCCAGTAGGAGGTCGCTGATATGTGGGATCTCATTGAAAAAGGTTTGGAACACAACGGCCTGATTACCGCGTTTGCCTTCGTTGGCGTGGTCATGTGGATTTCGGTGGTGCTGTCCAAGCGCCTGACCTTCGGGCGTATTCATGGCTCGGCGATTGCCATTGTCATCGGCCTGGTATTGGCCTGGGTCGGCGGCACGATCACCGGCGGCCAGAAAGGCCTGGCGGACCTGGCGCTGTTCTCCGGCATCGGCCTGATGGGCGGCGCGATGCTGCGCGACTTCGCCATCGTCGCCACCGCGTTCGAAGTGCAAGCCACCGAGGCGCGCAAGGCCGGGATGATCGGTGTGATTGCGCTGCTGTTGGGCACGATCCTGCCGTTTATCGTCGGTGCGAGCATGGCCTGGGCCTTTGGTTATCGCGATGCGATCAGCATGACCACCATTGGCGCGGGTGCCGTGACCTATATCGTCGGCCCGGTGACCGGTGCGGCGATTGGCGCGACGTCGGATGTGATGGCGCTGTCGATTGCCACCGGGTTGATCAAGGCGATTCTGGTGATGGTGGGTACGCCTGTGGCGGCGCGCTGGATGGGCTTGGATAACCCGCGTTCGGCGATGGTGTTTGGTGGGTTGGCCGGCACGGTGAGCGGCGTGACCGCTGGCTTGGCGGCGACAGATCGGCGGTTGGTGCCGTATGGCGCGTTGACGGCGACGTTCCACACCGGGCTGGGCTGCCTGCTCGGGCCTTCGTTGCTCTATTTCATCGTGCGCGGGTTGGTCGGCTAACCCCAATCCCCTGTAGGAGCCCGGCTTGCCGGCGATGGCGATCTCAAGGACGCTATCGCCGGCAAGCCGGGCTCCTACAAGGTTGGGTCAAACCTGCCGATTGGCATACATCCGACACTCCGCCAACAACGCCAGCAAGTTCGGATCACGCTCCTTGGCCTTCAGGAACACCACGCCAATATGCTGCTGCAACCGGTACCGGGGTTGCAGCGGTATCAACTTCACGCGGTTCTCATACACCGCCGCGATCCTGCCCGGCAACAGCGCATAACCCACGCCTGAACTGACCATGCTCAACAGCGTGAAGATGTCATTGACCTGCATCGCCACCTTCGGCTCGAACCCCGCCTGCTTGAACACGCGATTGCCATCCTGGTGCGTGGCGAAGCCTTGGGTGAGGGTGATGAAGGTTGCGTCGCGCACATCCGCCAGGTCGATCTGTTGATCGCGGTCGAACGGTGAATCCGCCGGGGTGGCGAGGAAGATGTCGTCGGAGAACAAGGCAATCTGTTCGCAGTCCGGGTCGTTGGCGTGCTCGTCGAGGGAGATGAGGATCGCGTCCACTTCCATGTTCTTGAGCTTGTAGAGCAGGTCGAAGTTGGAGCCCAGGATCAGGTCGATATTGAGTTCGCTGCGGCGGATCTTCAGGCCCATGATCAGCTGCGGCACGGTCTTCACCGTCAGCGAGTACAGTGAGCCGAGCTTGAAGCGTTCGGCCGAGAAGCCGGCCGCTTCGCGGGTGAGGCGTACGCTGTCGACCACATCGGCCACCAGCTTCTGTGCGCGTTCTTCCAAGACGTAGGCGCTTTCCAGCGGCGTGAGGTTGCGCCCTTCGTGCTTGAACAGCGGGCAGCGCAGGGCATTTTCCAGGGAATGGATGGCGCGGTGCACGCTGACGTTGCTGGTTTGCAGCTCGGCGGCAGCGCGGGCCAGGTTGCCGGTGCGCATGAACGCCAGGAAGATCTCGAGCTTTTTGAGGGTGAATTCTTCGTCGATCAGCATGGCCGTGGCTCTTGTTCGAATACCCTCGATTGTGCCCGCAAAACCGCGCGCCGTCCCCGGAACGTCACACGCCACTTGCACTCTTATGCGCAAGGCTGGACGCTTGCCCATCAGCCCTTAACGGTTACAGGAGGTCAGCGGCACATGTACCACGGGGAACGATTCAACGCTTGGAGCCATTTGCTCGGTGCAGTCGCGGCGTGTATTGGCGCCGTATGGATGTTGGTAGTGGCAAGCCTGGACGGCAGCCCCTGGAAGATCGTCAGCGTGGCGATTTACGGCTTTACGCTGATGGTGCTGTACAGCGCGTCCACGGTGTACCACAGCGTGCGTGGGCGTCGAAAAGAGATCATGCAAAAGGTCGATCACTTTTCGATCTACCTGCTGATCGCCGGCAGTTACACGCCTTTCTGCCTGGTGACCTTGAGAGGGCCGTGGGGCTGGACGCTGTTTGGCATCGTGTGGGGGCTGGCGGTGATTGGCATCCTGCAGGAGATCAAGCCGCGCTCCGAGGCGCGCATCCTGTCGATCGTGATTTACGCGGTGATGGGCTGGATCGTGCTGGTGGCGGTCAAGCCACTGCTCGCCGCCTTGGGCACGGCGGGGTTTATCTGGTTGGCCTCGGGCGGGGTGTTGTACACCGTTGGCATCATCTTCTTTGCCCTGGAGGACCGTCTGCGGCATTCCCATGGGATCTGGCATTTGTTTGTGATCGGTGGGAGTTTGCTGCACTTCGTGGCGATCATGCATTACGTCCTATAAACGCTCCAGAAGCTCACGGGCTCGGTGGCCAAAAATCTGCAGCAGATTGGCCAGCATGTGCGGCGGTGGTTCATCGGCGCGGGTGAGGGCGTATAGGGTAATCGGCAGCGGCGGCGTGAGTGTGCGGATGCACGTGGTGGCTGTCGAGGCACCGAGGGCAGTAAAGGGGTCGATCACCGTCAGGCCGGCGCCGGACTCCACCATGGCGCGGGCCAGGGAGTAGGTTTGTACGGAGATTGTCACCCGCGGCGGTGGGTCGACGTTTTCCAGGTAGCTGTCGAGTTTCGCCGCCAGCGGATCGGCGCTGGAAAGACCAATCAATGCGGTGCCTGCCAGGTCCGCCAGGGGTAGCGGCTGGCTCAGCTCGGCGTCGGACCAATAGCCTTTGGATGCCAGCGCCACCAGCACACCGTTGGCCAGCACCTGCGTGGTCAAACCCGGATGCCCGGAGAAGTTGAGCGTCAGCGCCAGGTCGATTTCACGCATCAGCAGCTTTTGCACCAACTCGCGGCTGTGGTCGCTGGACAGCTCGCAGGCCATCTCCGGATAGTCGCGCTTCCATTCCAGAATCGCCGGTGGCAGCAACGAGAGGGCCAGCGCCGGGATCGCGCCAATGCGTACGCTCTGGCCTGGCGCACGGCGCAGACTCTTGGCCAGGCGCCGCACCCCTTGCAGGCTTTCGGTGACTTTCTCCACTTCGCTTTCCAGCGCCAGGGCTTCCGGGGTGGGCTGCAATTTGCCGCGTACCCGCAGGAACAGGGGGAAGCCCAGCTGCAATTCGGCGTGTTGCAACACCTTGGTCACTGCCGGTTGCGACACGTGCAGCAACTGCGCGGCGGCGCTGACGGAGCCGGTTTGGCGGATGGCCTGGAAGATTTCGATATGACGCAAGCGCATGGCAAGTCCATAACCTTTGTTTATAGGTGAGCCATCTTTATTCATTGTCGGCGACCTGTCACCTGCCCCTAGGCTTGAGGCCTCTTGATTCAACGGCGGGTGGCGGCAATGGTGTGCATCATCGGGGGTGGAGTGATTGGTCTGGCCAGCGCCTATGCGTTGGTGCGTGCAGGTCATGAGGTGACGGTGATCGATGCGCGCCAGACCCTGGGCAGCGAGACCAGCTTTGCCAACGGTGGGCAGCTGTCTTATCGCTACGTCGCGCCACTGGCCGATGCCGGTGTGCCGCTGCAAGCCATTGGTTGGTTGTTGCGAGGTGACTCTCCCTTGAAGCTGCGCCCGCGTCTCGACCCGCAACAGTGGCGCTGGATGGCGGCGTTTCTCGGTGCCTGCCGTGGCTCGGTGAACAAACGCAATGCCGCTCACCTGCTGCGCCTGGCATCCCTGAGCCAGGACACCTTGCAACAGTGGCGTGACGAAGATCACCTGGATGGCTTCGATTGGCGGCGCAACGGCAAGCTGGTGACCTTCCGCAATGCCGGCTCTTTTGAACTGGCGCGCAGCAAGGTCGCCGATATCCTGCAACAGCAAGTGCTTTCGGGCGCCGATTGCGCACGCCTGGAACCCGCGCTGGCGGGCGGTGGTTTTGTCGGCGGGATCTACACGCCCAATGAGGAGGTCGGTGATTGTCATGCGTTCTGCCAGCAGTTGGCGGCGCGATTGGAAGCGTCGGGACGATGCCGATTTTTGCTGGGTCGCAAGGTCACCGGCATTCGTCAGGCTGGCGGAGTGGTGCAGGCCATCGAGTTGGGCGATGAGGTCATGTCGGTCGAGCATCTGGTGCTGGCGGCCGGGTATCGCAGCGCCGAGTTGGGGGTGCCGTTGCCGCTGTACCCGCTCAAGGGCTACAGCCTCAGCGTGCCGATTGGCATGCAACATCAGGCGCCGAATGTGAGCATCACCGATTACGACCGCAAGATCGTCTACGCGCGTGTTGGTGAGCAACTGCGGGTCGCGGCCATGGTGGATATCGTCGGCTTCGACGCCCGCCTTGAACCCAAGCGCCTTGCGTTGATGAAACGTCAGGCTCTGGAGACCTTTCCACTGGCGGGCGATTACACCCATGCGGTGGAGTGGGCCGGTATGCGCCCGGCCACCCCGACTGGCGTACCGCTGATTGGCGCCAGCACTTGCCGCAACCTGTGGCTGAACCTTGGCCACGGCGCTCTCGGTTTTACCCTGGCCTGCGGTAGCGGCCAACTGCTGGCCGAGCTGATCAGCCAGCGCGCCCCTTCCATTGATATGCAGGGCCTTGCGCCCCGCGCTGCATGAGGATGCACCGATGACCATCACCCGAATCAGCAGCAATGAACGCCTGAGTGGCGCGGCCATTTTCAAGGACCTGGTGTTTCTCTCGGGCCAAGTGCCCGGCGATGGCCAGGATGTGGCCACGCAGACCCGCGAAGTGCTGGCCAAGATCGATGCGCTGTTGGCCCAGGCGGGCAGCGACAAGGATCACCTGCTCAACGCGACGATTTACCTGAAAGACATCGGTGCAGGTTTTGCGCCGATGAACGACGAGTGGTCAGCCTGGCTGTCGCCCGGCATGGCGCCGACGCGCACCACCTTGCAAGCAGAACTGGCGCGACCGAGTGTGCTGGTGGAAATCAGTGTGATCGCAGTACGTCAATAACTTCAAAGACCAACGGAGAATAACAATGAAAAAGATCCTGTTGACCGGCTGCACCCTGGGGCTTTTGCTGGGCGCGCAGGCCCATGCGAATCAAGTGCCGCTGGACGGCACGCTGGGCAAGATCGCCAGCGCCAAGTCTATAACCTTGGGCTATCGCGATGCGTCGGTGCCGTTTTCCTACGTGGGGGATCACAGTGGCAAGCCCTTGGGCTATTCGGTGGAGCTGGCGAACAAGATCGTCCAGCGCATCCAGCAGAAAACCGGGGTGGCGAAGCTCAATGTGAAGTACAACCTGGTGACGTCGCAGACCCGTATCCCCTTGGTGCAAAATGGCACCGTCGACCTGGAATGCGGCTCCACCGGCGTGACCGCCGAGCGGCAGAAGCAGGTGGCGTTTTCCTACGGGTTTATCTACGTGAAGGGGCAATTGCTCACGGCCAAGGACAGCGGCATCAAAGGCTTTCCCGACCTGGCGGGCAAGAACGTGGTGACCACCGCGGGCACCACCAACGAGCGCTTCCTCAAGAGTTACAACGCCGAGCACAAGACCAACATGTTCGTGATCAGCGCCAAGGACCACGGCGAAGCGTTCAAGATGCTCGAAACCGGCCGCGCTGTGGCGTTCTACATGGACGACGCGTTGCTCTACGGCGAGCGCGCCAAGGCCAAGGACCCACACAACTGGGTCGTGGTGGGCGAGGAGCAATCGCGGGAAATCTACAGTTGCATGGTGCGCAAGGACGACCCGCAGTTTCTGGCGATGGTCAATGAAACACTCGCCGACCTGTACCGCAGTGGCGAGATCAACGGGATTTACCAGCGCTGGTTTGAACAGCCGATTCCGCCCAAGGGCCTGAACCTGGAATTCCCGATGACCAGCGAGTTGAAGGCGATCATTGCCAAGCCGGTCAGTGACCCGGTGGAATAAACCCTAGAAGTCGCCCCACAACTGTTGGGCGACTGCCAACGCCACCACCGGCGCCGTCTCGGTACGCAACACCCGCGGGCCGAGGCGGGCGGCGTGGTAGCCGGCGGCTTGGGCGCTGTCGACTTCATTATCGGTCAGCCCACCTTCAGGGCCGATCAGAAAGGCCAGGCTGGAAGGCTTGGCGTGACTGACCATCGGCTCGGCCACCGGGTGCAGCACCAGCTTCAAGTCCGCTTCGGTCTGTTTCAACCAATCCGCCAGCAGCAGCGGTGGGTGAATCACCGGCACCGTGGAGCGCCCGCATTGCTCGCAGGCGCTGATCGCCACCTGGCGCCAGTGCAGCAGGCGTTTGTCGGCGCGTTCGTCCTTGAGGCGCACTTCGCAGCGCTCGCTGAAAATCGGCGTGATGGCGTTGACGCCCAGTTCGGTGGCTTTCTGAATCGCCCAATCCATGCGCTCGCCACGGGACAGGCCTTGGCCGAGGTGGATATGCAGCGGCGATTCGGTCTGGCCGGCGAAACTTTCGGTGAGCTGCACAGTGACGCGTTTCTTGCCGACCTCCAGCAAGCTGCCCCGGAACTCCTGGCCGGAGCCGTCGAACAATTGCACGGCGTCACCTTCGCCCATGCGCAGTACACGACTGATGTAGTGCGCCTGGGCTTCCGGCAGTTCGTGATCGCCAATGCTCAGCGGGGTGTCGGTGAAAAAACGGGACAGTCTCATTTCTGTTCTCTGGAAAATGGTAGCGATGACAAATCCCTGTAGGAGCCGGCTTGTCGGCGATGGCGGCTGTAAGCTCGCTGCAAGGCGTAAAGGCCTCATCGCCGGCAAGCCGGCTCCTACAAGGGGGGCTAGCCTGGGTCGCGGAAATCGGGGTGGAAATTGTCTGGAACGGCGACGCTGACTTTGCTATTGGTGGCGATATCGATGCCTTGGCTGGCCACTTCAGCAAGGAAGTCGATCTGTTCCGGCGTAATCACATAGGGCGGCAAGAAGTACACGACGCTGCCCAGAGGCCGCAACAGTGCGCCGCGTTCCAAGGCGTGCTCGAACACCTTCAGGCCACGGCGTTCCTGCCAGGGGTAGGCGGTCTTGGTGGCCTTGTCCTGCACCATCTCGATAGCCAGCACCATGCCGGTCTGGCGCACTTCCGACACGTGCGGATGGTCCACCAGGTGCGCGGTGGCGGTGGCCATGCGCTGGGCCAGGGCCTTGTTGTTCTCGATGACGTTGTCTTCTTCGAAGATATCCAGGGTCGCCAATGCTGCCGCACACGCCAGCGGGTTGCCGGTGTAGCTGTGGGAGTGCAGGAACGCGCGCAGGGTCGGGTAGTCGTCGTAGAACGCGTCGTACACGTCATCGGTGGTGACTACGGCGGCCAACGGCAGGTAACCGCCGGTGAGGGCCTTGGACAGGCACAGGAAGTCCGGGCGGATGCCGGCCTGCTCACAGGCGAACATGCTGCCGGTGCGACCGAAGCCTACGGCGATTTCGTCGTGTATCAAGTGCACGCCGTAGCGATCGCAGGCTTCGCGCAGCAATTTGAGATACACCGGGTGATACATGCGCATGCCGCCGGCACCCTGGATCAGCGGTTCGATGATCACGGCGGCGACGGTGTCGTGGTGCTCGGCGAGGGTCTGTTCCATCACCTGGGCCATCGTGCGCGAGTGGTCTTCCCAGCTCACGCCTTCGGGGCGCAGGTAGCAATCGGGGCTTGGTACTTTGATCGTGTCGAGCAGCAGCGCCTTGTAGGTCTCGGTGAACAGCGGCACGTCGCCCACCGACATCGCGGCGATGGTTTCGCCGTGGTAGCTGTTGGTCAGGGTGACGAAGCGCTTTTTATTTGGCAGGCCGCGGTTGAGCCAATAGTGGAAGCTCATCTTCAGCGCGACTTCGATGCAGGACGAGCCGTTGTCGGCATAGAAGCAGCGGGTCAGGCCTTCAGGCGTCATTTGCACCAGGCGCTCGGACAGCTCGATCACCGGCTGGTGGCTGAAACCGGCGAGGATCACATGTTCCAGTTGGTCGACCTGGTCCTTGATGCGTTGGTTGATGCGCGGGTTGGCGTGGCCAAACACGTTGACCCACCAGGAACTGACGGCATCGAGGTAGCGCTTGCCTTCGAAGTCTTCCAGCCACACGCCTTCACCGCGTTTGATCGGGATCAGCGGCAGTTGCTGGTGGTCTTTCATCTGGGTGCAGGGATGCCACAGCACCGCAAGGTCGCGTTGCATCCACTGGTTGTTCAAGCCCATCGGTGATCTCCTCGAAGCGGTCCTGCGGCGGGCGCAGGTAAAACAATCGCGCAAGCCTATGCAATGCATGGCTGTGTCACAAGCCATTACCTATGAATTGACGGTAAAGGCAGGACGGTCTGTCACGTTTCTTCTGGATAGTCCTTAATCCGATGTTAATTTACGCTTCATACCCTCAAGATCGTATTTCTCGATATTTCAAAGCGAAATTTTCCGCTTTAATTCGATAGGTAAATCGCTAGTCTTGGGCGCACTACTACGGGATTAAGTACATGCAGTTACGCAATTCACCGGCCCGCTATGGTTGGGTCAGCATGGTTTTGCACTGGGGCGTGGCCCTGGTGGTGTTTGGCTTGTTCGCCCTGGGCCTGTGGATGGTCGGTCTTGACTATTACAGCGCCTGGCGCAAAGACGCGCCGGACTTGCACAAGAGCATTGGCATCACGCTGTTCGCCATCATGCTGGTGCGTATTGTCTGGCGCCTGGTGAGCCCGCCGCCGCCACCGCTGGCCAGCTACAGCCGCATGACCCGTATCGGCGCTGCCTTCGGCCACGGGTTCCTTTATCTCGGGTTGTTTGCCGTGATGATCGCCGGTTACCTGATTTCCACCGCAGACGGTGTCGGTATCCCGGTGTTTGGCCTGTTTGAGATTCCTGCTGTGGTTTCCGGACTACCGGACCAGGCAGATAACGCCGGCCTGGTGCATCTGTACCTCGCTTGGGTGTTGGTGGTCTTCGCCGGCTTGCACGGCGTGGCTGCGTTGAAACACCACTTTATCGATCGTGATGCGACCCTGGTTCGTATGCTGGGGCGCAAAGCCTGATGTTCAACCTCGACTCACAAGGAATAGAAAGCATGTTGAAAAAGACACTCGCTGCGCTGGCAATCGGTACCGCCCTGCTGTCTGCAGGTCAGGTGATGGCTGCTGACTACAAGATCGATAAAGAAGGCCAGCACGCCTTCATCGACTGGAAAATCAGCCACCTGGGCTACAGCTTCATCCACGGCACCTTCAAGGATTGGGATGGCACCTTCAGCTGGGATGCCGCCAAGCCTGAGGCCAGCAAAATCGCGGTCGACGTGAAAACCGCCAGCCTGTGGTCCAACCACGCCGAGCGTGACAAGCACATCGCCAGCAAAGACTTCCTGGACGTTGCCAAGTTCGCTGATGCCAAGTTCGTCTCCACCGCAGTCAAGTCCACCGGCGACAAAACCGCTGACGTGACCGGCGACCTGACCTTCCACGGCGTGACCAAGCCGGTGACCTTCAAGGCCACCTTCAACGGTGAGGGCAAAGACCCGTGGGGCGGCGAGCGCGCCGGCTTCAACGCCAAGACTACTGTCAACCTGAACGACTTCGGCATCAAAGGCCCAGGCCCGTCCTCGCAGACCGTGGATCTGGACATCTCGCTGGAAGGTGTGAAGACGAAGTAATGCTTCGTACGTAGGAGCCGGCTTGCCGGCGATGAGGCCCTTGAGGTTTGCAGTGACCCAATGACCGCTATCGCCGGCAAGCCGGCTCCTACAGTTTCAAAGCGCTAAAAAAATGCCCCGCATCTTTCGATGCGAGGCATTTTTTTTGGCGTTTTGAAACTAGCGGTTGCGCGTCAGCAACGCTGGTTTTTCACCACGAGGGCGGCCTGGCAGTTGATCCAACTGCTCGGGTGTCGGGAAGCGGTCAGCCTTCGACTCCTTGTGGATGATCTTTGGCGCCGGGCCACCGCGTGGGTTCTGCACGGCCGGTTCGGAGGAGCGAGGCTGGTCGTCACGGGCTGGGCGGCGGTTGTTGCTGCGCGAGTCTTCGCGGCGAGCCTGGCCGTCACGGGGTGCACCGTTACGCGGGCCGTTGCGCTTGGCAGGCGGCGTACCGGTGGTGCCGCCGCTGCTGTTGCGCGGGCCGTTCTGGCGACCGCCTTGTGGCTGGCCGCCACGTGGAGCGCCTGCGCCTGCACCCTGTGCCGGGGCACCTGGACGACGGCCACGGCCTTGGGCCGGTTTGGCCTGTGGCACGTAGTCAACGCGGTTACCGAAGTTATCCACATCGTCGTCGAGGAACTCGTCCGGAGCGCGGTCGGCAGCAGCGCGAGGTGGCTGGCTCGGCTGGCGCTGTTCGCGGGCCGGGGTGCCTTCACGGGGTTTCTGCTCACGGGCTGGGCGTTCGCCACGGCCGCTGGAGGCGGATTTTTCCTTGCCTTTGTCTTTGCCTTTGTCGCGACGACCGCCGCCACCACCGCCGCCGTTCGGGCCATCGCCCTTCGGACCGCGTGGATTGCGCGGGTTGCGCACGTCCGGACGTTCGCGCGCTTCAGGCTTCTCAGCCTCAACGGCGCTGGCATCGAAGCCCATCAGGTCGCCGTCGGCGATTTTCTGCTTGGTCATGCGCTCGATGCTTTTCAGCAGTTTTTCTTCGTCCGGTGCAACCAGGGAGATGGCTTCACCCGAACGACCGGCACGGCCGGTGCGGCCGATACGGTGCACGTAATCTTCATCGACGTTCGGCAGCTCGAAGTTGACCACGTGCGGCAGTTGGTCGATATCCAGGCCGCGGGCGGCGATATCGGTGGCAACCAAGATGCGCACAGAGCCGGCCTTGAAGTCAGCCAGGGCCTTGGTGCGCGCGTTCTGGCTCTTGTTGCCGTGGATGGCGACGGCGGTGAGGCCGTGCTTGTCCAGGTACTCGGCCAGGCGGTTGGCGCCGTGCTTGGTACGGGTGAAGACCAACACCTGTTCCCACGCACCGGCGGTGATCAGGTGGGCCAGCAGCGCACGCTTGTGGCTGGCTGGCAGGCGGAAGACGCGTTGCTCGATGCGCTCGACCGTGGTGTTCGGCGGCGTGACTTCGATGCGTTCCGGGTTGTGCAGCAGCTTGCCGGCCAGGGCAGTGATGTCCTGGGAGAACGTGGCCGAGAACAGCAGGTTCTGGCGTTTGGCCGGCAGGCGGGCGAGGACTTTTTTCACGTCATGGACAAAGCCCATGTCGAGCATGCGGTCGGCTTCGTCCAGTACGAGGATTTCCACGTGGGACAGGTCGACGCTGCCTTGGCCGCACAGGTCGAGCAAACGACCCGGGCACGCGACCAGCACGTCCACGCCGCGGGACATGGCCTGAACCTGTGGGTTCATGCCGACGCCGCCGAAGATGCAGGCGCTGACGAACTTCAAATCGCGGGCATACAGCTTGAAGCTGTCGTGCACTTGGGCTGCGAGTTCGCGGGTGGGGGTCAGGACCAGTACGCGCGGTTGGCGCGGGCCGTGACGCTGGGATTTGTCCGGGTGACCATTGGGAAACAACCGCTCCAGAATCGGGAGGGCGAAGCCGCCGGTTTTACCAGTACCTGTCTGAGCCGCAACCATCAGGTCGCGACCTTGCAACACGGCGGGAATGGCCCGCTGTTGCACCGGAGTAGGCTCGGTATAGCCCGCTGCCTCGATGGCGCGGACTAAAGCCTCGGAGAGACCGAGGGAAGCAAAGGACATGAGTAATCCTGTTTTAGTTAGGGCTTGGCCCAAAGGGATAATCTTGCCGGGCGTGAATGACGCTTAGGGGAGCGAAATCCCGTCCGGTCCTGCTGCGTCTGGCGGGCACTCCACCGGCTCGCGCGGGCTGAAAGCTGCGCTGTAGCGGGGTTGGGTGCCTTTTTCAAGACCTCAGCGGCCGGGCGTGAGCCTGGCGGAAAGGCCGGAGTATAACAGAGCAATCACGGCGCGCTGCTTTCCTGCTGCTCAACGGTGTGTCCAGACCCCGTAATCGCTTGGATTCCACCATATTTGGCGCTCAAGACGCTATAGGCTGGTTCTTGTTTGAAGCGTTTGAGCTCGGCGGCAAAGCGCTGTACCAACAGGTCCATGCCCGCGCCACGGCGCACCGCGAGGAACTGCTGCTGGCGGCTGACCACCACGGGAGCCTGGCTGACCTTGCCTTCCAGGCCCAGCGCCTTGATCACATGCTGGCCCACCCGGCGGTCCGTGATCACCATGTCGATGCGCCCGAGCATCAATTTGCCGAAGTTGGCCTCATGACTGGGGGCAGGCTCGCGGTTGAACAGGGTGGAATCGCTGAATGCTGCGCCGTACAGATACCCCGGCGACGTACCGACAGTAAGGCCGCGCAGATCTTCGAGGCTTTGAACGGGGTGGGGGCGCTCATTGGCGTAGAACAGCACGAACTCCACCTCCGACAGCGGTTCGCTGGGGTACAGAAGCAAGGCGTCGCGCTCATGGCTGTGGAAAATATCCAGCGCCCCGTCGGCATTCCCTTGGTCGAGCATGGCCAGGCAGCGCTTCCAGGGCAGGAACTGCCATTGCACCTCAATGCCCAGGCGCTGGAATACGATGACGGTGGCTTCGTAGTCCAGGCCGCGCATGGTGCCTTTGTCGTCGTACACATAAGGCGCCCATGGCTCGGTGACAATACGCAGTTTCTCGCCATAAGCGGCCAGGCTCAGGCAAGTAAAGAGGGCGGCGGTCAACAACTTGAGAATGACGGGCATGCCCTGAGGTTACGATGCTCCTGCCCTAAAGAGAAGCTCTGGCACGCGCATCCGCAGGCGGGGCTATTGGGTCGGCGACGTCATCAAATGCTCATAGATCGCCGCGCGGCGTTCGCCGAGAATCAGGCGCACCACGGGGTTGGCGAACCAGTGTTCCAACTGGTGGGCTTCCAGCGGGCGTTTCTGGCGTTCTTCCAGGTTCTGTCGGGCTTTGTCCCACCAAACCGGGCCACAGGCTTGGTCGAATTCGTTCTCGTGCTCGTAGCAACCATAGAGAATTTCGCGGATGAACTGCTGCTGGTGTTTGGGCAATACCAGCGTGATCAGCTTGTACAGCAGGCGTTGCAGGCGGGGAGGGCGTGGCAGGTGTGAGGAGACCTGGCGAGTGTCGGCCAGTGCCAATGCGCTGGTCGGGGCTGACGCATGCTTGGCGATCCAGGCCTTGACCTTGGCGCGGAACAGTTGCTTGCGACTCCAGTAATGATGGATCAGGTCCGGGCACTCGCGCACGTTGACCGTGCGATAGGCCGCGATCGACAGGCAGAACTCTTCGAGGGTGTAGGCGCCTTGGGCATGGGGAAACAGTTCGTCCATCAGCTCGATGGAGCGATCAAGGATGTGCGCGTCCTGTTGCGTCAGGCCCATGACCCCGGAATTGAGGGTCATCATGTCATCGTCGGCCACACCCATATCCAACAGACGCTGGTGCAAGGCGGTGTAAAGGATACTTTCGTGGTTATCGCCGTACTTGGTGTAGAAGGCGTTGCACAACAGGGTGCCAGGCTGCACGCGCTCAAACAGGTCCATGGGTGAATGATGGAAGAAGGTGTCGGTGTCGATCAGCATGGCCACCGGGGACTCTTCCAGCACTTGGCGCAACACCACATGCTTGGTGCGGAAGTGATAGCCGTGGGGCTCGCTCCAGCGCTTGCGCGTGGCTTCGTCCAGCGGGCGTACGCGCACGGGTAAAAGGCGATAGGGCTCGGGGTTGTCGCTGAATATCTGGATATCCACGGCGGCGTCCGGGGTGTCCCGCAGGAAGGCCAGCGCACTGGCGATGCTGAACACCGCTTCCTGGTGGTAGGTCTCGGAGCCGAAGACCAGGTAGACCAGTTGTGGGCGGGAAGTCGTGGGCACTGTATTCATGGACTGCTGGGTTCCGTGGGCACGTAAAACGACGAAGGCCCTCGTAGAGACGAAGGCCTTGGCACAGTCGGACAAACTTCAGCGTGGCAGCTTGAGGTTGTTCCAGATGGCAAGGCTGGGTTCAGCCTGGTTCAGGGTATAGAAGTGCAACCCTGGCGCGCCACCTTGCAACAAATCTTCACACATAGTGCTGATGACCTGCTCGCCAAACGCCTGGATGCTCTTGACGTCGTCGCCATAGGCTTCCAGTTGTTTGCGCACCCAACGTGGGATCTCTGCACCGCAGGCGTCGGAGAAGCGCGCCAGCTTGCTGTAGTTGGTGATCGGCATGATGCCCGGCACGATCGGGATGTTCACGCCCATCGCCCGCACACGCTCGACGAAGTAGAAGTAGCTGTCGGCGTTGAAGAAGTACTGGGTGATCGCACTGTCGGCGCCGGCGTTGGCCTTGCGCACGAAATTCTGCAGATCGTCTTCGAAACTATGTGCCTGGGGGTGCATCTCCGGGTACGCCGCCACTTCGATATGGAAGTGGTCGCCGGTTTCTTCACGGATGAAGCTCACCAGGTCATTGGCGTGGCGCAGCTCACCGCTGGCCATACCCATACCGGACGGCAGGTCGCCGCGCAGGGCGACGATGCGCTTGATGCCGGCGGCCTTATATTGCGTCAGCAGGCCGCGCAGGTCGTCCTTGCTGTCGCCCACGCACGACAAGTGCGGAGCGGCGGGAACTTTGACTTGGCTTTCCAGCTGCAACACGGTGTTGATCGTGCGGTCACGGGTCGAGCCGCCGGCGCCGTAGGTGCAGGAAAAGAAGTCGGGGTTGTAGCTGGCCAACTGGGTGGCCGTGGCCATCAGTTTTTCATGCCCAGCATCGGTCTTGGTCGGGAAGAACTCGAAGCTGTAGCGACGATCTTGGGACATGGTCGTATCCTTGGAAACTCAAAACTGGAAGGCTTACACCGTCAATGTGGGAGCGGGCTTGCTCGCGAATGCGGTGGGTCAGTCATGATTGCTTCGACTGACACTCCGTATTCGCGAGCAAGCCCGCTCCCACACAAGCCCGCTCCGACAGGGAGAGAGCCGGTTACTTAGTAACGATAAGCGTGCGGCTTGAACGGACCTTCAACGGTCACGCCGATGTAGTCGGCCTGGGTCTTGGTCAGTTGAGTCACTACGCCGCCGAAGCCACGTACCATTTCCAGGGCCACTTCTTCGTCGAGTTTCTTCGGCAGTACTTCCACGGTCAGGCGCTCGGCCTTCTGGGCAGGCGACAGGTCGGCGTATTTCTGGCCGAACAGGAAGATCTGCGCCAGTACCTGGTTGGCGAACGAGCCGTCCATGATGCGGCTTGGGTGGCCAGTGGCGTTGCCCAGGTTAACCAGGCGGCCTTCAGCCAGCAGGATCAGGTAGTCATCGTTCTGCGGGTCGAAATCACCTGCGCCGGTACGGTGAACCTTGTGTACCTGTGGCTTCACTTCTTCCCATGCCCAGTTCTTGCGCATGAAAGCGGTGTCGATTTCGTTGTCGAAGTGGCCGATGTTGCAGACAACAGCACGCTTCTTCAGGGCTTTGAGCATGTTTGCGTCGCAAACATTCACGTTGCCGGTGGTGGTCACGATCAGGTCGATCTTGCCCAGCAGGGCCTTGTCGATGCTGTCTTCGGTGCCGTCGTTCTGGCCGTTGATGAACGGCGAAACCACTTCGAAACCGTCCATGCACGCTTGCATGGCGCAGATCGGGTCAACTTCGGAGACTTTAACGATCATGCCTTCCTGACGCAGGGACTGGGACGAACCCTTGCCCACGTCACCGTAGCCGATCACCAGGGCTTGCTTGCCCGACAGCAGGTGGTCGGTGCCGCGCTTGATGGCATCGTTCAGGCTGTGACGGCAGCCGTACTTGTTGTCGTTCTTGCTCTTGGTCACCGAGTCGTTGACGTTGATGGCCGGGATTTTCAGCTCGCCCTTGGCCAGCATGTCCAGCAGACGGTGTACGCCGGTGGTGGTTTCTTCGGTCACACCGTGGACGCGGTCCAGGATCTGCGGATACTTCTTGTGCAGCAGCTCGGTCAGGTCGCCGCCGTCGTCGAGGATCATGTTGGCATCCCAAGGCGCGCCATCCTTGAGGATGGTTTGCTCCAGGCACCACTCGTACTCTTCTTCGGTCTCGCCTTTCCAGGCGAATACGGCGATACCGGCAGCAGCGATAGCGGCAGCGGCCTGGTCTTGAGTCGAGAAGATGTTGCAAGACGACCAACGTACTTCGGCACCCAGGGCAACCAGGGTTTCGATCAGCACGGCAGTCTGGATGGTCATGTGGATGCAGCCAAGGATCTTCGCGCCTTTGAGCGGCTGCTCAGCCGCGTACTTGCGGCGCAGACCCATCAGGGCAGGCATTTCGGATTCGGCGATAAAGGTTTCGCGACGGCCCCAGGCGGCGAGGGACATGTCGGCGACTTTGTAGTCGTTGAAATCTGCAGGCGTGTTTACTGCGCTCATGAAGAGCCTCCATTCGTAGTGTGCGAATGGGCGCCGTTGTGCGTTTAGTATCCAACTGGCTAACCAGGCCGGACAACGCCCCATCCGAGCCTGACAGGTTGAACCTGCTGCAGCGCCCCTCGGACAGGTGGCGGGAGAACGGTATCAACTAGAGATGACCGTTTTGAAACGGCGCCGATTATAGCTGTGTGCGCCAGACTTCCCAAGCCTTTCCGTCGGCCATATGAAGATCGCTGATGGGGTTGATAGGCAATGGCGCATAGAGCTTGGGCCCAGGCTCTGCCATGATGTTGCCTATCATTCGGCAAGACGCTTTGGAGTGACCATGAACTTCCACACCCGCAAATGGGTAAAACCCGAAGACCTCAACCCCAACGGCACTCTGTTCGGCGGCAGCCTGCTGCGCTGGATCGACGAAGAAGCCGCGATCTATGCCATTGTCCAACTGGGCAACCAGCGCGTGGTGACCAAGTACATTTCCGAAATCAACTTCGTCAGCGCCTCGCGCCAGGGCGACATCATCGAACTGGGCATTACGGCTACCGAATTTGGTCGCACTTCCATCACCCTGACCTGTGAAGTGCGCAACAAAATCACCCGCAAAAGCATCCTCACAGTAGAGAAGATGGTCTTCGTCAACCTGGGTGAAGACGGTTTGCCGGCGCCCCACGGTCGCACCGAGATCAGGTATGTGAAGGACCAATTCAAGGACGATAGCCTTCCCGAGTAAACCAGCAGCGGCCTGATTTGCTTTACCAAATCATTCCGCGCGGATCTTTCCCGGGCGCTCTCATCACTCAGGACTACACCCTGTAGAGAGAGCCCGCGGATGAAAGTGTTTAACTCGGTTGCCAAGACCCAACCCTCATTGACTGAAAGGGCGTATTCCACGACCCATCAAGCGGTCGGGGCGCCACTGGTGGAGGGGGTTGGCGCGCGCAATGTGACACTCATGCGTGATCAGCAGGGACGGGTAGACGTGTTTTTATCGGCACCCCCTGTCACCAGCTTGGTACTCAGTGGGGGTGGCGCCAAGGGCATTGCTTTCTCAGGGGTGGTGCGGGCACTTGAAGATGCCCAGAAGTTGCAAGGTATCCAATCGATCTCCGGCTCATCCGCCGGTGCGATTTCGGCGGCCTTGATTGCCAGTGGCATGGGCGCTGAAGCGTTCGACCGGTTGTCGGACGGTATAGATTTGCCCAGCCAGCTGAACAGCAAAGACGCGGTGACGGCCTGGATGCAGGAAGCCAGTTCGACATTGGGCAAGCTTGTGGGGCGCTTGCCCGGCGCCGTCGGCAGTACCTCTCAGTTGTTGATGACCTTGCTGCCGCGCCTGCAGAGTGAGGCATTTCCCCTTGAGGAACTGGTCCGCAACGAGTCGCGCCGGTCGATTCTGGGGCATATCGCGCAAACCCCTCGGGAAACCCGCTCGGCCGAAGTCATGCGCATTGCTGACAGGTTGAGTGCCGGTAGTGGCCCTACGTTTGGCGATCTTGAGGTGTTGAACCGACACATTCCCGCAATCAAGCAACTCAACATCACCGGCACCGGCATGTTCGCTGGCCGTCCTCAGTTGGTGGTGTTCAATGCCAGCCTGACCCCGCAGATGGACATCGCCCGGGCGGCGCATATTTCCGGTTCGTTGCCACTGGTGTTCAAAAGCCCGGTGGAACAAGGGCACGGTTTTCAGGCTTCAGCTGAAAGCACCGCGTTCAAGGACGGTGGCTTGCTGCTCAATACCCCGGCTCCAGGGGTGGTGGATCGGGTGTTTCCCGAGAGCCCTCTGGCCAAGTCTGAGTCGCTGATCGTCAAGTTCGAGTCCGACGCACCTGATACGCGAGCGCGCAGTGGCAGTTTTCTCGGCAGTGTGGCAGATCGCATCACAGGCGTTGCGCATACGGCTGCTGGAGCCTTCCAAGACAAAAAGCTCGAGGCGTTCGCCGAGCAGATCGTGACATTGCCCCTGAAGACCGAAAAAGGCGATTTTCGAGGGCTGCTCACGGGTACGGTCAACTTCACGATGCAGGATGAGCAGAAGCAACATCTGCAAGCGAAGGCGCGCCAGGTGGTAGATGCGCATTTGGAGCGCCGCACCACGGCACTGGAGCAGCACTCGTTCCAGTCGCTGAGTGATGCGGTGTTGGCCATGGATGATGCAATGCTTGCCAGCGTGCAGCCAGCGCTGCAAAAAGACCCGGCCGCCTCGGATGTGCTGATGTTTCGGAAAACCGCGCAACAGGCGTTGCAAGTACTGGATGCCTCGATTGCCGAGGCTAACCAGGCAAAGGGCGCGCTGGTGCTCACGCCGAGAATCTTATCGTCCCTGCGTAATCTCGATGCCCTGGCCCAGCGTCCTGAGCAAATTGATTGGTTGGCGCGACGCCTCAACGTCGCCAATCAACCCAACTTTCAGCAGTTGCTGCAAGTGGCGGCCAGGCAGATCGCAGGCGGTGCATTGCCGATGTCCAAGGTTATTGGCAGTGCTGTCGCTGAGATGAGCGTGCGTGATATTGCGATAAAAGCTGAAAACTTTACGCGGGAGGTGATCTACCCGTCGCTGTTTCGACCCGGCCAGCCCAAATCCAATGTTGAACTGTTGCACCGTGCGGCTCAGGACCTGGCATGGGCCACCACCCCCGCCGCATTCAACCGGGTACTCGACACCCTCGCTGACAGTTACAAGGCGCGTAACAAACCCTGGGACAAGGCCTTCCGTTCAACCACCGTGGAGATGGCCAAGGCCTGGAGGTTGCAGGTTTAGTTGCCTGGCCACTGAACAGCCATCGCGGCGGCGTGTCGTAGCTACACGCACCCTTTGGACTCCGGAAAATCATGGCCACTGACGAATCAGGCAAAACCCCCAACCTGTCGCAGGAAGAGCAGCAGGACGTCGACAAGAATCAGCCGCCTCGAGCGGCGGTGTTGCATGAAATCATTCGCACCCAGGGCGACCAGGAGTTGGAGCGCAGCGTCGCCGCCTTGTGGTGGTCGGCCTTGGCAGCCGGGTTGACCATGGGGTTGTCGCTGATGGCGATGGGGTTGCTGAACTCGCGGCTGCCGGATGGTGAAGCGTTCAAGGTGATCGCCAGCTTTGGTTACTGCGCAGGCTTCCTGGCCGTGATCCTTGCGCGCCAGCAATTGTTTACTGAAAACACCCTGACGGCCGTGTTGCCGGTAATGAGCAAGCCCACGTTGGGCAACGCCGGGCGACTGTTGCGGTTATGGACAGTGGTGCTGGTCGGCAACCTGTGCGGCACCCTGCTGGTGGCGTATGTGATGCTGCACCTGCCGATCTTCGATACCCGGACTGACCAGGCCTTCCTCGAGATCGGGCGCAAGATCATGGAAAACGACGCTGGCCAGATGTTCGCCAAAGGCATCATCTCCGGCTGGATGATCGCGACCATGGTGTGGATGATCCCATCGATGGAAAGCGCCAAGATGTTCATCATCATCTTGATTACCTACCTGATGGCGCTGGGGGACTTTACCCATATCGTGGTGGGCTCGGCGGAAGTGTCGTACTTGGTGTTTGCTGGCGAGTTGGCGTGGAAGGACTTCTGGCTGGTGTTTGCCGGACCGACCTTGGCAGGCAATATCATCGGCGGCAGCTTTATCTTTGCGTTGATCAGCCACGCGCAGATTCGCAGCGAAACCAAGGCGCCTTCTGGTACTCACCCAGGCGCAGTGAAACAGCACCCTCAGCGTAAGGAAAAGATCTGAAATCGCCCCGCAAAGGCTCGAGCGCACGCTTTGCGGGGCGTTTGGAATAGAGCCGTCAGGCATTGAACGGTGCGCTGGCTGGCTCGACTGCTGTTGTACTGTCAGGCG
This sequence comes from Pseudomonas sp. TWR1-1-4, assembly GCF_049897165.1. Taxonomy (NCBI): domain Bacteria; kingdom Pseudomonadati; phylum Pseudomonadota; class Gammaproteobacteria; order Pseudomonadales; family Pseudomonadaceae; genus Pseudomonas; species Pseudomonas sp. TWR1-1-4. Next base: position 190,399 of record NZ_JAFCVS010000005.1, on the reverse strand, counting down.
CCTTCAATTGACCCTCCCACCGGGCAATCACCAAGGGGGCCAACGCGTTGCCCAGTACATTCAAAGCTGTGACCGGCATATCCATCAGGCGATAGACCCCTGCGATGATCGCCACGCCCTCCACGGGGAGCCCAGCTGTGGTCAAGGTCGCAGTAAGGATGATAAACATGAAGCCTGGTACGCCCGCTGCACCCTTCGAAGTCAACACCATGATCAATATCAGCATGCCCTGATCTGCCAGGCTCAAGTCGATGCCATACGCTTGGGCGATGAACAATGTGCCCAGGGCGGCAAACAGTGATGCACCATCCAGGTTGAACGAGTAACCCAGCGGGATAACCATGCTGGTGATAGGGCGTGGCGCGCCATAGCGCTCCATCTTCTCGATCAGTTGAGGCATTACCGTTGCCGAGGCGGCGCTGCTATAGGCCAGTAGCAACTCACTGCGTATTTCTCGTACCAAGTGGAAAAAGCGCACGCCCGCCAGCCGTGCGACAGCGCCCAATACGCACAATGCAAATAACAGCACCGCCACATACGTCGTGCCGATCAGCTTGGCCAATGGCAGCAAGGCATTGAGGCCATAGCTGGCGACAGTGACCGCGATCAGTCCGAAAATTCCAATCGGCGAGTAATGCATGACCAGGTGGGTGACTTTGAACATGGTGTCGGAGACGCCTTGCATCACACTGATCAACGGCGCTTTGCGCTCCTCGGGCAGCAGGGACAGCGCACAGCCGAACAGAATGGCGAAAAACAGCACCGAGAGCAGCTTGCCCTGCGACATGGCCAGGACGACATTATCCGGCACGATCGCTAGTAACGTTTGGCCCAGGTTCTGCGTGGTGCCGTTGGCGACCAGCCCTGTGACCGGCGTCTGCAGCGTGCTGGCGAACTCGGCACCTGCGCCTGGCTCGACGACATTGGCAACCACCAGGCCGAACACGATTGCAATACTGGTGATTGTGAAGAAATAAACGAAGGTCTTTATGCCGACGCGCCCCAGGGCGGCAGGATTGCCCATGCCGGCAATGCCGACCGTCATGCAGGCGAAGACCAGAGGCACGACGATCATCTTCATCAGCTTGATGAACAGGTCACCTGCCGGTTGCAGCAGATTGTCAATGAACCAGGCCTTATGTTCGGGGAACTGGTTGAGCAGGATGCCGACAATTATCCCGGCCGCCAGGCCGATCATGATGCGGGTGACAAGGCTGGTTGGTTTTCTGATGGTCATGGGGGGTAGCCCTTTATTGTTGTCGTTGTCAGGGATTTACTGCGCGAACAGTCCTGCGTAGTCCTTGAAGCCTTTCACTTCGATGGGGTTGCCGCTGGGGTCGAGAAAAAACAGGGTGCGTTGTTCGCCCGGCTCGCCGGCGAAGCGGATCACGGGCGGGATTTCGAAGGGCGTGCCCAGGTGGGTGAGACGCTCGGCCAGCACCGTCCACTCCTCAAGCGGCAGCACGACGCCAAGATGCGGCATCAAGACATGATGCTCACCTACCAGGCCGGTACGCGTGGTGGGAAAGGGCGTGCCCAGGTGCAGTGAAAGCTGGTTGCCGAAAAAATCGAAGTCGATCCAGGTCTCGCTGCTACGGCCTTCCGTGCAGCCCAAAACATCTCGATAAAAAATGCGCGCCTGGTTTAGGTCATAAACATGGTATGCAGCGTGGAAAGGTCTGTTCATGGGGGATCTCCGGGTGGGGGAGCCCTCAAATTAAACAGACCGTATATCCGGGTAAAACGGATTCGCCTTGGTCTGAGCGAAAGGAAAACTTATGGATGTTCGATTCCTGAGAAGCCTGGTCGCCGTCATTGAAGCCGGCTCCATTGCTGCGGCCGCACGACGTGAAAACCGTACGGCGGCGGCGATCAGCCAACGGATCAAGGCGCTTGAGCGGACGCTGGGTTGCACGCTGCTTATGCGTTCGGCGCATGGTGCCTGTGCCTCGGACCAGTGCCTGCTGTTGTTACCAAAGATTCAGGCAGTCATTGAGCAGGCGCGCGAGTTGCAGGAGGACCTGAGCCAAGATGGTTTATCGGGAGAGATCAAGATTGGTGCTATTTCAACGGCATTGACCGGCGTCTTGCCAGAAGCGATCGAGCGAATGGCGCTGTCGGCACCGAGGCTGAGACTGAAGATCACACCAGGAGATTCCAGAAGCCTCTATGAACGATTGCTGACCCAAGAATTGGACGCGGTGATTTTTGTCAGACCACCGTTTCAGCCGCCCAAGGCGTTGACGGCGACTTTGTTGCGGGTCGAACCGTTGATTCTGATCGCGCCCACGGAGTGGGGAACGCGGACGTTGGAAGCATTGCTGCGTGAACAGTCACTGATCCGCTACGACGCTCGGTCCTGGGGTGGGCAGATTGCCCAGCGTTATCTGGAGGACCAGTCGTTTGATCCACAGGTGTTGTGCGAGTTGGATGCCTTGGAAACCATTGCCATACTCGTCGCCCAAGGCATGGGTGTATCACTGGTACCGCAGTGGGCGGGGATGTCATGCAGTGGCCTATCCGTGTTGCCGGTCGACGACGCGCCGCGCTATGCGCGGGACTTGGTTGTCATGCATAGCTCGACGCCGCGCCGCCCGGTGGCGATGCGGCATCTGCTTGAACACCTGTGCAGAGCGTCGATGGACAAACGTGTGGTGTAAGGCTTACTGCGGCTCGGCTACGCGTTTTACGACTCGACCAATGGTCAAGCCCTGCAACAGGATCGACGACAGCACCACAATGTAGGTGATGCTCAGCAGCAGGTCGCGTTCCGGACCCAGCGGCAAAGCCAGTGCCAGTGCCACCGAGACTCCGCCACGCAAACCGCCCCAAGTGAGGATGCGGATGGTGCCGCGCGGCACGGTGCGCCAGCGCCGTAGCAACAAAATCGCCGGGGCCACCGTCAACAGGCGCGACAACAGGATTGCCACGGCCAGCAGGCTGGCGGCGAATACATGCAGCCAGTTGAACGGCAACAGCAGCAGTTCCATGCCGATCAGGGCAAACAGCAGGGCGTTGAGCATGTCGTCGAGTAATTCCCAGAAGCCATCCAGGTAGCGACGGGTCATGTCATTCATCGCCAGCTTGCGGCCCAGGTTGCCGATGATCAGGCCGGCGACCACCATCGCAATCGGTGCCGAGACATGCAGTTCGGTGGCCATCGCCGAGCCGCCGATCACCAGGGCGAGGGTCAGCATCACTTCGATCTGGTGCTGCTCGATGCTCTTGATCATCAGGTAGACCAGGTAGCCAATCAGCCCGCCGAACACCACGCCGCCGATGGCTTCATGGGCGAATAGCATGGCGGTGGCGCCGAGGGTGGGCGTTTCACCCAATTGAGCGATACCCAGCAATACGGTGAAGACCACCACGGCGGTGCCATCGTTGAACAGCGATTCGCCGACGATGGTGGTTTTCAGCGGTTTCGAGGCATTGGCCGTACGCAATACACCCAGCACCGCAATCGGGTCGGTAGGCGAAATCAGCGCACCGAACAGCAGGCAGTAAAGGAAGCTCACATGCCAACCAAACAGGGCGAAGATGTAATACGCCAGGCTGCCGATCACCCCGGTCGCGATCAATACGCCGAAGGTCGCCAGCAGGCCGATGGGCCAGCGATAGCTGCGCAGGTCGTTCAGGTTCACGTGCAGGGCGCCGGCGAACAGCAGGAACGACAGCATCCAGTTCATCAGCAAATCGCCGAAGTCGATCTGGCCGATCAACTGCTGGATGCGCTCTTCCAGGCCTGGGTAACCGAGAACGCTCAAGCCTTGCAGGATCAGCGAAAACAACAGGGCCGTGACCATCACACCGATGGTGGGCGGCAGGCCGATAAAGCGGAAGTTCACATAGGTGAGCAGGGTGGTGAGGCAAATAAAGGCGGCGACAAGTTCAAGCATCCGGGGTCCTTGGAAGTTGGGTGGCAGTGCGTTGTTGGGGGGATGGACCGCGCCACAGACGCGATGTTGCAAGGCATTGGATAAAACGCCATAGAACCTTTGGGTGAGCCAGGGCTCATAGCGGGTGAGTGCGGTTTGGTATTTATAGTGCTAAAACTCTAATCGCTGTTTAAAACTACAAAAGGAATGTGTGATGACGGTCGCTTTCTGGTGTGTGTTGATCGCAATTTTTCTACCCTACCTGTGCACAGGTGTGGCCAAGTTCAGCGGTGGCAAGTTCGGCCCACGGCAGAACCATGACCCGCGTGCTTTCCTGGACACCCTTGAAGGGTTTGCCAAGCGTGCCCACAGTGCCCAGCTCAACAGTTTCGAAGTCACGCCGGCCTTCTCGGCGGCAGTGATCATCGCGCACCTGGCCGGCACGGCCGAATTGGTGACCATCAATGTGCTGGCCGTGCTGTTTATCACCAGCCGCCTGCTGTACATCATCTGCTACCTGGCAGACTGGGCGATGCTGCGTTCGCTGGTGTGGTTCGTGGGGATGGTGTTGATTGCGAGTTTCTTCTTCGTCTCGATCTGACGGGTTGATGAAGATCCCCTGTGGGAGCGGGCTTGTGTGGTGAGCGGGCTTGCCCCGCGCTGGGCTGCGCAGCAGCCCCTATCAGCCTCACCACATTGCTTCAGGCGCGCCGAGGCGTATGGTTTTAGGGCGGCTTCGCCACCCAGCGCGGGGCAAGCCCGCTCACCCCAATACATTGAGTTGGGCAGAGCGTCTTCAGCTCCCGGGACTCACATCCGGCACCTGGGGCAACGCTGCACCCTTTGGCCACAACATCCAGATCTGCCCCTGCTGCTTCATATTCCCAGCCAGTTCACCCGCCGCATCGCCGGTGCCCCAGAACAAATCTGCACGCACTTCACCCGTGATCGCGCCACCGGTGTCCTGTGCAGCAACGGGCCGTGCGATTGGCGAACCATCGGGCTTGGTGGTCGACAGCCACAACAGGCTGCCCAGCGGAATCACCTTGCGATCCACCGCCACGCTGTAGCCGGCGGTCAATGGCACGTTTAACGAGCCGCGCGGGCCTTCGTTGCTGTCGGGGCGCGCGCTGAAGAACACGTAGCTCGGGTTGCTCGCCAGCAGTTCCGGAATGCGCTGCGGGTGCGCCTTGGCCCAGGCACTGATGGCACCCATAGTGACGTCTTCCTTCTTCAGCTCGCCTTGCTCCACCAACCAGCGGCCGATAGGGCGATAGGGGTAGCCGTTCTGGTCGCCATAACCGACGCGCAGTTGGCGCCCACCCGCCAGTTGGATGCGGCCAGATCCCTGGATTTGCAGGAATTGCAGGTCCATCGGGTCCGTCAGCCAGGCAATCGGTTTGGCCGTGGAACCCTGGCCGTTGATGGCGTTGGCATCGTCGTAAGGCTTGAGCACACGACCTTCCAGGCGACCGCGCAGGCGCTTGCCCTTGAGTTCGGGGTAGATACTTTCCAGGTTGACGATGATCAGGTCGTCTGGCACGCCGTATACCGGCACGTTGGCTTTGGCGGTCTTGGTCAGGCTGCCGGGGTAGACCGGTTCGTAGTAGCCGGTGATCAAGCCGTTGGGCGTGTTGTCGGCAGAGCGCAGGCCGAACACATCCAGACGTTCCTTGAGGAAGCCCCGCACCGCCGCCGCATTTGCGGGCACGGTCGCAGCGGCTGCGCACGTCGCACCCCAGATCGGGTCCGCCTTGAGGCGTTGGCAGGCGCTGCGCCAGGATTCAAATCCCGCCAGCAAGTCGCTGTCGGACACCGCCGGCAACGCTTCCCACGGCGCATTGACATAAGTGGCGACGGCGTGGGGCTTGGGTGTTTCATCTTTGGCTGTTTCTTTGCCCGCGTCGCAGCCGGCCAGCAGTGCGATCATCGGCAGAGCCCACGCCAGGCGCCGGCTCCAGGGTTTCAAGGTGACATTCATACAAACACTTCCTGAAGCGGTTGCCCGCGTCGCAACGCTGCTGGGCAACCCTTATTATTAATAGGGCTATTGGTCTTTGCGGGCGAGGCGAGGATACTGGCCGCCGTCTCCCGTGACCTCGAAGCAACCATGACTTTTAAAAGACTGACTGTTGTATTGCTGGCCTGCCTGACACTGTCCGCCTGTGGCGGCGTGGATCCGAATTCGCCGCTGGGCCAGCGCAAGGCGATCTTCAAACAGATGCTCAAGACCGGCGAAGACCTGGGCGGCATGCTGCGTGGGCGTATCCCGTTCGACGGCGCCAAATTTGCCGAAGGCGCGGTCAAGTTGGACGCGTTGTCCCATGAGCCTTGGAAGCATTTTCCGAGCGTGCGCGAAGAAGATCACACCAGTGCCAAGGATGATGTCTGGCAGAAGCAGGCGCAATTCCAGCAACTGGCCCGCGACCTTGAAGCGGCCACCGGTGAATTGGTGACCGCGAGCCAGGTTCAGCCTTACAAAGCCAGCAACCTGGGGCCGGCAGTGCAGAAAGTCGAAGATGCCTGCAGCGCCTGCCATAAGCAGTTCCGGGACCACTGACCGGTTTTACTGGTCGAGTTCTTCCACCGCGTCCTGCAGTTCTTTGCGGGACTCGGCGAGTTTGTCCTTACGTTTGTTGATCTTGTCTGCGTCGCCTTTTTTCATGGCCTTGTCGAGGTCGGCCTGACGGCGGCTGACTTCATGCTTGGCATCAAGCACCTTGTTTTCGCGCTCCTTCTTCAAGGACGCGTCGGTGCAATTGGTGGTGACTTCGCTCAGGGCTTTTTCCAGGCCGGCTTGCTGGGCGCTGTTGCCGTGGGCTTTGGCCTGTTCGATCTGCGTGCTGATGGCTTGGCGCTTGGCGGCGCAGCCGGTGAGCTGAGGGGCCTCTTCGGCCGCCAGCAGGGGGGGCGCCATGAAGCTTGCGACGGTCAACAGGGCAAAGGGGGCTAGAAATTTCATGTGGAGCTCCAAGGTCGCAATCTGGTGGTCGGCTCGGGTTCAAAAACCGTCGATGCCGGCCACGTGTAATGTGTTTGCCAAGGCCTGTACTTGCGGGTCGCGGAAAAAAGCGCTCAGTTGCGCCGCGCGGCCCGGGCCGATGCCATCGATGGCCAGCCAGGCCTGGGTGTCGCGCGCGACCAGCGTGTGCCAGTCGCCTTCCAGGTTGTTGCGTGCCGCAGGCGGTACGCCCAAGGCTTTGAGCCATTGAGCAAAGGACTGTTGCCGCGCGTTGTGGAGGCTTTCGAGCACGCGCGCGCGGCTGCGATCACCCAAGCCATCAATGTTAGCAAGCTCTGCCGCATCCAGGGTTAACCAATCGAGAAAGCCTGCGATTAGACCGGCCTGGATCAATATGTTCCAGGTCTCGCGGCCTATATGGGGTAATGCAAGGCCTTGATTGCTGCTCAGCCAGGTCAGGCGCGCGAGTAACTGCTCTTCGCAGCCAGGGTCCAGTTGCCAGCAGCTCAAGGCATGAAAGTCCCGTGGGTCAGGCACTTTCAGGTCTGCCCGGTGAGTGTTTCGCAGGATGACTTCATCCAGTCGCGGGATCACCTGGCCCGCCAGGCTGATGGAAACCTGGTCGCCAGGGCGGATATCCAGCGCTTGCCAACGCTTCAATGAACCGGTACTCACCCGGCTGATCTGCCGGTCATCCAACCGCACGGGTTCCAGCTCAAGCATGGGTGTAATGCGTCCGGTGCGACCGATCTTGAATTGCACACTGCGCACCAGTGCCAGGGCCTTGGCAGCCGGATACTTCCAGGCCACCGCCCAATAAGGTTCGCTGGCTTGCCAGCGTTTGGCGGGTGCGCGCTGCGCCTGGTGCAGCACCACCCCATCGCTGGCGAATGGCAATGGATGGTTGTACCAATAGGTGCGCCAGTGCGTGGCTTCGGCGATATCCCGGATGGGCTGACTGTAGCGTCGGCTATCGGTAAAACCCCAGCGTGCCAGTGTGGCCAGGCGCTCGGTAAACGAGTCAGGCCCCTCCGGCCACGCCCACACGAACAGGCCTATACCGGCAGCGTCGGCGTCGCTCAGATGCAGGCGGCTCATCAGCCCGGCCACCTTGCTGCGGGCATTGAGCCCGCCGTTTGCCGATTGCACATGGTCGTCGAGTCGCCAATAGAGTTCGCCTTGCAGCACCAGGTCGATAGGCTCCGGCAGTTGCTGGACAATGCCGGGGATCCTGCGCGCGGACACTGACCAGTCGCGGCCCATCAAGCCGTCGCCCCGGCTGATCACGTGCCGTAGGCGACCTCGTTGATAGACCAGCGTCACTGCCACGCCATCCACCTTGGGTTGAATCCATACCTCTTCGCGTGTTTGCAGCCAGGTACCGACCGCCTGTTCATCTAGCAGCTTCTCAAGACCCGTATGGGCAATGGGGTGAGCTTGGGTGCCGCGTGAACTCGCCAGTGGCTTGTCGGGTTTCGTTAGGGCATCGGGGAAACATTGGCGCCAGCGGGCCAGGCGTTGACGCGCCTGGTCATAGAGTTCGTCGCTGACGGGGGATTGGTTGAGGCGGTGGTAGCTGTCGTCCCACAAGCGTATCTGTTCGGCCAAGGTCTTGACCTGTGCCCGGTCTGCGTCGGGACACTCCTCGGCCCACGCCACGCTGGGTAAAATGCTGAGTAAAAGCGCTAGCAGTAAATACATCATGAGCATCCTTGCTCGAAAAGGGTGCCCAGCCTAAATGATCCACTCAGGCACAAAAAAGCCCCGACGTTGCGGGGCTTTTTACTGGGTGTTTCTATTTACTTGAACAGACCACCCAGGGCCTTCATGGCGTCTGGCTTATCTGCCTTGGCCTCCTGTGTTTGCTGCTTGGCGTCGGCTTTGGCCTGGGCTTCAGAAAGTTTGTCACAACCTTTGTTGATCTGGTCCTGCGCGGCTTTGAAGGCCTTCACTTTCAGGGTGTCTTTCTGAGCTTCGGCGGCCTCGATCTTGGCTTGCAGGTCGTTGGCTTGTTTCTGGCAATCGCCGGAGTTGCCGCCACCCAGTTGGGCGCTCAGGGCGCCACTCAGTGCGCTCAGGTCAGCGGCGTTTACCGGCAGGGCGAACAGGCTGAGCAGAAGGGCGGCAGGGGCGAGCGTGGAAATGCGCATGAAAAACCTCAATGTTCGATTGCCTGCGCACTGATGAATCCCGGGCTGGCGCAGGGCAATATCCAAATAAGGTGAAGGGCCCGAGAGGGCGCGGATTCTAAGGGGCCATCATTTGGCCTGCAAGCTTTGGATCCAAAAAGCGTGAAGGTCGTCGCGCAATAAAAAAGCCCCGCCGGAATAATCCGGCGAGGCTTTTGTGCATCGATAGCGATTACAGGCCGGCGGCAGTGCGCAGGTCGTTGGCGCGGTCGGTTTTTTCCCAGGTGAAGGTGGTGAACGTGTCGTCGCCGACAGTCTTCTGCGCAGGGGTACGACCGAAGTGGCCGTAGGCTGCGGTTTCCTGGTACATCGGGTGCAGCAGGTCGAGCATGGTGGTGATCGCGTAAGGGCGCAGGTCGAAGATCTCACGCACCAGCTTCACAATCTTGTCATCGCTGATCTTGCCGGTGCCGAAGGTATTCAGCGAGATCGACGTAGGCTGGGCCACACCAATGGCGTAGGAAACCTGAATCTCGCAGCGCTCGGCCAAGCCAGCGGCGACGATGTTCTTGGCCACGTAACGACCGGCGTAAGCAGCCGAACGGTCAACCTTGGATGGATCTTTACCCGAGAACGCGCCGCCGCCGTGACGGGCCATGCCGCCGTAGCTGTCGACGATGATCTTGCGACCGGTCAGGCCACAGTCACCTACCGGGCCGCCGATGATGAACTGGCCGGTCGGGTTGATGTGGAACTGGGTGTCCTTGCTGAGCAGTTCGGCCGGCAGCACGTGCTTGACGATCAGCTCCATCACGCCTTCGCGCAGGTCGGCGTAGGACACGTCCGGGTTGTGCTGGGTCGACAGTACGACAGCGTCGATACCGACGACTTTGCCGCCTTCATAACGGCAGGTCACCTGGGACTTGGCGTCCGGGCGCAGCCACGGCAGCAAGCCGGATTTACGCGCTTCGGCCTGACGCTGTACCAGTTGATGCGAGAAGGTGATCGGCGCAGGCATCAGCACGTCGGTTTCGTTGCTGGCATAGCCGAACATCAGGCCCTGGTCGCCGGCGCCTTGATCTTCAGGCTTGGCACGGTCGACACCCTGGTTGATGTCCGGGGACTGCTTGCCGATGATGTTCATCACGCCGCAGGTCGCGCCGTCGAAGCCGACGTCGGAGCTGGTGTAGCCGATGTCGGTGATCACGTCACGAACGATCTGCTCCAGGTCAACCCAGGCGGTGGTGGTCACTTCGCCAGCGATGATCGCTACACCGGTTTTCACCAGAGTCTCGCACGCCACACGGGCGAACTTGTCTTCAGCAATGATGGCGTCCAGTACCGCGTCAGAAATCTGGTCGGCGATTTTGTCCGGATGCCCTTCAGACACGGACTCGGAGGTGAAAAGGGAGTATTCGCTCATCTCGATGTTTTCCTGATATTTACCGATGGTGAGTGTCGCCAGCCGGCCGCTGAAAATGGCGGACCTGGATCTGGAAACCATTACGTAAACCTACATAGAGGCTTTCCCCGGGAACAAGTCCCGCAGCGGTGGCCCAACGGGCCAGATCATCCTGTTCAAAACCCAACCAGAGATCACCGCAGGCCTCCCTGGCCCAATTCTGGTTGTGGCTGCATAAATCCGTAACCAACAGGCTACCGCCGGGGTGCAGCAGCCCGGCCATTTGCTTGAGGGCGTCGGCGGGGGCGGCGAAATGGTGCAAGACCATGTTCAACACCACGCAGTCGGCCTTTAAATTTGTGCTGTTCAGTGCGTCGGCCAATTGGAGGCTGACGTTGCCCAGCGACTCACGCTCGCAGAGCTGGCGCGCCAGTTCGAGCATCGCCGGACTGTTGTCCAACGCTGTGACTTGCTGAAAACGCCGTGCCAGCTCTGGCAGGAAACCGCCGTCGCCAGGGCCGACTTCCAGTGCCGTGGCGTCATCACTGAAGCTCAATTTGTCGAGCAGCGCCAATACGCTGTCGCGGTATTGGGCAAGGCCAGCAATCAGGTCTTGCTGGGCGCGAAATTTCTCGGCAACCCGTGCGAAAAAATCCTGGCTGGCGGCGGCGCGTTGCCCATGCACCTGGCCGATGCGCGACTGTACGTCGCCCGGCAGGCTCAGGTTATCCACTTCTTCAAGCAGGGCTGCGTGCAGTTTGCCGCCCAGCAGCTCGGTATGGGGCAGCGCGCGGCGGTAGAAAATCGCATTGCCTTCACGGCGGGTAGCCACCAGGTCGGCCTGGGCCAGCACCTTCAAATGGTGGCTCATGCCGGATTGGCCGATGGCAAAGATCTGCGCCAGTTCCAGTACGCCGAAGGAATCGTTGGCCAGTGCGCGCAACACGTTCAAGCGCAACGGATCGCCAGCGGCCTTGCACAAGGCTGCCAGTTCATCGCCGTCGTCGGGGCGCAGTGAGGGCATGGGTAGATTCATAAGGCCAGCAGTCTAGTGACGGGCGGAATGCATCGCAAGGCCAATATCAAAAAGTTTTGATATTGATCGATAAGTGGCGGTTATAAGCCGCCGCTATAACCTTTAGACGAACCGGCTAAAGGTTTCTGCAAGGGATTGATGCCCAAAGCACAGGAAAAACGTCCTCAAGTGACTATCTGTCATTGCCCGCAGGCGGTGGCTGAGGGAAAATGCCGGTCCTTTTTTCCGTTTCTTTTCAGCAAACCCCAGGAGATCAGCGATGCCCAGCCGTCGTGAGCGTGCCAACGCCATTCGTGCCCTCAGCATGGATGCCGTGCAAAAAGCCAACAGCGGCCATCCCGGTGCCCCGATGGGCATGGCGGATATCGCCGAGGTGCTTTGGCGTGACTACCTGAAACACAACCCGAGCAACCCGTCGTTCGCCGACCGTGACCGCTTCGTGCTGTCCAACGGCCACGGTTCGATGCTGATCTACTCGCTGCTGCACCTGACCGGCTATGACGTCACCATCGACGACCTGAAAAGCTTCCGTCAACTGCACAGCCGCACCCCGGGCCACCCGGAATTCGGCTACACCCCAGGCGTCGAGACCACCACCGGTCCGCTGGGTCAAGGCCTGGCCAACGCCGTTGGCTTCGCGCTGGCTGAAAAAGTCCTGGGCGCGCAGTTCAACCGCCCTGGCCATGACATCGTCGATCACCACACCTACGTGTTCCTGGGTGATGGTTGCATGATGGAAGGCATTTCCCACGAAGTCGCTTCCCTGGCCGGCACCTTGGGCCTGGGCAAGCTGATCGCGTTCTACGATGACAACGGCATCTCCATCGACGGCGAAGTCGAAGGCTGGTTCACCGATGACACCCCTAAGCGTTTCGAAGCCTACAACTGGCAGGTGATCCGCAACGTCGACGGCCACGATCCGGAAGAGATCAAGACCGCCATCGACACCGCTCGCAAGAGCGCGCAGCCAACCCTGATCTGCTGCAAGACCACCATCGGTTTCGGTTCGCCGAACAAGCAGGGCAAAGAAGACTGCCACGGCGCCCCCCTGGGTGATGCGGAAATCGCCCTGACCCGTGAAGCCCTGAAGTGGAACCACGGCCCGTTCGAAATCCCGGCCGACATCTACGCCGAATGGGATGCCAAGGAAAAAGGCCTGGCCACCGAAGCCGAGTGGGACCAGCGTTTCGCGGCCTACTCCGCCGAATTCCCTGAGCTGGCCAATGAGCTGGTCCGTCGCCTCGCCGGTGACCTGCCTGCCGACTTCTCGGAAAAAGCCTCGGCCTACATCGCCGAAGTCGCGGCCAAGGGCGAAACCATCGCCAGCCGTAAAGCCAGCCAGAACACCCTGAACGCCTTTGGCCCGCTGCTGCCGGAGATCCTCGGCGGTTCGGCTGACCTGGCCGGCTCCAACCTGACCCTGTGGAAAGGCTGCAAGGGCGTGTCGGCGGAAGATGCCAGCGGCAACTACATGTACTACGGCGTACGTGAGTTCGGCATGAGCGCGATCATGAATGGCGTATCCCTGCACGGCGGCCTGGTGCCTTACGGCGCGACCTTCCTGATGTTCATGGAATACGCCCGCAACGCTGTACGCATGGCCGCGCTGATGAAGAAGCGCGTGATCCACGTGTACACCCACGATTCCATCGGCCTCGGCGAAGACGGCCCGACGCACCAACCGGTCGAGCAACTGACCAGCCTGCGCACCACGCCGAACCTGGATTGCTGGCGCCCAGCCGACGCGGTGGAATCCGCCGTGGCCTGGAAGCACGCCATCGAGCGCAAGGACGGCCCTTCGGCGCTGATCTTCTCGCGTCAGAACCTGCAGCACCAAGTGCGTACCGACGCGCAGATCGCCGACATCAGCCGTGGCGGCTACGTGCTCAAGGACTGCATCGGCGAGCCGGAGCTGATCCTGATCTCCACCGGTTCCGAAGTGGGCCTGACCGTTCAAGCTTATGACAAGCTGACTGCCCAAGGCCGCAACGTACGCGTTGTGTCCATGCCGTGCACCAGCGTGTTCGAAGCCCAGGACGCCGGCTACAAGCAATCGGTGCTGCCGTTGCAGGTCAGCGCGCGCATTGCCATCGAAGCGGCGCATGCCGACTACTGGTACAAGTACGTGGGCCTGGAAGGCCGCGTGATTGGCATGACCACCTACGGTGAGTCGGCGCCGGCGCCAGCGTTGTTCGAAGAGTTCGGTTTCACCCTGGAAAACATCCTGGGTCAGGCTGAAGAGCTGCTGGAAGACTAAAGCGCGAACGCGGTGGTCGACTGGCCGCCGCACCCCTTGTAGGAGCTGGCTTGCCAGCGATGGCGTCCGTCCAGCCAACATCCATGTTGAAGCTGATGGCCTCATCGCTGGCAAGCCAGCTCCTACAATGGTTTGTGTCGCCCATAATGCGAGAACCCCATGCCTCAACCGCGTCCCTACAAAGTTGCACTCAACGGCTACGGCCGCATTGGTCGTTGCGTCTTGCGTGCTCTGTTCGAGCGAGGGGCGGCGGCCGGGTTTGAAATTGTCGCGATCAATGATTTGGCCGACATGGCCAGCATCGAATACCTGACACGCTTTGACTCCACCCACGGTCGCTTCCCCGGCGAAGTACGGGTCGAAGGCGATTGTCTGCACATTAATGGCAACTGCGTGCAGGTCTTGCGCAGTGCCACCCCCGAAGGCATCGACTGGAAGGCATTGGGCGTCGACCTGGTGCTGGAATGTTCCGGTGTCTATCACACCCGTGCCGACGGCCAGCGTTTCCTCGACGCCGGCGCACCGCGTGTGCTGTTTTCCCAGCCGATGGCCAGCGAGGCGGATGTCGACGCCACCATCGTCTACGGCATCAATCAGGATTGCCTGACCGGCGATGAGCTGCTGGTGTCCAACGCTTCCTGCACCACCAACTGCAGCGTGCCGCTGTTGCGCCTGCTGGATCAGGCGATTGGCCTGGATTATGTGTCGATCACCACGATTCACTCGGCAATGAACGACCAGCCGGTGATCGACGCCTATCACCACGAAGACCTGCGCCGCACGCGTTCGGCGTTCCAGTCAGTGATTCCGGTGTCCACGGGCCTGGCTCGCGGTATCGAACGACTGTTGCCGGAACTTGCCGGGCGAATCCAGGCCAAAGCCGTACGGGTGCCGACGGTGAACGTGTCCTGCCTGGACATCACCATGCAAACCGTCAGCGACACCGATGCGACAGAGGTCAACCGGATCCTGCGCGACGCCGCCACCAGCGGCCCGCTCAAAGGCCTGCTGGCCTACACCGAGTTGCCGCACGCCAGTTGCGATTTCAACCATGACCCGCATTCGGCAATTGTCGATGCCAGCCAGACCCGCGTTTCCGGCCCGAGGCTGGTGAACATCCTGGCCTGGTTCGACAACGAATGGGGCTTTGCCAACCGAATGCTGGATGTTGCGGAACATTATCTGCACATCGCCTCTAAACAACCTCAACAGTAATTCAGGAACTGCGACCCATGACCGTGTTGAAGATGACCGACCTCGATCTGCAAGGTAAGCGCGTACTGATCCGCGAAGACCTCAACGTCCCAGTCAAGGACGGTGTTGTCACCAGCGATGCGCGAATCCTGGCCTCGCTGCCGACCATCAAGCTGGCCCTGGAAAAAGGCGCGGCCGTGATGGTCTGCTCCCACCTGGGTCGTCCGACCGAAGGTGAGTTCTCCGCCGAAAACAGCCTCAAGCCTGTCGCCGATTACCTCAGCAAGGCCCTGGGCCGCGACGTGCCGCTGGTGGCTGATTACCTGGGCGGTGTGGACGTGAAAGCTGGCGACATCGTGTTGTTCGAAAACGTACGCTTCAACAAGGGCGAGAAAAAGAACAGCGACGAACTGGCCCAGCAATATGCGGCGCTGTGCGACGTGTTCGTGATGGACGCGTTTGGCACCGCTCACCGTGCTGAGGGTTCGACCCACGGCGTGGCCAAGTTCGCCAAGGTTGCCGCCGCTGGCCCGCTGCTGGCTGCTGAACTGGACGCACTGGGCAAGGCGCTGGGCGCTCCGGCTCAGCCAATGGCTGCCATCGTGGCCGGCTCCAAGGTGTCCACCAAACTGGACGTGCTCAACAGCCTGAGCCAGATTTGCAACCAGTTGATAGTCGGTGGCGGCATCGCCAACACCTTCCTGGCCGCAGCCGGTCACCCGGTGGGCAAGTCCCTGTACGAACCGGACCTGCTCGACACGGCCCGTGCCATCGCCGCCAAAGTCAGCGTGCCATTGCCGGTCGACGTAGTGGTCGCCAAGGAATTTGCCGAAAGCGCCGAAGCCACCGTCAAGCTGATCGCTGATGTGGCCGCCGACGACATGATCCTGGACATCGGCCCACAAACCGCAGCCAACTTCGCCGAACTGCTGAAAGCCTCGCAGACCATTCTGTGGAATGGCCCGGTTGGCGTGTTTGAGTTCGACCAGTTCGGCAACGGCACCAAAGTGCTGGCCAAGGCCATCGCAGAAAGCTCGGCTTTCTCCATCGCCGGCGGCGGCGACACCCTGGCAGCTATCGATAAATATGGCGTTGCTGACCAAATCTCCTACATTTCTACCGGTGGCGGCGCGTTCCTTGAATTCGTCGAAGGCAAAGTTCTGCCGGCCGTGGAAGTGTTGGAAACCCGAGCCAAAGGCTGAGGCTCGTGATCCGGAAAAGGAGTGTTCCCATGATCAAGTCGTTGGCAATGGTGATCGCAGCGGGCCTGTTGGCCGGCTGCGGCAGCACGCCAAACGCAGAGCCGGACGCTGGCAAGCCTGCGGCACAGCAGAAAAAGAGCTGCTACCAGGCGGACTGGCAAGCCGAGACCATGCCGGTGATCAACAAGCGCATCGGCAACGAACGGCTGGAGAAATACGACGCCGCGCCCAACGGTCAGGAACAGGGTTGCCCTTGACGGGTCTGATCAACTGGCGGCCATCGGTCGCCTCACGAGGATTGGCAATGAAAGGCGTTTTCGCCCTGGCAGCCCTGGCCCTGTTGGCCGGCTGCAGCAGCATGAACTTGTTCAGCAACAAGGCAGAAACTGCCGACAAGTGGACCACGTGGACCTGCGACAGCAAAGCCGAGGTGAACTGGCGCTTTGCTAATCAGGCCAAATCCGAGGTGGATGTCCGTTTGGGCGGTTCCGACCAGGTTTACCGCCTCAAGCAGGACGTTGCCGCCTCGGGCGTGCTGTACAGCGACGGTCAATTGGCGTTTCACACAAAAGGTGAGGAAGGCCTGGTTTACTGGGTTGCCACCGATGATTTGATCGGGCGCGGCTGCAAAGCGCAGTAAGCCTGACAGCAATAACGATTCAGCAGGCCAGGTATTGAAAGCCTCGCCGGCAATAACTTGAATAGCAGCCGCCGCTACGGCAGGCTTGCACGATTAACGACCCTCGACCGGGAGAGACAACACAATGGCACTTATCAGCATGCGTCAAATGCTGGACCACGCAGCCGAGTTCGGCTATGGCGTCCCAGCCTTTAACGTCAACAACCTTGAGCAGATGCGCGCCATCATGGAAGCCGCTGACAAGACCGACTCCCCCGTGATCGTCCAGGCCTCGGCCGGTGCCCGCAAATACGCCGGTGCCCCGTTCCTGCGTCACCTGATCCTCGCCGCAATCGAAGAATTCCCGCACATCCCGGTGTGCATGCACCAGGACCACGGCACCAGCCCTGACGTGTGCCAGCGCTCCATCCAACTGGGCTTCAGCTCGGTGATGATGGACGGTTCCCTCGGCGAAGACGGTAAGACCCCGACCGACTACGAGTACAACGTACGTGTCACCCAACAAACCGTGGCCATGGCCCACGCCTGCGGCGTATCGGTTGAAGGCGAGCTGGGCTGCCTGGGTTCTCTGGAAACCGGCATGGCCGGCGAAGAAGACGGCATCGGCGCCGAAGGCGTGCTGGATCACAGCCAAATGCTGACCGACCCGGAAGAAGCCGCGGACTTCGTGAAAAAGACCCAAGTTGACGCCCTGGCCATCGCCATCGGTACCAGCCACGGCGCTTACAAGTTCACCAAGCCGCCTACCGGCGACGTGCTGGCCATCGACCGCATCAAGGAAATCCACAAGCGCATCCCTAACACCCACCTGGTGATGCACGGTTCTTCCTCGGTCCCGCAAGAGTGGCTGGCGATCATCAACCAGTACGGCGGCGACATCAAAGAAACCTACGGCGTGCCGGTTGAAGAAATTGTTGAAGGCATCAAGTACGGCGTGCGCAAGGTCAACATCGACACCGACCTGCGTCTGGCGTCCACTGGCGCGATGCGCCGCCTGATGGCCACCAACCCAAGCGAGTTCGACCCGCGTAAGTTCTTCGGCGCGACCGTGACCGCGATGCGTGATGTGTGTATCGCGCGCTACGAGGCCTTTGGCACTGCCGGTAATGCTTCGAAGATCAAACCGATCTCGTTGGAAGCGATGTACCAGCGTTATTTGAAAGGTGAGTTGAACGCCAAGGTGAATTAAGCCTCAGCGTTTATAAAAGAAGCCCGCAGCGATGCGGGCTTTTTTTGTGGCTGCGATTCAGTCGTGATCAATATCCAACTTGGCAAACGTCACCCGTGCGCCTTCCTTGCTATCCCCACTGTTATCCTGCACATAGGCGCCTGCCTTGAAGTACAACGGCTTCGCTCCCCACGCTGCACCAATGCGCTCATTCCACTCCCCATCCGCCGCATACACGCTGAGCAGTCCGGCTTTGTTGAGGTTGATCACGTAGGTAAAGCTCTTCTCCAGCGGCACATTCGACGCAACGATGATCACCCGTCCTTCATCCTCATCCGGGCGCATGCGCACTTTGGCGACGATATTGCCGGTCTGGGTCTTTTCCTTGAATTGATACTCCAGTTTGATCAGGGGCTTCTGGCTGTCATAGGCATGGATCTGCCCGATGACAATCTTGCCGGTGGAAGGCACCTGATTGACCTCCAGCGTGGCGCGCAGGAAGTTGTCCGCGTCGGGGTAGGTCCAGTTGCGCAACCGCCCATCGGCGTAGGTTTCACGCAATTCGCTGCGGGGGTACACGGCATTCTCGGTGCGAGTGCCGGTGACGGGTGTCCAGAATTGCACGTTGCTGCCTTCGGCCTGGAAATACTGGTCTTTGAAGCCGTTCATCAGCTTCGGGGTGTCGATGGTCGCGGGCGGGGAGCCTACCGGGATGCTGAGGTTCCAGGTGGAAAGGTCGATCATGGCATTTGCCTTTTTACAGAAGGTGAAGGCTTTGGCCCGTGGGCCAGACAGGTTCTTTATAGGTGGTGTTAACCGTCTTGTTAAATGTTTGCTGGCAATTTATTGGCGTCAAAGGAATGCCAAAAAGCCATGTTTCCCATGAATCGTGGGCTGTAGGGGTTGACCGTTAGTCGGCTTCCTGAAAATTGGCGCAATGATGGCACTGCCGTTACTTCTGCTTTTTTGGAACCGGGGATAGAGTGAGGCCTCAGCGTTTGTCCGGGTTTTCTCTCAGAATTGACCGGAGTGGCTCCCAAGGAAGAGACGTAGCATGGAATGCGCTCCACACCACGGCGATGGCAGTTCGGTTCTTCTGGTGGTCGATGACTACCCGGAAAATCTCATCAGCATGCGTGCGCTTTTGCAGCGCGAAGACTGGCGGGTAATTACCGCCGCTTCCGGCCTGGAAGCCTTGGAGCTACTGCTCGCTCACGAAGTCGACCTAGTGTTGCTGGACGTGCGGATGCCCGGCATGGACGGTTTTGAAGTGGCACGGCTGATGCGTGGCAGCCAACGCACACGCATGACGCCAATCATCTTCCTCACGGCCAACGCCCAGTCGCCCGCAGCGGTGCTGGAAGGCTATGCCAGTGGTGCCGTCGATTATCTGTTCAAGCCGTTTGACCCGAATATCCTCAAGCCCAAGGTCCAGGCCCTGTTGGAGCACCAGCGTAATCGCCGTGCCTTGCAGCGCCTGAGCCATGAACTTGAGTCCGCCCGTGCCTTTAATGCCTCGGTGCTGGATAACGCCGCCGAGGGCATTCTGGTGGTGGGCGAGGGCAGTGTGATCGAGTACGCCAACCCGGCTATTTCGCGGCTGCTGAATGCCACCATGACGGAATTGCAGGGAGAGAGCTTCCTGAGTTTTCTGCAAAAACCCCATGTGCCGGCCTGGCTGGGGTTCGCGATGTTCGAGGCGTACCGCAAAGGCGAAACGTGGCGCCAGCATGACGCCATTTTACGCACCGGTCGCGGTCAGCAGGTGCCGGTGGCGCTGTCTTGCGCGCCGTTGCCTGCGGAGCAGAAGGCCATGGTGGTGACGGTGCTGGACATGTCCGAAGTGCGTCATCTGCACCAGCAACTGGAGTTCCAGGCCGTCACCGACCCGTTGACCGGGTTGTTGAACCGGCGTGGTTTCCACCAGGCAGCAGAGAACACACTGCTGCGCAGCGAGCGTAATGAGCTATCTCTGGTGTTGCTGTATCTGGACCTGGATGGCTTCAAGCGGGTTAATGACTCGTTGGGACATGACGCAGGCGACCGGGTGTTGCGCTGGGTCTCGGAACAGATGCAGGCCTCTTTGCGATCTGGCGACATGCTCGGGCGCATGGGTGGGGATGAATTCACGGCATTGCTGGAACTGGAATTCCCGGAGCAAGCCGCGAAGATTGCGGAAAAACTGATCGAACGAGTGTCGGTGTGCCAGCAGATCGACGGACTGGATGTGATGCTGGGTGTCAGCATCGGTATCGCCACGTTCCCGGATTGTGGCTCGGACCTGAACGGCCTGCTGCGCGCCGCCGACATTGCCATGTACGAAGCCAAGCGCGCGGGCCGTCAGCAATATCGCTACTACGACCAGGAAATGAACGGCCGCGCCCGCTCGCGCCTGATGCTCGAAGACAGTGTGCGCACGGCGATTCAGAACAAGGATTTCACCCTGGTCTATCAGCCTCAAGTTTCTCTGGAGGACGGCCGCCTGCGTGGCGTTGAAGCGCTGTTGCGCTGGCAGCATCCGAGTGTTGGCGATGTGCCGCCGGGGTTGTTTCTGCCGTTGCTGGAAGAGGCGCGGTTGATCAGCCAGCTCAGCACCTGGATTTATCAACAGGTCGCCGCGCAGCGCCAAGTGTGGCAAGCAACGTTTGGTGATGAGCTGGTGCTGAGCGTGAGCCTGTCCAGCAACCAGTTCAATATGCCCAACCTGGCCAGCCAACTGCAGCAGGTGATGGAGCGACATGGGTTGCAGGGGCGACAGTTGGAGGTGGAAATCAGCGAAGACTGCCTGATGAGTAACCTGGAAGAGTCGACCAAGCAGCTCAAGCTGTTGCGCCAGATCGGCGTGCGCATTGCCCTGGATGACTTTGGCCTGGGCAATTGCTCCCTGGCGCATCTGCGCGATCTGGCGTTCGATACGCTCAAGCTCGACCCGCAATTGGTTGCGCGCCTGCCGGGTTCCGCGCGCGACGCGGTGATGGCGCGCAGCATCATTGAGCTGTGTGGGCATTTTGAGGTTGTGGTTGTGGCTGAGGGCGTCGAAACCCAGGAGCAAGCCCAATGGCTCAAGGCCAACGGTTGCCCGTTTATCCAAGGCCCTTTGGCGGCGCAGCCGTTGATGGCCGAGGAAGTGACGGACTGGTGCCGCGCCCGTCTGGGCTGAATTCGTTACACTGACGGCCATCCGAACCTGTTGCAGACCCCATGACCGCGCTGAAATACCTCCAGGCCTATCCCGCCGCCCTCCAGGAACAAGTGCGCCAACTGATTGCCAAGGACCAGTTGGGTGCCTATCTGGAACAACGTTACCCCGAACGCCACGCCGTACAGAGCGACAAGGCGCTGTACGCTTACGCCCTGGCCTTGAAGCAGGAACACCTGCGCAACGCGCCGGCCATCGACAAGGTGTTGTTCGATAACCGCCTGGACCTGACGCACCGCGCCCTCGGCCTGCACACCACGATCTCCCGGGTGCAGGGCGGCAACCTCAAGTCGAAAAAAGAGATTCGCATTGCCGCGCTGTTCAAGGAGGCCGCGCCGGAGTTTCTGCGCATGATCGTCGTGCACGAACTGGCGCACTTCAAGGAGTCGGACCACAACAAAGCGTTCTATAAACTCTGTGAGTACATGATGCCGGGCTACCATCAGGTGGAATTCGACCTGCGCGTCTACCTCACGTACCGCGACCTGCAGGGCAAACCCTGACCACAAGGCGACCGACCATGGATGTGAGCAAGACCAAGAGCAGCTTCTACCGCCGCCTGTATGTGGCTTACCTGATCGACAGCGGGCAGGCCAGCAATGTCCCGGCGTTGACCGACGTTACCGGCATGCCCCGGCGCACGGCGCAGGACACGATTGCGGCGTTGGCCGACCTGGATATCTTGTGTGAATTCGAGCAGGAGGACGGTGCCCGCAACCACGCCGGGCACTATCGGGTTCGCAACTGGGGAGCGATCGATCGGCGCTGGATCGAAGCAAATCTGGCGCAGATCAAGCAGGTGCTGGGTTACCCCTGACCTTTTCGCATGCCAATGTGCGGAATGTCATCCTCAAGGTATTCCTCACCCGCCACCACAAATCCATAACGCCCGTAGTAGCCCTGCAAATGCGCCTGGGCTGACAGGAAAATCGGTGTTTCAGGCCAGATGTCCTCAATCCGCTTGAGTGTTTCTTCCATCATCCGATGCCCCAACCCGGTGCCACGCGCCACCGGTGCCACAATCACGCGGCCGATCACCACGTCACCGCCTTGAGTCTCTGGGTCCAACAGGCGCAGGTAGGCCACCAGTTGGTCGTCCTGCCAGGCCATCAAATGGTGGGTGTCGCCGGAAAGATCCTGCCCGTCGAGATCCTGGTAGACGCATTTCTGCTCCACAACGAAGACCTCGTTGCGCAGGCGCAGGATGGCGTAAAGCTGCTCCTTGCCCAGGTCATCGTGGTGCTTGCAAACCCATTCAACGGTCATGGCATGTTCTCTTATAGATGTCTGTTGCGGATAGTAAGCGCGGCAGGCGTTTGTGTCTAAATCGGCTATTTTTGTGAGTGAAATCAAATTGCCATCATTGAGTGCGTCCTGCGCCGGTTTCTTTGTGTAATCTGAGCTACTGTTAGAACCTCAGGCCCCGCCTGAGCTAAGGCCACCGCCTGCCTGCCAAGGACTTTGAGCATGCCGCGATTCTCTCGTGCCGTTGCTTTAATTGGAGTGTTGCTACTGGTTCAGCCAGCGTTCGCGCAACGTCTGCGCCTGGTAGCGGATGCCTGGCCACCCTTTACCGACGCCACCTTGATCAATGGCGGGCTGGCCACCGATATCGTCAGCACTGCCCTGGCCCGCGCGGGTTATGCCAGTGACTTCGAACAGGTGCCTTGGGCCCGGGCGTTGATGGGCGTGGGCGACGGTCGTTATGACGTTTTGGTGAACGCCTGGTATGACGATGCGCGCACGCAGTTTGGGCAATTCTCCGACGAGTACCTGCTCAACCGCGTGCGTTTCATCAAGCGGCGTGACGATCCCATTGAATTCCAGAACCTTGAGCAACTGCACGACTACCCCATCGCGGTGGTGCGTGGGTATGCCTATTCATCGGCGTTCGATGGCGATGCGCAGTTGCAGAAAGTGCCGGTGCACAATTTTGCCATGGCGGTGCGCATGCTCGCGGCGCAGCGGGTTCGGCTTACGGTGGAGGACGAATATGTGGCGCGTTATTACCTGTCGCGTGAATCGGCTCGGGTGCGCAATTCGGTGGAGTTTTTACCCAAGCCGTTGAGCGAAAACAGCCTGCATATCCTGGTGAGTTTGAAGAACCCCGAGCATGAACAGATCGTCGCCAGCTTTGATCGAGAGATTGCCAAGATGAAGGCCGATGGCAGTTATGCGCGGTTGATGAAGGCGCATGGTATGTAGTGGGCTTGTTGTGGTGAGCGAGCTTGTTGTGGCGAGCGGGCTTGCCCCGCGTTGGGCTGCGCAGCGGCCCCAAAAATCTTGGGAGCGCTTCGCACTCCAACGCGGGGCAAGCCCGCTCGCCACAACAAACCTGCTCGCCACAGGTCAGACCGCGCTGGTGTCCTTGATCAGGTGCGCCGCCAGCGTGCGCAACGGCCCCAGTTGACGACAAATCAATGCCAATTGCGTCTGCACCAATCGCTGCCCCTCATCGATCTCATCCGGCATCTGCTCCAGGTCGGCTGCCAACGCTTCCTCGGCATCGCTCTGGATCGCAATCGGCTGCTTGTTGGCCAATCCCGTGGCGATTTCATCGATGCTTGCCGCCAAGGTATTCCCGGCGCCATCGATCAGATGTTCACGCACCTCGGCCGGCAACTGGGTTTCGCGGTGCGCGCCCAGCCCTGACAAATAGCTGAGCAACGTGTGCGACAGCACCAGGAAGCGGAAGCCCACATCCGCCTCCTTACGGAAGTGCCCAGGCTCCATCAACATGTTCGCCAGGGTGGTCGACAGCGCCGCATCGGCGTTGTGTGCATTGCGTCGGGCCAGACGGTAGGCCAGGTCGTCGCTTTTGCCGGCGGCGTACTGCTGCATGATCTGGCGCAGGTAGATGCTGTTGCAGGTCAGGGTGTTGGCCAACACCTTGTTCAAGCGGCGGCCCTGCCAGTCCGGCAGGAACAGGAATACCGCCAGGCCCGCAATCAAGCTGCCGAGCAGGGTATCGAACAGACGCGGCAGGAACAGCCCGTAACCGTCACCCACCTGGTTGAAGCAGAACAGCACCATCAGCGTGATAGCGGCGGTGGCCAGCGTGTAGCGGGTGGTGCGGTTGATAAAGAACACCAGGCCGGCGGCGATAGCGAACATCGACTGCACCAACGGGCTCGGGAACAGATCGAACAGCGCCCAGGCCACAGTAAGGCCGATGGCGGTGCCGATGATCCGCTGGCCGAGCTTGCGCCGCGTGGCGCCGTAGTTCGGTTGGCACACGAACAGCGTGGTCAGGATGATCCAGTAGCCTTGGGAGGCGTGAATCGCATGCAACATGCCGTAGCCCACGGTCAGCGCCAGGGACAGGCGCAGGGCATGGCGGAACAGCAACGAGGTGGGCGTCATCTGCGTACGCAGGCGCGTCCACATTTCCTTGAGGTTGCGCGGGGCGCGGTCCAGCAGGTTGCTGTCGGTGGCGTCCGCCAGGCTGTCGGGGTTGCTGGCGTCGCCCAGCAGGCGGTCCAGGGTGGACAAGTTGGCCGCCAGCGCGCGCAACGAGCGCAGCAGGCCGCGCCAGGCCGGGTTGCTCTGGATGCGCAGGTGTTCCAGGGAGGCGTTCAAATCGCCCAAGGCTTCGGCGAAGCTGTCGTCATAGATGAACGGCTGGCGCAGCTGGATCGACTCGGCCAGGGCCTGGCACGCCTTGCCCTGCTGGCGCAGCAGGCGCTGGCAACGGAACAGCACATCGCTGTGGAAGAAGGCCTCGGCCAGGGCGTTGTAGGGGTAGTGGGACGAGCTGGCGCGTTCGTGGATGTCTTGGGCGAGGAAGTACAGCTTGAGGTAGCGGCTGACTTTCGAGCCAGGGCGACCATTGCCCACGCGGTGCAGGATGATTTCCTTCGCCGCATTCAGCGCGGCCACAACCCGCCCATTTTGCTGGGCCAGTTCCAGGCGACGCGCTTCCACGTCCAGCTGGCGAATCGGCTCGAACAGCGACGACTTGAGCTTGAGGTAACGCCCCAGCTCGCGAAACAACCGCGCCAGGCTTTGCTGCACCGGCTGGTTGGAAAACAGCGCCTGCCACAGCACCGACAGTGCGCCGTACCAGGCGGCACCGGCCACCAGCAGCAGCGGCTCGTGCCAGAAGTCGGAAACGGCGCCGCCACGCTGGTCCACGCCGATCATGGTGTACACCGACAGGATCAGCGTCGCGGATGCAATCGCGCCATAACGTTCGCCCAAGGCGCCGAGCATGGTCAGGCAGAAGGTGGCAAGGGCCAGGGAGATCGCGAAGATCCAGGGATAAGGGAACAGCAGCTCCACCGACAGCGCGGCAATGCTGAAACACACCAGCGTCACCGCCAGGGCATTGAGACGGCCTTGCCAACTGTCATCGGTCTCGGCCAGGGCGCTGGCGATAATCCCCAGGAACAATGGGATCAGCAGCGTCATTTCATCCTGATACCAGCACAGCGCCATGCTGCCGGTGAGGGCGATGAACACCCGAATGCTGTAACTGAATTTATCCAGCGCCCACAGGCGCCGCATGGACTGCTTGAACGAGGTCGATGACATGAAGTCTGGAGTCTTCCGGGACGATGCCGCTAAATTGAGCTATCAAGGACGCCACGGCAAGCGTGGCGATCACATCCAACAGCAAAATTTATTCCACTGCGCCGATCAGGCGTACTGCGCCGCCGCGTAACCCGAAGCCCAGGCCCACTGGAAGTTGAAGCCGCCCAGGTGACCGGTCACGTCCAGCACTTCACCGATAAAGTACAGACCGGGGCTTTTCAGCGATTCCATGGTCTTGGACGACACTTCCCGTGTGTCCACACCACCCAGCGTGACTTCCGCCGTGCGATAACCCTCGGTGCCTGCCGGCACCAATTGCCAGTTGCCGAGTTTTTGCGCGATGTCGGCAATTTCGGCGTGGGTGTACTGCTTCATCGGCTTGGACGCAAACCAGGTGTCCGCCAGCAGGTTGGCCATCTTCTTGGTGAAGATCTCGCCCAGCAGGGTTTTCAGCTCGCTGTTGGGACGCTCGACCTGTTGCTGTTGCAGCCAAGTGTGGGCGTCATGGTCGGGCAGCAGGTTGATTTCCACCGTGTCGCCGGATTCCCAATACGAAGAAATCTGCAGGATCGCCGGCCCACTCAGGCCGCGGTGGGTGAACAGGATGTTTTCGCGAAAGCTCTGGCCGTTGCAGCTCACCAGGCAATCCACCGACGTGCCCGACAACTCGCCGCACAAGTCCTTGAGCTGATCGGTGATGGTGAACGGTACCAGCCCCGCGCGCGTCGGCAGCAGTTCGTGGCCGAATTGCTTGGCCACCTGATAACCAAAACCGGTGGCGCCCAGGGTGGGAATCGACAGGCCGCCGGTGGCGATCACCAGGGATTCGCAGCGCAGCTCACCCAGGGTGGTCTGCAACTGGTAGCCGCTGTCGAGCTTGGCGATTTCCTGGATCGATGTGTCCAGATGCAGGCTCACGCCGACCTGGATGCACTCATCGAGCAGCATGCCGAGGATGTCGCTGGACTTGTTATCGCAGAACAGCTGGCCGAGCTTCTTCTCGTGATACGGCACGCCGTGCTTGGCCACCAGCCCGATAAAGTCCCATTGGGTGTAGCGGGCCAGGGCTGATTTGCAGAAATGCGCGTTATGCGAGAGGAAGTTGGCCGGCTCGGTGTACATATTGGTGAAATTGCAGCGGCCACCACCGGACATCAGGATCTTCTTGCCGGCCTTGTTGGCATGGTCGATCAACATCACCTTGCGTCCACGCCCGGCGGCGGTCAGGGCGCACATCAAGCCTGCGGCGCCGGCGCCAATGATCACAACTTCGGTCGAGCGCACAGCAGTGTCCTCACAAAAACTTGATATGAAATGCAATTGAATGTGGGAGAGGGCTGTTGTGGTGAGCGGGCTTGCCCCGCGCTGGAGTGCGTAGCGCTCCCAAGATTTTGGGGCTGCTTCGCAACCCAGCGCGGGGCAAGCCCGCTCACCACAGCAAGCCCGCTCCCACAATGGGTCTCCATTGGATTGGAGAGTGTTACAAAATTCGTACGCGCAACGAGCGGCCCTTGATCTTGCCGTCGTTCAAGCGCTGCAATGCCTGCTTGGCGATCCCGCGCTCCACGGCCACGAAGGCCTGGAAATCAAAGATCGCGATCTTGCCGACCTGGGCACCCGGGATGCCCGCTTCACCGGTCAGTGCGCCAAGGATGTCGCCTGGACGAACCTTGTCTTTACGCCCGGCCGCAATGCACAGGGTGCTCATCTGTGGCAGCAACGGACCACCGCTTTGCGGCTTGAGGTTGTCCAGTTGGTCCCAGTTCAACGGCGACTTCTGCAGTTGCTCGATGGCCTGGGCGCGGTGCGCTTCGGACGGGGCGACCAGGCTGATGGCGATGCCGGTCTCACCGGCACGACCGGTACGGCCGACGCGGTGGATGTGGATTTCCGAGTCGCGGGCCAATTCGACGTTGATCACCATGTCCAGCGAATCAATGTCCAAACCACGGGCGGCAACGTCGGTAGCGACCAGCACTGAGGTACTGCGGTTGGCGAACATCGCCAGCACCTGGTCACGGTCGCGCTGTTCCAGGTCGCCATGCAGGCCGACGGCGGAAATACCCTTGGACGTCAGGTGATCCACGGTTTCCTGCACTTGCTGCTTGGTGAAGCAGAACGCCACGCAGGAGGCCGGGCGGAAATGCGCCAGGACTTTGGTCACCGCGTCCATGCGCTCTTCCGGCGAGATCTCGAAGAAACGCTGCTCGATCTGGTCATCGGAGTGGAACGCTTCGGCTTTCACTTGCTGCGGCGCGCGCATGAACTTGGAGGCCAACTGCTTGATGCTCACCGGGTAGGTGGCCGAGAACAGCAGGGTCTGGCGGCGTGGCGGGGTCTTGCTGATGATGTCTTCGATGGCGTCGTAGAAGCCCATGTCGAGCATGCGGTCGGCTTCGTCGAGGATCAGCGTGTTGAGGCCATCCAGCACCAGCGAACCTTTGCGCAGGTGCTGCTGGATACGGCCCGGGGTGCCGACGATGACGTGGGCGCCGTGTTCCAAGGAAGCGATCTGCGGGCCAAGGGACACGCCGCCGCACAGGGTCAGCACCTTGATGTTGTCTTCGGCACGGGCCAGACGGCGGATTTCCTTGGCGACCTGGTCGGCCAGCTCACGGGTCGGGCACATCACCAGGGCCTGGCAGCCGAAGTAGCGCGGGTTGATCGGGTTCAACAGGCCGATGCCGAAGGCGGCGGTCTTGCCGCTGCCAGTCTTGGCCTGGGCAATCAGGTCCAGCCCCTTGAGGATCACCGGCAAGCTTTGCGCCTGGATCTGCGTCATCTCGACATAACCCAGCGAGTCGAGGTTAGCCAGCATGGCGGCGGACAGGGGCAAAGTATTAAAAGCGGTGGCGATGGTAGTCACGGGACTGGCTCTGCAAAACAAAATGTCGCGCAGTGTACCAGCCCTGTGGGATTTTCCCCGCAAGTTCTAGACGAGAAGCCTGTTAATGCTCGATATGCTGATCGGGACTGGCTGCACGCTTGCCGTCTTTTGGCGACAGTTGCAGGAAGATCGCCGCCGCCAGCATCGCCATGATGCCCACCGTGAGGAAGGTCAGTTGGAACGCGCCGAGGACCGTGCTCACGCCGTCATTGCCGGTTTCAGCGGTAAATCCGCCGAGCAGTGCACCGGCGCAGGCGACCCCGAGGCTCAACGACAACTGCGCCACCACCGACAGCAAACTGTTGCCGCTGCTGGCCTGGGCGTCATCGAGGTCGATCAGGGTGACGGTGTTCATCGCGGTGAATTGCAGCGAGTTGATCGCCCCCAATACCGCCAGCATGCCCAGTAGCAGAGGGTAGGGCGTGTGTTCCGTGACCAATCCCATGCTCGCCAGCATGATGCCCAGCGCCAGGGTGTTGCCAGTCAGCACGATGCGGTAGCCCAAGCGTTCGATCAGCGGGCGTGCCACGGACTTGGCAAACATCGCCGCCGCCGCCAGGGGCAGCATGCTCATGCCGGCTTCCGACGGTGAATACCCCAGCGCCACTTGCAACAGCAGCGGCACCAGGAACGGCAGGGCGCCGCTGCCCAGCCGCGCGAACAGGTTGCCGAGGATGCCGACGGCAAAGGTGCGGGTCTTGAACAGCACCGGCGAGAACAGTGGGTTATCGATATGCCCGGCGCGCAGCCAATATGCCGCCAGGCACGCGAGGCCGCCGAACAGCAGCAACATCACCCGCAGGTGCGGCAAGTGCAGCTCGCCCAGGCCTTCCATGGCGATGGTGATCAACACCATCGCGGCGCCAAACAGCAGGAAGCCGATCCCGTCGAAGCGCGTGCGTTCACTGCCACGCAGGTCGGGGATGAATTTCCACACGGCGTAGCAGCCGATCATGCCCACCGGCAGGTTGATCAGGAAGATCCAGTGCCACGTCAGGTATTGCACCATCCAGCCGCCCATGGTCGGGCCGAGCAACGGGCCGAGCAAACCGGGAATGGTGATGAAGCCCATGATGCGCACCAGTTCGGAGCGCGGATACGCACGCAACACCACCAGCCGGCCCACGGGCAGCATCAGCGCACCGCCCAGGCCTTGGATCACCCGAGCGCCCACCAGCATGGTCAAGCTGCTGGACAGCGCGCACAGCAGTGAGCCAATGCTGAACAGCATGATTGCGCCGAAGAAGATTTTCTTGGTGCCGAAGCGGTCGGCGATCCAGCCCGACGCCGGGATCAGCAAGGCGACGGTGAGCATGTAGGCGATCACCACCCCTTGCATGCGCAGCGGGTTTTCCGCGAGGTCCCGGGCCATGGCCGGTAATGCCGTATTGAGGATCGTCCCGTCGAGCGACTGCATGAAGAAGGCAATCGCGACCACCCAGGGGAGCCAGCGGGCGGTCTTGGCATCGAGCGGGACGCGGTTCGGCATGGAAACCCTTTTTGGTTAGCAGGCTATGTGTTGGCGATTATGCGCCATTCGTCGCGCGTTTTCCCACCAGGAAATCCAGCAGTTCACGGTGCACCGCCACGGCGGCTTCGTTGGATTCAAGGTCGAGCAAGTGGCCAGTATGTTCGGCCACAGCAAAACTGCTGCGCCCCACGTATTGCTTGAACAACTGGGCCTCGGCGGCGGGGGTGTATTCGTCCAGGGCGCCGTTGAGGAAGTGCACCGGCGTTTCAATCTGCCGCAGTGCCGGCAGGTAGTTGCCATCGCCCAAGGCCAACACTTGGTGGATATGAAAACGCGCCTGGCGGTATTCGGTGGTGGCCATGGTCGACAAGTGCCGGTGGTTGTTGCGCTTGAGCCGGGGCGACAAATACTTGCCCACGGTTTCATTGAGCAAGTGGCCGACGGCGGACTTGTCGTCCGCTTCGATCAATACGCGTACACGTTCCACATAGTCGAGCATGGCTTGGTTGAGGTTGGGCGCGAGGGCCATCACCACTGAGCTTTCGATGGAGGGTGGGTTGTGCGCCAGGGTCAGCAACGTGGAGATGCCGCCCCAGGAGGCCGACACCAGATGGTTGACCTGGAAGCGCTCGACCAGGGCGCGCAGCATCTGCACCTCGTCGTCCTTGGTCACCAGGTCAAGGTCAGTGTTGTGTTCGCGGGAATAGCCGGAGAACGGCAGGTCGAACAGCAACACATTGAAGTGCTCGGCCAGGCATTTGCTGGTGCGAGCGAAGGAGCGCGTAGTGGACAGCGCACCGTTGACCATCAGGACGGTCTTTTTTTGCGAATCGTTTCCCAGTTGCTCAACATGAACGTTGTAGTGCTTGAACAGCTTTTCAATGACAAAACTTCCATGGTTCATGTCAACGCTCCAGCTTGCCCTTCCCGGGCAAGGTCGTGCTCTCGTGGGTGGGGGTGGCGGGATGCCACTAACCCTTATAACGAGGTTTTTTAAGCGCGACAACTGAGCACGCTGGAGCAAGCGTGAGATGGGATTTAACGGTAGGAAGGATTGAGTCGAGGTGTCGGAAGTAACCGCAAGACGGTGTGGGAGCGGGCTTGCTCGCTCCCACAAGGGTTTTGTATTTACAAGGTTAAGGTCAGGCGTTTGACCAAGGCCCCTGGCAGCAGATTTGAGGCGGTGTTGCGCTGGCTGTAGGTGCTGGCCGACAGCAGCAGTTCCCGATCAGCGGTCAGCGCTTCCAACTGCGCGCCGAGCAGGTTGTAGACGCTGTCATCAAAACGCATGGTGCTGACCGGCGCCTTGATCTCGCCGTCTTCCACCCAGAAGGTGGCGAAGCGCGTCATGCCGGTCAGGCGGGCCGCCGGCAGGTCCGAATAGTTCAGGTACCACAGGTTGCTGATGTACAACCCGGTGCCCAACTGCTTGAGGATATCGGCCTGGGCCAAGTTGCCGGCGGCCATCTGCAACGCGCTGGGCGATTCATCGCTGCTTGCGCCGTTAGTGCTCAAGCCATATTCAGCCGCGCTGCGCGAGTTGATCAATTGGCCATCGGCTTGCCCCGCCTTGATCAGCGTGACGTCGCTGCGCGGGTAACCTTCGGTGGAAAACGCCTGGCTCAGGGAGCCGCTGATCTGTTCCGCAACTGTCACCAGCGGGCTCAGGGACTGTTCACCGGCATACAGCTTTTGCAGCGAACTGCCCTTGCTGGCGATGGCTTGGGCGGAAAACCCGCCCCAGGTGATGATGCTGATGATTTCTTCAATCGCCGCCGGGGCGAGGTAGGCGCGATAGTGTCCGGGTGCCAGCTTGTGCAGTGGACGGCCGAGGAACTCAAGCTGCTCGCGGGCCTGCTGGAAGCGCGCGGCAAACTCGGCGCTGTCCCAAGTGTGCCCGGCGTAGCTGGCCTTTACCGCTTCGCCATTGGCGTGGAACAGACTGAAGTCGAAGTTGAAGCTATTGGCCTGGTGCCAGCCGAAGGCGCCCGATGAACTGGCAAAGCCCCGGCTGATGGGGCCGGCCGCATAAAAGCCGACCAGGTCCACGCCTTGGGCGGCCCGGCTGATGTCTTCCAGTACCTGGGCCAGTTCCGGCAGCGGGCGAGTTTGTTCGTTGTTGCTTTGCCAGGCGTTGTGGTTCAGCAGCAGGTACGGGTCTTGTGGCAGCAGCGGCAGGGTTTCGCGCAACTGTTGCAGGCCATCGGCCAAACGCTGGCGGTCCAGCTCGGGCTCGCCGGCAAGGGTGATGCCGAGGTCGGCGTGGCGGCCATCGTTGATCAGTTTCAGGTTGAGGCTGGCCTGTTGAACTTGGCCCGCCTGGCGCACCTTGGCGTGATTGAAGCGCACGAATTCGGACGCTTCATCCGCATAGCCGAGGTGGAATTGTTCATTGTCGGTGATGGCGTGTTTGAGCCACTCCACCAATGCCTTGAAGTTGTTCATCAGGCGTCTCCCCCAAATACGTCGACATCACTGAATACGCAGGCCGGTGACGCATGGCCGACGCGGATCACCTGATTGGGTTCGCCTTTGCCGCAGTTCGGCGTGCCCAGGACCTTGAAGGTGCTGGCGTCACCGACCGCGCTGAGGTTGCGCCAGAAGTTGGCAGAAATGGCGCGGTAGTTAGGGTTCTTCACCACACCTTTCAGCTCGCCGTTCTCGATCAATTGACCCCATTCGCAGCCGAACTGGAATTTGTTGCGCGCATCGTCGATGGACCATGAGCGGTTGGTCGACATCAGGATGCCGCTTTCAATACCGCCGATCAGTTGTGCCAGGCTCTTGTCGCCCGCTTCGATGTTCAGGTTGGCCATGCGGTCGATGGGCGCACGGTTCCAACTGCTGGCCCGGCTATTGGCCACGCCGCTCATACCCGAACGGAATTGCGACAGCGCACCGCCCAGCGGTTTGAGCAGCAACCCTTCGCGGATCAGGAACTGCTTGCTGGCGGGCGTGCCGTCGTCGTCATGACTGTAGCTGGCGAGTTGCTCTGGGATGTCCGGGTCGAACGTCACGTTGAGCAACTTGGAGCCATAGTGCAGATGGCCGAAGTCGCTGGCCTTCACAAAACTGGTGCCGGCGTAATTGCGCTCGTCACCCAGGATGCGGTCCAGCTCCAGCGGGTGGCCGATGGATTCGTGGATCTGCAGGATCATCTGGTCAGGCATCAGCAACAGGTCGCGCGGGCCATTGGGGGTGTTGGGCGCGAGCAGCAGTTGCAGGGCTTCGTCGGCAATGCGTGGCGCTGCGCCGACCAGGCCGAAGCGGCTGATCACATCAAAGCCACCTTGCTGGCCAAAGTTGCTGCCGCCCAGGGTGCGGCTCTGGCTGTCGTTGCCATCGTAGGCCGTGACATTGACGCCGGGGAACACGAAGCGCTGGGCCTGGCGCAGCTCGGCGCCGGCGTTGTTGAGGTAGATCTGCTCGACGTGTGTCAGGCCGAGGCTGACTTCCCAGCTCACCAAGCGCTCGTCCTTGGGCACAGCGGCAGATTCGTCGCCCAGCAATTGGTAGCAGTCGCTCAGGGACGGGAAAGGCTGATTGAGTTCGGGGGACAGGTAGTCCGCCACATCGCTGGAGACATGCTGGTCACGCAGGTCGAGCAGGGCGTGGGGTTTGATCAACCGGGCTTGCTGTTCGGCACGCTCAAGGGCGGCTTGCAGGCCAGGCAGGGATAGATCGTTGGTCGCCGCGTAGGCTTCCACACCGTTGAGACGCACGGTGAGCATGGCGCCTTCGTCGTGGTTCAGGTGCGGTGGTTCAGCGACGTTTTTGCGTACGGCCAGGTATTGGCCGGACTCGCGTACGTAGCGCAGCGAGAAGAATTCGGCGCGCGTGCGCAGGGCTGTGAAGTGTTTTTTGAGTGTGGCGTGGTGGTCGAACATGGGGCCTTCCTTGTGGGCGGCTCGTCGCGGGCAGGCAAACAGAGTAGGCCTGGGCTGGGAGCTGATCAAGGAAAGGCAACCATTTGTGTGGCTTGAGCTTATTGTGGTGAGCAGGCTTTTTGTGGTGAGCGGGCTTGCCCCGCGCTGGAGTGCGAAGCGCTCCCAAGATTTTTGGGGCCGCTGCGCAGCCCAGCGCGGGGCAAGCCCGCTCACCACACACAAAGCCTGTTTACCACAAGGTTCAGCGTTATTGCGCCGAAGGGCCCACTTCACGCATCGGCTTGCCACGCACTGGCGCATCGCCCGCCACGTAGTAGTCGGCGGTGCTGCGCGGCAGCGGCTGGCGGCCACGGATCTTGTCGGCGATTTTCTCGGCGATCATGATCGTCGGCGCGTTCAGGTTACCGGTGGTGATGATCGGCATGATCGACGCATCCACAACGCGTAGGCCCTGCATGCCATGCACGCGGCCTTCGCCGTCTACTACGGCCATCTCATCGGTGCCCATCTTGCACGAGCAGGACGGGTGGAACGCAGTCTCGGCGTGCTCGCGGATGAACTTGTCGAGCTGCTCATCGGTTTGCACGTCAATGCCGGGGCTGATCTCGCGGCCACGGTACTGGTCGAGTGCCGGCTGCTGCATGATTTCACGGGTCAGGCGGATGCCGTCGCGGAATTCCTGCCAGTCCTGCTCGGTGGCCATGTAGTTGAAGAGGATGCTCGGGTAGTCCCGTGGGTTCTTCGACTTCAATTGCACGCGACCACGGCTTGGGGAACGCATGGAGCCCATGTGCGCCTGGAAACCGTGCTCTTTCACACCGTTGCTGCCGTTGTAGTTAATCGCCACCGGCAGGAAGTGGTACTGGATGTTCGGCCATTCAAATTCTTCACGGGTACGGATGAAACCGCCCGCTTCGAACTGGTTGCTGGCGCCAATGCCGGTGCCGTTGAACAGCCACTCGGCGCCGATCGCCGGCTGGTTGTACCAGAGCAGCGACGGGTACAGCGACACGGGCTGAGTGCACGCATATTGCAGGTATAGCTCAAGGTGGTCCTGCAGGTTTTCGCCGACGCCTGGCAGGTCGTGTACTACCGGGATGTCCAGGCTTTCCAGCAGCTTGGCCGGACCGACACCGGAGCGTTGCAGCAGCTGCGGCGAAGCGATTGCGCCGCTGCACACCAGCACTTCTTTGCGCGCACGGGCTTCAACGCGCTCTTCGGCAGCGCCGATCAGGTAACGCACGCCAACGGCACGCTTGCCTTCGAACAACACCTTGTCGGTAAGGGCGTGGGTGACGATGGTCAGCGTGGAGCGCTTCTTGGCGGTATCCAGGTAACCGCGTGCGGTGCTGGCGCGACGGCCGTTCGGCGTGACGGTACGGTCCATCGGGCCGAAGCCTTCTTGCTGGTAGCCGTTCAAGTCTTCGGTACGCGGGTAACCGGCCTGCACGCCGGCTTCGACCATGGCGTGGAACAGTGGGTTATTGCCGGCTTTCGGCGTGGTCACGCTGACCGGGCCATCGCCACCGTGCCAGTCGTTCGGGCCGATGTCGCGGGTTTCGGCCTTGCGGAAATAGGGCAGGCAGTCGAGGTAGGTCCAGTTTTCCAGGCCTGGCAATTTCGCCCAGTTGTCGTAATCCATGGCGTTGCCACGGATGTAGCACATGCCGTTGATCAGCGAAGAGCCGCCGAGGCCCTTGCCGCGACCGCACTCCATGCGACGGCCGTCCATGTGTGGCTCTGGATCGGTCTCGTACGCCCAGTTGTAGCGGCGGCCTTGCAGTGGGAAGGCCAGGGCGGCTGGCATCTGGGTACGGAAGTCGAGACGGTAGTCCGGGCCGCCGGCTTCCAGCAGCAGGACGGTGACGCCTTCGTCTTCGGTCAGACGGGTCGCCAGGGTGTTACCGGCGGAGCCGGCCCCCACAATGATGTAATCGTATTCTTGGGACATTGGATGCACCCTCTTTGAAGTTGGTCAGGTCAGGCGAGGGCGTTGCCCTCGATCGCCGGCAAGCCAGCTCCTACAGGTCATGCGTAATCCTTGTAGGAGCCCGCTTGCGGGCGATTGGCGGCGCCGCGGTTAGAACACCGAGGCGTAGTCGCCCAACTCAACCTGTACCGATTTGATGCGGGTGAAGTTGTTCAGCGAGCTGATGCCGTTCTCACGGCCAACACCCGACTGCTTGTAGCCACCGACCGGCATCTTCGCGTCGGACTCGCCCCAGGCGTTGATCCAGCAGATACCCGCTTCCAGCTGATGAATCACGCGGTGGGCGCGGTTCAGGTCTTTGGTCACCAGGCCAGCAGCCAGGCCGAAGTCGGTGTCGTTGGCGCGGCGGATCACTTCTTCTTCGGTTTCGTAGGTGAGGATGCTCATCACTGGGCCGAAGATTTCTTCACGCACGATGACCATGTCGTCGGTGCAGTCGGTGAACACGGTCGGGGCCACGAAGGCGCCTTTGGCGAATTCGCCGTCGGTCAGGCGGTCGCCACCGCACAGCAGGCGGGCGCCTTGCTCTTTGCCCTTGGCGATGTAGCCCAACACGCTTTCCATGTGGGCAAAGCTGACCAGCGGACCGAAGTTGGTGTTTTCGTCTTCCGGGTTGCCAACGCGAATGCGCGCGACACGCTCAACGATCTTGGCTTCGAACGCAGCTTGCAGGTGCTTCGGTACGAACACGCGAGTGCCGTTGGTGCAGACCTGGCCGGAGCTGTAGAAGTTGGCCATCATCGCGGTGTCGGCGGCGCGGTCGAGGTCGGCGTCATCGAAGATGATCAGCGGGGACTTACCGCCCAGTTCCATGGTCACGTCTTTGAGCGAAGAGCTGGAAGCGCTGGCCATGACTTTCTTGCCGGTGTCGGTGCCACCGGTGAACGAGACTTTCTCGATGCGCGGGTGTTCGGTCAGCCAGGTGCCGACTTCACGGCCGCTGCCGGTCAGCACGTTGAACACGCCTGCCGGAACGCCGGCTTCGGTGTAGATCTCGGCCAGTTTCAGGGTGGTCAGCGAGGTGACTTCGCTCGGCTTGAAGATCATCGCGTTACCGGCGGCCAGTGCCGGTGCGGATTTCCACAGGGCGATCTGGATCGGGTAGTTCCACGCGCCGATACCGGCAACCACGCCCAGCGGCTCACGGCGGGTGTAGACGAACGAGGTATCACGCAGTGGGATCTGCTCGCCTTCGATGGCTGGCACCAGGCCTGCGTAGTATTCCAGCACGTCAGCGCCGGTGACGATGTCGACGTACTTGGTTTCGGAGAAGGATTTACCGGTGTCCAGGGTTTCCAGGGCGGCCAGTTCGTCGTTGCGCTCGCGCAGGATGTCGACGGCACGACGCAGGATGCGCGAACGTTCCATGGCGGTCATGGCAGCCCAGATTTTCTGGCCTTTTTCGGCGCTGACCACGGCACGTTCAACGTCTTCTTTAGTGGCGCGTTGCACTTGGGCGAGAACTTCACCGTTAGCCGGGTTGATGGCTTCGAAGGTGGCATCGCTGCCAGCGTCGCTGTAGCCGCCGTCAATGTAGAGTTTTTGCAGTTCGAAACGGGCCATAAAGTCCTCGCAAGTGCATAAGTGGTTGGCGTTAACCGCCGAACAGTGGGCCATAAGGGTGTGGCAACACTGATCAACAGCAGTTCAGGGGTTGAGCGGTTATGTGTGCTCTAACTCACCTGCTTGGCCAATTGGAAATCCATGTATTCGTAAGCGATCCGTTGCGCCTGCGCCGTGTCGAAAGCGTCTCCCGACAGGGCGCCGCGCAACCACAAACCGTCGATCAGGGCCGCCAGGCCTCGGGCTGCTTTGCGTGCGTGCGGCAGCGGCAGCACTCGGCGGAACTGGCAGCACAGGTTGGAATACAGACGTTGATCGTTGATCCGCTGCAACCTGTGCAATGACGGGTGGTGCATGCTGGTGGCCCAGAAGGCCAGCCAGGTTTTCATTGCCGGGCCGTTGACCTGGCTGGCATCGAAGTTGCCCTCGATGATCACCTGAAGGTGCGCCCGTGGGCTGTCATCCTTCAGTGCGAGCCTGCGTTCGTGGACGTTCTCGATCAGCACATTCATCAAGTACCGCATCGTCGCGGCGATCAGGCCGTTCTTGTCCTGAAAGTAGTGACTGATGATGCCGTTCGAGACGCCGGCCAAACGGGCGATCAGCGCAATGCTGGCATCTCCCATTCCGACCTGATCGATGGCCGTTAGCGTGGCTTCGATCAACTGCTGGCGGCGTATGGGTTGCATACCGACCTTGGGCATGTAGCACCTCTCCTTAGGCCTGCCGATGGGCGATCAACGTCCGTCGGCTTGAGGGCCAGTCTATTTTGTTTTGATTGAACGTTCAATCAACAAAGAATAAGATCTGCGACAAATGGTCGCGTCCTACAGGTATTTCCTACATGTAGTCACGACATCTGGCACCTGGTTAAACCCCTGAAACGTCCCTGGGCACTGCGCTCATGGGGTGCAGGGATTTAAGGGGTGTCTTTATAACACCCGTCCGTCGACTGCCGAAAAATCGATGTCCCGGGATAACCGTTGCCTTGTGTTTCTCTCTCGCACTGCCCGGAGCATCTGCGCCATGAGTTCTGCCTCTCTTATAAAGACCCCGCCAGAAAAGGTGCGGGTCAACGGTTGGGTGTTCTACACCTCCACCGCGTTGATTCTGTTGTTGACTGCCATCCTGATCATCGCCCCGCAGGAGGCTGGGCGCATGCTCGGTGTCGCCCAGGCGTGGCTGTCGAAAAGCTTTGGCTGGTACTACATGGTGGTCATCGCCGCCTACTTGGTGTTTGTGGTCGGCCTGGCGTTTTCCTCCTACGGCAAATTGAAACTGGGCAGCAAGGACGACACCCCGGACTTCAGCTACGGCGCCTGGGCCGGCATGTTGTTCTCGTCGGGCATCGGCATTTCGCTGCTGTACTTCGGCGCTTCCGAGCCGCTGGACCACTACTTCAACCCGCCCGAAGGCGCTGCCGCCAGCAATGGCGCCGCACGCCAGGCGCTGCAATTGACCTTCCTGCACTGGGGCTTGCACGGCTGGGCGATCTACGCCCTGGTCGGCCTGGCCGTGGCGTACTTCGCGTATCGCCATAACCAGCCGCTGGCCTTGCGTTCGGCGCTGTACCCGCTGGTGGGCGAGCGTTGGGTGAAAGGCGCGGCCGGCCACGCGGTGGACGGTTTCGGCATGTTCGTGACGCTGCTGGGCCTGGTGACGAACCTGGGGATTGGTTCGATGCAGGTGTCGTCCGGGCTGGAAAACCTGTTCGGCATGGAACACAGCAACACCAACCTGCTGATTGTGATCATCGTGATGAGCACCGTGGCGACCATCGCCGCCGTGTCGGGCGTGGAGAACGGCATCCGCCGCCTGTCCAACCTCAACATCGTGCTGTTCAGCGGCCTGCTGATCTTCGTGCTGCTGTTCGGCCCGACCCTGCACTTGCTCAACGGCTTGGTGCAGAACACCGGTGACTACCTCAACGGCATCATCCTGAAAACCTTCGACCTCTATGTGTACGAAGGCGACGCCGACAAGACCGAGCGCTGGATGGGCCTGTGGACCCTGTTCTACTGGGCGTGGTGGATTTCCTGGGCGCCATTCGTGGGCATGTTCATCGCGCGTATTTCCCGTGGACGCACGGTGCGTGAACTGGTGGCCGGCGTGCTGCTGATCCCGCTGGGCTTTACCCTGGCGTGGCTGTCGATCTTCGGCAACTCGGCTTTGGACCTCGTGCTGAACCACGGTGCGGTGGCGTTGGGCAAGACCGCGCTGGAACAGCCGTCCATGGCCATCTATCAAGTGCTTGAGCATTACCCTGCGTCGAAAATCGTCATCGGTGTGTCGATTTTCGTAGGCTTCGTGCTGTTCCTGACCCCGGCGGATTCCGGCGCGGTGATGATGGCCAACCTGTCGTGCAAAGGCGGCAACGTGGACGAAGATGCGCCGCACTGGTTGCGGATCTTCTGGTCGGCGGTGATCACCCTGGTGACCATCGGTCTGTTGTTCGCCGGCAACTTCGAAGCCATGCAGACCATGGTGGTGCTGGCCGGGCTGCCGTTCTCGGTGGTGTTGATCTTCTTTATGTTCGGCTTGCACAAAGCCATGCGCCAGGATGTGGCCATCGAACAGGAGCAGGCGCAACTGGCTGAGCGTGGCCGCCGTGGTTTCAGCGAGCGTTTGACCGCGCTGGACCTGCAGCCGAGCCAAGGCACCGTGCAACGCTTTATGGACAAGCACGTCACCCCAGCGTTGGAAGAAGCGGCGACGGCCTTGCGTGAACAGGGGCTGGAGGTGCAGACACTGCTGGGTAAATCCAAGCGCTGCATCGGTGTGCGCATCGAGATGGAAGAGGGCAACCCGTTTGTCTACGAAGTGAGCCTGGATGCTTACTCGTCGGCACCGAGCGACCTGCCCGAGGAAGAGCGTACGCGTTACTACCGCGCCGAGGTCTACCTGCACAACGGACCTCAGGAATACGACCTGATGGGCTTCGCCCAGGAACAGATCACCCGGGACGTGCTCGATCAGTTTGAAAGCCATCGGCAGCTCCTTGGCCGTGTCTATAGCTGATACGTGAGCTAGGTGGTGTCTTCACTGACACCACTGTTCCAATGTTGGAATGGGATCAACTGTGGGAGCTGGCTTGCCTGCGATAGCGGTAGTGAATTCACCACCGCTATCGCAGGCAAGCCAGCTCCCACATAGTTTCTTCAATTGCTTTTGCGGTATCTGTCAGCCGAGGTTCTTGCCCAGCAGGGCATGGTAAAGCTCGCTGTCGCCCAAGATCCCCACTACCTGGTTGTTGTCATGCAACACCAGCTTGTTCCCGGTGTGATAGCGAATCTGCAACGCATCGCGCATGCCGATGTTCGAGTCCACCAGCGTCGGCACTCGGCCCAAACCTTCCACCGCTTGCCCCGGTGCCCAGTTCTGCAAATTCATCACCGCGCCATTCTGACGGGCACCCTTGATGGTGTTGCCTTCGGCCAGGTCCAGCCACGAGTCGCCGCCCGGGTCCAGGCACACCGAACCGTTGACGCGCTTGCAGTTGTCCAGTGTGCGCATCAGGCTGCGCCCGCACAGCACGTTCAGCGGGTTGGTATGCGCGACGAAGGTGCGCACATAGTCGTCCGCTGGGTTCAGCACGATCTCTTCCGGCACGCTGTACTGGATGATCTTGCCGTCTTTCATGATCGCGATGCGGCTGCCCAGTTTGAGCGCCTCGTCGAGGTCGTGGCTCACGAACACGATGGTCTTGCTCAGCTTGCGTTGCAGCTCCAGCAACTCGTCCTGAAGGCCTTGGCGGATCAGCGGGTCGAGGGCGGAGAAGGGTTCGTCCATCAGCAGGATGTCGGCGTCCATTGCCAACGCGCGGGCCAGGCCGACGCGCTGTTGCATGCCGCCGGAGAGTTCGTCCGGCTTCTTGTTGCGCCATTGGGTCAGGCCTACCAGTTCGAGCTTTTCGTCCACCAGCTTGCGCCGGTCTTTCTCCGGACGGCCCTGCATTTCCAGGCCGAAGCTGATGTTCTCGCGCACCGTCAGCCAAGGCATCAGGGCGAATTTCTGGAACACCATGGCGATGCGTTTGGTGCGCATCATTTTCAGCTCGGCAGGTGTGCAGGACGCGATGTCGATCTGGCGACCTTCATGTTCCACAAACAGTTGCCCACGGCTGACGGTGTTGAGGCCATTGATGCAGCGCAACAAGCTGGATTTGCCGGAGCCCGACAGGCCCATCAGCACGCAGATCTCGCCTTTCTCGATATCCAGGCTGGCTTTTTCAACGCCGACAATCTGCCCGGTCTTTTTCAGGATCTCATTACGGCTCATGCCCTGATCCAGCAGCTTGAGCGCTTCACGTGGGTCTTTGGAGAAGATCACGTCGACTTTGTCGAATCGGATAATGCTCATGCATCACCCCCTACTTTAGCGTCGGGTTGTTTGCAGATGCGGTCGAGCATGATGGCCAGCAGCACGATCGCCAGACCGGCTTCAAAGCCCAGGGCGATGTCGGCGGTGTTGAGTGCGTTGACCACGGGTTTGCCGAGGCCGTCGGCGCCCACCAGGGCCGCGATCACCACCATCGACAACGACAGCATGATGCATTGGGTAATGCCGGCGGCAATGCTCGGCATGGCGTGGGGCAGTTCAATGCGCGAGAGCAACTGACGGCGCGAGCAGCCAAAGGCCTTGCCGGCGTCCATCAACTCTTGCGGTACATCACGGATACCCAGGTAGGTCAGACGGATCGGCGCGGCAATCGCGAACACCACCGTGGAAATCAGCCCAGGCACCACACCCAGCCCGAAGAGGGTCAGGGTAGGGATGAGGTAGACGAAGGTCGGTACGGTCTGCATCAGATCGAGCACCGGCCGCATCATGGTGTAGAACAACGGTTTGTGCGCGGCAACAATGCCCAGCGGCACACCGATGACCACGCAGACCAGGGTGGCGAACAACACCTGCGCGAGGGTTTCCATGGTTTCCTGCCAGTACCCCAGGTTGAGGATCAGCAGGAAGGAGGCGATGACAAAAACAGTCAGTCCCCATTTACGTTGGATAAAGTGAGCCAGCAGCGCAATCAGACCGATCAATGCCAGCGGATTGAACCAGGTCAGCGCGAACGTCACGCCGTGGATCATCGTTTCCAGGGTCGATGCGATTGCGTCGAAGTAGTTGGCGCCGTGTTGGGTCAACCATTCGACGAAGGCAGCGATGTACTGGCCTAGTGGGATTTTCTGTTCAGTCAGCATGGTAGTGAATGTCCACATGCGAAGAGGGAAAACATCCCGGGGCAGCGCACCGCCCCGGGGACAACATTACTTGGCGAGGTAGGCTTTAACGGCGTCGAGTCCTGGTTTGCCATCTACGGTAGTGACACCGGCGAGCCAGGTGTCGAGGACTTGTGGGTTGGCTTTCAGCCAGGCCTTGGCGGCGGCGTCAGGCTTTTGTTTGTCGTCCAGGACGTTACCCATCAGGGTGCTTTCCATGTTCAGGGTGAACACCAGGTTTTTCAGCAACTGGCCCACGTTGCTGCATTCCTCGGTGTAGCCCTTGCGGGTGTTGGTGTAGATGGTGGCCTGGCCGTAGTTGGGGCCGAACGAGTCGTCCCCGCCGGTCAGGTACTTCATCTTGAAGCGGGTGTTCATCGGGTGCGGTTCCCAGCCGAGGAACACGATGGCCTGGTCGCGCTTGGTGGCGCGTTCGACCTGGGAGAGCATGCCGGCTTCGCTGGATTCGACGACTTTGAAGCCGGCGGTTTTCAGGCCGAAGGCGTCTTTGTCGATCAGGGTCTGGATGGTGCGGTTGCCGTCATTGCCCGGCTCGATGCCGTAGATCTTGCCGCCGAGCTCATCCTTGAATTTGGCGATGTCGGCGAAGTCCTTGAGGCCCTTGTTGTACAGCGCTTCCGGGACGGCCAGGGTGTACTTGGCGTTCTCCAGGTTGGCGCGCACGGTTTCCACGGTGCCGGCATCACGGTACTGCTTGATGTCGTTTTCCATGGTCGGCATCCAGTTGCCGAGGAAGATGTCCATGTTCTTGCCGTCGGCCAGGGACTTGTAGGTCACTGGTACCGAAATCATCGTGGTGCGCGGCTTGTAGCCCAGGCCCTTGAGGATCTCGCTGGTGGTCGCGGTGGTGACGGTGATGTCGGTCCAGCCGACATCGGAGAAGTTGACGGTCTGACATTGTGCCGGTTCTGCGGCGTGCGCCATGACTGGCAGACTCAGCATGGCGGCCAACAACAACGAGGGTGAACCTTTCATCTGGGTAGACTCCTGTGTTTTTTCTGGCGGCATTCGCCGCGCTTTATAAGTGTTGCGGTTGGTGCGTGCGACAACAGCTCTGGCACGGTGCCTTGCAAACGAGTCGAGACTGATCATGTACCAGTGAAAATCTGACGCCTACAGGGGGCGTCGTATCCAGTACAGGGATGGTCGTATCCAGTGTCGGTGACGTCGCTTACAGATTTTTCCAGCGGCAAAACTGCAGGTTTTGCCCATCTGCACCGCTAAAAACGGCCAAAACAGGTGATCGCACGGTAGCGACGCTTGTGAGCATGAGTGCGTCGGTGTGAGACGCCGTGACGGCAAGTAAAAGCTTGATGATGCCGCCATCTGGGCGATCTGAGCGTAGCAGCTCGTTGGTGTCCGGCCTGTTCACCTGCGGAGTTCCACGTTAATGGCTATCAG
Organism: Pseudomonas sp. TWR1-1-4; assembly: GCF_049897165.1. Lineage (NCBI taxonomy): Bacteria > Pseudomonadati > Pseudomonadota > Gammaproteobacteria > Pseudomonadales > Pseudomonadaceae > Pseudomonas > Pseudomonas sp. TWR1-1-4. Next base: position 146,360 of record NZ_JAFCVS010000005.1, on the reverse strand, counting down.
TGTTTTCGACCTGTTCAAGATCGGCATCGGGCCTTCGAGTTCTCACACCGTCGGCCCCATGCGCGCCGCGGCGTTGTTCGTTCAAGGCTTGCGTGAACGTGAACTGTTGGAACAAGTGCGGCGCGTCGAAGTTCAGCTCTACGGCTCCTTGTCCGCCACCGGCATCGGCCACGGCAGCGATACCGCGACCATCATGGGCCTGATGGGCGAATGGCCGGACGCGATCGATCCGTCGCAAATCGGCCTGCGCATTCACACCCTGCGCGAGACCGACACGTTGCTGCTGGACGGGCACCTGCCGGTGCCCTTCGTGTGGGCGCGGGACATGCGCCTGCTCGACGAAAACCTGCCGTTCCACCCCAACGCCATGACACTGGTGGTGTTCGGTGACAAGGGTGAACTGCACCGCGATACCTACTATTCAGTAGGCGGCGGTTTTGTAGTGGATGAAGCCCAGGCGCAAAGCGGCGTGGCCGATATGGACCGTACCGAGTTGCCTTACGACTTTTCCAGCGCGGTGGAGCTGCTGCAGTTGTGCAAGACCCACAACCTGCGCGTCGCGGAGTTGATGCTGGCTAACGAAAAAACCTGGCGCTCCGAAGAAGAAATTCGCAGCGGCCTGATGAAACTCTGGCGCGCCATGCAGGATTGCGTGGAGCAGGGCCTCAAGCACGAAGGCATCCTGCCTGGCGGCCTGAACGTGCGCCGCCGCGCCGCCAAGTTGCATCGCAGCCTGCAAGAGTTGGGTAAGCCGAACGTGATCGGTTCGACCTTGAGCGCCATGGAATGGGTCAACCTGTTCGCCCTGGCAGTCAACGAGGAAAACGCCGCCGGTGGACGCATGGTCACCGCACCCACCAACGGCGCGGCGGGGATTATCCCGGCGGTGTTGCACTACTTCATGAAGTTCAGCGAGGAAGTCACCGAAGCCAATGTGGTCGACTACCTGCTGGGTGCGGCGGCGGTGGGGATCCTGTGCAAGAAGAACGCCTCGATCTCCGGTGCCGAAGTCGGTTGCCAGGGTGAAGTGGGGTCGGCCTGCGCGATGGCGGCTGCTGGTTTGGCCGAGATTCTTGGCGCCACGCCGGAACAGCTGTGCAACGCCGCCGAAATCGGCTTGGAACATAACTTGGGCCTTACCTGCGACCCGGTGGGTGGGCTGGTGCAAGTGCCGTGCATCGAGCGCAATGCAATTGCGGCAGTGAAGGCGATCAACGCGGCGCAAATGGCGCTGCGTGGCGATGGCCAGCACTTTATCTCTCTGGACCGGGTGATTCGCACCATGCGCGATACCGGGGCGGATATGCATGACAAATACAAAGAGACATCGCGGGGTGGGTTGGCGGTGAGTGCGGTCGAATGTTGATGGTTTTGTAGTGAGCGGGCTTGTCCCGCGCTGGGTGGCGAAGCCGCCCCAATAAAGGCACCACATAGTGTCAGTTAATACCGAGTCGCCTGATTTTAGGGCGGCTTCGCCACCCAGCGCGGGGCAAGCCCGCTCACCACAAGTGAACACCCGGATGCAAAAGCGCCACCTTTTAGCGCGTCGCAAACAGATAAGTAGCTACCGAACGATTTCCCGCCCGACCCGCTGTCACCCGTGCTTGGGGTGACAGACTTTTCCCACACCCGCAAAGCGCCTTCCCACAAGTGCTACCGATCTGCTCACGCCCCGTGGGCAGACTCATTCCTACGGCTGATTTCAGCTATATCCGTACTCGCGGCGCGGGCTTATCTAGACGCGTCATCAGGTCGTTTTTAGGAGTTATTGGATGGCCATTCAATTTTAGGCATGGCATTTGCTCTATCAATTCAAAGCCTCTCTCCTCGCTGGATGAAGAGCGCAATAACAAGAGCCTGGCCTGAGGCCATCACCCGCTTTGTGTGAGGAGATACCGCGATGACGTCGTTCAACTCCGGGGCCCAACCCCAGAACCGTGCGCCTCAATCCATCGGCTTTTTGCTGCTGGACAATTTCACGCTGATTTCCCTGGCCTCCGCAGTCGAACCCCTGCGCATGGCCAACCAGCTTTCCGGCCGCGAGCTGTATCGCTGGACGACCTTGAGCGTCGACGGAAACCAGGTGTGGGCCAGCGACGGTCTGCAAATCACCCCCGATGCTTCCATGCACAAAGCCCCGGCCCTGGACACCGTGATCGTGTGCGGCGGCGTGGGCATCCAGCGCACCGTTACCCGTGAGCATGTGTCGTGGCTGCAAAGCCAGGCGCGTCAGTCCCGTCGCCTCGGCGCGGTGTGCACCGGCAGTTGGGCCTTGGCCTGCGCCGGTTTGCTCGATGGCTTTGATTGCAGCGTGCACTGGGAATGCCTGGCCTCGATGCAGGAAGCCTTCCCCCGCGTGGCCATGAGCACACGCCTGTTCACCCTCGACCGCAACCGCTTCACCAGCTCCGGCGGCACCGCACCACTGGACATGATGCTGCACCTGATCAGCCGCGACCACGGCCGTGAACTGTCGGCCGCGATCTCCGAGATGTTCGTGTACGAACGCATCCGCAACGAACAGGATCACCAGCGTGTGCCGCTCAAGCACATGCTCGGCACCAACCAGCCGAAGCTGCAGGAAATCGTCGCGCTGATGGAAGCCAACCTGGAAGAGCCGATCGACCTGGACGAACTGGCGGTGTACGTCGCCGTGTCGCGTCGCCAGTTGGAGCGCCTGTTCCAGAAATACCTGCATTGTTCGCCGTCGCGTTACTACCTCAAGCTGCGCCTGATCCGTGCACGGCAGTTGCTCAAGCAAACGCCGATGTCGATCATCGAAGTGGCGTCGGTGTGCGGGTTTGTCTCCACACCGCATTTCTCCAAGTGCTACCGCGAATACTTCGGCATTCCGCCACGGGATGAGCGTGTGGGTTCCAACACCACCCAGCAAGTGGCGATGATGCCAATTCCGCAGGCACTGGTGTTGTCACCGTTGTCGGGGCCGATGTCGGCGTTGAGTCAGGCCAGAAACGAATCGACGTTCGCCAGCGTAAGGCTCTAGACCTTTTGGTGAACGTTCTGTTGTGGTGAGCGGGCTTACTGTGGTGAGCGGGCTTGCCCCGCGCTGGAGTGCGAAGCGCTCCCAAGATTTTAGGGCCGCTGCGCAGCCCAGCGCGGGGCAAGCCCGCTCACCACAACGATTTATCAGGCGCCGGAGTTCTGTTTGAACTGCACCAATGCCGGCAACAGCTGCTTGTCGATCGCCTGCCTCACGGCCGGCAGAATCGTCGCGCTGCCGGTATACATCTGCTCAACCATGCCCTTCAGGGCCTTGGCCCGCGCCGGGCTCAAACCGCGTACGGCGCACTCGCAGGCCTGTTCGGCGGTGGCGCCACTGGACACTTCGAAACCCAGTGAGCGCAGTTGGCCCAGCAGGTCATCCTGGTCAATCAAATCCGCATGCATCATGACGTTTATCCTGGTAAAGGGAACGGGGCTTGAACTGGATTCTGGTAGCCACCCAAGCGGTCGGCAAGGGCCGATTGCACGAATGCCTCAGATGGCTATGAGCATGTCGTTTTCGGGCCGTTTACCGAACGCATTAATGGGCACACTGAACTCAGGCACTCAGCTTGAAGGTTTGGTCACCCTCAGGATGTCACGCTCACACAAGGCACTCTGCCCCGATTCAGTCACGGCTGGATCGGGGCTTTTTTTGCCTGGGATTTGTGCTGATTACACGGACGCCATCGCCGGCACGGACTAGCGCTGCAACACCAGGATGCGCGAGAGCAATTCATCCCGGTCGATATAGCATCCCTGGAAGTGCCGCGCCCCCGAAGTGGGATCAAAAGCATTGCGTGCATGCAAGGTGCGGCGGTTGTCGAAGCACCACAACTCGCCCGGGTTCAGGCGCTTGACCAGCCGAAAACGGTCCTCCCGCGTCATTGCAATAAACCGCCGGTAGGCCCGATACAGCAAGGGCATCTGTTCCACACTGGCCTCGAACGGCCCGCGCAGAAAGTTGGCCATGCGAATCTCCGCCACCTCCCCCAGGGCATCCAGCGCAATGATCGGCGCCAGGCGGCGATAGTCGCTGTGACGGTCCTTGTTGCGAAACTCCACGGGTATTTCACACAGTGCGCGAAACGCTTCTGGGTCTTCTGTGCGCAACGCATGGGCGATGGCAAACCCATCGACAAAAATGCTCTCGCCACCGCTGGCATCGTTCACCAGGCAATGCAGGAATTGCAGGCCCGGTTGCAGCTCCCGCGTGGGCAGATCAGTGTGCAAGGGCAGGTTGAAAGCGGTGTAGGCATTGCTGTCGGCATCGGCCTTGGATTGCACATTGAACAGCACGCCGAAGTTGCTCTCGCGGATAAAGGATATGCGCTTGGCGATCAGCGCCAGGGAGCCGGGCTCGGTTGGGACGCCCCGGATTTGCGTCAGGCCTGAATCGCGCAGCGCCAGCAACCATTGCAGTAGCGCGTTCGGGTCTTCCATGACGGCCTTGTATTCGAACGCCGGCAGTTGGAAGCGACTGTCCCACAGCTGCGAATGGGGCTTTGCCGCACGGCGTTCGGCACGGGATTCATCGTCGTAGGCATGGGCCCGCAGCCAGCCGGGATCGTATTGGCTGCGGTGCCCGCCGCTCCATTCCAGGCTCAGATTGCCTTGATCAATGCATGCAGAGGCCGCACTGAGATTGGCATCCACGTCGACAATCTCCAGCACCTGCTCACGGGTCACGCTGTACACGCATTCCGTGCACGGGCAGTTATCCCGCAGCCATAGATGATGAAACGGGCTGACCCGTCCATCCACCCACTGCACAAGGATTTGATCCTCCAGCACCCTGACGTCCGCGATGTCGCAAATCTTCGGGTAAGTACGGAAATCGGCAACAGCGGCGGCAGTTTGCATGGTGGCTCCTTATTGTTTTTTGGGTGGCTATTTTTTCAGCGGCAGTCCAATCACTCGGCCAAGCAGTGCGGGGCGCGGCAGGTCGGCCTGCTCCGCACTGATAGCCGTGAGTTTTTCCAATGTGGCCTCGGTGAACGGCGCCGAATTCGGGCCCGTCAGATCAACGTGCAGTAGCATCTGCTCGTTGCCCGCCAGCTCCTTTTCATCGCCCACTAAATGCAGGCTGTGATAGAGGTGCAGGCGCTTGGCATCAAAGGCGATCAGTTGGGTATGCACCTCCACGTCGGCACCGAGTTTCACTTCGTGCAGGTAGTTGAGGTGCAGCTCCAGGGTGAACAGTGAATGGCCGCTGGCTTCGCGGTTTTCGCTGTCCAGGCCCAGGGTGTCCATCAGCGCGTCGGTGGCGTAGCTGAAGATCAGCAGGTAGAACGCGTCGCGCAGATGGCCGTTGTAGTCCACCCAGTCGGGGTGGACCTGGGTGGTGTAGGTGGTGAGTGCGGGCATGTCAGGGGTTCCGTTATTCGGCGAAGGTCATGCCGTGCTTGGCCTTGGTGGTTTTCACCGCCTTCAGCACCGCCAGCAGGCAGTCATCACGATAGCGCTCCAGCGCCGAAATGCTGTGTTTGCCCAGTTGATCGCTGGTGCCGTCGACTACATCGTCGATCAACTTGTCGGTCAGCTCCGGCGCCGGCAGGTAGGTCCACGGCAATTGCAGCGCCGGGCCGAACTGCGCCATGAAGTGGCGCATGCCGGCGTCGCCGCCGGCCAGGGTGTAGGTCAAGAAGGTACCCATGAACGACCAGCGCAAGCCCGCGCCAAAGCGGATCGCGTCGTCGATTTCGCCGGTGGTGGCCACGCCGTCATTGACCAGATGCAGGGCTTCACGCCACAGCGCTTCGAGCAGACGGTCAGCGATAAAGCCTGGGACCTCCTTGCGCACATGCAGGGGTCGCATGCCGAGGGATTCGTACACCTTGATCGCGGCTTGAACGGCTTCCGGCGCGGTGTTCTTGCCGCCGACCACTTCCACAAGTGGCAGCAGGTAAACCGGGTTGAACGGATGGCCGACCACGCACCGCTCAGGGTGGGTCGAGCCCTCGTAGAACTCGCTCGGCAACAGGCCGGAGGTGCTCGACCCAATCAACGCATTCGGCTTGGCCGCAGCACTGATCTTGCTGTGCAGGTCGAGTTTCAGTTCCAGGCGTTCCGGGGCGCTTTCCTGGATGAAGTCGGCGTCTTTCACACACTCTTCAATGGTGGCGACAAAGCGCAGGCGGTCCTGAGACGCACCCGGCGCCAGGCCTTGTTTTTCCAGGGCGCCCCAGGCGTTGGCGACACGTTTGCGCAGTGCGGCTTCGGCACCGGGCGCCGGGTCCCAGGCGACCACATCCAGGCCGTGGGCCAGGGCACGGGAGACCCAGCCGCTGCCGATGACACCGCTGCCGAGGGCGGCGAAGGTTTTGATTTCTGTAATAAAGCTCATGGGCCACATTCCTGAGGAGTTCGGTGATTTCTTGTGGGAGCGGGCTTGCTCGCGAATGAGTGTGTCAGTTGATGCATTCGGTGCTGATTCACCGCATTCGCGAGCAAGCCCGCTCCCACATTCTTGATGCGTTTCGGCAGAGGGTTAGCCGCGTTTGGTGAGGCCCATCTTCACGCGACCTTCGGCCGGGGTCATGACCCGTGCACCCAGGCGGCTGAGGATTTCGCTCGCCCGTTCCACCAACTGGCCGTTGGTGGCGAGCACGCCTTTGTCCAGCCACAGGTTGTCTTCCAGGCCGACCCGCACGTTGCCGCCCAGCAGCACCGCTTGCGCCGCCATCGGCATTTGCATACGGCCGATGCCGAAGCCGGCCCACACCGCGTCGGCGGGCAGGTTGTCGACCATGGCTTTCATGGTGGTGGTGTCCGCCGGCGCGCCCCATGGGATGCCCAGGCACAGTTGGAACAGCGGGTCGTCGAGCAGGCCTTCCTTGATCATCTGCTTGGCGAACCATAGGTGGCCGGTGTCGAAGATCTCCAGCTCGGCCTTCACGCCCAGTTCCTGGATGCGCTTGGCGCCGGCCCGCAGTTGCGCCGGGGTGGAGACGTAAATAGTGTCGCCATCGCCAAAGTTCAGCGTGCCGCAGTCCAGGGTGCAGATTTCTGGCAGCAACTCTTCCACGTGAGCCAGGCGGGTCAACGGGCCGACCAGGTCGGTGTTGGGGCCGAACGCCATCGGGTTCTCGCCGCCGCCGATCTCCAGGTCGCCGCCCATGCCGGCGGTGAGGTTGACGATGATGTCGATGTCGGCCTCACGGATGCGCTCCATCACTTCGCGGTACAGGGCGACGTCGCGGCTGAACTTGCCGGTTTCAGGGTCGCGCACATGGCAGTGCACAACGGTGGCGCCGGCCTTGGCAGCTTCCACGGCGGCGGCGGCGATTTGTTTGGGGGTGACCGGCACGTGTGGGCTGCGGCTGGTCGTGTCGCCAGCACCGGTGAGTGCGCAGGTGATGATGACGTCGTGGTTCATTAGGCGGTTCCTTACAGGCGTGGTGGTGCCGTTCGCAGCCCGGTTGAGCTGCGAAACGGTGGTTCAGAAAAAGTTATTTGCTGGTCAGTTGCAGGTTGGCCGCGGCCGGCTTACCGTCGAAGGTCGTCACCCCTTCTAGCCAGCGCGCCTGGTCTTGCGGGTGATCCTTGAGCCACTGCTTGGCGGACTCGATGGCGTCCTTGTGATCCAGCAGCGGCTGCATCATCCGGCTCTCGTCGGCGGCGGTGAAGGTCAGGTTGGTCAGCAGTTTGTGCACGTTCGGGCATTGCTCGGCGTAGTTCGGCGCGGTGACGCTCCAGACGGTGGCCATGCCTTCGTTCGGGCCCAGGGCGTCGTCGCTGCCGGTGAGGTAGGTCATGGCGACGTTGACGTTCATCGGGTGCGGCGCCCAGCCGAAGAACACCACGGCTTCCTTGCGGCGCACCGCCCGGTCGACGGCGGCGAGCATGCCGGCTTCACTGGATTCCACCAGCTGGAACTTGCCCAGGCCGAACTGGTTCTTGGCGATCATCGCCTTGATTTGGGTGTTGGCGCCCGAGCCTGGCTCGATGCCGTAGATCTTGCCGCCCAGTTCTTTCTCGAACTTGGCGATGTCAGCGAAGGTTTTCAGGCCCTTGTCCGCCAGGTAAGTCGGCACGGCGAGGGTGGCGCGCGCGTCTTCCAGGCTGGGCTTGTCGAGGACTTTGACTTGCTTGGCGTCGACGAACGGCGTGATGGTCTGGGTCATCAGCGGGTTCCAGTAACCCAGGAACAAGTCCAGGCGCTGGTCGCGGATGCCGGCGAAGATGATTTGCTGGGAGGCGCTGGTCTGCTTGGTCTTGTAGCCGAGGCCGTCGAGCAACACTTGAGTCATGGCGCTGGTGGCGATTACGTCGGTCCAGTTCACCACGCCCATGCGCACGTTCTGGCAGGATGCCGCGTCGGCAGCCAGTACGTTGGTGCTCAAGATGGCGCTGGCGCTGAGTGCAAGCACACAGCGGCTGATCAGTCGGTTCATGGTGGATCCCTCGGCAGGTCGTTATTGTGGGGGCCGGTGTCTTTGTGCACCGTGGAGCCAAGTTACGTAGCTTTTGGGGCGACAAAACGCACGGCGGCGACCAGCTCTTGCACTGCAGCGACCTGCCCCCTTGAATCCACCCGAGAACGGGAGTATCACAGTGCCACGCTGCCCGTCCTACGAGAGCGCCACCATGTCCCAGGATTTCTACTTTCTGCTGATGCCGGGCTTCTCGGCCATCGGCTTTATCTCCGCGCTGGAACCGCTGCGGGTGGCTAATCGCTTTCGTGGCGAGTTGTACCGCTGGCATGTGTTGAGTGCCGATGGCGGCGCGGTGCTGGCGAGCAATGGCATGTCGGTCAACGCCGATGCCGCGTTGGAGCCGCTGAAGAAAGGCGCGACCTTGCTGGTGGTGGCCGGCTTCGAACCGCTGCAATTCGCCACCCCCGCGTTGGAACACTGGTTGCGCCGTCTCGACCATGATGGCGTGACCCTCGGCGCCATTGACACCGGCGCCTGCGTCCTCGCCGAAGCGGGCCTGCTCGACGGCCACCGATTGACCCTGCACTGGGAGGCCATCGACGCCTTCAAGGAATCTTATCCACAGCTCACCGTGACCCAGGAGCTGTTCGAGATCGACCGCCGTCGCATCACCTGCGCTGGCGGCACAGCGTCCATCGACCTGATGCTCGACCTGATCGCCCAGGCCCACGGCCCCGAACTGGCGATCCAGGTCTCCGAGCAATTCGTGCTCGGCCGCATCCGTCCACGCAAAGACCACCAGCGCATGCAGATCGCCACGCGCTACGGCATCAACAACAAGAAGCTGGTGCAGGTGATCGGCGAGATGGAGCAGCACACTGAGCCGCCCCTGAGCACATTGGCCCTGGCTGAGGCGATCAAGGTCACCCGGCGCCAGCTGGAGCGGCTGTTTCGCCTGCATTTGAATGACACCCCGAGCAACTTCTACCTCGGCCTGCGCCTGGAGAAAGCCCGGCAGCTCTTACGTCAAAGCGGTATGAGTGTGCTGGAAGTGAGCATTGCCTGCGGGTTTGAGTCGCCGTCGTATTTCACGCGGAGTTATCGGGCACGGTTTGCGAAATGCCCAAGGGAAGATCGGCGACGGGAGGTCGTTTGACGGCTGATTATAGTCAATTATACTCACGACTATAATTTATAGTCCTTTCCATAATTGGGTATAAAAGCATGTCCAAGAACAGCGGCTTCGTGTTCCGCCGCCCCGACCTGGCAAGCAGCATTGCCGATGGCCTGGTGGGCGCCGGTATTCAGGATTTCACCTCTGGCTTGTTTCTCGCGGCGCCGCGTCGCACGGGCAAAAGTACTTTTTTGCGTGAGGACCTTGTTCCGCAATGCCAGGCGCGTGGTTGGCTGGCTGTGTATGTCGATCTATGGGCGGACAAAGAAAAAGACCCCGCCGACCTGATCTCCAGTGCCATCGCCGGTGCCCTGGTGCCCTTTGAAAAGGGCATCCGCAAGCTGGCCAAGAATATCGGCATTGAAAAGCTCAGCTTCCTGCGCACCTTGTCCTGGGATTTCACCAAGCCGCAATTGCCTGCTGGCGCGACACTGACGCAAGCGCTGGAGTTGCTTCACAGCGCTGCCGAGAAAACCGTCGTGCTGGTGATCGACGAAGCGCAACACGCGCTCACCACCGAAGCCGGTGTTAATGCGATGTTTGCCCTCAAGGCCGCACGGGACCAGCTCAACCAAGGCCGTGAAGGCGAGGGCAGCGGGTTGCGCCTGGTGTTCACGGGGTCCAATCGCGACAAGCTTGCCCACCTGGTATTAGGTAAAAGCCAGCCGTTCTTCGGGTCCAGCATCACGCCATTTCCACTGCTGGGCAAAGCATTCACACAGGCCTACACCGTGTACCTCAACGGCCTTCTGGCCAAGACCAACCAGTTCAATGCTGCCGACATCGATGAAGCGTTTGAGCTGGTGGGCCATCGCCCGGAAATGTTGCGCACCATCATTGGTGAAGTGGCGTTGGAACTGGGGGAGGCGAGCAATCTGGGCCAACTGCTGCACAGTCGCGCCGAACTGCTGCGCGCCGGCGTTTGGACCGAGTTCGAAAGTGCCTGGAACGCCCTCACCATTCCCCAGCGTGCGGTGCTGGAAGTGATGGTGGAGCGCTCACAGAACAACGAACCGTTCGCGCCGTTTACCGACAGCACCATCACGGCCGTCAGCAAGGCCTTGGAAGACATGGGCAGCGACGTGGTGCCAGGCACGCAGACCATTCAGGCCTGTATCGATGCCCTGCGCGATAAAGAGCTGGTATGGAAGTCGAGCCGGGGGGGTTATGCCCTGGAGGACAAATCCTTCGGGGATTGGCTGCAGCACCGGCGCCGTGCAGCTGCCTGAAGAACACAGAGATCAAATGTGGGAGCGGGCTTGCTTACGAAGGCGGCGTGTCAGTCAGCACTTCTGATACTGACACACCGCCTTCGCGAGCAAGCCCGCTCCCACACTGGATCTGCAGTGTGGCTTATTTCTTGACCAGCGCTGAACATGCCGCCTTGTACGCCTCATGCTGATACTTGTTCAGCGTCGCCGGTAGATCAAAGTTGTGTTTCTTATTCTGTGCATTGATGGTCTGCGGCGACAGCAGCGTCACCTCAACTCCCTCCAGCAACTGAAACACCCCTTCAATCTTGAACGTCGTCGGGCCACCGGCGAACTCGCCTTTCTTGCTGCGCTTCTTGATCGCGATACGCTCGACAGCGTTTTCCTGCACGAACGCCTTCACCTGGGCCGCGAAGGCTTTGACGTTGGCGGCCTCGTCATCATCGTCGAGGGCGATCTTTTTGGTGGCCAGGGCAACGTGGCTCAGCGCCTGGTTGTCCAGGGAGGTGACGGCGATGATGGCTTCGCTGCCTTTGATTTCGATGCCGCAGGTTTTCATGGTTTGGCCTTGAAGGAGGTGAGATGGCGCAGATGGTCGCTTACCTTTCGATGGGGGTCAAAGAGACTGCAAATCAGGTTAAGGACTTTTTGATATAAAGGGCTATATATTGTCCGTTATAGGATTTTTTATCGTTTATTGGATAACCTGGTATCCATTGTTTAATCTGATTATTTCGTGCCTGCTACACTTGGCAACACTCATTCGAGGTCGAACCATGGCCCTTACTCATGTTCTCTACGCCCCTGGCGAGATTGCCTTGCAGATCGCCGGTAATGCCAAGGCTCTGCGGCTGAGCAAAAACCTTTCTCGCCGAGCCTTGGCAGCCCAGTCCGGAGTGGCTGAATCCACACTCAAGCGGTTTGAAACGACCGGCAAGGTGTCACTGGATGCTTTGTTACTGATCGCGATGAGTCTGGGAGTAGGGGAGCAAATGGCGAATTTGTTCAGTGCACCGCCGCCACTCAGTCTTCAGGAACTAAAAAGCCAAACCAGGCTTCGAGGACGTCGATGAAAAAAGTTTCTGCACTGCACGTGATGTTGCAGGGTTCGCGAGTGGGAGAGCTGGTAGATGCGCCTGGCCGAGGCATTTACTTTTCGTATGATCCGAGTTGGCTGGCTAACGGTTTCAACCTGGCGCCGTTGTACATGGACTTTTCTTCCGCGCCTCAGTTGGCGGCAGACACACTGATGTTTGGTGGCCTGCAAGGGGTGTTCAGCAATTCGCTGCCCGATGGCTGGGGGCTCTTGTTGATGGACCGTTTCTTTCGCACGCAATTGGGCATTGAGCGCCGTGCGATCGGCCCATTGGACCGGCTCGGCTATATGGGAAATCGGGGTATGGGGGCGCTGGAATACAAACCGGCGTTCGAAAAGGGGACAGAGCAGCACGAACTTGACCTGGCTTCCCTTTACCAGGCTTCACAGGAGGTGCTGTCCGGTGGAGCGAAAGAGGTGATTGAATCACTGCGCCTCGCGGGTGGCTCCCCCGGGGGGGCACGTCCTAAGGCAGTCATTGGGCTTTCATCCGACAAGACGCAAGCTATCTCTTCATTTGGTGAGATGCCGGAAGGTTACGAACACTGGTTGATCAAATTCCGTAGCCAGGAAGAGCATCGTGACAGTGGCGCTATCGAACAGGCCTACGCCATGACGGCCCGTATGGCGGGGGTCGAAATCTCCGACTCAGCGTTACTTGAGATAGAGACAGCTACCGCAATAGAGCGGTTTTTCGTCACACGGCGCTTTGATCGCGTGGGTCTTACAAAGCGACATATGCTCACCGCCGCGGCGATTCTGTATGCCGACTTCCGTATGCCGAGCCTGGATTATGGTGACCTGTTGCGCCTGACCTTCACCATCACCAAAAACGCCAGGGATGTAGAAAAAATGGCTCGACTGATGGTGTTCAACGCGCTGGCCCACAACCGTGACGATCATGCAAAAAACTTTTCGTTCTTTGGCTCATCGGCAGGCTGGCAGATGGCGCCGGCCTACGACCTGACGTTTGCCAATACCAGCGGTCGGGGGAATGAGCACACCAGCGCTTTTGCAGGTGCAGGTCAGCCATCACGCACGGTAATCAAGAAGGTCTGTGCGCCCTTCAGCTTTCTTGAGCCTGACCTCTACATCGAGCAGACGTTGGAGGCCCTATCGCAGTGGAACCAGCATTGCGCTGACCTCAATATCGACAAAGCCCAGCGTGATCACCTGCAGATAGCCTTCAACTCGATAAGGAAGGCGTTTTAGCGGTCACTCCTGCCCGATCGACTCCAAAAACTCCGACCGCTCATCGCTCATTCGTGCCAGGCAATCATTCTGCGCAATCGCATACGCCTTGGTGCCGTTCACCGCCGGGAAGGTGTCCACGGCGCAGTCGGCATCGCGTAACTTTTCCCACTTCTGCTGGGCATCCTTCAGACGAGCGGTAATGTCCGCCAGCTTGGTCTTGTCGCTGCCGTAGGTCGAAGCCATGCGTTCCAGCAGGCCCTGATAGTTATCCTTGAGCAATTGCTCGGCGGTGGTTTTGTTATAGGAGGCGCATTCCAGGGTTTGCTTGTCGTTTTCGATGCCATCGCACGGCGTGCTGTCGGTGTCTTCGGCCGCGTGGACGCCGGTTGCGATGAGTGCCAAAGCCAGGAAAATCGATTTCATTGCGCCGTCTCATATCAGGTGATGCGGGAATTCTGGCTCAAGCGTAAGACAAAGAACAGCCGCCAGTCAGACCTCTCATACCAGCCTTTGTCGTGGATTGACGCTTTCGGCAATTCCCCTGTCGTTTTTGCACCCGGCTCTGTCGGCCCCTGGGCATATGCTGGCCCCAAAGCGCCGGCAGACGATTCGGCGCATGAATTGCCAATAAGGGGACGCCTGATGAGCCCAGCCGAATTGCACGCCGACAGCATCGTTATCGACGGGCTGATTATTGCCAAGTGGAACCGCGACCTGTTCGAGGACATGCGCAAAGGCGGTCTCACTGCCGCTAACTGCACCGTGTCGGTGTGGGAAGGGTTCCAGGCCACCATCAACAATATCGTGGCCAGCCAGACCCTGATCCGTGAAAACAGCGACCTGGTGATCCCGGTGAAAACCACCGCCGACATCCGCCGTGCCAAGGAACAAGGCAAGACCGGCATCATCTTCGGCTTCCAGAACGCCCATGCCTTTGAAGACCAGCTCGGCTATGTCGAGATCTTCAAGCAGCTCGGCGTCGGTGTGGTGCAGATGTGCTACAACACCCAGAACCTGGTCGGCACCGGTTGCTACGAGCGTGATGGCGGCCTGTCGGGTTTCGGCCGTGAAATCGTTGCTGAGATGAACCGCGTCGGCATCATGTGCGACTTGTCCCACGTCGGCTCCAAGACTTCCGAAGAAGTCATCCTCGAATCGAAAAAGCCTGTGTGCTACTCCCACTGCCTGCCGTCCGGCCTTAAAGAGCACCCGCGCAACAAGTCCGATGAAGAGCTGAAGTTCATCGCCGACCACGGTGGTTTTGTCGGCGTGACCATGTTCGCGCCGTTCCTGGCCAAGGGCATCGATTCGACCATCGACGACTATGCCGAAGCCATCGAATACACCATGAATATCGTCGGCGAAGACGCCATCGGCATCGGCACCGACTTCACCCAGGGCCATGGCCAGGATTTCTTCGAAATGCTGACCCATGACAAGGGCTACGCCCGCCGCCTGACTAGCTTCGGCAAGATCATCAACCCGCTGGGCATCCGCACCGTGGGCGAGTTCCCCAACCTCACCGAGACCCTGCTCAAACGCGGCCACCCCGAGCGCGTGGTACGCAAGATCATGGGCGAAAACTGGGTCAACGTCTTGAAAGACGTCTGGGGCGAATAAGCCACCGCCAACGCATCTTTTCCCCCCGGCCGTTCGCGCCGGGGGCATTAACAAGAATTTTTCTGGAGTTAAGTTTCCATGGCCAAGATCGCCCCGCAATTGCCTATCGAAGTCGACAGCGAAACCGGTGTCTGGACCTCCGACGCCCTGCCAATGCTGTACGTGCCGCGCCATTTCTTCGTCAACAACCACATCGGTATCGAAGAAGTGCTGGGCGCCGATGCCTACGCCGAAATCCTCTACAAGGCTGGCTACAAGTCCGCTTGGCACTGGTGTGAAAAAGAAGCTGAATGCCATGGCCTGGAAGGCGTCGCGGTGTTCGAGCACTACATGAAGCGCCTGTCGCAACGCGGCTGGGGCTTGTTCAAGATTCAGGACATCGACCTCGACAAAGGCACCGCCAGCGTCAAGCTCGAACACTCGGCCTTCGTCTACGTGTACGGCAAGGTCGGGCGCAAAGTGGACTACATGTTCACTGGTTGGTTTGCCGGCGCCATGGACCAGATTCTGCAAGCCCGCGGCAGCCAGATCCGCACTGTCGCCGAACAAGTCTACGGAGGCTCCGAAGAGGGCCACGATGACGGCCTGTTCACCGTCAAGCCGTTGTAAGCCGAGGACCGTGCCATGGCTTTCGAAGCAATGTTCCAGCCGATCCAGATCGGCAAACTGACCATCCGCAACCGCGTGCTCAGCACCGCCCACGCCGAGGTTTACGCGACCGACGGCGGGATGACCACTGACCGCTATGTGAAGTACTACGAAGAGAAAGCCAAGGGCGGTATCGGCCTGGCGATCTGCGGCGGTTCCTCTGTTGTGGCTATCGACAGCCCGCAGGAATGGTGGAGTTCGGTCAACCTGTCCACCGACCGCATCATCCCGCACTTCCAGAACCTGGCCGACGCCATGCACAAGCATGGCGCCAAGATCATGATCCAGATTACCCACATGGGCCGTCGCTCGCGTTGGGACGGCTTCAACTGGCCGACGCTGATGTCGCCGTCCGGTGTACGTGAGCCGGTGCACCGTGCCACTTGCAAGACCATCGAGCCGGAAGAAATCTGGCGCGTGATCGGCAACTACGCCAGCGCCGCCAAACGCGCCAAGGCCGGCGGCCTGGACGGTGTTGAGTTGTCCGCTGTGCACCAGCACATGATCGACCAGTTCTGGAGCCCGCGGGTTAACAAGCGTACTGACGAGTGGGGCGGCACCTTCGAAGGCCGCATGAAGTTCGGCCTGGAAGTATTGAAAGCCGTACGCGCCGAGGTCGGTGACGACTTCTGCGTGGGCGTGCGCCTGTGCGGTGACGAGTTCCACCCGGACGGCCTGTCCCATGAGGACATGAAGCAGATCGCCAAGTATTACGACGACACCGGCATGCTGGATTTCATCGGCGTGGTGGGCTCGGGTTGCGACACGCACAACACCCTGGCCAACGTGATCCCCAACATGAGTTATCCACCGGAGCCGTTCCTGCACTTGGCGGCCGGCATCAAGGAAGTGGTCAAGGTTCCGGTGCTGCACGCGCAGAACATCAAGGACCCGAACCAGGCCACGCGCATCCTCGAGGGCGGTTATGTGGACATGGTCGGCATGACCCGTGCGCACATCGCCGACCCTCACCTGATCGCCAAGATCAAGATGGGCCAGATCGACCAAATCAAGCAGTGCGTCGGCGCCAACTACTGCATCGATCGCCAGTACCAGGGCCTGGATGTGTTGTGCATCCAGAACGCCGCGACCTCCCGTGAATACATGGGTGTGCCGCACATCATCGAAAAAACCACCGGCGTCAAACGCAAGGTTGTGGTGGTCGGTGCCGGCCCGGCCGGGATGGAGGCTGCGCGCGTGGCAGCCGAACGTGGTCACGACGTGACCCTGTTCGAGAAAAAAGAGTTTATTGGTGGGCAGATCACCACGGCGTCCAAGGCGCCGCAACGTGACCAGATTGCCGGTATCACCCGCTGGTACCAACTGGAACTGGCACGGTTGAAGGTCGACCTGCGCCTGGGCGTGGCCGCCGATGCCGACACTATCCTGGACGTGCGTCCGGACGTGGTGGTGCTGGCGGTGGGCGGACATCCGAACGTGGAACAGAACGAACACTGGGGCGCAGCCGAAGGCTTGGTGGTGAGCAGCTGGGACGTGCTCGACGGCAAAGTGGCGCCGGGCAAGAACGTGCTGGTGTACGACACTATCTGCGAATTCACCGGCATGTCGGTGGCGGATTTCCTCGCGGACAAAGGCAGCCAGGTCGAAATCGTCACCGACGACATCAAGCCGGGCGTGGCCATTGGCGGTACGTCGTTCCCGACCTACTACCGCAGCATGTACCCGAAGGAAGTGATCATGACCGGCGACATGATGCTGGAAAAGGTCTACCGCGAAGGCGACAAGCTGGTGGCGGTGCTGGAAAACGAATACACCGGCGCCAAAGAGGAGCGGGTGGTGGACCAGGTGGTCGTCGAGAACGGCGTGCGCCCGGACGAAGCCATCTACTACGCACTCAAGGAAGGCTCGCGCAACAAGGGCCAGATCGACGTCGAAGCCTTGTTCGCG
Organism: Pseudomonas sp. TWR1-1-4; assembly: GCF_049897165.1. Lineage (NCBI taxonomy): Bacteria > Pseudomonadati > Pseudomonadota > Gammaproteobacteria > Pseudomonadales > Pseudomonadaceae > Pseudomonas > Pseudomonas sp. TWR1-1-4. Next base: position 129,128 of record NZ_JAFCVS010000005.1, on the reverse strand, counting down.
ATCAAGCCGCAGCCGTGCCTGAGCGAGGCGGGTGATGGGTACTTGCTGTTCCGCATTGGTGATTGTGTGGCGCAGCGTAATACCCATGCTGCGATCTATGACGCCCTGCGCTTGTGCAAGGATTTCTAGGCAACCTCCCTGTAGGAGCGAGCTTGCTCGCGAAAAACGCCAGGACAACGTGTTCATCCAGGATGGACGCGTAATCGCTGACGACCTTCGCGAGCAAGCTCGCTCCTACAGGAGCCTTGCGGGAGCTTCACCATGTTGAACACCTTGCTGCCTATTCTCTTGTTTGCCGCCCTGGGCCTTGCTGTCGTCGGCGCCTTGCGCCGGGTGAACATGTGGCGCCGTGGCCGCGCGTCCAAGGTCGACCTGCTGGGCGGCCTGCTGGCCATGCCCAAGCGCTACATGGTCGACCTGCACCACGTGGTCGCCCGCGACAAATACATCGCCAATACCCACGTCGCCACCGCGCTGGGTTTTGTGCTGTCGGCGTTGCTCGCCATTCTGGTCCATGGCTTCGGCCTGCAGAGCCGTATCCTTGGCTATGCCTTACTGCTGGCGTCGGTGCTGATGTTTGTCGGCGCCACCTTTGTGTACCTGCGTCGCCGTAATCCGCCTTCACGTCTGTCAAAGGGCCCATGGATGCGCCTGCCGAAAAGCCTCATGGCGTTCTCGGTCAGCTTCTTCCTGGTCACCCTGCCGGTGGCTGGAATCCTGCCAGCGGACTTCGGCGGCTGGTTGCTTGCAGCGTTGCTCAGCGTGGGCGTGCTGTGGGGCGTGTCCGAGATGTTCTTCGGCATGACCTGGGGCGGCCCGATGAAACACGCCTTCGCGGGTGCCTTGCACCTGGCCTGGCACCGCCGCGCCGAGCGTTTTGGCGGTGGCCGTTCCACCGGCTTGAAGCCGCTGGACCTCAGCGATAAAACCGCGCCGTTGGGCGTGGAAAAACCCAAGGATTTCACTTGGAACCAACTGCTCGGCTTCGACGCCTGCGTGCAGTGCGGCAAGTGCGAAGCCGCGTGCCCGGCCTTCGCCGCCGGCCAGCCACTGAACCCGAAAAAGCTGATCCAGGACATGGTGGTCGGCCTGGCCGGTGGCACTGATGCCAAGTTCGCCGGTAGCCCCTATCCAGGCAAACCGATCGGCGAACACAGCGGCAACCCGCATCAGCCCATCGTCAACGGCCTGGTGGACGCCGAGACCCTGTGGTCCTGCACCACCTGCCGCGCCTGCGTGGAAGAGTGCCCGATGATGATCGAGCACGTGGACGCCATCGTCGATATGCGCCGCCACCTCACCCTGGAAAAAGGCGCCACGCCGAACAAGGGCGCCGAAGTGCTGGAGAACCTGATCGCCACCGACAACCCGGGCGGTTTCGCACCGGGTGGTCGCCTGAACTGGGCGGCAGACCTGAACCTGCCGCTGCTCAGCGAAAAGGGCAGCGCCGACGTGCTGTTCTGGGTCGGCGACGGTGCCTTCGACATGCGTAACCAACGTACCCTGCGTGCCTTCGTCAAAGTGCTCAAAGCCGCCAAGGTCGACTTTGCCGTGCTGGGCCTGGAAGAGCGTGACAGCGGCGACGTGGCCCGTCGTCTGGGCGATGAAGCGACCTTCCAGTTGTTGGCCTCGCGCAATATCCAGACCCTGGCCAAATACAGCTTCAAGCGCATCGTCACCTGCGATCCGCACAGCTTCCATGTGCTGAAAAACGAATACGGCGCCTTCAATGGCAACTACCTGGTGCAGCATCACAGCACCTTCATGGCCGAGTTGATCGGCGAAGGCGCGCTGAACCTGGGCCAGCACAAGGGCAACAGCGTGACCTATCACGACCCTTGCTACCTGGGCCGCTACAACGGCGAGTACGAGGCGCCGCGCCAAGTGCTGCGGGCATTGGGCATCGAGGTCAAGGAGATGCAACGCTCGGGTTTCCGCTCACGCTGCTGCGGTGGGGGTGGCGGTGCGCCGATTACCGACATTCCCGGCAAGCAACGGATCCCGGACATGCGTATGGACGACATCCGCGAAACCGGCGCCGAGCTGGTGGCCGTGGGTTGCCCGCAATGCACGGCGATGCTGGAAGGCGTAGTCGAGCCGCGCCCGTTGATCAAGGATATTGCCGAGCTGGTGGCCGACGCATTACTTGAAGATGCAGTGCCCACCAAAGCTCCCATCAAGCGTGAACCTGCGGAGGTGCATTAATGAGCGACATTATCCGCCGCGACCCACGGGCCGAATGGATCGCCCGCAACCGCCTGCACCCGCTGCACGCAGCGATGCAACCGGTGCAACACAGCTGGATGGGACCTAACGGGGTCATCCGCAAGAACGTCCATGGCGTCGGCTTCATCGGCCCCAACGGCATCAAACGCATCGACCGCAGCGGCGCCCAGCAGGGCGGCGCGGCCAAGCGTACCGCGGCCGTGGAAGTGCAGTTGCCACTGCATCAGGTGGCGGCGCCTGCGTTCTACATCAACGTGGTGCCGGATATGGTCGGTGGTCGCTTGAGCAGCCACGACCGCGACTTGCTCGGCCTGGCCCGGCAACTGGCTGGCAGCGACGGCGCGGTGCTGGCGGTGGTGTTTGGCGAACACAAGGAAAATGCGTTTGCCACCGCAGGTGTCGACCGCCTGCTGGTGCTGGACGGCCACGAATTCGACGGTTATTCACCGGAACAACGGGTACAGGGTTTACGCGCTGTGGATAACCAGTTCAACCCGCGCCACTGGTTACTGCCCGACAGCCGCAGCGGTGGTGGCGAATTGGGCCGACGGTTTGCCGCCAGCCTCAAGGAACGCCCGGCTACGCGGGTTTGGCAGATCAAGGGCGACGAGTGCATCGGCCGCGCCGGTGCGGGCCAGGAAGACTTGGCCCGTCCGCTGCCACGCCTGATTCTGGCGGCCGTTGAATGTGCCGATCCCGTCAGCGAAACCCGTCACGAAGTCCTCCCCGTGGAGTTATCCACAGCCCTGGCGCGCAGTCTGCCACGCATCGAAGACCTCGGCGCGGTGGCGGTGGACCCGGCGGCGATTCCCATGGCCGAAGCGGAATTCATTTTCTCCGGCGGCAACGGCGTGAAGGACTGGGCCTTGTTCCACCAGACCGCGGCGGCCCTGGGCGCCACCGAAGGCGCCTCGCGGGTGGCGGTGGACGATGGCTTCATGGCGCGTGATCGCCAAGTCGGCGCCAGCGGCACCTGGGTCACGGCGCGGGTCTACGTGGCCGTGGGTATTTCCGGGGCGATCCAGCACCTGCAAGGCATCGGTGCCTGCGACAAGGTAGTGGCGATCAACCTCGACCCTGGTTGCGACATGATCAAGCGGGCCGATCTCTCGGTCATCGGCGAAAGCGCCGCGATTCTGCAAGCCTTGATCGTTGCGGTCGAGGCCTACCGCAACGGCGCCAAGCGCGACGCGGCTTGAGGATATGAGCATGAACACGAATGTCATCAGCCTGGTATCCATCGGCGCCCACCCGACCTCAGGGCGCCCGCGCCGCGCCGAACAGGATGCGCGTGCGGTGGAGCTCGGCCTGCAAATGGCTGGGGATAAGTTGCAGGTGTTGCACGCCGGCAACATCAATGAGCCGACCCTGCGTAGCTACCTGGGCATGGGATTGCCGCAATTGCAGGTGCTGGAGCAACCGGCGGGCAGCGATGCCTTGCCCGTTCTCAGTGAATACCTGCGCGACGCGGGTGCCCAAGTGGTGCTCGCTGGTAGCCAGGCCGAAACCGGCGAAGGCTCGGGTATGTTGCCGTACCTGCTGGCCGAGCAGTTGGGTTGGCCGCTGATTGTCGGGCTGGCGCAGGTCGAGTCCATCGATGGCGGCGTGGCCCATGTGCTGCAAGCCTTGCCACGCGGTCAGCGGCGGCGCCTGAAGGTGCGCTTGCCGTTCCTGGCGACAGTGGATAACGCCGCGCCTAAACCACGGCAGAGCGCTTACGGTCCGGCGCAGCGCGGTGAGCTGGCGGCCCATGAAGTCGAAATCGAACAAGACGAGTTATTCACAGGCGCCGTGCTCCAGCCGGCCAAACCACGGCCAAAGCGCCTCAAGGTGATCAAGGCCAAAAGTGGTGCCGACCGGATGAAAGCCGCCACGGCCAAGGCCAGTGGCGGCGGTGGGCAAGTACTCAAGGGCCTCAGCCCGGAAGCGGGCGCCGAAGCTATCCTCAAACTGCTTATAGAGGAAGGCGTCGTGCGCTAACCCCCCGTAGGAGCTGGCTTGCCAGCGATAGCAATCGTTCAGCCGATGGATGTCTCGACTGACACGCCGTCATCGCCGGCGAGCCGGCTCCTACAGAGGGTTTACCCACAATCCCTGTTGACCCGTCTGTGGATAACCTGTTCGCGGTTGTCCACGCCCCCTGTGAATCAAGCCCTGCAGCCCTCTGTACGAAAAACAACCAGGCTAACTGACGGTTTTTACTTGGGTTTTTCTTTGCTCTTATGCATTTCTCCAGGCCGACTTGCCCCCATAGTCTGTTGGCGCTTCTGTGGATAACATGTTCGCTCTCGGCTGAAGCCCTTATTAATCAAGGCTTTCACCGGATTGATCAAAATATGATCGAATTGGTTTTTTTCCCGGCTGAAATCCCTGGAAACCGCGATTTATGAAGGTTTTCGGTGGTTTTCCACAGCGTTCTCAGAGTTGCCCCCAAAGTCTGTTGGTGCTTCTGTGGATAAGGTGTTCGCGTACCGCTACAGGCCAAGTAAATCATGGCTTCTATTCAGTTGATCAATAAATGAACAAGGCTGGGCCAGACCGACTGACTGGAATAAGTCACGGATTTTTTTCACTTAATTTCAGGAGGGAAGCGTACTTGCCCACAATTGCTGTGGGTGGCTTTGTGGATAAGTTGTTGGGTAAAGGCTGGAGGGCAGGGGAATCAAGGGTTATCAGAGGGTTGGGTGTTTTTTGTACAACCCAGCCCCCTGAAGATCAAAAGGTTATTCGTGAACTGCAACACCTTTGAGGTACGGTGCTGGAGCGGCCCCCAAGTTGTTCAGCATGCGCTCGCTGTACCAATCCACAAAGTTCACCACGCCGAACTCATAGGTCTTGGAGTATGGACCTGGCTGGTAGGCGGTGGAGTTGATGCCGCGCTGGTTCTCTTCGGCCAGGCGACGGTCCTGGTCGTTGGTGGCGTCCCACACCTGGCGCATGCGCTCGACGTCGTAGTCCACGCCTTCCACGGCGTCCTTGTGCACCAGCCATTTGGTGGTGACCATGGTTTCCTGGGCGCTGATCGGCCACACGGTGAACACGATGATGTGATCGCCCATGCAGTGGTTCCAGGAGTGGGGCAGGTGCAGGATGCGCATCGACCCCAGGTCCGGGTTCTTGATGCGGCCCATGAGTTTGGCGCAGCCCTGCTTGCCGTCCAGAGTCATCGACACGGTGCCCTTGAGCAGCGGCATGCGCACGATGCGGTTACGCAAGCCGAAGCTGGCGTGCGCGTACGGGATCTTCTCGGCATCCCAGGCGGCGGCGGAGGCGGCCACGTGATCCTTGAACGCCTGGTCGGCGCGCGGGTCGGTGACGTCGTCCCATTCCAGCAGGGTTTTCAACAGTTCCGGGTGCGACGCGTTGCAGTGGTAGCACTCGCGGTTATTTTCCAGCACCAGCTTCCAGTTGGCTTTCTCCATCAAGGTGGTGGTAATCGCCACCTTGGTGTTCTCCATGTCGTAGGGTTCCATGTAATGGTTCAGCGTCGACAGGAAATCATCGATGGCCGGCGGGTTCTCCGCCAGGCTGATGAAGATGTAGCCGCCAGCGGTCTTCACGTTCACCGGCTTCAAACCGTACTGCTTCATGTCGAAGTCGGCGCCCATCTCGGTGCCGGCGAACAGCAGGCGGCCGTCCAGTTCGTAGGTCCACTGGTGGTAGTGGCAGACCAGTTTGGCGACCTTGCCCTTGTCGCTGGTGCACAAGCGCGAACCACGGTGACGGCACACGTTATGGAAGGCATGCACGACGCCTTCGGCGCCACGGATCACGATGATCGGGTTCTTGCCTACTTGCAGGGTCAGGTAGTTGCCCTTGGTGGGGATCTCGCAGGTCATGCCGGCGATCAGCCACTCTTTCTGGAAGATCTCCTGCATGTCGATATCAAACAGCCGTTCATCAGAGTAGAACGGCTGTGGCAGCGAGAAAGTGCGCTCGCGCTCTTGCAGCATTTGCGCGGTGGCCTTGCGTGCGGGTTCCAGCGGATCGCCCAAGCTTAAGGTTGCGGTGACGTCCATCGTGTGTGTCCTCATGGCCATTCTGTGTGGCCGAGATAAGTGGCTAATCAGGTTTGCAGCAAGGCGTAAAAAAAGCGTCTGTGTTGGGAGCGAGTGTGGGGCCGCCGATGGGCCGAACCTTATCCATGGGCGACATGGCCCAATCTGTTCCCGACGCGCAACCCTAGGTCGTTGGGGCCTGGTCGCGATAAGTATGTGAATGTCGCAGATAGGTAAATGGATGGTTCTGGCGTTACGCAGAATCGCCACCATAAGGCCGATGTCGGCGGTGGAGAACAACATGTCCAATAATTTCCTGAATCCGGTAACCACCCAGACCTGGGCCAATGGTCGGCACATTGTCCGTTGCGTCAAAGTCATCCAGGAAACCTGGGACGTGCGCACCTTCTGTTTCATGGCCGACCAGCCGATCCTGTTCTTTTTCAAGCCGGGGCAATTCGTCACCCTGGAGCTGGAAATCGAAGGCCAGCCGATCATGCGCTCCTACACCATCTCCAGCTCACCGTCGGTGCCGTACAGTTTCTCGGTGACCATCAAGCGCGTGCCGGGCGGCAAGGTTTCCAACTGGTTGCACGACACCCTGCATGAAGGGCAAGAGCTGGCGGTGCACGGGCCGGTAGGCTTGTTCAATGCCATCGACTTCCCAAGCCCGAAAGTGTTGTACCTCAGCGGCGGTGTGGGGATAACGCCAGTCATGTCCATGGCGCGCTGGTTCTACGACACCAACGCCAACGTCGACATGACGTTTATCCACAGCGCCCGTTCGCCCAAGGACATCATCTACCACCGTGAGCTGGAACACATGGCGTCGCGGATCGATAACTTCAGCCTGCACCTGATCTGCGAGAAACACGGCTTGGGTGAGCCATGGGCGGGTTATCGCGGTTACCTGAATCACAAGATGCTCGAACTGATGGTGCCGGACTTCCTGGAGCGCGAAGTGTTCTGCTGCGGGCCTACGCCGTACATGAACGCGGTGAAGCGCCTGCTGGAAGTGGCGGGTTTCGACATGACGCGTTACCACGAGGAATCGTTCGGCGCCACGCCGCCGGAAGCCCGTGCGGATGCGGTCGAACAAGCCGAACAAGCCGCCGACGCGCCGGAAATCGACCTGGCGGATCTGCACCAGGTGGAGTTCATCGCGTCGGGCAAAAGCATTCGTGTCGCCCCTGGTGAAACCGTGCATGCGGCGGCGGCCAAGCTTGGGCTGTTGATCCCGAAAGCCTGTGGCATGGGCATCTGCGGCACGTGCAAAGTGATGAAGCTGGGCGGGGAGGTCGAGATGGACCACAACGGCGGCATCACTGAGGAAGACGAAGCCGAAGGCTACATCCTGTCGTGCTGCAGTGTGCCGAAGGGTGATGTGCGCATCGAGTTCTGACCAATGATCGTTCCCACGTAGAGCGTGGGAACGATCAAAAGTCCCGCGTTGCAGGTCATGAGTCTGCGGCGCGGGTCTTAGGCGCTGACGGTTATTGGGCGTAGATATGGACTACAAAGTGCTGGCCTGATGCTGTCAATTCATAGGCTTTTTCGTAGATCCTCAATGTCCTTGATGGCTCTCGGATGGTGTCACCGACTTTTGCGTGTTTCCGAAATTCATCCCAATCAATGACGGTGGTGCTGATCGTGCCGTCGCTTTGCAGGGTGTTGCCGTTGTTCTGATATTCCATGATGTAACCCTCTGCTGGATTTCCATTTCCGACCGATTATTCGGCAGGCAGTCAGCCCCGAAGTAACGCGTCCGTGTGTTCGGGGTGACGAGATCCTATCCAAGACAGGGGGTAGATAGATACTGTCAGAAATACGTACAAACAGTCTCTGAAAACGCGCTGAAAGGCCCGTGGTTTCAGGCTTCCATCACTTTCCGAATATCCGCCGCCAATTCTCTTACACGTTCTTCCTCGGTATCCCACGCACACATGAAGCGTGCGCCGCCTTTGCCGATAAAGGTGTAGAAACGCCAGCCCTTGGCGGTCAACGCGGCAATCGCCGGTTCCGAGAGTTGCAGGAACACGCCGTTTGCCTGCACCGGGAACATCAACTCCACGCCGGGAATATCCGCCACCAGGCTGCTCAGCAGTTGAGCGCAGTGGTTGGCGTGACGCGCGTGTTTGAGCCAGGCGTCGTTTTCCAGCAGGCCTACCCACGGCGCGGACAGGAAGCGCATTTTCGAGGCCAGTTGGCCGGCCTGCTTGCAGCGGTAGTCGAAGTCTTCGGCCAGCTTGTGGTTGAAGAACAGGATCGCTTCACCCACGGCCATACCGTTCTTGGTGCCGCCAAAGCACAGCACGTCCACGCCGGCTTTCCAGGTCAGGTCGGCGGGCGAGCAGCCGAGGAACGCGCAGGCGTTGGAGAAGCGCGCGCCGTCCATGTGCAGGTTCAGCCCCAACTCTTTGCAGGTCACGCTGATGGCGCGTATTTCATCCGGGGTATACACGCTGCCGACTTCCGTGGCTTGGGTCAGGGTGACCACGCGTGGTTTGGGGTAGTGAATGTCTTGGCGCTTGAGGGCGATCTCGCGGATCGACTCCGGGGTCAGCTTGCCGTTTTCGGTGCGAGCGGTGAGCAGCTTGGAACCGTTGGAGAAAAACTCCGGCGCGCCGCATTCGTCGGTTTCGACGTGGGCGGTTTCCGAGCAAATCACGCTATGGTAGCTCTGGCACAGCGAAGACAACGCCAGGGAGTTGGCAGCAGTGCCGTTGAAGGCGAAGAACACTTCGCAGTCAGTTTCGAAGAGGTTGCGGAAACCGTCGGCGGCGCGGTGGGTCCATTCATCATCGCCGTAGGCGCGCTGATGGCCCTGGTTGGCTTGTTCCATGGCGGCCCAGGCTTCCGGGCAGATGCCCGAATAGTTGTCACTGGCGAATTGTTGGCTCTTGTCGGTCATGGCCCATTCCTGTGGTCGATGTTGGTGCGCACTGTAACCAAGATTGTCGCGGGTGCGCACGTACTGTAAATGCAAAGTCACTGGGGAATTATGCACGGTACTCAAACGATTCCTGTCGGACGCGTCCGTGATGGCGCTCTGGATCTGCTCAAGTGGCTGGCGCTGTTGAGCATGGTGCTGGACCACTTGCGCTATGTCGGTTTGAACCTGGATGGCCTGTATGTGCCGGGGCGCCTGGCGTTCCCGTGGTTTTGCCTGGCGATTGCGGCCAACCTGCATCGGGCGAGAAACTCACCTGTCATGGGCCAGTGGCGGTATTTGGGCTGGCTGCTGCTGTTCAGCGTGATCAGCGAAGTGCCGTACCGACTGTTTATCGATGATGCCGATACATTGAACGTATTGCCGACGTTGGCGTTGGGTTTGCTTATTGCCCGAGGATGGCAGCAGAAAGCGCTTTTTGATCGCGGATTGGCGCTGATCGCGGCCACGATTGCGGCGGTGTTTTCCACGCAGCTGATGTTTGGTTTTTTCGGTGTATTACTGCCACTGGCGATGCTGCTGGTGTTCCGTCGTCCCTGGTATTTCAGCGTATTGCCTGGCGTGGTCTGCGTCGCGGCCAATCAATGGCAGGTTTTGCTCGCTAGTGGCTCCCCCGTCGCGTTGGCGGGATTGGCCACTTGCCTGATTGCGCCAATACTCGGCCTGGTCCTGTTACGACACGCCAAAAATGCCTCCCCGCCGCCTATGCGCCGCTGGGCGTATGCCCTCTATCCCGCGCATTTCCTGCTGCTGCTGGCCTTGCGCCACAGCCTTGCTTGAGTCGCAGAATTCATTCCATGTCGTAAACGCACCTTTGCGTGGCGTGCGTAGGCATTTGACCTGCTGACGCCAGCCCTACCATCGCATCAAAGGGCCCTGCACGGGCCTCAACAATACGAAAGGCTGGGAGAGACGCGATGTTCAGCAAACAAGACCAGATTCAGGGATATGACGACGCACTGCTGGCGGCGATGAATGCCGAGGAGCAGCGTCAGGAAGATCATATCGAGCTGATCGCGTCAGAGAACTACACCAGCAAACGCGTAATGGAAGCTCAAGGCAGCGGCCTCACCAACAAATACGCCGAAGGCTACCCAGGCAAGCGCTACTACGGCGGCTGCGAGCACGTGGACAAGGTTGAAGCCCTGGCCATCGAACGCGCCAAGCAATTGTTCGGCGCCGATTACGCCAACGTGCAGCCGCACTCCGGTTCTTCCGCCAACAGCGCGGTGTACCTGGCCCTGTTGAACGCCGGTGACACCATTCTCGGCATGAGTCTGGCCCACGGCGGCCACCTGACCCACGGCGCCAAGGTGTCGTCCTCGGGCAAGCTGTACAACGCGGTGCAGTACGGCATCAACACCGACACCGGCCTGATCGACTACGACGAAGTCGAGCGCCTGGCCGTCGAGCACAAGCCGAAAATGGTCGTAGCCGGTTTCTCTGCCTACTCCAAGACTCTGGATTTCCCACGTTTCCGTCAGATCGCCGACAAGGTGGGCGCATTGCTGTTCGTCGACATGGCCCACGTCGCCGGCCTGGTTGCCGCTGGCCTGTACCCGAACCCGCTGCCGTATGCCGACGTAGTCACCACCACTACCCACAAGACCCTGCGCGGTCCACGGGGCGGTCTGATCCTGGCCAAGTCCAACGAAGAAATCGAAAAGAAACTCAACGCCGCCGTATTCCCTGGCGCCCAAGGTGGCCCGCTGATGCACGTCATCGCCGGCAAGGCCGTGTGCTTCAAGGAAGCGCTGGAGCCGGGCTTCAAGGCCTATCAGCAACAAGTGATCGACAACGCCCAGGCCATGGCCGAGGTGTTTATCAAACGCGGCTACGATGTAGTGTCCGGCGGCACCGACAACCACCTGTTCCTGGTCAGCCTGATCCGTCAGGGCCTCACCGGCAAAGAGGCGGATGCCGCCCTGGGCCGCGCCCACATCACCGTCAACAAGAACGCCGTGCCGAATGACCCGCAGTCGCCATTCGTGACCTCGGGCCTGCGCATCGGCACCCCGGCGGTGACCACGCGTGGTTTCAAAGTGCCGCAGTGCATTGAACTGGCTGGCTGGATCTGCGACATCCTCGACAACCTCGGCGATGCCGATGTCGAGGCCAACGTGGCCAAGCACGTGTCTGCCCTGTGCGCTGATTTCCCGGTTTATCGCTGAGCGCGGTTTTGGAGTAATGACTATGCAACGCTACTCGGGCTTCGGCCTCTTCAAGCACTCACTCAGCCACCACGAAAACTGGCAGAAGATGTGGCGCACGCCGACCCCTAAAAAGGTCTACGACGTGGTCATTGTCGGCGGCGGCGGGCATGGTCTGGCGACCGCCTACTACCTGGCCAAGGAGCACGGCATCACCAATGTGGCCGTGGTCGAAAAAGGCTGGCTGGGCGGCGGTAACACCGCGCGCAACACCACCATCGTACGTTCCAACTACCTGTGGGATGAATCGGCCCACCTGTACGAACACGCGATGAAACTGTGGGAAGGCCTGTCCCAGGACCTGAACTACAACGTGATGTTCTCCCAGCGTGGCGTCTACAACCTGTGCCACACCCTGCAAGACATCCGTGATTCCGAGCGCCGCGTCAGCGCCAACCGCCTCAATGGCGTGGACGGCGAACTGCTCAACGCCAAGCAAGTGGCCGACGAGATCCCGTACCTCGATTGCTCCAAGAACACCCGCTACCCGGTCCTCGGCGCCACCGTACAACGTCGCGGCGGCGTGGCCCGTCACGATGCCGTGGCCTGGGGCTTTGCCCGTGCGGCTGACGCCCTCGGCGTGGATTTGATCCAGCAGACCGAAGTGATCGGCTTTCGCAAGGAAAACGGTGTGTGCATCGGCGTGGAAACCAACAAGGGCTTTATCGGCGCCAAGCGCGTCGGTGTGGTCACTGCCGGTAACTCCGGGCACATGGCGTCGTTGGCGGGCTTCCGCCTGCCGATTGAGTCCCACCCGCTGCAAGCGTTGGTGTCGGAGCCGATCAAGCCAATTATCGACAGTGTGATCATGTCCAACGCCGTACACGGTTACATCAGCCAGTCCGACAAGGGCGACCTGGTGATCGGCGCCGGTATCGACGGCTACAACGGCTACGGCCAGCGCGGCTCGTACCCGGTGATCGAACACACCATCCAGGCCATCGTCGAGATGTTCCCGGTGCTGTCCCGCGTGCGCATGAACCGCCAGTGGGGCGGCATCGTCGACACCACGCCGGATGCCTGCCCGATCATTTCCAAGACCCCAGTGCCCAACATGTTTTTCAACTGCGGTTGGGGCACCGGTGGCTTCAAGGCCACGCCGGGCTCAGGCAACGTGTTTGCCGCCAGCCTCGCCAAGGGTGAAATGCACCCGTTGGCCGCACCTTTTTCCATCGACCGTTTCCACAACGGTGCGTTGATCGACGAACACGGCGCTGCGGCCGTCGCCCACTAACAGGAGAAATTCCCTATGTTGCATATCTTCTGTCCTCACTGTGGCGAACTGCGCTCCGAAGAGGAATTCCACGCCTCCGGCCAAGCGCACATCCCGCGCCCGCTGGACCCGAATGCCTGCACCGATGAAGAGTGGGGCGACTACATGTTCTTCCGCGACAACCCCCGCGGGCTGCACCACGAACTGTGGATCCACGCCGCCGGTTGCCGCCAGTACTTCAACGCGACCCGCGACACCCTGACCTACGAAATTCTTGAAACCTACAAGATCGGTGAGAAGCCACAATTCACCGCCAAGGCCTCTGGAGAGAAGGTATGAGCCAGACCAATCGCCTGTCCAACGGTGGCCGGATCGACCGTAATAAAGTCCTGACGTTTACCTTCAACGGCCAGAGCTACAAAGGCTTTGAAGGCGACACACTGGCCGCCGCCCTGCTGGCCAACGGCGTCGACATCATCGGCCGCAGCTTCAAGTACTCGCGCCCTCGCGGCATCTTCGCTGCGGGCGCCGAAGAGCCGAACGCGGTGCTGCAGATCGGCGCCACCGAAGCTACCCAGATTCCCAACGTGCGCGCCACGCAACAGGCGCTGTACCAAGGCCTGGTCGCCACCAGTACCAACGGCTGGCCGAACGTCAACACTGACGTGATGGGCATCCTCGGCAAGGTTGGCGGCAAGCTGATGCCGCCGGGGTTCTACTACAAAACCTTCATGTACCCGCAATCGTTCTGGATGACCTACGAGAAGTACATCCGTAAGGCCGCCGGCCTTGGCCGCTCGCCGACCGAGAACGATCCGGACACCTACGACAACTTCAACCGTCACTGTGATGTGCTGGTCGTAGGTGCAGGCCCTGCTGGGCTGGCCGCTGCGCTGGCGGCTGCACGCAGCGGTGCCCGTGTGATCCTCGCTGACGAGCAGGAAGAGTTTGGCGGTTCGCTGCTGGACTCGCGCGAAAGCCTCGACGGCAAGCCAGCCGCTGAATGGGTTGCCAGCGTCATTGCTGAATTGAAAGCCCTGCCGGACGTGGTGCTGCTGCCCCGCGCCACCGTCAACGGCTACCACGACCATAACTTCCTGACCATTCACGAACGCCTCACCGACCACCTCGGTGACCGTGCGCCGATTGGTGTGGTGCGCCAACGCATCCACCGTGTGCGCGCCAAGCGCGTCGTGCTGGCGACCGGTGCGTGTGAGCGCCCGCTGGTGTACGGCAACAACGACGTGCCGGGCAACATGCTGGCCGGTGCGGTTTCTACCTACGTGCGTCGCTATGGCGTGGCGCCGGGCAAGAAACTGGTGCTGTCGACCAACAACGATCACGCCTACCGCGTTGCGCTGGACTGGCTCGACGCCGGCCTGCAAGTGGTGGCCGTGGCTGATGTACGCCACAACCCACGCGGCGCACTGGTTGAAGAAGCCCGCGCCAAAGGTATTCGAATCCTCACCGGCAGCGCTGTGATCGAGGCTCGTGGCAGCAAGCACGTCACTGCTGCCCGCGTCGCTGCGATTGATGTGAAAGCGCACAAAGTCACCAGCCCAGGCGAGTGGCTGGATTGCGATCTGGTCGCCAGCTCTGGCGGCTACAGCCCAGTGGTCCACCTGGCTTCGCACCTGGGCGGCAAGCCGACCTGGCGTGAAGACATCCTCGGTTTTGTACCGGGCGAAGCGCCGCAGAAACGCGTGTGCGTGGGTGGTATCAACGGTGTCTACGGCCTTGGCGATTCCCTGGCAGACGGTTTTGAAGGGGGCGTGCGCGCAGCCAGCGAAGCCGGTTTTGCGCCAGTGGAAGGCACCTTGCCGAAAGCCCTGAGCCGCCTGGAAGAGCCGACGCTGGCGATCTACCAAGTGCCGCACGACAAGCCAACCGCACGGGCGCCGAAGCAATTCGTCGACCTGCAGAACGACGTGACCGCCGCCGCCATCGAACTGGCGACCCGTGAAGGGTTTGAGTCGGTGGAGCACGTCAAACGCTACACCGCGTTGGGCTTCGGCACCGACCAGGGCAAGTTGGGCAACGTCAACGGCCTGGCGATTGCCGCTCGTTCGCTGAACGTGACCATCCCGCAGATGGGCACCACCATGTTCCGTCCCAACTACACGCCGGTGACCTTCGGCGCGGTGGCGGGCCGTCACTGCGGGCACATCTTCGAGCCGGTGCGCTACACCGCGCTGCACGCCTGGCACGTGAAGAACGGCGCCGAGTTTGAAGATGTCGGCCAGTGGAAGCGCCCTTGGTACTTCCCGCGCAACGGTGAAGACCTGCATGCGGCGGTGAAACGCGAATGCCTGGCCGTGCGCGACAGCGTCGGCCTGCTGGATGCGTCGACCCTCGGCAAGATCGACATCCAGGGCCCGGACGCGCGCGAATTCCTCAACCGCATCTACTCCAACGCCTGGACCAAGCTCGACGTGGGCAAGGCGCGCTACGGCCTGATGTGCAAGGAAGACGGCATGGTCTTCGACGACGGCGTCACAGCCTGTCTCGCCGACAACCACTTCCTGATGACCACCACCACCGGCGGCGCCGCCCGCGTACTCCAGTGGCTGGAGATCTACCAGCAGACCGAATGGCCAGACCTCAAGGTGTACTTCACCTCGGTCACGGACCACTGGGCGACCATGACCCTGTCCGGCCCCAACAGCCGCAAGCTGCTGGCGGAAGTCACCGATATCGACCTGGACAAGGACGGCTTCCCGTTCATGACCTGGAAGGAAGGTTTGGTCGGTGGCGTACCGGCCCGTGTGTTCCGGATCTCGTTTACCGGTGAGCTGTCGTACGAAGTCAACGTGCAGGCCGACTACGCCATGGGCGTACTGGAAAAAATCGTCGACGCCGGCAAGAAATACAACCTGACCCCGTACGGCACCGAAACCATGCACGTGCTGCGGGCGGAGAAGGGCTTCATCATCGTCGGCCAGGACACTGACGGCTCGATGACCCCGGACGACCTGAACATGGGCTGGTGCGTTGGTCGCACCAAACCGTTCTCGTGGATCGGCTGGCGCGGCATGAACCGTGAAGACTGCGTGCGCGAAGAGCGTAAGCAACTGGTGGGCTTGAAGCCGATCGACCCGACCGTTTGGCTGCCGGAAGGCGCGCAGTTGGTGTTTGATCCGAAGCAGTCGATTCCGATGAAAATGGTCGGCCACGTGACATCGAGCTATGCGCATAACTCCCTGGGTTATTCGTTTGCGATGGCGGTGGTGAAGGGTGGCTTGAAGCGCATCGGGGAGCGGGTGTTCTCACCGCAAGCGGATGGCAGCGTGATCGAGGCGGAGATTGTGTCCTCGGTGTTCTTCGATCCTAAGGGCGATCGCCAAAATATCTGATGGACCGAGTCGCGGCCTTCGCGAGCAAGCCCGCTCCCACAGGGGGACGCATTCCAAATGTGGGAGCGGGCTTGCTCGCGAAGACGCCAGTAGCCTCACAACAGAATTAAGACAGGTGCTTTATGACAGCAGCCAATGTTTACCAACAACGCCCCACCACCGGCGCCAAGGCCGAGTCGTCGCTGCACCATGCCGACCTCGCCAGCCTGGTCGGCAAGGGTCGCAAGAACGCCGGCGTGACCGTGCGTGAAAAGAAACTCCTGGGTCACCTGACTATCCGGGGCGACGGCCATGACGCAGCCTTCGCTGCCGGCGTGCACAAGGCCCTGGGCATCGAATTGCCCGGCGCCTTGCAAGTGATCGTCAAGGGTGAAACCAGCCTGCAGTGGCTCGGTCCGGATGAGTGGTTGCTGATCGTGCCAAGCGGTGAAGAATTCGCCGCCGAGCAAAACCTGCGTGCCGCGTTGGGTGAGTTGCACATCCAGGTCGTCAACGTCAGCGGCGGCCAGCAGATCCTCGAACTCAGCGGCCCGAATGTGCGCGATGTACTGATGAAGTCCACCAGCTACGACGTGCACCCCAACAACTTCCCGGTGGGCAAGGCAGTGGGCACGGTGTTCGCCAAGTCGCAGCTGGTGATCCGTCACACGGCTGAAGACACTTGGGAACTGCTGATTCGCCGCAGCTTCTCGGATTACTGGTGGTTGTGGTTACAGGATGCATCCGCCGAATTCGGCCTGAGCGTCCAAGCCTGAGGAATACCCCATGAGCCGCGCACCTGATACATGGATTTTGACCGCCGACTGCCCCAGCGTGCTCGGCACGGTGGACGCGGTCACCCGCTACCTGTTCGAGCAGGGTTGCTACGTTACTGAGCACCACTCGTTCGATGACCGGCTTTCGGGCCGGTTCTTTATTCGCGTGGAGTTCCGCCAGCCCGACGGTTTTGACGAACAAGGTTTCCGCGATGGCCTGGCCACCCGTGGTGAAGCCTTCGGCATGATCTTCGAACTGACGGCGCCGAACTATCGGCCAAAAGTGGTGATCATGGTCTCCAAGGCCGATCACTGCCTGAACGATCTGCTGTATCGCCAGCGCATCGGCCAGTTGTCGATGGACGTGGTCGCGGTGGTGTCCAACCACCCCGATCTCAAGCCTTTGGCCGACTGGCACCAGATTCCCTACTACCATTTCCCCCTCGACCCCAACGACAAACCGTCCCAGGAGCGGCAGGTGTGGCAGGTGGTGGAAGACACCGGCGCGGAATTGGTGATCCTTGCGCGCTACATGCAAGTGCTGTCGCCGGAGCTGTGCCGCAAGTTGGATGGCAAGGCCATCAACATTCACCACTCGTTGTTGCCGGGGTTCAAGGGCGCCAAGCCGTATCACCAGGCGTACAACAAGGGCGTGAAGTTGGTGGGCGCCACGGCGCATTACATCAACAACGATCTGGACGAAGGCCCGATCATTGCCCAGGGCGTGGAGGTGGTGGATCACAGCCACTATCCCGAGGATTTGATTGCCAAGGGGCGGGATATTGAAGGGCTGACATTGGCCCGGGCGGTGGGGTATCACATTGAGCGGCGGGTGTTTTTGAACGCCAATCGCACGGTCGTTCTTTAGATCGCTATCGCAGGCAAGCCAGCTCCCACATTTTTGAATGTGTTCATAAATCAAAATGTGGGAGCCGGGCTTGCCCGCGATGAGGCCCTTACAAACAACGCAAAAACAGCATCTGTACCCGAGCACTTAAACGCGCTGCCCACCCAACGGGCAACGCAGTTCCATAAAAACAACAGCGAGGTGAAAGCATGTCTGGTAATCGTGGTGTCGTGTATCTCGGCAACGGCAAGGTCGAAGTACAGAAAATCGACTATCCCAAAATGCAGGACCCCCGTGGCAGGAAGATTGAGCACGGCGTCATCCTGCGCGTGGTCTCCACCAACATCTGCGGCTCCGACCAACACATGGTGCGCGGCCGCACCACTGCCCAGACCGGCCTGGTGCTCGGTCATGAAATTACCGGTGAAGTGATCGAGAAGGGCAGCGACGTCGAGAACCTGAAGATCGGCGACCTGGTTTCCGTGCCGTTCAACGTGGCCTGCGGCCGCTGCCGTTCCTGCAAAGAGCAACACACCGGCGTATGCCTGACCGTCAACCCGGCCCGTGCCGGGGGTGCCTATGGTTATGTCGACATGGGCGATTGGACCGGCGGCCAGGCTGAATACGTGCTGGTGCCGTATGCCGACTTCAACCTGCTGAAACTGCCGGACCGCGACAAGGCCATGGAAAAAATCCGCGACCTGACTTGCCTGTCCGACATCCTCCCGACGGGCTACCACGGCGCCGTCACTGCCGGCGTTGGCCCAGGCAGCACCGTCTACATCGCCGGCGCCGGCCCGGTCGGCCTGGCCGCTGCCGCCTCTGCACGCCTGTTGGGCGCCGCGGTAGTGATCATCGGCGACGTCAACCCGATCCGCCTGGCTCACGCCAAGGCCCAGGGTTTTGAAGTGGCCGACCTGTCCACCGACACCCCGCTGCACGAACAGATCGCTGCGCTGCTGGGCGAGCCGGAAGTGGATTGCGCTGTCGACGCCGTTGGTTTCGAAGCCCGTGGCCACGGCCATGAAGGCGTGAAAGCCGAAGCCCCGGCCACTGTGCTCAACTCGCTGATGGGCGTGGTGCGCGTGGCTGGCAAGATCGGTATTCCTGGCCTGTACGTCACCGAGGATCCAGGTGCTGTGGATGCCGCCGCCAAGATGGGCAGCCTGAGCATTCGCTTCGGCCTCGGCTGGGCCAAGTCCCACAGCTTCCACACCGGCCAGACCCCGGTGATGAAGTACAACCGCGCGCTCATGCAGGCGATCATGTGGGACCGTATCAACATTGCCGAGATCGTGGGTGTGCAGGTGATCAGCCTGGATGATGCGCCACGTGGCTACGGCGAGTTCGATGCGGGCGTGCCGAAGAAGTTTGTGATTGATCCGCACAAGCTGTTCAGTGCGGCGTAAGGTTCAAGGCTGAATAAATGGCGACCCCGGAGGTCGCCATTTTTTATGGGTTACTTGATGGTGGTGAGTCGCAGATAGGGATCGGCCACTTCACCGTTCTTGATCAGGCGCTTGCCGCCGTAGTCGCAATGGATTTTGTCGTTGCGTTCATTGATGGCCTCTGCCTTGAGTTCGTACTCCGGGGCCAGATAGTCATCCTTGGTGGCTGCCGTCTGCCCTGTCCATGCCTTGCCGTTGGCCGTAGCCGTGTATTGATAACCCTCGCCATAGGGCGCGGGAACGTCAGGGTCTGTGTAGGGTTTGGATCGGATGTCGCGGGGGGTGGGGCAGTGGTCGATGCTGGTGGCCTGGGGCCGTGAAGCCTGGGCCTGGCTGCGAGATGGCAAATGGATGATTGCGCTGAAGGCAACATAGAAATTGGGAATCAATCCGATCATGATTATTACAGCTCCTTATAGTGTGGCTGAGCCTCCCCGTTGAATGTGAGTGCGAAGGCTAGCTTGGGTGGGCTGTGTCGATGGATGTTCCGTCAGAACCTGGACTACGGGTCGTGGATGTGTGGAAGGACACTGTAGGAATTATTCGATGGCTTTTTTTACTGATGCGTAAATGAGCACCTGGCAATCTCCAGGGCTTCGCAATAGGTGCCTCTCCAATCGCCTATAGGGATAAGGTTCCAATCCAAGACCGGTTTGAGCGTGACCGAAAAGCTCGCGTCGTTATTCATCGGTCCTTTGTAGGTGCAGGTGACGGAGTGGTCCTCTGCTGTGTAACGGGCATCGTGGAATGTTGAGTCAGTCAGGTAGGACGCTGTAGCCTGCGGGCTCTCACCTGACCAATTGCGGCCATCAGGCTGGAGCATCTCATAGCGATAACCGCCGTTGTCCATGGGGTTCTGTTTGATCTGCTGGGGTGTCGGACAGGTGGAGGTCGCTGCATACGACGTGCTCACCAGTGTCAGGGCGGCGAATGCACCTGCAAGCATTGCGCTTTTCATGGCAGCCTCCTGCGGGACGTGGGAGGGATCATGCTGCAGGTGATTGTTCGATGCTGGCTACTGTTAAACGTGACAGTTAGTTAGAGCGATTCGTGATCAGTAACCGGGTTTTCATTCCCAGATGCAGCGCATCGATTCAGCGAGCGGCCAACGCTCCTTGATAAACCGTCGGCCCCGTCGGCTGCTTGCTCAACGACCCACCCTTGGTCTCTGAACTCACCATCAACTCCACCGGCTTGCGGATGCTTTTCTGCTGGCGCGGGTTGAGGCTGATAATGCCTTTGCCATCTTCCGGCAAAAGTCCCAGCGAAATCGGCCGGCCTCCCTCAGGCATGGCCCAGAGTTCCAGGCTGTGATCCGGCTCTGGTGCCGCCGTGGCGATGGGTTCGATTTCGAGGTAGTCCTTGTGCGCCATGATCTGCGCGGCCGGCTGCTGGGCGGTGGTCACCAGGGTGGCGGCGGACTTGACGTTGTCTTGGGTGTAGAGCGCGCCGCCGAGGCCGGCGACAATGGCCACGCAGACACCGATAAACACACGTGGACGGCTCCAGAATGGGGGATTTGGCTCAATCACTTGGGGACGGGTGGCACTCATAGGGCTGTTCCTGGCAAGTTTTAAAGTCACTGCATGGACTCTGATCTTGCCATCGGGTTCCTGGAATGGCCCGGAACAATGCGCCGGATACCCAGTCAAACGCCTGCTTTCAGCCCTTACACCCAGAGGTTGTTTCGATGAAGATTTCACGCGGTTTCGCCCTTTCCTGCCTGATGACCCTGGCAGCCGCTCCGGTGTTCGCTGCGGGCTTCAGCCTTGGCGATGCAGCCAATGCGATTTCCGGCATGCAGGGCGGCAACAACAAGGCAGCCGCTGCGGCACCGTCGTCCGAGACGGCCGGCCTGTTGAGCGCACTCACCTCGCAACTGAACATCACCCCCGAACAAGCGGTCGGCGGTACGGGCGCCATGCTGGGCCTGGCCAAGAACAAACTGAGCGGCAACGATTATTCGCAACTGGGCAACAGCGTGCCGGGCCTCGAACAGTTGTCGGGCAACAACGCCTTGGGCAGCCTCGGCGCCTTGAGCGGGATGCTCGGCCAGACCGGCGGCAGCAAGACCAGCGGCCTGGACGGTCTGCTGGGTAACGTGAAGAACACCAACGACCTGAACACCGCCTTCAGCGCCTTGGGCATGGACAGCGGCATGGTTGGCCAGTTTGCCCCGGTGATCCTGCAATACCTGGGCGGCCAGGGCGCCAGCAGCTCGGTGCTGGGCAAGCTGGCCTCGGCCTGGGGCACTGGCGGCTAACTAACGCTCCGCGCGCAGTTGCTCGATGCGCGCGTCCTTTTCCGTCCAGAGCTGATTCACCCAGTTCTGGACGGTCTGGCGAAACGCCGGATCATTCTCGTAATCCCCTTGCCACAACGCCGGGTCCAGTTCGCGGGTGCGGATATCAATGATCACCTTTGGCACCGCGCCGCTGATCAAATCCCAGAACCCCGGAATCTTTTGCTGTGGATAGACCACGGTCACGTCGAGCACGGCATCCAGCTGTTCACCCATCGCTGCCAGCACGAACGCCACACCGCCCGCCTTGGGCTTGAGCAAGCGAGTGAAGGGCGAATCCTGCTGCTTGCGCTTGGTTTCGTTGAAGCGCGTGCCTTCCAGGTAATTGACCACCGTCACCGGCTGGCGCTTGAACAGCTCGCAGGCCTCTTTGGTGATCTTCAAATCCTGCCCCGCGAGTTCCGGGTGCTTGGCCAGGAAGGCCTTGGTGTAGCGCTTCATGAACGGGTAATCCAGCGCCCACCAAGCCAGGCCGAGGAAGGGCACCCAGATCAGCTCTTTTTTCAGGAAGAACTTGAAGAACGGCGTGCGGCGGTTGAGGGCCTGGATCAGCGCCGGGATATCCACCCAGGACTGATGGTTGCTGATCACCAGGTAGGACGTATCGCCCCTCAGGTCTTCACCGCCGCGAATATCCCATTGGGTTGGGATACACAGCGCGAAGATCAACTTGTCGATCTCGGCCCAGGTCTCGGCGATCCACATTACCGCCCACGACATGTAGTCACGATAGCGGCCGGGAGCCACCAGCTTGAGCAGGGCAAACACCATCAACGGCCCGATCAGGATCAGGGTGTTGAGCAGCAGTAGCAATGAGACAAAACAGCCGGTGAGCAGGCGGCGCATAAGTAACTCTTGAAATCCTGTGGGCGGGCCATGATAAGCAGCTTGAGTCTAGAGGCCAAATGCCAATTCGCCGGACGAATGTTTCACAATGTGCCGGTTATGCTGGGGCGAGCTAACTAAGTACTGCCTTTGCGGTCTAGAATCCGCCTACTTCTTTCCGAGGAAATCACTTCGTGAAACTGCTCCTTGCCTCTCTCGCCCTGGTTGCCCTGCCGGTCATGGCCGCCGAACCGACCCTCTACGGTCGCTACGAATACATCCAATTGCCGGAGATCGGCGAAACCTTCAAGGCCAAGATGGACACTGGCGCGCTGACCGCCTCGCTGTCGGCCCGCGACATCCAGACCTTCACCCGTGACGGCGACGATTGGGTGCGCTTCCGCCTCGGCGGCAAGGATGCCTCCAACAAAGTCTACGAACACAAAGTCTCGCGCATCAGCAAGATCAAGAGCCGCGCCGACGAAGACGACGACAAGGACGAAGCCACCGTGGCCAAGCGCCCGGTGATCGACCTGGAAATGTGCCTGGGCGACGTCAAGCGCACCGTCGAGGTCAACCTCACCGACCGCAGCAGCTTCAACTACCCGCTGTTGATCGGCGCCAAGGCCCTGCGTGAATTTGGCGCGGCGGTGAACCCGGCCCGTCGTTACACTGCCGACAAACCGGACTGCTGACGGACCACCATGGCGCATATCCTGATTGTCGAAGACGAAGCGGCAATTGCCGACACACTGATTTTCGCCCTACAAGGCGAGGGCTTCACCACCACCTGGCTGACCCTCGGCCAGGCGGCGCTGGAGCATCAGCGCCAGACGCCTGCCGACCTGATCATCCTCGACATCGGGCTGCCGGATATCACGGGTTTTGAAACCTGCAAGCAACTGCGCCGGTTCAGTGAAGTGCCGGTGATGTTTCTCAGCGCGCGAGATGGCGAGATCGACCGCGTGGTGGGCCTGGAGATCGGCGCCGACGATTATGTGGTCAAGCCCTTCAGCCCACGTGAAGTCACGGCGCGGGTCCGGGCGATCCTGAAACGGATTGGCCCAGGTGCTGCGCCCGCGGTGTTCCAGGTTGATCTGGAGCGTATGCAGATCAGCTATCGAGGCCAACCGTTGAGCCTTACACGACACGAGTTCCGCTTGCTGCAAAGCCTGCTGGAACAACCCGAGCGCGTGTTCAGCCGCGAGCAACTGTTGGACGCGGTGGGCGTGGCGGCGGATGCCGGCTACGAGCGCAATATCGACAGCCATATCAAAAGCCTGCGCAGCAAGTTGCGCAGCGTGGCCGCCGATGCCGAGCCGATCCAGACCCATCGCGGCCTCGGCTACAGCTACAGCCCGAGCAATAGCTGATGCGCCTGGGGCTGCGGATTTTCCTGGTGTATGCGCTGTTTATCGGCCTGACCGGCTACTTCGTGCTCAGCACCGTGATGAAGGAAATCCGCCCCGGCGTGCGCCAGTCCACCGAAGAAACCCTGGTGGACACCGCCAACCTGCTAGCCGAGATCGTGCGCAATGACGTGAAGAACGGCACCCTCGGCCAAAGCCACTGGCCGGAGCTGCTCAAGGCGTATGGCAACCGCCAGCCGGGAGCGACCATCTGGGGTTTGCCGAAGAACCAGGTCAATCATCGCATCTACGTGACCGATGCCAAGGGCACGGTGTTGCTCGACTCCACGGGCGAAGCGGTGGGACAAGACTATTCGAAGTGGAACGACGTGTACCTGACCTTGCGTGGCGAGTACGGCGCGCGCTCCACCCGCAGCGAACTGGATGACCCTGCCTCGTCGGTTATGCATGTGGGCGCGCCGATCCGCGACAACGGCCAGGTCATCGGCGTGGTCACTGTGGCCAAACCCAACAGTTCATTGCAGCCTTATGTCGATCGCACCGAACGCCGCCTGCTGTGGTACGGCGCGGGCCTGGTGATTCTGGGCCTGCTGTTGGGTGCATTGCTGTCGTGGTGGCTGAGCGTTGCACTGCGCCGTTTGACCGCCTATGCCGAGGCTGTCAGCGAGGGGCGGCGTGCCGAGTTGCCCCATTACCGTGGCGGTGAACTCAAGCAACTGTCCACCGCTGTGGAGCACATGCGCACGCAGTTGGAAGGCAAGGCCTACGTCGAGCATTACGTACACACTCTGACCCACGAATTGAAAAGCCCCTTGGCCGCGATTCGCGGCGCGGCGGAGTTGTTGCAGGGTGATATGACCCGCGATCAACAGCAGCGCTTCGTCGGCAATATCGACAGCGAAAGCGCGCGTCTGCAGCAGTTGATCGAACGCCTGCTGAACCTGGCACAGGTCGAGCAGCGCCAGGGCCTGGAAGAGCAGGCGAGTATCCCGTTGGCGACGATGGTCGATGAGGTACTCAAGGCCCAATGCGCACGGATTGAAGGCGCCGGATTGCAGGTCGAGCAGACTATTGCGACGGATGTGAGGGTGTACGGCGAACCGTTCTTGTTGCGTCAGGCCTTGGGCAATTTGCTGGACAACGCCCTGGATTTCACGCCGCCCGGCGGCTTGTTGAAGTTCAGCGCACAGACGCGACACGACGATGTGCACGTCAGCCTGTTCAACCAGGCCGCACCGATTCCCGACTACGCCCTGCCACGCCTGAGCGAGCGTTTCTACTCGCTGCCGCGCCCGGCCAGCGGTCGCAAAAGCACGGGCCTGGGCCTCAACTTTGTCGAGGAAGTGATGAAGCTGCACGGCGGCGCGTTGCAGATCGGCAATGTCGACGGCGGCGTGCAGGTGGTGCTGCATCTCCACACAGTCTCCACATTGCCCACATAAATCCCCCACACGGTCTGCCCAGACTCTCTCCATCAAAACAGGGAGAGACCCATGAACCGCAGCCTGCTTTTCAAACTTGGCGCGATTGCGCTGCTGATCCTGCTGTTGCTGATTCCGTTGCTGATGATCAACGGCATTATCAGCGACCGCCAGCAACTGCGCGATGGCGTATTGATGGACATCGCCCGCAGTTCCAGCTACGCCCAGCGCCTCACCGGCCCGGTGATGGTAGTGCCGTATCGCAAGACCGTCCGCGAGTGGAAGCTCAATGAAAAGCTCAACAAACGCTACGAAGTCACCCGTGAAGAGCGCGGTCGTCTGTATTTCCTGCCGGACCGATTTGAACTCGACGGCAAGGTGCAGACCGAATTGCGCGCACGGGGCATCTACCAGGCGCGGCTGTTCCATGCCGACAACCGCATCAGCGGGCATTTCGAATTGCCTGCGCAGTTGGGTATCACCGAAGACTTCGCCGATTACCGCTTTGAGCCGGCATTTCTCGCGGTGGGCATCAGCGATATTCGCGGCATCGAAAACGCGCTGAAGCTGGAGCTGGGCAGCCAGCAATTGGAGTTCGAACCCGGCTCCCAGGTGGACTGGCTGGGCGAAGGCGTGCACGTGACACTGCCGGAGCACGACAGCAAAAAGCCCAACGTCGTGAACTTTGCTTTCGACCTGCGCCTGCAAGGCACCGAGCAACTGCAAGTGGTGCCGGTGGGCAAGACCAGCCAGGTGTCACTCGCTTCCAACTGGCCACATCCCAGCTTCATCGGCAATTTCCTGCCGGCACAACGCGAGATTACCGACAAGGGCTTCAGCGCCAACTGGCAGACCTCGTTCTTCTCCACCAACCTTGAGCAAGCGCTGCAAACCTGCCTGGACAAGCAGGGCTGTGAAGACTTCAACAACCGCAGCTTCGGCGTGAACTTCATCGATCCGGTGGACCAGTACCTCAAGAGCGACCGTGCGATCAAATACGCGCTACTGTTCATCGCCCTGACCTTCGCCGGCTTCTTCCTGTTCGAAGTACTCAAGAGCCTGGCAGTGCATCCGGTGCAGTACGCGTTGGTGGGGTTTGCGCTGGCGTTTTTCTACCTGCTGTTGCTGTCGTTGTCCGAGCACATTGGGTTCGCGCTGGCTTATCTCATCTCTGCCAGCGCCTGCGTGTTGTTGATTGGCTTCTATGTGTGCCATGTGCTGCGCAGCGTCGCTCACGGCCTGGGGTTTTCAGCGGGGTTGGCGGCGTTGTATGGCTTGTTGTACGGGCTGTTGAGTGCCGAGGATTACGCGTTGCTGATGGGCTCGTTGCTGCTGTTCGGCCTGCTGGGCACGGTGATGGTGCTGACGCGTAAGTTGGATTGGTATGGCGTGGGCAAGCGTAAAGCGGCACAGCCTTTGGAGTTTGATTTGGAGGCTGTGCAATGATCGGGTTGCGGGAGGATCAGCAAATGAAGGCGCGGATTATCGACTACCTCAACAACGCCACCGCCTCCTGTATGAGCTGGCTTGCCAGCGATGACGGTGGTCCAGTCAACGAGCCGCAAACTGACACTGCGCTATCGCTGGCAAGCCAGCGCCTACAAGGGGCGGCGGTGGGTTTTAAACCGGTGGTTGGGTCTCTTGCATCGAAGCCCGCTGGCTGACCTCGGCATACCAGGCGGCAAGCTTCGGGTTATCCAGGCGCCATTGCATATCCGGATGACGGAAGTCGAGGTAACCCAAGGCGCAGGCCACGCTGATCGCGGCGATGTCGAAGTGGCTGGTCAGTTCGGCAATCGCATCCGCTTCCAACTCAGAGAGGCTGCGGCGGATTTTGTTGCGCTGCTCATCCAGCCACTGGTCCCAGTGCTTTTCGGTCGGACGCAGGGCGGTTTCGTAGCGCACCAACACGGCGGCATCCATGATGCCGTCGGCCATCGAGGCCAGGGTCAGGCGGCGCCAGCGGGCCGCGCCGTCGCGGGGAATCAGTGGGTTGCCGACGTGCTGGTGATCGAAGTAATCGAGGATCACCCGGCTGTCGTGCAATACCGTGCCATCGGCCAGCCGCAGGGCCGGGATCTTGCCCACGGGGTTGCCTTGCACCACCTGCGCATCCGGGTTGACCGGGGTCGGCATGCAGCCGTGCAATGCGACGCGGTCCTGCTGGCCGGTTTCAGCCAGCAACACGCGAACCTTACGCACGAAGGGTGACGCGGGGTTGTGGAACAAGGTCATGCTGGGTGTGGACATGGGCATTCCTCAAGAAAGGGCTAGGCTAATCTATCTCACCGCTTGAGCAAGGCCCAAGTGCCAATTACGGCCGGTATGCCTAATCCCACCCAACTGAGCGAATCCCACAACCCGTCCCCGAGCAACGCCGCAAACAACCCGGTGGCGCTTAGCAGGCCGATCCCCAACGGAATCCCAAACACTTTCCAGAAGTTCGACTGACGCGGCTTCATGCCTTGCCCGCCTTGCGCCGCACGATCCACAAGTAAATCCCGCTGACCAGCACGATGATGGTCAGCACATCCAGTGCCGCCCAGAGGATTTTCATCGGCATGCCGCCGTAGTCACCGAAATGCAGCGGCTGGGACATGCCCATGGCGTCCATGTACCAGGGCCGTTCGGCGATGGCGGTGACGGCCAGGGTGCTGGCGTCGATCAGCACGGGTGTGAGCAGGTGCGAGGTGAGGTGGGTGCTGCCCTTCATGAACACGGCGTAATGGTGCTCGCTGGAAAAGCGCGTGCCGGGGAAGGCGATGAAGTCCGGCTCCATGTCCGGCGCGGCCTTGGCGGCGATCGTTAGCAGCTCGGTGGCCGGTGCGCGCTGGGTCAGCGGAGGGGCGTTTTTGTAGGGTTCGATCATGGCGCTGAGGCTGTCCTGGCGCCAGGCGGCGATGATCAGGTCGGCGCAGGCGCTGATCACGCCGGTCACGCCCACCACCAAGGCCCAGGTCAGGGTGACCACGCCGATCAGGTTATGCAGGTCGAGCCAGCGCAGGCGCGTGGATTTGTCCTGGCGCACGGTGGCGAACTTCAAGCGACGCATGAACGGCAGGTACAGCACCGTGCCCGAGATGATCGCCAGTACAAACAGAATGCCCATGAACGCCAGCAGCAACTTGCCCGGCAGGCCGGCGAACATGTCCACATGCAGGCGCAGCAGGAACAGGGTCAACCCGCCATTGGCCGCCGGAGTTTCCACCGCTTCACCGGTGCGCGCGTCGAGCATGAAGGTGTGGGACGCGTTGGGCTCGGTGCCGGCGGTCGCGGCCATGATCGCGATCACGCCGTTCTTGTCATCTTCATCCCAGGCCAGGTACTGCATGGCTTCGCCGGGGCGATGGGCCTGCGCCTTGGCCACCAGCTGCTCCAGGTTGAGCTGCGGTGTGTCGGCAGGCATTTGCGCCAATTCCGGCTCGTTGCCCAGCAAGTGGTCGATCTCATGGTGAAACACCAACGGCAAGCCAGTGAGGGCGAGCAGCAGCAGGAATACCGTGCAGATCAGGCTGGTCCAGGTGTGGATGAAGGACCAGCGGCGGATGGTTTTGCTTTTCATCACGGCTCCAAAGGCAAAAGGGCCGCGGTTCAGGCGGCCCTTCATTGGCGGTTTTTACCGTCTTAGAATTTGTAGTTAACGCTGGCTACCACGTTACGCTGATCGCCGTAGTAGCAGTAGAAACCATCGCAGGTGGACAGGTAGTCCTTGTTGAAGATGTTCTTGGCGTCGACAGCTACGGTCACGCCCTTCATGGTGCTGTTCAAGCGGCCAAGGTCATAGTGCATCGAAGCGTCATACACGGTGTAGGAGCCTACGTGGCCCAGGTCGGTATTGGCTGCATTGCCGTAGGTGTCGCCAACGTAGCGCACGCCCGCGCCAATACCAAAACCGTCCAGCAGTCCGCTATGCCACGTGTAATCAGCCCAGCCAGTGGCCTGGTTGCGTGGTAACTGGTTCAGGCGGTTGCCTTTTTCAGCAGCAACTCCTTGAGTGATTTCGCTGTCGTTGTAGGTGTAGGAACCCACCAGTTTGAGACTTTCAGTGACGTCGGCACTGGCTTCCAGTTCCAATCCGCGTACCCGCACTTCGCCCACTTGGCGCGTGATACTACCCTCAGTGACCGAAGTATTTTGCTGGGTCAGGTCGAATACGGCAGCTGTGAACAACGCTTTGGTACCAGGAGGCTGGTACTTGATACCGGCTTCGTACTGTTTACCTTCTGTGGGCTTGAAAGCTCCGGTGCTGCCCACTTGAGTGCCCGAGCCCGCCTGGAACGATTCGGCGTAGGAAAGGTATGGGGTGATGCCGTTGTCGAAGACATAGCTCAGCGCTGCGTTGCCGCTGAAATGTTTGTCACGCTGGGTGTTGGTGGCGTCGTTCAGGTTATGGAAAGTGGTGCCGGTATGTACCCAATCCTCGCGGCCGCCGAGGGTCAGGCGCCAGTTGTCGAGGGCCATCTGATCCTGTACGTACAAGCCGGTCTGTTGGGTCTTTTGGGTATAGTCGTACATGGTGAAGTACTGGACGTTGGAAAAGTCCTGGCCGTATACCGGGCGGTTGAAGTTGATGGTGGGCACACCTGCAGAGCCCCATAGCCAGCGCGCATCGCTGGTGGACCGCTGGTGGTCGAGCCCCAACAACAGCGTGTGACTTACGGCGCCCGTTTGGAAGTCGGCCTGGAAGTTGTTGTCCACGGCAAATTGACCGATGTTTTCATCGACCTTGCCGGCGGAGCGACTCACGTTACCATTAGCGTCTACTGCCACTTCAGGGCCATTCGGGAAGAACGCGCCGCCTGCGGTAATGCCTTGGAACGACAGATCGTTCTTGGTGTAGCGCAGGTTCTGGTGAAACTGCCAGGTATCGTTCAGGCGCGTTTCGAAGGCATAGCCCAGAGCGTAGTAGGTGCGGTCGTAGAACTCCCAGTCCGGATCACCCAGATTCTTGTGGTGGGAGATCTTGCCGGCTGGCGAGCTCAACTTGGTGCCTTGCAGCGGCAGGAATTGCCCGGTGATACCTGTATCGTCGCGGGTGAACTGGGTGAGCAACGTCAGTTTGGTATCGTCGTTGATGTTCCAGGTCAGGCTCGGGGCGATGTTGTAGCGCTTGTCAGGGATATGGTCCACTGGTGTGTTGCTGTCTCGTACGACGCCACTGACGCGATAAAGGAACTGGCCCTCGTCGTCGATTTTTCCGGTGCTGTCGAAGTTGATTTGCTTGTGATTGTTGCTGCCGGCCTGCACCTCGATTTCATTCGAGCTTTCGGCCTGTGGACGGCGGCTGACCATGTCCAGCAAACCACCTGGTGGGGTTTGCCCGTAAACCGACGATGCAGGACCGCGTAGAACGGCAATGCGCTCCAAATTCCAGGTGTCGATTTTTGGTGTTGCGTAGTTGCCTTTGGGCAATGGCAGGCCGTCGAGAAATTGAGTCGGGACAAAACCGCGCACCAGCAGCCAGTCACTGCGGGAATCCGAACCGTAGCCGGAGCTCTGCACGCCAGCGGTGTAGCGCAAAGCGTCATTGAGGTTGAGTACGGAGCGGTCTTCCATCTGTTTGCGAGTGATCACCGTCACTGAACGAGGCAGCTCGGCAATCGGTGTATCCGTTTTGGTGCCAGCAGCGGTGCGTGTGGCGACATAGCCGTCTACCGGGCCCCAGGCGCTTTCATAGCTACCTTGGCCGGTGATGTTGGTTTCAGGCAACGCTACGACCCCATCCGGAATCGCTACCAGGGTGTAAGTCCCCGCGGTGCTCTGCTCAAGCTGCAACCCCGTCCCGCGCAACGCCTCACGCAGCGCACCCGGCGCATCGAACTGGCCTTGGACCGGCGCCGAGGTCTTGCCCGACGCCAACGCCGGGCTGAGGGTCAGCGCCAGGCCGCCCTGGCTGGCGATCTGGTTCAGGGTTGTCGCCAGTGGTGCCGCCGGCAGGTTGTAGGTGCGCACGCTGGATGCCTGCTCCGCGGCGATCAGCGTAGTGCTGGCCAGCGGGGCACTGAGGGCAATGGCCACGGCTAACAGGCTGGGGCGCAACAAGGTGTCTAGCGTGCGGGACATGGGGCGGCTCCTGAATGGAAATATTTCTCAATTGCCTAGGTGCCGAACGAGAATCGAAAAGTGATAGGGCCAAATGAAAATAAATCTGTGAGTGGTCACAACTCTTCGCACTGCATGGCCCTGAAGGTTCAGGTGTGTTGTGAGGTTCAGCCCTGCGTCCATTGCAGTTTAGCGGCCAAGGCGTCCGGGTAAGTTTCTGCACTGGCGATTGCCGCACGCGTCGCATCACCCTGGCCGAAGGCCTCGATCAACAGCGTGACGTGGGTGGCCAGGAAGTCGCTGCGTTGATTGAGGTGTTCCTCCAGTGCCCGGTAGCGCTTGCCGTCCATGAACCCTTCGCTGAGAAACCAGGCCGCGTGTTTGTTCAGATAGTCGAGTACGTACAGGTCGTACAACGCGCTCACCAGATCTTTTGCAAGCCCAGGCGGCAGTGAGTTGCCGGCCTTTACCGCACTCTCGATGGCAAGGCGCTGGGCATGCGCCTCGCCAGCGCGTGCAACCACCATCAGTTTTGAGTTCCAGACCTGCATGTCGTCCTCTCCCTGAGCCCGGTGTGCGGCGACATGGTGGGCCACCTCCGTGAGCAAACGGTATTCCAGGGTGCGGACCATGCTCAGCCCGTAATCAACGTCGTCCAGGTTAGCGTGCCGGTCCGGATGGGCGGGCTCGGTCAAGGGTTGGCCAATCAGGACCTTGGCGGCATCCAGCAGGATCATGCGGTTGTTGCCACCGGCGTCCTGGTAGATCTTGGCCATGCCTTCATAGTCGGCGAAACGATTGAGGTTGAGCGCCCCGGCCACGCCGCAGCGCAATCGGCATTCGGTGGCCACGGCCTCAGCGGCGGGCGCACACAGGGCTTTGGTCAGCGCCAGGGTCTGGCTGATGGCGGCCCAGGGTGTCCATGTCACATCGCCCGTGCCGGTTGTTTGCAGGGAGGCCTGGCTGGCCGTGCCTTCGATCCATAGGCGGGCGGAGTCATTGGCAAAGCATTTCATGACGTACGCTGTCGCCAGGCAACCGAATAACGCCCGGCGCTGGGTGCGAAAGTCCAGCAAGCCAGTGCCGTTGCCGATTCTTGCCTGGGTGGTGCGCCGGTTGGCGTGAGTCAGGGCCAGGGTTGCACAGGCCAGCATGACGGAGCTCAAGCCGGTGCCGACCATCGCCCACACGTTTTTGGGGGCGAACAGTGAGCGGATCAGACGGCGGTCAGTGCTGCCCAGTGGGTCTTGAAAGCGGTTGGACTGATCAATGTTCGCTCCGTCACACAGCCACGCGTCAAAAGAGACGCGGACCTGATTAAAACGCAACAAGCCGTAATCCAACGGTACGGCGCGAATTTCTGCTGGTGAAGACATATCAATGCCAGGGCATGGACCCTGTGTGTCGCTTAATGGCAAGACAAAGGCGAAGACACCACAGCGTTGGTCCTGAACCTTCAACTCGGCAAACACCACGCCCAACTTGTTGAGGTCATTGATACCGACATTGGCAAATTTCAGCGCAGCGTTGTTGGGTGTGTTCAACACAAATGTGCGCGTGTCGGTGTCGAATACCGCCTCCAGGCAGGGGCCCATGTGTGAGTTGCTACGGCCGATTTCAGTCAGCGCGTAGACCCCCAGGCATTGGCCCTTCTCCAGTTCGCATCGCCATTTGGCGGTGTACGGGTGGTCCTGTTCGAACGCCAGGAGTGTACCGATGCACAAACCCTGCTGAATCATACACCCCATGAACAGCGACGGATCATTGACCGCCGCGTGGGTGGCCAGGGCCATCAACCACTCCGGTTGTTTGAACCCGTGGATGCCGTCGGGCAGTTGTTTGAGCAGATGCTGCAAGCGCCGATAGGTCTGACGGTGGCCGTCGTGGAAGGTCAGGTTGGTTTGCGGATGCAACTCAGGGTCGTTGAACGTGTGAGCCATGTGCGCATGGGCCTGGGCGGTGACGGGCCCGTTGACCAGTTGGCGCAGAGTGTCCAGGGTATGTGAGTCGGCCAGTAGTTGGCGAAGTTCATTAGGTGGTGCGGCGAGGGGCGTGTAGGTCTTGGCATCGCGCAGGCTTTTGAGGATGCACATCGACATGCCTCGGTTTACACCCATGTCGATAAACACGCAGCATTTGTCGAGTGGCAACGCGGCCAGTGTCTTG
Organism: Pseudomonas sp. TWR1-1-4; assembly: GCF_049897165.1. Classification (NCBI taxonomy): domain Bacteria; kingdom Pseudomonadati; phylum Pseudomonadota; class Gammaproteobacteria; order Pseudomonadales; family Pseudomonadaceae; genus Pseudomonas; species Pseudomonas sp. TWR1-1-4. The sequence continues at coordinate 96,002 of NZ_JAFCVS010000005.1, read as the reverse complement.
GGCAGGTTGGTGGGGTCGGTCACGCCCAAGGTGAACAGCTCGTGCAGGTCATCCCCGTGCTGGTAACAGCCCCCCAACACGGTCGAATAGATGGGGGTCCTGAACGGCTGTTGCTCCAGGGGTTGCAGCAATGCGTTCATGAGTTCTGCGACACGCCGATGCGCCGAGTAATGGGATGCGTAGGCGATCGACACCCAGCGCAACGGCGGGGTGCTGTCGCCGTAACGGTCAAGCAGAGCGTGCAATGCGTCCATTTCTCCGCTGATGATGCATTGCTCAGGGGCATTGACCGACCCCAATTCCAGCTTCAGTTCAGGCCACCTGTCGAGCAACGCTTGCGTCATCTCCGGCGACAAGTTGACCAGCAACATGCCGCCGCGGCCTTCTTCACTGCGGTAGGCCGCATTGAGGGCGCAGACCGCACGCGCGCCCTGCTCAATGCTCAGTACACCGGCGCACACTCGCGCAGCAATCTCACCAAAACTCTGCGCGACAATCAGTGCCGGCCGCACGCCTGCGTCGTGGAGCAGTTGGTTGAGCACCACGGCCGCACCATACAGGGCCAGTTGCGTGACTCCAGAGGGCAGCGGCAACGCATATTCGTGTGTCAGCAGTACGTCGCTGATCAGCCCGGGTTGCAGTTTGGCTTCAGACTGCGTTGCTTCGCGTTCGATAATTGACAGGGTGGCGTCGATGCGCGGGCGAAGCTCCTCGGCTTGCCGGTATAACTCAGCCAAGGCGGCGCAGGGGTCATTGCCTTGGCCTGGGAAGGCAAAAACGAACGTATGTCGATTGATTTGGGGGAGTGTAGACATAGTGCAGCCCTCATATTGCTACCGAAAGAAGTGTTTGCTTCCTTGCAATGTGAGACCGGGCGTAAAGCGAGATGCGCCCTCTGAAGGACAGGTCCTGTCAGTGGTCATTTGAGGGTAAAAAAAGGGTAGAGGTAACTGTCAGAGTTGACAGTTTTTACCAGCAATACGAAATACTTGAACTCATTTTTTAATCGCGTCAGCGTGTGCCCGAGCAGCGGCGACCGTGACCCACCACGGCGTATGCTGCTCGATCTGCACCGGCAGGGTCGGCAGCAGCGCATTGAGCGCCAGCGTGGTGTCGCGCAACGGGAAGCTGCCGGTAATGCGCAGGTCAGCCACGTTTTTATCCACACCCAGGTAACCGGTGCGGTAACGGCTGAGTTCCGCAACCACATCGCCCAGGCGCGCGTTGTCGACCACCAGCATGCCGCGGGTCCAGGCGTCGGTGGCGGGGGTGACGGCAAGCGCAGGGCCGAGGCCATCGCTGCGCATCAGCACTTGCTGGCCTTCCTTGAAGATCTGTTCCTGCTGCAGCGCCTCGGGCTGGGCGGCCACGGCCGATTGCAGCACGCTCAAGCGCGTGGCGTCGTCTTCGCGCTTGACGATAAACCGCGTGCCCAGCGCCCGCAGGCTGCCGTCGCGGGTTTGCACATAGAACGGGCGCGCATCGTTGTGGCCGGTCTCGATCAGGATTTCGCCTTCCTGCAACACGATCAGCCGGCGTTGTTCATCAAAACGCACGTCGATGGCGCTGTGGGTGTTGAGGTTGATCAACGTGCCATCCGCCAGTTTCAGCGTGCGCTGCTCGCCGGTGGCGGTACGTTGGTCGGCCAGCCAATAGTGGATCGGCACATAGCGCTCACCGGCAAACAACGCCAGGCCGACGACCAGTGCAATGCTCGCCAGGCCGCTGCCCAGCTTGCGCACGCGCTGGCGAATGCCTTCGCGCGATTGCAACAGTGCCGCCCGTGCGGGGCCCGAGGCCACGCTGAAACGCTGGTCGAGCATGCCCAACTGGCGCCAGGCGCGGGCGTGTTCTTCGTCGCCGGCCAGCCATTTATTGAATTCTTCACGCTCAATCGCGCTGCCGTCGCCCGAGTCGAGGGACAACTGCCAGGCGATCGCCGCATCCAGCACGCGGGCCGAGACCGGTTTGGAACTGATCACCGTCACAGCGGCTCGCCATACAACGCGATGTAGCACTGGCGAATGCCCTGGGCCAGGTACTGGCGCACGCGGGGCACCGACACGCCGAGGCGCTGGGCGATTTCGGCGTGGCCCATGCCGTCGAGGCGGTTAAAGAGGAAGGCGGCGCGGGCCTTGGTCGACAGCTTGCCGAGCAGGCGGTCGATGGCCTTGAGGTCGTCGAGGATCAGTTGCTGTTCTTCCGGCGAAGGGTGTTCGCTTTCCGGGATCAGCATCAGTTCGGTGAGGTAGGCCTGTTCCAGGGCGGCGCGACGGAAGTAGTCGAACAACAAGCCCTTGGCGATTGCCACCAGGAACGCCCGGGGTTCGCGGGGTTCACGCAACTCATCACGGCCGAGCAGGCGCATGAAGGTGTCCTGGCTCAGGTCTTCGGCGCGGCTCGGGCAAGCCACGTTGCGTCGAAGCCAGGCCAACAGCCAGCCACGATGGTCGCGATACAACGCGCCAACAAGCTCACTGTGTGGGTTCTGGATCGACGACAAGGCATCACCTAGTAAACGGGATGTTTAAACTAACGAGAATTATTCGCGATTGTGTCAGAGCCGTGGAGTGGGCGCAATTGGCGTCTGTCGGTTTGAGGGGGGGTCGCTTTTGTGGTGAGCGGGCTTGCCCCGCGCAGGGCTGCGAAGCGGCCCTGAAACCAGACGCCGCGTTCTCTCTGGAAAAATGCGGTGGTCTTATAGGGGCCGCTTCGCAGCCCGGCGCGGGGCAAGCCCGCTCACCACAACAAGGCCGGTCACCACAGGGTTCTGAGGCGTTAGAAAGAGGGCGCGCGCAGACGCCTTTTCCATTGGCTCAAACGCTCTTGCAGCGCCTGTGGCGTGTCGATGTGTTGCTGGCGCGCGCGGCTGAACAGGATCAGCATCAGCTCCGCCGTGGCCAGGGCATCGGCGCTGGCGTGATGGCGCTCGCCTACGTGCAGATGGAAGTGGTTGATCCAATCGTCCAACCCGGCTTCACGGATATGCGCATCCGGGCACAGCAGAGGGGCGATGTCTGCAACATCAAGAAACGGATGGGCCAGGCGATAACCCAGGCTGTCCTTGAGCGCCCGACACAGCATGTGTTGATCGAATGGCGCATGGAAGGCGAGCAATGGGCTGTCGCCTACAAAGTCCATGAAGTCCAGTAACGCGTCGACCGGATCGCTGCCGGCGGCAATCGCACTGGGGCCGAGGCCGTGGATCAACACACTGGGGCTGAGTTTGGTTTCAGCCCGTTGCAAGGTGCGTTCGAACAGTTGCGAGAAATCCACCGCGCCATCCTCGATCACCACCGCGCCGATGGACAGCACCTGGTCACGGTTGAGGTTGAGGCCGCTGGTTTCCAGGTCCACCACCACCCAGCGCTGGCTGCGCAGGGTGTCTTCGCCCAGCGGCGTGGGTTTGCGCAGCTGCGCCAGGCGCTGTTGTTGCGCGCTGTCGAGCCCCGGCTTTTTCTTGCGCAGCCAGTTGAACAAGCTCACAGCTGGTACCGCAATGTCAGGCTGCTTTGCAGGCGTTGGGCCTGGCGCAGGGATTCACGCAGGATGCGCCGGTCCAGGTGGTTGAGGCTGTCAGGATCGACACGGTTGGAGTACGGCTGGTTCTCGCGGGTTTGCAGTTGGTGCTGTTGCATACGGGTCTGCTGGATAAAGTGGTAGGCCTCTTCATACGCAGCGCCGTCCAGCGGTTCAATCACCTCCTTGACCACCAACTGGCGCAGGCGCTCCAAGGTGTTGTTGGCGTGAATACCATTGGCCAGGGCCAACAGGCGCGCGCCGTCGACAAAGGGGGTCAGGCCCTGCACCTTGAGGTCGAGCGTGGCTTTTTCGCCACCTTTACGCGTGAGTACAAATTCGCGGAAGCGTCCTACGGGTGGCCGCTGGCGCAACGCGTTTTCGGCCAGCATGCGCTGGAACAACCGGTTGTCCGCCACTTGGTCGAGAATGCCTTGGCGCAATTGCTCGCAGCCACGCTCATCGCCCCACACCACACGCAGATCGAAATAGATGCTGGAGCCGAGCAGATTCTCTGGCGTCGCCTCGCGGATAAACGCTGCAAACCGCCGCGCCCATTCCGCCCGCGATAGGCACAACTCTGGGTTGCCGGCCATGATGTTGCCTTTGCACAGGCTGAACCCACATAGCGCCAGACTTTGATTGATCTGTTGCGCCAGCGGCAACAACCGGCCTCGGATCGCCGCCGCTTCGGCCGCGTCCTTGGCGTCAAACAGGATGCCGTTGTCCTGGTCGGTGTACAGCGTCTGCTCGCGGCGGCCTTCGCTGCCAAAGCACAACCAACTGAACGGCACGCCGGGGTCGCCTTTTTCGGCCAGGGTCAGTTCGATCACCCGGCACACGGTGTGATCATTGAGCAGCGTAATGATGTGGGTGATCTGGGTGGACGAGGCACCATGGGCCAGCATGCGCTCCACCAACTGGCCGATCTCGCCGCGAATCGCCACCAGGTTGTCCACCCTCGGCGCATTGCGGATGGTGCGCGCCAGGTGCACCAGGTCCACGCGTTGCAGGGAAAACAGATCGCGCTCGGACACCACGCCGCACAGACGCTGGTCCTTGACCAGGCAGACGTGGGCGATATGCCGCTCGGTCATGGCGATTGCCGCGTCGAAAGCGCTGTGGTCCGGCGTCAGGAAGAAGGGCGCCTGGGTCATATGCCCTTCGATGCCCTGGTTGAAATCGCTGGTGCCATCGGCCACCACTTGGCGCAGGTCGCGCAGGGTGAAAATCCCAAGGGGCGCCTTGTGTTCATCCACGATCACGATGCTGCCAACCTGCTGCTCATGCATCAACGTGACGGCTTCGCGCAGCGGCGTGGCGGGGCTGCACGTGACAGGATGGCGCATGGCCAACTCGCCGAGCCGCGTGTTCAGGGAGTATTGAGTGCCGAGGGTTTCCACCGCTTTTTGCTGCACCTGCTGATTCACCTGGTCCAACAGGCTGCTGACGCCTCGCAGGGCAAAATCGCGAAACGGGCTGGAGAGTGCGAACAGCTTGATGAACGCCGGTTTGTTCAGTTGCAGGCAGAAGGTGTCTTCGGCGGCCTTGTGCTCGGTGCGGGTCGCCCGTTCGCCCAGCAACGCGGCCAGGGGAAAGCACTCGCCGGTGGTGATTTCGAAGGTGGTTTCGGCGCTGTCCGGCCGCTCACCGACGACCCGGCCCTGCTTGACGATATAAAAGTGCTCGACCGGCCCGCCCGAGGGTTTGAGGATGCTGTCGCCGGGGCCATAGAAGCGTAACTGGCACTGCTCCACCAAAAACGCCAAGTGGGCGTTTTCCATCTGGTTGAACGGCGGGAAGCGTTGCAGGAATTGCAGGGTGCCGTGGATATTTTGCAATACAGCAGTTTTCCCCGCCTGGGCGAAGGCATCAGCTTTACTCATAACAATGACCGCAGATTTTTTGTCGTTATCGTCCCCCATGGTCGACTCCTGTGCAGCGGGTGCCCATTGGACGTAAGTCTAGGTCGATACAAAGGGTACAAACCTAGGGAAAAACCTTACATGAATATCGTCCAAAACCCGTAGAACGCCCACTAGGCAAACTTTCCGACGAAGTGCACATTGAACGCCCTTCCGCAGATGTCTGACGAGTGTGCTGGGAGATTGATGAGAACTGCTGAGAACCGTATGTCCGACCACGATATTTTGAGTGATGCCGAGCGCGAGGCGCTGAGCGCCGTGATGCTGGAGCCTGATTTACCGCCACAACGCGTGTTGATTGTTGACGACGACAAGGATGCGCGCGAACTGCTGGCGGAAATCCTGGGGCTGGACGGTATTCGCTGCATGACCGCCGACAGTGGTGAGGCGGCGTGGGATTTGTTGAAGTCGAGCAGCTCCATCGGTTTGCTGATCACCGACCTGCGCATGGCGCCCAGCAACGGCCTGGAGCTGATCCGACAAGTGCGTGAATCTACGCGTGCGGCGCTGCCGATCATCATCATGTCGGGGGATGCCGAGGCGCCGGACGTGATTGATGCCATGCATTTGAGTGTGGTGGACTTCTTGCTCAAGCCCATTGATAGCGTGAAGTTGGCGAAGCTGGTGAAGAGGGAGTTGGGGATGTCGCAGTAAAACTCCGGTGCATAAAAAAAGCCCTGATCGTGTGATCAGGGCTTTTTTATTTACAGCCCGTTCTTAGCCTTGAACTCCCGACGCCGACGATGCAACACCGGCTCGGTATACCCGTTAGGTTGCTTGGTCCCTTCAATCACCAACTCCACCGCTGCTTGGAACGCGATGTTGCTGTCGAAATCCGGGGCCAGCGGGCGGTACAGCTTGTCCCCGGCGTTCTGGCGGTCCACCACCGGGGCCATGCGCTTGAGGCTTTCCATCACCTGATCCTGAGTGACAACGCCGTGGCGCAGCCAGTTGGCGATGTGCTGGCTGGAGATACGCAGGGTGGCGCGGTCTTCCATCAGGCCGACGTCATTGATGTCCGGCACTTTCGAACAACCGACGCCCTGGTCGATCCAACGGACCACATAACCCAGGATGCCCTGAGCGTTGTTGTCCAGCTCGTTGCGGATCTCTTCGTCGGACCAATCGGTATTGCTGGCCAGAGGAATGGTCAGGATGTCGTCCACCGACGCACGCTCACGCTTGGCCAGTTCGGCCTGGCGGGCGAATACGTCGACCTTGTGGTAATGCAACGCGTGCAGCGCGGCGGCGGTTGGCGACGGCACCCAGGCGGTGTTGGCGCCGGCCAGTGGGTGGGCGATTTTCTGTTCGAGCATCGCCGCCATCAGGTCGGGCATGGCCCACATGCCTTTACCGATCTGCGCACGACCTTGCAGGCCAGTGCTCAAACCGATATCGACGTTCCAGTTTTCGTAGGCGCCGATCCATTTTTCTGCCTTCATCGCCGCCTTGCGCACCATCGCGCCGGCTTCCATGGAGGTGTGGATCTCGTCGCCGGTACGGTCAAGGAAGCCGGTGTTGATAAACACCACGCGCTCGCTGGCGGCCTTGATGCATGCCTTGAGATTGACCGTGGTGCGGCGTTCCTCGTCCATGATCCCGACTTTCAGTGTGTTGCGCGGCAGGTTCAGCACGTCTTCGATGCGGCCGAACAGCTCGTTGGTGAACGCGGCTTCTTCCGGGCCGTGCATCTTCGGCTTAACGATGTACACGGAACCGGTGCGACTGTTCTTGCGGCTGTTATTGCCGTTGAGGCTGTGTGTGGCGGCGAGGCTGGTGACCAGGCCGTCGAGGATGCCTTCCGGCACTTCGTTGCCGTCTTTGTCGAGGATCGCATCGATGGTCATCAGGTGACCCACGTTGCGCACGAACAGCAGCGAACGACCGTGCAGCGTCACGTCCTGGCCATCCACACCGGTATAAACGCGGTCGGCGTTCATGGTGCGGGTGAAGGTCTTGCCGCCCTTAGACACTTCTTCGGCCAGGTCGCCCTTCATCAGGCCGAGCCAGTTGCGGTAGATCACCACTTTGTCGTCGGCATCGACGGCGGCGACGGAGTCTTCGCAGTCCATGATGGTGGTCAGCGCGGCTTCCATCAGCACGTCTTTGACGCCGGCGGCGTCGGTCTGGCCGACCGGGGTGCTGGCGTCGATCTGGATTTCGAAGTGCAGGCCATTGTGTTTCAGCAGGATCGCAATCGGCTCAGCCGCAGGGCCCTGGAAACCGATCAACTGTGCGTCGTCGCGCAGGCCGCTGTTGCTGCCGCCCTTGAGGCTGACGATCAGCGTGCCATCAACGATCTTGTAGCCGGTCGAATCGACGTGGCTGCCGGCGCTGAGCGGTGCGGCTTCATCGAGGAAGGCACGGGCAAAGGCAATCACCTTGTCGCCACGTACCTTGTTGTAGCCCTGGCCCTTTTCGGCGCCGTCGGCCTCGCTGATGGCGTCGGTGCCATACAGCGCGTCGTACAGCGAGCCCCACCGCGCGTTCGAGGCGTTGAGGGCGAAGCGGGCGTTCATCACCGGCACCACCAACTGCGGGCCTGCCATGCGGGCGATTTCGTCATCGACGTTTTGGGTCGTGGCCTGGAAGTCTGCGGCTTCTGGCAGCAGGTATCCGATGTCTTGTAGGAAGGCTTTGTAAGCCACCGGGTCGTGTGCCTGGCCTGCGTGGGTCTGGTGCCAGGTATCGATCCGCGCTTGGAAATCGTCGCGTTTGGCGAGTAGGGCTTTGTTCTTCGGTGCCAGGTCGTGGATGACCTTGTCGGCACCGGCCCAGAACTGGTCGGCAGTGATGCCGGTGCCGGGAATGGCTTCGTTGTTCACGAAGTCGAACAGGACTTTGGCGACCTGCAGGCCACCGACTTGAACGTGTTCAGTCATTGCTTGCCTCACTCTGCACAGCTTAAGCGCTTTTTAGATTTTCATTATGTAGTGCCAGGTTGCGCATACTACATGATGACTTGCGGTTGTGAAAATTAGACTAAATACGTCGTTTAGCGACCCACTTTGGTCGTACGGTCACAGCGGAGAACCGGATGTTCTCAAAAAACTATTGGATTGTTCCAGATAAATATAAAAACGGTACACGATTTGTTATCGAGGGCCTTCGGGTCCACCTTGTAGATTGAATTCCAGAGGGCGTTGCCATGGACCATCTTGTACTCACAATTATCGCTGCCGACAAACCCGGCCTGGTTGAACGCATCGCGCAGAACATCGCCACCCACGGTGGCAACTGGCTGGAAAGCCGCATGGCGCACATGGCCGGGCAGTTTGCCGGGATCCTGCGGGTCAGCGTGCCGGCGGAGAACCGTCAGGCATTGGTGGGGGCGCTGGAAGATTTATCCACACACGGCATACGCGTGCTGGTGGGTGAGGGCAGCAGCGGCCAGGCACTGGCATCCAAATCGATTGTGATGACGCTGGTGGGCAATGACCGTTCGGGCATCGTGCGAGAAATCACCGCGCTGTTGAGCAAGCAGGGCGTAAACCTGGGGAGCTTGAGCACGGACGTGCGCCCGGCGCCTATGAGCGGAGACCCGCTGTTTACCGCCGAGGCCGTGTTGCAGGTTCCGGCGACCTTATCCTTGGACGACTTACAGCAATCCCTGGAAACCCTGGCGGATGACCTGATGGTGGAACTGCACAACGAGGAATAAACCGCCCACAGGGTTATGCATGGAAATCTTGCATGGGCCTGTGGATAACCTGTAGAGACCCGGCGCCAGGCCACGCCGGCCGGGCTTCTCTGGCATCTGAGCAAAAAACGAGCAATTTCAAAAGCTTGTGCACAAATGGCGGGGATCAGGTTGTGGATAACCTTGGGGTGGATGCCTGCAAGCCACGCCCGCTGTGGCTTGCAGAGGTTTGTACGTTATTTGATCAGCGTTTGCGCGCGCTGAGCCAGATATCCACGCTGTACACCACCAGGCCCGCCCAGATGAAGGCGAAGGCGGTCAGGGTGACCGGTGCCAGGTGTTCGCCGAACAGCAGCACGGCTTCCAGCAACACCAGGGTCGGTGCGACGTACTGCAAAAAGCCCAATGCGGTGTAGGGCAAATGCCGTGCGGCGGCGTTGAAACACACCAGCGGGATCAGCGTCACCGGGCCGGCCGCCACCAGCCACCAGGCCTCGGACGTACTCCAGAACGCCATTTGCGCGCTATGGGCGGTTGGGTTGAACAGCAGCCAGGCAATTGCAATCGGCACCAGCATCCAGGTTTCCACCACCAGCCCCGGCAGCGCCTTGACCGGCGCCTGCTTGCGGATCAGCCCGTAGAAACCAAAGGTCAACGCCAGCACCAGCGACACCCACGGCAAGCTGCCGACCTGCCAGACCTGTTGCGCCACACCCACCGCTGCCAGCCCGACGGCGACCCACTGCAAGCGGCGCAGGCGCTCACCCAGGATCAGCATGCCCAGCACCACGTTCACCAACGGGTTGATGTAGTAACCCAGGCTCGCCTCCAGCATGCGCCCGGTATTCACCGACCACACATACGTCAGCCAGTTACCCGCAATCAACGACCCGCTGAGGGCCAGGATCGCAAGGCGCTTGGGGTTGTCGCGCAACTCGCGGAACCAGCCGGGATGCTTCCATACCATCAACAGCAAACCGCCGAACAGCGCCGACCACAACACGCGGTGCACGATGATCTCGGCGGCGGGTACGCTGGCGATGGCTTTGAAGTAGAGCGGGAACAGACCCCAGATGACGTAGGCGCTCAGGCCCAGGATGTACCCCTTGCGAGGGTTGGCGGCTTGCATTGCAGAATCCTTGCTTAGGCAGCTAACAAAGCGCGATTGTAAGGATATTTCTCAGGCAATGGGATCTGCTTTCTGTGGGAGCCGGGCTTGCCCGCGATAGCATCACCTCGGTACTCCTGCAAAACCGAGGCGCATGCATCGCGGGCAAGCCCGGCTCCCACAGAGAAGCTGTCAGAAGAGTTTCAGGGGTTCTTCGTTCAGGGCCGAGAGTTGCTCACGCAACGCCAACACCTGATCGCCCCAATAACGCTCGCTGCCAAACCACGGGAAGCTGTGGGGGAACGCCGGGTCGTCCCAGCGCCGTGCCAGCCAGGCGCTGTAGTGCATCAGGCGCAAGGCGCGCAGGGGTTCGATCAGTGCCAGTTCACGCGGGTCGAAGTCATGGAATTCCTGGTAGCCGTCCATCAATTCTGACAGTTGCCCCAGGCATTCCTGACGATCGCCGGCGAGCATCATCCACAGGTCCTGCACCGCCGGGCCCATGCGGCAGTCATCCAGGTCGACGATGTGGAACATCTCGTCACGGCACATCATGTTGCCGGGGTGGCAATCGCCGTGCATGCGGATGTTTTTGTGCGGCGTGGCTTTGTACACCTCTTCCACACGCTTGAGCAGGTCGCGTGCCACGGACTCGTAGGCCGGCAGCAGACTCTTGGGGATGAAATTGCCTTCCAGCAACGTGGTGAGGGAGTCGTGGCCGAAGTTCTTCACGCCCAAGGCTTCGCGGTGTTCGAACGGGCGGGTGGAGCCCACCGCATGCAAACGGCCGAGCAATTGCCCAAGGCGATAAAGTTGATCGAGATTGCCCGGCTCCGGCGCACGGCCGCCACGGCGGGGGAACAAGGTGAAGCGGAAACCGGCGTGCTCGAACAGGCTTTCGCCGTTGTGGATCAGTGGCGCGACCACCGGCACTTCGCATTCGGCCAGTTCGAAGGTGAAGCGGTGTTCTTCGAGAATCGCCTCGTTGGTCCAACGCTGCGGCCGATAGAACTTGGCGATCAGCGGTTCCGAGTCTTCGATGCCCACTTGATAAACGCGGTTTTCGTAGCTGTTGAGCGCCAGAACGCGAGCATCGCTGAGGAAACCGATGCTTTCGACAGCGTCGAGCACCAGGTCGGGCGTGAGTGTTTCAAACGGGTGGGCCATGCGAACTCCTGCGCGCAGCAGGGCGCCGCGTCCGGCCGGGTATGGTAACCCTGTAGGAGCGAGCTTGCTCGCGAAAAACCTGAGCGAGGCTCGGGGCGTCAGGCTTTGCGCGTTATCGTTGACGTTTTTCGCGGGCAAGCCCGCTCCTACAGGGACTGTGGTCTATCAGGCGCCGACGATACCGCCATCATCCCGCCGAATCGCCATCACCGACGACCGCGGCTTGCCATTCGGCAGATGCTCCGGCCAGGTCGACCCACCGGTTTCGCCTGGGTGCTGGATCCCCACAAACAGCGTCTTCTGATCCGGCGAGAAGCTGATACCCGTCACTTCACAGGCCACCGGTCCTACCATGAAGCGGCGGATTTCTCCGGTGGAAGGGTCGGCGCAGAGCATCTGGTTGTTGCCCATGCCGGCGAAGTCACCCGCGTTGCTGTAGTCCCCGTCGGTGAGGATCCACAAGCGCCCGGCCTTGTCGAACCCCAGGCCATCGGGGCTGTTGAACATGTTCTGCGGGTTGATATTCGACGACCCGCCCTTCGGTGTTCCGGCGTGAACGCCTGGGTTGCCGGCCACCACAAACAGGTCCCAAGTGAATTCCATACTGCCGTGGTTATCGGCATCTGCCTTCCAGCGCAGGATCTGACCGTAGACGTTTTTCTCACGAGGGTTCGGGCCCCCGACTGGTTGGCCGTCTTCACCGCGCTTGGCGTTGTTGGTCAGGGTGCAATAGACCTGGCCGTCGGTGGGGCTGACGACGATCCATTCCGGGCGGTCCATGCGCGTGGCTTTCACCACGCTGGCCGCCAGGCGCGCGTGGATCAGCACTTCGGCCTGGTTGGCGAAGCCGGTGCTGGCGTCGATGCCATTTTTGCCGTGGGTCAGCTCGACCCATTGGCCCTTGCCCTTGGGGTGGTCGGCGTTGCCGTCGCCCGCGTCGAAGATCGCCACATACAAGGTGCCGTGGTCGAGCAGGTCTTTATTGGCCTTGGGATTCTTGTGGTTGATCTTGTCGCGGCTGACGAACTTGTAGATGAACTCGCCGCGCTCATCGTCGCCCATGTACACCACGGCGCGGCCGTCGCGGGTTTCCGCCAGGGCAGCGTTTTCATGCTTGAAGCGACCCAGGGCGGTACGCTTGGCCGGGGTGGATTGCGGGTCGAACGGGTCGATTTCCACGACCCAGCCGTGGCGGTTGAGTTCGTTGGGGTTCTTGGCGATGTCGAAGCGCGGGTCGTGCTGGTGCCAGTTGATATCTTTGCTGGCGGCGACTACGCCATAGCGTTTCTGCCCGGCGTCGAAGGTTTGTTGTGGGTTGCTGCTGCCGAAGCAGTCGGTGAAGTTCTCTTCACACGTCAGATAAGTGCCCCACGGCGTCTTGCCGTTGGCGCAGTTCTGGAAGGTGCCCAGCGCTTTTCTGCCGGATTGGTCGGCGCTGGTTTTGAGCCAGTCGTGGCCGGCGGCAGGGCCGCTGAGGCGGATCGGCGAGTTGCCGTGGATGCGGCGGTTGTAGCGCGAGTCCTGCACGAACTGCCAGGTGTCGCCCTTGCGCCGCACTTCGATGACCGACACGCCTTCGCTGGCCTGGGCCTTGTGCACGTCTTCGGCCGATTGCGGCGCGCCGCCGTGGGCGAAGAGGTAGCGGTAGTTGGTGTATTCGTTGTTGATCGCCATCAGCGCGCGATTCTCGTCGCCGGGGAAGGCAAACAGGCTCATGCCGTCATTGTTGTCGCCGAACTGCTGTTCCTGGGCCTTGGCCGTGCCGTTACCGGACGGGTCGAAGGCCGGCGCGCTCTTGCTCAACGGCTGGCCCCAGCTGATCAGCACCGAAGCGCTATAGCCCGGCGGCAAAGTAATGGCGTCGCTGGTGGCGGCGGCGATGCTGGTGAACCCCAGCAACGGGCTGGCGCTGGCGGCGTTGACGGCGAGGGCGCTGCGGGTCAGCAGGTTGCCACCCAGGAACATCGCGGCGCCACACAGGGCACCGGCGCCGATGAAACGGCGGCGGGTGAGGCCGACCATCTGCTCAAGGTCGGTGGCTTGGTTTTCTTCTAATAGGCTCATCTCAGGCTCCCTGCGGTTTTTGCAGACACCATAAGGAGCGGGCGTGACGAAATTGTTGCAGTTTAAATGGCGGGCCGTTTACACCGGTGTGCCGAGCAGCACATTGCTCGGCGCAAATTGCACCTGGATCGCTTTGCCTTCCGTCACGCGCAGCGCCTTGAGCGTGGCGGGCTGCGCCAGGGCGCACAAAACCTGGCCATTGGGCAGGGTGACGCGCACCTCGCTGGGCCCGTCCTCAGCATCGAGAATGGCGTCGACGATGCCGCCCATACAATTGTGTCCAGTTGTTACGGGATCCTCGGGTGCCAGCAATTCAAGCCAGCCGGCCTTGATCAGTGCGACTACTTCCACGCCAGTTTCCAGCTCCAGTCGCTGCGTGCTGTCATGGGTAATCTGTGCAGACAGAGTCAGCCCGCCGGCCAGTTGCAGGCGGATCAGATCATTGCGGCCATGCTGCTCGATGGCAACGACCTGACCATGCAGTTGATTACGCGCGCTGGTGCGCAGCATCAGGCGGCCGAGCAGGTTGAAATCGCTGGCGGCTTCGTCCGAGCCCAGCACTTCGGCCTGCAGTACTTGCAGGCGTTGGTAAAGACGCAGCACGCGCTCACCTTCCGCCGTCAACTTGGCGCCGCCGCCGCCCTTGCCGCCGACGCTGCGTTCCACCAGCGGTTTTTGCGCCAGGTTGTTCAACTCGTCGATGGCATCCCACGCCGCCTTGTAACTCAAGCCGGCACTTTTTGCCGCGCGGGTGATGGAGCCCTGCTCGGCGATATGCGCCAGCAAGGCAATGCGCTGGGGTCGGCGGATGATGTGTTGGCTGAGGGACGTTGGCAGAGACATGCGGATACGCTTCGATGTGATGGACCGAACGTTGCGGCCAAGGTGGGACGGAGTCAAGTCAGCCGCCTGGTTTGGGCGTTCGGGCCAGGCAGTACACATCGACCTGTCGTGCCCCGGCGTTCATCAACAACCGCGCCAGGCTGTGGGCGGTGGCGCCGGTGGTGAGCACGTCGTCCACCAGTGCGAAGTGTCGGCCTTGCACCTTGGCGTCGGGCGCCAGGGCGAAGGCGCCGAGCAGGTTGCGTTGGCGGGTCTTGGCATCGAGGGCCTGTTGGGCGACGGTTTCATGAGGACGTAACAACAGGTGTTCATCGTAGGGGATGTTCAAATCGCTGCTGAGCCATCGCGCCAGCATCAACGCCTGGTTATAGCCGCGTTCCCGCAGGCGCTTGCGGGCCATTGGCACCGGCAGCAGGCAGTCGGGGCGAGTGAGTCCGGTGTTGTCGAAGCGATGTTGCAGGTGCTGGGTCAACAGCCGCGCCAGCATCTGCCCCAGAGGCCAGCGCGCTTGGTGCTTGAAGCGGCTGATCAGGCTGTCGATCGGAAAGCTGTAGGTCCAGGGCGCGATCACCTGTTTAAAGGCCGGCGGATGTTTCTGGCATTGGCCGCAGATCAAGCCCTCCATCGGCAGGGGCAGGGCGCACAGGTTGCAGTGTTCTATCAGCCACGGCAGCTCGGTTTCGCAGACGTTGCATACAGAGTCGGCTGATTCCGTTGCCTCATCGCAGAGTAAACAGATTTGAGTGTTTTTTGACCAGATGTAAACCTGGTGTTTGTAGTCTGGTTGACAGTGCATGAATCTTCCTTAAATATGCCGAGCATCCGTGTCGTGCCTGTGGGTATTGCCCTTCCCGCAGCGCTTGCCAAAGCATAATCAAGGAATCGCCCATGAGCGCCAGTACCACCGCCACCTTGCGTCACGATTGGTCTCTCGCCGAAGTCAAAGCGCTGTTCGTGCAGCCGTTCAATGACCTGCTGTTCCAGGCGCAGACCGTGCACCGCGCGCATTTCGACGCCAACCGTGTACAAGTGTCGACGCTGCTCTCGATCAAGACCGGCGCCTGCCCGGAAGATTGCAAATATTGTCCGCAGTCTGGCCACTACAACACTGGCCTGGAAAAAGAGAAGCTGATGGAAGTGCAGAAGGTCCTCGAAGAGGCTGCCCGCGCCAAAGCCATCGGCTCGACCCGCTTCTGCATGGGCGCCGCCTGGAAGCACCCGTCGGCCAAAGACATGCCCTATGTGCTGCAGATGGTCAAAGGCGTGAAGGCCATGGGCCTGGAAACCTGCATGACCCTCGGCCGCCTCGATCAGGACCAGACCGAAGCCCTGGCCCAGGCCGGCCTGGACTACTACAACCACAACCTCGATACCTCGCCGGAGTTCTACGGCAGCATCATCACCACCCGTACCTACAGCGAACGCCTGCAAACCCTGGCCTACGTGCGGGATTCGGGGATGAAGATCTGCTCCGGTGGCATCCTCGGCATGGGCGAGTCCCTCGATGACCGCGCCAACTTGCTGATCCAACTGGCCAACCTTCCGGAGCATCCGGAGTCGGTGCCGATCAACATGCTGGTGAAGGTGGCCGGTACGCCGCTGGAAAACGCCGAAGACATTGATCCGTTCGACTTCATCCGCATGCTCGCCGTGGCGCGCATCCTGATGCCGAAGTCCCATGTGCGGCTGTCGGCCGGTCGTGAAGCGATGAACGAGCAGATGCAGGCCCTGGCGTTCTTCGCCGGCGCCAACTCGATCTTCTACGGCGACAAACTGCTGACCACCGCCAACCCACAGGCTGACAAGGACATGCAACTGTTCTCACGCCTGGGCATCCTGCCGGAAGCCCGTGAAGAACACGCGGATGAAGTGCATCAGGCGGCGATCGAGCAGGCGCTGGTGGAGCAGAAGAGCAGCGAGCAGTTCTATAACGCTGTGGTGTGAGGGATGTCTTTCGATCTCGCCGCGCGCCTCGCTGCCCGCCGTGCCGAACACCTTTATCGCCAGCGCCCGCTGCTCGACAGCCCCCAAGGCCCGGAAGTGGTGGTGGACGGCCAGCCGTTGCTGGCGTTCTGCAATAACGATTACCTGGGCCTGGCCAATCACCCGCAAGTGATCGAAGCCTGGCGCGCCGGTGCGTCCCGCTGGGGCGTGGGCGGCGGTGCTTCGCACCTGGTGGTCGGGCATGCGACGCCGCACCATGAGTTGGAAGAAGCGTTGGCCGCCCTCACCGGTCGTCCGCGTGCGTTGCTGTTTACCACCGGCTACATGGCCAACCTCGGTGCGGTCACGGCGTTGGTGGGGCAGGGCGATACGGTGCTGGAAGACCGACTCAACCATGCCTCGTTGCTGGATGCGGGCCTGCTGTCGGGGGCGCGTTTCAATCGCTACTTGCATAACGACGCCGCAAGCCTGGCCAAGCGCCTGGAGAAAGCCACCGGCAATACCCTGGTGGTCACCGATGGCGTGTTCAGCATGGACGGTGACCTGGCCGACCTACCCGCGCTGGCCCGTGAAACCAAGGCCAAGGGCGCGTGGTTGATGGTGGATGATGCCCATGGCTTCGGCCCATTGGGTGCCAACGGCGGCGGTATCGTCGAGCACTTCGGCCTGAGCCAGGAGGACGTGCCGGTACTGGTTGGCACCCTTGGCAAGGCGTTCGGCACAGCCGGCGCTTTTGTGGCGGGCAGTGAAGAGCTGATCGAAAGCCTGATCCAGTTCGCGCGCCCTTACATCTACACCACCAGCCAACCGCCGGCCCTGGCCTGCGCCACCTTGAAAAGCCTGGAGCTGCTGCGCACCGAGCATTGGCGGCGCGAGCACCTCAACCTTTTGATCCGCCAGTTCCGCCACGGCGCCGAGCAGCTTGGGCTGGACCTGATGGACAGCTTCACGCCGATCCAGCCGATCCTGATCGGCGACAGCGCCAAGGCCATGCGCCTGTCGCAGATGCTGCGCGAGCGCGGCTTGATGGTGACGGCGATCCGCCCACCCACCGTGCCGGCCGGCAGCGCCCGTTTGCGCGTGACCTTGACGGCGGCCCACAGCGCGGCGCAGGTACAGCTATTGTTAAACGCATTGGAAGAGTGTTTCCGCTTGTTAGGTGCCACGGAGCCCGACCATGCGTGATCGACTGATATTGCTGCCCGGCTGGGGCCTTGGTGTATCGCCGCTGGAGCCGTTGGCCGCTGCATTGCAAGGTTTGGACGAACACCTGCAGGTGCAGATCGAGCCTTTGCCCGCGATGGATTCCAGCGATCTGGAGGAATGGCTCGACGAACTCGACGCCACGCTGCCGGACAACGCCTGGCTGGGTGGCTGGTCCTTGGGCGGCATGCTTGCTTCGGAATTGGCGGCGCGGCGTGGTGAGCGCTGCTGCGGCTTGCTGACCCTGGCGAGCAATCCGTGCTTTGTCGCCCATGATGGTTGGCCGAGTGCGATGCCCGCCGAGACCTTCGATGCGTTTCTCGCCGGTTGCCACGCCGACTCCCAAGTTACCCTCAAGCGCTTCGGTCTGCTGTGCGCCAAAGGCGCCGAAGACCCACGCGGATTGTCGCGCTTGCTGGTCAGTGGCGCGCCGAATACGCCTTCCAGTGTGCTGATGCCTGGTCTCGAACTGCTCGCTCAACTCGACACCCGCGAAGCCTTGCTGGCGTATCGCGGCCCGCAGTTACACCTGTTCGCCGGGCTGGACGGATTGGTGCCCGCCGAAGCCGCCAGCGACTTGCTGGCGTTGCTGCCCGATGTTGAAATCGGCCTGATTGAACAGGCCGGCCACGCTTTTCTCCTGGAAGACCCCCACGGCGTCGCGGGGGCCATCCAGGCCTTTTTGCATGAGTGCGTCGATGAATGATTTATCCCACGCCCCGCTGCCAGGCGCGTTGCCCGATAAACGCCAAGTAGCGGCATCGTTTTCGCGTGCAGCCGCCAGTTACGACAGCGTTGCCGAGTTGCAGCGGTCGGTGGGCAGCCAATTGCTCGCGCGCATGCCGGCCGACATTGCGCCGCAACGCTGGCTGGACCTGGGCTGCGGCACCGGTTATTTCAGCCGCGTGCTGAGCGAGCGGCTGCCAGCCAGCCAGGGTATCGCGCTGGATATTGCCGAAGGCATGCTCAACCACGCCCGCCCGCTGGGTGGTGCCCAGCACTTCATCGCCGGCGACGCCGAACGCTTGCCGCTTAAAACTGACAGCTTGGAGCTGATTTTCTCCTCCCTCGCGGTGCAGTGGTGCGCGAACTTCGAAGCCGTGCTCAGCGAGGCCTCTCGCGTGTTGCAACCAGGCGGCGTGCTGGCTTTCGCCAGCCTGTGCGTGGGCACCCTGGAAGAACTGCGCGAAAGCTGGCGCGCGGCGGATGGCCTGGTTCACGTCAACCGCTTCCGTACGTTCGAGGCTTATCAACAACTGTGCGCGGCCAGCGGCCTGCGGGTGGTGAGCCTGGAGCGCCGCCCCCATGTGCTGCATTACCCGGACGTGCGCAGCCTCACCCATGAATTGAAGGCCTTGGGCGCACACAACCTCAACCCCGGCCGGCCGGGAGGGTTGACGGGGCGTGCGCGGATTGTTGCACTGGTGCAGGCGTATGAGCGGTTCCGTCAGGCCCAAGGTCTGCCGGCGACTTACCAAGTGGTGTATGCCGTACTGGAGAAACCTCTATGACCGCCGCCTACTTCATCACCGGCACCGACACCGATGTCGGCAAGACCACCGTCGCCGCCGGTCTGTTGCACGCAGCCCGGCAAGCTGGCAGAAGCACCGCCGCCGGCAAACCCGTGGCTTCCGGCTGCCAGGTCACGCCCAAAGGCTTGCGCAACGCTGATGCACTGGCGTTGCTGGCCGAATGCTCGTTGCCCCTGACGTACGCCGAGGTCAATCCGGTGGCGTTCGAGCCGGCCATCGCGCCGCATCTGGCGGCGCGGGAGGCGGGCGTATCGCTGACTGTGCAAGCCTTGCTCAAACCCATGCAGCAGATTCTGGCGCGAGAAGCGGATTTCACCTTGATCGAGGGCGCGGGCGGGTGGCGGGTGCCACTGGCTGATCAGGCGAACCTGTCGGATTTGGCCATGGCGCTCAAGCTGCCGGTGATCCTGGTGGTGGGCGTGCGCCTGGGGTGCATCAGCCATGCCTTGCTCACCGCCGAAGCCATCGCCCGTGACGGTTTGCAGCTGGCCGGGTGGGTGGCGAATATCATCGATCCCAAGACCTCTCGTCTGGAAGAAAACCTCGCAACCCTGGCCGAGCGGCTGCCTGCACCGTGCCTGGGCCGCGTGCCGAAACTCAAGCAGGCGGGGGCTGGCGCCGTCGCGGAGTACTTGCAACTGGACCTGCTTGACTGATTTTGGCTATCGCTAAGGCATTATGCCATTAGTGTTTTTGACGGGCATTTTGCGAGCGACTCTGCTTCAATCACGGTTCACGATTCTCTAAAGGCAGGCTTACGCCATGGAAATCTCTGGAAGCAGCGCGTTTTACTCGGGCCTGAGCAGCATTCAGACCGGGCAGAACCGTGTCGACCAGGCCGCCGGTAAAATTGCCAGCGCCGCGACGACCCAGCCCTCGGATGCGCAAAGCGACCGACTGCAAGCCAACGACCGCGCCCAGCCGTCCAACTCGGCCAGCAACATGGTCGAAATGGCCCAAGGCAAGTTCCAGGTGGAGCTCGGCGCCAAAGTCGCCAAAGCTTCGGATGAAATGCTCGGCACCCTGATCGACACCTACGCTTAACCCCCCGCTGTAGGAGCCGGCTTGCCGGCGATCCTTGCAACGCGGTGCGCCAGACTCACCGCGATCGCCGGCAAGCCGGCTCCTACAAAGTTTTCCATTTCTCCTAATCTCACTGTGGCAACCCGCCGCAGGCGTCGCCGTGCGCGCCTTTGATTCACGCCATGACAAACGGCATCCGGACGACGCTTGACATCCCCAAGTGGTAAACGTATGTTTCAAACACCTGTTTGACCGCCACAACAATTCCACGCGGTTGTTCATTCCAGATACATCAGCAGAGGTTTATCGCTATGCCTGACTACAAGGCCCCCTTGCGTGATATTCGCTTCGTTCGTGACGAACTGCTTGGCTATGAAGCGCACTATCAGAGCCTGCCGGCTTGCCAGGACGCTACCCCGGACATGGTTGACGCCATCCTTGAAGAGGGCGCCAAGTTTTGTGAGCAAGTGCTGGCACCGCTGAACCGCGTGGGTGACATCGAAGGCTGCACCTGGAGTGAGTCGGGCGTTAAAACCCCAACCGGTTTCAAAGAAGCCTACAAACAATTCGTCGAAGGCGGCTGGCCAAGCCTGGCCCACGACGTGGAGCACGGCGGCCAAGGCCTGCCGGAATCCCTGGGTCTGGCAGTCAGTGAAATGGTCGGCGCCGCCAACTGGTCGTGGGGCATGTACCCGGGCCTGTCCCACGGTGCGATGAACACCATCTCCGAGCACGGTACTCCCGAGCAGCAAGAGGCTTACCTGACCAAACTGGTGTCGGGCGAATGGACCGGCACCATGTGCCTGACCGAGCCACACTGCGGCACCGACCTGGGCATGCTGCGCACCAAGGCCGAGCCTCAGGCTGACGGTTCCTACAAAGTCTCCGGCACCAAGATCTTCATCTCGGCCGGTGAACACGACATGGCCGACAATATCGTCCACATCGTATTGGCCCGCCTGCCGGACGCACCGGCTGGCACCAAAGGTATCTCGCTGTTCATCGTGCCGAAGTTCCTGCCGAACGCCGACGGTTCGATCGGCGCGCGCAACGCCGTGACCTGTGGTTCCCTGGAACACAAGATGGGCATCCACGGCAACGCCACCTGCGTGATGAACTTCGACGCGGCGACCGGTTTCCTGATCGGCCCGGCGAACAAAGGCCTGAACTGCATGTTCACCTTTATGAACACCGCTCGCCTGGGCACCGCGCTGCAAGGTCTGTCCCACGCCGAGATCGGCTTCCAGGGCGGCCTGAAGTACGCTCGCGATCGCCTGCAAATGCGCTCCCTGACCGGCCCGAAAGCACCTGACAAAGCCGCCGACCCGATCATCGTGCACCCTGACGTGCGCCGCATGCTGCTGACCATGAAAGCCTTCGCCGAAGGCAACCGTGCGATGGTGTACTTCACCGCCAAGCAAGTGGACATCGTCAAATACGGCACCGACGACGAAGCCAAGAAACAGGCCGACGGCCTGCTGGCCTTCATGACTCCGATCGCCAAGGCGTTCATGACCGAAGTCGGCTTCGAGTCTGCCAACCACGGTGTGCAGATCTACGGCGGCCACGGCTTCATCGCCGAGTGGGGCATGGAGCAGAACGTTCGCGACAGCCGCATTTCGATGCTGTACGAAGGCACCACCGGTATCCAGGCCCTCGACCTGCTGGGCCGTAAAGTGCTGATGACCCAAGGCGAAGCGCTCAAGGGCTTCACCAAGATCGTGCACAAGTTCTGCCAGGCCAACGAAGGTAACGAAGCCGTCAAAGAGTTCGTTGCTCCGCTGGCTGCGCTGAACAAAGAGTGGGGCGAGTTGACCATGAAGGTCGGCATGGCCGCGATGAAAGACCGCGAAGAAGTGGGTGCCGCCTCGGTGGACTACCTGATGTACTCCGGTTACGCGTGCCTGGCTTACTTCTGGGCCGACATGGCGCGCCTGGCTGCCGAAAAACTGGCTGCCGGCACCACCGAAGAGGCGTTCTACACCGCCAAGCTGCAGACTGCGCGCTTCTACTTCCAGCGCATCCTGCCGCGTACCCTGGCCCATAAAGCCACCATGCTGTCGGGCGCAAACAACCTGATGGACATGAAAGAAGAAGACTTCGGCCTGGCTTACTAAGCCTTACCGGGTTCACTTCAAGAGCCGTCGCTCCTTCACGGGAGCGGCGGCTTTTTCGTTTCTTTGTAGGAGCGAGCTTGCTCGCGAAGAAACCACAGGCACCGCGTTTATTTAGGCGACCCCCGTCATCGTTGACGACCTTCGCGGGCAAGCCCGCTCCTATAGAAAGCGTTGCAACAAAAAACTCAGGGATTACCGCTGGCTGCCGTTACAGTGATGGCAATGTGATACATGCGTGCCAGGTTGTGCTTAACTGTCGGCATAAAGGCACAGTGCCATCATCTTTTTGCGGGTCGGAGTTTTACCCTTGTCGCGCGTGTCCGCTGTACGTTTCAGTCACTTTTTACCTTCGTTGCTGCTCTTGCTGGCCGGGCTCTCGGCTGCGTACGTCAAGGACCTCAACGTCTTCTTCACGTCGCTGTTCAATGTGTTGCCGACCCTGGTGCTGTTGCTCGGCGGTTCGTATTGCGCGGTGTATCGCCGTCAGCGCGAACTGTTCCTGATGATCACGGTGTACATCGCCTACTTTCTGCTGGATACCCAGACCGATTTCTATCGCGACAACGGCCGCGTGCGCGAAGACGCGGCCGTGGTGTTTCACCTGTGCTGCTTGCTGTTGCCGTTGTTGTTCAGCATCTATGCCCTGTGGCAAGAGAAGACCCACCTGTTCCGCGATTTCGTCGCCCGTGGCGCGGTACTGTTAGCGGTGGGCAGCGTGGCGCTGGCGCTGGAGCAGAGTTATCCCCAAGCCGTGCTGAACTGGTTGGCGGAGATTCGCTGGCCGGCGCTGCATGGCAGTTGGATGAGCCTGATCCAGTTGTCGTATCCGATGTTCCTGATCGGTTTCCTGACCCTGGCGGCACAATACTGGTACCAGCCGCGCCCGCTGCACGCGGCGCAACTGGTGGGCCTGCTGGGCCTATTCTGGATGTTGCCGCAGACCTTCATCTTGCCGTTCACCCTGAACATCATGTGCAGCCAGGTGATGCTGATGATTGCTGCCGGCGTGGCCCACGAGGCTTATCAAATGGCCTTCCGCGATGAACTCACCGGCTTGCCTGGGCGCCGCGCACTGAACGAGCGCATGCAGCGGCTGGGGCGCAATTACGTGCTGGCGATGAGCGACGTTGACCACTTCAAGCGCTTCAACGACACCCACGGTCATGATGTCGGTGACCAGGTGCTGCGACTGGTGGCGAGCAAGCTGTCCAAGGTCAACGGCGGCGGGCGGGCTTATCGCTACGGTGGTGAAGAATTCGCCGTGGTGTTTGCCGGCAAGACGGTCGAAGAGTGCTTGCCGCACCTGGAGGAAATCCGCGAGATCATTGCGGATTACGATATCAAGCTGCGCAATTCGGACCGTCCTCAGGACGATCATCAGGGCCGTCAGCGCCGAGCGGGCAGTGGCGCTTCGAGTGTCTCAGTGACGATCAGCATCGGCGTGGCCGAGCGCCAGGCTGAGCAGCGCACGCCGGAAGAAGTGCTCAAATCCGCCGATCAGGCGCTGTATGCCGCCAAAGGCGCCGGGCGTAACTGCGTGGTCGCGGCCGGGCAAACCCGACGTGGCGCGGTGCGCATGGAGAGCGCTGCCGGTTGAGTAATGGCGCTGTATTCAGCAGCGCTACAGTGATTGTCCGAGGCAATGCCCGGCAGTAGGTTGAAGCCATCTGCTGACGGAGACATTGCCATGCCTGACTACAAAGCTCCCCTTCGCGACATGCGTTTTCTGATCGACAACGTATTTGATTTCCACGGCCATTACGCCGCCTTGGGCGCCACCGATGCCAGCCCGGACATGGTCAGCGCGATTCTCGAGGAAGGCGCCAAATTCTGCGAAAACGTCCTCGCACCGCTCAACCGTAGCGGCGACGAAGAAGGCTGTCATTTTGACAACGGCGTGGTCACTACGCCCAAGGGTTTCAAGGAAGCCTTCGCCCAGTACGTGGAAGGCGGCTGGCACGGCGTGGCGGCAGACCCGGCCTACGGCGGCCAGGGCCTGCCGTCGTCGCTGGGCCTGGTGCTCAGCGAGATGATCGGCTCCAGCAACACGTCCTGGGGCATGTACCCAGGGCTGACCCACGGCGCGATGTCGGCGATCCACGCCCACGGCACCGCCGAGCAGAAAGACACGTTCCTCACCAAACTCACCGCCGGCGAATGGACCGGCACCATGTGCCTCACCGAAGCCCATTGCGGCACCGACCTGGGCCTGATCAAGACCCGCGCCGTGCCCCAGGCGGATGGCAGCTATGCGGTCACCGGCAGCAAGATCTTCATCTCGGCCGGCGAGCACGACATGAGCGCCAACATTATCCACCTGGTGCTGGCCAAACTGCCGGACGCACCGGCGGGCACCAAGGGTATCTCGCTGTTTATCGTGCCCAAGTTCCATGCGGATTCGGGCGAGCGTAACGCGGTGCACTGCGGCTCCATCGAACACAAGATGGGCATCAAGGGCTCTGCCACCTGCGTGTTGAACTTCGATGGCGCCAAGGGTTTTCTGATCGGTGAGGCGAACAAAGGCCTCAACTGCATGTTCACCATGATGAATCACGCGCGCCTGGGCACCGGTATGCAGGGCTTGTGCAATGGCGAAGCGAGCTTCCAGGGCGCCATCAAATACGCCAACGACCGCCTGCAGATGCGCTCGTTGACCGGTGCCAAGGCTCCAGATAAAGCCGCCGACCCGATCATCGTGCACCCCGACGTGCGCCGCATGCTGCTGACCATGAAGGCCTTCAACGAAGGCAACCGCGCACTGACCTACTTCACCGCACAGTTGCTCGACACCGCGCACCTGAGCGGCGACGCCACCCAACGTCAGGACGCCGAAGACCTGCTGGCGTTCCTCACCCCCATCTGCAAAGCCTTCATGACCGACACCGGCCTTGAGGTGACCAACCACGGCATGCAGATCTTCGGCGGCCACGGCTACATCCGCGAATGGGGCATGGAACAACTGGCCCGCGACGCACGGATTGCGCCGATCTATGAAGGCACCAACGGCATTCAGGCCCTCGACCTGCTGGGGCGCAAGGTGCTGGGCAGCCAGGGCAAGTTGCTGCGTGGGTTTACCAAGATCGTGCATAAGTTCTGCGCGGCTAATGCCGAGCACCCGCAGCTCAAGGCCTATGTGGCGCAGCTCAGCCAGCTGAACGGAGAGTGGGGCGAACTGACCACTAAAGTCGGCATGGCCGCGATGAAGAACCCCGATGAAGTCGGTGCGGCGGCCGTGGATTACTTGATGTACAGCGGCTACGTGATCCTTGCCTACCTGTGGCTGCGTATGGCGATGGCTGCCCTTGAGCAACCGGACTCGGATTTCTTCAAGGCCAAGCTCGCGACCTGCGACTTCTATTTCAAGCGCCTGCTACCACGTACCGCCACCCACCGTGCTGCGGTGGAAGCGGGCAGCGAATGCCTGATGAGTCTGCCTGCGGAGGCATTTGCGCTGTAGTGACTTAAAAATACCGATCAGTCACAAGTGGACCCTATGTGTCTGAAAAGTTGTTCGGGTACACTCTGAGCCTGTAAAACCGACTCTTACCGAATTACTTTTCACGTTCTCACGAGGTTTGCCATGGCTGATTACAAAGCGCCGCTGCGTGATATGCGCTTCGTCCTCAACGAAGTCTTTGAGGTCGCCACCACTTGGGCCCAATTGCCGGCATTGGCAGACACCGTTGACGCCGAAACCGTAGAGGCCATCCTCGAAGAAGCCGGCAAGGTCACCGCCAAATCCATCGCCCCGCTCAGCCGCGGTGGCGATGAGCAGGGTTGCCGCTGGGACAACACCGCGGTATTCACGCCGGACGGTTTTCCACAGGCCTACAAAACCTATGCCGAAGGCGGCTGGGTTGGGGTAGGTGGTGATCCGATGTTCGGCGGCATGGGTATGCCTAAGGCGGTGTCGGCCCAGGTTGAAGAGATGATCAACTCGTCGAGCCTGGCGTTCGGGTTGTACCCGATGCTGACCTCCGGCGCCTGCGTGTCGATCAACACCCACGCCAGCGAAGAACTGAAAGCCGCTTATCTGCCGAAGATGTATTCCGGTGAATGGGCCGGCTCCATGTGCCTGACCGAAGCCCACGCCGGTACTGACTTGGGGATTATCCGCACCAAGGCCGAGCCGCAGGCTGACGGTTCCTACACAGTCAGCGGTACCAAGATCTTTATCACCGGGGGTGAACACGACCTCACCGAGAACATCATCCACTTGGTGCTGGCCAAGCTGCCGGACGCACCGGCCGGCCCCAAGGGTATCTCGCTGTTCCTGGTGCCGAAATTCATGGTCAATGCCGACGGCAGCCTGGGCGCGCGCAACACCGTGAGCTGCGGTTCCATTGAGCACAAGATGGGGATCCAGGCGTCGGCGACCTGCGTGATGAACTTCGACGAAGCCGTGGGCTACCTGGTGGGTGAGCCGAACCGTGGCTTGGCCGCGATGTTCACCATGATGAACTACGAGCGCCTGGGTGTGGGCATTCAGGGCCTGGCGTCCGGCGAGCGTTCCTACCAGAACGCCATTGAATATGCGCGCGACCGCGTGCAAAGCCGTGCACCGACCGGCGCACAGCATAAAGACAAAGTGGCCGACCCGATCATCGTGCACCCCGACGTGCGCCGCATGTTGCTGACCATGAAGGCCGCGAACGAAGGTGGCCGTGCGTTCTCCACCTATGTGGCGACGCAACTGGACATCGCCAAGTTCAGCGATGATGCCGCAGCCCGTGAGCGCGCCGATAACCTGGTTGCGTTATTGACCCCGGTAGCCAAGGCGTTCTTGAGCGACCTGGGCCTGGAAACCACCGTGCTCGGCCAACAAGTGTTCGGCGGCCATGGCTACATTCGCGAGTGGGGCCAGGAGCAACTGGTGCGGGATGTGCGCATCACCCAGATCTACGAAGGCACCAACGGCATCCAGGCGCTGGACTTGATGGGGCGCAAGATCGTCGGCAGTGGTGGGGCGTTCTACACCTTGTTTGCCGATGAAATCCGCGCGTTCATTGCCTCGGCGGGTGCCGAGCTGAGTGAGTTCACCAAACCGCTGGGCGCGGCGGTGGATAGCCTGGATGAGCTGACCGCCTGGGTACTGGATCGCGCCAAGACTAACCCGAATGAAATCGGCGCGGCGTCGGTGGAGTACTTGCACGCCTTCGGCTACATGGCCTACGCGTATATGTGGGCACGCATGGCCAAGG
Organism: Pseudomonas sp. TWR1-1-4; assembly: GCF_049897165.1. NCBI lineage: Bacteria > Pseudomonadati > Pseudomonadota > Gammaproteobacteria > Pseudomonadales > Pseudomonadaceae > Pseudomonas > Pseudomonas sp. TWR1-1-4. The sequence continues at coordinate 68,716 of NZ_JAFCVS010000005.1, read as the reverse complement.
CCGCGTTGGGCAAGGAATCTGAAGAAGACTTCTACGCAAGCAAGCTAGGCACTGCACGCTTCTACTTTGCGCGCTTGTTGCCACGTATTCACTCGCTGAGTGCGTCGGTAAAATCCGGTAGCGAATCGCTGTTCTTGCTGGATGAGGCCCTGTTCTAAGGGGTTTGAGGGCGTGTAAGCATTCTCTTACATGACGTGCTGCTAATCGTCCTCTATCGCCATATTGGATCCACGGATAATCTACTTCACATGGACGTCGCGCAGGAAGCGCAAAGCAACAACACGGACACGTAGGATTCTGCCAGGACGGCGGAGTGAAATGGATGTCAGGGAAACAGTCTGCAAAGCCCCGCTTCGGCGGGGTTTTCTTTTGCCCGCGAAAAAGTCAGCCCGCTTGAGTTCAGGACTGTGCCTGCGGGGCATTCATCACGTCTTCCAGCAGAGTGCGCAGCAACGCCACTGTCGCTTGCTGGCGTTGCACATCGCGGCACACCAGGCCGACTTTCAGCGGCACTCTGGGTTCACTCAAGGGTTTCCATAGCAGCGACTGACTGTTGTGTTCGTCCTGCGAGCGCCCCGGCAGCACCGTCGCCAGTTTTGTGTGCGGCAGACTGTCGAGAATCCCCACCATAGTGTTCAACTCTGCCTGTACTTGCGGGCGTCTTCCGAGGTTGGACAGCTGTCCTTGCCAGATCTGCCGGACCTGGAACTCCTCCCCCAGCAGCAACATCGGCAGCTCCGCCGCCTGCTTCAGCGAGACTTTCTTGAATTCCCGCAGGGGATGGTCTTCGGGGATGACGACTTTCAGCTCATCTTCGTACAGCAACGCGCCGTGCAGCCCCGGCTGGCGTGGCGGCAAGTAGCTTATGCCGATATCCAGTGAGCCGTTGAGCAGTCGTCGCTCGATTTCAAGTCCGGTCAATTCGTAGATCTGCACCACCAGATGTGGCTGGGCCTTGCGCACGCGCTCGAGCATCTGCGGCACCAGGCTGGTGTGCACGGTTTGCAACACGCCGATGGCCAAGGTGCGCATCGCCTGGCCCTTGAAGTTGCGCAGGGCTTCAACGGCTTGCTGCATGCCATCGATCAGCGGCAACGCGTGGTTGTACAACGTGTGCGCCGCCAGTGTTGGCAACAGGCGCTTGCTGCTGCGCTCGAACAGACTCACATCCAGGTTCTGTTCCAACTGGCGGATCTGCTGGGACAGCGCTGGTTGGGAGATCGACAGGCGCTCGGCGGCACGACCTACGTGGCCTTCCTCATACACCGCGACGAAATAACGCAGTTGCTTGAAATCCATAAGACTTACTTATCGAAAAAGCTGGAAAAACGAAATGGCTGTTGGCCCCTGAGGAGCCTAGTCTAGCGCCTATTCGCAGGGCTTACAGGGCCGGATCAGGCAATGAACAGCGTTTATGTTGGTGGCGTTTACATAGGCAAGGCAAAAAACCTCGAGGCAGTATTGGCGTGTCGCACCGACCAAGGTCCGATTGCTATTGGGGGTGAGCTATGAATCTGTTCCGTCGCCCCGCGCCGAGCCTGGACGATTTGATTCTCGAGGCGCCCGGCGATACGTCTACCAGCGAATCCCTGATGCCCTCCGTCGCTCGTCCGCCGCAAGTTTTCGTACGCGGCCAGGGTTCCTGGCTGTGGGACAGCGACGACCATGCCTACCTGGATTTCAGTCAGGGCAACGCGGCCAACAGCCTCGGCCACAGCCCTCAGGTGTTGATCAAGGCGCTGGCTGACCAGACCCAGGCGCTGATCAATCCCGGCAACGGCCTGCATAACCGCGTTCAACTCAACCTGGCTGAGCGCCTGTGCCATCGCACCGGCAGCGATCAGGCGTACCTGCTCAGCACCGGCGCGGAAGCCGTTGAAGCGGCGATCAAGTTGGCGCGCAAATGGGGCCAGCTGCATCGCGGGGGGGCCTATCGCATCATTAGTGCCAGCGCCGGTTGCCATGGCCGCAGTTTTGCCGCGATGTCGGCTTCGGCGGGTGGCCCGGAAAATCGTTTTGAACCGCAATTGCCCGGTTTCAGCCATGTGCCTTTTAATGACTTGCCGGCCCTGCATGCGGCAGTCGATGCGCAAACCGTCGCCATCCTGCTCGAACCGATCCAGGGCGAAGCGGGCGTCATTCCTGCAACCGAGCATTACCTCAAAGGCGTTGAGCGTTTGTGCCGTGAACTGGGGATCCTGCTGATTCTCGACGAAGTACAAACCGGCATGGGCCGCTGCGGCACCTTGCTCGCCGAGCAACAATACGGCGTACGTGCCGACATCATCACCCTCGGCAAAGGCCTGGGTGGCGGGGTCCCCTTGGCAGCACTGCTGGCGCGCGGCAAAGCCTGTTGCTTCGACGTGGGCGAGTTGGAAGGCACTCACCACGGTAATGCGCTGATGGCTTCGGCCGGGCTGGCAGTACTCGACTCCGTGCTGGAGCACGGCTTTATGGATCACGTGCGTGAGACCGGCTTGTACCTGGGCGAAGGTCTTGCGCGCCTGACCTACCGCTACGACCATGGTCAATTGCGTGGCCATGGCCTGATGTGGGGCCTGACGTTGTCGGATGATTCTGCGGATGCTGTTGTAAAAGCGGCGCTGCACGAAGGCCTGATCCTCCAAGCTCCGCAACCCAACTGCCTACGCTTCACCCCGGCCCTGACCGTGAGCAAAAGCAACGTCGACGAAATGCTCCTGCGCCTGGCCCGCGCCTTCTCCCGCGTGCGTACCGCCCAACTGCAGTGCCGCAAGGGCATCGCCGTTTAGCCCCCTTATTCCTGAACCGTCTCGCGGTCTACGCGGCGCCTCCGGCCTGATTTTTTTGGCTGGGGGCGTTTTTTTGGGCGTGTCATTTTTGGATTGAAAATGTTGATTGAGCGTTTGTGAAAACAATGGCTTTTTAGCGGGCGTCGGCAAGGACTGCCGATGGGGCACAGCGTGCTCTACTTCTAATCTATACCACTGGGTGGTATGTTTATGGGAAGGGATATCCATGAAACTCAGGTTGTTTAAAACCCGTAATTTCGCTGATGCAGCGAGCAGAGCCTGGATCTGTGATTCTGAGCTAAGAGAAGCGTTTGGCGAATTGCTCAAGGGCCAAGCGGATAATCTGGGTGGTGGTGTTTGGAAGAAGCGCCTCAAGGAAAACCGGCACCGCTCCATTGTGTTGGCAAAGGGCCGGCATTACTGGGTTTATCAATCTCTTTTTGATAAGCAGAGACAGAGCAATATCAGCCCTAAGGAATTGGGTAGGCTTCGAGCGCTGGCTAAGGTCTATGAAAACTTAAGCGAAGTACAGCTCCGATACCTGCTGGATGCCAAGGATTTTGTGGAGATACATCATGACCAAAAAATATGAAAGCGAAGTACTTGAGTCTGTTCACCAGTCAGCCCTAGCACTGTACGCAATTGGCGCCATCAGCAAAACCACGCTTCGCGAATATGACGAGGCCTGCTTATCTGCCGTCCCTGAGCAAATCCCGGCCGACCAAATCAAGCAGCTTCGTGAAAGCAGCCATGTGAGCCAACCTGTGTTCGCCCGCTACCTGAACACAAGCGCGTCCACCGTGAAAAAGTGGGAGTCCGGTGAGAAGCAACCCAGCGGCATGGCGCTCAAGTTACTGAGCATCGTGAAGAAACACGGCTTGGAGATTCTCGCCTGACAGTGGCCCAACGCCAGATCCCACTGAACCCTCACGAACGCCCAAGGTCGATTAGCTACACGGCTCACACGAGCCGATTTTCTGGAGCTTACCCATGGACATCATTCGTATCATCATCGCCATTCTGCTGCCGCCACTGGGTGTGTTCCTGCAAGTGGGTTTCGCCGGTGCATTCTGGCTGAACATCCTGCTGACCTTGTGCGGGTACTTCCCGGGCATCATCCACGCCGTGTACATCATCGCCAAGCGCTAAGGCCGTCAGCCTTTTGCGATGAGCCGTGAGTTGCGCTCGTTGCGAAAGGCCAACTGCTCGATGGTCTGGGTGGCGTGTTCGGCTTCTTCCCGCGCTTGCAGGATGATGCCGTGCTGCTCGGACTTGCTGCACACCGGGTCGGCATTGCTCGCGTCCCCCGTGAGCATGAAGGCCTGGCATCGGCAGCCGCCGAAATCCTTTTCCTTTTCATCGCATGACCGGCATGGCTCGGGCATCCAGTCATAGCCGCGAAAGCGGTTGAAGCCGAACGAGTCGTACCAGATGTGCTGCATGCTGTGGTCGCGCACATTGGGAAATTGCACCGGCATCTGTCGGGCGCCGTGACAGGGCAGGGCGGTGCCGTCCGGTGTCACGGTCAGAAAGATACTGCCCCAACCGTTCATGCAGGCTTTCGGGCGTTCTTCGTAGTAATCCGGTGTGACGAAGATCAGCTTGCACGGGTGACCTTCGGCTTCCAGCTTGGCGCGGTATTCGTTGGTGATGCGCTCGGCGCGCACCAGTTGTGCCTGGGTCGGCAACAGCCCTACACGATTGAGCTGGGCCCAGCCGTAGAACTGGCAGGTGGCGAGCTCGACGAAGTCCGCTTCCAGCGCAATACACAGCTCGATGATGCGGTCGATCTTGTCGATATTGTGCCGATGGGTGACGAAGTTCAGCACCATCGGGTAGCCGTGGGCCTTCACGGCACGGGCCATTTCCAGCTTTTGCGCGAAGGCTTTTTTCGAGCCGGCCAGCAGGTTGTTCACCTGTTCGTCGCTGGCCTGGAAGCTGATCTGGATATGGTCCAGACCGGCTTTCTTGAAGTCGCTGATCTTCTGTTCGGTCAAGCCGATGCCGGAGGTGATCAGGTTGGTGTAGAACCCCAGCCTGCGCGCCTCGGCGATCAGCTCGGCCAGATCCTGACGCACCAATGGCTCACCGCCGGAAAACCCCAGTTGTGCCGCGCCCATCTCGCGGGCTTCGCGAAACACCTTGAACCATTGCTCGGTACTCAGTTCCTTGCCCTGCTCGGCAAAGTCCAGCGGGTTGGAACAGTACGGGCACTGCAACGGGCAGCGGTAGGTCAGCTCGGCCAGTAACCACAGCGGCAAGCCAACCGGCGGTTTTTCAGGCAAGGGTAATCCAGTGCTCTGCACGGGCGACCTCCATGAAATCCTCGATGTCTTTACCGAGTTCTGGCACGCCGGGGAACTGTTTATCTAGCTCTGCAATGATCGCCGACACGTCGCGCTCGCCGTCGATCAAACCACCGATCAGGGCAGCGCTGTCGTTGAGCTTGATCATGCCTTCGGGGTAGAGCAACACATGGCCTTTTTGCGCGGGCTCGTACTGGTAGCGATAGCCCGGGCGCCAGGTGGGTTTCTTGCTGCGATCAAAGCTCATAGGGGGATCCCTTTATGCCAAACCCGCTGTTCGGTCACGCTGTGATACGGCGGACGCTTGAGTTCGTAGGCCATGCTCATGGCATCCAGCATGCTCCACAAAATATCCAGTTTGAACTGGAGAATTTCCAGCATGCGCTCCTGGCCTTCACGGGTGGTGTAGTGCTGCAGGGTGATCGCCAAACCATGTTCCACATCGCGACGGGCCTGGCCCAGGCGGGTGCGGAAATATTCATAACCGGCCGGGTCGATCCACGGGTAATGCTGCGGCCAGCTGTCGAGGCGCGACTGGTGGATTTGCGGTGCGAACAGCTCAGTCAGCGAACTGCTGGCGGCTTCCTGCCAACTGGCGCGACGGGCGAAGTTGACGTAGGCGTCTACCGCAAATCGTACGCCGGGCAGTACCAATTCCTGCGAGCGCAGTTGGTCCGGGTCGAGGCCAACGGCCTGGCCCAGGCGCAACCAGGCTTCGATACCGCCGTCTTCACCGGGAGCGCCGTCGTGGTCAAGCAGGCGCTGGATCCACTCGCGGCGGATCTCGCGGTCCGGGCAATTGGCCAGGATCGCAGCGTCTTTCAGGGGGATGTTCACCTGATAGTAGAAACGGTTGGCAACCCAGCCCTGGATCTGCTCGCGGGTCGCGCGGCCTTCGTACATCGCCACATGGTACGGGTGATGGATATGGTAGAAGGCGCCCTTGGCCCGCAGGGCGGCTTCGAATTCAACGGTGGTCAACGGCGTGTCAGTCATTTCGATCGCTCCTACAATTCAATGCTCATGCCGTCGTAAGCCACTTCGACATTGCGCCGCACCAGTTCCGCTCGCTCGGCGGAGTCTTCATCGAGGATCGGGTTGGTGTTGTTGATGTGGATAAGTACTTTGCGCTGCTTGGGCAATTGCTCCAGCACTTCCAGCATGCCGCCGGGGCCGTTTTGCGCCAGGTGGCCCATCTCGCGGCCAGTGCGGGTGCCGACGCCACGGCGCTGCATTTCATCGTCATCCCACATCGTGCCGTCCACCAGCAGACAGTCGCTACCGGCCATGATCTCCAGCAGCGGCGCGTCGACCTTGCCCAGGCCTGGCGCGTAGAAGAGTTTGCCGCCGGTGCGCAGGTCTTCGACGATCAGGCCGATGTTATCGCCGGGGTGCGGGTCGAAGCGGTGCGGCGAGTAGGGCGGCGCGGCACTGCGTAGTGGCAGTGGGGTAAAGCGCAGGTTGGGGCAGGCCGGGATGCTGAAGCTGGCGTCCAGCTCGATGCGGTTCCAGGCCAGGCCGCCGTTCCAGTGGGTGAGCATGGTGAACAGCGGGAAGCCGGTGCTCAGGTCTTCATGGACCATGTCGGTGCACCACACTTGGTGTGGGCAGCCTTCGCGCAGGCTCAACAGGCCAGTGGTGTGGTCGATCTGGCTGTCCATCAGGATGATTGCGCTGATGCCGGTATCCCGCAGGGCGCGCCCGGGTTGCATCGGTGCGAAACCCTGGAGCTGCGCGCGGATATCTGGTGAGGCGTTGCACAGCACCCAGTTCACGCCATCGTCGGAGATCGCGATGGACGACTGGGTGCGCGCCTGGGCCCGCAGGCTGCCATCACGAAAACCCGCGCAGTTCACGCAGTTGCAGTTCCACTGCGGGAAACCACCGCCGGCGGCGGAACCTAGAATCTGGACAAACATGGCAGCTCCATCAAGCTCAAAACAAAAACGCCCCGGGCGAACCGAGGCGTTGTATTACCCAGCGGATTAACGGCTGGCGAAGTACATGGTGACTTCGAAGCCGATACGCAGATCAGTGTAAGCAGGTTTGGACCAGGTCATATTCTTACTCCTACGAAGGGATGGGACGTTTACTACCAAGGAATACATATAGTCCACCTCCAATCGGAGATGTTCAGATGTGTGCGTATGAATGTTACGCAATTCTTTTCAAGTTAGCGCTGTCTTGGTGGAAAAAGCCTTTTGCAGGGGCGGCAATGATCAGTCTGCCGCATGCCAGATTTCCGAGATGGGCGGGCCGTTGGCCACGCAACGCCAGCCGCCTGCGGCGTCGTTCAGTTGTTGGGCGGCAAGCTGCACTGCGTCGCGGGTGCAGGCTTGGATGTGGGATTGAAGGTCAGCCAGGTAACCCGACGAGTGGCCCGCCAGATGGGCGTGCCATAACAATTCGGCGGCTTGGGCATTGGGCAGTGTCTGTGCTGAGAATTGCTGCGCCAAAGCCGTGTTGCCCAAGTCGTCGTTGCTATCGATCAGTGCCGGCAGTTGGTTCAGGAATACTTGCAGGTGATCAACGATGACTTCCAGCGACACGCTGGGGGATTGCACGCCGAATAGCAGGCCGGTCTGGCCATTGATCTGTCGGATACCGCTGAACACGGCGTAGCCGATTTGCAGCTCAACGCGCAGGCGCTGGTAGAACGGGCCTTGGATCAGATGGCCAAGCAGTCGCCAAGCGGCTTCGTCCGCCAGGGATTGACTCGGCGTTGGGCAAAACAGCAGCAATGCGGCTTCGTCAGAGTCGGTTTTTATCGCGTGCCAGATACGTTGACCGCTGAGGGACGGCGCGCGGTGATTAAGATTTGCGGGTTGCCCGGGCAGACGGGCCGCTGCGGACTTGATCGCGGCTTCATGCGCTGCGGAGAAACCCAGTCCCAGGCCTTGCCAGTGCGCAGTGGACCAGGATGCCGATTCGGGATTGTGGCCGTTGCAGCAAGCGGGCAGGGCCTTGAGCAATTCTCGGATGGCAATCATCTGCGGTGAGTCGGGCTGAGCCTCTTGCGGTTCATTCAGGCCTTTGGCCAACACGTCCAACACGGCTGGCATGGGCTCCAATAGCCCAATCATTTTCACCCGCCAGTCTTGGCCCAGGCTTTCGAACGACAATTCGACGCCTGCCTGACCGGCATGCTCGCGCAACGGCTGCAAAGCGTTTTCCAGGCCGGAAGGGGCTGATCGCCATTGCAGATACAGCGCGCCTTCATCGCCATCGCCTGCCAATGCCTGACTGAAGGTCAGCGCCGACACTTCCCTACGTCCACGGGAGCGATCCTGGGCAAAGGTGCGCAAGCCACGGTGAGCGCTGGTCTGGCCGCGAATCAGGCCGGCGCGTTCTTCCTTGGCCGGTGGGCGCAGGAACGGGTTGTTTGGCGGCAACTGCCAAGTGTGTGTGGATTCTGGCAGGTGCAGCGAATCAAGCATGGCCTTGAGGGCGACAACGTCCTGTTCCGATAGGTCTTGGCTGTCGTTCCGGGCCAACGCAAGGGCGCCTTGGACCTGCTGTTGACGAGCGGCCAGCAGCGCGAACTCTTCACGCAATGAAGTCCAGTCGCTGTGTGCGAAAAAGCTCAGCCAGTCGTGCAGCAACGCCTCGATCTGCGTGGCTGATTCAGCTTGGATGGTGAAGTCGATATCCAACACGGCTTGCCCGGCGAACTGATAAAGCACTGACGCCTGCAGTGCACTCGCCAGTTGCCGCGCTTTCAGTTCAGCCAGCAACCCGCCGGGTCCCGAGGCGTTGAGCCAGGTGCAGAGAAACTCCAGTGCTTTGCGTGGCGCATCACAGGTCATGACGTGATGCAGGTGATGCAGGGTGATGTGCTGATAGCTCTGCGCATCACCCTGCATCAACGCTGGCGGGGCGGATTGTGGGCGCAGAGGTCCAGAACTCAGCTGTTCACTGAATCGTTGCGCCAAGGTTTCCAGTTCTTCCAGTGATTGCGGGCCCGCCAGGCTCAATGTCATCTGCCCGCTCTGATAGAACTGCGCGTGGAATTCACTCAACGCCTGCTGAAATGCCTCACGCTCCACCGGCAGGCTATCGCGGTTGCCCGCATGAAAACCCCGCAGCGGGTGGTCTGCCGCAAGCCCCTCCAGCAACGCGACCTGCTGCTGTGCCTTGGCATCCTGGGCCCAGGCGACATACTCGGCGTGCAGCACTTCGCGCTCGCGCAGCTGATCCTCCAGGGCCAGGCGTGGGTGGGTCAGCATGTCCACCAACCGCTCCAGTCCACCGGCAAACGTTGCGACCGGCAGTTCAAAGAAGAAATCCGTAGTGCGCTCACGGGTGCTGGCATTGACCTGGCCCCCATGGCGTTGCACGTAGGCCATCAACCCTTCGTCCGTGGGAAAACGTTCGGTGCCGAGGAACAACAGATGCTCGAGGAAATGCGCCAGCCCCGGCCACTCCATCGGCACGTCATGGCTGCCGGCCGCCACCCTTAGCACTGCTGCGCACCGCTTCAAACGCGGCGCATGCTGCAAGGAAACCCGCAAGCCGTTAGCCAGGGTCAGGTGAAGAGAATGAGGGTGGGCCGGCGCAGGCATGGGCAGTTCCGAAACGTAGAATAGGCCTATGCTAACAAACCGGCTGGATCAGGGCTTGTGCAGCGCGCCATACAGCTCGGGGCGACGGTCCTGCAAGTAGTGATTGGCGGCACGGGCATCGAGGATCGACTGACGATCCAGCTCCCCGACGATCAAGGCTTCATCCAGGCCCGCCTGGGCAATGCGCTGGCCATTCGGCGCGGCGATGCTGCTTTGCCCGCAGTACTGGATCTCGCCCTCGTGCCCGCAATAATTGGCGTAGGCCACATAACATTGGTTTTCAAAGGCCCGTGCCCGCACGGTGACGTCGGCGACAAAGTCAAATGGCACCATGTTGGCGGTGGGCACCAGGATCAGCTCGGCACCGGCCAGGGCCAGGCGCCGGGTGTTTTCCGGGAACTCCAGGTCGTAACAGATCAGGAAACCCAGCTTCCAGCCGTTGAGCTCCACCAGTGGGAAATCATCGTCGCCGGCGCTGAACATCGAATGGTCCAGATCACCAAACAGGTGCGTCTTACGGTAGTTGCACACACGCTGGCCGTGGGCGTCGATCAACTGCACGGCGTTGTAGATCTGGCCATCCTCGGCCCGTTCAGGGTAGCCGTACAGAATCGCCAGCCCGGCGCCTTTGGTAAGTTCGGCGATCGCCTGTGCCGACGGACCATCCTGCGCCTCGGCCAAGGCGCCAACGGCTTCGGCGCCGATGTTGTAGCCGCTCAGGAACATCTCCGGCAGCACCAGCACATCGGCGCCGGACGCCTCATGCGCCAGTTGATGCAGGCGCTTGAGGTTGCCGGCCACATCTAAAGGCAGCGGTGGGCATTGGTACAGGGCGACACGCATGTTCAACTCCTTAATCGGCCAGGGCGATCGGCCCGATTTCATCGAATACGTCACCCGGCCCTGGGTTCTCCGGGTGAGTGCTGCCACCGAAGTGGGTCATGATGCCCCACACCGCGTTCAGCGAGGTCTGCACCGCGCCTTCGACCCAGGCTGGGGTCCAGGACACATCATCACCGGCAATGAAAATCCCACGTTGTTCGGCGGGCATGTCCTTCTGCATAAAGTGCGCATACATGCGCTGGTTGTAGCGATAGTGGCCGGGCAGCGCGCCCTTGAAGGCACCGAGGAAATGCGGGTCGGCTTCCCATGACACGGTGATCGGGTCGCCGATGATGCGCGCCTTGATATCGACTTTCGGGTAGATCTTTTTGAGGGCGTCGAGGGCCAGCTTCACACGCTTATCGATGGGCTGCGGCAGCATTTTCAGCGCGTCGCTCATCCACGAGTACGACAAGCAGATCACCCCCGGCTTGTCGTCGCCGTTATCGAACAGGTAGGTGCCACGGGTCAGGCGGTCGGTGAGGGTCATGCTCATCAGGTCGCGACCGGTCTCCGGGTCTTTGTCTTTCCAGAACGGCCGGTCGACCATCACGAAGGTTTTCGACGATTGCATGTAGCGCGTGCGGTCCAGGGCCATCCACATTTTTTGCGAGAACAGGGTTTCGTCGCATTCGATCTGGGTGGTCAGCAGCCAGCTTTGGCAGGTGGTCAGTACCGCGGCGTATTCGCGTGTGTCGCCATAGTTGTCGGTGACGGCGAAACGGCCATCGGCGGCATGGGCGATGCGCTTCACCCCGGCTCTTGGTGCACCGCGATGCAGCGAACTCAGGCTGGTGCCGGCCGGCCAGTGGGCGCAGCGCTCCGGCACATGACGCCAGATACCCATTGGCACCTGAGCCACGCCGCCGACCACCAGATGTTGGTGGTCATCGCAGTTGGTCATCACCACACGGAAGATTTCCAGCATGGAGTTGGGGAAGTCCGAGTCCCAGCCGCCAGTGCCGAAACCGACCTGGCCAAACACTTCGCGGTGATGGAAGGACAATTTGGCAAATGCCTTGGAGGTGGCGACGAAATCGTAGAAGGTGCGGTCATCCCACAGCGGCACGAGCTTGTTCCACAGCTCCTTGAGGCGCGGCACGTCACGGTCGCGGATGGCTTGCTGGATATCACCGAACTGCGAGCCGGCTTCCAGAGCATCGGCCCAGGCGTCGGCCACTTCCTGGAACAGCACCGGCAAGTCAGAGAGTTTTTGCGCGTAGTGGGTCTGGCCTTCAAGGTCGATGACCGTGCTGCCGGACGCCGGGGTCAGTGGGTTGGGGAAGGGTTTGGTTTCCAGTCCGAGCTTGTCCACGTAGTGGTAGAACGCGGTGGACGACACCGGGAAGCGCATGCCACCCAGCTCGGCAATGATGCCTTCGGCACCTTCGAAGGCTTGGGAGCGCAGGCGTCCGCCCATTTTCGAGGCTTCGTACACCACCGGCTTGAGGCCGAGCTTCATCAGCTCGTAGGCGGCCACCAGGCCCGCGATCCCGGCGCCGACGATCGCCACTTCGGCACCGTGGTTGGCCGCAGGAATACTACCCAGGCCGGCCGGGTGTTCAATCCAGTCATCGAAGGCGAACGGGAAGTCCGGGCCAAAGATGGTGATGGGCTTCTTACCGTCGGCGGGGTGGCGATTGGTCTTGCTGAGGGTGCTGGACGGAATGCTCATGGCTGACCTTACTGGCGACTAGGCGGGCGTGACCCGCTGAGTATAGGAAAAGATGGCAGCCAGTTTAGAGAGCGTAGCGTTCGTTAATAAGACGCAAAGTGTCGTCAAATTGCTTTGTTTTTAGTCAGAGTGACGAGATCGGTGATCAGATTGGTTGTCCGCGATCCAATTTGTTACTGAGGATGATCGAAGTGGTGGTTTTCTCCACGCCGTCGACGCTGCCGATCTGATCGAGCAATTGGTCCAACTGTTCCGGCGAATCGGTGCGCAGCCATGCGACGTAATCGAACTCGCCACTCACCGCGCACAATTGTTGCACCTGCGCCATCGCACTGAGTCGGCGCAGCACTTCCTTGCCCGAGCGCGCCTGCACGGTGATGCCGACATACGCCTGCAAACCACCCTCGACCACACGCTGCCCGAGACGCACGCCATAACCGGTAATTACCTGGGTTTTCTCCAGGCGCGCGAGGCGCGACGTCACGGTAGTGCGCGCGATGCCCAACTGCCGGGCGAGCATGGCCACGCTTTCGCGGGCGTTGAGCTGCAGGGCGGCGATCAGTTGGCGGTCGATTTCATCTAGGGCGGGCAAGGTGGGCTCCAGAGTATGGGCGGGGGCGGGAAGCATATTACAGCCTTCCAGACACACGAAAGCCGCGCAATGCGCGGCTTTCTTGTTTGGTGGGCCCACACGGACTTGAACCGTGGACCAAAGGATTATGAGTCCTCTGCTCTGACCAACTGAGCTATAGGCCCTCAGTAGGTCGCGGATTATAACGATGGTTTCCCCGCTGTGCCATCCGAATAATCCTCAATGCGCATACGAAGAAACGTAGCAGCAAAAAGCTCCGGCGGTAGCGGCAGGCTGACGATGTAGCCTTGCATCTGTTCGCAGCCTTCAGCAGCCAGGAAAGCTTGCTGTGCGGGGTTCTCCACGCCTTCGGCGATGATGGTGAATTGCATGCTGTGGCCCAGGGCGATGATGGCGCGGACGATGGCGGCGTCGTGGGGGTCGTCGGGCAGGCCGCGGACGAAGGATTGGTCGATCTTGAGGAAGTCCAGGGGCAGGCGCTTGAGGTAGCTGAGGGATGAATAGCCGGTGCCAAAGTCGTCAATGGCAAGCTGTACGCCGAGCTCTTTGAGCTGGTGCAACACCTCCAGCGCTTCTTCGGCCTGGCTCATGATGAAGTTTTCGGTGATCTCCAGTTGCAGGCGACCGGGGTCGAGTTGGTAGTCATGCAGCAGCTGTTTGATGCGGCCCAATAAGCCGGGGTGACGTAATTGCGCGCCGGCCAGGTTGACCGACAGCGGGCCGAAATCGTCGAAGTGGCCTTGCCAGGCGTGTATTTGCCGGCAGGCTTGTTCCAGCACCCAGTCGCCAATCTGCAGGATCATGCCGTTTTCTTCGGCCAGGGCGATGAAGTGTTCGGGGGGAACGTCGCCAAAGGTGGGGTGGCGCCAGCGTATCAGGGCTTCGGCGCCGATCAGTTCGTGGGTCATCAGGCTCAGCTTGGGTTGGTAGTAGAGGCTCAGCTCATCGCGCTCGATGGCGCGGCGCAGTTCGTGCTCCAGTGCCACGCGTTCGTTGGCCTGGGCAGTCAGGTCGCGGGTATAGCTTTCGACCCGGTTACGGCCCTTGGCCTTTGAGCGATACATCGCCGCGTCGGCGTTCTTGACCAGGGTGGCGACGTCGGTGCCGTCCTCGGGGTAGAGGCTGGTGCCGATGCTGGCACTGATAAAAAACTCGTGCTCACCGGCCTGGAATGGGGGTGTGAAGCAGGCCAGCAGTTTATTGGCCAGGTACTGGGCGTCGCTGGCGTGCTGCAGGCCGGGGAGCAGGATGATGAATTCGTCACCGCCCAGGCGGGCGACGGTGTCGATGTCGCGCAGTTGTTCCTTGAGGCGCACGGCGATGTCTTTGAGTAGCAAGTCGCCGATCGGATGGCCGAGGCTGTCGTTGATGTGTTTGAAGCGGTCCAGGTCGAGAAACAGCACGGCGCCTTGTTTGCCCGTTTCTTGGTGCCCGTTGAGGGCCGCTTGCAGTCGGCTTTCGAACAGCGTGCGGTTGGGCAGGCCGGTCAACGGGTCGTGATGCGCCTGGTAGTCGAGGCGGGCTTGAGCCAGCTTGAGGCTGGAGATGTCGGCAAACACCGCGACGAAGTGCGTGATCAACTGGTGGCGGTTGCGCACGGCACTGATCGTCAACCAGCTTGGGTACACCTCGCCGTTCTTGCGGCGGTTGGAGATCTCGCCTTGCCAGTGTCCCTGGGCGGTCAACTGGTGCCACATGGCGGCGTAGAAGGCGCTGTCATGCAGGCCGGAGGCCAGCAGGCGCGGGGTGTGGCCGAGGGCTTCGGCCTCGCTGTAGCCGGTGATCTCGGTGAAGGCACGGTTGACGGCGCTGATGTTCTGCCGGGTGTCTGTGATCAACACGCCTTCGGCGGTGCTCTCGAACACCGTGGCGGCTTGTTGCAGTTTTTCCTGCATCAGCTGGCGCTCGGTGATGTCCCGCGCGATGGTCAGCATGCAGTCTTCATCGCCAATCGGCAGCGGGCGGCTGGACAGCTCGCACAAGCGGATCTGCCCATCGCTGCGGCGTATATGGCAGATAAAGTCACGCACAAAACCATCGCGCTGCATCATCTCGAGCATGTGTTTGCGTTCGTTGAGGTCGACCCAGATGCCCAGGTCCAGGGTGGATTGGTCGAGAGAGGTGGCGCTGGTGAAGCCGGTGATCCGGCTGAAACCGTCGTTCACTTCAATCAACAACCCATCGCGCTGCCGGCTCAGCAGCAAGCCGTCGGGGGAGGCGTGGAAGGCCTTGGCGAATTTCTCTTCGGAGGTTTGCAGTTGTTGCTGGGTTTCCTTGAGTTGGGTGATATCGCGCACCACCACAACGATGGCCTCGGTGGTGTCGAGTTGGAACGGCTCGGCGGAGATCAGCCCGGTGAACGCCTGACCATTGCTGCGCAGAAAGGGCATTTCCAGGTTGCGGATGCTAGTGGTCTGCACCCGTTGCAGCAGGTCGGGACCGACGCCCTTGATGCCCCAGATATTCAACTCGGTGGCGGTTTTACCAACGACCTGTTCGGCCGTCAGGCCAATCTGGTCTTCGAATGCCTTGTTCACTTCCAGCAGGCAGCCATCAGACAGCCGTGCAATCACCAGCATGTCCGGGCATTGCTGGAACACCGAGGCGAATTTCTGCTCGGACAGCTGCAACGCCTCTTCAGTGCGCTTAGCCTCACTGATATCGATCATCAAGCCGCGCAGAACCGGCTCATGACCATGTTCGATCAGGCTGACAATGTCGCGCACCCACAAGCAACGGCCGTCAGCAGTGATCACTCGGTAATCAATGCTGTGGTCACGGTTGGCGCGGGTTTCGCGATAGCAGTAGGCTTCGGCGCGGGTCAGGTCGGCGGGGTGAATGATGTTGCGCCAGAACCCCGGGATCAGCCAATGGGCGCGCGGATAGCCCAGTAATTCTTCGGCGTGGGGCGACACGTAGCTGTAGGTGAAATCGGTGACATTGGCTTCCCAGGCGATGGCGGACAGGCTCTCCACTAAACCGCGATAGTGGTACTCGCTGCTGCGCAGCTCCTGTTCGAGGGCGACACGGCGGGAAATTTCCGAACTGAGACGACGGTTGATCCGAATCACCACGGCCAACACGGTGCTCAGCAACAGCACGGCAGGCAGGCCGTAAAGCAGCAGGTCGGTCCAGAAGGTGCGGTGATCGGTAAAGCTGCCGACCCAATGCTGCTGGATGGCATCGGTTTCTTGCGGGCTGAGGTCGGCGAGCACCTTGTCCAGGACGCCCACCAGCATTTTGTTATCGCGCGGTACACCCATTGCCAATTGGTAGCGGTAGGGCGTTTCGCCGCTGACGTACAAGCCATCGAGCTTGAGTTGGCGCAGGCTCCAGACACTGGAGGCGAGATCGCCGACCACTGCATCTACTTCATCGGTGGCCAGGGCTTGCAACGTCGAGCTGACATTTGGCATGGCCACCAGGTTGAGATCGGGGTGATGGGTGCGCAGCAGCTCATGGGGGGCGTAGTTTTCCACCACGGCAATCTTCAAGCCGTAGAGGTCTTTCAGGGTGCGCGGTTTGGCGCCGCCCTCATGGGCCAGGATAACGATGGGGAAGTCCAGATAAGGCCGGGTGAACGCCATATAGCCCTGGCGTTCCGGTGTGGACATGATGCCCGGCAGCAGGTCGAGTTGGTTGTTGCGGGCTTGCTCCAGGACCGCACTCCAGTTTGCAGGCTCAATCAACTTGACGCGCACGCCGAGGCGATCCTGGATCAGGCGCACATAATCTGCCGCCAAGCCTTGATAGCGGCCACTTTCGTCACGGTATTCAAAGGGTGGCCATGACGCATCCACCCCGAGGCGCAACTCCTGATGGTCCGCCAGCCAGTCACGCTCATCATCGCTAAGAGTCAACGCGCCAGCCGTTGCGGTCCAGGTCAGCAGCCACAGCAAAAACACAGCCGGCAATCTGGGCATAACGGTCTCGTTATGGCACGGGGAATGTTTCGAGTGTAGACGGGCATTGCGGGGGAGGGGTGTTGCGCAAGGTTTTATCGATACAAAACAAAACCCCCGGCCTGGGCCGGGGGTTCTGGTATCACTCGTCGAGGAAGGAGCGCAGATGCTCGCTTCGCGTCGGGTGGCGCAACTTGCGCAGCGCCTTGGCTTCGATCTGACGGATCCGCTCACGGGTCACGTCAAACTGCTTACCGACTTCCTCAAGGGTGTGGTCGGTATTCATGTCGATGCCGAAACGCATGCGCAGTACCTTGGCTTCACGGGCAGTGAGGCCGGACAGCACGTCGCGAGTCGCTTCTTTCAGGCTCTCAACGGTGGCGACATCGATTGGCGACTGCATGGTCGAGTCTTCGATGAAGTCACCCAGGTGGGAGTCTTCGTCATCACCAATCGGGGTTTCCATGGAGATCGGCTCTTTAGCGATCTTCAATACCTTGCGGATTTTATCCTCAGGCATTTCCATGCGTTCGCCCAGCTCCTCCGGGGTCGGTTCGCGACCCATTTCCTGCAACATCTGCCGGGAAATACGGTTGAGCTTGTTGATCGTCTCGATCATGTGCACCGGAATACGGATGGTGCGGGCCTGGTCGGCGATCGAGCGAGTGATCGCCTGACGGATCCACCAGGTGGCATAAGTCGAGAACTTGTAACCACGACGGTATTCGAACTTGTCCACAGCCTTCATCAAGCCGATGTTGCCTTCCTGGATCAGGTCGAGGAATTGCAGGCCACGGTTGGTGTACTTCTTGGCGATGGAGATCACCAGACGCAAGTTCGCTTCAACCATCTCTTTCTTCGCGCGGCGGGCCTTGGCCTCACCGATCGACATGCGACGGTTGATGTCCTTGATCTCGGCAATCGTCAGACCGGTTTCGGTCTCCAATGCTTGCAGCTTTTGCTGGCAACGGATGATGTCCGGCTGCAGGCGACCAATGGCTTCGGCGTATTTCGCCTTGCCCTTGGCCAGTGCGTCGGTCCAGCTTTCATCTACTTCGTTGCTCGGGAACTGACGCAGGAAGTCGGCACGCGGCATGCGCGCGTCACGGACACAGAGCTGCATGATCGCACGCTCTTGTGCACGCAGACGCTCCAGGGCGCTGCGAACCCGCTCAACCAGGCCTTCGAATTGCTTCGGCACCAGCTTGATCGGCATGAACAGCTCAGCCAGGGCCAGCAGCTCGGCGATTGCCTGCTTGTTGGCGCGACCGTGCTTTTTCAGGGCCTTGCGGGTGATTTCCATTTGATCGGAAACCGCACCGAAACGCTGGGCAGCGACGATTGGGTCTGGGCCGCTTTCAACTTCATCTTCGTCGTCGCCGCTGGCTTCAGCGTCGTCGTCTTCGGAGTCGTCGTCCGCTTTCGCAGCCTTGGCATCGACTGGTGGCGGCACTTCGGCGGCAGGCGGCGCAATGCCGTCGTCCGGGTCGATGTAGCCACTCAGCACGTCGGACAGGCGGCCACCTTCGGTGGTAACGCGGGTGTACTCGGAGAGAATATGGTCAACCGTGCCAGGGAAGTGCGCGATTGCGCCCATCACTTCACGGATGCCCTCTTCGATACGCTTGGCGATTTCGATTTCGCCTTCGCGTGTCAGCAGCTCGACGGTACCCATTTCACGCATATACATGCGCACAGGGTCGGTGGTACGACCGATATCGGTCTCCACAGCAGCCAGCGCGGCGGCCGCTTCTTCAGCGGCAGCCTCGTCGGTATCGGCGTCCGCCAGCATAAGGGAATCCTTATCTGGCGCAGCTTCGAATACGTTGATCCCCATGTCGTTAATCATGCGGATGATGTCTTCCACCTGCTCTGGATCTGAAATATCCTCAGGCAGGTGGTCGTTGACCTCCGCGTAAGTCAGGTAACCCTGCTCACGACCGAGAACGATCAACTCTTTGATACGAGACTGCTGTTGCGCTTTTCCGGACATAACACCCTATCCACTGAAGGTCTTGGCGGGCAAAAAACAAGCCGAGGATTATACCTGAGCTATGACCTCACGCGCCAGTTGAGGTCGGGTTTGATGCGCAAACGTTCTGTTTTAAGAGGTCGCGCATCTGTTTTGCTATCTGAATCTTCTCTTCAGCCGATAAATCCGGCTGCCTTGCTTTCTTGATCAGGTCATCGAGGGTCTGCGTGTGCTGACCCGCGGATAACCTAGTAATGGTGTCTAAAAACTGTTGTTCAAGGTTATCGCCGTCAATTAGCCACTCCTTTTCCGCGAGGGCTTTCAATAGTCGGCCCTGTTCGGTGCCGTGCCAGCGCGCCATCAACTGGATTGAGTTTAGCTTAGGATTTTTCTGTACCGCCTCGATCAAGGCGATCAATACCTGGGCGTAAGTGTTGCTCGCATTGGCAAAATGATCAGCACTCTCGACCTTTTCCGCCAGTTGCGGGTGATGGATGAGCGTGCGCAGGGCAATGAGCGTTGGCGCTTCTACGGCGACAGGCGTTCGCGGGGCATAAGCCTCGTCACGGTCACCGCGCTTGCCATTCTTGCTCCAGGGTTTCTTTTCCCATTTCTTGCCGTCGCTGCCAGACTTTTTCGGTGTCCATTCCTGCTGGGGCGCGTAGGCCTCCTGCGGTTGATGGAAGTCGGAATAGTCCGGCATGGCGTCGTAATCCATGCCTGGGTCGTAGGTCGGCGGCGGTGCGTCATGCGGCGCGTTGTGCACCAGTTGGCTGACGGCTTCGCCGCTTAACCCGGTGATTTCCTGCAGGCGCATGCGCATCAGTGATTTCAGGTTGGCGCCGGGAACCTTGTCGATCAGCGGCGCCGCGAGGGTGGCCATGTGGGCCTTGCCTTCGAGGGAGCGCGGGTCGGCTTCTTCGGTCAGTTGCTGGAAGAAGTAGTCGGCCAGCGGTTGAGCATGCTGGTTGATGCGCGCGCGGAAGGCGTCAGTGCCTTCGGAGCGGACCAGGGTATCCGGGTCTTCGCCTTCGGGCAGGAACAGGAAGCGTGCGCGACGTCCGTCCTGCAGGCTCGACAGCGTGGCCTCGAGTGCGCGCCAGGCGGCGTTGCGGCCGGCCTGGTCGCCGTCGAAGCAGAACAGCACGCTGGGTACCACGCGAAACAGGCGCTTCATGTGTTCTTCGCTGGTCGCGGTGCCCAGCGTGGCGACGGCATTGCGCAGGCCCTGTTGGGCGAGCGCGATCACGTCCATATAGCCCTCAACCACGATGATCTCATCGAGGTTGCGGTTGTTCTTGCGCGCCTCGAACAGACCGTAGAGCTCCTGCCCCTTATGGAATACCGGAGTTTCCGGGGAGTTCAGGTACTTGGGTTTGTCGTCCCCCAGTACTCGGCCACCAAAGGCGATGATGCGCCCACGGCTGTCGCGGATCGGGAACATCACCCGGTCGCGGAAGCGGTCATAACGTTTGCCGGTCTCGGCGTTTTCCACCAGCAGGCCGGCGTCGATCATGGCTTTTTGCTGGAGGGTGTCGCTGCTCAAGTGCTTGTACAGGTTGTCCCAACCGGGCGGGGCGAACCCCAGGCCGAAGTCCCGGGCAATTTCCCCGGTGAGGCCGCGACCTTTCAAATAGTCGACGGCGGCCTTGCGCTGCGGATGGCTTTTAAGCGCCTGACGGTAAAAGTCGGCAGCGGCCGTCAGTAGCGGGTAAAGCGGCGAATCAGTAGGTTGGCGCGGCTTGTGCGGCCGCCCGCTTTCTTCCCGAGGGACTTCCATGCCCGCGGCTTTTGCCAGGTCCTCGATAGCCTGGGGGAAATCCAGGTTGTCGTGGTCCATGAGAAAACCCAGGGCGTTGCCGCCTGCGCCGCAGCCGAAGCAGTAATAGAACTGCTTGTCGGGGCTGACGCTGAATGACGGGGTTTTCTCTTTGTGGAACGGGCAGCAGGCGGTGTAGTTTTTGCCGGCTTTTTTCAGTTGCACGCGCGAGCTGACAACATCGACGATGTCGGTGCGGTTCAGAAGGTCGTCAATAAAGCTCTGGGGAATCAGCCCGGCCATGGCGTTCTCGTCATCACTGCGTGTCAATGAGGGCCCAATGATTGCTCAAGCGCACGCAGTGCGTGGCTCGTTCATCAGTTGTCTGCTTGGGCATTCAGGAAGTGTATCTGCCGTTCATTCACTGACGTTAGTTTCAATCAGGTTTTTGGCATGGAAATGTTGCCCCGGCACCCGGTCTTGGCCAATGGCGGCCTCGGAAGCTCGTCGTCGGGCACAGTCGATACAGTTGATCGCCTGTTTGAAGAATAAGTGTGCTCGTCAGTAGCCTTGATAGGCTCGTCAGAAGAGACGTGCACCGCTGGCAAAAGAGCCAGTCCTGACGTGTGAAGCAGTTGTATCGGTCGCGTGTGCGGCGTCAACAGTGAAGCATCAAGCGATATCCGCAAATGCCATTAGCCCGGCTGAGGGCCGGGCTTGGCAGAAGCTTGCTACGAACGTCTGTGTATTAGTACAGACGAACGGCGCGGCGCTGTTCGCGCTGAACTTTCTTGGCGTGACGCTTAACAGCGGCTGCTGCTTTACGCTTACGCTCAGAAGTTGGCTTCTCGTAAAATTCGCGGCTACGAACTTCAGCCAGTACACCGGCTTTTTCGCAGGAGCGCTTGAAACGACGCAGAGCTACGTCGAAGGGTTCGTTCTCTTTAACTTTGACGGCTGGCATCCAGAGCTACCTTCTTTCATTACCGGGATCAACGTTCTCGTCGCAAAAAATTCGCGGCTGAGGTCGTCGGTTTTTAAGGGTTGCGGATGTTAACCCCTCATTGCCCGGAATGCAAAGCCTCTGATCGAAAACCGCTAGTCGGGAGGGGGAGTGGCGACTATTATGCGCGCCTTCGAATTCAGCCTCTACAAGGCGCAAACCCATGCTAGTACTGGGACTTGAAACCTCCTGCGACGAAACCGGTGTCGCACTTTACGACAGTGAACGCGGGCTCTTGGCCGATGCACTGTTCAGTCAGATCGACCTGCACCGTGCCTATGGTGGCGTGGTGCCGGAGCTGGCCAGCCGTGATCACGTCAAGCGCATGCTGCCCCTGATCCGCCAAGTGCTGGATGAGGCCGGCTGCGTGCCGACCGAGATCGACGCCATCGCCTACACCGCAGGCCCCGGATTGGTCGGAGCCCTGCTGGTTGGGGCCTCTTGCGCCCAGGCGCTGGCGTTTGCCTGGGGCATTCCGGCCCTCGGCGTGCATCATATGGAAGGCCATTTACTGGCACCGATGCTGGAAAAAACACCGCCAGAGTTCCCGTTCGTCGCATTGTTGGTTTCCGGCGGCCATACGCAGTTGGTTCAGGTGGACGGAATCGGCCAATACACCCTTTTGGGTGAATCCTTGGACGACGCTGCCGGCGAAGCCTTCGACAAGACCGCGAAGATGATGGGCCTCAATTATCCCGGTGGTCCGGAAATCGCCCGCCTCGCCGAAAAAGGTGTTGCCGGTCGCTACACCTTCCCGCGGCCGATGTGCGATCGCCCGGGCCTAATGTTCAGCTTCAGCGGTTTAAAAACCTCTGCGCTGAACACCTGGCAGCAAAGCGTCAGCGCCGGAGACGACAGCGAGCAAGCCCGTTGCGACATCGCTCTGGCGTTCCAGCAGGCCGTGGTGGAGACTTTGACCATCAAGTGCAAGCGCGCCTTGAAACAGGCAGGCATGAAGCGCCTGGTGATCGCAGGCGGCGTCAGCGCCAACAAGGCCTTGCGCACTTCGCTGGAAAAAATGCTCGGCGACATGAAGGGCGACGTGTTCTACGCGCGCCCCGAGTTCTGCACCGACAACGGCGCGATGATCGCCTATGCCGGTTGCCAGCGCCTGCAGGCTGGTCAGCATGAAAGCCTGGCAATCAGCGTGCAGGCGCGCTGGCCGATGGAGCAGTTGTCGCCGTTGTAAGGCTGCAAGGTGGGCCGGGCTCATCGACGGTATTTAAAAATGCCGTTCGCGCCCGGCAAACAGGTCGCGTAAATTGCCCCGGTGGCGCCAGACGATCAGCAGTGTCAGCACGCTCATTGGCAGCAGTGCCGCCGGTTCTTGCCAGGCCAGTAGCGGCAGGGTGAGCGGGGTGGCGATCAACGCGGCGAGCGAGCTGGTGCGGGTCAGGTAGAACGTCAGCAGCCAGGCGAGTACGGCCAGCAAAGCCGCCGGCGGGTAGATCCCGAGCAACATGCCGGCTGCCGTGGCGACGCCTTTGCCGCCGCGAAAGCGGAAGTATAGGGGAAACAGGTGGCCGAGGACCGCGCATACGCCGATCCAGGCCTGCTGTTGCAGGGGCAGGCCGGCGAGGCTGGCGATCAGCACGGGCAACAGGCCCTTGCAGAGGTCGCCCAGCAGCGTCAGTACGGCGAGTTTCTTGCCGGCCAGGCGCAACATATTGGTGGCGCCGGCATTGCCTGAACCACTCATTCGCGGGTCGGGATTTCCCGTCAGGCGGCTGAGCAAAATGGCGAAGGACAGCGAGCCGAGCAGGTAGGCGAAAATCGCCAGTGACCAAAACATGCTAACTATTCCGGGCGAGGACGCCCTGATTCTAACGGGGCATCGCGCCCTTGTCGTGCTGCGGAGAAGAGTGCTTGGACAGAGTGTTTATCGAAGGCCTGGAAGTCGACACCGTGATCGGGGCCTACGACTGGGAGCGCGGAATCCGTCAATGCCTGCGCCTGGACCTGAGCTTCGCCTGGGATAACCGCCCGGCTGCGGCCGGTGATGACCTGACGTTGGCGCTGGATTACGCCAGTGTATCTGCGCGTATCCAGGCCTTTGCCGAACAATCCCAGTACCAATTGGTGGAAACCTTTGCCGAACGGTTGGCCGAAGTACTGATGAGTGAATTTCAGATTCCCTGGTTGCACCTCAAGTTGACCAAGCCAGGCGCCGTTCCGGCTGCCAAGGGTGTGGGCGTGGAGATCGAGCGCGGATGCCGCTAACTCAGGTTTACCTAGGTCTAGGCAGCAATATCGAGCGCGAGTCTCACCTCCGCGCTGGCCTGGATGCGCTGGCGAGTTTTTTGACGGATGTGCGCTGTTCAGCGGTGTTTGAAAGCCAGCCGGTGGGCATCAAGAGCGGGCCGTTCTTTAATCTGGTGGTGTCGGCCTACACCGACCTGCCGCTGATGGAGCTGGACCGGCGGTTGAAATTCATCGAGGCCGACAACGGTCGCTACGCGCCGGATCGCAAGGGCCTGCCGCTGGATATCGATGTGCTGTTGTACGGCGATCTGGTGGGTAACTTCGATGGATTGATCCTGCCGCGTGTAGAAATCCTCAAGAACGCCTTTGTGCTGTGGCCGCTGTCGTTGATGGCGCCTGAACGAGTGCACCCTGAGGCGGGCAAGACGTTGGCCGAGTTGTGGCGCGAGGCGCAGATTGACCAGGTGCTGGCGCCTGTCGCATTTGAATGGCAGGGCCAGCAACTCACGCCGAACATTCTCCTGTAGGAGCTGGTTTGCCGACGATGGCGTTCCTGAGCTCGCTATCGCCGGCAAGCCTGGCTCCTACAGTGCGTGGTGTTCTTTGTAGATTTTTAGGGCCTTGAGCCGTTCGCGCTTGAGCGCCTCGCCCAGCTCAGGGCCTTTGAAACCCTTCTCCAGCAAGGGTGCAACGGCCACTTCGCGAGCTGCCTTCGCGGCCCCACGCAAATAATCCGCTTGTGGATAACTTCTCTGCTCCAGACCCTTGCGGCCTCGGGCGTCCATTTCGCAAGCGACCACGAATTCCTCAAAGCGCTGCGGCCGACGGTAAACGTCGAAACTTTGCAGCAACTCCAGCAGCGTCGAGGCTTTCAGCTCCAGCGCACGATGACCGTGGGTGTGATACTGGCCCACCAGCAACGCCAATTCCTGGCAATTTCTTGGCACCTTGAAGCGTTCATTGACGGCATTGATCAGCTCCAAACCCCGCTGTTCATGGGCGATGTGCTGCGGCAACTTATCCACAGGGGTCGTGCCTTTGCCCAAGTCGTGCAGCAGGCAGGCCCAGCGCACGGTAAGGGGCTGCTGATGCAAGGCCGCTTGTTCCAGCACGCTCAAGGTGTGAATGCCGGTGTCGATTTCCGGGTGATGGGCTTCGGGTTGTGGGACGCCGAACAGGGCATTCACTTCTGGCATCAAGGTTTTCAGCGCATTGCAGTCGCGCAGTACCTGAATGAACACGTCGGGTTGGTCTTCCATCAGTGCGCGGGAAATTTCTTTCCAACTGCGCTCGGGCGTCAGCGCCTCCAGTTCGCCGGATTCGCTGAGCTGGCGCATCAGTTCAAATGTTTCTGGTGCGACGGTAAACCCCAGTGCCGCGTAACGTGCGGCGAAGCGTGCAACACGCAGTACTCGCAAGGGATCTTCGGCGAACGCCGGAGAAACATGGCGCAGAATGCGGGCTTCAAGATCTCGCTGACCGTGATAAGGGTCGGTCAAGTTACCGTCGTCGTCTTCCGCCATAGCGTTGATCGTCAGGTCGCGGCGGATCAGGTCTTCTTCCAGCGTCACCTCGGGGCTGGCGTGAAATACAAAGCCGCCATAACCCCGGCCGCTTTTGCGCTCAGTACGGGCGAGGGCGTACTCGTCACCGTTTTTTGGGTCCAGAAATACCGGGAAGTCAGCACCCACCGGCTTGTAGCCCTTGGCGAGCATCTCTTCGGCAGTCGCGCCCACCACGACGCGGTCGATATCGGTCACCGGGATACCCAAGAGGCGATCTCGCACCGCACCGCCGACTTTGTAGATTTTCATGAAAAAGCCTCCATTAGCGGCACAGGATACCGTCTGTGCCTGGCCAATGGAGGCTTTGCTGTTTCAGAGATTAACGACGGCCAGGTCCAGGCGGCCGTAGTCGTTATCGTTGTGATCGGTGCGCGGTGGCACGTGGTGGGTTTTCATCACCTGGTCGCCCTGCAGGGTTTCTAGGTGAATATCAAAGCCCCAAAGCCTGTGCAGGTGCTTGAGCACTTCCTCGGTGGACTCGCCCAGGGGTTTGCGGTCGTGCTGCTGGTGACGCAAGGTCAGCGAGCGGTCGCCGCGTACATCAATGCTGTAGATCTGCACGTTGGGCTCGCGGTTACCCAGGTTGTACTGGGCCGCCAGGGTTTCGCGGATGGTGCGATAGCCGGGTTCATCGTGGATGGCCGGCACCACCAGGTCATCCTTGAGGTCATCATCGAGAATACTGAACAGTTTCAGGTCTCGAATGACCTGCGGTGACAGGTACTGCAGGATAAAACTCTCGTCCTTGAAGCTGCTCATGGCGAATTTTATGGTGGACAGCCAATCGCTCCCGGCGATTTCCGGGAACCAGCGGCGGTCCTCCTCGGTGGGGTGTTCACACATGCGCCGTATATCGCGGTACATGGCAAAGCCCAATGCATAGGGGTTGATGCCATTGTAGTAAGGGCTGTCGAAGCCGGGTTGGAACACCACGCTGGTGTGGGAGGTGAGGAACTCCATCATGAAGCCGTCGGTGACCAGGCCTTCGTCGTACAGGTCATTCATCAACGTGTAGTGCCAGAACGTGGCCCAGCCTTCGTTCATCACCTGGGTTTGGCGCTGTGGATAAAAGTACTGGGCGATCTTGCGCACGATACGCACGATTTCCCGCTGCCAGGGTTCCAGCAGCGGTGCGTGTTTTTCCAGGAAATAGAGGATGTTCTCCTGCGGTTCGGCGGGGAAGCGCGCATTGTCCTTGTCGCTATTCTTGCCGGCGCGCTTGGGAATGGTGCGCCACAGGTCGTTGATCTGTTTCTGCAGGTGCTCCTCACGCTCCTTCTGGCGCAGGCGTTCTTCCTCGGCGGAGATCGGATACGGGCGTTTGTAGCGGTCGACGCCGTAGTTCATCAGCGCATGGCAGGAGTCGAGCAGGTCCTCCACCGCATCGATGCCGTGGCGCTCCTCGCATTGCATGATGTACTGCTTGGCGAACACCAGGTAATCGATGATCGAACTGGCGTCGGTCCAGGTGCGGAACAGGTAGTTGCCCTTGAAGAAACTGTTATGCCCATAGCAGGCATGCGCCACCACCAACGCCTGCATGCAGATGGTGTTCTCTTCCATCAGGTAGGCGATGCAAGGGTCGGAGTTGATCACGATCTCGTAGGCCAGGCCCATCTGACCGCGGCTGTAGGACTTTTCGGTGCTGAGGAAGTGTTTGCCGTAGGACCAATGGTGATAACCCAGTGGCATGCCGACCGAGGCGTAGGCATCCATCATCTGTTCGGCGGTAATCACCTCGATCTGGTTGGGATAGGTGTCCAGGGCATAACCCGCCGCAATGCGGCTGATTTCGCGGTCATAGGCCTGGATCAGTTCAAAGGTCCACTCGGAACCCGTGGAGATCGGTTGGCGTCTTTGCTCTTTTTTGGCGGTCATGTCACTAACCTGCGCTGGAAGAGTTCACGGAAGACCGGGTAGATATCGCCGGCCGAGACCAGTTGCTGCTGGGCGAACGTGTCGGCAAAGGCTTCGCCGATGCGCTCGTATTCGAACCACAGGGCCTGGTGCTCACGGGGGGTGATTTCAACGTAAGTGTAGTACTGCACGAACGGCATGATCTGGTTGATCAGGATGTCACGGCAGATTGGGGAGTCGTCGTTCCAGTTGTCACCGTCCGAGGCCTGGGCGGCGTAGATGTTCCATTCATTGGCCGGGTAGCGCTCGGCCATGATCTCCTGCATCAGTTTCAATGCACTGGAAACGATGGTGCCGCCGGTTTCCCGCGAGTAGAAGAATTCCTCTTCGTCGACTTCTCGGGCGCTGGTGTGGTGGCGGATGAATACGACGTCGATCTTGTCGTAGTTCCGCTTCAGGAACAGGTACAACAGAATGAAGAAGCGCTTGGCGATGTCCTTGGTGGCTTGAGTCATGGAGCCCGACACGTCCATCAGGCAGAACATCACCGCCTTGGAGCTGGGGTTGGGTTGTTTGACCAGCAGGTTGTATTTCAAGTCGAAGGTGTCGAGGAATGGCACGCGGTGAATACGTGCGCTTAGTTTCTCGATTTCCGCCTCTATTTCCTGGATATCGCCGAAGTTGTCCGGCTCTTCACGCTTCAACCGCGCCAGCTCTTCCTTGGCGTCCCTCAGTTTGGCGCGGCTGCTGCCTGACAGAGCGATGCGCCGCGCATGGGCCGAGCGCAGGGTGCGGATGATGTTGATGCGGGACGGGTTACCCTCGTTGCTGATCCCGGCGCGCACGGTTTTGAAGGTGTCGGTGCCGGTCAGGTTGCGTTTGACCAGGTTGGGCAGTTCCAGGTCTTCGAACATGAATTCGAGGAATTCTTCCTGGGTGATCTGGAACACGAACTCATCCATGCCTTCGCCGGAATTGCCTGCCTTGCCCGGCCCTTTACCGCCGCCACCGCCTTGGGGGCGCTGGATATGTTCGCCGGTCGTGAATTCCTTATTGCCAGGATGAACGACGGTCTGTTTGCCGCCCCGGCCGTGGTGCAGCACCGGTTCGTCGATGTCCCGTCCAGGAATGCTAATTTGCTCGCCGTGCTCCATGTCCGTGATGGAACGGCGGCTGACGGCCTCTTCGACGGCCTTTTTGATGTGGTCACGGTAACGCAGCAGGAAACGCTGGCGGTTTACCGTGCTCTTGTTCTTGCCATTGAGGCGTCGGTCGATCACATAGCTCATGGGGAGCCCTCCGGGCAGCTTCACGTTACAAGCTTCAAGCCGCGAGCTGGAAGCTTAGAGACAAGCGGTCAGCTGCCAGGCCAGTGGCCCGGCAGTTCACGCCTGTCGCTGCCTTACTGCGATTTGCGAACCCGCAGATACCACTCGGAGAGCAGTCGTACCTGTTTGTCGGTGTAGCCGCGCTCGACCATGCGTGTGACGAAGTCGTTGTGTTTTTGCTGATCCTCCTTGCTGGCCTTGGCGTTGAAGCTGATGACCGGCAGCAGGTCCTCGGTGTTGGAGAACATTTTTTTCTCGATGACCACCCGCAGCTTCTCGTAGCTGAGCCAGGTTGGGTTCTTGCCATTGTTGTTGGCGCGGGCGCGCAGCACGAAGTTGACGATTTCGTTGCGGAAATCTTTCGGGTTGCTGATGCCGGCGGGTTTTTCGATCTTTTCCAGTTCCTCGTTGAGGGCCACGCGGTTGAGGATTTCGCCGGTTTCCGGGTCGCGGTACTCCTGGTCCTGGATCCAGAAGTCGGCGTACAGCACGTAGCGGTCGAAGATGTTCTGGCCGTATTCGCTGTAGGACTCCAGGTACGCGGTCTGGATTTCCTTGCCGATGAACTCGATGTAGCGCGGCGCCAGGTATTCCTTGAGGAAACGCAGGTAGCGTTCGCGGGTTTCGGCCTGGAATTGCTCCTGTTCGATCTGCTGTTCCAGCACGTAGAGCAAGTGCACCGGGTTGGCCGCAATTTCGTGGGGGTCGAAGTTGAAGACCTTGGACAGTATCTTGAACGCAAAACGTGTCGACAGACCGTTCATGCCCTCATCCACACCGGCGGTGTCGCGGTATTCCTGGATCGACTTGGCCTTGGGATCGGTATCCTTGAGGTTTTCGCCGTCGTACACGCGCATCTTCGAGTAGATGTTCGAGTTTTCCGGCTCCTTGAGGCGCGACAGCACCGTGAACTGGGCGAGCATCTTCAGGGTGTCGGGTGCGCAGTGCGCCTTGGCCAGGGAGCTGTTGAACAGGAGCTTGTCGTAGATCTTGATTTCATCGCTGACCCGCAGGCAGTACGGCACCTTGACGATATAGATCCGGTCGATGAAGGCTTCGTTGTTCTTGTTGTTGCGGAAGGTGTGCCACTCCGATTCGTTGGAGTGCGCCAGCAGGATCCCGGTGAACGGAATCGCGCCCAGGCCTTCGGTGCTGTTGTAGTTGCCTTCCTGGGTCGCGGTGAGCAATGGGTGCAGCACCTTGATCGGTGCCTTGAACATCTCCACGAACTCCATCAGGCCCTGGTTGGCCCGGCACAGTGCGCCTGAGTAGCTGTAGGCGTCGGCGTCGTTCTGTGGGAATTCTTCAAGCTTGCGGATATCGACCTTGCCCACCAGCGCCGAGATGTCCTGGTTGTTCTCGTCGCCCGGCTCGGTCTTGGCCACGCCGATCTGGTTGAGGATCGATGGGTAGAGCTTGACCACGCGGAACTGGCTGATGTCACCGCCGAACTCGGCCAGGCGCTTGGTGGCCCAGGGCGACATGATGGTGTTGAGGTAGCGGCGCGGGATGCCGAAGTCCTCTTCGAGGATCGCGCCATCTTCCGTGGCGTTGAACAGGCCCAGGGGCGACTCGAAGACCGGTGAGCCCTTGATGGCGTAGAAGGGCACTTTTTCGATCAGTTGTTTGAGTTTTTCGGCCAAGGACGATTTACCACCGCCGACGGGGCCAAGCAGATAGAGGATCTGTTTCTTCTCCTCCAAGCCTTGGGCAGCATGGCGGAAGTAGGAAACGATCTGGTCGATGCATTCTTCCATGCCGTGGAAGTCTTCAAAGGCCGGATAGCGGCGGATCACCTTGTTGGAGAATATTCGCGACAGGCGCGAATTGTTCGAGGTGTCTATCAGCTCTGGCTCGCCAATTGCCAGCAGCAGGCGTTCGGCGGCAGACGCGTAGGTGCTGCGATCCTGTTTGCACAGCTCGAGATACTCTTGCAGCGTGAGTTCTTCCTGCTGTGTGGATGCGAAGCGTTGTTGGAAGTGGCTGAATATACTCATGACGTCGTCACCTCGCTCGATACGTGGAGCCGACGCCGGATCAATCAGTCGATGCTGGCAGACATTGGCAGACGCCAATGGCCGTTTTCCCCCCAGAACACCCTGAAACGCTACCGATGACCCGCACGCCGGTGTACCGGCTCTCCCCTGATTCGGATGGCCTGCGCTTAAGGATAGTTCGGAATCAGAGAGGTCAAGGCGCGATGCGCAATTAGTTTGGCTGCGCCGTTCGTCAGAAACGGCGCGAGCCCAAGCGTCACGCGGGGTAGCGGGGTGTGAAAAAAATTATTGCGAATTGTCGGAAGAAATTTCCGCAGGAAAAGTCGTACGCCACAGTTCAAAGCCGCCGTCCAGGCTATAGACGTCGGAGAAACCCTGGCTGATCAGATAGGCCGCTGCGCTCTGACTGGAGTTGCCGTGATAACAGGCCACGATCACCGGCGCGTCGAGGTCGGCGGCGCGGATGAAATCGGCGATGTTGACGTTGTCCAGGTGCTGGGCGCCGGTGATGTGGGCGGCCGCATAAGTCGGCTGGTCACGAATGTCGACAACCACGGCGCCTTGCTCGCGCAGGGCCTGGGCTTGTTCAGGGGGGATACGTTTGAATTCGCTCATGGCGGGCTCCTATGGCTTGGCAGTAGCCGGCAGTGTAACGGGAAGAGGGGATTCGCACTGGCAGCTATAACGCTCGCCGGTGTCGATGTTCATCAGGGTCATGGCGCCGCCCCACACGCAACCGGTGTCGAGGGCGAACACGCCGGGTTCATCGCACTTGCCCTCAAGGGCCGCCCAATGGCCAAAAATGATCTTGGTGTCACGGGTCTTGCGTTCTTTGTGAGCGAACCACGGCTTGTAGCCCGGCAGCGCGGTGTCAGCGCCTTCCTTGCTCTTGAGGTCGAGCTTGCCCTCGGCGGTACAGAAACGCATGCGCGTGAAGTAGTTGGTGATGACCCGCAGGCGCGTGACGCCGGTGAGGTCGTTGTTCCACTTTACTGGTTCGTTGCCGTACATGCCGTCGAGGTAGGCGGTGTACAGGTTGTCATCGGCCAGGGCGCTTTCGACTTCGGCGGCGCACTTGAGGGCTTTCTTCAGTGTCCACTGCGGCGGGATGCCAGCATGGACCAAGGCCATGTTGCGGCCTTCGTCGTAATGCATGACTTTCTGCCGGCGCAGCCAGTCGAGCAGCTCGGTGCGATCCGGCGCTTCGAGGATTTCCCGAAGGGTATCGCCCTTTTTCAGACGCTCGATGTTATTGCCGGCGGCCAGCAGATGAAGGTCGTGATTACCCAATACGCAGACTAGAGCGTCGCGCAGGCTATACAAATAGCGCAGCGTTTCCAGGGATTTCGGGCCGCGATTGACCAGATCGCCGACCAGCCACAGGCGATCGTGGGTTGGGTTGAAGGCTACGCGTTCAAGCAGGCATTTGAGCGGTTCGAGGCAGCCCTGCAGGTCGCCGACCGCGTACGTCGCCATCAGTGCAGGGCTCCCGGCACGGCAAGGCGGAAGGGCGCGATGATGGCGTCGAACAACTTGCCGTCGGTGGCTTTCATCTGATACGAGCCTTGCATGGTGCCGACTTTGGAGGTCATCACCGTGCCGCTGCTATAGGTATGGCTGGCGCCGCTGTCGATCAATGGTTGCTGACCCACCACGCCGGCACCGCGAACTTCTTCGACCTGACCGTCACCGTCGGTGATCACCCAGTGGCGCGACAGCAGCTTGG
Organism: Pseudomonas sp. TWR1-1-4; assembly: GCF_049897165.1. Taxonomy (NCBI): domain Bacteria; kingdom Pseudomonadati; phylum Pseudomonadota; class Gammaproteobacteria; order Pseudomonadales; family Pseudomonadaceae; genus Pseudomonas; species Pseudomonas sp. TWR1-1-4. Next base: position 36,617 of record NZ_JAFCVS010000005.1, on the reverse strand, counting down.
CCGGCACCAGTCCGTTGTTTTTCACCGTGATGGTGTAGGCAAAGGCAAAGCGGTTGTGTTCAGGTTGGGATTGGTCCGCCAGGAAGCGGGTGACGACGCTGACGTCGATCTGGTAGCGAGGATCGGACATGCAAGAGGCCTTAAAAGCGGAGGACAGCAGATGCGGGTCAGTCTAGGCCAAGAGGAGGGCACTAGGCCAGACATGTGTCTGGCCTTGCCCGGCGCTGTCAGTCTGCGGCTGGCGCAGGCTGGATCGCCAACTGGTCGGCCAGGCGCACGAACGCGGCGAGGTCCAGTTGCTCGGGACGCAGGCCGCCATCGACGCCGGCAGCTTCGATCTCGGCATTGCTCAGCAGCGCCTTGAGCGTGTTGCGCAGGGTCTTGCGGCGTTGGTTGAAGGCCTCGCGCACCACGCGCTCCAGCAACTTGTGGTCCTTGGCCGGGTGTGGCAACACGGCGTGGGGCACCAGGCGCACGATGGCCGAGTCGACCTTAGGCGGCGGGTTGAACGCGCCAGGGCCCACGTTGAACAGGTGCTCGACGCGGCAATGGTACTGAACCATGATCGACAGACGGCCCCAATCACCACCGCCAGGACCCGCGGCCAGACGTTCAACTACTTCCTTTTGCAGCATGAAGTGCATGTCGCGGATGATGCCGGCGTTGTTCAGCAGGTGGAAAATCAGCGGCGTGGAGATGTTGTACGGCAGGTTACCCACCACACGCAGGCTGTTGGGCGCGGCATTGAGGGTGTTGAAGTCGAACTTCAGCGCATCACCCTGATGCAGGTTGAAGTTGGGCTTGCCGGCGAACTGCTGGTTGAGGATCGGGATCAGGTCCTTGTCCAGTTCCACCACGTCCAGTTGGCCGCCGCTGGCCAGCAGGCCTTGGGTCAGCGCGCCCTGGCCCGGACCGATTTCCAGCAGACGGTCTTCAGGTTTGGCATGGATGGAGCGCAGGATGCGGTCGATCACGCCAGCGTCGTGCAGGAAGTTTTGCCCGAAGCGCTTGCGCGCCCGGTGTTGGTAATGCTCGGTCATATACGGGTCTCGGCCATCTGATAGGCGGTTTCCAGGGCCACGTGCAGGCTGCCGGTATCGATCTTGCCGCTGCCCGCCAGGTCCAGGGCAGTGCCATGGTCGACGGAGGTGCGGATGATCGGCAAGCCCAGTGTCACGTTGACTGCGGCGCCGAAGCCTTTGTATTTAAGCACCGGCAGCCCCTGGTCGTGGTACATCGCCAGCACTGCGTCGCAGTGCTCCAGATATTTGGGGGTAAACAGAGTGTCCGCAGGCAGTGGGCCGCGCAGGTCCATGCCTTCTTGGCGCAGACGCTCCAGGGTGGGTTCGATGATGTCGATTTCTTCATGGCCCAAGTGGCCGCCTTCGCCGGCGTGGGGGTTGAGCCCGCAGACCAGGATGCGCGGTTGGGCGATGCCGAATTTCTGTTGCAGGTCGGCGTGCAGGATGCGCGTGACGCGTTCCACCCGCTCGACGGTGATGGCATCGGCAATCTCGCGCAGCGGCAGGTGCGTGGTCACCAAGGCGACCCGTAGGCCGCGCGTGGCCAGCATCATGACGACTTGTTCGGTGTGGGTCAGCTCGGCGAGGAACTCGGTGTGGCCGGAAAAGGCGATACCGGATTCATTGATCACGCCTTTGTGTACGGGCGCGGTGATCATGCCGGCGAAGTCGCCGTCGATGCAGCCTTGCCCGGCGCGAGTCAGGGTTTCCAGCACGAACGCTGCGTTGGCTTTGTTCAGTTGCCCGGCAACCACGTTGGCCTGCAGCGGGGTGTCCCACACATACAGGCTTCCTGCCGGGGCAGGCAGGTCCGGCCAATTGCCGGGCGCCACGTCCAACAGAATGACGGCCACACCCAGCTGCGCGGCCCGCTCAAGGAGCAGGTCGCGGCTGGTAATGGCAATCAGGGGGTGTGGCTGGGGTTGCGAGGCGAGCAGCAGGCACAGGTCAGGACCAATGCCGGCCGGCTCGCCGGGTGTCACCGCGAAACGCTGGGGTTTCACTGAGCTGCCTGGTCGGTGCCTGTCTGGGCGCCTGGCAGCTTGTTCTCAACATAGGCTTCGTCGCGGATCTGACGCAGCCAGGTTTGCAGCTCTTCATCGTATTTGCGGTTACGCAGTACGTTCAGCGCTTGTTGCTCGCGGGCTTGGTTGGTGTTGTCGGTGGCGCGACGGCCAAGGACTTCCAGCACATGCCAGCCATATTGGGTCTTGAACGGCTTGGACAATACACCCTGCGGGGTATCGGCCATCACCTGTTGGAACTCCGGCACCAGCGCTTTCGGATCGATCCAGTTCAGGTCGCCGCCATTGAGGGCAGAACCCGGGTCTTCCGAGAAGCTCTTGGCCAGGGTAGCGAAGTCTTCACCGCTCTGGATGCGGTCATAGATCTTCTGGGCCAGTTCCTTGGTTTGGGCTTCGGTGCGGATTTCGCTAGGTTTGACCAGGATGTGGCGAACGTGCACCTCATCCTTGAGCGATGTTTCGCCGCCGCGTTTTTCCAAGAGCTTCAGGATGATGAAGCCTCCCGGTGTGCGCGCAGGTTGGGTGATGCCACCCACTTCCATTGCGCTCAGCTCGCGGTCGAACGGAGGAGGCAATTGAGCCGCTTTACGCCAGCCCATGTCGCCGCCTTCTAGTGCGTTGTCGCTGCCGGACTGGGCGATCGCCATTTGGGCGAAGTCGGCACCCGCCTTCAAGCGATCATAGATAGCCTGGGTCTTGGCGGCGGCTGCATTGAGCTGCTCGGAGTTGGCGCTGTCCGGTGTCGGGATCAGGATGTTGGCCAGGTGCAGTTCCTCGGAAAGCTGCATCTTGCCCAGGTCCGACGCCAGGAAGTTCTTCACTTCCTGCTCGGAGACCTGAACCCGCTCGGCCACACGGCGCTGGCGTACACGGCTGATGATCATTTCACGGCGGATCTGGTCACGGGCGTCCTCATAGGACAAACCGTCGTGTGCCAAGGCTGCACGGAACTGGTCGATGCTCATGTTGTTGCGCTGGGCGATAGTGCCCACGGCCTGGTTCAGTTCTTCGTCCGAAATACGGATGCCGGAACGATCGCCGATCTGCAGTTGCAGGTTCTCGACGATCAAACGCTCGAGTACCTGCTGGTCCAGGACGCTGGTCGGTGGCACGCCACCGCCACGCTTGGCGATGGTTTGCTGGACTTCCTTGACGCGCTGGTCCAGTTGGCTCTGCATGATCACGTCGTTATCGACGATGGCCACTACCTTATCCAGTTCTTGAACCGCAGCGTGCGCCGATGCGGTACCCAGGAACAGTGCGCCCAGCACTAGCGGGCGCAGACAATCAGAAAGCTTGGTCTTCACGTTCACGATAACCTTCAATGCCTTTGTCGAGGAAGCTCTCTACCTTGGCGCCGGTCAGGCCGCCGAGTCCTTTGAGGACGATCTGGAAGAAGAGCCCGTGGTCACCCTTTTCGTTAAGCGGGGCGATCTGGCTGTATTCGTCGTTGGAAACCCAGTAACGGTTGATGACGCGCAGTTTCCAGCAGCAGTTGTCGTACTCGAAACCACCGAAGGCTTCCAGGGTACGGTTGCGAGCGTAGTCATACTGCCAGCGGGTGATCAGGTTCCACTGGGGAATGATCGGCCACATCATCGAGAAGTCGTGTTGTTGGATTTTGTAGTAATCCTTCACATAGTTATCTGCGCCCGGTGTGCCGTAGTCGCCACCAAACTGCCATTTGCCGGTCAGTTGGTTGTAGACGACCTGGTCATTACGATAGCGATAACCAACGTTGATGATTTTGTTCGGGTTGTCTTCCGGCTGGTAGTGAAGCATCGCGCTGCCGGAACGAGGACTGTGTTCCTCGGTGTCCCAGTTGTAGTCGGCAGTGGCGCGCCAGTCACGGTTGAAGCGGAACTCGTAGTCCAGTGCAACCGGCGAAACGTCGGACTGTGCATCGGCACGGTCAGCCGCCAGGATACCCGGCAGTTGAACCTCACGATCCTTGAAGTAAACCGCCTGGCCAACGGACACACGCTGACGTTCAAAGCCGTTTTCTTCGATCCAGCGGCTGGTCACGCCCAGGGAAAGTTTATTCTCGTCGCCGATCCGGTCGGTGCCGCTGAAGCGGTTATCGCGGAACAGCGACGCATAGCTGAACGAGTATTCGCTGGTATCAAAGACCGGGATGTCGCTCTGGTCCTTGTTCGGCACATACAGGTAGAACGCACGCGGCTCAAGGGTCTGGCGATAGTCTTTGCCGAACCAGTTGGTGTTGCGGTCGAAATAGAGGCCGCTGTCGACGCTGGCGATTGGCACCGCGCGGTCTTGCGAGCTTTTGAAGGTGCCACCGGCATATTGAGTGCCGGCTGCGGCTGCCGCATTTTGACTCGCAATGATCTGGTTCTTGCCGGTGCTATCCAAATCAAGATCGTACTTGGTGTAAACGTACTTGAGCTTCGGCGTGATAAAACCGTAGGTCCAGTTCATCGGATAGGCGACGGCTGGTGCCACGTTCAGGCGTGTACCGTTTGCACGGGTCAGGCCGCGGACGTAGGTGTCCAGGCGAGGCGACACAAATCCGTCCTGATCGGTGAACGTGCCATTTTCAAGGCTGCGTTCAAAGCGAACAGCTTCAGTCTCATAGGTAAAGTTCAGCCCACCCGGGTGATACGGCAGCGCACCATTGAAGGTGATTTGCGGCAACCGGTCATACGGCGTGATCTGTGAGATCGTCGCTAGCTGGTAAGCCTGGAGGTTCAGGCGCGCCTGGTAAGAGTCGCCCCGGTAGGTCACGGAACCCTGTTGATTGAGGGCATCACGGCTTTCAACACCTTCCTGGAACGACTTCAGATCCTGGAAGTAGTAAGGATCACTGATGCGGGTGTAATCCACCTGGGTCGCTACACGCGAATCCAGCCCGCCCTTATGCTGCCAATTGAGCATATAGCGGGTTTTTTCGTAGTCGGTCTGTTTTTTGCGCTCGTCGTTGTCGTCGTTCAGGTACGCGCCGCCGAACTGGCCTTCGCTGGACTTGGTGAGGTAGCGGAATTCGCCTTCCATCAACAAACCGCGCTTGGTCATGTATTGCGGGTACAACGTGGCGTCGTAGTTGGGCGCCAGGTTGAAGTAGTACGGCGTCACCAGGGTGAAGCCGGTTTCGCTGCCGGTGCTGAAGCTTGGCGGCAGGAAGCCGGATTGACGACGGTCGTCGATCGGGAAATAGATGTAAGGGGTATAGAGGATCGGGATGTTCTTGACCCGCAACGTCGCGTTGGTGGCGGTACCGAAACCGGTGGCCGGGTTCAACGTGATGTTGTTGCCCCTGAGCTGCCAGGCGTTGCTGTCTGGCTCGCAGGTGGTGTACGTACCGTCCTTGAGACGGATGATCGCGTTTTCGGCACGCTTGGCGTACAGCGCGTTACCGCGGATGCGCGATTTGTGCAGCACATATTCGGCGTTGTCGATCTGGGCCGCGCCGGTATCGAGTTGCACTTCGGCATGGTCGCCCACGATCAGTGCACCGTTGTCGCGCAGACGGACCTTGCCGTTCAGCTCGCCACGGTTCTCGGCCTGGTACAGGCTGGCTTCTTCAGATTCCAACTGCATGCTGCCCTGGCGCATGACGACGTCACCGGCCAGGGTCGCGACTTGTTGTTCCTGCTCGTAACGCGAAGCCTTGGCACCGATGAAGGTGGGCGCATCGCTCTTGTTCGTCTTGTCGTTCATGCCAGGACGAGTCGGCTCGATGTACGCACCGCCGCAGTACGGGCCGGTTTCGGCCAGCTGCGCTGCGGTCAGCTTCTCGCGTGGTACCCAGTCCAGGTGGCTGTAATCGGCGCTGCGCGAGCGCAGGCCACGGCCCTTGGATTCGGTGACCAGTGCGGTCTTGGGCTCGGCCTCGGCGTTGCCGCCAGCATCGGTCTGAGCCGTGCTGTTGGCGGAGCTGATGGCAGCGCCATCATGCACCGGGCGCGGTGGTAGCGGGGCTGCGGCGGTTTTCGGCGCGCAATCCCAGGCACCCGAAGCAGAGACTGAGCAGTCATACTGTTCCGCGGCGACCACGAATGAGGTGGCGAAGGGTTGCAAGGCCAGCAGACTGCCGGTTACCAGCAACGGAAATTTTCTACGAAACGCGGGGGATTTCAATGCCATCTTATTAGTCCGGGCTTCCTGCGTGCCATCTGCCCGCGGTTTGGGCCGCACGCCTCTCGATGGTCTGAAAAAGATGCGTGATAATAAAGCATGCCCCGCTTGACGGCTAGCGCCGTCGGAGACCCTTGTAATGCCCGAGCAAGATCTACGTTTACAACAGCTGGAAGTCTGGCTGGATGAGCAGTTACCGATCCTTTTCAACGCTCAAGGCTGGGGTGCCGTACCCCCGGCTACATTGACCGCGGCCAGCAGCGACGCGAGTTTCAGGCGCTACTTCCGTTGGGAAGGCGGTGGCCGGACCTTCGTGGTAATGGACGCTCCACCCCCCCAGGAAAACTGCAAACCTTTCGTCGATATCGCACATTTGCTGGCAAAGTCAGGAATAAATGTTCCAAAAATTTACGCAGAAGATTTGCCGCGCGGCTTTCTTTTGCTCAATGACCTGGGCAGAAAAACCTATCTGGACGTGATTGACGACAAAAACGCCGATCAATTGTTCGCCGATGCCATCGACGCCTTGCTGGCCTTCCAGCAATTGCCAATGGATGCACCGTTGCCCAGCTATGACCTTGCCTTGCTGCGCCGCGAGCTGGAATTGTTTCCAGAGTGGTACGTGCGCCGTCACCTGGGTATCGAACTGGATACGCAGCAGCAAGCGCTGTGGCAGCGTGTCAGTGATCACCTGATCGACAGCGCCCTGGCGCAGCCGAAAGTGTTGGTGCATCGCGACTATATGCCGCGCAACTTGATGATCAGCGAGCCCAACCCTGGGGTGCTGGATTTCCAGGATGCGGTCTACGGGCCGGTCACCTATGACATCACCTGCCTGTTCAAGGATGCCTTCCTCAGCTGGCCCAAGGCCCGTGTGCGGGAATGGCAGCGCGACTATTGGGCGCGTGCGGGGCAACTGAATATCCCGGTGCAGGCGGATTTCGAAGAGTTCCTGCGTGCCAGCGACCTGATGGGCGTGCAGCGTCACCTCAAGGTCATCGGTATCTTCGCGCGCATATGCCATCGCGATGGCAAGCCACGCTACCTGGCCGACGTGCCACGCTTCTTTGCTTATATAGAAGAGGTCTTGGCGGACCGTCCGGAGTTGAGTGAGCTGGGTGAGTTGCTCGCCAGCCTGCGCCAATCCGCCGGGGCAAGCGTATGAAGGCGATGATCCTGGCCGCCGGCAAAGGCGAGCGGATGCGCCCGCTGACCTTGCACACGCCCAAGCCACTGGTGCAGGCCGGCGGCAAGCGCCTGATCGAGTATCACCTGGAGGCGCTGGCCAAGGCTGGCTTCACCGATATCGTGATCAACCATGCGTGGCTCGGCCAGCAGATCGAAAGTTACCTGGGGGATGGCGCGCAGTTTGGTTTGCGCATCCGTTATTCCCCCGAAGGCGAGCCGCTGGAAACCGGCGGTGGGATTTTCCAGGCGTTGCCGTTGCTGGGGGATGAACCTTTCCTGGTAGTCAATGGCGATATCTGGACCGACTACGACTTCACCCAGCTCAAGCAGCCGCTCAAGGGCCTGGCCCATTTGGTGATGGTCGACAACCCGCCCCATCATCCTTCGGGCGGTGATTTCTACCTGGATCAAGGTTTGCTTCATGATGCAGCGGCCGGTGCCGATAACCTGACCTTCAGTGGCATTTCAGTGCTCGACCCCAAGCTGTTCGCGGGTTGCAGCGCGGGTGCCTTCAAGCTTGCGCCGCTGCTGCGGGCAGCGATGGCCAAAGGTCTGGTAACGGGGGAGCACATGGAGGGACGCTGGATTGATGTCGGCACGCTGGAGCGCTTGGCGCAGGTCGAAACCCTGCTGACAGCGGGGCAGTAACATGCTGTGGCCAGGGACGCTGATCGGCGCCGGGGCTGGCTTTGCCATTGCCAGTATTCCCGGGGCCATGTTGGGTGCGCTGTTGGGGCAGGCGCTGGACCGTCGCCTGCAATTGCACAGTTGGGCGCAGCTGCGCGAGCGCCTGGGCGGGCGACCGGCGTTGCGCAATGACGAGTTGTTATTTGTGTTGCTGGGGCGTTTGGCCAAGAGCAATGGCCGGGTAGTGGATGGGCATATCCAGCAGGCGCGTCAGGAGATGCGCTCGCTCGACATGACCGACTCGGCCCAGCGCCGCGCGATTGCGGCGTTCAATCGCGGCAAGTCCGGCTCCGACCGTGTGCGCAGCTATCTGCGCGTGCTCAAGGCTCAACCCCATGCGGCGGAAGGCGTATTGCGCGCCTGTTGGCGCATGGTTTGGGCGGACGGAAAGGCGGATGACGCCGAGCGTGACCTGATCGACCTGTGGGGCAAGTGGCTTGGTTGGACGCCGCAACAGTTGCAGGCACTGGCGGCCGACTACACACCGGAGCGCAAGCCGCTGGTCAGTCGCGGTGCTACCTATCAGGACGCGCTGCGCCTGTTGGGGGTGACTGCCACTACCGAGCCATCGGTGATCAAGCGAGCCTATCGCCGCCTGCTCAGCCGCCATCACCCGGACAAGATCGCCGGCACCGGCGCGAGCCCCGCGCAAGTGCGTGAGGCTACCGAGCGCACTCGCGAACTGCACAATGCCTATACGTTGATTCGCGAGCGCCGGGATTTTCGTTAGCTTTCACTCCTTCACGTTGATAACCCGCTCCCACAGGGGACCTGCGGTGTTCCCTCAGTCGGCGTTCGCCTGTGGGCTCAACCAGCCGCGAATCCTGCGATACAACTGCTCCTGCTCGGCAGCGCTGTTGCCGGGCAACGCTTTCAAGGACACCTGCTTGTAACCGTCATTTTTCAAACGTTTGGCCGCCTGGGCGCGGGCCTGGGCGTTTTTGCGTGATGGGTCGGTGTCCTGATAGAAGACATCGGCGGTCGGCAACTTCAGGCCGGGGGCCAGTTGTTGTACATCCGGATGCCGTCCGGTGGGCGTCTGCGCCGCGACCATGACGAACTTCTGCACCTGGGACGGTTGTTTCTCGCTCAAATACCGTGCGGCCCACCAGGCACCGGTGCCATGGCCGAGCAGCACAACGCTGCGCGCGCTTTGTGTTTGGGCGAACGCCACGGCGGCATCTATGCGGGCGAAGATGCGCGAAGCGTCGGTCTTGTCCTGCTCATCGGCACCCGGCACCACCGCCGGGTCGGTGCCTTCGGCTTCGGCGCTGGCGGCTTGCTCGATCGGTTTGTCGGCGGTGCTCGCTTCCTTGCTGCTGGTGTCGACAGTCGCCTTGGGCGCTTCCATCACACGCGGTGGCAGCGTATCCACGCTAACATCCGGTAACGACAGGCTGAGACTGCCCCAGTTGGCGTCCGGCAATTTGTGCCGCAACGGGCTGATTGCTTGCGGCCAGTCAGCATTTTCGCCAGCGCCGGGTACGATAATCACCACGCCTTCGGGCTCGGCGCTGTTGGCGGGTTTCCACAGGGCGAGGAAGGAATCGCTGCCGGCCTGCAATTGCTGCTGTTCTTGTTGTGGGATCTTGCGTTCGAGGGCGCTGGCTTCTGCCTGGCTGCGCTCGGGTAAAGGCTGGCGCTCGACGGGTTTATCGGCGGCAGGTGCGGGTGGGTCAGCAGCCTGTACGGAAAAGGCGCTGGTAAAAAGCAGCGACAGGCACAATGCTGGCAATGCTGAACGGTGAAAAAAGGGCATCGTAAATTCCCGGCCAGAAGTGATTCCAGCAGCCTAATGGGTTGGTCAGTATTTGTCAGTGATGTGAGACGTGGATCATGGGTTTTCGCTGTCTGCTGGTTATCGGCTGTTTGTGCCTTGGCTTGATGGCAAATGCCGCCCCTGCGCCCGTCGCGCCCCAGGCACAGCTCAATGCGCAGCAACGCGAATGGCTGGCTCAGCACCCTGAGCTGCGGGTCGGACTGGTGTTGCAAGCACCCTACGCGCAATACGATCGGCGTTTGCAGCGGCTGTCCGGGGCGAATGTCGAGTTGATGCAGTGGCTGGCCAAGGCGCTGAATATCGAGCTGACCTGGCGCAATTTTCCCAATCAGGAGCAACTGGAAGCCGCCGTGCGCGAGGGCGAGGTGGACATTGCCCCAGGCCTGCAACAAACCCCGTCCGGTCTGCGCCTGTGGTTGTTCACCGACCCCTACATGCGCGTGCCGCAACACATCGTCGGCATCCGCGATGGCGGCGGTGCCGTGGAGCTGGAAAAACTCGATGAACAATCCCGCGTCGCTGTGCGCATGCCCAGCGCCGTGGCTGATTACCTGCGCAGCACTTATCCCGGCCTCAACCTGCAGGGCGTGCCGATGGAGCGCCAGGCCCTGCAATTGTTGGTGAGCCAGCAAGCGCGTTATGCGGTGGTGGATGAAGCGCAGTTGAGCCGCTTGTCCGGCGAGGCGGAGTTTGCCGGGCTGGCAGTGGTGGGCGACATCGGCCTGCCGCAATTGCTGCGGGTGGCCACGCGGCGAGAATGGCCGGAACTGGCCGGCATCATGCAAAGCGCCTTGCGCGCCATCCCCGCTCGCGACTTGGACCAACTGCACAACCGCTGGCTGCAACCCAAATACCCGCGCCTTACCGAGTCCCCGGGCCTCTGGCAAAACCTCAGTCTGTTGCTGGGCCTGTTGCTGCTCGCCAGCCTGGCCGTGGTGTTTTGGCAACGCCGCCAGCAACGGGTGCTGGAACACGGCTTGTTGGCCGCACGGGAAGAAAGCGCCGCCCGCGCCGCCGGTGCCGAGGCCCTAAGGCTGACACAGTTTTCCATCGACCAGAGCACCGTCGGCATCCTCTGGGTCAACTGGGACAGTCATGTGCGCTACGCCAATCACGCGGCCGAAAGCATGCTCGGCTACGGCCCCGGTGCGCTGATCGAGCGGCCGCTCGCCGACCTTGATCCGAGCCTGGACATGGACCGTTGGCTCAACCTCTGGAAACGTGCACGGGCCAGTGAAGAAGGGCCGCAGAACTTCGCTACCGATTGTCGGCGAGCCGATGGCAGCATCCTGCCAACCAATGTGTCCTTGAGTTTCCTGCGCTTTGCCGAAGCTGAATACCTGGTGGTCTACCTCAACGATGTCAGCGAACTGAGGCGGACGTTGGCCGCGTTGCTGCAAAGCGAAGCGCAACTGCGCGAACTGTCCGCCCACCTGGAAACCGTACGCGAAGAAGAAAAAGCCCGTATCGCCCGCGAAGTGCACGACGAGCTCGGGCAAATGCTCACCGTGCTCAAGCTCGAAACCTCTATGTGCGAGCTGGCCTATGCGCAACTCGACCCCGGTTTGCACGAGCGCTTGAACAGCATGAAGCGCTTGATCGCCCAGCTGTTCCAGTTGGTGCGGGACGTGGCGACGGCACTGCGCCCGCCGATTCTGGATGCGGGTATCGCTTCAGCCATCGAATGGCAGGCGCGGCGCTTCGAAGCGCGCACGCAAATTCCCTGCTTGGTGCAGGTTCCGGATAACCTGCCGGCTCTCAGCGATGCCAAGGCCATTGGCTTATTCCGCATCCTGCAGGAGGCGCTGACCAATGTGATGCGCCATGCCCAGGCGCATACTGTCGAATTGACCCTTTCTCTGGAGGGCACGGATTTGCGCCTGACCATCAGCGATGATGGCGTCGGCTTCGTCCAGGCGCAGGGCCGCCCGGTGTCGTTTGGCCTGGTAGGCATGCGCGAGCGCGTGCTGATCATGGGTGGGCAATTGAGGCTGGACAGCGAATTGGGGGAGGGCACCACCCTGAGTGTCACGGTGCCATTGGATGCATAACACCAAGAGGAAGTCCCTGTGATCCGCGTACTGGTAGCCGAAGACCACACCATCGTTCGTGAGGGCATCAAGCAATTGATTGGCCTGGCCAAGGACCTGCTGGTGGTGGGGGAGGCCAGCAATGGCGAGCAATTGCTGGAGACCCTGCGCCACGTGCCCTGCGAGGTGGTTTTGCTGGACATCTCGATGCCCGGCGTCAACGGCCTGGAAGCGATTGCGCGGATCCGTGCGCTGAACAATCCGCCGGCAATCCTGGTGCTGTCGATGCACGACGAAGCGCAAATGGCTGCCCGCGCCTTGAAGGTCGGCGCCGCCGGTTACGCCACCAAGGACAGCGACCCGGCGCTGTTGCTCACGGCGATTCGCAAGGTGGCGGCCGGCGGGCGTTACATCGACCCGGACCTGGCCGACCGGATGGTCTTCGAAGTCGGCCTCACCGATACGCGACCGCTGCATTCATTACTGTCCGAGCGCGAGTTCTCGGTGTTCGAGCGCCTGGCCCAGGGCGCCAACGTCAACGACATCGCCCAGCAACTGGCGCTGAGCAGCAAGACCATCAGCACCCACAAGGCGCGACTGATGCAAAAGCTCAATATCACGTCCCTGGCGGAGTTGGTGAAGTACGCCATGGAACACAAGCTGCTCTAACCACATACCTGATAACGACACCGCGAAAACCCCGCCGAGCCCATTCTTGCCGCTTGCAGCTCGCCACTTGTCGCTGCACCGTCCCGTGCGCGCCATCCGTGTAGGGCAATCCCTACCCCAAACCTTCCATCCGGCTGATGCAATTCTCTCCTGGCCCCCGATTTCCGGGGCCTTGCGGCTGGACTACGCTTGTCTCACAGCAGTCCAAAACAAAAAGGTGCGGGTATGAGCGAGGTGGATTCAAATGATGTGCTGGTCAGCTTTCGTGGCGTGCAGAAGAGCTACGACGGCGAGAACCTGATCGTCAAAGACCTCAACCTGGAGATTCGCAAGGGCGAGTTCCTCACCCTGCTCGGGCCTTCCGGTTCGGGCAAGACCACCAGCCTGATGATGCTCGCCGGCTTTGAAACGCCGACGGCCGGCGAAATCCAGCTGGCCGGGCGCTCCATCAACAACGTGCCGCCGCATAAACGCGACATCGGCATGGTGTTTCAGAACTATGCGCTGTTTCCGCACATGACCGTGGCCGAGAACCTGGCGTTCCCGCTGTCGGTGCGGGGCTTGAGCAAGACCGATATCAGCGAGCGGGTCAAACGGGTGCTGAGCATGGTCCAGCTCGATGCTTTCGCCCAGCGCTACCCGGCGCAACTCTCTGGCGGCCAGCAACAGCGCGTGGCATTGGCCCGCGCGCTGGTGTTCGAACCACAGCTGGTGCTGATGGACGAACCCCTCGGCGCCCTCGACAAGCAACTGCGTGAACACATGCAGATGGAGATCAAGCACCTGCACCAGCGCCTCGGCGTGACCGTGGTGTATGTGACCCACGACCAGGGCGAGGCGCTGACCATGTCTGACCGCGTGGCGGTGTTCCATCAGGGTGAAATCCAGCAGATCGCCGCGCCGCGAACCCTCTACGAAGAACCGAAGAACACCTTCGTCGCCAACTTCATCGGCGAGAACAACCGGCTCAATGGCCGCTTGCACAGCCATACCGGCGAGCGCTGCGTGGTGGAGCTGGCGCGCGGTGAGAAGGTCGAGGCGCTGGCGGTGAATGTCGGCCAGGTCGGCGGCCCGGTGACCCTGTCGGTACGCCCGGAGCGCGTCAGCCTCAATGGTTCCAGCGAATCTTGCGTCAACCGCTTCTCCGGGCGCGTGGCCGAATTCATCTACCTGGGCGACCACGTGCGTGTGCGCCTGGAAGTCTGCGGCAAGGCCGATTTTTTTGTGAAACAACCGATTGCCGAGCTGGACCCAGCCCTGGCGGTTGGCGACGTGGTACCGATTGGCTGGCAAGTCGAGCACGTTCGCGCACTCGACCCACTTCTAGAGGCGAATTGATCGCCCCCTGGCTTCACCAACCCTGCACGTGGAGAGAACAACAATGTTGAGATCCCTGAAGTATTCCGCCCTGGCTTTGGGCTTGATGGGCGCGACACAGGCCATGGCAGGCCCGGACCTGACGGTCGTGTCCTTTGGCGGCGCGAACAAGGCGGCCCAGGTCAAAGCCTTCTACGCACCATGGGAAAGCGCGGGCAACGGCAAGATCGTCGCCGGTGAGTACAACGGTGAAATGGCCAAGGTCAAAGCCATGGTCGACACCAAGAGCGTGTCCTGGGACCTGGTAGAAGTGGAATCGCCGGAGCTGTCCCGTGGCTGCGATGAAGACATGTTCGAGCCACTGGACCCGAAACTGTTCGGCAACAGCGCCGACTACGTGAAGGGCGCGATCCAGCCATGCGGCGTGGGCTTCTTCGTATGGTCCACCGTGCTCGCCTACAACGCCGACAAGTTGGCCAGCGCGCCGACCAGTTGGGCGGATTTCTGGGACACCAAGAAATTTCCGGGCAAGCGCGGCCTGCGTAAAGGCGCCAAGTACACCCTGGAATTCGCACTGATGGCCGACGGCGTTGCGCCGAAGGACGTTTACAAAGTGCTGGCCGGCAAAGATGGCCAGGACCGCGCGTTCAAGAAACTCGACGAGCTCAAGCCATCGATCCAGTGGTGGGAAGCGGGTGCACAGCCGCCGCAATACCTGGCTTCGGGCGACGTGGTGATGAGTTCGGCCTACAACGGCCGCATCGCCGCCGTGCAGAAAGAAAGCAACCTGAAAGTGGTGTGGAACGGCGGGATCTACGACTTCGACGCGTGGGCGATTCCTAAAGGCTTGGCGAAAGACCGTGCTGAAGCGGCGAAGAAATTCATCGCCTTCTCGGTGCAACCACAGCAGCAGAAGACCTACTCGGAAAACATCGCCTACGGCCCGGCCAACACCCAAGCCGTGCCGTTGCTGGCCAAGGACATCCTCAAAGACATGCCGACTACCCCGGAAAACATCGCCAACCAGGTGCAGATCGACGTGAGCTTCTGGGCGGATAACGGTGAGCAGTTGGAGCAGCGCTTCAACTCGTGGGCGGCCAAATAACACCACCTGCTGTGTTTGATGGGCTTTTGTGGTGAGCGGGCTTGCCCCGCGCTGGGCTGCGAAGCAGTCCCAAACCAGGCGCTGTGTTTTGTCTGACAGAACGCGGTGCTGGTCAAAAGGGGCTGCTTCGCAGCCCAGCGCGGGGCAAGCCCGCTCACCACAGAGTCAGAGCCCAGACACAGGTTTGTCGTCATTTTTAGATTTTCGGAGTCAGCCATGGCCATCGCCGTTCCCTCGAACGAGGTCAACAGCCCCACCCTCAAGCAGCGCCTGGCGCGTGCCGAGCGGCTCAATCGCTGGAAGGCCCAAGCCTTGATCGCGCCGCTGGTGCTGTTCTTGCTGCTGGTGTTCCTGGTGCCGATTGTTGCGCTGCTGTTCAAAAGCGTCGGCAACCCCGAAGTGGTGGGCGGTTTGCCGCGTACGGTGGTGGCGGTGACGGCATGGGATGGCCGGGGTTTGCCGGGCGAGCCGGTGTACCGGGCCCTCAGTGAGGACTTGGGCGAGGCCCGTCAAAATCAGACCTTGGGCGATCTGTCCAAACGCTTGAACATGGAACTGGCCGGCTACCGCAGCCTGCTGACCAAAACTGCGCGGGCGCTGCCCTTCAGCGAAGCGCCTGCCTCCTATAAAGAAGCGCTGGAAAGCCTCGATGAACGTTGGGGGGACCCGGCGTACTGGCAGGCGATCCGGCGCAATACCAGCAGCCTGACGCCGTTCTACCTGCTGGCGGCGGTCGATCACCGCATCGATGACCTCGGTGAAGTGGCGCCGGCCACGCCGGACCAGGCGATCTATCTGGATATTTTCGCCCGGACCTTCTGGATGGGCCTGGTGATCACTGCGGTCTGCCTGCTGTTGGCCTATCCGCTGGCCTACCTACTGGCCAATCTGCCGGCACGCAAAAGCAACCTGCTGATGATCTTGGTGTTGCTGCCGTTCTGGACCTCGATCCTGGTGCGAGTCGCCGCGTGGATCGTGTTGCTGCAGTCCGGTGGCCTGATCAACAGTGCACTGTTGGGCATGGGTCTGATCGATAAGCCGCTGGAGCTGGTGTTCAATCGGACCGGCGTCTACATCTCCATGGTGCACATCTTGCTGCCGTTCATGATCCTGCCGATCTACAGCGTGATGAAGGGCATTTCGCCCACCTACATGCGCGCGGCGATTTCCCTGGGCTGCCACCCATTCACCAGCTTCTGGCGCGTGTACTTCCCGCAGACCTACGCCGGTGTCGGCGCCGGTTGCCTGCTGGTGTTCATCTTGGCGATTGGTTACTACATCACCCCGGCGCTGCTGGGCAGTCCGAACGACCAGATGGTCAGCTACTTCGTGGCGTTCTACACCAACACCAGCATCAACTGGGGCATGGCCACGGCACTGGGCGGCCTGTTGCTGCTGGCCACCGTGTTGCTGTACCTGATCTATAACCGCCTGGTAGGCGCCAGCCGCTTGCGCCTGAGCTGAGGAGACCTTGTGATGCTGAGCCCTTATATGTCGCCCGTTGAGCGGGTGTGGTTCTACAGCTTGCGGATCCTCTGCGGCTTGATCCTGTTGTTTTTGATTCTGCCGGTGCTGGTGATCATCCCGCTGTCGTTCAATAGCGGCAGTTTCCTGGTGTACCCGCTGCAAGGCTTTTCGCTGCATTGGTATCAGGACTTCTTCGCCTCCGCCGAGTGGATGCGGGCGCTGAAGAACAGCATCATCGTTGCCCCTGCTGCCACGGTGCTGGCGATGGTATTCGGCACCTTGGCGGCGATCGGCCTGACCCGCGGCAACTTCCCCGGCAAGGCGTTGGTCATGGCGCTGGTGATTTCACCCATGGTGGTGCCGGTGGTGATCATCGGCGTGGCCAGCTACCTGTTCTTTGCGCCGTTGGGCCTGGGCAACAGTTTCTTCTCGCTGATCGTGGTGCATGCGGTGCTGGGTGTGCCGTTTGTGATCATCACCGTCTCGGCGACGTTGCAGGGGTTCAACCATAATCTGGTGCGGGCGGCGGCCAGTCTCGGCGCCTCGCCATTGACTGCATTCCGCCGGGTGACCTTGCCGTTGATCGCGCCGGGGGTGATTTCCGGGGCGCTGTTTGCTTTCTCCACTTCGTTTGATGAAGTGGTAGTAACGCTGTTCCTCGCCGGCCCCGAGCAAGCGACCCTGCCACGCCAGATGTTCAGCGGCATCCGCGAAAACCTCAGCCCGACGATTGCGGCGGCGGCAACCCTGCTGATTGCGTTCTCGGTGCTGCTGTTGCTGACCCTGGAATGGCTGCGTGGCCGTAGCGAGAAACTGCGTACCGCCCAGGTTTAGAGCCCGTTGGCGATCAAAATGTGGGAGCGGGCTTGCTCGCGAAAGCGGTGGATCAGTTAAAAGGTGTATTCACTGACAAACCTCATTCGCGAGCAAGCCCGCTCCCACACGGGTTTGTGTTCATTCATAAGATGGCCATTCAGCCGCTGAATGGCAGACAACCTCTTTGACTCAGCTACTCTTGTGCCAGCCCATCACTTAATAAGAGGCCGCGCACATGAGTACTTCCTCATTCAAGATCGCCCACAAACTGCTGACCGGCGCTGGCGCCATCGAACAACTCGCGGCTGAGCTCAACCGTCTGGATGTGGACAACCCGCTGATTGTCACCGACGCCGCGCTGGTCAAGTCCGGCACCGTGGCGCTGGCACTCGAACATCTGGGCGAGCGCACCTACGAGATTTTCGACCGGGTGTTACCCGACCCGGAAATCGCCATTGTCGAAGACTGCATGCGCGTTTACCGCGAGGGCGGGCACGACGGCCTGATTGGCGTGGGTGGCGGCAGCGCCATCGACATTGCCAAAAGTGTTGCGGCGTATGCCGGCTACCACGGCGCGCTGGCCGACTTGTTCGGCGTCGACCAGGTGCCACGCAAGGGCCCGCCGCTGATCGCTATCCCCACCACCGCCGGCACCGGTTCGGAGGTGACCAATGTGGCGATCCTCTCCGACAAGGTCGCGCAGCTGAAAAAAGGCATCGTCAGCGATTACCTGCTGCCGGATGTGGCGCTGATCAGCCCGCAGATGACCCTGACCTGCCCGCGCAGTGTTACCGCCGCCAGTGGTGTCGATGCGCTGGTGCACGCCATCGAGTCCTACTTGTCGCTGAACGCCTCGCCGATCACCGACGCCTTGGCCATCGGCGCCATCAAGCTGATCGCCAGTGCATTGCCCAAGGCCTACGCCAACCCGGCCAACCTGCAGGCCCGCGACGACATGGCCACTGCCAGCCTGATGGCCGGCATGGCGTTCGGCAATGCCGGGGTGGGGGCGGTGCATGCGTTGGCGTATCCGCTGGGTGGGCGCTTCAATATCGCCCACGGCGTGAGCAATGCGTTGTTGCTGCCCTACGTGATGCACTGGAACAAGCTGGCCTGTGTCGAGCGCATGCAGGACATCGCTCAGGCGATGGGCGTGAATGTCACCGGCTTGAGCGTCAACGATGCCGCCGACCAGTCCGTCGAGGCGATGACGCGACTGTGTGCCGCAGTAGAGATCCCGGCGGGGTTGCGCAGTTTTGGGGTGCCCGAGGACGCGATCCCAGCCATGGCGGTAGAAGCGGCGGGTATTGAGCGCTTGATGCGCAACAATCCACGCAAGCTCAGCGCGGCCGATATCGAGAAAATCTACCGGGCCGCTTACTAACCGTTGAGTTAGGTCACGGTGCGCGCGGCAAAGCATGAGGTATACAATGCGCGCCATCGTGATTTAGCTCAAAAAAGGTGCGTCATGCAGCCCTTCGTCATTGCTCCATCGATTCTCTCCGCCGACTTTGCCCGCCTGGGTGAGGAAGTGGACAAGGTATTGGCCGCCGGTGCCGACTTCGTGCACTTCGACGTCATGGACAACCACTACGTACCCAACCTGACCATCGGCCCGATGGTCTGCGCCGCGCTGCGCAAGTACGGCATCACTGCGCCGATCGATGCACACCTGATGGTCAGCCCGGTGGATCGCATCATCGGCGACTTCGTCGACGCCGGCGCCACCTACATCACCTTCCACCCGGAAGCCTCGCTGCACGTCGATCGCACCCTGCAACTGATCCACGAAGGTGGTTGCAAGGCGGGCCTGGTGTTCAACCCGGCCACTCCGTTGAGCGTGCTTGAGTACGTGATGGACAAGGTCGACATGATCCTGCTGATGAGCGTCAACCCGGGCTTCGGCGGCCAGAAGTTCATCCCGGGCACGCTGAACAAGCTGCGTGAAGCCCGTGCGCTGATCGATGCCTCCGGCCGCGATATCCGCCTGGAAATCGACGGTGGGGTCAACGTCAACAATATCCGTGAAATCGCCGCCGCTGGTGCCGACACCTTTGTGGCCGGCTCGGCGATCTTCAACGCGCCGGACTACCAGGAAGTCATCGACAAGATGCGTGCCGAGCTGGCGCTGGCGCGTCCATGAGCGGCTTTGAGCAGCTGTTCCCCGGCAAATTGCCACGGCTGGTGATGTTCGATCTGGACGGCACCTTGATCGACTCGGTGCCCGACCTGGCGGCGGCGGTGGACGAAATGCTGCTCAAGCTGGGGCGCAAGCCGGCCGGGATCGAGTCGGTGCGCGAATGGGTCGGCAACGGCGTGCAGATGCTGGTGCGCCGGGCCTTGGCCAACAACATCGATGCTGAAGGTGTCGATGAAGTCGAGGCCGAGCACGCCCTGGAGCTGTTCAACGCCGCCTATGAAGACGGCCATGAACTGACCGTGGTCTACCCCGGCGTGCGCGACACCCTCAAGTGGCTGAGCAAGCAGGGCGTGGAAATGGCCCTGATCACCAACAAGCCGGAGCGCTTCGTCGCGCCATTGTTGGACCAGATGAAAATCGGCCGGTATTTCCGCTGGATCATCGGTGGCGATACCCTGCCGCAGAAAAAACCCGACCCGGCGGCGCTGTTTTTCGTGATGAAAATGGCCAATATCCCGGCCTCGCAGTCGTTGTTTGTCGGCGATTCACGCAGTGATGTGCTGGCGGCAAAGGCCGCGGGCGTGCAGTGCGTGGCCCTCAGCTACGGCTATAACCATGGTCGGCCGATCGCCGAAGAGTCGCCTTCACTGGTGATTGATGACCTGCGCCTGTTAATCCCCGGTTGCTTGGGAGCTGGCGCTGAGATAACGTTGCCCGATACCGATCCGTCCCCTTCTGGAAATTCCATCGTGGTGGTCACTCGCAAACTCTGGATGAAAGTCATCAAGGCCCTGGCCCGCTGGCGTTGGCGCGCCTGACTGATCCTGGCCGCACTCTGCGGCGCGTTTGCATACCTGACTGTTAGACCCTCAAGCCACGAGGCATATCATGACCCGCGAAGAATTCCTGCGTTTGGCCGCTGCCGGCTATAACCGCATCCCCCTGGCCTGCGAAACCCTGGCCGACTTCGACACGCCGCTGTCGATCTATCTGAAACTGGCCGACGAGCCTAACTCCTACCTGCTCGAGTCCGTACAGGGCGGCGAGAAGTGGGGGCGTTACTCGATCATCGGCCTGCCGTGCCGTACGGTGCTGCGGGTACACGACCATCATGTGAGCATTACCCATGATGGCGTCGAGATCGAAAGTCACGACGTAGAAGATCCGCTGGCGTTCGTCGAAGCGTTCAAGGCGCGCTACAACGTGCCGACCATTGCTGGCCTGCCGCGTTTCAATGGCGGCCTGGTGGGTTACTTCGGTTATGACTGCGTGCGTTATGTGGAAAAACGCTTGGGCAAATGCCCGAACCCGGATCCGCTGGGCGTGCCGGACATTCTGCTGATGGTTTCCGATGCCGTGGTGGTGTTCGATAACCTTGCCGGCAAGATGCACGCGATCGTACTCGCCGATCCATCCCAGGAGGACGCGTTCGAGCAAGGCCGCGCCAGCCTCGAAGCCCTGTTGGAAAAACTGCGCCAGCCGATCACCCCGCGTCGCGGCCTGGACCTCAGCCGTCCGCCGGCGGCGGATCCGATCTTTCGTTCAAGCTTTACCCAGGATGACTACGAGCGCGCCGTCGATACCATCAAGGAATACATCCTCGCGGGTGACTGCATGCAGGTGGTGCCGTCGCAGCGTATGTCCATCGATTTCAAGGCCGCGCCGATCGATCTGTACCGCGCGCTGCGTTGCTTCAACCCCACGCCGTACATGTACTTCTTCAACTTTGGCGACTTCCACGTGGTGGGCAGTTCGCCGGAAGTGCTGGTGCGTGTCGAAGACAACCTGATCACCGTGCGCCCGATTGCCGGCACCCGCCCACGCGGTGCGACCGAAGAGGCCGACCTGGCGCTCGAAGAAGACCTGTTGAGCGACGACAAGGAAATCGCCGAGCACCTGATGCTCATCGACCTGGGCCGCAACGACACCGGGCGTGTCTCGGAAATCGGTTCGGTGAAGCTCACCGAGAAGATGGTCATCGAGCGTTATTCGAATGTGATGCACATTGTGTCCAACGTCACCGGCGAGCTGAAAGCCGGCCTGACGGCGATGGACGCACTGCGCGCGATTCTGCCGGCGGGCACCTTGTCGGGTGCGCCGAAGATCCGCGCGATGGAAATCATCGACGAACTGGAGCCGGTCAAGCGCGGTGTGTATGGCGGCGCCGTGGGTTATTTCGCCTGGAACGGCAACATGGACACGGCCATTGCGATCCGCACGGCCGTGATCAAGGACGGGGAGCTGCACGTGCAGGCCGGTGGCGGGATCGTCGCCGACTCGGTGCCGGCCCTCGAATGGGAAGAAACCTTGAACAAGCGCCGCGCGATGTTCCGCGCCGTTGCGCTGGCTGAACAGACCCCCAATTCCTGAGGTTTCCCCATGTTGCTGATGATTGATAACTACGATTCCTTTACCTACAACGTTGTGCAATATCTGGGCGAGCTGGGTGCCGAAGTCAAGGTGGTGCGCAACGACGAAATGACCGTGGCCGAGATCGCTGCCCTGAACCCGGAGCGCATCGTGGTTTCGCCAGGCCCGTGCACGCCGACCGAGGCGGGCATCTCCCTGGAGGCGATCCAGTATTTCGCCGGCAAATTGCCGATTCTGGGCGTGTGCCTGGGCCATCAGTCCATCGGCCAGGCCTTTGGCGGTGACGTGGTGCGCGCGCGACAGGTGATGCACGGCAAGACCAGCCCGGTGTTCCATAAAGATGCAGGCGTGTTTCATGGCCTCAACTTGCCGGTGACGGTGACCCGCTACCACTCGTTGGTGGTCAAGCGCGAAACCCTGCCGGAATGCCTGGAGCTGACCGCCTGGACCCAACTTGAAGACGGCTCGGTCGATGAAATCATGGGCCTGCGCCACAAGACACTGAATGTCGAAGGGGTGCAATTCCACCCTGAATCGATCCTGACCGAGCAGGGCTACGAGCTGTTCGCCAACTTTCTCAAGCAGAGCGGCGGCACGCGCTAAGGACTTTCCATGGATATCAAGACTGCCCTGAGCCGTATCGTCGGCCACCTGGACCTGAGCACCGCTGAAATGAGCGATGTGATGCGCGAAATCATGACCGGTCAATGCACCGACGCGCAGATTGGCGCGTTCATGATGGCTATGCGCATGAAGAGCGAAAGCATCGACGAGATTGTCGGCGCCGTATCGGTGATGCGCGAGTTGGCGGACAAGGTCGAGCTCAAGACCCTCGACGGCGTGGTCGATGTGGTCGGTACTGGCGGTGATGGTGCGAACATCTTCAACGTGTCGACGGCTTCTTCGTTTGTGGTCGCGGCGGCGGGTTGCACCGTGGCCAAGCACGGTAACCGCGCAGTGTCCGGCAAGAGCGGCAGCGCCGACCTGCTGGAGGCGGCCGGGATCTACCTGAACCTGACGCCGGTACAAGTGGCGCGTTGCATCGACAGCGTCGGCATCGGCTTCATGTTTGCCCAATCCCATCATGGTGCGATGAAGCACGCCGCTGGCCCGCGCAAGGACCTCGGCCTGCGCACCTTGTTCAACATGCTCGGCCCGCTTACGAATCCGGCCGGTGTGAAACACCAGGTGGTGGGTGTGTTCAGCCAGGCGCTGTGCCGGCCATTGGCCGAAGTACTGCAACGCCTGGGCAGCAAGCATGTGTTGGTGGTGCATTCCAAGGACGGCCTGGACGAATTCAGCCTGGCGGCACCGACTTTCGTGGCAGAGCTGAAAAATGACCAGGTCACCGAGTATTGGGTCGAGCCGGAAGACCTGGGCATGAAGAGCCAGAGCCTGCACGGCCTGGCGGTGGAAAGCCCGGCGGCCTCCCTGGAGTTGATTCGCGATGCCCTGGGGCGTCGCAAGACCGAGAACGGTCAAAAAGCTGCCGAGATGATAGTGTTGAATGCGGGTGCTGCGCTGTATGCGGCGGACCACGCCTACAGTCTTAAAGAAGGTGTTGCCTTGGCCCACGATGCGCTGCACACCGGTCTGGCTCGCGAGAAGCTCGAAGAGCTGGGAGCATTCACCGCGGTATTCAAGATGGAGAATGAAGGATGAGTGTGCCGACCGTTCTGGAAAAGATCCTGGCCCGCAAGGCTGAAGAAGTGGCTGAGCGCCGTGCCCGCGTGAGCCTGGCCGAGCTGGAAGCCCAGGCGAAGATCGCCGATGCGCCGCGTGGCTTTGCCAATGCGCTGATCGCCCAGGCCAAGCTCAAGCAGCCCGCCGTCATTGCTGAAATCAAGAAAGCTTCGCCGAGCAAGGGCGTGATTCGTGAGATCTTCATTCCTGAAGAGATCGCCAAGAGCTACGAGAAGGGCGGGGCGACCTGCCTGTCCGTACTGACCGATATCGACTACTTCCAGGGTTCCGACCTGTTCCTGCAGCACGCCCGCGCCGCGTGCAAGTTGCCGGTGATCCGCAAGGATTTCATGGTCGACCCGTATCAGATTGTCGAAGCTCGTGCCCTGGGCGCCGACTGTGTGCTGTTGATCGTCTCCGCCCTGGATGACGTGAAGATGGCCGAGCTGGCGGCCGTGGCCAAAAGCGTCGGCCTGGATGTGCTGGTGGAAGTGCACGACGGTGACGAACTGGAACGCGCCCTGAAAACCCTCGACACACCGCTGGTGGGGGTCAACAACCGTAACCTGCACACCTTCGAAGTCAGCCTGGAAAACACCCTCGACCTGCTGCCGCGTATTCCGCGCGACCGTTTGGTGATTACCGAGAGTGGCATCGTCAACCGTGCCGATGTGGAGCTGATGGAGATCAGTGGCGTGTATTCGTTCCTGGTGGGCGAGACCTTCATGCGTGCCGAGAACCCGGGAGCTGAGTTGCAGCGCCTGTTCTTCCCGGAGCGTGGTGTGGCGGTTAGCGGTTCGACACTGGATTGATTTGAAACCCTGCCATCATTTGGGATGCAGTCTAAATGTGGGAGCGGTGTTCATTCAGAGAGGTAGGTGTTGATGGTTAAGCCGCAAGCGATGACTGTTGAAGCCGGTCTTGCCGCCGAGCAAGCCTTGTTGGCGGCTGTTTGCGCTGGCGAACAAGAGTTCGGCTTGCTGTTCTGGCAACCCAGCGACCAAGCCTTGGTCATGCCACGTCGTTTGAGCCGCTTGCCGGCATTTGAGACCGCCAGCCAGGTTTCCGCGGATGCCGGTTGGCCGGTATTGTTGCGCGAAACCGGTGGAGAACCGGTGCCGCAGTCGAATGCGACGGTCAACATCGCCCTGGTCTATGCTCCGCCGCGCAGTGAAGGCGACCAGAACCGTATCGAAACCGGTTATTTGCGTTTATGCCAACCGATCTGCGACTTGCTGATCGAGTTGGGAGGCGATGCGTCCGTTGGTGAAATCGACGGTGCGTTTTGCGACGGTCGCTACAACGTTAACCTCAATGGTCGCAAAATGGTCGGCACGGCCCAGCGCTGGCGGCAAAGTGATGGCCGCCCGGTGGGCTTGGTGCACGGTGCGCTGTTGCTGGAGAACGATCGCGAAGAACTGATCGCGGCGGTCAATCGCTTCAATGAAGCTTGCGGCCTCGACCAGCGGGTGCGTGCCGACAGCCATATTGCCCTGCACGAAGTCTTCCCGGCACCGAATGCGCTCAGCCGGCTGGACGCCCTGTACCGTCAAATGCTGGCCAGCTTCCTGTCGGTTTAGCGGGTACCGAACACCACCATCGTCTTGCCTTTGACGTGTACCAGGTTGCGTTCTTCCAGGTCCTTGAGTACCCGACCGACCATCTCCCGTGAACAGCCGACAATCCGCCCGATTTCCTGGCGCGTGACCTTGATCTGCATGCCGTCGGGGTGCGTCATGGCGTCGGGTTGCTTGCACAGGTCCAGCAGGCAGCGCGCGACTCGGCCGGTGACGTCAAAGAAGGCCAGGTCGCCGACCTTGCGCGTGGTGTCGCGCAGACGCTGGGCAATCTGGCCGCTCAGTGCGTAAAGAATGTCGGGATCGTATTGGGCCAGTTCGCGGAACTTGGCGTAGCTGATCTCGGCCACGTCGCATTCGACCTTGGCGCGCACCCAGGCGCTGCGTTCCTGTTCCTTGCCGGCTTGTTCGAACAGCCCCAACTCCCCAAAAAAATCCCCGGTGTTCAGGTAGGCGATGATCATTTCGCGGCCGTCTTCATCCTCGATCAGGATGGTGACCGAGCCTTTGATAATGAAGAACAGCGTTTCGGAGCGTTCGCCGGCGCAGATGATGTTGTGCTTGGCCGGGTAGCGGCGGCGCTGGCAATGCATCAACAGTTTGTCGAGATTCTTGATTTTGGGTATGGGAGTAAGGGCAACCATGGTTGTATCCCGAAAAGACTGCGCTAAATAGTTTGAGTTGTTGTATTCATCGGGTATCGGCACTGATACGCGCTGTATAAAGGGTGGCATTACGCCATCGATTTGGCGTCAGCTTAACAGACACATTCTGACTCGATTAGCCAATTTTCCGCGCAAAGCCTGCTATTGATCGCTTTTGTTGCAAACGCTGACGCAGGCGGGCCCTGTGCTAAGCTGGCGACCCTTTTTTAGCAGTGGAGTCTGGGCGATGAAGGCACGCATCCAATGGGCGGGCGAAGCCATGTTCCTCGGTGAGTCGGGCAGTGGCCATGTGGTGGTCATGGATGGCCCGCCGGAAGCCGGTGGCCGTAACCTGGGCGTACGCCCGATGGAAATGCTCCTGCTGGGCGTAGGCGGTTGCAGCAATTTCGACGTGGTCAGCATCCTGAAGAAATCCCGCCAGGCCGTGGAAAGCTGCGAAGCCTTCCTGGCAGCCGAGCGTGCCACTGAAGACCCCAAGGTATTCACCAAAATCCACATGCATTTCGTGGTGAAGGGCCGGGCGCTGAAAGAAGCCCAGGTCAAGCGTGCTATCGAGCTGTCGGCCGAGAAGTATTGCTCGGCGTCGATCATGCTCGGCGCGGCCGGTGTGGCCATCACCCACGATTACGAAATCATCGAGTTGGGTTGATCACTCAATCGGCGGGCAAAAAGAAAGGGCGCTGTGATAGCGCCCTTTTTTCGGTTTGATGCATTCAAATTCTATAGGTGCTTTTGGTCATGACTTTGGCCAAGAGACTCATGCCGAACCGCACCGGCGCCGGAAACCGGAAACCGCCCGCATCCAGCGCGCTTTCCGCGTGGTGTTCTTCATCGATGCGCATCTGCTCAAGAATCGCCCGGGACTTTTCGTCCTCGGCTGGCAGTTGTTCCAGATGCTCATCCAGGTGTTTGCACACTTGGTGCTCAGTCGCGGCGACAAAACCCAGGCTGACTTTGTCGCTGATCAGGCCGGCAGCGGCGCCAATTCCGAACGACAAGCCGTAAAACAAAGGGTTCAGCACACTCGGGTGACTGCCCAATTGGCGAATGCGTTGCTCGCACCAGGCCAGGTGGTCGATTTCTTCCTCGGCGGCATGTTCCATGGCGGCACGGACCTGCGGCAGCTTGGCGGTCAAGGCCTGGCCCTGGTACAGCGCCTGGGCGCAGACTTCGCCGGTATGATTGATACGCATCAGGCCGGCAACGTGGCGGGTCTGGGTCTCGCTCATCTGGGCGTCGGGCTGCACGATCGCGGGCGAAGGGCGATACGGCTGGCCGCTGAACGGCAGCAGCGTGCGCATGGCCATATCGGCTTGCAGCAACAGACGGTCAATCGGCGAGTAGTGACGTTGGGTAGTCATGCTGACCTCCGGGAAGAATCTCGGCGGCCAGTTTACCGCAAGAGAGGGGGAAGCGTTTGCGCTGCATCAAGGGCATGGGGTCGCAGCCTGGGCTGCGACCTTTGCTGAAAGGCTGATCAGCCCGGCGGCCAGTTCATCTGGCGCTGACCCAGCACATGCATATGGATGTGATAAACGGTCTGCCCGCCTTCTTCATTGCAGTTCATCACCACACGAAAACCTTTCTCGCAGCCTTGCTCAACGGCCAGGCGCTGGGCGATGAACAGGATATGGCCAGCGAGGGTTTTGTCGTCTTCAGTCAGGTCATTCAACGTGCGGATAGGTTTCTTCGGAATGACTAGAAAGTGCACGGGTGCCTGCGGTGCAATATCGTGGAAGGCCAGGACCTGGTCATCCTCGTAGATAATCTTCGCGGGTATTTCTCTGTTGATGATCTTGGTGAACAGAGTATCCACAGCTGTTTCTCCATTATGAATGTGCAAGGTGAGTGTACTCAGCCAATCAACGTGGGCAATAGGCCTTGTTGATGGCGCCGGCAATCTTGCGGGTCAGCCAGCGTGGGCTGAAACGCGGGCTGAAGGCAATCCAGCGGTTGCGACGGCCGGGGATGATGATGGCTTTGTTCTTTTCCAGGGCCCGCACGGTATAGAGCGCCACTTCCTCGGGGCTCATCAGCTGTTGGCTGCGGTCGAGCTTGGCGGTGTCCATCTGCGCGGTGCCGAAGAACGCGGTGCGTGTCGGGCCGGGGCAGAGCACCGAAACCTTGATGCCGCAGGTTTTCAGTTCTTCGCGCAGGCCTTCGGAGAAATGCAGTACATAGGCCTTGCTGGCGTAATAAGTGCTCATCCACGGGCCGGGCTGGAACGCCGCGATGGACGCTACATTGAGAATCTGCCCGCCGCCGTGCAGCGCCATGGTGTTACCGAGCGCGTGGCACATACGGGTCAGGGCGAGGATGTTGACCTCCATGAGGTCTTGTTCGGTCATCCAGTCCTGGGCCAGGAATGGCCCGCTGGTGCCGATGCCGGCGCAGTTCACCAGCAGGTCGATCTGCCGCTCGCCTTCTTCAAGCTCCAGCAGGAACCCGGACAAGCGCAACGGCTCGCCCAGGTCGCAGGCTCGGAACAGCACCTCGACACCAAACCGTTGGGTCAATTCGATTGCAATGCTTTCCAACTGATCACGCTGGCGGGCCACCAGAATCAAGCTGCGGCCGCGACGGGCCAAGGCTTCGGCCATGGCCAGGCCAATGCCGCTGGAGGCGCCGGTGATCAGAGCGTAACGGGTCATGCCTTTCTCCATCGCAACGCCGCCGCGCCTGTGACAAAGGCATCACAGGCCGGGGGCGTTTCTTCACTGTTCTGGAGAGTCTACAGGTTCGCCCGCTTCGTCAGCACTCTGTGCTTCGTCTTCTTCGACGGTCGCGGCTTGGTCGGCATCTTCATCGGAGGTGATGGAGCTGCTTTCGTAGCTGCTGTCCATGTTGGCTTCGAGCTGGTTCAGGTAACCGTTCATGCCCAGGGTCACCACGATGGCAAGCATGACCGGGATAAACGCCAGCCACAGGGTGGCCAGGACTTTTACCGCCGTGGAGTTGCGTGGTGGTGGCGCGCCGTACTGGTTGGCGCCTGCATTACCTGGCAATACCAGCAGCAGGATCGGGAAGACGCTGTTCACCAGCGGAACCAGGTTGAGGAAGTACAACCAGCCCGACCAACCCAGGTCGTGCAGGCGCTGCACACCGATTTGTACACTGACCCAGACCAGCGCAACAAACAATGCGAGGCCCAGCAATACGCCGAGGATGGTGCCAGCAGTCGGCGAAGCGGTGGCAACGGCAAAGCTGACGGTGCTGATGATGCCGCCGGCAACCAACAGTGCCAGGGTTAACACCAGGGTCCAGGCGAGATAACGCAGACGACCGATGCGTCCGTGGATAGTGAACACCTTGAGGGTGGCGTACTCCGGCAGGTCATCACCCACGGCGGAGCGCGGTGGTGCATACGGTGAGGCCGCAGGGCGCGAGAAACTGCCAGAGTCTGTCTCGTGAGTTTCAGCCAGGCTGAAGGCCACAGGCTGTTCGGGCTCAATGCGCGCATCGACACCGGCGTTTTTCAGTGCGGTGAGGTAGGTTTCCGCATCCGGGCGCGACAGGTCACGTTTGAGTGCGACAGGGCGACCGGTGAAGAGCTTCTCGATGGCTTCGACGTCACTCTTGAACAGCTCGGCCAGGTTCAGCTTGGCCGTGGTGCTTTCGACACCCGGGAGCAGGGCTCCATCAAACACAATCTTGAAACGGTTGTCGCTCATGCGGGCTTCCTTGTCACTTGATTCAGGGAGGTAGTGCAGGCCGGCTCAAGCAGCAGGCCATGCGGTGGGTCAGCGCGGCCAGCGCAATTGAGCTGCCTGTTCACGGGCCTTGCGGTATTCGGCATCCAGACGGGCAACCAGTTCATCGACGCTGGGCAAATCATCAATCTCACCGACACCTTGGCCGGCGGACCATACAGTCTTCCATGCCTTGGCCTCGTCGCTCAACGGCTTGAGCTTGGAACCGAAGTTGACTTCGCCTTTGCCTTGCAAGGCGGCGAGGTCGAAACCGGCGTTTTCCAGGCTCTGGCGCATAAAGCTGGCGGGTACGCCGGAGACAGCGGGAGTGTGCACGATGTCGGCCGCGCGCGATGTGAGCAGCATCTCTTTATAAGCATCCGGGGCGTGACTTTCGGTGGTGCCGATAAAACGTGTGCCGAAGTAGGCCAGGTCTGCACCGAGCAACTGGGCGGCGAGAATCTCGTGCCCGTGGTTGAGGCAGCCGGCCAGCAGCAGGGTCTTGTCGAAGAACTGGCGAATCTCGGCAATCAGCGAGAAAGGGCTCCAGGTGCCGGCATGGCCGCCAGCACCGGCCGCGACGGCAATCAGGCCATCTACGCCGGCTTCGGCAGCCTTCTCGGCATGACGTCGGGTGGTGACGTCATGGAACACCAGACCACCGTAGCTGTGTACGGCGTCTACCAACTCCTTCACGGCGCCCAGGCTGGTGATGACGATCGGCACTTTGTGCTCGACGCAGATCGCCAGATCCGCCTCGAGCCTTGGGTTGCTGTTGTGTACGATCAGGTTGACGGCGTAAGGCGCGGGATTGTCCAACTGGGCCAGGCCCGCTTCGATTTCCTCCAGCCAGGCCTTGAACCCACTGCTTTCACGTTGGTTGAGCGCCGGGAAACTCCCGACCACCCCATTGCGGCAGCACGCCAGGACCAGTTGCGGGTTGGAAATCAGGAACATCGGCGCCGCCACGACGGGCAGGCGCAGGCGTTGTTCAAGCAGAGCGGGCAATGACATTGGAGGTACCCCGAGTAATTGAAGTTAGAACGGTTTGACCACGACCAAAATTACGATAGCCAGCAATATCAGAACGGGCACTTCATTGAACCAGCGATAAAAGACATGGCTGCGGGTGTTTTCGCCACGCGCAAAACGTTTTACCTGTGCGCCGCACATGTGGTGGTAGCCAATAAGCAGTACGACCAGCGTCAGCTTGGCGTGAATCCAACCGCCCGAGTGAAAGATGCTCGGGTTCAGGTAGATCAGCCAACCGCCGAAGATCAGCGCGGCAACCATTGCCGGCCCCATGATGCCGCGGTACAGCTTGCGCTCCATGACGCTGAAACGTTCTTTACTGACAGTGTCGTCGCTCTGCGCGTGGTAAACGAACAGGCGGGGCAGGTAAAACAGCCCGGCAAACCAGCAGACAATGCTGACGATATGAAAGGCTTTGACCCATAGATAAAGCATTTTTAGTTATTCCCAGGTTCACGGTAGCCGAGATAGTAGTGGCTCATGCGCCCGTACGTCACGTTGACGGTTGTCGCAGGACGATACGGCCCCTATTATCGACGGCTTTCCAGTGGGTTCGTTGAGGGCAGGTTTATGGTCAAGGTCGGTATCGTCGGCGGCACGGGTTACACCGGGGTCGAATTGCTGCGTCTGTTGGCACAGCATCCGCAAGCTGAGGTGGTGGTCATCACTTCCCGATCCGAGGCCGGGCTGGCCGTGGCCGATATGTACCCGAACCTGCGAGGCCACTACGACGGCCTGGCGTTCAGCGTTCCGGACATCAAGACCCTGGGCGCCTGCGACGTGGTGTTCTTCGCTACCCCGCACGGTGTTGCCCACGCATTGGCCGGTGAACTGCTGGCGGCGGGTACCAAGGTGATCGATTTGTCGGCGGATTTCCGTCTGCAGGACGCTGACGAGTGGGCCAAGTGGTACGGTCAGCCTCACGGTGCGCCGGAGCTGTTGGAAGAGGCGGTGTACGGCCTGCCGGAAGTCAATCGTGAGCAGATCAAGCAAGCGCGCCTGATCGCGGTGCCGGGTTGCTACCCGACTGCTACTCAATTGGGTTTCCTGCCTTTGCTGGAAGCCGGGCTGGCGGACGCTTCGCGTTTGATCGCTGACTGCAAGTCAGGTGTCAGTGGTGCCGGTCGTGGGGCGGCGGTTGGTTCGCTGTACTCCGAGACGTCGGAAAGCATGAAGGCCTATGCGGTGAAAGGTCACCGTCACTTGCCGGAAATCCGCCAAGGCTTGCGTCGTGCGGCGGGTAAAGATGTGGGCCTGACCTTCGTGCCTCATCTGACGCCGATGATTCGCGGCATTCACTCCACACTGTATGCCACTGTGGTTGACCGTTCGGTAGACCTGCAGGCGCTGTTCGAAAAACGTTATGCCAACGAACCGTTCGTCGATGTGATGCCAGCTGGCAGCCACCCGGAAACCCGCAGCGTACGTGGTGCCAACGTGTGCCGGATTGCCGTACACCGTCCTCAGGATGGCGACTTGGTCGTGGTGTTGTCGGTGATTGATAACTTGGTCAAGGGTGCGTCTGGCCAGGCTGTGCAGAACATGAACATCCTGTTTGGCCTGGATGAGAAGCTCGGCTTGTCCCACGCGGGCATGCTGCCTTAAGGCTTCCTGGCTGTTAAGCAAAAGGCCCGTTGATCGGGCCTTTTGTGTTTTTAATGGCAGCAGCGCAGATTGATATACCGTAACAATAGTTGACCGCTTTTCTAGGAGAAGCGGATAATGCCGTCATTACGCATATGGCGGCGGTACGCCGGGAGATTATCAGCATGAGCGTTGAATCCTTCACCCCCACGGCTTTGCAATTCACCCACGGTGCTGCGCACAAGGTGAAGAGCCTGGTCGATGAAGAGGGTAATGATCGCTTGAAGCTGCGCGTATTCGTTACGGGCGGCGGTTGTTCAGGGTTTCAGTACGGTTTTACCTTCGATGAAGATGTGGCCGATGATGACACCATCGTTGAGCGCGAGGGCGTGAGCCTGGTCGTGGATCCGATGAGCTTCCAATACCTGGCAGGTGCCGAGGTGGATTACCAGGAAGGTCTGGAGGGTTCGCGTTTCGTGATCAAGAACCCTAATGCCACCACGACCTGTGGTTGCGGGTCTTCGTTCTCGATCTAATCTGTAGCGTATACAAAAACGCCGCTTGGCTGTGATAGGCCAAGCGGCGTTTTGCTGTCCGGATATTTTAGGCGGGGTAGATCGCGCCCAGTACCCGAAGCCCGCGTGCGCCGGTGACGCTCGGGCGGTTGGCGGCAATGCCTTCGAGGCAGCAGTGGGCCAGCCAGGCGAAGGCCATGGCTTCGACCCAGTCGGGATCCACCCCGTAGGTAGCGGTGCTGCTGACGTGAGTTGACGGAAGTAGGGTGGCCAGACGGTTCATCAGCGTGGCGTTGTGAGCGCCGCCGCCACATACCAGCAATGTTTCTGTCTGGGATTGGGCCGACTGTAGGGACTCAACGATCGTCAGGGCGGTCAGCTCAAGCAGCGTTGCCTGCACATTCTGAGGCTCAAATGCAGGCAAGCGGGCAAGGTGTTGGCGCAGCCATTCCAGGTTGAACACTTCGCGCCCAGTGCTCTTGGGGCCTTTGGTCACGAAGAAGGGGTCGCTGAGCAGGGCATTGAGCAACTGAGGCTCGACCTTGCCGCTGGCTGCCCACTGACCATCGCGATCAAAGTGTTCGCCGCGTTGTTGGTGAATCCACGCATCCAGTAGGACGTTGCCCGGGCCGCAGTCGAAGCCGGCTACAGGCTTACCGGTCTCGATAAGGCTGAGGTTGCTGAAACCTCCGACATTCAATACGGCACGGTTACCAGTGCGCTCGCCAAACAACGCTTCGTGGAAGGCGGGCACCAGCGGGGCGCCCTGGCCACCGGCGGCCACATCGCGGCTGCGGAAATCGCTGACCACGGTGATGTTTGTCAGCTCGGTGAGCAAGGCCGGATTACCGATTTGTACGGTAAAGCCTCGGGCGGGCTCATGACGGATGGTCTGGCCATGGCTACCAACCGCACGAATGTCCTGCGGCTTGAGGTTTTGCTGGTCGAGTAGAGCGTGAATGCCTTGTGCGGCGAGGTTCACCCAGTTTTGCTGGGCGATGGCTGAGCGGGCAATTTCATCCGGCCCACTGGCGCATAGAGCGAGCAGCTCGGCGCGCAGGGTATCTGGCATTGGGATGTAGTGCGTGGCGATCAACTTGATCGCCGGGTCTTGCTCGATCAAGGCAATGTCCAGGCCGTCGAGGCTGGTCCCGGACATCACGCCTATATAGAGCGGCATACCTTAACGCTTCGCCGAAGCCAGCAGGGTGGAGCGCTCTTGATCCATGCGCGCCATCAACGGCTGGCTTTGTTGCATGAAGCGGGCGCGCTCGGCCTTGGCGATCGGGTCGGCCATCGGCAGTTTCTGGCCCAGTGGGTCGACGTGGACGCCATTGACCTGGAACTCATAGTGCAAGTGCGGGCCAGTGGACAGGCCGGTAGTGCCGATATAGCCGATCACCTGGCCTTGCTTCACGGTACCGCCAGTTTGCACGCCCTTGGCGAAACCTTGCATGTGGCCATATAGCGTACGGTAGGTGTTGCCGTGCTGGATGATCACGGTATTGCCGTAACCGCCGCGACGACCGGCCAGCAGTACCTTGCCGTCGCCGGCAGCCTTGATTGGCGTGCCACGCGGGGCCGCATAGTCCACACCTTTATGGGCGCGGATTTTGTTCAGAATTGGATGCTTGCGACCCATGGAGAAACGCGAGCTAATACGAGCGAAGTCCACTGGGGTGCGGATGAAGGCCTTGCGCATGCTATTGCCGTCGGCGGTGTAGTAGCTGCTGTTGCCTTGTTTGTTGGTGTAACGCACGGCGGTGTAGGTTTTGCCGCGGTTGGTAAAACGCGCCGAGAGGATATTGCCAGTGCCGATGACTTTGCCGTTGGCGACTTTCTGCTCGTAGATCACGTCGAATTCGTCGCCTTGCCGGATGTCCTGAGCGAAGTCGATGTCGTAGCCAAACACGCTGGCCATGTCCATGGTCATGCTGTGGGACAGGCCGGCGCGGGCTGCGGATTGTGACAGCGAGCTGTTGATGACGCCGTGCACGTAGGCGGAGCGCATCACTGGTTTGGTGGTGATGCGGTTAAAGGCAAAGCCCTTGGCGCCTTTGGTCAGGGTGATGCTTTCAAGGTCGCTGACATTGCTATGCAGGTTGTGCAGTTGGCCGTCAGGCGTCAGTTCGAACTCAAGTTTCTGGCCGTGTTTGAGCTGGGTGAATTGCTTGGCTTGCTTGTCGCTGGCCAGTACTTCATTGACGGTGGCAGCGGGGAGGCCGACTTTCTCGAACAGGGTCGACAATGTGTCGCCCTTGGCCACGATCACTTCGCGGTGTTGTGGGTTCTTGGCAGCGTCGACGACCGGTGCAGGCGGCTCTTGGGCGGCTTGCTGGGTATCTTCGGGGCTGCTTTCTATCTGGGCGAACGGCGATTCGGTCGGTGCATTTGTGGCTTGTTGCGCGTCGGAAGCGTCTTGATCTTGTGTCAGTTGTTCAGCGGGGCTTTCCAGGTCAAGGCTCAGGGATGTTCGTTTGGCTTCTACGTCACTGGAAGGGAATACCAGGAGTGCCAGGCTGAGAAGTGCGGCGATACCACTTGCGGCGAGCAGGTGGGTCTTCGGGTAAAGCGGCGGCGCTTTAGACGGTTCAGTGGTCATAGGTAATTTGACTTTGAAGATGAAATGGAAAAGATGAATGACATGATGAAGATGAAATAACTGTATAAAATATAACCAAATCATCTGTGGCGCAAGCTCGCGAACGCTGGGCTTGCTGAACGGTGTCCGTTCGCAGGGCAAAACTTGTAATTAGTCCCTGATCTTGTATGGTTGGTTCCCTTTTGAATCTGAGCCTTGCGGGTCTGTTATGAAGTCGGTTGAAGAGCAGCTAGCGCTGATAAAACGTGGTGCGGAAGAACTGTTGGTTGAAGCTGAGCTGATCGAAAAGCTCAAGCGTGGCCAGCCCCTGCGTATTAAGGCTGGCTTTGATCCGACCGCGCCGGATCTGCACCTGGGTCATACCGTGCTTATTAATAAGCTGCGCCAGTTCCAGGAGCTGGGGCATCAGGTCATCTTCCTTATCGGTGACTTCACCGGAATGATCGGTGATCCGAGTGGCAAGAGCGCGACACGCCCGCCGCTGACGCGTGAGCAGGTGCTCGACAATGCCGAGACCTACAAGACCCAGGTGTTCAAGATTCTCGATCCGGCCAAGACCGAAGTGGCATTCAACTCCACCTGGATGGATCAGATGGGGCCGGCGGACTTCATTCGTCTGACCTCTCAGTACACCGTTGCGCGGATGCTTGAGCGCGATGACTTCGACAAGCGCTACTCCACCAATCAGCCGATCGCTATTCATGAGTTCCTCTATCCGCTGGTTCAGGGCTATGACTCGGTAGCCTTGCGTGCGGACGTTGAGTTGGGTGGCACCGACCAGAAATTCAACCTGTTGATGGGGCGTGAACTGCAGCGTGCGTATGGGCAGGAAGCTCAATGTATTCTGACCATGCCGTTGCTCGAAGGGTTGGATGGCGTCAAGAAGATGTCCAAGTCCTTGGGCAACTATGTCGGCATCCAGGAAGCGCCGGGTGTGATGTACGGCAAGCTGGTCTCCATTCCGGATGCGCTGATGTGGCGTTACTTCGAGTTGTTGAGCTTCCGCTCGATGGATGAGATCAATGCGCTGCGTGCTGATGTAGAGGCAGGCGCCAATCCTCGTGACGTGAAGATCAAGCTGGCTGAAGAGATTGTTGCGCGTTTCCATGGTGAGGAGGCTGCTGCCAATGCTCACCGTGCTGCGGGTAATCGCATGAAGGATGGCGAGCTGCCGGATGATCTGCCGGAGATTGAGCTGTCTGCTGCCGAGGCGATGCCGATCGCGGCTGTCCTTAATAAGGCGGGTCTGGTTAAGAACTCGGCCGTTGCGCGCGACCTTCTGGGTTCTGGTGGTGTGCGTATAGATGGTGAGGTTGTGGACCGCACCTTTATATACGAGTTGGGTGCTACCCACGTTTGCCAGGCTGGAAAGAAGGCATTTGCGCGTATTACGCTCAAATCCGAATAAAACTGAAATTAGGTATTGACGGCGAATTGTAACTCTCTATAATTCGCCCCACTTCCGGCGCAGTCGAAATGGAAAACTCCTTGGTAAACAATGAGTTATGTAGGTTTCGGCAGCAGGTTGCTTCAGTTCATCGAAGCCAAAAGGAAGTTGAAAA
>NZ_JAFCVS010000004.1:739362-767297 GCF_049897165.1 Pseudomonas sp. TWR1-1-4 | reverse complement strand
CAGGGATGCCGGTTTAGCCGCCCCGCGCCATGGATGGCGCGTGGCGGCGGCCCCCCAAATCACTGTCGGATTACGGGCACACCGAGCCTAGGCGAGGTGCCGAGTGTTGGGGCAAGAGCGCTTTGGTTACTTTCGACTGGGCCGGCATTCCGGCTTTTCGAAAGTGACCCGCCGTAAGGGCGGAACCCTAAGTGGCCGTTACCTAAATAACGGATATGCCCCCCACCAACCCCAACCCTTTTCGCCCAGCGGACTGCCGCTCCCCCCCATTTCCCGTTATACTCGCCGGCTTTCAAAAGTTCGCCAACGAGTGCTGCCCGCCATGGAAATCAACCCGATCCTTAACACCATCAAGGACCTGTCCGAGCGCTCCGAAACTATTCGGGGGTATCTTTGACTACGATCAAAAGCATGAGCGTCTGACCGAAGTCAATCGCGAGCTTGAAGATCCTGCTGTCTGGAACAAACCTGAATACGCCCAGGAACTGGGCCGCGAGCGCGCTGCGCTGGCGCAGATCGTCGATACCCTCGATGAACTGAACACCGGTCTGGCCGATTGCCGCGACCTGCTGGACATGGCCGTCGAAGAAAACGACGAAGGCGCAGTGGGCGATGTCGTCGCCGAGTTGGCCCGCCTCGAGGAAAACCTCGCCAAACTCGAATTCCGTCGCATGTTCAGCCACGAGATGGACCCGAACAACGCCTACCTGGATATCCAGGCCGGTTCCGGCGGCACCGAGGCCCAGGACTGGGCAAACATCCTGCTGCGCATGTACCTGCGCTGGGCCGACAAGCGCGGTTTCGAAGCGACCATCATGGAGCTGTCCGCCGGTGAAGTCGCCGGTATCAAGGGCGCAACCGTGCACATCAAGGGCGAATACGCTTTTGGCTGGCTGCGCACCGAGATCGGCGTGCACCGCCTGGTACGCAAGAGCCCGTTCGACTCCGGCAACCGTCGCCACACCTCGTTCTCCGCCGTTTTCGTCTCGCCAGAGATCGACGACAAGGTGGAAATCGAGATCAACCCGGCCGACCTGCGCATCGACACCTACCGCTCCTCCGGTGCCGGTGGTCAGCACGTAAACACCACCGACTCGGCCGTACGTATCACCCACGTACCGACCAACACCGTGGTCAGCTGCCAGAACGAACGTTCCCAGCACGCCAACAAGGACACCGCCATGAAAATGCTGCGGGCCAAGTTGTACGAGCAGGAAATGCAGAAACGCAACGCCGCGTCCCAAGCGCTGGAAGACACCAAGTCGGATATCGGCTGGGGTCACCAGATCCGCTCTTATGTGCTCGATGCGTCGCGGATCAAGGATCTGCGCACTAACATCGAACGCAGTGACTGTGACAAGGTACTCGACGGCGATATCGACGAATACCTGGAAGCCAGCCTGAAGTCCGGCCTGTAATACGCTGACAAACCGCGATCCCTGTAGGAGCCGGCTTGCCGGCGATCCCCGGCCTGAGCCTGGGACAACGAACCCGATGGAATATTTAAAGACATGAGCGACCAACAACTCGACCAGGCCCTGCAACAGGAAGAAAACTCCCTGATCGCCCTGCGCAAGGAAAAGCTTGCTGCCGAGCGCGCCAAGGGCAATGCCTTCCCCAACGACTTCCGCCGCGAAAACTACTGCGATGCCTTGCAGAAGCAGTACGCGGACAAGACCAAGGAAGAGCTGGCAGAGGCTGCGATCCCGGTCAAGGTGGCAGGTCGCATCATGCTCAACCGTGGCTCGTTCATGGTGATCCAGGACATGACCGGTCGCATCCAGGTCTACGTCAACCGCAAGACCTTGCCGGAAGAAACCCTGGCCTCGGTGAAAACCTGGGACATGGGCGACATCATCGCGGCCGAAGGCACCCTGGCCCGCTCCGGCAAGGGCGACCTGTATGTGGAAATGACCAACGTGCGCCTGCTGACCAAGTCGCTGCGCCCGCTGCCGGACAAGCACCACGGCCTGACCGACACCGAACAACGCTACCGCCAGCGCTACGTTGACCTGATCGTCAACGAAGACGTGCGCCACACCTTCCGTGTGCGCTCGCAAGTGATCGCGCACATCCGTACCTTCCTGATGCAGCGTGACTTCCTGGAAGTGGAAACCCCGATGCTGCAGACCATCCCCGGTGGTGCCGCAGCCAAGCCGTTCGAAACCCACCACAACGCGCTGGACATGGAAATGTTCCTGCGTATCGCGCCGGAGCTGTACCTCAAGCGTCTTGTTGTTGGCGGCTTCGAAAAAGTGTTCGAGATCAACCGCAACTTCCGTAACGAAGGCGTTTCGACCCGTCACAACCCAGAATTCACCATGTTGGAGTTCTATCAGGCCTACGCCGACTACGAAGACAACATGGACCTGACCGAAGAACTGTTCCGCGAACTGGCGCAGTTGGTCCTGGGCAGCACCGACGTGCCGTACGGCGACAAGGTGTTCCACTTCGGCGAGCCGTTCGTGCGTCTGTCGGTGTTCGACTCGATCCTCAAGTACAACCCTGAGCTGACCGCCGACGACCTGAACGATATCGACAAGGCCCGTGCCATCGCCAAGAAAGCCGGCGCCAAGGTGCTGGGCTTCGAAGGCCTGGGCAAATTGCAGGTGATGATTTTCGAAGAGCTGGTCGAGCACAAGCTGGAACAGCCGCACTTCATTACCCAGTACCCGTTCGAAGTGTCGCCGCTGGCCCGTCGCAACGATGACAACCCGAACGTCACCGATCGTTTCGAGCTGTTCATCGGTGGCCGCGAAATCGCCAATGCCTACTCCGAGCTTAACGACGCGGAAGACCAGGCCGAGCGCTTCATGGCCCAGGTGGCCGACAAGGACGCCGGTGACGACGAAGCCATGCACTACGACGCTGACTTCGTCCGCGCCCTGGAGTACGGCATGCCGCCGACGGCCGGTGAAGGGATCGGCATTGACCGTCTGGTGATGCTGTTGACCAACTCGCCGTCGATCCGCGACGTGATCTTGTTCCCGCACATGCGGCCACAAGCGTAACCGAAGCGAAATCCGAAGCCGCCTTTTATAAGGCGGCTTTTTTATGGGGCGTTATTAAGCGTCAAGCAAACAGCGCCAGGTTTTGATCTATTCAAGGATGTGAGTCGTGAACCGCGTAACCGCTCAAGAAGGCGCCGCCGGCATTGCCGCTGCCGTGGCTGAAAGCGTCCAGTACCAGGGCCGCAAGGCCAGTCGTCGGGGTAGCGAGCAACGCAGACAAGACATTCTCGATGCAGCCATGCGCATTGTGGTGCGTGATGGCGTGCGGGCTGTGCGCCATCGCGCGGTGGCGGCGGAGGCGGGGGTGCCGTTGTCGGCCACCACCTACTATTTCAAGGACATCGATGACCTGCTCACCGATACCTTCGCCCAATACGTCGAGCGCAGCGCTGCGTTCATGGGCAAGCTGTGGGTGCGCAACGAAGGCCTGCTGCGCGAGATGGTCGCCTATGGCGATGGCAGCCCGCAGTCACGTTCGCAACTGGCCGATGACATTGCGCGGCTGACCGCCGATTACGTCTTGCGCCAGCTGACCAACCGTCGTGAGCACCTGATGGCCGAGCAGGCGTTCCGCCAGGAAGCATTGCTCAATCCGCGTCTGGCCGAGTTGGTACGTTCCCACCAGCAGATTCTGTTGCAGGGCACCGGGCAGTTTTTTCAGGTGCTGGGCTCCCGCGAGCCGCAACAGGATGCCAAAGTGTTGACGGCGATAATCAGTCGGATGGAATATCAGGGCCTGCTGGGCGGCGCAGAGCCTCTGACCGGTGAAGAGATGCTTGAGATCCTCAAGCGTTACATGCATTTGGTGTTGGCCTCGGTCTGACACCGGGGAATGTCCAATGAAAACCTGGCGTGTGGTTGTAATCGGCTTGTCGCTCCTGCTGCTGAGTGGTTGCCTGGTGACCTTCAAGGACCCGCTGCCGGCCCATGACGCCGCGCCGCAGGCACTGCTGGGCCAATGGTCGAGCAAAAACGCCTGGGGCGAGCCGCTCAACCTGCACATCACCGCCGTTGGTGAGCACCGGTACAAAGCGGTGAGCTACCCTACAGCCAAGCCCGGCCAGCGTGACGAGTATCTGTTCAGCGTTTCGCGCCATGGCAGCCGCTGGTACTTGTCGGCGCCGCTATCGGCCAAACTAGGCGGGAACTTCATCCTGGCGGGTTTCGAAATCAACGAAAAGCATGAATTGGTGGTCTACAACCTCGACCTGGAGCAGATCCATCAAGCCATGGACCAAAAGGCGTTGCACGGCAATACCGTGGAAACTGTCGAAGGTGCTGGCGTGTTGGTGGACAGCCCCTTGGACCAGGTGTTTGCCTACCTGGATGACCCGGCCAACGCCGATGTATTCGTGGAAGCCGTGCGCTACCAGCGTGCGGGCAAATAACGTTTAAAGAGGAAGCACCGGGTGGACGATTACCAGCAGACGATACGCACCTTGTCTGATCGCATTGTGCTGGCGCAAACACCGATTCGCGTCCTCGACGCCGTGAAGTGGGACGAGAACATTCGTCAGGGATTTCTCAAGGCAAAGGGCAAGGAAATGCCGGCGGTGAGCCGCGACTACTACCTCAACCGACCGCTGGCGTTCGATTCCAGCGCAGTGAAGCTGGAGTTCCAGAACATCGAGCGCGACATCACCCGTCGCCTCGGCCAGTTCAGCCCGGTGGGGCAGATCATGCGCCGCATGTGCAAGGAATACCGCATGGTGGTGCGCATGCTCGAAGCGCGCGGCACCGAGGATTTCGGCCTGATTTCCCAGGAGCTCTACGGCGCCGCGTCCGATGCGTTCCACGCTGGCGACCCGACCCTGGCTGACTTGGGGCTGATGCTTTCGGACTACCTGAATAACATCGATGGCCGTGGCGACTTGAAGGATGAGGCCAAGACCCTCACCGCCAAGGACGCCGTGGCCCTGCTGCAAACCCGCCTGAACAAAGTGTTTGGCGAGGCCGAAGAGACCATCCGCGTGTTCGAGTCCGACGGTATCGTCGCCGACGCCGCGGCGGGTGCCGACTACATCAAGATCCGCGCCGACGCGATGTTCAACGACCGCGACGTGCGCGCCCTGGAAGTGCATGAAGGCCTGGTGCATGTCGGCACCACGCTCAATGGCCAGAACCAGCCGATCTGCACCTTCCTGTCCAAAGGCCCGCCTTCGTCAACCGTGACCCAGGAAGGCCTGGCGATCCTGATGGAAATCATCACCTTCGCCTCCTACCCGAGCCGCCTGCGCAAGCTGACCAACCGCACCCGCGCCATCCATATGGTGGAAGAGGGCGCCGACTTCCTGCAGGTGTTCGAGTTCTTCCGCGAACAAGGCTTTGAGATGGCCGAAAGCTACGGCAATGCCAGTCGCGTATTCCGTGGCTCGGTGCCGACCGGTCTGCCGTTTACCAAGGATCTGTCCTACCTCAAGGGCTTTATCATGGTCTACAACTACATCCAGCTCGCCGTGCGCAAAGGCAAGCTGGAACAAGTGCCGCTGCTGTTCTGCGGCAAGACCACCCTGGAAGACATGCGTACCCTGCGCCAACTGGTGGACGAAGGCCTGGTGGTGCCGCCCAAGTACCTGCCGGAGCAGTTCCGCGATATGAACGCGCTGGCGGCATGGATGTGCTTCTCCAACTTCCTCAACCACTTGAGCCTGGATCGGATCGAGGCGGATTACTCGAATATCCTTTGACGAAACCGGATCGACCTGTGGGAGCGGGCTTGCTCGCGAAAGCGGTACATCAGATATACATAAGTTGACTGATACACGGCTTTCGCGAGCAAGCCCGCTCCCACATTTGAATCTCTGAAAGATTTAAAATTTCGAATAATAGCGAGGCTTCAACGGATGAGAATCCTCGGCATTCTTTGCCTGCTACTCACATTGAACGGCTGCAGCTCACTGCTGTTCTACCCCGAACCCGGCCTGCCATTCA
Source organism: Pseudomonas sp. TWR1-1-4 (assembly GCF_049897165.1). NCBI lineage: Bacteria > Pseudomonadati > Pseudomonadota > Gammaproteobacteria > Pseudomonadales > Pseudomonadaceae > Pseudomonas > Pseudomonas sp. TWR1-1-4. The sequence continues at coordinate 761,355 of NZ_JAFCVS010000004.1, read as the reverse complement.
CGCCGGAAAAAGCCCATCTGCAATATCGCGACGTCACCTTGACCACCGCCGACGGCGTGAAGCTCCACGCCTGGTGGTTGCCGGCCAAGCCTGGTGTGCCGCTCAAGGGCACGGTGCTGCATTTGCACGGTAACGGCGGCAACCTGGCCTGGCACCTGGGCGGCAGTTGGTGGTTGCCCGAGCAGGGCTACCAAGTGCTGCTGCTGGACTATCGCGGCTACGGCTTATCGGAAGGCAAACCCTCGCTGCCCGCGATCTATCAGGATGTGGACGCGGCGTTCAGTTGGATCGACAAGGCGCCTGAAACCCAGGGCCAGCCGCTGATAGTCCTCGGTCAAAGCCTGGGCGGGGCGTTGGCGGTGCATTACCTGGCTGCCCATCCGGAGCGCCAATCCCAGCTCAAGGCCCTGGTGCTGGACGGTGTGCCCGCCAGTTATCGTGACGTAGGACAATTTGCCTTGAGCACTTCCTGGTTAACATGGCCGTTTCAGGTGCCTCTGTCCTGGCTGGTGCCGGACGGCGACAGCGCAATCTATGCCATGCCGAAACTGATGGGCTTGCCGAAGCTGTTGTTCCACAGCCTGGACGACCCGATCGTGCCAATGGCCAATGGTATCCGTCTGTACCAGGCCGCACCGCCGCCACGGGTGTTGCAGTTGACCCGGGGCGGGCATGTGCAGACCTTTGCCGACAAGACCTGGCAAACCGTAATGCTGCGCTATCTGGACGACCCGCAACACTTCAACGGCTTACGCCGCCTGGGCGAGATTCCGAACTACCCCATTCCTAAAGTTGATTCATCAGAGAGCCCGCAATGAGCGAAGAACGCAACATGATCCCGCTGATCCTCACCGGCATCGGCACCATCATCGGCACCGTCGGTTGCCTGTGGTTCTACGGTTACCTGCACTTCGCCAAGCCGGAAGATGCTCTGTTGCTCAGCGATTTCACTATGCTCAAGACGGTGCCAGGCGAGGACTACAAGATCTCCCTGACGCCGGCCGCGCAAGTGGCGCAATGCGTGGATGGCGTGCTGGTGATGTTCGATACCGAGCAGAAAGGCCTCAGTGGAGTGCTGGTGAACAACAAGAAGCAGGCCGTGCGATGCATGGGTCAAGAAACCCCGCAATTGCAGCAGTGAATGCTGTTTTTGCCGGTGTGGGAAAATACCCTTTTTCGTACAGATTCTTGATTTAGCGGGTGTCAGGCGCTCGGCCGGCCGGAACCAGCCTCGCGTGCTCACCACAGACCATGGACTGATTGGCAATGCTGATCAGTCCATTTTTCATTAGTCTGGAGTGAGCCTATATGGCAGGTATAAACGGAGTATCGGGTGTAGGCAGCATGGGCAGTGGCGGAAATGTCGGCGGGGGTGCCCCATCGAACCAAGGCCTCGATCAGCAGATCCAGGACCTCCAACGTAAAATCAAAGATATGCAGTCACAAGGTGCTAAAGGTGGTCAGGGCGCAGGTGAGCTCGACGAACTGATGAAGCTACTGGAAAAGCTGCTTAAACAAAAAAATGATCAAGGTGCGCAGGGCAATCAAGGCGCACAGGATGGCCAAGGTCGCGGCCAGGGCCAGATCCAAATGCCGGAGACCCAGGGCTCCGGCAAAGTCGGCGGTTGAACGGCACCTCTCAAAAAGCGCCTTTCAGGGCTTTTTTTTCGTGCTGAATCAGCTATTCAGCCTGTAATGACGTGGGGGGCGTAATGCAGGGGGCCGCATGTCATGCAACTGAAATGGAAATGTCTGGAACCGGTTCGACTTAAATGCCACATAAAATGTGGAAACCTACAAAGATTGGGTCGAGGATGAAAATGCATATTCCTGTATTGGAAAACATGTTGGTCATGGCAAGGCAACATGTAGCGCTGGAACAGGAAGCTGCTCGCAGGTACAAGCGCGATCAACAAATGGATGAAAAGGCGGGGGCGAAGATTGAAATGCCCGCCGTAGACACGAATCGCACCATTCAGTTTGATGAGCCGAAAAAAAACCCACCGTGAGGTGGGTTTTCTTATCCAGTACCAATCAATCAGTTAGCGACGGAAGACCGTGGCTTGACCGGTTGGTTGTCGTTGGAAATGGTCACTTCCACACGGCGGTTCATGGCACGACCCGAGGCGCTGCCGTTGTCGGCAACCGGGTATTCCTTGCCGTAACCCTGGGTCACGATGCGCGAGATGTCCACGCCTTGTTGAGCCAGTGCGCGTTGTACCGAAGCGGCACGACGCTCGGACAGGCTCTGGTTGTACGAATCGGAACCGGTGCTGTCGGTGTAGCCTTCGACGATTACCTTACGGTCCGGGTTGTCGCGCAGGAACTGGGCCAGCTTGGTGATGTTCACCAGGCCGCTGGATTTCAGGTCGGACTTGTTGGTGGCGAACAGCACGTCACCGAAAGTTACCAAGGTACCGCGATCGGTCTGCTTGGCGTTCAGGCTGTCCTGCAGTTGCTTGATTTGCGCATCGCGCGCATCCAGCAAGGCACGGGCACGTTCGTCGCCAGCGTTTTTCAGCTTGGCTTCGGATTCACGCAGCACGATGGTGTCTTTGGCCACTTCAACGCGCTGGTTGGTCAGGTAAGCCAGTTGGTCGACTTTCTTCTCGTCTTCCTTATCGCGGTAGGCCTTGTCAGCCTTGTCCAGCCATTCGCTGGCGTCTTTGGTTTCCAGGGCCGCGAGCTTGGTGGCTTGCGGGTTGGTCTGCAGGGAGGAGAAGTTGGTCCGTGCATTTTCCAGGTTCGCGTTAGGCGGGGTGGAACAGGCCGCCAGGGCAACGCTCATCGCCAGCAGGGCAGGGATCATCAATTGTTTACGCATAGTCGTGTCGTCCTTTCAATTCGATATCAGGTGCGTTGCAGTCACAGGAAGCGTCTTACTTCTGCTGGATAGCAGCTGGACGCATGCCTTCCTTACGCAGCTCTTCAACGGCTTTCTGGGAGTCCTTCACAGCCTGTTGGGCCTTGGCAGCCTGAGCCTTGCGTTCCGCGACGCGAGCGTCCCACTCGGCTTGTTCAGCCAACTGGCGAGCTTTGTCGTAGTTCTTGTCATGCATGGCAATTTCGGCTTCTTTTAGCTTGTCCTGGGCCGACTTCATTTCCACAGCCGCGTACTCAGTACCGCCGGCGCTGACAGCGCTGTTCACTGCGGACTGGGTCACCGCGTACTGCTCGGTCGGAGGGTTGCCGGCGCAGCCCGCCAGAACGAAGCTGGTGCCGATTGCCAACGCGGCCAATTTGAGCCCGCGCAGGTGGTTAAACGAGGATTTGGCAGTGCTGGTCTTCATCGTCTTCAACTCCATTGGATAACTCCTGAAAAACATCAAAATCCATGTCACTGGTCTGCGGCGGCGGGCCTGGCACTGATGCGCAAATTGCCCTTTAAAACGACCGTTCCAAGTGATGGCTTACTGGCTGTGACCGGAGGCTTTTTTCAAAAGTTCAGAGAAGATGGCGATTTGCCTAAAAAAATATCTGACTGATCGGTCAGCGTAAATGCGTTGGAACTTCTGCGTTGCGCAGTGGTACGCCGGGCCCGTATGGAGCCCGGAATAAAGAGGGTTGGTACGGGTTTGTCAGTGTTTCTGTTCGTCGCTGCTGGCGGACAGATCATGCAGGTAGCGGCGCGACAGCGTCAGAAAGCGTGGGGTGGGGCCGACGTCCTCGTACAGCGGATCGCCTTCTTCATCGGTGGCAATCACCTGCTGGCCCTTGATATAGGGGAAGCTGGCTTCCAGCTCTTCCAGGGCGGCGCCGATCAACTCACCGAGCAATTCTTCGGGGTGGCGTTTGGGGTACATCTCGGTGATGGCCGCCAGCCGCGCGGCGGACTCCATATCCAGGTGGATGGCGTACTCGGTCTTGGTCAAGCGACCCTTGGCGTTCTCTTCCCAATGCTGGGCCAGTTCTCGAATTTTCATGGCAACCTCAATGAAGCCCGCTTTTAGCAGGCGGTGATGAGTGTCCAGTCGCCTGCGCGGATAAACGCAACGACTTAACCTTGAGACTAGCTGCAACTCACAAGGTTTAAAGTCTTGTCATAAATCGATGCTGGCGGCACTCTGGCAAACCTGCGCGTCCCGGATTTCTGGCTGGAGATTGGCTGATGAGTGATATCGATGCACGCTTGCGTGAGGATGTTCACCTGCTGGGTGAGCTGTTGGGCAACACCATTCGAGAGCAGTACGGCGATGATTTCCTCGACAAGATCGAGCAGATCCGCAAAGGCGCCAAGGCTGACCGGCGCGGAGCTGGCGATGAACTGAGCACCAGCCTGAACCAGTTGCAGGAAAACGAACTGCTGCCGGTGGCCCGCGCCTTCAATCAGTTCCTGAATCTGGCCAACATTGCCGAGCAGTACCAACTGATCCACCGGCGTGATGAGTCGCAGCCGGCACCGTTCGAATCCCGTGTATTGCCCGAGTTGCTGGCGCGCCTGCAAGGCGAAGGCCACAGCAACGAATCCCTGGCCCGCCAGTTGGGGCGCCTGGAGATCGAACTGGTCCTCACCGCCCACCCCACCGAAGTGGCGCGCCGTACCCTGATCCAGAAATACGATGCCATCGCCGCCCAACTGGCGGCCCAGGATCACCGCGACCTCACCACCGCAGAGCGCGAGCAGATCCGCCAACGCTTGCAACGCTTGATCGCCGAAGCCTGGCACACCGAAGAAATCCGCCGCACTCGACCTACGCCCGTGGACGAAGCCAAATGGGGCTTTGCGGTGATCGAGCATTCGCTGTGGCACGCGATCCCCAACTATCTGCGCAAGGCTGACCAGGCGCTGCACGCCGCCACCGGTTTGCGCTTGCCCCTGGAGGCCGCACCGATCCGCTTTGCGTCGTGGATGGGCGGCGACCGTGACGGCAACCCGAACGTCACGGCACCGGTCACCCGCGAAGTGTTGCTGTTGGCGCGCTGGATGGCCGCCGATTTGTACCTGCGCGATATCGATCACCTGGCCTCTGAGCTGTCGATGCAACACGCCAGCCCGGCGTTGCAGGCCAAGGTCGGTGATAGCGTCGAGCCTTATCGCGCTTTGCTCAAGCAACTGCGCGAACGCCTGCGCGCCACGCGCCAATGGGCGCACACCGCGTTGAGCAGCAGCACCCCGGCGCCGGCCGAGGTGTTGCAGAACAACCGCGACCTGCTGGAGCCGCTGGAGCTGTGCTACCAGTCACTGCACGAATGCGGCATGGGCGTGATCGCCGATGGGCCTTTGCTCGATTGCCTGCGTCGGGCGGTGACCTTCGGGCTGTTCCTGGTGCGGTTGGACGTGCGTCAGGATTCCAGTCGCCATTCGGCCGCCATGACCGAAATCACCGACTACCTCGGCCTGGGCCGTTACGAGGACTGGAACGAAGAGATGCGTATCAGCTTCCTGATGAAGGAGTTGGCCAACCGTCGACCGCTGTTGCCGGGCTATTTCAAACCGTCGGCGGACACTGCCGAGGTACTCAACACCTGTAAGGAAGTCGCCGCCGCACCGGCTGCATCGTTGGGCTCGTATGTCATCTCCATGGCCGGCGCTGCCTCGGACGTTTTGGCCGTGCAACTGCTGCTTAAAGAGTCGGGCGTGCAACGGCCGATGCGCGTGGTGCCATTGTTCGAAACACTGGCTGACCTGGATAACGCCGGCCCGGTGATCGAGCAACTGTTGCTGCTGCCGGGCTATCGCGCGCGTTTGCAGGGGCCGCAGGAAGTGATGATCGGCTACTCGGACTCGGCCAAGGACGCCGGCACCACCGCCGCTGCCTGGGCGCAGTACCGGGCGCAGGAGCGCCTGGTGGATATCTGCCGTGAGCAACAAGTGGAACTGCTGTTGTTCCACGGTCGCGGTGGCACCGTGGGCCGTGGCGGTGGCCCGGCTCACGCGGCGATCCTGTCGCAACCGCCGGGTTCGGTGGCGGGGCGGTTCCGCACCACCGAACAGGGCGAGATGATCCGCTTCAAGTTCGGCCTGCCGGATATCGCCGAGCAGAACCTCAACCTTTACCTGGCTGCCGTGTTGGAGGCGACGCTGTTGCCACCGCCGCCGCCGGAGCCAGCCTGGCGCCATTTGATGGATGAATTGGCGGCAGATGGTGTCAGCGCTTACCGCGCTGTGGTGCGGGAAAATCCGCAGTTCGTCGAGTATTTCCGTCAGTCCACGCCGGAACAGGAACTGGGTCGCTTGCCCCTGGGCAGTCGCCCGGCCAAACGCCGGGCGGGCGGGATTGAAAGCCTGCGCGCGATCCCGTGGATCTTCGGCTGGACCCAGACCCGCCTGATGCTGCCGGCCTGGCTGGGTTGGGAAGCAGCGTTGAGCAAGGCCCTGGAGCGCGGCGAAGGCGAGTTGCTGGGGCAGATGCGTGAACAGTGGCCATTTTTCCGCACCCGTATCGATATGCTGGAAATGGTGCTGGCCAAGGCGGATGCCGATATCGCTCGCCTGTATGACGAGCGGCTGGTTCAGCCGGACCTGCTGCCATTGGGTGCGCATCTGCGCGACCTATTGTCGCAGGCGTGCAACGTGGTGCTTGGCCTGACCGGGCAGTCGCAACTGCTGGCCCATAGCCCGGACACCCTGGAGTTCATCCGCCTGCGCAACACCTACCTTGACCCCTTGCACTTGCTACAGGCCGAGTTGCTGGCGCGTTCACGCCAGCAGGAAGCGGCGCAGGACAGCCCTCTGGAACAGGCGCTGCTGGTCTCCGTGGCCGGTATTGCCGCCGGTTTGCGTAACACTGGCTAGGGTTTTTTGCGTGTTCTCAATAGCTTGCAGGTAAACCACGGCGGCCGCCCTGAAACGGGCGGCCGGTGTTTATGGGGCCGGGTTGCACTCAGGCACACCCTACCTATGACGCATGCCCTGCGCGGGTTCCTGCGACTTTTGGCGGCTTGTGTGGTTAAGGCCTGCTGTGTATCTTGATCAGCCTTTGGCCGTTTGGGCGGCCCGAATTCTATTTTTACGCGATTGGCCCCCTGCGGCGAATCCGAGCGTCATCTCTATAAAAAATTGAGGAGCACATCAATGCGCGTCATTCTGCTGGGAGCTCCCGGGGCCGGTAAAGGTACTCAGGCAAAGTTCATCACTGAAAAATTCGGCATTCCACAAATCTCCACCGGCGATATGCTGCGTGCGGCCGTCAAGGCTGGCACCGAGCTGGGCCTGATCGCCAAGAGCGTGATGGACAGCGGTGGCCTGGTGTCCGATGACTTGATCATCAACCTGGTCAAGGAACGCATCAGCCAGGAAGACTGCAAGAACGGTTTCCTGTTCGACGGCTTCCCACGCACCATTCCCCAGGCTGAAGCCCTGGTGAAGGCCGGCGTTGAGCTGGATGCGGTGGTTGAAATCGCGGTGGAAGATGAAGAGATCGTCCAGCGCATTGCCGGCCGTCGCGTTCACGAAGCCTCCGGCCGCGTGTACCACACTGTCTACAACCCGCCTAAAGTGGAAGGCAAGGACGATGTGACCGGCGAAGACCTGGTGCAGCGTAAAGACGACACCGAAGAAACCGTGCGTCATCGCCTGTCGGTCTACCATTCCCAGACCAAGCCGCTGGTGGACTTCTACCAGAAGCTGTCCGCTGCCCAAGGCAAGCCGAAGTACAGCCACATTCCTGGCATTGGCTCGGTTGAAGCGATCACTGCCAAAGTGCTGCAAGCACTGAGCTGATCCCTCGACTGGCTTCACGGATAACGGCCCGCTTGCGGGCCGTTGTTGTTTATACTGGCGCACTTTTTTTCGACTTGGACACCCACACCGATGAGCACCCTGCTGGCCCTGGACACCGCGACTGAAGCTTGCTCCGTTGCCCTGCTGCATGATGGCAAGGTAACGAGCCACTACGAGGTGATCCCGCGTCTGCATGCGCAGAAGCTGTTGCCGATGATCAAGCAACTGCTGGAAGACGCCGGCACTACGCTGGCTGCGGTGGATGCCATCGCCTTCGGCCGTGGTCCGGGTGCGTTTACCGGTGTGCGTATTGCCATCGGTGTGGTGCAGGGCCTGGCATTTGCGCTGGAACGCCCGGTATTGCCGGTGTCCAACCTGGCCGTTCTGGCCCAGCGCGCCTTGCGTGAACATGGCGTTCATCAGGTTGCGGCGGCTATCGATGCGCGCATGGATGAAGTGTATTGGGGCTGCTACCGCGAAACGGCAGGCGAGATGCGCCTGGTGGGTGTGGAAACTGTGCAGCCGCCTGAATCATCTGTATTGCCGGGTGATGCCAGCGGTGACTGGTTCGGTGCCGGCACCGGTTGGGGCTATGGTGAGCGCATCGCTGTGCCATTGGTTGGGAGAGACGCGGCGATGTTGCCCCACGCTGAAGATCTATTGGCCTTGGCGCGGTTTGCTTTTGAACGTGGGGAAGCGATCCCTGCGGATCAGGCAGCACCTGTTTACCTGCGCGATAAAGTGGCGCAGACCAAGGCCGAGCGCGGGATTATTTGACGTCAAAAATGATGGCAATATGGGGCTAAATTCACCAATCGTCAGAATTTGCCCCCCGTTTTAAACCTTTTTCAAATTATGTGTTCTAGTTATCACCAGAGCATTTGCGCACTACGGACAGTGCTGCCAAAATGCCATTACCGATAGCGAGTTCGCGCCCATGCGTATTGATGGCTTTTCCTCACAGTCCTACCCAATCAAGCGCAAGCCACGTAAGGCAAACGTTACGGTAGACGAGTCCGTCGAGGATTCGCCAGACTTCATCGAGGTCCAGTCCGACGCACAGGCCAACGCTCAAGCCCGTATCAGTGGTCTTCCCGCCCGTCAGCAAGACATGGTCTTCCCGCGCTCCATGAGCAAAAGCGTCGCAACCGCCCTGGCCAGCTACCTGACCACCGCCGGTTTTGTCGAATGGGATATGGAAGTGCTGGGCCTCGACATCCACATCTGATGCGCCTCCCTTACTACCTCGGTTGCCCGTCCTGGAGTGAAAACGCCTGGCGCGAGTACCTGTACCCCGCCGATGCCCGTTCCAGCGACTACCTCGCGCTCTACTCCCAGGTCTTCAACGCCGTTGAGGGCAACACCACGTTCTATGCACGACCCTCGGCCGCCACGGTGCAACGCTGGGCTGAAATCATGCCCGACGATTTTCGTTTCACGGCCAAGTTTCCCGGTGATATCAGCCACAGTGGCAACCTGATTGAGCAGCTGCCGGCTGCGGAAAGCTTTGTGGGCTTGATGAGTCCCCTGGGAGCGCGCGTATCCCCGCTATGGTTGCAACTGCCCGCGACGTTCACACCACAGCGTCTGGGGGAGTTGGCAGGCTTCATTGATGGCCTTGAGCGGCCCATGGCGGTGGAAGTGCGTCATGCGGAATTCTTCGCCAAAGGCGACGCCGAGCGCATGCTTAACCGCTTGTTACGGGACCGGGGCGTGGAGCGCATCTGCCTGGACCCGCGCGCGTTGTTCAGTTGCACGTCCACGTCAGCCGCCGTGCTGCACGCCCAATCGAAAAAGCCCAAGGTGCCAACCCGGCCGGCGGCCCTGACGCAGTTTCCCCAAGTGCGTTTTATCGGTCATCCCGAACTGGAAGCCAACGACCCATTCCTGGTGCCGTGGGTGGAAAAAGTCGCCGGGTGGATCGAAGAAGGCCGCACCCCCTACGTGTTCCTGCACACCTCGGATAATCGCCTCGCGGCACAACTGGCCCTGCGTTTCCACGACCAGTTGATGGCGCGCCTGCCGGGTCTGCCGCCGCTGCCGACCTTGGATCGTGCTCCCGCCGTGGAGCAACTGGGGTTACTCTAGGGCTCCTTTTCCCGCCAGGAGCCAGACATGGATGCCCAAACCCTTCGCGCCGAAACCTTCAAGGCCTTGCACGAACGTGACCGCGCGTTCGTGATGCCTAACCCGTGGGATGCAGGCTCTGCCGTGATGCTGGCCAGCCTGGGGTTTGAAGCCCTCGCCACCACCAGTGCGGGCTACGCGTTCAGCCTGGCGCGCCCGGATGCGGAAGGGGCGTTGTCCCTGGAAGACACCTTGATCAACGCCGGCATGATTGCCAATGCCACGGCGTTGCCGGTGGCGGCGGACCTGGAAAACGGCTTCAGCGACACTCCCGAAGGCTGCGCCCAGACCATCCTGCGTGCTGCCGCTACGGGTATTGTCGGCGGTTCCATTGAAGACGCCACGGGCATTGCCGCTGACCCGATCTATCCTTTCGACCTGTCCGTCGAGCGTGTAGAAGCCGCGGTGACTGCCGCGCGCAGCCTGCCATTCCCGTTCACCCTGACGGCCCGTGCGGAAAACCTCCTGCATGGTCGCCTGGATTTGCCCGACACCATCCGCCGCCTGCAAGCCTACGCCGAAGCCGGTGCCGACGTGCTGTATGCGCCGGCCCTGCGCAGTGCCGAGGAAGTGCTGGCGGTGGTCAAGGCGGTGGCGCCCAAGCCGGTGAACGTATTGATGTCCGGCGGCTTGAACCTCAGCGTCGCGCAACTCAGCGCGATGGGTGTGCGGCGGATCAGCGTCGGCTCGGCTCTGGCGTTGGCTGCCTATGGCGAGTTCTATCGTGCGGCCCAGGAAGTGTACGAACTGGGCACGTTCACCTTTACCGAACGTAAGATGCCATTTAGCCAGGCCAACCAGTTCTTCAAGGGCTAAGGGGTGCGTTTTTTCAAGTTGATGGGCGTGCTGCTGATCCTGGCCGGCGCCTTTGCCGTTGGCGTCTGGCGTGGTTGGGTGCCGCTGCCGGCCGATTGGAACCCGTGGGCCCCGCTGGATGTGCGCGCCAGCCCGAACCTATTGACCCGCTATAAGCTGGGTCGCCTGCAGGATGACCCGGCGTTGTGCGACCAAGTGCTGGAGACCTCGGGCCTGCGCGTCAGCCATCAAGCCGATACGCCCGCTGATGCGGCGTGTCCGCTGCGCAACACCTTGCGCGTTCAGGGTGCCGCAGTTGGCCTGAGCAGCAGTTTTCTCGCCAGTTGCCCGCTGGCTGTGGCGTTCGCCCTGTTCGAGCGCCACAGCCTGCAGCCGGCGGCCCAAGCGGTGTTCGGCCAGGCGGTGACGCGGGTCGAGCATCTGGGCAGCTTTGCCTGCCGCAATATGTACAACCGCGTCGAAGGGCGACTCAGCCAGCATGCGTCGGCCAATGCATTGGACATCGCCGGTTTTCGCCTGGCGGACGGGCGCAGTATCAGCGTGCTCAAGGATTGGCCGGGGGAGGACGATAAGGCGCGGTTCCTGCGTCAGGTCCGCGACAGTGCCTGCGATGATTTCAACGTGGTGCTGAGCCCGGATTACAACGCCGCGCACCGCAACCATTTCCATCTGGATATGGGGCGTTGGTGGGTGTGTCGCTGAGCATCAGGCGGCCAGGCGCAGATTCTGGGTGACCAGCGGGCGCGCCCAGTAGTAGTCGAAGTCGAGCGCTTTTTGCTGCGCGACCAGCTCTTCGGTCGGGTACGGCGTGGCGGCTGGCGGCAGCAGGTCCAGTTCGAATTCGGCGATGGGCAGGTGCAGTGGGCGTGGCTCCGGCGCCGGGCCTGGCTCTGGCAGCGGTGCGCCGGCGGTGAGTACAATCGGGCGGACCCAACCGCTTTCGAAGTTCTGCTGGCGCTGCTGGGCGACGATTTCTTCTTGCGGGAACGGCGTTGCGGCCGGTGGCAACAGCTCGGTTTCGAACTCGGCGATTGGCAGGAACAGCGGTTCTGGGGGGGCGATTTCGGTGTCTTTCACGTCGCACTCACGCTGGGTGAGGATCTGCGATAACAGGTCGGCGCCGGCGCGGGGCTCTACCGCTGGGTCCGCCGGTGCCGGCGCCTGCACTGCCAGCGCGTCCGGCGCATCGCCGAGCTGTTCGGCCAACGCACGGGCGAAGAAGTCCTGCCACACATGACTCACTCCAGCCAGCGCTTGAGTGTTGCGCAGGCCGTAGTGGTTGTGGGTCGGCAGTACACCGATGGTTAGGGGAAGAATGTCTGACATTTTTCTCGGTCGACGCTCAGCTCTGGCAAAATACCTGACTGTTGTTTTTATCGGCCGCCGTTTGCCGATCCTTAATATTTTTGAGCGTAGTAATTGATGAGCGAACAACCAGCTGCCAGCCGCATCCAGGTCGAGGCCTTGGGCGAGGGTTTCCAGGGCCGCGCCGAGCAGTGGGCGTCACTGCTCGATTTGCCGATGCATGTAGCCGATGCGGACTTTTCCCTGCAAGTGGGGGAGCACGGCCTACAGCTGCAACAGCTCGGGCCTGACGCGCCGGGGCCGGTGCGGGTGGACTTTGTCGAAGGTGGCGCGGCGCATCGGCGTCTTTACGGCGGTGGCAGCGGGCAGATGATCGCCAAGGCCGTGGGCATCGCCCAAGGCGTTCGCCCCCGGGTGCTGGATGCCACGGCCGGCCTGGGCAAGGACGCCTTCGTGCTGGCCAGCCTGGGCTGCGAGATGAGCCTGATCGAGCGCCAGCCGCTGATCGGCGCCTTGCTCGAAGACGGTCTGGCACGTGGCGCGGATGATTTTGAGGTGGCGCCGATCGTGGCGCGCATGGTGCTGCTCAAGGGCAACTCCATCGACGTGATGCGCAACTGGGAAGGTGAGCCGCCCCAAGTGATCTACCTCGACCCGATGTTCCCGCACCGTGAGAAAACCGCCTTGGTGAAGAAGGAAATGCGCCTGTTCCGGCCACTGGTGGGGGATGATCCAGACGCACCGGCGCTGTTGGCCGCCGCCCTGGCCCTGGCCAGCCACCGTGTGGTAGTCAAGCGCCCGCGCAAGGCGCCATGCATTGAAGGGCCCAAGCCGAGTCATGCGCTGGATGGCAAATCCAGTCGCTATGACATCTACCCAAAGAAGGCGCTCAAGCCTTGATCATGAAGGCCTGTAGGCCCGCATAAACAACCCCACTACCTCCTGCACATGTTCTTCGGCGGCTTCTTCACTCAGTTGCCCGCCGCAGCCATATAGCAAGCAGAAATTAGCCGTGCCCTTGAGCAGGCAGAAGAAATGCTCGGCCGCCGTAAAGGGCTTGTCGATGCTCAGCGCGCCGCTCTGGTCGATCTTGCCGAGCAGGCGCTCCATGCCCTGCAGCATGCGCATGGGGCCGGCCTCGAAGAAGATCTGCGAGAGTTTCACGTCCTGATTGCCGGTGGTCATCATCAGGCGATGCAGGTTGACCGACTCCTCACTGTTGATCAGACGATGGAACCCCCGCGCGATATTCAGCAACACAGTCTCCACGGGCATGCCCGCAGGCAACTCGAAGTACATCACCGGCAGTTGTTCTTCGCACTTGGCCACCACCGCGGCGGTGAACAAGGTCTCTTTATCGTTGAAGTGGCTGTACACGGTCAGTTTCGACACGCCGGCCTCAAGGGCCACGGCATCCATGCTGGTACTGGCGTAGCCATTGCTCAAAAACAGGATTTTCGCTGCTTCGAGGATTGCCTGGCGTTTTGCCATGTCCTTGGGGCGCCCGGGGCTATTGGTGTTTACGGGATTGTCGGACATTTTCACCTTTAATACTGGACTGGTGAGTTTGGTATTAATAACATACCGGCCAGTATAATTATTCTTAGCTCCATTTGCGAAAGGTCCTACAGCATGCGCAGTTCTTTCCTGCCCTTTGCGTTGCCTGTCAGTCTGGTCTTCCTGTTGGCCGGATGCGGCCATGAAGAAGCGGCCCAGACCACCATCCGTCCGGCCATGGTGGTGCAGCCACAGCCTTCTGCACAGTCGATGGACAGCTACCCCGGTGAAGTGCGCGCCCGTTATGAACCGGACCTGGCCTTTCGCATCGGTGGCAAAGTCAGCAAGCGGTTGGTGGAAGAGGGCGAGCGGGTCAAGGCCAACCAAGCGCTGGCCGAACTCGACCCGCAAGATGTGCGCCTGCAATTGGAAGCCACCCGTGCCCAAGTCGCCGCCGCCGAGGCCAATCTGAGCCTGGTGCGCGCCGAGCGTGACCGTTACAAGACCCTGATGGACCGTCAGATGGTCAGCCGCTCCCAGTACGACAATTCCGAAAATCTCTATCGATCCGGTGAGGCCCGTCTCAAGCAGATCAAGGCCGAGTTCGATGTGGCCAGCAACCAGGCCGGCTATGCGGTACTGCGTGCGCCACAGGATGGCGTGGTGGCCAAGCGTGCGGTGGAAGTCGGGCAGGTGGTGTCCGCCGGCCAGACCGTGTTCACCCTGGCTACCGATGGCGAGCGCGAAGTGCTGATCAGCCTGCCCGAGCAAGGTTTTGGCCGTTTCAAGATCGGCCAGCCCGTATCGGTCGAACTGTGGAGCCAGCCCGACCAGCGCTTCAGTGGTCGCATTCGTGAACTGTCGCCGGCCGCCGATCCAAAGTCGCGTACGTTTGCTGCCCGCGTGGCATTCACTGGGGGCAAGGTCCCAGCCGAACTGGGCCAGAGCGCACGTGTATTCATACAGGTCGACGGCGATATTCCGCTCTCGGTCCCACTGTCGGCTCTCAGCGCAGAGAACGGAGCGTCTTACGTCTGGCGTGTACAACCCGACAACACCCTCAAGCGCACACCGGTACGCATCGGTGCCTTCGGTGAAAAAACCGTCCCGGTACTCGAAGGTTTGAGCCCTACGGATTGGGTTATTGCTGCCGGTGTACATGTGCTTCACGAGGGCCAGCAAGTGCGCCCGGTGGATCGCTCCAACCGTGTGGTGAATCTGGCGGTCAAGGAGTAGTCCCCGATGGGTTTCAATCTTTCCGAATGGGCGTTGCGTAATCGTCAGATCGTCCTGTTCCTGATGATTCTGCTGGCAGTGGTTGGCACTTTGTCCTACTCCAAACTGGGACAAAGTGAAGACCCGCCGTTCACCTTCAAGGCCATGGTGATCAAGACCAACTGGCCTGGCGCCACGGCCCAGGAAGTCTCGCGGCAAGTCACCGAGCGTATCGAGAAAAAACTCATGGAAACCGGTGAGTACGAGCGCATCGTCTCGTTCTCGCGTCCCGGTGAATCTCAGGTCACCTTTATCGCCCGTGACTCCATGCATTCGGCGCAGATTCCTGAGCTGTGGTATCAGGTGCGCAAGAAGATCAGCGATATCCGCCAGACCTTGCCACCGGATATCCAGGGTCCGTTCTTCAACGATGAATTCGGCACCACCTTCGGCAATATCTACGCCTTGACCGGTGATGGTTTTGACTACGCGGTGCTCAAGGACTACGCCGACCGCATCCAGATTCAACTGCAGCGCGTGGCGGATGTGGGCAAGGTCGAGTTGCTGGGCCTGCAGGACGAGAAGATCTGGATCGAACTGTCCAACCTCAAGCTGGCGACCCTCGGTTTGCCGCTGGCAGCGGTACAGCTGGCGTTGCAGGAGCAGAACGCAGTCTCCACTGCCGGGTTCTTTGAAACCCCGAGCGAACGCGTGCAACTGCGCGTATCGGGTAACTTCAAGACCGTGGAAGAGATCCGCAACTTTCCGATTCGCGTGGGCGACCGTACCTTCCGCATCGGCGACGTAGCCGACATACACCGTGGCTTCAACGACCCGCCGGCACCGCGCATGCGTTACATGGGTGAAGACGCGATCGGCCTGGCCGTGGCTATGCGTGACGGTGGCGACATCCTAGTACTGGGCAAAGCCCTGGAAGGAGAATTCGCACGCCTGCAGAAGAACCTTCCAGCCGGTATGGAGCTGCGTAAGGTGTCAGACCAACCGGCGGCGGTGAAAACCAGCGTCGGCGAATTCGTGCAGGTACTGGCCGAAGCCTTGGCCATCGTGTTGCTGGTGAGTTTCTTCTCCCTTGGCGTGCGTACCGGCATGGTGGTGGCCCTGGCGATTCCGCTGGTGCTGGCGATGACCTTTGCCGCCATGTATTACCTCGGTATTGGTCTGCACAAGATTTCCCTCGGTGCCTTGGTGCTGGCGCTGGGTTTGCTGGTGGACGACGCAATCATCGCTGTGGAGATGATGGCGATCAAAATGGAGCAGGGTTACGACCGGCTCAAGGCCGCCAGCTTTGCCTGGACCAGCACCGCATTCCCCATGCTCACCGGTACGCTGATCACCGCAGCAGGCTTCCTGCCGATTGCCACCGCGCAATCGAGTACCGGCGAATACACCCGTTCGATTTTCCAGGTAGTGACCATTGCGTTGCTCGCCTCCTGGGTGGCTGCAGTTGTGTTCGTGCCCTACCTGGGGGAAAAACTCTTGCCGGACCTGGCGAAGATTCATGCAGCCAAGCACGGCACCGATGGTCCGGATCCCTACGGCACACCTTTCTATCAGCGCGTAAGACGCTTGGTGGAGTGGTGCGTGCGTCGGCGCAAAACCGTGATTGTCCTGACCCTGCTGCTGTTTATCGGCTCGGTGGCGCTGTTCCGTTTTGTGCCGCAACAGTTCTTCCCGGCTTCCGGCCGCCTGGAGCTGATGGTCGATCTGAAGCTGGCCGAAGGGGCGTCCTTGAGCAACACCGCCGACCAGGTTAAACGCCTGGAAGCCTTGCTCAAGGAGCACGCGGGCATCGACAACTACGTGGCCTATGTCGGCACCGGTTCACCGCGCTTCTACCTGCCGCTTGACCAACAACTGCCGGCCGCCAGCTTTGCCCAGTTTGTCGTGCTGGCCAAAACCATTGAGGAGCGCGAAAGCCTGCGCACCTGGCTGATCGAAACGCTCAACGAACAATTCCCTGACCTGCGCTCACGGGTTACGCGCCTGGAGAACGGCCCGCCTGTGGGCTATCCGGTGCAGTTTCGCGTGACCGGCGAACATATCGAAGAAGTCCGCGCCCTGGCTCGGAAAGTCGCGGCAAAGGTTCGCGAAAATACCCACGTGGTCAACGTGCACCTGGACTGGGAAGAGCCGAGCAAGATCGTCTACCTCAATATCGATCAGGACCGCGCCCGTGCCCTTGGCGTGAGCACGGCCAACCTGTCGAAATTCCTGCAGAGCTCGTTGACCGGTTCCAGCGTCAGCCAGTACCGAGAGGACAACGAGTTGATCGAAATCCTCCTGCGCGGCACCGTGCATGAACGCACCGAGCTGTCGTTGCTGCCAAGCCTGGCGGTGCCTACCGACAACGGCAAAAGCGTGGCGCTGTCGCAGATCGCCACCCTGGAGTACGGCTTCGAAGAAGGCATCATCTGGCACCGCAACCGCCTGCCAACGGTGACCGTGCGCGCCGATATCTACGGAAAGGAACAACCGGCGACCCTGGTCCAGCAAATCCTGCCGACCCTGGAAGGCGTACGCGCCGAGCTGCCGGATGGTTACTTGCTGGACGTCGGCGGCACGGTCGAAGACTCCGCCCGTGGGCAGAACTCGGTAAAAGCCGGCGTGCCGTTGTTCATCGTGGTGGTGCTGACGTTGCTGATGCTGCAACTGCGCAGTTTCTCACGCACGGCGATGGTGTTTCTGACGGCGCCGCTGGGCCTGATCGGCGTGACGCTGTTCCTGTTGGTATTCCGCCAACCCTTCGGGTTTGTGGCCATGCTCGGCACCATCGCCTTGTCGGGGATGATCATGCGCAACTCGGTGATCCTGGTGGACCAGATCGAACAGGACATCAAGGCGGGCCTGGCGCCATGGCAGGCAATTATCGAAGCCACCGTCCGACGCTTCCGCCCGATTGTGCTGACAGCCCTCGCGGCGGTGCTGGCGATGATCCCGCTGTCACGCAGCGTGTTCTTCGGGCCGATGGCCGTGGCGATCATGGGCGGGTTGATTGTGGCGACGGCGCTGACGTTGTTGTTCCTGCCGGCGTTGTACGCGGCATGGTTCAGAGTCAGGAAGGAACTGGCGTAAGCCTGAAACAATTACGCCAAGGCCCGGTACAAGCGGCCTTGGCGCAGTGTTCCAAAGGTGTTGCCAAGGGTTTACAGCGCCCCGAACACCTTCTTCGCCAGGCTGGTGGCCGCAGCCGCCGGGTTCTCACGAATGGTTTCTTCCTGCTTCGCAATCATCTTGAACAACCCGTCCAGGGCCTGCTCGGTCACGTAGTTCTCGACGTTCGCGCTCTTGGCGTCCACAGCGCCAAAGGCCGCGGCCTTGCCGGCCAGGGCGTTATATTGTTGGGCGACGCCGACCTTGTCGGTCGCCGCTTTGACGATCGGCAGGAACTTGGCGCGGATTTGCTCGCGGCTGCTTTTGTTCAGGTACTGGGTGGCCGAGTCCTGACCACCACTGAGAATGCCCTTGGCGTCTGTCACGCTCATGTTTTTCACGGCATTTACGAGGATTGGTTGGGCCTGGGTCACGGCGGTTTCGGCGGCCTTGTTCATGCTGGTTTCCAACTGGGTCACCTGGTCACCCATGCCGAACATCTTCAGTTTGTCGGCGACTTTGCCCAACTTGCCGGGCAGACCGATCTTCACTTCCGGGTTGTTGCTGAAACCACCCGGTACGCCCAGTTGCTTCACGGCGATCTGCGCGCCTTGGGTCAGGGCGTCCTTGAGGCCGCCACTGGCGTCGCCCTGGGACAGGCTGCTCAAGTCCAGGGCCATGGCGTTGGCACCGAACAGCAGGCCGGCACACAGGGCAGTAAAACGAAGGGAATTACGGAGCATGGGCGCTTCCTTTTTGATCTGGCTTAAGTTCTGGAGACTATCAGTGGGCGACAGCATCAACCCGCAGGCGCAGGGGTTGCGCGTCCTGGCCATTGAGCTGCACAGCGTGCCTTTCGGTGGTGATAAACAGTAGCTTGCCATCCACTTCGATGCGAGCGTTCACCGAATAAGTGTGGCCAGGTTTGATTTGCGCGGGGTCATAGCTCAGGTGAAACGGCAGTGGCACCTGGCCTTTGACCGGGCCTTTCTGCTCAGCCAGGGTCACGGCCGGAGCATCCATCAGCGACACGTCTTGCAGGCTGACGCTCAAGGTCGCGGTGGGCGGCAGGGCGATGCGTTGCAGGTAGAACACTTCGCCGTCGAGGCTGGCTTTGGGGGCAGGGCTCATGGATTGGCAAGCTCCGAGCAGGGCGGTCAGGCCCAGGAGGATGATCTTTTTCATGGTGTTGCTCCTTTTCAACGGCGCCGGAATCCATCCGGCGCCTCTTTAAATCTAGCGGGTTTCTTCAGGTGCAGTGGCGTCGGGTTCGACGGGTGCTTCGGCGGCGCCATCCACGCGATGCAACGCCACTTGGCGGATCGACAAGCGAATCTCCGCCGGCAGCACGCGTTTCGCCGCGCCTTCGGCCAGTTCGCCGAGCAGGTCGTGATAGCTCAGTTTGCCGGCCTCGTCGCGGCGCAGCACATCTTGCTCCAGCAAGGTCTGGATGAAATGTCGGAAAAGGCTCTTGTCGAAGAATTCCGGGGCGTTGAGGCCATGCAGGATCGACAGGCGCTGGGCCATGATCGTGCACAGGTCTTCCAGTTCTTCGGCGCTGATGCTGCTCTGGCCGCTGTTGAGCAGCAGCGAAATCGCCATGTAGAAGCGTTGCAGGGTCTGGGCAATGCTCTTGGACAGCAAGGTCAACAGCACAAAGTGCCGCGAACTCGGCGCCGGACGCAGGTAGACATTGTTTTCGAAACGCAGCAGGCCCTGTTCGACAAAGGCCTCCAGCCATTGGTCGATTACCGTGTCCAGCTCTTCCAGCGACCAACGAATGAACAGTTCCGATTGCAGGTACGGGTACAACGCGTGGGTGTAACGCAGGATCTGGTCGCGGCTCATCCGTGAGCTGCTCTGGAAGAAGCTCGCCAGCAGCGCCGGCAGGGCAAAGATATGCAAAACGTTGTTGCGGTAATAGGTCATCAGGACGGCGTTCTGCTCGTCCAGGTACAGAATCTTGCCCAGGGCATCACTCTGCTCCGACAGCAGGTCCATGTCCTTCACATGCTTGATCAGCGCCAGGCCATCGCCTTCGGGCAAGGTGGTGTGAGGCGAGTAGGGCACGCGGCGCAGCAACGCCAGGTACAGGTCCAACTGGCGCGCCATGGCTTGTTCGTCCAAGGCCAGGCGGGTGGTGGACAGCAATGCCAGGGCCACGAGGTTTACCGGGTTGACCGCAGCGGCTTCGTTCAAGTGGCGTGCCACCTGTTCGCCGAGGCGGTTGGTGGTTTCGTTGAGCCAGGCCGGCTTGTAGTTCGGACCCAGTTCTTGGGCACGCCAATCCGGTTGCTCGCTGTCGAGGAACTCGGCCAGTTTGATCGGCTCGCCGAAGTTGACCGCGACCTGACCAAAGCGCTGTTTGAGCGCGCCGACCACTTTGAAAATATCGAAGATCGACTCTTTCTTCTTGCTCGCGCCGCGCAACTCGCCCAGGTAGGTGCGGCCTTCGAGTACGCGCTCATAGCCGATATACACCGGCACAAACACGATCGGCATGCGTGAGGAGCGCAAGAAGCTGCGTAGGGTGATCGCCAGCATCCCGGTCTTCGGCTGCAACATGCGTCCGGTACGCGAACGTCCGCCTTCGACGAAGTACTCCACCGGAAAGCCCTTGGTGAACAAGGTGTGCAGGTATTCGTTGAACACTGAGGTGTACAGCGGGTTGCCCTTGAAGGTGCGGCGCATGAAAAACGCACCGCCACGGCGCAGCAGGCTGCCAATCACCGGCATGTTCAGGTTGATTCCGGCGGCGATGTGCGGCGGGGTCAGGCCATTCTTGAACAACAGGTAGGACAGCAACAGATAGTCGATGTGGCTGCGGTGACAAGGCACGTAGATCACCTCGTAACCCTGGGCAACCTTTTGCACACCTTCGATGTTATTGACCTTGATGCCGTCGTAGATCTTGTTCCAGAACCAGCTCAGTACCACTTCGAGGAAGCGGATCGCCGTGTAGGTGTAGTCCGAGGCGATCTCGTTGCCGTAGCGCAGGGCCTGGGCCTTGGCTTTCTCCGGGCTGATCTTCTCCCGTTCGGCCTCATCGGCAATGGCTTGGCGCACCAGCGGCATGTTGACCAGGCCCTTCACCAGGTTGCGGCGGTGGGACAAATCGGGACCGATCACCGCCGTCTTCAGGTTACGAAAGTGCACGCGCAGGATGCGTTGAGCCATGCGCACGGTACGTTCGTGGCCTTTATTGTGCTCGATCAATTCACGCAGGTTGATAGGCGCAGAGAATTGCACCCGGGTCTTGCGACCGAGGATCAGAATGCTCAACAGCCGGCGCAGACGCCCGGTGACGGCCCAGCTGTCGGCAAACAACAGCTTCCACGGGCTGGATTCGCTCTCGGGGGACTGGCCCCAGAACACGCTGACCGGAATGATTTGTGCATTCTCTTCGGCGTGTTCGGTGAGGGTGTTGACCAGACGCGTCAATGTGGGCGGCGCGCCGCGCTTGTCCTGGCGGCCGAGCCAGTCCGGTTCCGGCGTGAGGTAGAAGAACGCCGCCGGTTCCATCAAGGGGCCTACCGATACCGGCAGCACCGGGCGCGGCAGGCCAGCTTTGGTGCACTCGGCGTCGACCACGGCCAATTCGGTGAGGGAGGGCGATTGCAGGACGTAGAACACCGGCCGGCTGCGGTCCAGGTTAAGGGTCAGGGACGACTGGTTGATCGTCTCCGAGCGGACCCAGAGGTACAACAGTCGGCGCAAGGTGCCGAACACTAGACGGCGGAACGGGGAACGGGTCATAGGCGTGCTGCTTCAAGTGGAAAAAACCGAGCAGGCGCTCGGGCGGGTAGTGTGCCGTATTCGCCGAAAATCGGCAAAAAAGCAGCGATGTAAACTTGAGTTGATCGTTTTTGAGCCTGTCTTATACTCGGCAGTTCAATGCGAGCGACTCAACAATAAAAATGCATGTGGGAGTAAGACAGATGGCAACGCGTGAAACCGGCAATGTGAAGTGGTTCAACGATGCAAAGGGTTATGGCTTTATCCAGCGCGAAGACGGCAAGGATGTGTTTGTGCACTACCGTGCCATTCGCGGTGAGGGCCACCGCTCTCTGGCTGAGGGCCAGCAAGTGGAATACGCCGTGGTGACCGGCGAGAAGGGGTTGCAGGCGGAGGATGTGGTCGGCCTGTAAGGCCGAGATGTGGGACCGAGCTTGCTGTGGTGAGCGGGGGTGGCCCCCCCCGGGGGGGGGGGGCCCCCCCCCCCGGGGGCACCCCCCCCCCCCCCAACCACCAACCCCCCA
>NZ_JAFCVS010000004.1:0-739352 GCF_049897165.1 Pseudomonas sp. TWR1-1-4 | reverse complement strand
GGCCCCGGGCGGGGGGGGGGGGGGGGGGGCCCCCGGGGGGGGGCGCCCGCCCCCCCCGGGGGGGGCCCACCCCCGCTCACCACACAAGCACTTCCCACCTATTCAGGGTCAGGCGGTTTTCCAGGTGATCTGTTCTTCACCGTCTTCGCTGATGCGAATCCAGGTGTCAGCGCTTTCCTCACCTTCTTCCTCAACCCAAGTCCCCGGCGCGCAACGCACTTCCACGTTCAGCGCAGCAAACGCCGCGCGGGCGCAGGCGATGTCGTCGTCCCATGGGGTCTGGTCGCTTTCCAGGTACAGGCTGTTCCATTTGCCGACGGCTTTGGGCAGCCAAGTGATGGGCACATTGCCGGCTTTGCATTTGTAGGTCTGGCCTTTCTGGACCCAGTCGGAGCACGGGCCCAGGGCGGCGCCCAGCCAGGCGGCGATGGCCTTGTGGTCGACGTCGGCGTCCTTCAGGTAAATCTCGATATCGGGTTGGCGCATGGATGTTCCTCGTTGCGGGATTCGAAAATCCATTCGCGGATACTGGAAAGTCAGTTATTGAAGCACGAAATAGTCGTAGCGCATCGACACAGTGACCACTAGCGGCTCAGCCGCCTCAATCACCTGTGCGCGACGCTCGGCGCTGGCACGCCAGCCGTGTGGGGTCATGGCTAGCAGGTTGGCGCGGTCCTGGGGCTCGGCGAGGCTCAGGGTGAATTCCAGCGTCTCGCTGTGCGCCAGGCTCATGCCATCCGGCACCAGGGCCAGGTGCTTGTCGTCGGTGTACTCGCGCACTTCGTCGTACAGGCGTTCGCGCAGTTCCATCAGGTGACCGCTGGTCGGGCCGACCTTCATTAACCCACCGCCGGGGCTGAGCAGGCGCTTGGCCTCTTCCCAGTCCAATGGGCTGAACACGCTGGCGAGAAACTGGCAGCTGCCTGACGCCAACGGCACACGGGCCATGCTCGCGATCAGCCAGGTCAGCGCTGGGGTGCGCTTGCAGGCACGCTTGACTGCTTCCTTGGAGATATCCAGCGCGTAGCCATCGGCGTGGGGCAGGGCGTCGGCGATCTGCGCGGTGTAGTAACCCTCGCCACAGCCGATGTCGACCCAGCGCGCCGGGGCACGTTCTGCGGCCAGTTCGGCCAGGCGCTTGGCCACTGGGGCGTAGTGTCCGGCGTTGAGGAAGTCGCGGCGCGCCTCCACCATCGCCAGGTTATCGCCCGGGTCGCGGCTGTTCTTGTGCTGCACCGGCAACAGGTTCAAGTAACCCTGGCGTGCGCGGTCGAAACGATGTCCGGCCGGGCACGCCACGCCATTGTCCACCGCGGTGAGCGGGGCGCTGCAAAGAGGGCACGCGAGCATCAGGCGAGCAACTTGATCAGGGTCTGGTAGTAGATTTCGGTCAGCACATCGAGGTCACTGGCGAGGATGCGCTCGTTGACCTGGTGGATTGTCGCGTTGACCGGGCCCAACTCGACCACTTGCGTACCCAACGTGGCGATGAAACGCCCATCAGAAGTACCGCCGCTGGTGGACGCCTGGGTTTCGCGACCGGTGATCGCCTTGATGCTGGCTGAGACCGCATCCAGCAACGCGCCCGGTTCGGTGAGGAACGGCAGGCCCGACAGCGCCCACTCCACGTGCCAGTCCAGACCGTGTTTGTCGAGGATCGCCGCAACGCGCTGCTGCAGGCCTTCGACGGTGGACTCGGTGGAGAAGCGGAAGTTGAACACTGCCGTCAGGTCACCGGGAATCACGTTGGTCGCGCCGGTACCGGAGTTGAGGTTGGAGATTTGGAAACTGGTGGGCGGGAAGAAGGTGTTGCCGTCGTCCCAGTGCTCAGCGGCTAATTCGGCCAGGGCCGGCGCAGCCAGGTGGATCGGATTCTTCGCCAGGTGCGGGTAGGCCACGTGGCCTTGTACGCCGCGCACCGTCAGGGTGGCGCCGAGGGAACCGCGACGGCCGTTCTTGACCACATCGCCCACCAGCGTAGTGCTCGATGGTTCGCCGACGATGCACCAGTCCAGGCGCTCCTTGCGTGCGGCCAGGCGTTCGATCACGGCTTTGGTGCCATGGTGCGCCGGGCCTTCTTCATCGCTGGTGATCAGGAAGGCCACCGAGCCCTTGTGGTCCGGGTAGTCGGCGACAAAACGCTCCGACGCCACCAGCATCGCGGCCAGGCTGCCTTTCATGTCTGCTGCGCCACGCCCGCAAAGCATGCCGTTTTCATCGATCAACGCGTCGAACGGGTCGTTTTGCCAGGCCTGCACCGGGCCGGTTGGCACCACGTCGGTATGACCGGCGAAGCACAGCACCGGGCCTTCGTGCTTGCCATGGGTGGCCCAGAAGTTGTCCACGTCTTCGATGCGCATCGGCTCAAGCGCAAAACCGGCGTCGCCCAGGCGCTGCATCATCAGCTTCTGGCAATCGGCGTCAATCGGCGTGACCGATGGGCGACGGATCAGGTCGATGGCAAGTTGAAGGGTCGGCGAAAGGTCGGCATGGGCCGTCATGGGGGGAACTCCGGGAAGCATATTATGGGGCGGCAACGTTCTACTGTAGGAGCCGGCTTGCCGGCGATGTTCGCAAGGGCAGCGCGCCTCTTTCAGACAGAGCGCGTCATCGTTGACGTCCATCGCTGGCAAGCCAGCTCCTACAGTTAAAGCAAGGCGTGCAAAACGGCCGTTATCTTATAGCAAAACGGCGGCCAGAGGCCGCCGTTTAGTGCATTGCGCAAGTTTTTACACGGCTGTGGCAGGCTCAGCCTTTGCCGCAGGTTTCGGCAACGAAGACAGGAACGCCATGATCAGTGCCGCCACATACGGCAGCGACTGCACCAGCAACATCACCACCCAGAAGCGGATGTCATTGCTCGGCAGGCCCTGCACCAGGTAAATCCCCAGCGCCGCGCCCCACAACAGCAGCATGATGAACATTTCTTCGCGGGCTTCGGAAATCGCCACCCAGAAGCCGTGGTTATCCGCGTTTTTCGGTGTGCGGAAGAACGGAATGCTGGTGGTGAAGAAGCCATACAACACCGCCTTGGCAATCGTGTGTGACAACGCCAGGCCGGCCAGGGCCGCGCAAAACGCATCCTTCAAG
This sequence comes from Pseudomonas sp. TWR1-1-4, assembly GCF_049897165.1. Classification (NCBI taxonomy): domain Bacteria; kingdom Pseudomonadati; phylum Pseudomonadota; class Gammaproteobacteria; order Pseudomonadales; family Pseudomonadaceae; genus Pseudomonas; species Pseudomonas sp. TWR1-1-4. The sequence continues at coordinate 736,262 of NZ_JAFCVS010000004.1, read as the reverse complement.
TTCACGCCTACCGCGCGACGGTAGAGGAAAATGATCTTGCCCACCTTGAACACAAACAATGCCAACGGCGGGATCGCGAAAATCAGCAGCGGCGGGTCAACCCGCGTCGGCACGATGATCATCGCCGCCGACCACAACAACGCGCCGACGGTGAAGAAGATGTTCATGCCATCCGCCACCCACGGCAACCAGCCCGCGAGGAAGTGGTAACGCTGGCCACGGGTCAACTCGGTGTCCTTGCCGCGCAGGAGGCTTGCGGTGTGACGCTTGATGATCTGGATCGCGCCGTAAGCCCAGCGGAAACGCTGTTTCTTGAAGTCGATAAACGTATCCGGCATCAAGCCCTTGCCGTAACTGTCGTGGTAATACGCCGCAGACAGGCCTTTCTCGAATACGCGTAGGCCCAGTTCGGCGTCTTCACAGATGCACCAGTCGGCCCAGCCCAGCTCTTCAAGCACCGAGCGACGGGTCATGGTCATGGTGCCGTGCTGGATGATCGCGTCACGGTCGTTGCGGGTGACCATGCCGATATGGAAGAAGCCCTTGTATTCCGCGTAGCAGAGCTTCTTGAAGGTGCTTTCGTTCTGGTCGCGGTAATCCTGCGGCGACTGCACCACGGCGATTTTCGGGTCGGCGAAGTGCGGGACCATGTGCTTGAGCCAGTTCGGTGATACGCAGTAGTCGGAGTCGATCACCGCGATCACTTCGGCGTCCTTGGCGGTGTGCGGGATCAGGTAGTTCAGCGCACCACCCTTGAAACCGGCCAGGGGCGCGACGTGGAAGAACTTGAAGCGCGGACCGAGGGTTTCGCAATAGTCGCGGACCGGCTCCCACACCGCTGGGTCCTTGGTGTTGTTGTCGATGATCAGGACTTCGTAGTCCGGGTAATCCAGGGCGGCCAGGGCGTCGAGGGTCTGTTTGACCATCTCCGGCGGCTCGTTGTAGCACGGCACGTGGATCGACACTTTCGGGCGGTAGTCCGAATCCCCCTCGACCGGCAGGAATTCACGCCGACGCTTGTGGGTCCACACCGCTTCCGCCAGTTCGTGGGCTTCGGTCAGCAACACGATAAACACACCCAAGGCGCCGAGGGCGAGCAGGATGCCCACGGTGACACTGAACCAGGTGCTGTATTGCTGGCTGTAGTCGTAGCCGATCCACACCAGCACCGAGCCGCAGAGGAACGCGATAAAGGTCAGGAAGGTACGACCACGCTGGCGCAGGGCCGAGCCGTCGATCATCAGCAGGGTCAGGGACAGCAGCGCGAGCACCACCGAGCCGATGGCCAGCACGCGCCATTGCGGGATCGCGACCACCGGCCCTTCAAAGTTGAATTTCTGCTGGCGTGCGGCGTTGTACACGCCCCAGTAAGCGCCCGCCGAGCCTTCGTCGCTGACTTTCCACGGCTGATCGAAGGCCTCGATCACGAAGTAGTTGAAGCCCTGGCGATTCAGCTTGTTCACCAGCGTCCGCAGGTAGATCGCCTGGTCGGCCGGGGAGGTTTCATTGCCCCCGCGCATGCGGCCGTTGCTCGGCCAGCCCACTTCCGACAGCAACAGCGGTTTTTTCGGGAACAGTTTCTTCAGGTCGCGGGCGCGGTCGAGTACGTACTGGCCGGCCTTGTCCATCGGGATGTATTCCCAGAACGGCAGGATGTGCGCGGCGATCAGGTCGACGTGCTTGGCCAATTGCGGGTTCTTTTCCCAGATATGCCACTGCTCGGACGTGGTCACCGGTACTTTCACGGCGGCGCGCACGCGGTCCAGTAGCACGATCAGCGCTTCAGGGGTGATTTCCTCACGGAACAGCGCTTCGTTACCGACCACAACCCGCACGACACTGCGCGAGCTGTTGGCGATTTCGATGGCGCGCTGGATTTCTCGCTCGTTGCGCTCAAGGTCCGGGCTGATCCAGATCCCCAGGGTCACACGCAGGCCGAACTCTTCGGCCAGCTTGGGAATATCTCCCAGGGTGCCGTCGACCGAGTAGGTACGGATGTTGTCCGTCAGCTTGCTCATGATCTCGAGGTCGCGACGCATCTGGTCGTCGGTCGGGTACTGGTCCTTCTGCGGATACTGGCCTTGCTGGAACGGCGAGTAGGAAAAACCGGAGATCTGTTCAGGCCAGTTGGGGGTGGTGACGGGGCGGTTGATCAGCGCCCAGAAACCGGTGAACAGCGCGGCGATTGCCAGCACGATCACCAGGTTGAGTCCAAATTTACGCGATGCCATGGCTATCTCGGGTTCCAAAGGGTGTGGAACGAAAAGAGGTGTCGGCCTACGCCGAAAGGCGCGCATCCTACACCGGCCCTTCCCTGACCGTACAGCAAGCAGAGAAAAACCGGACATTAGTCCGCGAAAGACCATCTAAGTTCTTTACTTGTAGCTTGTCGCTTCGAACTTGTCGCTGCGTAGTCCATAATGCGCGCCGGTTTTTGGGGTAATGGTCATGAGTACAGAAGATCCGCGGTTTGCAGGCGTCGCCCGCTTGTATGGCATTGAAGGCCTGGAACGCTTGAAGGCGGCCCATGTGGCGATCGTCGGCGTCGGCGGCGTGGGCTCCTGGGCGGCGGAAGCCGTGGCCCGTTGCGGAGTGGGCGAGATTTCGCTGTTTGACCTGGATGATGTCTGCGTCAGCAACAGCAACCGCCAGTTGCACGCGCTGGACAGCACCGTGGGCAAGCCCAAGGTCGAGGTGATGGCTGAGCGCCTGCGCGGCATCAACCCGGATTGCACCGTTCATGCGGTGGCGGACTTCGTGACCCGTGACACCATGGCCGAATACATCACGCCGGACATCGACTGCGTGATTGACTGCATCGACGCGGTGAATGCCAAGGCCGCGCTGATTGCCTGGTGCAAGCGCCGCAAGATTCAGATCATCACCACCGGCGGTGCCGGCGGGCAGATCGACCCGACGTTGATCCAGGTCTGCGACTTGAACCGCACCTTCAATGACCCGTTGGCGTCGAAAGTGCGCTCGACCCTGCGCCGCGATTACAACTTCTCCCGCACCGTGACCCGTCATTACAGCGTGCCGTGTGTGTTTTCCACCGAACAGCTGCGCTATCCCAAGCCGGACGGCAGCATTTGTTTGCAGAAGAGTTTTGTCGGGGATGGCGTGAAGCTGGACTGCGCGGGCGGCTTTGGTGCGGTGATGATGGTGACGGCCACCTTTGGCATGGTGGCGGCGACCAAGGCGGTGGACAAGATTGTGGCCGGGGTGCGCAGGCCGTCGGAGCGGATCAGACCCGCCTAGATCTCACTGCTGAACATCGATCCAAATGTGGGAGCGGGCTTGCTCGCGAATGCGGTGATTCAGTCAATGATGTATCTACTGACACTGCGCTTTCGCGAGCAAGCCCGCTCCCACACTTAGTTTTGTGTAAGGCTTAATGCCCGCATACGCTGCAGCACAGCGTTCAGGCCATTGCTGCGCGACGGTGATAGTTGGCGGGAAAGCCCCAGTTGCGCGAACCAATCCGGCAAGTCAACCGCCTGCAACTCCGCCGCCGACAACCCATTGACCCGCGCCAGCAGCAACGCCACCAACCCACGAATCATCCGTGCATCACTGCTGGCGGCGAACTGCCAGTGGCCATCGTGCAACTGCCCGACCAGCCACACCAGGCTTTCGCAGCCCTGTACGAGATTGGCGTCGACTTTATCCTCATCGGGCAGGGCAGGTAGACGCTCGCCCCATTGCATCAGCATCCGCGCGCGCTGCTCCCAACTGCCGACGGCCTGGAAGGCTTCAAGCGCGGCAACGGCCTCTACCGGCAAGCTCATCGCAGCATGTCCAGGGACTGGTCCAGCGCTTCGAAGAAGCGTTCCAGGTCATCGGAATCGTTATACAGCGCCAGGGACACACGAATCGCCCCCGACAGATGCATCGCCTTGAGCAACGGCATGGCGCAGTGATGCCCGGCGCGCACGGCAATGCCTTGCTCGGTCAGCAGATGAGCGAGGTCGGCGTTATGCACGCCCTCCACGACAAAACTCACCAGAGCGACCTGCGGTGATCCGAGTACGCGCACGCCATTGCGCGCGTTGAGTCCGCGCAACAAGTAGTCATGCAGCGCCGCTTCGTGGGCAACGACGGCCTGCTGGTCCAGCGAACTCAGGTAATCCAGGCTGGCGCCCAGGCCAATCACGCTGGCAATCGGCGGTGTACCGGCCTCAAAACCCAGCGGCGCAGGGCGAAAGCTGGCGCTGTGGTAGTCGGCCTGCTGCACCATCTCGCCGCCAAACTGCCAGTGGCGCATGTGGTGCAGGGCTTCGTTGCGACCAAACAGCACGCCAACGCCATCCGGGCCATACAGCTTGTGGCTGGAAAACACATAGAAGTCGCAACCCAGGGCCTGCACGTCGTGACGACCATGGACGATACCTTGGGCGCCGTCGATCACGGTCAACGCGCCGTGTGGCTGAGCGAGTGCCAGCAAGGCTTCCAGCGGCTGCCAGGCGCCGAGCACGTTGGACAGCTGGCTCACTGCCAATAACCGTGTACGCGGACCGATCAGCTCGGCAGCGGCAGCCAGGTCGATCACGCCGTCATCGCCCAGCGGCAGTACCACCAGGTTCAGTGCGCGGCGCTTGGCCAATTGCTGCCAGGGCAGCAGGTTGGCGTGGTGTTCCAGGGCGCTGATGACAATCTCATCGCCCGCATTGAATAAGTGCTCAAGGCCATAGGCCAGGAGGTTCAGCGCTGAAGTTGCGCCGTGGGTGAATACGATCTGCCCGCTGTCGCCTGCATTCAACCACTGCGCGACCTTGCTGCGGCTGTCTTCAAACGCCTGGGTCGCATGGGCGCCTGGCAAATGCTGGGCCCGGTGCACATTGGCTGCGCCGTTGGCGTAGTAATGGCTGATGGCATCCAACAAAGCCTGGGGTTTTTGCGTGGTGGCGGCGTTGTCCAGGTAGGTCTGGTCTTGCCGTTGCAGGGTGGCGATGGCCGGAAAGTCGGCGCGCCAGGGGGAGGGCACTAGCATCGTGTTCAAGACTCGTATAAGCGAGCCCCAGGGTCGGGGCCCGCTAGTGGCATCGAGTGGCTGCTTAGTTGTGAGCGTGCAGCGCTTCGTTCAGTTCGATGGCCGATTTGTGGGTTTTGCACTCCACGGCACCGGTCTCGGAGTTACGGCGGAACAGCAGGTCCGGCTGGCCGGCCAGCTCACGCGCCTTGACCACCTTGACCAACTGGTTCTGCTCGTCCAGCAACGCAACCTTGGTGCCGGCGGTGACGTACAGTCCCGACTCCACCGTGTTGCGGTCGCCCAACGGGATACCGATACCGGCGTTGGCGCCGATCAGGCAGCCTTCGCCGACCTTGATCACGATGTTGCCGCCGCCCGACAGGGTGCCCATGGTGGAGCAACCGCCGCCCAGGTCCGAGCCCTTGCCGACGAATACGCCCGCCGATACACGGCCTTCGATCATGCCCGGGCCTTCGGTGCCGGCGTTGAAGTTGACGAAGCCTTCGTGCATCACGGTGGTGCCTTCGCCCACGTAGGCGCCCAGGCGGATGCGTGCTGCGTCAGCGATACGCACGCCGCTCGGCACCACGTAGTCGGTCATTTTCGGGAACTTGTCCACCGAGAACACTTCCAGCAGCTCGCCACGCAGGCGGGCTTCCAGTTGGCGCTCGGCCAGTTCGTTGATGTCGATCGCGCCCTGGCTGGTCCAGGCCACGTTTGGCAACTGCGGGAACACACCGGCCAGGCTCAGGCCGTGGGGCTTGACCAGGCGGTGGGACAGCAGGTGCAGCTTGAGGTAGGCCTCAGGCGTGGAGGTCAGTGCGGCGTCTTCGGCCAGCAGGGTGGCGACCAGCGGTGTGTGGCTTTCGGCCAGGCGGTTGAGCAGCGCGGCTTGGGTGGCGTCGACATTCTTGAGCGCATCAGCCAGTTGGAGCGCTTGGCTGATGGTGAAGGTGATCGCCTGGTTGCCTTCGCTGTAGCCGAGGATCGGCGCGATGGCGTTGATGATTTCTGCCGACGGGTTGAGCAGCGGTTGTGCGTAAAACACTTCCAGCCAAGCACCTTGGCGGTTCTGAGTGCCGACGCCGAAGCCCAGGCTGAACAGGGAATTGGACATGCTGTTACCTCTACAAAAATGGAAAGGGCTGGCCTACTTGAGGGCCGCCGAATAACTATCTGGCTTGAAGCCAATCAGGGTTCTGTCACCGAGATCCAGCACCGGGCGCTTGATCATCGAAGGTTGTGCGAGCATCAATTCAATGGCTTTCGACTGATCGAGATCGGCTTTGCGTTCGTCTTCGAGTTTGCGAAAGGTGGTGCCCGCACGGTTCAAAACCACCTGCCAACCGTGCTCGTCGCACCATTGGGTCAAGTGTTCGCGGTCGATACCGGCCGTTTTGTAGTCGTGAAACTCATAGTTGACGCCGTGCTCATCGAGCCAGGTGCGCGCCTTTTTCATGGTGTCGCAGGCTTTGATGCCGAAAAGGTGCAACGTTTTGCTTGAAGCGGTCAAGGAATTGCCCCCCTTTGGACCAAGTAGAAACGAAAGGTCACGGATTATGCCATGACCAGCGCGTTTGGGTGCCGCTCGTCAGCGCTGTGCGACTTTTGTGCAAAAGCCAGCGAGTAACATAGCCGGGTAATATGGCACTTCAACGGCCAGTTGTTGCCTGATGTGTGTCGTTGCAAGTCGATTGTCCGGGAAAACCGCGTTATGCAAACCGCCTACACCGTTCTTATCCTGCTGATGCTGGTCAGCGTTTCGCGTCTGGTCGGGCGTGTCATTCCTCTGCCGTTGCCCTTGGTACAGATTGCCGCCGGTGCCTTGCTGGCCTGGCCGACGCTGGGGCTGCATGTGGCGCTGGACCCGGAGTTGTTCCTGTTTCTGTTCTTGCCGCCGTTGCTGTTCTCCGATGGCTGGCGTATGCCCAAGCGAGAGTTGTGGCGCCTGCGCGGGCCGATCCTGACACTGGCCGTGGGCTTGGTGCTGTTTACCGTGGTGGGCGCCGGTTACTTCATCCATTGGATTTTGCCGACGATCCCGCTGCCGGTGGCCTTCGCCCTGGCGGCCGTGTTGTCGCCGACGGATGCCGTGGCGGTGTCGGCCATTTCCCAGAATCGCTTGCCCACGCCGCTGATGCACATGCTCCAGGGCGAGGCCTTGATGAATGATGCCTCGGGCCTGGTGACCTTCAAGTTCGCCCTGGCGGCGGCGTTGACTGGGGTGTTTTCCCTGGCGGATGCCAGCCTCACATTCGTCTTGGTGGCTGTCGGTGGTCTGGCGGTCGGCGTGGCCCTGAGTTGGCTGGTCGGCCGGTTGCGCGCGTGGATGATCGCCCGGGGCTGGGACGACCCGGCAACTCACGTGGTGTTCATGTTGCTGCTGCCGTTTGCGGCCTATGTGCTGGCCGAACGGCTGGGGGCTTCGGGCATTTTGTCGGCGGTGGCGGCGGGCATGATGCAGAGCTGGCTCGACCTGCTGCCGCGCCAGACCAGCACGCGGCTGCTCAATCGCAGCGTGTGGTCGTTGCTGGAGTTCGCCTTCAATGGGTTGATCTTCCTGCTGCTGGGCCTGCAACTGCCGGACATCATCAAGGCGGTGGTCAGCCATGAGCCGACACTGTGGCCGACACTGTTTTATCGCTGCCTGGATGTGGTCGCGATCTTCCTGGTGCTGGTGGTGCTGCGCTTTATCTGGGTGCAGAGCATCTGGCGGCTGTCGGGTTTGCTGCGCAGGCTACGTGGGAAAAGCGAACTGACGCTGGTACCGACCGCCCGGTCCTGCTGGCTGTTGACGGTCGGTGGGGTGCGCGGTGCGGTGACGCTGGCGGGTGTGATGTCGGTGCCGTTGCTGCTGGCGCCAGGGCAGGATTTTCCCGAACGTGACTTGCTGATCTTCATCGCGGCGGGCGTGATTCTGTTGTCGCTGATTGCCGCCTGTATCGCCTTGCCGCTGTTGTTGCGCGGTATCGAAAAGAGTCCCGACGAAAAGCGCCACAACGAGGTGCGCGAAGCCTGGAAGAAGACTGCCGTCGCGGCCATCCATGCGCTTGAAGCGGATGAGCCCGCAGAAGCCGAAACCCCGGACGCCGCGCAGGCCGCGCTTGCCACAGAGCTCAAGGCACGGCTGATGTCGGAATATCGCCATCAATTGGACGTGTTCAACGACTCCGCCGAAGCCCAGGCGCTTGCACGGCAGATGGACCTGCTGGAGCGCAAACTGCGGCTCAAGGCCCTGCGGGCGCAGCGCTTGGAGTTGTACAGCCTGAGCCGTCACCACCAGATTGGTGATGACGTGCTGCGTGAGGTGCTGGCGGAGTTGGATATGAGTGAGGCGAATCTGGGGCAGGTGAAGTGACCCTGATCGCGCCTTAGAGGCGACGTTGAATAAACTCGCGAATCCGCTCAGCCGCTTCCACACACTCCGCCAACGGCGCAACCAACGCCATGCGCACACGACCGGCGCCAGGGTTGAAGCCATCCACCTCCCGCGACAGGTACGAACCCGGCACGACGGTCACATGTTCTTCCACGAACAGGTCGCGGCAGAAGGCAGCGTCGTCGCCATTCACATTCGGCCACAAATAGAAGCCGCCATCTGGGCGCTCTACGTCCAGTACCGGCTTGAGAATCGCCAGTACTGCGTCGAATTTCTCGCGATACAAGTCACGATTGGCCAGCACGTGGGCTTCGTCCTGCCAGGCCGCAATGCTGGCCAGTTGCGTTTGTACCGGCATCGCACAGCCATGGTAGGTGCGGTACAGCAGGAAGGCCTTGAGGATGCCCGCGTCGCCGGCCACAAAACCAGAACGCAGGCCCGGTAGGTTGGAGCGCTTGGACAGGCTGTGGAACACGACGCAGCGCTTGAAGTCCTGGCGGCCCAGTTCGACGCACGCGCTCAACAGCCCAGGCGGCGGGGTTTGTTCGTCGAAGTACAGTTCGCTGTAGCACTCGTCGGCGGCGATGACGAAGTCGTATTCGTCGGCCAGGGCGATGAGTTTTTTCAGGGTGTCGACCGGGATCAGCGCACCGGTAGGGTTGCCGGGCGAGCACAGGAACAGGATCTGGCAGCGCTTCCAGATGTCCGGCGTCACGGCGTCGAAGTCCGGGTTGAAGCCATTGGCGTCCAGGCATGGCAGGTAGTGCGGCTTGGCTCCGGCCAGGAACGCGGCGCCTTCGTAGATCTGGTAGAACGGGTTCGGGCTGACCACCAGTGCGTCGTCGCCACGGTTGACCACGGTCTGGGTGAAGGCGAACAGCGCTTCGCGGGTGCCATTGACCGGCAAGATGTTGCGCGCCGGGTCGAGCCAGCCCTTGGGCACGTTGAAGCGACGCTCGCACCAGGCACCGATGGCTTCGCGCAGGGCCGGAATGCCCAGGGTGGTCGGGTACACGGCCATCTGGTCGAGGTTGTTGCTCAATGCTTCAGCCACGAAGGTGGGCGATTTATGTTTCGGTTCGCCGATGGACAGCGCGATCGGGCGCTTGTCGGGGTTCGGCGTGACGCTGCCCAGCAGGGCGCGCAGTTTCTCGAACGGGTAGGGCTGGAGCTGGTTCAGGGCGTTGTTCATGTAAGCCTCTATGACGGTGTACACAGACCGTGTAGGAGTTGGCTTGCCAGCGATGGCATCGCGTCGGTGTACCTGATACACCAAGGTGTTCGCATCGCCGGCAAGCCAGCTCCTACAAAGGGCGTGTTTACAAAGTTAAAAATTCATATGGTCAGGCGTGTCAGCTCGACGCCGGGTTCCTGGGTGACGCTTAGCTGCTGGACGATGGCTTCCTGCAGGCGCAGGCACAGTTCCGGGTCGGACAACGGCTGGTTGTCGGCATCGGTAATGAAGAACACGTCTTCCACGCGCTCGCCGAGGGTCGCAATCTTGGCGTTCTGCAATGACAGGTCGAACTCCAGGAAAATCCCGCCGATGCGTGCCAGTAGGCCCGGACGATCCGGAGCGCTGAGTTCCAGCACCGTCACCGGGCGCTGGGCGTCATTGGAAATGGTCACCTGTGGCGCAAACGCAAAGTGCTTGAGTTGGCGCGGTACCCGACGCTGGATGATGGTCGGGTAGTCGTCAGGGTTGCGCAGGGCCTCGGTCAGGCCTTCGCGGATCTTTTTCACCCGTGCCGGGTTGTCGCCAATCGAGTCGCCATCGGTGTCGAGCACGATATAGGTGTCGAGGGTGAACTGGCTGCTGGAGGTGATGACGCGGGCGTCATGGATGTTCAGGTTGAGCTGGTCCATGGCCGCCACGGTCACGGCGAAGAAGTCGTGCTGGTCCGGCGCATAGATGAAGATCTGCGTGCCGCCTTCGAATTCGCGCTGGGTGGTTTCCTTGATCAGCACCAGCGGGCCGCCATCGGCGGGCTGTTGCAGGATTGCGTCAGTGTGCCAGGCGACATCGCCGGCGGTGTGGCGCAGGAAGTAATCGTCACCCAGTTGCGACCACAACTGTTCCACGTCGTCCGGATCGTTGCCGCCGCGCACCAGAATATCCAAGGCCGCGCTTTGGGTGCGGCGGATCTGCTCTTCGCGGTCCACCGGGTTCTCCAGGCCGCGGCGCAAGGCGCGCTTGGTCTCGGTGTAGAGCTGGCGCAACAGGCTGGCGCGCCAGGAGTTCCACAGTGTCGGGTTGGTAGCGTTGATGTCGGAGACGGTCAGCACGTACAGATAGTCGAGGCGGGTTTCATCGCTGACGATCTGCGCAAAGTCGTGGATCACCTGCGGGTCGGACAAGTCCTTGCGCTGGGCGGTGGTCGACATCACCAGATGGTTCTGCACCAGCCAGACGATCAGGCGGCTGTCCCAAACGGGCAACTGATGACGCTGGCAGAAGGCTTCGGCGTCAACCGCACCGACCTCGGAGTGGTCGCCATGCCGGCCCTTGCCGATGTCGTGGTACAGGCCGGCCAGGTAGATCAGCTCGGGCTTGGGCAGTTTGGCCATGAGTTTGCTGGCTAGCGGGAATTTCTCTGACACTTGCGTGTACTGAAGCTTACGCAGGTGCTTGATCAGGTTCAGGGTGTGGGCGTCCACGGTATAGATGTGGAACAGGTCGTGCTGCATCTGACCGACGATAAAACCGAACTCCGGCAGATAACGCCCGAGGATGCCGTAACGGTTCATGCGCCGCAGGTTGCGGTGGATGCCGATCTTGCACTTGAACAGCTCGATGAACAGGCTGGTGTTGCGGATATCGTTGCGGAAATCGTCGTCGATCAGGTGACGGTTCTCCCGCAGCAAGCGGATGGTGTCGGCGCGCACGCCTTTGATTTCCGGCTGCTGGGCCATCAGCACGAAGATTTCCAGCATGGCGAACGGCGTGCGGCGGAACACGTTGTCGTTGCGCGCCTCGATATAGCCGTCATGCAACTGGAAGCGCGCATTGATCGGCTGCGGCGGCGCTTCGTCTTCGGGGGCCAGGATCACCTCTTCGAAGTGCTGGATGATCAGGTCGCTGAGCTGGGCAATGCTCATGACCACCCGGTAGTACTGCTGCATGAAGCTTTCGATGCTGGTCTTCGCGTCCTCGCCTTCAAAACCCAGCAGGGTGGCGATGGAACGCTGGTGGTCGAACAGCAGGCGGTCTTCGGAGCGCCCGGCGAGCATGTGCAGGGCGTAGCGCACTTTCCACAGGAATTCCTGGGACGAGGCCAGCAAGGCGTTTTCGCTCTCCACCAAGAAACCCTCGCCGGCCAGGGCGCGCAGGTTCAGGGTGCCGTACTGGCGACGGGCAACCCACAAAATCGTCTGGATGTCGCGCAGCCCGCCGGGCGAGCCTTTGACGTTGGGTTCCAGGTTGTATTCGGTGTCGTTGTACTTGTGGTGCCGGGCCTTTTGCTCGGCACGCTTGGCCAGGAAGAAGTCCTTGCTCGGCCACATGTGTGCGGTGCTGGTGACTTCGAGCATGCGCTGGCGCAGGCGCTCGGGGCCAGCGATGGTGCGGCTTTCCATCAGGTTGGTGATGACGGTGAGGTCGGCGCGGGCCTCTTCGGCGCATTCGTCGACCGAGCGAACGCTTTGGCCGACTTCTAGGCCGATGTCCCACAGCAGCGTCAGAAAACGCTCGATGGAATCGCGAAAGATCTCATGATCTGCACTGTCCAGCAGGATCAGCAGGTCGATGTCGGAATAGGGGTGCAACTCGCCACGCCCGTAGCCGCCGACCGCCACCAGGGCAATGTCGGCGTCTTCGCTCCAACTGAACTGTTCCCAGGCCTTTTGCAGGATGTTATCGACGAACCAGGCGCGGTCCTCGATCAGCCGGCGGATGTCCCGGCCACTGCGAAAGCGCTCGTCGAGCACTTCACGGGCCTGGCGGATAGCCTTCTTGAACGCGGCAATTGGGCTCGCTTTCAGGGCCAGTTCGGCCTGGAACTGGCCACGGTCGAAGAGTTCGGGATCCACCTGGGGCATCGATCGGCTTTCCTTTCTATCTAACAGTCAGTCACAACACAGTGGGGGAAAACCTGGGTGATCCTTACGCGGAAACGCGGGGGATCGTGTCGTCCGCACGCAGCGTGAAGATCTCGTAGCCGGTTTCGGTGACCAGCAGGGTGTGTTCCCACTGGGCCGAGAGCTTGCGATCCTTGGTGATAGCGGTCCAGCCGTCGCCCAGCACCTTGGTGTCGGCCTTGCCCTGATTGATCATCGGCTCGATGGTGAAGGTCATGCCTGCTTTGAGTTCCATGCCGGTGCCTGCGCGGCCATAGTGCAGGATCTGCGGCTCTTCGTGGAATACGGTACCGATACCGTGGCCGCAGAATTCGCGCACCACCGAGAAACCATTCTTTTCAGCGTGCTTCTGGATCACTTCGCCGATGTCCCCCAGGCGGCAGCCGGGTTTCACGATCTCGATGGCCTTGTACATGCATTCCTGGGTGACTTGGGACAGGCGCTCGGCCCAGACCGGCACATTGCCGACGTGGAACATGCGGCTGGTGTCGCCGAAGTAGCGGTCCTTGATCACGGTAACGTCGATGTTCAGGGTGTCGCCGTCCTTCAACGGTTTGTCACCTGGAATCCCGTGGCAGACTACGTGGTTGACCGAAGTGCAGATCGACTTGGGGAAGCCCTTGTAGTTCAGCGGGGCAGGGATGGCACCCTGTACATTGACTATATAGTCGTGGCAGATCTGGTTCAGGGTTTCGGTGGTGACGCCGGGCTTGACGTGTTCGGCAATCATTTCCAGCACGTCGGCAGCCAGTTTGCCGGCGATGCGCATGCCAGCGATGTCTTCGGCGGTTTTCAAGCTAACGGTCATACAGGCTCTCTCTAGCGCGATGCGCTGAAATCAATACGGTTTACGGGCGTGCGACAAAAGGTTGCAAAATTCGCACAAGCCACAGAAAACGCGATTCTAACAGACGATGGCCTCAAATCATGAGCCTCTGATGATCGCTTCTCTCTATAAGGTAGGGCTATATCAGGTCTATTCAAGGGGTTACACGAAAGCGCGCTGCGGCAAGTGTGATTGCGTATTCCGTTTTTGCCGATGCTGTGGTATAAAATGCGCCGCTTTCCGGGGATGCCCCGCAGAGCTTAAATCCACACACGTGTCGACACGATGACCTGGGTGCCGGAGGCCTTGATGCCGCTGGTTGGTCATTGGGATACGTGGAGGCCAAACCCGACTTATTAAGGAACTATCATGTCCCAAGTCAATATGCGCGATATGCTGAAGGCCGGTGTGCACTTCGGTCACCAGACCCGTTACTGGAACCCGAAAATGGGTAAATACATTTTCGGCGCGCGTAACAAGATCCACATCATCAACCTTGAAAAAACCCTGCCAATGTTCAACGAAGCTCTGACTTTCGTAGAGCGTCTGGCCCAGGGCAAAAACAAGATTCTGTTCGTCGGCACCAAGCGTTCCGCTGGCAAGATCGTTGCTGAAGAAGCAGCACGTTGCGGTTCGCCGTACGTCGATCATCGCTGGTTGGGCGGCATGCTGACCAACTTCAAAACCATCCGTGCTTCCATCAAGCGTCTGCGTGACCTTGAAGTACAAGCCGAAGACGGTACTTTCGCCAAGCTGACCAAGAAAGAAGCGCTGATGCGCTCCCGTGACCTGGAAAAGCTCGATCGTTCCCTGGGTGGTATCAAGGACATGGGCGGTCTGCCTGACGCACTGTTCGTTATCGACGTTGATCACGAGCGCATCGCGATCACCGAAGCCAACAAGCTGGGCATCCCGGTTATCGGCGTAGTCGATACCAACAGCAGCCCGGAAGGCGTTGACTACATCATCCCAGGCAACGATGACGCAATCCGCGCTATCCAGCTGTACATGGGTTCGATGGCTGACGCTGTAATCCGTGGTCGCAACCACGTTGCTGGTGGTACCGAGCAGTTCGTTGAAGAAGCTCCGGTAGCTGCCGCTGAGTAATTGACGCCCTGGCGTTGACTCAGTAAGCAAAAAGGGGGCTTGGCCCCCTTTTTGCCACCTCGAAAACCGTTTGTCGGCGCCCACTTGTGGCAGCGCAACCTAGCGACTGTAACGTGCAGCGGCCTACAACGGAGATTCGGGAAGAATTGATCGCCCGTTTGATCGGGTGGAATGGTTGAAAACCTATCCAAGAGGATTTTGAAATGGCAGAGATTACTGCAGCGTTGGTTAAAGAACTGCGTGAGCGTACTGGCGAAGGCATGATGGATTGCAAAAAGGCCTTGACCAAGGCCGGCGGCGACATCGAAAAAGCCATCGACGACATGCGTGCCTCGGGCGCCATCAAGGCCGCCAAGAAAGCTGGCAACGTCGCTGCTGAAGGCGCTATCGCTCTGGTTGAAGACGGTAAAGCTGCCGTTCTGCTGGAAGTGAACTCGCAGACCGACTTCCTGGCCCTGCAAGACGACTTCAAGGCATTCGTTGCTGCCAGCGTCAAGAAAGCATTCGACGAGAAGCTGACCACCGTTGAGCCTCTGATCGAAGCGCAAGAAGCTGATCGCCTGGTATTGGTCGGCAAGGTTGGCGAAAACGTCAACATCCGTCGCCTGACTCGCGTTGAAGGTGATGTGGTTGGTGGTTACCTGCACGGCAACAAGATCGGTGTAGCGGTTGTTCTGAAAGGCGGCGACGTTGAGCTGGCCAAAGACATCGCTATGCACGTTGCTGCAAGCAACCCTGAATTCCTGCTGCCTTCGGAAGTTTCCGAAGAAGCCATCGAGCGCGAAAAAGCTGTGTTCCTGAGCCTGAACGCCGACAAGATCGCCGGCAAGCCAGAAAACATCGTTGAAAACATGATCAGAGGCCGTATCAGCAAGTTCCTGGCTGAAGCGAGCCTGGTTGAGCAGGCGTTCGTCAAGAACCCTGAAGTCAAGGTTGGCGAACTGGCCAAGAAAGCCGGTGCTGAAATCGTTTCCTTCACTTACTACAAAGTAGGCGAAGGCATCGAGAAGCCGGTCGACAACTTCGCTGAAGAAGTTGCTGCCCAGCTGGCTGCCGCCAAGCAATAAGACAGTTTTCAACTGTCGCCCAAAAGAGGCTGCCCGCTCACGCGCGCAGCCTCTTTTCAAATGGGAAGGCCGATTTTAATTGGCTTCCCTTCGGAACTGGCTTACAAAGCCGTGTTCCGATGGCGCTGTAGCAGCGTCCAGCTAGAGTGAACGCAAGCCGTAAAACGGCTCGCCAAGATTTTTTAAAAAATACGCCGCAGGAGAGATTCGCAATGGCTCAGCAGGGCAGTGGTTATCAGGCTCGCTATAAACGCATTCTACTCAAGCTTAGCGGCGAGGCCCTGATGGGCTCGGAAGAGTTCGGGATCGATCCCAAAGTACTCGACCGCATGGCGCTGGAAGTCGGCCAACTGGTCGGCATCGGCGTACAGGTCGGCCTGGTAATCGGTGGCGGCAACCTGTTCCGCGGTGCGGCGCTGAGTGCTGCTGGTATGGACCGTGTTACCGGCGACCACATGGGCATGCTGGCCACTGTGATGAATGCTCTGGCCATGCGTGACGCCCTGGAGCGTGCCAACATCTCGGCTATCGTGATGTCGGCTATTTCCATGGTTGGCGTGACCGATCACTATGACCGCCGCAAAGCCATGCGCCACCTGAACGCCAAGGAAGTGGTGATCTTCGCCGCCGGTACGGGCAACCCGTTCTTCACCACCGACTCCGCAGCCTGCCTGCGCGCCATCGAAATCGATGCTGACGTTGTGCTGAAGGCAACCAAGGTGGATGGTGTATACACTGCCGATCCATTCAAAGACCCGCATGCCGAGAAGTTCGATCATCTGACCTACGATGAAGTACTGGATCGCAAGCTGGGCGTGATGGACCTGACGGCTATTTGCCTGTGCCGCGACCACAAGATGCCGCTGCGCGTATTTAACATGAACAAGCCCGGCGCCCTGCTGAATATCGTACACGGCGGCGCAGAAGGGACTCTGATCGAGGAAGGCCAACAATGATCAACGAAATCAAGAAAGACGCCCAGGCGCGTATGCAGAAATCCCTGGAATCTCTGAGCCACGCATTCGGCCAGATCCGTACCGGCAAGGCGCACCCAAGCATCCTGGGCAGTGTGATGGTGCCTTACTACGGTTCCGATACCCCGATCAGCAGCGTCGCCAATATCACTGTTAAAGACTCGCGCACCCTGCAAGTCGTCGCGTTCGAGCGCAACATGCTGGGTGCTGTCGACAAGGCCATCCAGAGCGCCGGTTTGAACCTCAACCCGACCAATCTGGGTGAGTTGTTGCTGATTTCCATGCCGGCCCTGACCGAAGAAACCCGCAAGGGCTTCACCAAGCAGGCGCGCAGCGCAGCCGAAGACGCCCGTGTTGCTGTGCGCAACATCCGTCGTGATGCCTTGGGTGACTTGAAGAAACTGGTCAAGGACAAGGAGATCAGTGAAGACGAAGAGCGTCGTGCCACCGCCGATATCGACAAGCTGACCAAGGATGCCGAGGCCCAAATCACCAAGGCCACCGAAGAAAAAGAAAAGGACCTGATGGCCGTATAAGGGGTCAGGACGCCTTCATGGAAAAGACCAAGCAGACTGTACCCTCTGTGGTGCCGCGCCATGTCGCGATCATCATGGATGGGAATAATCGCTGGGCGAAGAAGCGCTTTATGCCGGGTGTTGCCGGGCATAAAGCGGGTGTCGATGCGGTTCGGGCTGTGATCGAGGTGTGCGCCGAGGCCAAGGTCGAGGTGTTGACCTTGTTCGCCTTCTCCAGTGAGAACTGGCAGCGGCCCGCTGAAGAAGTCAGCGCCTTGATGGACCTGTTCTTCAAGGCCTTGCGTCGTGAAGCCAAGCGCCTCAACGACAACAACATCAGCCTGCGCATCATCGGCGATCGCTCGCGCTTTCATCCCGAACTGCAAGCCGCCATGCGCGAAGCCGAGGCCATTACGGCCGGGGCCAATCGATTTGTGCTGCAGATCGCTGCCAACTACGGTGGCCAGTGGGATATCGCCCAGGCTGCACAGCGTCTGGCGCGTGAGGTGCAGGCCGGTCATCTTCGGCCCGACGACATCACCCCCGAACTGTTGCAAACCTGCCTGGTGACCGGCGACCTGCCGCTGCCAGACCTGTGCATCCGTACCGGTGGTGAGCACCGCATCAGCAATTTCTTGCTGTGGCAGCTGGCGTACACCGAGCTGTACTTCTCCGACCTGTTCTGGCCGGACTTCAAACACGATGCCATGCGTAACGCGTTGGCCGATTTCGCTTCCCGTCAGCGTCGCTTCGGTAAAACGAGCGAGCAGATCGAAGCTGGAGCCCGGGTTTAAATGCTTAAACAACGAATCATCACAGCACTGATCCTGTTGCCGATCGCCTTGTGTGGGTTTTTCCTGCTCGACGGTTCCGCCTTTGCGCTGTTTATCGGCCTGGTGGTCACCCTGGGTGCCTGGGAATGGGCGCGCCTGGCGGGTTTCAGCGCGCAATTGCCGCGCGTTGTGTATGCCGCTGTCGTCGCTGCCTTGGCGTTCCTCCTGTACATCCTGCCGGACATAGCGCCCTGGGTGTTGGGGGCGGCGGTGCTGTGGTGGGCGCTGGCGACATTCCTGGTGTTGACCTATCCGGGCACCAGCAGCAAGTGGTCCAGTGTGGCCTGCAAACTGGTGATCGGTTTGTTGATCCTGCTACCGGCCTGGCAAGGGCTGGTGGAGATCAAGCGTTATCCAATGGGTAACTGGCTGATCCTGGCGGTTATGGTGCTGGTCTGGGGCGCAGATATCGGCGCGTACTTTTCCGGTCGGGCCTTCGGCAAGCGCAAGTTGGCGCCGGCGGTCAGTCCAGGCAAGAGCTGGGAGGGCGTGTATGGCGGCCTGGCGTTGACCCTGGTGATCACGCTGGTCGTCGGTGTGGTGCGTGACTGGTCGGTGAAGGAAATTTTCCTGGCACTGCTGGCCACTGCCATTGTCGTGTTCATCTCGGTCGTAGGTGATCTCACTGAAAGCATGTTCAAGCGTCAGGCCGGGATCAAGGACAGCAGCAACCTGCTGCCGGGTCATGGCGGTGTGCTGGACCGTATCGACAGCCTGACCGCGGCCATCCCGATCTTTGCCGTACTGTTGTGGATGACCGCTTCGTGAGCCGCCTGCAGCAAGTCACCGTGCTCGGTGCAACCGGCTCGGTGGGGTTGAGCACCCTGGACGTGATAGCTCGTCATCCAGATCGCTACCAAGTCTTTGCCCTGACCGGTTTTACCCGCCTGAGCGAACTGCTGGCGTTGTGCGTGCGTCACGCGCCGCGCTTTGCCGTGGTGCCTGAGGCCGCTGCGGCCCGGAGCCTGCAGGATGATCTGCGGGCTGCCGGGCTTGCCACTCAAGTGCTGGTGGGGGAGGAGGGGCTGTGCCAGGTCTCGGCCGATGCTGAAGTGGATACCGTGGTCGCCGCTATTGTCGGCGCTGCGGGCCTGCGTCCAACTTTGGCTGCCGTGGATGCTGGCAAGAAGATCCTGCTGGCCAATAAAGAAGCATTGGTCATGTCTGGTGCGCTCTTCATGCAGGCGGTACGCAAAAGCGGGGCCGTGCTGCTGCCACTCGATAGCGAGCACAACGCAATCTTCCAGTGCATGCCTGGCGACTATGCTCGCGGCTTGAGCCAGGTGGGCGTACGCCGGATCCTGCTGACCGCCTCTGGTGGTCCGTTCCGACAGACACCGCTGGCTGAGTTGGAGCACGTATCGCCCGACCAGGCGTGCGCTCATCCGAACTGGTCCATGGGGCGCAAGATCTCCGTGGATTCGGCGAGCATGATGAACAAAGGCTTGGAGCTGATCGAGGCGTGCTGGTTGTTCGATGCGCGCCCGGATCAGGTCGAGGTGGTGATTCACCCACAAAGTGTGATTCATTCTCTCGTTGATTACGTGGATGGCTCGGTCCTGGCGCAGTTGGGCAACCCAGATATGCGCACGCCGATTGCCAATGCCCTGGCCTGGCCAGAGCGGATCGACTCGGGCGTAGCGCCTTTGGACCTGTTTGCCGTGGCCCGTCTGGACTTCGAGGCGCCGGACGAGCAGCGCTTCCCCTGCCTGCGACTGGCGCGGCAAGCGGCTGAAGCGGGTAACAGTGCACCGGCAATGCTGAATGCGGCCAACGAAGTGGCTGTGGCAGCGTTTCTCGAACGGCGCATCCGCTTTCCGCAGATCGCGAGTATTATCGAGGACGTCCTGGCGCTTGAGCCTATCGTGGCGGTGAATGATCTGGCGGCAGTGTTCGAGGCGGATACCAAGGCCCGAGCCTTGGCACAACAATGGTTGAACCGCAACGCGCGTTAGCCTGATCTTCAGGCACTGGATTGGAATGCGGAGAAATTAGATGAGTGCGCTTTACATGATTGTCGGCACCCTGGTTGCTCTGGGTGTGCTGGTTACCTTCCACGAATTCGGCCACTTCTGGGTGGCGCGTCGTTGCGGCGTCAAGGTACTGCGTTTTTCTGTCGGTTTCGGCATGCCGCTGGTGCGCTGGCACGACCGTCGTGGCACCGAGTTCGTGATTGCGGCCATCCCGCTGGGTGGCTACGTCAAGATGCTCGACGAGCGCGAAGGTGAAGTGCCTGCAGATCAGTTGGACCAATCGTTCAACCGCAAGACCGTTCGTCAGCGCATTGCCATCGTCGCCGCCGGCCCGATCGCCAACTTCCTGTTGGCGATGGTGTTCTTCTGGGTCTTGGCAATGTTGGGCAGCCAGCAGGTGCGTCCGGTGATCGGTGCGGTCGAGTCGGACAGTATTGCCGCCAAGGCTGGATTGGTTGCCGGGCAGGAAATTGTATCTATTGATGGCGAACCCACCACGGGATGGGGTGCGGTCAATTTGCAGTTGGTGCGTCGCCTCGGTGAAAGCGGCATCGTCAATGTGGTGGTGCGCGAGCAGGATTCCACCAGCGAAACTTCGCGTGAGCTGGCCCTTGACCACTGGCTCAAGGGCGCTGATGAGCCCGATCCGATCAAGTCCCTGGGTATACGCCCGTGGCGCCCGGCCTTGCCGCCGGTACTCGCTGAGCTCGACCCGAAAGGTCCGGCCCAGGCTGCTGGCCTGAAAACCGGTGATCGCCTGTTGGCCCTTGATGGGCAGGCGCTGGGCGACTGGCAGCAGGTGGTCGATCTGGTTCGTGTACGTCCTGATACTAAGATTGTGCTGAAAGTTGAGCGCGACGGTGCTCAAATCGACGTCCCGGTGACCTTGTCGGTCCGTGGGGAAGCCAAGGCCGCTGGGGGGTACCTCGGTGCCGGGGTCAAGGCTGTCGACTGGCCACCATCGATGGTGCGCGAGGTGAGCTACGGGCCGTTGGCTGCGATTGGCGAAGGTGCAAAACGCACTTGGACCATGAGTGTGCTGACCCTCGAATCCCTCAAGAAAATGTTGTTCGGCGAGCTCTCGGTAAAAAACTTGAGTGGACCGATAACCATTGCTAAAGTGGCGGGCGCTTCTGCCCAGTCGGGTGTCGCGGATTTCCTGAATTTCCTGGCTTATCTGAGTATTAGCCTGGGTGTTCTGAATTTGCTGCCCATTCCTGTATTGGATGGGGGGCATCTGTTGTTTTATCTGGTCGAGTGGGTGCGTGGTCGCCCCTTGTCGGATCGGGTGCAGGGTTGGGGGATACAGATCGGTATCAGTTTGGTGGTCGGGGTGATGTTATTAGCCCTGGTCAACGATCTGGGTCGACTGTAACGCTTCGCTGAATTGCGAATCTGCCGCATTTTGCGGCAGTTTGTTTATTGCCAGTTGGAATAAGAAAGGACTTCATGAAACGTCTGCTGCTAACTGCGGTTCTCACCGTATTGATGATCGCCGAAGTTCACGCCGAGTCCTTCACCATCTCCGATATTCGCGTCAATGGCCTCCAGCGGGTTTCCGCGGGTAGCGTCTTTGGTGCCTTACCGTTGAACGTCGGTGAACAGGCTGATGACCGTCGCCTGGTGGAATCCACTCGTGCGCTGTTCAAAACCGGTTTCTTTCAAGACATCCAACTGGGTCGCGAAGGCAACGTCCTGGTCATCACCGTGGTCGAGCGACCTTCCGTCGCCAGTATCGAGATCGAAGGCAACAAGGCGATCTCTACTGAAGACCTGATGAAAGGTCTGAAACAATCCGGTCTGGCCGAAGGCGAGATCTTCCAGCGCGCCACCCTTGAAGGTGTGCGTAACGAACTGCAACGCCAGTACGTTGCCCAGGGTCGCTACTCCGCCACCGTGGAAACGGAAGTGGTGCCGCAACCACGTAACCGTGTCGGCCTCAAGGTCAACATCAACGAAGGCACCGTGGCGGCGATCCAGCACATCAACGTGGTGGGCAACACCAAGTTCGCTGATGAAGACCTGATCGACCTGTTCGAACTCAAGACCACCAACTGGTTGTCGTTCTTCAAGAACGATGACAAGTATGCCCGTGAAAAGCTGTCTGGTGACCTGGAGCGCCTGCGTTCCTACTACCTGGACCGTGGCTATATCAACATGGATATCGCCTCGACCCAGGTGTCCATCACCCCGGACAAGAAGCACGTCTATATCACCGTCAACGTCAACGAAGGCGAGAAGTACAAGGTTCGTGACGTAAAACTGAGTGGCGACCTGAAAGTGCCTGAAGATCAGGTCAAGGCGCTGCTGCTGGTGCAGAAGGACCAAGTGTTCTCGCGCAAGCTGATGACCACTACTTCCGAACTGATCACCCGTCGACTGGGTAACGAAGGCTACACCTTCGCCAACGTCAACGGCGTGCCGACGCCCCATGATGATGACCACACCGTGGACATCACCTTCGTGGTCGATCCAGGCAAGCGTGCTTACGTAAACCGTATCAACTTCCGCGGCAACACCAAGTCTGCGGACGAAGTGCTGCGTCGCGAAATGCGTCAGATGGAAGGTGGCTGGGCGTCGACTTACCTGATCGACCAGTCCAAGACCCGTCTTGAGCGCCTGGGCTTCTTCAAGGAAGTCAACGTCGAAACCCCGGCCGTACCGGGTGTGGATGACCAGGTTGACGTGAACTACGCCGTGGAAGAACAAGCGTCGGGCTCGATCACTGCCAGCGTCGGCTTCGCACAGAGTGCCGGTCTGATCCTCGGTGGTTCGATTACCCAGAACAACTTCCTGGGTACCGGTAACCGTGTATCTATTGGCCTGACCCGAAGCGAATACCAGAGCCGATACAACTTCGGTTACACCGACCCCTACTGGACTGCTGATGGTGTGAGCCTGGGCTATAACGCCTTCTACCGCACCACCGACTACAAAGACCTCGACGTTGACGTTGCAAGCTATGCGATCGACAGCCTCGGCGCCGGTGTGAACATCGGTTACCCGATCAGCGAGACTTCGCGTCTGACGTTCGGCCTTACTGCACAACAGGATGAGATCAAGACTGGTGTGTACACCGTGGATGAGATCTTCGACTTTACCCGTCGCGAAGGTGACAAGTTCCTGAACTTCAAGGCGTCTGCCGGCTGGTCCGAGTCGACCCTGAACAAAGGTGTACTGGCAACCCGTGGTCATTCCCAGAGCCTGACCCTGGAAACCACCACGCCGGGCAGCGACCTGTCGTTCTTCAAGCTCGACTACCGTGGCCAGTTGTTCACGCCGTTGAGCGACAACTACACCATGCGCCTGCACACTGAACTGGGTTATGGCGATGGTTATGGTTCCACCAATGGTCTACCGTTCTACGAGAACTACTACGCGGGTGGCTTCAACTCCGTACGTGGTTTCAAAGACAGCACCTTGGGCCCGCGTGGTACGCCAAGCCGTGGTGTTGGCATCACCGGTAACCAGGGCACCGTGGCGGATTCGGACAACGACCCGCTGCCGTTCGGTGGTAACGTGTTGATCCAAGGTGGTGCGGAGATCCTGTTCCCACTGCCGTTCGTGAAAGATCAGCGTTCCCTGCGGACTTCGGTCTTCTGGGACGTGGGTAACGTGTTCGACTCCAAGTGCGAGCAGATCCGTAACCCGAGCGGTGTGAAGTCCAACACCCAGTGCAACGATGTGAGCCTGAGCAACCTGGCAAGCTCCGTGGGTGTGGGTGTGACCTGGGTGACTGCGCTTGGCCCATTGAGCTTTGCTCTGGCCATGCCGATCAAGAAACCGGATAACGCTGAAACCCAGATTTTCCAATTCTCCCTCGGCCAGACGTTCTAAGCGTCTGACCCAAGATAACGACAACGGATTCTGTAGGAGTACATCGTGCGTAAGTTGACTCAATTGGTTCTGCTGGCCACCGTGCTGGTAACCACCCCGGCCTTCGCCGAGATGAAAATCGCCGTCCTGAACTATCAGATGGCCCTGTTGGAATCCGATGCGGCCAAGAAGTACGCCGTGGATGCCGAGAAGAAGTTCGGTCCGCAACTGACCAAGCTCAAGACCCTGGAAAGCAGCGCAAAGGGCATCCAGGACCGCCTGGTTGCCGGTGGCGACAAGATGCAGCAAGGCGAGCGCGAGCGCCTGGAGCTTGAATTCAAGCAAAAGGCCCGTGACTACCAGTTCCAGTCCAAGGAGCTGAACGAAGCCAAGGCTGTTGCTGACCGTGAAATGCTGAAACAGCTGAAGCCGAAACTCGACAGCGCTGTGGAAGAAGTCATCAAGAAAGGTGCCTTTGACCTGGTGTTCGAGCGTGGCGCTGTGATCGACGTCAAGCCTCAATACGACATCACCCGTCAGGTGATCGAGCGCATGAACCAGCTGAAGTAAGCCATGACCGCGACTATCAAACTCGGCGAGTTGGCCGAGTTCCTGGGGGCCACCTTGCGTGGCTCCCCGGAGAAAGAAATCACTGGGCTAGCCACCTTGCAGGAGGCTGGCCCAGCTCAGTTGAGCTTCCTCGCAAACCCCCAATACCGTAAATACCTGGTCGACAGCCAAGCTGCAGCCGTGTTGCTGAAAGCCGCTGACGCCGAAGGGTTTGCCGGGGATGCGCTGGTGGTGCCTGACCCGTACCTCGCTTATGCGCGGGTGTCGCATCTGTTTGATCCGAAACCCAAGGCCGCTGCCGGTATTCATCCGTCTGCAGTCATTGCCGATGATGCCCAGGTTGATCCTGCGGCCAGTATCGGCGCCTTTGCGGTGATCGAGAGCGGTGCACGCATCGCGGCAGGTGTCACAGTCGGTGCACACTGCTTTATCGGCGCACGCTGTAAAATCGGCGCCGGCGGTTGGCTGGCACCTCGCGTGACCCTTTACCACGATGTGCGTATCGGTGAGCGTGTGGTCATCCAGTCGGGTGCCGTGATTGGCGGTGAAGGCTTCGGCTTTGCCAACGCCAAGGGCATCTGGAACAAGATCGCCCAGGTTGGCGGCGTACTGATCGGCGACGACGTGGAAATTGGCGTGAACACGGCTGTTGATCGCGGGGCCCTGGCCGATACGGTGATCGGCAACGGCGTGAAGCTCGACAACCAGATCCAGATCGCCCACAACGTGCAGATTGGTGATCACACCGCCATGGCGGCCTGCGTGGGTATCTCCGGCAGCACCAAGATCGGCAAGCATTGCATGCTCGCCGGTGGCGTAGGGCTGGTGGGGCATATCGATGTTTGCGACAACGTCTTCATTACCGGCATGACCATGGTCACCCACTCGATCACCGAGCCAGGCGCCTATTCTTCCGGTACCGCCATGCAGCCTGCGGCTGAATGGCGCAAGAGTGCAGCACGGCTTAGGCAGCTCGACGACATGGCTCGACGTCTCAAACAGCTGGAAAAGCGTGTTGGGGACGTGACCCCTGGCGGTAATGCTTCATCAGAAGGCTGATACCATTTCCATATCAAGTGTGCACAGCCGCTAGACTGCCTCCTTGATTTGCTAGCGGGGCGTGCTTTTAGTTCGCCCGCCCCCAATCTTTATTACAGGCTTCCCCCCGAAATGATGGACATCAACGAGATTCGCGAATACCTGCCTCACCGTTACCCGTTCCTGTTGGTGGACCGCGTAGTGGACCTCAATATCGAGGAAAAGCGCATTCGTGCCTACAAGAATGTCAGCATTAACGAACCGTTCTTCAACGGTCACTTTCCTGCGCATCCAATCATGCCGGGCGTGTTGATCATCGAAGCGATGGCCCAGGCTGCCGGTATCCTTGGTTTCAAAATGCTCGACCTCAAGCCTGCCGACGGTACGCTTTACTATTTCGTGGGCTCCGACAAGTTGCGTTTCCGCAACCCGGTTACCCCGGGTGACCAGTTGATCCTGGAAGCCAAGTTCATCAGCTGCAAGCGCCAGATCTGGAAGTTCGAATGCCAGGCCTCGGTGGACGGCAAGCCGGTGTGCTCCGCCGAGATCATCTGTGCGGAACGCAAACTATGAGTTTGATTGACCCTCGCGCAATCATCGATCCGTCGGCCGTTCTGGCCGCCGACGTTGAGGTCGGCCCCTGGTCGATCATCGGCGCAGGTGTGGAAATCGGCGAGGGGACTGTCATCGGGCCGCACGTGATCCTCAAAGGTCCGACCCGCATTGGCAAACACAATCGCATCTACCAGTTTTCCTCGGTAGGTGAAGACACCCCGGACATGAAGTACAAGGGTGAAGAGACTCGTCTGGTAATCGGTGATCACAACATCATCCGAGAAGGCGTGACCATTCACCGTGGCACCGTGCAGGATCGTGCCGAGACCACCCTGGGTGATCACAACCTGGTCATGGCTTACGCGCACATCGGCCACGACAGTGTCATCGGCAACCACTGCATCCTGGTCAACAACACTGCATTGGCCGGACATGTGCACGTTGATGATTGGGCGATCCTGTCCGGCTTCACGCTGGTGCATCAGTACTGCCATATCGGTGCCCACAGCTTTTCCGGCATGGGCACTGCCATTGGCAAAGATGTTCCAGCGTTCGTCACGGTATTCGGCAACCCGGCGGAAGCGCGCAGCATGAACTTCGAAGGCATGCGCCGTCGCGGTTTCAGCGAAGACGCCATCCATGCCCTGCGCCGTGCCTACAAGGTGGTTTACCGCCAAGGGCTCACGGTTGATCAGGCATTGACCCAACTGGCCGAGCCGGCAGCGCTGTTCCCGGAAGTCGCGGTGTTCCGTGACTCGATCCAGGCGTCGACTCGCGGCATCACCCGCTAATCATGGCTAATCTGCGTATCGCGCTGGTGGCCGGGGAAGCTTCCGGCGACATTTTGGGCGCAGGTCTCATGCGAGCCCTCAAGGTCCAGCATCCAGCGGTTGAGTTCATCGGTGTCGGCGGTCCGTTGATGCAGGCTGAAGGGCTCACGTCCTACTTCCCTATGGAGCGTTTGTCGGTCATGGGGTTGGTCGAGGTGCTGGGTCGCCTGCGCGAGCTGTTGGCCCGCCGCAAGCTGCTGATCCAGACTCTGATCGAAGAAAAGCCCGACGTATTTATTGGTATCGACGCGCCGGACTTCACCCTCAATATCGAACTCAAGTTGCGTCAGGCCGGCATCAAGACCGTGCATTACGTCAGCCCTTCTGTGTGGGCGTGGCGGCAGAAGCGCGTGCTGAAGATCCGTGAAGGCTGCGATCTGATGCTGACACTGCTGCCGTTCGAGGCCAGGTTCTACGAAGAGAAGGGCGTGCCGGTGCGGTTTGTCGGGCATACCCTGGCCGACGCGATTCCGTTGCAGGCTGACCGCGCGGCCGCGCGTGCCGAATTGGGCTTGCCTGACGGCCCGTTGGTCGCGCTGATGCCCGGTAGTCGTGGCGGCGAAGTCGGTCGCCTGGCCTCTGTATTCTTTGACGCTGCCGAGCGTCTGCAAGCCTTGAAGCCAGGCTTACGTTTCGTACTGCCTTGTGCCAGTCCGCAACGTCGGGCACAAATCGAAACACTGCTGGAAGGCCGCAACCTGCCGTTGACCTTGCTCGACGGCCAGTCGCACCTGGCCCTGGCGGCCTGTGATGCGGTGCTGATCGCCTCGGGCACCGCGACCCTGGAGGCCTTGCTGTACAAGCGCCCGATGGTGGTGGCCTACCGTTTGGCGCCGTTGACCTTCTGGATTCTCAAGCGCATGGTCAAAAGCCCTTACATCTCCCTGCCCAATCTGCTGGCTCAACGCCTGCTGGTACCGGAGTTGTTGCAGGACGATGCGACGCCTGAGGCCCTTGCGCAAACTCTACTACCCTTGATCGACGGCGGCGAAGAACAGACCCGCGGTTTCGACGACATCCATCGCATATTGCGTCGTGATGCCTCGAACCAGGCGGCAGACGCCGTGTTGACCTTGATCGGCCAGAAACAGGAAGCTTTATGACGACGCAAATGGGCCTGGATTTCAGCCTGGTTGCCGAAGCCCACGAACTGGTCGCCGGTGTCGACGAAGTCGGGCGTGGACCTTTGTGCGGTGCCGTGGTCACGGCGGCGGTGATCCTCGATCCGAACCGCCCGATCCTCGGCCTCAATGACTCGAAGAAACTCACCGAGGCGCGCCGCGAAAAGCTCTACGACGAGATCATCGAAAAAGCCCTGAGCTGGTCTATCGCCCGGGCTGAAGTCGAAGAAATCGACAAACTGAACATTCTCCACGCCACCATGCTCGCGATGCAGCGTGCGGTTGAAGGCCTGCACATCACCCCCAAAATGGCGATGATCGACGGTAACCGTTGCCCCAAGCTGGCCATGCCTTCTGAGGCGGTGGTGAAGGGTGATAGCAAGGTGCCTGCCATCGCAGCCGCCTCGATCCTCGCCAAAGTCAGTCGTGATCGTGAAATGGCCGCGTTCGAATTGATCTATCCCGGCTATGGCATTGGCGGGCATAAAGGTTATCCGACGCCCGTTCATCTGGAAGCCCTGGCTCGGCTTGGCCCGACGCCGATCCACCGCCGCTCCTTCGCCCCGGTTCGCCAGGCTTACGAGTTGCGCCAGAGCCTCAACGAGGCGTAGTCGCAAGGCTGATGTTTTGCTCAAGGCCCGGTACAATCCGGGCCTTGTTGTTTTCCACGTATAAGAGATCACTATGCCGGCTTCATTCGTTCACCTACGCCTGCACACTGAATACTCCCTGGTCGACGGCCTGGTACGGATCAAACCGCTGGTCAAAACCCTGGTGGGCATGAACATGCCTGCGGTCGCGGTGACCGATCAGAACAACATGTGTTCCCTGGTCAAGTTCTACAAGAACGCCATGGGCGCCGGCATCAAGCCGATCTGCGGTGCCGACCTGTGGCTGTCCAACAAAGACCCGGATAACCCCCTGAGCCGCATCAGCCTGCTGGCGATGAACGGCGTGGGTTATCGCAACCTCACCGAATTGATTTCCCGTGGCTTTATCGACGGCCAGCGCAATGGCTCGATCATCATCGAGCGCGAATGGGTCGCCGAGGCCAGCGAAGGCCTGATCATGCTGTCGGCCGCCAAAGAGGGCGAGATCGGTATCGCGCTGCTGGGTGGCAACCCTCAAGAAGCCGAAGTACTGGCCAAGGAGTGGATGCAGGTCTTCCCGGATCGTTTCTACCTGGAAGTCCAGCGTACCAACCGCCCCAACGATGAAGAACACCTGCACGCCGCCGTGGCCCTGGCCGATAAGCTGGGGGCGCCGTTGGTGGCGACCAACGATGTGCGCTTCATCAAGAAGGAAGACTTCGAAGCCCACGAAACCCGCGTGTGCATCGGCGAAGGCCGTGCCCTGGATGACCCGCGTCGCTCGAAGAACTACAGCGAAGAGCAGTACCTCAAAAGCGCCGACGAAATGGCCGAGCTGTTCAGCGACCTGCCCGAGGCCCTGGAAAACTCCGTCGAAATCGCCAAGCGCTGCAATATCGAAGTGAAGCTGGGCAAGCACTTCCTGCCCAACTTCCCGATTCCCGATGGCATGACCATCGATGAATATTTCCGCAAGGTGTCCTTCGACGGGCTGGAAGAGCGCCTCAGCGTTCTGCTGCCCAAGGACACCACCGAAGATTACGATGCCAAACGCCAGGTCTACGTCGATCGGCTGAATTTCGAGCTGGATATCATCATCCAGATGGGCTTCCCCGGTTACTTCCTGATCGTGATGGACTTTATCCAGTGGGCCAAGAACAACGGCGTACCGGTAGGTCCGGGCCGGGGGTCAGGTGCTGGCTCGTTGGTTGCGTACGTGCAGAAGATCACCGACCTCGACCCGCTGGAATATGACCTGCTGTTCGAACGGTTCCTGAACCCGGAACGGGTTTCCATGCCCGACTTCGACGTCGACTTCTGCATGGATGGCCGTGACCGCGTGATCGAATACGTGGCCGAGAAATATGGCCGTAACGCGGTGAGCCAGATCATCACCTTCGGTTCCATGGCGGCGAAGGCTGTAATCCGTGACGTGGCCCGGGTGCAGGGCAAGTCCTACGGCCTGGCGGACCGTCTGTCGAAGATGATCCCGTTCGAAGTCGGCATGACCCTGGAAAAAGCCTACGAGCAGGAAGAAATCCTGCGCGATTTCATCAAGGTCGACGAAGAAGCCGCCGAAATCTGGGACATGGCCCGCAAGCTCGAAGGCGTGGTGCGTAACGTCGGTAAGCACGCCGGTGGTGTGGTTATTGCTCCTACAAAACTCACCGACTTTTCGCCGATCTACTGCGACGAAGAAGGCGACGGCCTGGTAACCCAGTTCGACAAGGACGACGTGGAGGCTGCCGGCCTGGTGAAGTTCGACTTCCTCGGACTGCGAACCCTGACGATCATCGACTGGGCGCTCAAGACCATCAACCGCGACCGCGCCAAGGTCAACGAAGCGCCGCTGGATATCGCGTTTATCCCGCTGGACGACAAACCGACTTACACCTTGCTGCAAAAAGCCGAAACCACGGCGGTGTTCCAGCTTGAGTCGCGCGGCATGAAAGAGCTGATCAAAAAGCTCAAGCCCGACTGCCTGGAAGACTTGATCGCACTGGTGGCCCTGTTCCGTCCGGGCCCGTTGCAGTCCGGCATGGTGGACGACTTCATCAACCGTAAGCACGGCCGCGCCGAGCTGGCGTACCCGCACTCCGACTACCAGTACGAAGGCCTCAAACCAGTACTGGCGCCGACCTACGGCATCATCCTGTATCAGGAACAGGTGATGCAGATTGCCCAGGTGATGGCCGGCTATACCCTTGGCGGCGCGGACATGCTGCGTCGAGCCATGGGTAAGAAAAAGCCTGAAGAAATGGCCAAGCAGCGTGGCGGTTTCATTGAAGGTTGCGCCACCAACAATATCGACGCGGACCTGGCCGGTAACATCTTCGACCTGGTGGAAAAGTTCGCCGGTTATGGTTTCAACAAATCCCACTCGGCCGCCTACGGCCTGGTGTCGTACCAGACTGCCTGGCTGAAAGCCCACTACCCGGCGCCGTTCATGGCCGCGGTACTCTCGGCGGATATGCACAACACCGACAAGGTCGTGACCTTGATCGAGGAAGTGCGCACCATGAAGCTGCGCCTTGACGCGCCGGACGTGAACGCCTCGGAGTTCAAGTTCACGGTGAACGACGAAGGCCGCATCATTTATGGCCTGGGCGCGATCAAAGGCGTAGGCGAAAGCCCGGTGGAAGCTATCGTCGAAGCGCGTCAGAGTGGGCCGTTCGCCGACCTGTTCGACTTCTGTGCGCGGGTTGACCTCAAACGCATTAACAAGCGTACCCTCGATGGCCTGATCCGCAGCGGCGCACTCGACCGTCTCGGCCCGTATTTCCATGATGAGCCCAAGGCTTACCAGGCGAATATCGACCGCAACCGTGCGGTGCTGCTCACCGCCATGGAAGAAGCGATCAAGGCCGCCGAACAGACCGCCCGCACCCATGACAGCGGCCATGCCGACCTGTTTGGCGGGTTGTTCGTCGAAGAAGATGCGGATGTGTACGCCAACCACCGCAAGGCCAAGGAGCTGACCCTCAAGGAACGTCTCAAGGGTGAGAAAGACACCTTGGGCCTGTACCTTACCGGTCACCCGATTGACGAATACGAAGGTGAAATCCGCCGTTTCGCCCGTCAGCGCATCATCGACCTGAAGCCTGCGCGGGATACCCAGACCGTCGCCGGCATGATCATCGCCTTGCGGGTAATGAAGAATAAAAAGGGCGACAAGATGGGCTTCATCACCCTTGACGACCGTTCAGGGCGCATCGAAGCCTCACTGTTTGCCGACGCCTTCCACTCCGCACAGTCGCTGTTGCAGACCGATGCCATGGTAGTGGTGGAGGGGGAGGTCAGCAACGATGACTTCTCCGGTGGCCTGCGCCTGCGGATCAAGCGGGTGATGAGCATGGAAGACGCGCGGACCAATCTGGCCGAAAGCCTGCGCTTGAAGGTAAAAACCGAAGCGCTCAAGGGCGATCAGCTACGCTGGTTGGGCGACCTGCTCAAACGCCACCGCGGCGCATGCCCGGTGACCATGGAGTACACCGGCAGTGACGCCAAGGCCATGTTGCAGTTTGGCGAGACTTGGCGGATTGATCCGGCTGATGGCTTGATTCAAGCTTTGCGTGACCAGTTCGGGCGAGACAACGTCTTCCTCCAATACCGTTGACGGTCAGGGCACCTGATCTCGACTGAACATTTAATCTCGACCTAAACGCGCCTCTCCCTTAAGGTAGGGCGCGAATAGACAACCGGCTGGCCAGGCACTCCCTGGCCGTCGACCCAAGACGGACGCTTATGAACCCGAATTTTCTTGATTTCGAACAGCCGATCGCTGACCTGCAAGCCAAGATCGAAGAACTGCGCCTGGTCGGCAATGACAATTCGCTGAATATCGGCGATGAGATCGCTCGCCTGCAAGACAAGAGCAGCACGCTCACCGAAGACATCTTCGGCAAGCTGACCAGTTGGCAGATCGCGCGCCTGGCCCGCCACCCGCGCCGTCCGTACACCCTGGACTACATTCAGCATATTTTCACCGAGTTCGACGAGCTGCACGGCGACCGCCACTTCTCCGACGACGCGGCGATCGTGGGCGGTATCGCGCGCCTGGACGACCAGCCGGTGATGGTGATCGGTCACCAGAAAGGCCGTGAAGTGCGTGAGAAGGTTCGCCGCAACTTCGGCATGCCGCGTCCGGAAGGCTACCGTAAGGCGTGCCGCCTGATGGAAATGGCCGAGCGCTTCAAGATGCCGATCCTGACCTTCATCGACACCCCGGGCGCCTACCCAGGTATCGACGCTGAAGAGCGCAACCAGAGCGAGGCTATCGCCTGGAACCTGCGCGTCATGGCCCGCCTGAAAACCCCGATCATCGCCACCGTGATTGGTGAAGGTGGTTCCGGCGGCGCACTGGCTATTGGTGTCTGCGACCAGTTGAACATGCTGCAGTATTCGACCTACGCGGTGATTTCGCCGGAAGGTTGCGCCTCGATCCTGTGGAAAACCGCCGAAAAGGCGCCGGACGCTGCCGAAGCCATGGGCATTACCGCCGATCGCCTCAAAGGCCTGGGTATCGTGGACAAAGTCATCGCCGAGCCGCTGGGCGGCGCCCACCGCGACCCGGCTGCTGCTGCCGCGACTATCCGCGCTGAACTGGGTTCGCAACTGGCGATGCTCAAGAAGCTGGACAACGAAGCGTTGCTGGCGCGTCGTTATGAGCGCCTGATGAGCTACGGTCTGTAAGACTACGCAGGACCAAGTGTGGGAGCGGGCTTGCTCGCGAATGCGGTGGATCAGTCGATCTTTCAGTGACTGACACTCTGCATTCGCGAGCAAGCCCGCTCCCACATTTGCTTTGTGTATGCTGAGTCATTGCATTCCAGATAGATGGCGGTATTTTTCATGAAGCCTTCCTTAGCCGCCAAACTCTTGCAAGTTCTGTCACCCTGGCGCAACGCCCCAGCCTGGCACATCGCATTCTCGGGTGGACTTGATTCCACCGTCCTGCTGCATCTCCTCGCCAGTCTGGCAAATACCGAATCGCTCCCGCCCCTCCGTGCTGTTCATGTTCATCATGGCTTGCAAGCTGCCGCTGATGCGTGGCCTGCTCACTGCCAGTCGACATGCGACAGCCTGGGCGTGCCGTTGCGCGTGATGCATGTGCAGGTGCAACCCGGCGCCAGTCTTGAGCGTGCCGCGCGTGACGCGCGTTACCAGGTGTTTACCGAGGTGACCGGGACAGGGGAGGTGCTGCTGACAGGCCAGCATCGCGATGATCAGGCTGAAACCTTGTTATTCCGACTCTTGCGCGGGGCTGGTGTGCGCGGGCTGGCGGCGATGCCACTACAGCGCCCGCTGGCGGCTGGCTGCCTTGTGCGGCCCTTGTTGGATGTCTCGCGTGCAGAGCTGGAAGCCTATGCCGAGGCGCATCAGCTCAAATGGATCGAAGATCCTTCCAATGCGGACTCGCGATTCTCCCGCAATTACCTGCGCCATCGCGTGCTTCCTGTCCTGACGGAACGTTGGCCGCAGGCTACCGCAAGCCTGGCGCGCACCGCCGAGCACCTGAGTGAAGCCCAAGACTTGCTGGATGAGCTGGCGCAGATGGACTTGCGAGCCGCCAATCAATTTTCGCCGTTTTCATGGCTGCATTTACCGTCCTTGGCCCTTGCACCTTTGCGCGAGCTTACCGACGCCCGCCAGCGCAACGCCCTACGCCACTGGCTAACCCCTCTGACCCGTCTACCCGACAGCGACCACTGGGCCAGCTGGCATTCGCTACGTGACGCCAAGGGTGACGCGCAGCCCCTGTGGCGCCTGGCGGACGGTGATCTGCAGCGCTGCGGCGAGCGTATCTGGTGGCTGCCCTCCACTTGGTCGGATTTTTCTGACGCGTCGGTGAGCTGGCCCGATTCGCAAAACCCACTAGAGTTACCCGGCAATGGTCAGGTGCAGCTGACGGGCAGGGTGCCTGGAGGTCCATTGACGATCCGCTACCGCCAGGGCGGCGAAATCCTCGCAGTGCCAGGCCGCGGTCGGCGCGACTTGAAGCGTTTGCTTAACGAAAGCGGGCTGCCGGGCTGCGTCCGTGGCAGATTGCCGCTGCTGTACCAAGGCGAGCAATTGCTGGGCGCGCCCAGCCTTGCGGGACTCTGGCCGGCGCCGAGCGATGAGTGGCAATTACATTGGATGCCACAGACCTGCGATCAAGGTTTGAGCTGATAGCGCCTTTCCGGTAGACTACGCTCCCTTCTTGATACAACTTCTGTGGATTCTCTTGAATTGCAGCAGTTGCCGATTACCAAGCAGTCTTTGCTGGGCGATTCCAAAAAATGTGTAGCGATCAACGTACCGGTGTTTCATTGCTGGTCTGTCACCACGCGGCGGTTTTTTTGAAAGGTGCACTGTGATTAATGCAGGTGATCGGGGGCTTCGGCCTTCCTTCGCTTTCCCCGGCGGCTCGGACCGCTTTAACGCAGACTTCTAGGGTTTTTCATGACGCGCTACATATTCGTCACGGGCGGTGTTGTTTCTTCATTGGGGAAAGGCATCGCATCGGCTTCATTGGCGGCCATCCTGGAGGCGCGGGGACTTAAGGTCACCATGCTCAAGCTGGACCCGTACATCAACGTTGACCCGGGCACCATGAGCCCGTTCCAGCACGGTGAAGTGTTCGTCACCCACGACGGCGCCGAGACCGACCTGGACCTGGGCCACTACGAGCGGTTCATCCGCACGACGATGACCCAGAACAACAACTTCACCACCGGCCGTGTCTACGAGCACGTGCTGCGCAAGGAGCGCCGTGGTGACTACCTGGGTGCAACCATCCAGGTGATCCCGCACATCACCGACGAAATCAAGCGCCGCATCATCAAGGGTGCAGGCGATGCCGACGTGGCAATGGTCGAGATCGGCGGCACCGTCGGTGACATTGAGTCCCAACCGTTCCTCGAAGCCATCCGCCAGTTGCGTTTCGAAGTCGGCGCCAAGCGCGCGATGCTGATGCACCTGACCTTGGTGCCGTACATCGCCACCGCCGGCGAAACCAAAACCAAGCCTACCCAGCACTCGGTCAAGGAACTGCGCTCCATTGGCCTGCAGCCGGACGTGCTGGTTTGCCGCTCCGATCACCCGATCGACATTTCCTCGCGTCGCAAGATTGCGCAATTCACCAACGTTGAAGAACGTGCGGTGATCGCGCTGGAAGACGCCGACACCATCTACAAGATCCCGGGCATCCTGCACTCGCAAGGCCTGGACGATTTTGTGGTCGAGCGTTTCGGCCTGCAATGCAACGGCGCGGACCTGTCCGAGTGGGAAGCCGTGGTCGATGCCAAGCTCAACCCTGAGCACGAAGTCACCATCGCCATGGTCGGCAAGTACATGGAACTGCTGGACGCGTACAAGTCGCTGATCGAAGCGATGAGCCACGCCGGTATCAGCAACCGCACCAAGGTCAACCTGCGCTACATCGATTCCGAAGACATCGAGAACCAAGGCACTGCCTTGCTCGAAGGTGTGGACGCGATCCTCGTTCCCGGCGGTTTCGGCCTGCGTGGCGTGGAAGGCAAGATCACTGCAGTTCAATATGCTCGCGAGAACAAGGTGCCGTACCTGGGTATCTGCCTGGGCATGCAAGTGGCCGTCATCGAGTTCGCCCGTAACGTGCTGGGCTGGAAAGACGCCAACTCCACCGAGTTCGACAGCAAGAGCGGTCACCCGGTCGTGGGCCTGATCACCGAGTGGGAAGATGCCACTGGCGCGGTGGAAACCCGTACCGAAGCGTCCGACCTGGGCGGCACCATGCGCCTCGGCGCGCAGGACTGCCTGCTGGAACCGGGCTCGCTGGTTCACGACTGCTACGGCAAGGACGTGATCGTCGAGCGTCACCGTCACCGCTACGAAGTGAACAACAACCTGCTGCCGCAAATCAAAGAAGCTGGCCTGAAAATCTCCGGTCGCTCCGGTGATGGCGCGCTGGTTGAAGTGGTCGAGGCGCCGGATCATCCGTGGTTCGTGGCGTGCCAGTTCCACCCTGAGTTCACCTCGACACCACGTGACGGTCACCCGTTGTTCAGCGGTTTCGTCAAGGCCGCACTGACGCAACACCAGAAGAAGGCGTAACCCTGAT
Organism: Pseudomonas sp. TWR1-1-4; assembly: GCF_049897165.1. NCBI lineage: Bacteria > Pseudomonadati > Pseudomonadota > Gammaproteobacteria > Pseudomonadales > Pseudomonadaceae > Pseudomonas > Pseudomonas sp. TWR1-1-4. Next base: position 699,936 of record NZ_JAFCVS010000004.1, on the reverse strand, counting down.
GGCCCAGAAGATCATTCGCGTCGGCGACATCGAGATTGCCAACGACAAGCCCATGGTGCTGTTCGGCGGCATGAACGTGCTGGAAAGCCGCGACATGGCGATGCAGGTCTGTGAAGAATATGTGAAGGTAACCGAGAAACTCGGTATCCCTTACGTGTTCAAGGCCAGCTTCGACAAGGCCAACCGTTCGTCCGTGACCTCCTATCGCGGCCCGGGCCTTGAAGAAGGCATGCGGATCTTCCAGGACATCAAGCAAGCCTTCGGCGTGCCGATCATTACCGACGTCCACGAGCCTGAACAGGCCGCCGTGGTCGCCGAGGTGTGCGACATCATCCAGTTGCCGGCCTTCCTGTCGCGCCAGACCGACCTGGTCGTCGCGATGGCCAAGACCGGTGCTGTGATCAATATCAAGAAAGCCCAGTTCCTCGCGCCCCAGGAGATGAAACACATCCTGAACAAGTGCGTGGAAGCGGGTAACGACCAGTTGATCCTCTGCGAGCGCGGTTCTAGCTTCGGCTACAACAACCTCGTGGTGGACATGCTTGGTTTCGGCATCATGAAACAGTTCGAATACCCGGTGTTCTTCGACGTGACCCACGCGCTGCAAATGCCCGGTGGTCGCGCCGATTCCGCTGGTGGGCGTCGTGCCCAGGTGCTGGACCTGGCCAAGGCCGGCATCAGCCAGTCCCTGGCGGGCCTGTTCCTGGAAGCCCATCCGGACCCGGACAACGCCAAGTGCGATGGCCCATGCGCCCTGCGCCTGGACAAGCTGGAGCCATTCCTGGCCCAGCTCAAGCAGTTGGACGAACTGGTCAAGAGTTTTCCGACGGTAGAGACCGCGTAAGCTTCGTTTCTCCGGTAGAATTTCCCACGCTTTACGCTCAGGCCTGCGGGCCTGAGCCTTGTCGTCTGCAAGCCTGCCTCGTTGTTCCACCCTTGCGGTCGGTCAAAAGATTTCCTTCAGCTGCGTCGTTTTCGTCAACTTTGGAGTGTTTACAACAATGGCAAAAATCGTCGACATCAAAGGTCGTGAAGTTCTCGACTCCCGTGGCAACCCCACCGTCGAAGCCGACGTGCTTCTCGATAACGGCATCATCGGCAGCGCCTGCGCGCCGTCCGGTGCTTCCACCGGTTCGCGCGAAGCGCTGGAACTGCGTGATGGCGACAAGAGCCGTTACCTGGGCAAGGGTGTACTCAAGGCTGTAGCCAACATCAACGGCCCGATCCGTGACCTGTTGCTGGGTAAGGACCCGCTGGACCAGAAAGCCCTGGACCACGCGATGATCAAGCTCGACGGCACCGAAAACAAAGGCAGCCTGGGCGCCAACGCCATCCTCGCCGTGTCCCTGGCCGCTGCCAAGGCTGCTGCCCAGGATCAGGACCTGCCGCTGTACGCGCACATTGCCAACCTGAACGGCACGCCGGGCGTGTACTCGATGCCGGTGCCGATGATGAACATCATCAACGGTGGCGAGCATGCCGATAACAACGTCGACATCCAGGAATTCATGGTGCAGCCGGTGGGCGCCAAGTCCTTCTCCGAAGGCCTGCGCATGGGCACCGAGATTTTCCATCACCTCAAAGCGGTACTGAAGGCCCGTGGCCTGAGCACTGCGGTGGGTGACGAAGGTGGTTTCGCACCGAACCTGGCGTCCAACGAAGATGCACTGAAAGTGATCTCCGAAGCCGTCGCCAACGCTGGCTACAAGCTGGGCACCGACGTGACCCTGGCCCTGGACTGCGCGGCCAGCGAGTTCTACGAAGACGGTAAATACAACCTGTCCGGCGAAGGCCAGGTGTTCAACTCCGAAGGTTTTGCTGACTACCTGAAGGGCCTGACCCAGCGCTACCCGATCATCTCGATCGAAGACGGCCTGGACGAGTCCGACTGGGATGGCTGGAAAATCCTTACCGACAAGATCGGCGAGAAAATCCAACTGGTGGGCGACGACTTGTTCGTGACCAACACTAAGATCCTGAAAGAAGGCATCGATAAAAAGATCGCCAACTCGATCCTGATCAAGTTCAACCAGATCGGCACCCTGACCGAAACCCTGGAAGCCATCCAGATGGCCAAGGCTGCGGGCTACACCGCCGTGATCTCCCACCGCTCCGGCGAAACCGAAGACTCGACCATTGCCGACCTGGCCGTGGGCACCTCGGCGGGCCAGATCAAGACCGGTTCCCTGTGCCGTTCCGACCGCGTTTCCAAGTACAACCAATTGCTGCGTATCGAAGAGCAACTGGCGGGCAAGGCCAAGTACAACGGTCGCGGCGAGTTTCGCGGCTGATCGCTACTTGATGGTAAGGCATGGTAAAAAGTCAGCGGATTGCGTCGGAAAACTCACGACAGTGTGGATTTCGACGCTAATCTGATGGCTATCAAGCACAAGCCTGGTTCTTCCAGGCTTCGTGCTATCAGTTGCTTCAAAAGTTTTGCATGGCTGTCTTTATTCACTGGATACCCGATATTCGATGCGCAGTCCCAATTGGTTGTTCCTCGTCTTGCTCTTGTTGCTGGCTGGCCTGCAGTACCGCCTATGGGTGGGTAATGGCAGCTTTGCGCAGGTAAAAGACCTGACCGAGCAAATTGCTGCACAGCACGCCGAAAACGAGATCCTGCTGGAGCGTAACCGCGTCCTCGATGCCGAAGTGCTTGAGCTGAAAAAAGGTACGGAGACCGTGGAAGAGCGGGCTCGTCATGAACTGGGCATGGTCAAGGAGGGCGAAACCCTCTACCAGTTGGCCCAATGAACCACCGCTTGCCGGCCTTCTGGGCCGTGATTCCTGCCGCGGGCGTCGGTGCCCGTATGGCCGCGGACCGCCCCAAGCAATATTTGCAACTGGGCGGGCGCACTATTCTCGAACACAGCCTTGGCTGTTTTCTTGACCATCCAGACCTGAAAGGGCTGGTGGTCAGTCTTGCTGTAGACGATCCTTACTGGCCAGCCTTGCCTTGCGCCAACGATCCACGCATTGTGCGTGCGGACGGCGGCGACGAGCGTTCGGGGTCTGTGCTCAATGCGCTGCTGCAACTTAATGCCCTAGGCGCCAGCGATGACGATTGGGTGCTGGTCCACGATGCGGCACGGCCGAACTTGAGCCGTGATGATCTGGACAGGTTACTCGCCGAACTGGCGGACGACCCGGTCGGCGGCTTGCTGGCCGTACCGGCCCGCGACACCCTCAAGCGTGTCGACAAGCATGGTCGTGTGGTCGAGACCGTCGACCGCAGCCTGATCTGGCAGGCCTACACGCCGCAGATGTTCCGCCTCGGCGCCTTGCATCGCGCGTTGGCCGACAGCCTGGTGGCGGATGCCGTTATCACCGACGAAGCCTCGGCCATGGAATGGTCCGGCCAGGCGCCACGCCTGATCGAAGGGCGCTCGGACAATATCAAGGTGACCCGGCCAGAAGATCTGGAGTGGCTACGCCTGCGGTGGGCGAATCGATCTCTGTAGGAGCGAGCTTGCTCGCGAAAAACGTCAACGATAACGCGGTTCGTCTGGGTTAACGCGGCGCTCTCAGGCTTTTCGCGAGCAAGCTCGCTCCTACAGTGCGTTGTACTCTGGCCGCTCGGCCAACCCCTCCTTCAAAAAATCCACCAACTTCCTGACCTTCGGCGACAAATGCCGCTGCTGCGGATACAGTGCCCACACCGCCGTATTCGGTGGCTGATGCGCCTCCAGCAACGACACCAACGCGCCACTGTGCAGGTGCTCCAGCACGTAATAGTCCGGCAACTGGCACAACCCCACACCTTGCAACGCTGCGTCCAGCACCGCTTGCCCACTATTGCAGCGCCAGTTCCCCTGCACCCGCTGGGAAAATTCCCGCCCTTCCTGGGCCAATTGCCAGATATCAGAGCTGCCGATCAAGCAGTTGTGCCGACTCAACTCCGACAAGCTATGTGGCCGACCATACCGCGCCAGGTAGGACGGTGACGCGCACAAGTACATGCGCCTCGGTGCCAGTCGGCTGGCGACCATGCGCGAATCCTGCAATCGCCCCAGGCGGATCGCCAGGTCGAGGCCTTCGTGCACTAGGTCCAACTGGCGGTTGCTCAGCTCAATATCCACGCGCAACTGCGGATAGAGCGCCATGAAGCGGGTGACCAGCGGCACGATAAAACGCTCGCCGTACGCCACTGCGCAGGTCATGCGCAACATGCCCTTGGGTTCGCTGGTGAGGTCGCCCACTGCGCGCAAGGCTTCTTCGCGACCGTCCTGCAGGCGTTGGCAATGTTGCAGGAACGTCTGGCCCGCTTCGGTGAGGGTCACCTTGCGCGTACTGCGGTACAGCAGCCGCGTTTGCAGGCGTTCTTCCAGGCGCGCCACTTGACGACTGATGTGGGACGACGACACTCCCAGGCGTTCCGCCGCTGCCGTGAACTGACTGCATTCGGCGACCGCGACAAACTCGTCGATGCCTTCCCAGCGGTTTTCCAACATGATGATTATCCCTGTACAGCAATAAAGTTTTGCTTTTGCCCGGATTATTCATCAGTCAGCCATGTTTTACACTCACCGTCTCAATTTTTAACCGCCTGGAGAAACCCGGATGATCAAGTCCCGCGCTGCCGTAGCTTTCGAAGCCAAAAAGCCCCTTGAGATCGTCGAAGTGGATGTCGCCATGCCGAAGGCTGGCGAAGTGCTGTTGCGGGTGGTCGCCTCCGGTGTCTGCCATACCGACGCCTACACCCTGTCGGGCGCCGACCCGGAAGGCATCTTCCCGTCGATCCTCGGTCATGAAGGTGGTGCGGTGGTTGAGGCGATTGGCGAGGGCGTGACGTCGGTAGCGGTGGGTGATCACGTGATCCCGCTGTACACCCCGGAATGCGGCAAGTGCAAGTTCTGCCTGTCGGGCAAGACCAACCTGTGCCAGGCCATCCGTTCCACCCAGGGCAAAGGCCTGATGCCGGACGGCACCACGCGTTTCTCCTATAAAGGCCAGCCGATTTTCCACTACATGGGCACCTCGACTTTTTCCGAGTACACCGTGTTGCCGGAAATTTCCGTGGCCAAGATTCCTAAAGAAGCCCCGCTGGAAAAAGTCTGCCTGCTGGGCTGTGGCGTCACCACCGGCATCGGCGCGGTGATCAATACCGCCAAGGTCAAGCCGGGCGACACCGTGGCCATCTTCGGCCTAGGCGGCATTGGCCTGTCGGCGGTGATCGGCGCGGTCAAGGCCAAGGCTGGCCGCATCATTGCCATCGATATCAACCCGGCCAAGTTCGAAATCGCCAAGCAACTGGGCGCCACCGACTGCATCAACCCGAAAGATTACGATCGCCCGATCCAGGACGTGATCGTCGACCTCACCGATGGCGGCGTGGACTTCTCCTTCGAATGCATCGGCAACGTGCAACTGATGCGCGCCGCCCTTGAGTGCTGCCACAAAGGTTGGGGCGAGTCGGTGATCATCGGCGTTGCCGGTGCCGGCCAGGAAATCGCCACCCGTCCGTTCCAGTTGGTGACCGGTCGCGTCTGGCGCGGTTCGGCCTTCGGCGGCGTGCGCGGCCGCAGCGAATTGCCAAGCTATGTGGAAATGGCCCAGACCGGGGAGATCCCGCTGGACACCTTCATCACCCACACCATGGGCCTGGAAGACATCAACAAAGCGTTTGACCTGATGCATGAAGGCAAGAGCATTCGTACCGTCATCCACTTCTGAGGTCGACCATGAGTCTGGAAAACCTGTCGTGCCAGAAAAGCTTCGGCGGCTGGCATAAACGCTACAAGCATCATTCCGATGTGCTCGGTTGCGACATGACGTTCGCCGTCTACCTGCCGCCGCAAGCGGAAGAGGGCGGCAAGTTGCCGGTGCTGTACTGGCTGTCCGGCCTGACCTGCACCGACGAGAACTTCATGCAGAAGGCCGGCGCCCAGCGCATGGCTGCCGAGCTGGGCTTGATCATCGTCGCGCCGGACACCAGCCCGCGTGGGCCGGGTGTGCCGGGCGATCCAGACAACGCCTGGGATTTCGGCCTCGGCGCCGGCTTCTACCTGAATGCCACCCAGGAACCCTGGGCCAAGCACTACCGGATGCATGACTACGTGGTGCAGGAATTGCCGGCATTGGTTGAAGCGCATTTCCCGGCTTCGGACAAACGCGGCATCAGCGGCCACTCCATGGGCGGCCACGGGGCGTTGGTGTGTGCCTTGCGCAATCCCGGGCGATACCTGTCGGTGTCGGCGTTTTCGCCGATCAACAACCCGATGGATTGCCCGTGGGGCCAGAAAGCCTTCTCGCGTTATTTGGGTGAAGAGCGCTCGAAATGGCGCGAATGGGATGCCTGCGTGTTGATCAGCGAGGCCTCGGAAAAGCTGCCGCTGCTGGTGGACCAGGGCGATCGCGACGACTTCCTCGCTGTGCAACTCAAGCCTGAAGCCCTGCAGCAAGCGGCCAAGGCGGCCAACCATCCGCTGGAACTGCGCCTGCAACCCGGCTACGACCACAGCTACTTCTTTATCGCCAGCTTCATCGAAGACCATTTGCGACACCATGGCCGTGCTTTGCTCGGTTAATGTGAGGTAAAAGTAGGTAGAATCACGCCCTGAATTAAATCGGGGCGTTTTTTTATGCGTATTGGCCACGGCTACGATGTGCACCGTTTCGCCGAAGGCGATTTCATCACCCTGGGCGGCGTGCGCATTGCACACCACCATGGGTTGCTAGCTCATTCCGACGGCGACGTTGTGTTGCATGCCTTGAGCGATGCCTTGCTCGGCGCGGCGGCGTTGGGCGATATCGGCAAGCACTTTCCGGACACCGACCCGACCTTCAAGGGCGCGGACAGCCGTGTACTGCTGCGCCATGTGGTTGGCCTGATCCACGCCAAAGGCTGGAAGGTTGGCAACGTTGACAACACCATCGTGGCCCAGGCGCCGAAGATGGCCCCTCATATCGAGTCGATGCGTGCGCTGATTGCCGCGGATCTGCAAATTGAACTGGATCAAGTGAACGTGAAAGCCACTACTACCGAAAAGCTCGGCTTTACCGGTCGTGAAGAGGGCATCGCCGTGCACTCCGTCGCCTTGTTGCTGCGCGCATGAATGACGTGCAACTGTTGGGTCCACGAGCCTATGGCGAAGCTCTGGGCAGCGCGGTACTGAAAGCGACGGCCGAAGACTTCCAGGTTGATGAAGTGCTGGATATACCGCTGACCGGCGAGGGTGAGCACTTGTGGTTGTGGGTTGAAAAGCGCGGCCTCAATACAGAAGAAGCCGCGCGGCGCATCGCCAAGGCGGCGGGCGTGCCACTGCGCACGGTCAGCTACGCCGGGCTCAAGGATCGCCAGGCGTTGACCCGCCAATGGTTCAGCGTGCAACTGCCCGGCAAGGCCGATCCGGACATGAGCGCGGCGGAGAACGACACGCTCAAGGTCCTCAAGACCGCCCGTCACAAGCGCAAGCTGCAACGCGGTGCGCACTCAGCCAATGGTTTCACCTTGCGCCTGACCCAGTTGGCCGGTGACACCGCCGCCATCGACGCGCGGTTGCAACTGATTGCACAACACGGCATTCCCAACTACTTCGGCGCGCAGCGTTTTGGCCACAACGGCGGCAACGTGGTCGACGCCCGTGAGTGGGCCGCGCGCAAGGCGTTGCCGGAACAGCGCAACGTGCGATCGCGGTTGCTGTCCACGGCGCGCAGCTTCCTGTTCAACAAAGTGTTGGCGGCGCGTGTGGCCGACGGTTCATGGCAGCGCGCCCAGGTCGGCGACTTGCTGGCCTTTACCGACAGCCGCAGTTTTTTCCCGGCGGGGGAGGCTGAATGCAGCGACCCACGCTTGGCGATCCTGGACCTGCACCCGACCGGACCACAGTGGGGCGAAGGTGATTCTCCTGCCACGGGGGCAACTTTTGAGCTTGAACAGGCGGTCGCCGCCGGTGAAGCCGACTTGCGTGATTGGCTGGTGAATGCCGGCATGAGCCAGGAACGTCGCATTCTGCGACTGCCCATTGGCGGTTTGACGTGGCATTATCCCTCGCTGGACATTCTGCAATTGGAATTCGTCCTGCCGGCCGGATGCTTCGCCACTGTCTTGGTGCGCGAGCTTGTTGATCTGGTGCCGGTGGGGCAGACGGACAACCCATGCGTATTCTGATATCAAACGATGACGGTGCCACCGCACCCGGTCTTGCCGCGCTCTATGCTGCGCTGGAAGATTACGCCGAGTGCGTGGTGGTTGCCCCCGACCAGGACAAGAGCGGCGCCAGCAGTTCGCTGACGCTCGACCGTCCGCTGCACCCGCAAGTCCTGGCCAATGGCTTTATCAGCGTGAACGGCACCCCCACCGACTGCGTCCACCTGGCGATCAACAGCCTGCTGGATCATGAGCCGGACCTGGTGGTGTCGGGTATCAACCTCGGCGCCAACCTGGGCGACGACGTGCTGTATTCCGGCACCGTGGCGGCGGCGCTTGAAGGTCGCTTCCTGGGGCGTACGGCGTTCGCCTTTTCGTTTGCTTCGCGCCAGCTGGATAACTTGCCGACTGCTGCGTATTTCGCGCGCAAGCTGGTCGAAGCCCATGGTTCCCTGAGCCTGCCGCCGCGCACGGTGCTCAACGTCAATATTCCCAACTTGCCCCTCGACCATATTCGCGGCATCCAACTGACGCGCCTGGGGCATCGTGCCCGCGCGGCGGCGCCGTTGAAGGTGGTCGACCCGCGTGGCAAGGAAGGCTATTGGATTGCGGCAGCGGGTGATGCGGAAGATGGCGGTGAGGGCACGGACTTTCATGCCGTGATGCAAGGCTATGTGTCGATTACCCCGTTGCAATTTGATCGCACCTTCAGTGATGCCTTCAGTGGTCTCGATGGCTGGCTGGAGGGGCTGCGCTGATGGGCCGTGAACAAGACGACTTGCTGCGCCGGGGGATCGGGATGACGTCCCAGCGTACCCGCGAACGCTTGATCCAGCGCTTGTACGAAGAGGGGTTGTCCAACGCTCAGGTGCTGGAAGTGATCCGGCGCACGCCTCGGCATCTGTTTGTCGATGAGGCCCTGGCGCACCGAGCCTACGAAGACACCGCGCTGCCCATCGGCCACAACCAGACCATCTCCCAGCCGTATATGGTGGCGCGCATGAGCGAGCTGCTGTTGGCGGCGGGGCCTTTGGACAAAGTGCTGGAGATCGGTACCGGCTCCGGCTACCAGACCGCCGTGCTGGCGCAACTGGTGGAGCGGGTGTTCTCGGTCGAGCGCATCAAGGTGCTGCAAGACCGTGCCAAGGAACGCCTGGTCGAGTTGAACCTGCGCAACGTGGTGTTTCGCTGGGGCGATGGCTGGGAAGGCTGGCCGGCGCTGGCGCCTTACAACGGCATTATCGTCACCGCCGTGGCTACCGATGTGCCCCAAGCGTTGCTCGATCAACTTGCTCCAGGCGGACGGCTGGTCATCCCGGTGGGCTCCGGAGAAGTGCAACAATTGATGCTCATTATCCGTGAGGAAGAAGGTTTTTCCCGGCATGTACTGGGCGCTGTGCGCTTCGTGCCGCTGCTCAACGGGCCGCTGGCCTGAGCATTTGTTTGCAGGCATTGAATTCTGTTGGCGGGGATGTGTCTTACGGCGGGGTCCATCGAGTCAACATGATCGGGCGTCGGCATTAAACGCGATGAACTTTTCGTTTCAGTCGTGTGCCGGTAAAAAGCCAATGCCCAGTTATACTTGCGTCATATTTCAAGCCTGATACAGGCATTCATGTTCAGCCACCACAAAGGGAGCGGCGGGTGAGTCTCACAGGTCTTGCGCAGCGTATGAGTAAAACAAGCTTTCATCGACTGGTGCTTGGCCTCGTCTTCAGTTCCGTGTTGGTAGGATGCTCCAGCTCGCCAAGCAGCGGCGCGCGGGTGGTTGACCGTAATAATGCGGTCCCGCAGAAACCGACGGTGACCACCGGGCAATACGTGGTGCGCAAGGGCGACACGATGTTCTCGATCGCCTTCCGTTATGGTTGGGATTACAAGGCACTTGCAGCTCGTAACAATATTCCTGTGCCCTACACGATACATCCGGGTCAGACGATTCGCTTCGACGGGCGCACCGGTTCAACGCCTACGGCAGTTGTGACAAACACCGGATCTTCGCCGTCGTCATCGAGCAAAACTACCATCATCACCCGGCCTGCGGGCACCGCCACGCCGGCCCCTTCGGCCAAGCCGGCACCCGCGCCGTTGCCACCTGCCGGGCCTGCACCGACCGGTTGGGGATGGCCTTCAAACGGAGTGTTAATTGGAAAATTCTCTTCAAACGGTAGTTTGAATAAAGGCATTGATATCGCCGGAGATTTGGGACAGCCTGTTTTAGCTGCGTCTGATGGGACAGTGGTGTACGCCGGGAGTGGTTTACGGGGCTACGGCGAGCTGGTCATCATCAAACACAGCGATACCTACGTCAGTGCTTACGGCCATAACCGTAGGCTGTTGGTTCGGGAGGGGCAGCAGGTCAAGGTCGGACAGACAATTGCCGAAATGGGGTCAACTGGTACAGACCGGGTGAAACTGCACTTTGAGATTCGCCGCCAAGGGAAACCTGTAGATCCGCTGCAATTCCTACCCCGTCGTTGATGTGTTGCACAGCCTGTTCCCTCACGTAGAAGGAACAGGCTCCAGCGTTGCCAAGGATAAAGGCGCCGCTTGAGCTTGAGGTCGAACTCACCAAAGGACTATAACAATGGCTCTCAGTAAAGAAGCGCCGGAGTTTGACATCGACGATGAGGTTCTCCTTATGGAGACCGGTATCGCTACGGAATCGATGTCGAATGAGGGACCTGCTGTACCTTCAGTTCGCACCAAATCCAAGAACTCCACCGCGTTAAAGCAACACAAGTACATTGACTACACACGGGCGCTCGATGCCACTCAGCTGTACCTCAATGAAATCGGCTTTTCCCCTCTGCTGACCCCCGAAGAAGAAGTCCATTTTGCGCGATTGTCGCAAAAGGGCGACCCGGCTGGGCGCAAGCGCATGATTGAAAGCAACCTGCGCCTGGTGGTGAAAATCGCCCGGCGCTACGTCAATCGTGGGCTGTCCCTGTTGGACCTGATCGAGGAAGGCAACCTGGGCCTGATCCGGGCTGTGGAGAAGTTCGACCCCGAGCGTGGCTTCCGCTTTTCGACCTATGCCACCTGGTGGATTCGCCAGACCATCGAACGGGCGATCATGAATCAGACCCGCACGATCCGGTTGCCGATCCATGTGGTCAAGGAGCTCAACGTCTACCTGCGGGCAGCGCGTGAGCTTACCCAGAAACTCGATCATGAACCTTCGCCCGAAGAGATCGCCAACCTGCTGGAGAAACCGGTAGGGGAGGTCAAACGCATGCTCGGCTTGAATGAGCGCGTGTCTTCGGTCGATGTCTCGCTGGGTCCTGATTCGGATAAAACCCTGCTCGACACCCTGACGGATGATCGCCCTACAGATCCTTGCGAGCTGTTGCAGGACGATGATCTTTCCCAAAGCATTGACCAGTGGCTGTCGGAACTCACGGACAAGCAGCGTGAGGTGGTGATTCGCCGCTTCGGCCTGCGCGGCCATGAGAGCAGCACCCTGGAGGATGTAGGCCTGGAGATCGGCCTGACCCGTGAGCGGGTGCGGCAGATCCAGGTAGAAGGGCTCAAGCGCTTGCGTGAGATCCTGGAGAAGAATGGCTTGTCGAGTGAGTCGTTGTTTCAGTAACGATTGATAAGACCGCTATGACAAAACGCCCGGTGCATGGGAATGCACCGGGCGTTTTGCTGTGCGCTGATCATTCGTTGCCAACACTGCCCCTGTAGGAGCCCGGCTTGCCGGTGATGAGGCCCTCAAGACCGCCATCTCCGGCAAGCCGGGCTCCTACAGGGGAGGGTGTAGCACCGAATCCCAGGCATAAAAAAACCCCGCTTTTAAGGGCGGGGTCTTTTCGACTAAGTCAGTACAAGTTAGATAACTTGAACTTCTTCAGCTTGCATGCCTTTCTGACCGCGGGTAGCGATGAAAGAAACCTGTTGGCCTTCTTTCAGGCTTTTGAAGCCGTCGGATTGGATAGCTTTGAAGTGAACGAACAGGTCGTCACCGGATTGTGGAGTGATGAAGCCGAAGCCTTTTTCATCGTTGAACCACTTAACGGTACCAGTTTGGCGATTAGACATGGTGTATCTCCTTGGACAAAGTTAACTGCGACTCAGGAAAAGCCCTGGCCGAGACTGAGTGCAAAGAGCAGGAAAAATTCTTGGAGATGGTTGGATCGAAATTCAACATATCGTGTAGAGATTCTCAGTGACACAAGCAGCACAGTGGCGCCACCTTAACCCTTTTTCCGGGACGTGCCAATGATATTTCCGAAGGTTTCTCCAAATTCGTGACTGGCGGTGGTATTTCCGCTCACCGGACATGCCAGCACAGGTCCCGGCCCCACTGGGCGCGGCTTATAGGAGCAGGCACATTCGTCAAGAAAAGCCCTGCGGCCTTTGAACCCCAACGCCAGCCCCGGTAAGATGCCCCACAGAATTTTTCCACCTCGCTATTCAGGACACCCGCCATGAGCATCAAATCGGACAAGTGGATTCGCCGCATGGCGCAGGAACACGGCATGATCGAACCGTTCGTCGAGCGCCAGATCCGTGGTCAGGGCGATGCACCGGTGATTTCCTACGGCGTTTCCAGCTACGGCTACGATGTGCGCTGCGCCGATGAGTTCAAGGTGTTCACCAACATCAATTCGGCGATCGTCGATCCAAAGAACTTTGACGAAAAGAGCTTCGTCGACGTCAAGAGCGACGTGTGCATCATTCCGCCGAACTCCTTCGCCCTGGCGCGCACCGTGGAATTCTTCCGTATTCCCCGTGACGTGCTGACCATCTGCCTGGGTAAAAGCACCTACGCGCGCTGCGGCATCATCGTCAACGTGACACCGCTTGAACCCGAGTGGGAAGGCCACGTGACCCTGGAGTTCTCCAACACCACCACGCTACCGGCGAAAATCTACGCCAACGAAGGCGTGGCGCAGATGCTGTTCCTGCAGTCCGACGAGGCCTGTGAAGTGTCCTACAAAGACCGTGCAGGCAAGTATCAGGGCCAGCGCGGCGTCACTCTCCCACGCGCTTGATCGAAAGCTCCTACGCGTAAAGGGAATTAGTCTGCAAAAAGCGACTCTATCTAGGTGTACTGCCCCGGTGCGTGTAAAACGCGCCGGGCCACGCTTGAGGAGTACTTTATGAAGCTCGACCCGCGAATAAGCGCAGAACTTGCCCGGCTTGAACCCAATCAGATTGGCGTTCTGGCCTGGTCCCTGATGGCCGACCCTGCTTATGCGGGCGGCATCCCCGGTCAACCCGAGCCGGATTACCCACAACCGACCGAGCCTGGCGAGCCGACCCTGCCGGACGAGCCGCCACCCGCGCCGGTTGCCTGATCCCTAACCCACTGGCCAGACGTCATGATCGCCAATCACATAGATTCGGCGGTCATTGTCCTGTTCCACTCTATGCCCGCCGGTAAATGCACCGAACGCCGGCAGCAGGCTCACTCGGGCACCGACCACAAAGCACGGCAGCCTTAAGCTCTGTCGTCCCTTGCCACGTAACCGATACACCGGATGCACATGCCCCGCCAGCACGTGGTGGCTGGGGTGGGCGTCAGGTTCGTGCTGCAAGGCAAAAGGGCCTATCAGCAGCGGCTCCGTGACCACCTCTATCCTCAAGTCCTCGGGCGGGTCCCCCGCGCGTTTGTCGTGATTGCCACGAATTAAGGTCATGGGTAGGTCAGGATTAAGCGCTCGCCAGCTTCTTAAAGCGCCCAACGTGCCACTGGCGTGCGATCCCGGGCCGTGCAGGAAATCGCCGAGAAAAATCACCTGAGCACAGGGTAGCGCTGAGAGCAGCCGGTCCAGGCGCTGCAAGTTCTCGGTGGTGGTGCCTTGCGGCACCGGTTGCCCCAGGCTGCGATACGCCGAGGCTTTGCCGAAATGCGCATCGGCGATCATCAGGCATTGGCGTGCAGGCCAGTAGACCGCCTTGTCCGCCAGTAACCATAGTTCTTCACCCTCCAGCCTCACCGTGCACACCATCAGCGCTTTCCGTTATCCGCGACTTTTTCCAGGTCCTTGACCATGCGTGCGATGCGTTCCGAGAGTTTTTCCGAACTCAGGCTTTCGCGCATCCGTTCAACCAACAATGGAAAGGCCAGGGGTGTAGGTCGTTCGATCGGATGCAAGTCCAGTTTCAGCGCGCAAAGATGGCGCAACGTCTCTTCCAGCCGACGAATATCCAGCTCATCGCGTAAGACTTCTTCGCCTGCCTGAGCCAGCAACAGATTCTGCGGGTCGTACTGCTTGAACACCTCAAAGAACAAACCGCTGGAGGCCTGCACTTGCCGCGTACTTTTTGGTGCGCCTGGATAGCCGGCAAACACCAGCCCGGCAATGCGAGCGATCTCACGGAAGCGGCGCAGGGCCAGCTCCCCGGCATTCAGGCTGGCCGCCACGTCTTCCCGCAAATGTTCAGGGCTCAGTAGCGCATCATTCAGCAATGCCGGCCAATCCACTGCAGTGGCACTCAATAACTCCAGCCCGTAATCATTGACTGCGATCGAAAATGTCACCGCCTGCTGTTGACTCACACGCCACGCCAGCAGGCTCGCCAAACCCAGGTGCACTTGGCGCCCGGCAAAGGGATAGAGGAACAGGTGCCAGCCTTCCCGTGACTTCAGCGCCTCTGCCAGCAGATGTTCGCGCGTCGGCAAGCCGGACCAGCGTAACTGCGTTTGCAACAAAGGTTGCACCGCTTGCATCTCCGGTCCCTCGAAGCGGCCATGGGCCGCTGCATCAAAGCGTTCCACCACCGCTTGCGCCAGCTCATTGGAAAGCGGCATGCGTCCGCCATTCCAGCGCGGCACGGCGGCTTTCTTGGCAGTGCTGCGACGTACATAGGCGGTCATGTTTTCCACGCGCACCAACTCCAGCAGGCGGCCGGCGAACAGAAAGCCATCTCCCGGCTTTAGCCGCGCAATAAACCCCTCCTCGACACTGCCCAGGTTCTTGCCGCCACCGCCCTTGCTCCAGAATTTCAAGTGGATGCTCGCATCACTGACGATGGTGCCCACGCTCATTCGATGGCGCCGCGCCAGCCGGGCATCCGGGACACGCCAGATACCGTCTTCGTCCGGTTCCACCCGGCGATAATCCGGATAGGCGGTCAACGACAGCCCACCATGCCGCACAAAACCCAGGGCCCAGGCCCAGTCTTCATCCGTCAGGTCGTGATAGGCCCAGGCGCCGCGCACTTCCGTCAGCAAGGCCTCAGGCGTGAAGCCACCCCCCAATGCCATGCTGACCAAGTGCTGTACGAGTACATCCAACGGCTTGTACGGCGATTCCCGCGCTTCGATACGCCGTTGCGCGATCGCATCCTGGGCGGCGGCGGCTTCAACCAGCTCAAGGCTATGGGTGGGCACCAATGTCACCCTCGACGGCCGTCCCGGTGCATGCCCCGAGCGCCCGGCGCGCTGCATCAGCCGCGCTATGCCTTTGGCCGAACCGATCTGCAACACCCGCTCCACCGGCAGGAAGTCCACCCCCAGGTCCAGGCTTGAGGTGCACACCACCGCTTTGAGCTGGCCGTCTTTCAAGGCCCGTTCCACCCAGTCACGGGTCTCTCGGGACAGCGAACCATGGTGCAGCGCAATCACCCCAGCCCAATCGGGGCGGGCGTCCAGCAATGCCTGGAACCAAATCTCCGACTGCGCCCGCGTATTGGTAAACACCAGGCAACTGCTGCTGGCGTCCACTTGCGCCACCACCTGGGGCAGCATCTTCAAACCAATATGCCCGGCCCACGGAAAGCGTTCGGTCACGGGGGGCAATAAGGTGTCGATGACCAACTGTTTAGCCGTCTGCCCCTGCACATTGATCCCGTCGCCTTGTGGAACCAACACCTCCAGTGCGTGGGATTGGTTACCCAAGGTGGCCGAAATCCCCCACACCATCAATTCGGGATGCCAGCGCCGCAGGCGCGCCAAGGCCAGTTGCAACTGCACACCGCGCTTGTTGCCGATCAGCTCATGCCATTCATCCACCACCACCATGCGCAGGTGCGCCAGGCTCACTTCGCTGTCGGCACGCGCCAGCATCAGCGTCAGGCTTTCCGGGGTGGTGACCAGTGCGGTGGGCTGGCGGCGGGTCTGGCGTGCGCGCTCGCCGCTGCTGGTGTCGCCGGTGCGCAGGCCGACGCTCCAGGGAATTTGCAACGCCTCAAGCGGGGCTTCAAGGGCGCGGGCGGTGTCGGCGGCCAGCGCGCGCATGGGCGTGATCCACAGCACCGTCAGCGGCTCAGCGGGTGGTTTGCGTTTAGCGGTTACAGGTGGGCGAGTGATGGCGAAGCGGTTGAGGGCGGCGAACCACAGCGCATAGGTTTTACCCGCACCGGTGCTGGCATGCAGCAGCCCCGATTGGCCGCTCTTGACCGCCGCCCATACCCCTTTCTGGAAGGCAAACGGCTTCCAGCCTTTGGCGGCAAACCAGTGTTTGGCGAAATCGGTGGGTTTTGCCATGGGGCGGCTGACACTCTGGAAGGCCTATTCCACAGACCCTCCAGAGCGGCCAAAGGTTTACTTCAAATTGCCACTCAAAAACTGCTGCAAACGCTCGCTCTTCGGATTGCCCAGCACGTCTTCCGGCGCGCCTTGCTCTTCCACCAGGCCCTGATGCAGGAACAACACCTGGCTCGACACCTTGCGTGCAAAGCTCATTTCGTGGGTCACCATGATCATGGTGCGGCCTTCCTCGGCCAAACCCTGGATCACCTTCAACACTTCGCCCACCAGCTCCGGGTCGAGGGCCGAGGTGGGTTCGTCGAACAGCATCACCTCCGGCTCCATGGCCAAGGCGCGGGCGATGGCGACGCGCTGTTGCTGGCCGCCGGAGAGGAACGCCGGGTACTGATCGGCCACGCGTGCAGGGAGGCCGACTTTATCCAGATAACGACGGGCACGGTCCTCGGCGTCCTTCTTGCTGCAACCCAGCACCCGACGCGGGGCCATGGTGATGTTTTCCAGCACGCTCATGTGGCTCCACAGGTTGAAGTGCTGGAACACCATCGCCAGGCGCGTGCGCAGGCGCTGTAATTCGGCGTCATCGGCCACGCGCATGCCGTGGCGGTCACTGACCATGCGGATCGGCTGGCCGTCGAGGGTCATGGCGCCGTCGTTGGGCGTTTCCAGGAAGTTGATGCAGCGCAAAAAGGTGCTCTTGCCCGAGCCGCTGGCGCCGATCAAGCTGATCACGTCACCGGTCTTGGCCTTGAGCGAAACACCTTTGAGCACCTCATTGTCGCCATAGCTTTTATGCAGGCCTTCAACGGTCAATTTGTACATGGGGCGTGCATCCTCAAGGCGAAAGTAGATAGCCGCTGCGGTAGGCCTCGGTGCCGGCGACATGGGCGATGACCATCCCGGCAGTGGCCATGCGGCGCAGCGAACGGGCGTAAAGCAGGCCGGCATTGCGACAATGCACGGGCGTCACGCGGTCAAAAATGGGGTCGATGACTTCAGCGATCAGTTGTCCGGCGTCCAGGTATTCACCGGGCAAGGCGCGGAATACCAGCAGGCCGCCCATGGGCGTCGCCACCGGCTCAACGCCTGCCAGCGGTGTGGCCGGGTAGGGCAGGTCGGGCAGTGGTGCGGCTTCCCCGGCAATGGCGCCGAAGTGGATCAGGTAATCGATGATCGCCTGGCAGTCGAGGGCGGCCAAGCCGTGATTGACGTCGCCCTGGCCACGCAGTTCGAGGGTCACCGAAAAGCTGCCCATGGGGATCGGGAAGCGCTCGCCGAAGCGTTGCTGCAACTGCCACCACACCAGGGTGAAACACTCATCGAAGGATTGCCCGCCGGAGTCGGTCGCCAGCAGATTGGCCTCCGAGCCGATGTAACGCGCCAATGGTTCCACCTGCGGCCAGGCCTCGGGTGTGGTGTACAGGTGCGCCACGGCTTCAAAGTCGCAATGCAGATCCAGCACCATGTCGGCATCGCACGCCAGGCGTTGCAGCACCAGGCGCTGGGATTGCAGTTGGGTCTCGGCGCTTTGCGCAGCGAGGGCGGTAGACAGCGCGGCGCGGATCAACTCGACGTTGTGCTGGGGATCTTCCCCAAGCAGCTCCTCGACTTGATTACCCACCGCCTCACTGAGGTCGACAAACAGGCGATTGAAGTTCTGCCCGCTTTCCAGCTCGTAGCGGCCCAGCGGGATATCCATCAGCACCTGTTCCAGGCCCACCGGGTTGGCGATGGGCACCAGCACAATCTCGCTGCGCAGGCGACCGGCCGCCGCCAGTTCAGCCAGGCGTACTTTGAGGTGCCAAGCCACCAGCATGCCTGGCAGTTCATCGGCATGCAGCGACGACTGGATATAGATCTTGCCTTCGGCCTGTTCCGGGCCGAAGTGAAAACTGTGAATCTGCCGTGCCGTCCCTGGCACCGGCGCGATCAGTTCATGGACCTGATGACGCATAAAAACTCCTTAATGACTCGGCCCGAGGAAGGCCAGCCAACGACGCTCCGCCAAGCGGAACAGACCGACCAGGGCAAAGGTCACGGTCAGGTAGATCAGCGCAGCGATACCGAATGATTGAAAGGTCATGAAAGTGGCCGAGTTGGCATCCCGCGCCACTTTGAGGATGTCCGGGATCGTCGCGGTGAAGGCCACCGTGGTCGAGTGCAGCATCAGGATCACTTCATTGCTGTAGTAGGGCAGCGAACGACGCAACGCCGACGGCATGATCACATAGGCGTACAACTTCCAGCCGCTCAAGCCGTAGGCCTTGGCCGCTTCGACTTCGCCATGGGCCATGCTGCGGATCGCCCCGGCGAAAATCTCCGTGGTGTACGCGCAGGTGTTGAGGGCGAAGGCCAGGATGGTGCAGTTCATCGCGTCGCGAAAGAACGCATCCAGCAACGGTTGTTCGCGCACGGCGGCGAGGCTGTAGATGCCGGTGTAGCAGATCAGCAACTGGATATAGAGCGGCGTGCCCCGGAACAGGTACGTGTAGAACTGCACCGGCCAACGCACCAGGCGCTTGCGCGACACACGGGCGATGGACAACGGGATCGACACCAGAAAGCCGATGACCAGCGCGGCAGTGAGCAGCCACATCGTCATGGCCAGGCCGGTGATGTGCTTTCCGTCGCTATAAAGGAAGGGGCGCCAGTATTCCTGCAAGAGTTCGATCATCGCACGGCCTCCCGGGCACCCGCGGAGTAGCGACGTTCAAGGCGGCGCAGGACGAAGTTGGACGCGCTGGTGATCAACAGGTAGATCAACGCCGCGAGGACCAAAAAGTAGAACAACTGATAGGTGCTCTTGCCGGCATCCTGGGCAGCCTTGACCAGGTCGGCCAGGCCGATGATCGACACAAGGGCCGTGGCCTTGAGCATCACCATCCAGTTATTGCCGATTCCCGGCAGGGCAAAGCGCATCATCTGCGGGAAGGTCACGTAGCGAAACCGCTGGCCGCGCTTGAGGCCATAGGCCGTGGCGGCTTCCAGTTGGCCACGGGGCACCGCGAGGATCGCGCCGCGAAAGGTCTCGGTGAAGTACGCACCGTAGATAAAACCGAGGGTGATCACCCCGGCGCTGAAGGGGTCGATCTCGATGTATTCCCACTCCATGAAGTCGGTCAAGCCGGTCAGCCAGGTTTGCAGGCTGTAGAAAATCAACAGCATCAGCACCAGGTCGGGCACGCCGCGAATCAACGTGGTGTAGAGCTGGGCGGGAATACGCAGGAAGGGCAGGCTGGAGAGTTTGGCGCTGGCGCCGAGCAGGCCCAGCAACACGCTGACGGCCAGGGACAGCACCGACAACTTGATAGTCATCCAGGTGCCTTGCAGCAACAGCGGGCCGAAACCCTTCAAGCTGAGCGTGCTCAACCCGAGGGTTTGCAACAATTCTTCGAACATAAATCAGGACCTATGGCGATAAAAAAGCGCCCCTCCGGGGAAGGGCGCTCCAGGCATTATTTGCCGCTGTACAGGTTCAGATCGCCAAAGTGTTTCTTCTGGATGGTGGCGTAGGTGCCATCATCGTGTAACGCTTTGATACCTTTATCCAAAAGCGCCTTCAGCTCAGTGTTACCTTTTTTGATACCGATGGCGGTTTTCGACGGCAGCAACGGGTCGTCGATGGCCGCGCTGACTTCGTAACCGGCGCCTGCCGGCGACTTCAGGAAGCCCAGTTCGGCTTGCAGCATGTCCTGCACGGATGCGTCGAGACGCCCGGAGGTCAGGTCGGCATACACCTGGTCCTGGTTGGCGTAGGCCTTGGTGGTCACACCGGCTTTATCCAATACGGTCTTGGCATAGGCTTCCTGGATGGTGCCTTGCTCGTAGCCCACGGACTTGCCCTTGAGGGACTCAGGTGTGGAGTAGCCTGCGCCTTTCTTGAATACCAGCGAGGTAGGGCCGGAGAACAGTTCACTGGAGAAGTCGATGGCCTTTTCACGCACCGGGGTCACGGTCATGGACGAAATCACGCCGTCGAACTTGTTGGCCTTGAGGCCTGGAATCATGCCGTCGAAGTCACTTTCAACCCACTTGCACTTCACTTTCAGCTCGGCGCAGATCGCATTGCCCAGGTCGATATCGAAGCCCACCAGGCTGCCGTCGGCGGCCTTGGATTCGAACGGCGCGTAGGACGGATCGACACCAAAACGCAGTTCCTTGTATTCCTTGGCCAGCGCGGAACCGGCGGCCATGCACAGGGCCAGTGCAGAAAGGGTCAGCAATGCTTTTTTCATTATGTAATCCCTGGAAACCAAGATAAGCGCTTGTGGCGCATTTAGGACTGTTACTGAACGGTGTCAGACGGATCACAAGTAGCAATTTCTGCACCATAGTTCCGAATGTAGTTCCGAATGGTCGTTTTAAAAGGTGGGACAAGGGAGAGCTGAGTGTAGGAGATGCCCGAAAATGGGCGCGCAAAAAACAGTGCACCAATTTGGTTCTGGCGCAGATCAATAATGTGGGAGCTGGCTTGCCTGCGATGGCGGTGGATCAGAGAATTCATTTTTCACTGACACGCCGCCATCGCAGGCAAGCCAGCTCCCACAAGGATTTGTGCCATTTTTAAGCAGGAATCAGGTCAGGAGGTCTTGCAGGGCGGCAAGGTTGTCAGCGTCTTCCACGGTTTTATCCTGCCGCCACCGCAACATCCGTGGAAACCGCACCGCAATCCCACTCTTGTGCCGCTTGGACAGGGCAATGCCTTCGAACCCCAGTTCGAACACCATGCTCGGCGTGACGCTGCTCACCGGGCCGAACTTTTCCACCGTGGTCTTGCGCACAATCGCATCGACCTTGCGCATCTCTTCGTCGGTCAGGCCGGAGTAGGCCTTGGCGAATGGCACTAGCGTGCGTTCGCTGCCGGGCGGGCCGTCCCACACGGCAAACGTGTAGTCGCTGTAGAGGCTGGCGCGTCGACCGTGACCGCGTTGGGCATAGATCAACACCGCATCGACGCTGAACGGGTCGACCTTCCACTTCCACCACACGCCCATGTCCTTGGTGCGGCCGACGCCGTACAGGCCATCGCGTGCTTTAAGCATCATGCCTTCCACACCGAGACTGCGCGAGGCTTCGCGTTGTTCGGCCAGTTCTTCCCAGGTTGCACCGGTCAACAGGGGAGATGCCAGTAATACCGGCCGGTTGCACTGGGCAATTACCTGCTCAAGTTGCGTGCGACGCTCAGCCTGGGTGTGGTTGCGCCAATCGTCGCCCTGATGTTCCAGCAGGTCGTAGGCCAGCACCGCAACCGGGGCGTCCTCCAGCACTTTTTTGCTCAGGGTCTTGCGCCCAATCCGTTGTTGGAGCAGCGCGAACGGTTGCACCGCGTCTTTCCACACCACGATTTCGCCGTCGATCACCGTGCCGTCGGGCAAGCCGCTTACCAGGCTATGCAGTTCGGGGAAGCGCTCAGTCACCAATTCTTCGCCACGGGACCAGATCCACAGGCGGCCGTCACGCTTCACCAGTTGCGCGCGGATGCCATCCCACTTCCATTCCACTTGCCAGTCGGCGGGAGAGCCAAGCAAATCGTTGAATTGCTCCACGGGTTGCGCCAAACCATGGGCGAGAAAAAACGGATAAGGCTGCCCGCCGCGTTGCGCATGTTCGTCGGGCGATTCGGCGGCGATGAGCTTGAGATAACCCTGCGGCGTAGGACGGTTAGACAGATCGGTGTAGCCCACCAGCCGTTGCGCCACGCGCTTGCTGTCCAGATCGGCCATTGCGGCGAGGGCGCGGGTGACCAGTAGCTTGGACACGCCCACACGGAAGCTGCCGGTGATCAACTTGATGCAGACCATCAGGCTGGGTTGATCCAGTTGCGCCCATAACGCAGGTAGACGCTCGGCCAATTCCAATGGCGGCAAGCCACGCAGGGGTAGGAGTTTTTCCTCCAGCCACACCGCCAGGCCGTCCTCCGAGGTGTAGGTAGATTCCGGCAGCAGCAGGGAAATGGTTTCTGCCAGATCGCCCACTGATTGGTAGCTTTCTTCAAACAACCATGGCTCGATACCCGATGCTTCAGTGGCCATGTCCCGCAGCAGGCGCGTCGGCACCAGTTGCCGAGGGCGTCCGCCGGAAAGGAAATACACGGCCCAGGCCGCATCTTCCGGCGCAGCATCGCGGAAGTAGGCTTGCAGCGCGGCCAGCTTGGCGTTGCTGGAGGTGGTGGCGTCGAGGTTGGCGTACAGCTCGGCAAAGGCCTTCATGCGCTGGCCTCTTCTTCGTCGTCACCGTATTCAGTGGTGAAGCCCTGGGCATCCAGGCCTTTTTCCCGCAGATGGCGTACCAATACTCCGACAGACCCGTGGGTAACCATCACCCGCTCGGCGCCGGTTTGCTCGATGGCCCACAACAGGCCGGGCCAATCGGCGTGGTCCGATAGCACAAAACCTCGGTCCACGCCGCGCCTGCGTCGGGTGCCGCGCAGGCGCATCCAGCCGCTGGCGAAGGCGTCGCTGTAGTCGCCGAAGCGCTTGATCCAACTGCTGCCGCCGGCCGAGGGTGGGGCGATGATCAAGGCCTGGCGCAGCAGTGGGTCGGTTTTCTTGAAGTCACCGGCGTAGAGGGTTTCAGGAATATAGATGCCGGCCTCACGGTACACCCGGTTCAACGGCTCGACCGCGCCATGGCTGAGGATCGGGCCGATGCTGGCGTCGATGCCATGCAGGATGCGCTGGGCCTTGCCGAAGGAATAACAGAACAACACGCTGGCTTTGCCGGCGGCGATATTCGCCTGCCACCAATCGTTGATCCCGGCGAAGATCTGCGCCTGGGGCTGCCAGCGGTAGATCGGCAGGCCGAAGGTCGACTCGGTAATAAAGGTATGGCAGCGCACCGGTTCGAAGGGCGCGCAGGTGCCGTCGGGCTCGACTTTGTAGTCACCGGACGCGACCCAGACTTCGCCCCGGTATTCCAGGCGCACCTGGGCCGAACCCAAGACATGCCCGGCAGGGTGAAAACTCAAGGTGACGCCGTGGTGGACCAGTGGCTCGCCGTAGGCCAGGGTCTGCAGGTTGATGTCCTGGCCCAGTCGTGAACGCAGGATGCCTTCGCCGGGGGCTGCCGCCAGGTAGTGCTGGTTGCCGGTGCGCGCGTGGTCGCCATGGGCGTGGGTGATGACCGAGCGCTCCACCGGGCGCCAGGGGTCGATGTAGAAATCTCCGGCGGGGCAGTAGAGGCCTTCGGGGCGGGCAATGACAAGGTCCATGGGCGTGCCGGGGGCGATGGGCTTATCAGGTAGGAGGCGGGCGGGCGATGAGAAGTTCGATTAACTATTGTAGTGAGCGGGCTCGTTGTGGTGAGCGGGCTTGCCCCGCGCTTGGGCGCGAAGCGGCCCCAATCCAGTCAACGCATGCTTCCAGTCAGAAACAGGTCGCCTGGTTTTAGGGCGGCTTCGCCACCCAGCGCGGGGCAAGCCCGCTCACCACAGTAAAAGCCCGCCCCACACTTGCCGGATTATTTGCCCGGCGTCAGGGTCAACCGAGCCTTTCCATACACCTTTTCGAAGTTCTGCGGTTGCATCGGGAAGCTAAGGTATTGCGCCTTGAGCGACGGGTCGATGCCGTTGGCATAGTTCGGGCTGGCCGGGTTGCCGGACTGCCCGATGCCGCCCTGGCCCATCATCGGTTCCACCTGGCCAAAGTCGACGATCATGCGCAGCGCCGGTACCTGGGTGGTGGTGAAGTCCTGGCCCCAGCTGTACGGCGCCGGGTTCAAGGTGTTGTGGTCGCCACCGGACGCCAGTGGGCCGCGAATCACCTGGCCATTGGTGTTTTTCCAAGTGGTGGTGTGCAGTTTGCCCCACTGCCAGGCCTTGTGATCGGCTCCCAATTGGCTATCACCGGCAGTGATCGCGGCGGCCAGGCTGCGGGCGAGGATCGCCGGTTTGTCTTCTTTCTGCGAGGTGCGCACGTCATCCCAGAATGGGCTGTCTTCGCGACCCAGCAAGTGGTCGGCCTGGGCGGCGTAGGACAGGTTGGCATTGCTGACAAACGCCTTCCAGCTGGCACTGTTTTCCGGGCCGAGTTCGTCGAGGAAGATCTGTTTGGTGCTTTCCTGCAGGAACAGTTCATAGATCGCCGCGTCGGCGGAGGTGGATACCAAGCGGCCATCAAAGGCCATCAGGCGGCCCAGTGCTTCACGTGCCTTGACCTGTTCGGCCGCCGGCAGCGCGTCAATCGCCTGTTTCAGCGGCTGGGCCATGCCCGGTGCCTGGAACAGGGTCTTGAGCTTGGCGGCGAAGGTCGTCGTCTGGTCGTACTGCATGGCGATCATGCTGCGGCTGTCATGCTTGCCGGCATTGGCCAGTTGCGCCAGGCGCTCGCTGCGCTCCGGGGCATCCCAGGAGTTGGACAGTTGCATGCCATAACCGCGCGGCGCGGTGCGCTGGTTGGCGGTGCCGATCCAGCCTTGAGCCGGGTCCTGGTCGTAGGGGTGCAGCATCGCATCGGCGTAACCGTCCCAGTCAAAACGCGTGTCCCAGCCCGGCGACGGCAGCAGGCCCTCACCTTCACGGCGGTTAGGGAAGCGCCCGGTGACTTGCCAGCCAATATTGCTGGCGTCGGCGAAGATCATGTTCAGCGCAATGGCGCGAATTTCGCGGGTTGCGTCCGAGGCCTTGCCCGCGTTTTGGGCGCGGGACAGGTCGAAGAACGCGTCCAGGCTCTTGTCGTCCTTGAAGTCGGCGGTTTGCAGCGCCAAACCCAGGCCCGTGGTCAGCGCCTGGCTGCTGTTAAGCAGGGCGCCGTGACGGGTTTCGTACACCACTTCGCGAATCGAGCGTTGGCCTTTGACGAAGAAGGTTTCGTTTCGCACACCGGCGGGTAGCCATTTGCCGTTGTTCTCGTAGTACAACGCGCTGCCCTGGCGTTTGACCTTTTCCAGGAACAGGTCCTGGGTGTCGCCCTTGACCGTGCTCATGCTCCACGCGACCTTGCCGTTAAAACCGGACAACAGCATCGGCAAGCCAGCAATCGAGGCGCCCACGGCCTGGTATTTCGGCGCACGGATCTGCACGTAGCTCCACGGCGACGGCGCTTGCGGCTGGGCGGCGAGGTCGCCTGCCAACAGGCTCTTACCGCTGCGGCTGCGTTGCGGGCCGATGGCCCAGTTGCTCGAGGTAGTGACTGCCAGTGAATTGAGACTGCTCAGTTGTTGGCTGACCGTATCCAGGCCGGCGAGACCGGTGATCTGGCCCAGGTTCACGCCCTTGAGTTTCTCGGCCTCGGCCAGCGGGATCGCTTCATCCGGTGCGCTGGGCGTGAGCCAGGCGAGTTTGTCGACGCCGACTTTCTGCGCCAGCACCAGCGACGAAATTTCTTCCTGCAGGTTGGCCGATTCGCTGAAATTCAGCAGGCAGAACAGCAGTGCCGAGTCTTCCGGCTTCCAGTACTCGGGCGTGTAGCCGGTCTGTGCCAGGTCCGGCGGCAGCTTGTCGCGGTAGCGGAACAGGTAGGCGTTGACGCCACGCGCATACACTTCGAAGAAGCGCTTGAGGCGCGGGCTTGACGCGTTATACAGCTCGCCGGCGCTTTTTTTCAGGTTGACCGCGCGCATGAACCGGTCGACATCCAGCACCTCCGGCCCGGACATTTCCGCCAGGCGGCCCTGGGCCAGCAGGCGCAGGGTGACCATCTGCGTGATGCGGTCACTGGCGTGCACATAACCGAGGCTGAACAGCGCGTCATGGAAGGTGTTGCTTTCAATCAACGGCATGCCTTGGGCATTGCGGCGCACGGACACATTCTGTGCCAGGCCTTTGATCGGCTGCACGCCGGCAACCGGGGGCAGGGAGTCCTGGGTGCTCTGGAGCTGGCAACCGGCCAGGCTTAACGCACTGGCCACTGCCGCGGCAACGCCGAACCGGGGAAGAAAATGTGAGAGGGCTGGCGAGGCCATGGCAAAGCTCCTGCGGGGGTAGCGTCAGTAAAGGCGCTACGTTAGTGAGCGCGGCGAAACGACGCAAGCGGGAGTCGATGCTTATTTATCGATTGATTTGTAAAACGCGTAATAACTGTAGGAACCGGCTTGCCGGCGATGAAGCCGTCAGCCTCAGCGAAGATGGCGACTGTTCAATCGCCATCGCCGGCAAGCCGGCTCCTACAAAGGGCCAGGCTCAGGATTTGGGCGGGTTCACTTTCTGCACCAGCTCATACGCCCGGACCGTCGCTGGCCGTTCCTTGATGCTGTTGAACCAGCGATGCAGATGTGGGAAATCTTCCAGGCGTTGGCTCTGCCACTTGTGGGAAACGATCCACGGGTAGATCGCCATATCGGCGATGCTGTAGGCCTCGCCCGCCACGAACGCACGGTCCGCCAGGCGTCGGTCGAGCACGCCGTAAAGGCGGGCGGTTTCATCCACGTAGCGCTTGATCGCGTAAGGGATTTTCTCTGGTGCGAACTGGCTGAAGTGATGATTCTGACCCGCCATCGGCCCCAGGCCGCCCATTTGCCAGAACAGCCATTGCAGCGCTTCCTGACGACCACGCAGGTCTTTTGGAAGGAACTGGCCGGTTTTTTCCGCGAGGTACAGCAGGATCGCGCCGGATTCAAACAGCGAAATCGGCGCGCCACCGTCGGTCGGATCCTGATCGACGATGGCTGGAATGCGGTTGTTGGGAGCGATCTTCAGGAAGTCAGGCTTGAACTGTTCGCCCTGGCCGATATTGATCGGGTGCACCTTATAGGGTAGGCCGGCTTCTTCCAGGAACAGCGATACTTTGTGACCGTTGGGGGTAGTCCAGTAGTACAGGTCGATCATGAAGCTCTCCAAAAGTGGTGATGCTTGAGCGAATGCCTGTAGGTATAGGTAATGTTGGGTGTGCGAAAATTCAATGAAACATTTGCGCATACCCTTAGAAGCAAATTAAAAGGCGCCGTCCACCAACACCTGCACGGTCTGCTGCGAACAGCGCTCGATGCGTGCCCGCACGCGATACACCTCGGCAAACAGCAGTGGGTTAAGCACGTCGTCCGCTGCACCGCTGGCATACAAGCGTCCCTGGCGCAGCACGGCAATATGGTCGGCGAAGCGCGCGGCGAGGTTGATGTCGTGCAGCACCACCACGGCAATCAGGTTGTGTTCGCGCACCAAATCGCGCACGCAATCCATGACTTTCAGTTGGTAATTGAGGTCTAGGGCGCTGGTGGGTTCGTCCAGCAGCATCACCTGCGGGCGACGCGCGATGAGTTGGGCGAGGCTGACCAATTGGCGTTGGCCACCGGAAAGCGTGCTCAACAGCTGATCAGCCAAATGTGCGATGCCAATGCGTTGCAAGGCGTCGAAGGCTTCACGCAGGCAGGCGTCGCTGGACAACGGGATGCCCTCGACATTGGCCACGCGCAGGGCGGCGATCACACTTTCCATCACGCTGAGGCTCAAGCCTGGCGGCAGGTTCTGCGGCATGTAGGTCACGCGCCGCGCGCGCTCGGCAACAGACATGGCCGACAGGTCAAGGTCACCCAATCGTACAACGCCTTGCATCTTTTCCAGCCCGGCCACGGCACGCAGCAGGGTGGACTTGCCCGCGCCGTTGGGGCCGATCAGAGCGGTCAGGCTGCCGTGGGGCAGGGTGGGCAGACTAAGGTCGTGCACGATCTGCCGACGCCCGTAACTCACCTGGGCGTTGTGTACGCTCAAACCTTCGCTCATAACTGCCTCCCCCGCTTAAACACCAGCACCACGAAAATCGGCACGCCCACCAACGCGGTGACGATGCCCACCGGCACAATCACGCCGGGCATGATCAACTTGCTGGCAATCGACGACAGCGACAGCAGCAACGCGCCGGTCAGGGCGCTGGCCGGCAACAGGAAACGTTGATCTTCGCCCACCAGGATCCGCGCGATATGCGGACCGACCAGGCCGATAAAGCCGATTGTGCCCACAAAGGCCACGGCGGTGGCCGACAGCAGGCTGATGCGCAACAGTGAGAAAAACCGCAGGCGCTTCACGTCCACGCCAAAGCTTTGCGCACGGTCCTCACCCATGCGCAACAGGGTCAGGCGCGGTGCGGCGGCAAAGGAAAACGGCAGCACTACCGCGACCACCAGCGCCAGGATGCCGAGCTTGTCCCAGTTGGCGCGGGTCACACTGCCCAACGTCCAGAACACCAGCTGTTGCAACACGTCTTCGGTGGCCACCAGTTGCAGCAGCGCCACCACCGCGTTGCAACTGAACACCAGGGCGATGCCGAACAGCACCAGGCTTTCCACCCCGGCGCCGCGCAAACGCGACATGGCTTGCAGCAAGAACACCGAAGCCGCGGCGAAGATGAAGGCTGAGAGGGAAATCGCCGTATTGGCCGACACCCACAGCGTCGTCACCGGAAACACAATCACCAGGGACGCGCCCAGCGCTGCGGCCGACGACACGCCCAGGGTGAACGGGCTGGCCAGCGGGTTGTTCAGGATCGCCTGCATCTCGGCCCCGGCCAATGACAGCGCGCAGCCCACCAGCACTGCCATGAGTGCATAGGGTAGGCGCACGTTCCAGATGATTACTTGGTCGGTGGCGCTCAGATGCGACGGGTGCAGGATACCGTCGAGCAAGGCCAGCAGGCCCATACCCGAGGGGCCGCTGGCAAGGTCCACGAGGATGGCGCACACCAGCGCCGTACCGAGCAGGCCCAGCAGCCAGGCGCGCCGCGCCAACAGGCGACGGTAGCCGTCGGTGGCGTTGGCAAGGTCGAGGGTTTGAGTGGTCATTGTGCTCACACAATTTCGAAAACAATAAAGATCTAAATGTGGGAGCGGGCTTGCTCGCGAATGCGGTGTATCAGTCGACATATTCATTGACTGACACTGCGCATTCGCGAGCAAGCCCGCTCCCACAGTTTTTACCGCGTTTCTACAGCGGGCTTGCTGTCGATCCAATAGGCACCCTGCAACGGCATCCCCAGGAATTGCGCGTTGATCTGGTTCATGGTCGCCTGCGGATCCAGCTTGGCGAACAGCTCTGGGTGCACCCATTTGGCCAACGATTCAATCGCCAGCAGGTTGTACGGTGAGTTATAGAAGTCATGCCACAGGCCGTGGGCATTGCCTTCGCGGATTGCACGAAGATTGGCGAATTCGGGACGCGCCAATACCCGGTCCAGCGCCTCGTGGGCTTCATCTGCGCCAACACCCGCGCCCAAGATCAAGCCGGGCTTGCGGTTGCCGGTGGCTATATACACATCCGGGTCGGCCTTGAGCGCGTATTCGACGCTGATATCGCCCAGCGCACCCGGCACCACGCCAGCCGCGATATTGCGCCCGCCGACCAGTGCGATCAGTTCGCCCATGCCACTCTTGCCGGTGGTATGCCCCGGCGCTTGCCAAACGCCGGCCAGCAGTTCGAGGAACACACTCGGGCGCGGCCCCGCCGGCAAGGTGGCGACCGCATCGGTGATCACCTTGATGTGCTGGTCATAGAAGCCCAGGAACGCCTTGGCCTGGGCTTCACGCCCCAATGCCTGGCCCAGCGCAGTCATGCTGGTGTGAGTGCCCTGCACCGGGTTGATGCGGAAGTCGACGAACACCACCGGAATGCCCGCCTTGGCCAGCACATCGGCGACCGGACTGTGTTCGGTCGGGCCGTGACCGGAAATGCTGAACACTGCCAGGTCAGGTTTCAGCGAAAGGATTTCCTCGGCGCTGACGCTTTGTTCCGACGCTTGACCGATCAGCGGGATGTCTTTCACTGTGGGAAATTTCGCCACGTAGGCGTTGTAGGTGTGTTGGTCGAGCAGGCGCAAATCATTCTGCCAGCCGACGATGCGCTGGAAGGGCGCGTCCTTGTCCAGCAACGCAAACGCCGAAATCAGCCGGCCTTCACCTAGGACAACGCGCTTTACGGTGTCCGCCACTTCGACCTTGCGGCCCAGTACGTCGGTGACTTCATGGGCGGCAGCGGATTCAGCGTGGCCAAGGACCAGGGCGCCGAACAGCACACCCAGCTTGAGCAGGTGACGGGGTTTCAACATGGCAGGGACTCCAGGTGCAGGCGGCGCATCAGACATCGCTCCAGCGCCGCAACAGGTTGTGGTAGGCGCCGCTCAGTTGCAGCAGCGCGTGGTGGTCGGCGTCTTGGGCGGTGAGGGTCTGGATGGCGACGTCCATGTCCAATAGCAACTGGCGCTGGCTGTCTTCGCGCACCAGGCTTTCGATCCAGAAAAAACTCGCGATGCGTTCACCGCGGGTGACCGGGTTGATCTTGTGCAGGCTGCTGCCGGGGTAGATCAGCAGGTGGCCGGCGGGCAGCTTCACCGCGTGCTCGCCGAAGGTGTCGCGGATCACCAGTTCACCGCCGTCGTAGCTGGCCGGGTCGGCCAGGAACAGCGTGGCGGAGATGTCGGTGCGCACCCGTTCGCGCACGCCCTTGATGCCGCGAATGGCGTTGTCGATATGCCAGTCGAAGGCTTCACCACCGCTGTAGCGGTTGAACAGCGGCGGGTAAATGCGCTTGGGCAAGGCCGCCGACATGAACAGCGCGTTGTCCGACAGCCGCGCCAGAATCTGCTCACCGATGCGCAGGGCCATCGGTGAATCTTCCGTCAGTTGCCGGTTGTTTTTCGCCATGGCCGAGCGCTGCCCGGCCGTCACCTTGCCGTCCACCCAGGGCTGATCGAGCAAGGCGGCCACGGTGGTGTCGACTTCGCTGGCACTGAGCAATGCCGGGATTTCGATCAGCACGGTTCAGAACTCATAGTCGACGCTGGCGGTGAGGGTGCGCCCGGCACCTGGGATGCCGTAGAGCTGGAAGCCGTCGAGGGACGCGCCGACCTGGCTGTAGTAGAACTTGTTGAACACGTTGTTGAGGTTGAGGTTGACCGTGGTGTCCTTGTTCACCTTGTATTGCGCGGCCAGGTTGCTCAGCCAGTAGCCGGGGGCTTTTTCGTGGTCGCGGGTGTAGATCGCATACACGCCGGACGGGCCGTTGGCGTAGCTGCTGTTGTTGTTCAAGCCGCCGACGTATTTGTTGTCGGTGTAACGGCGGCGGCCCACGTATTGCTCGCCGTAGCTGAGGCTCAGGGCGTCAGTGACGGCGTAGGTGGTCCACAGGTTGGCGGTCAGGTCAGGCACGTTCTTGGCTTCGGCGCCCTTGTTGATGCCTTTGGTCTGGGTGCTTTTGAGTGCAGAGAAACCGCTGTAGGCGGTCCAGCGCGGGGTGATATTGCCTTGCAGGCCCAGTTCGATGCCGTCTACACGCTTGGCGGGCAGCGCGCGTACCGGGGCGGATTCGCCGTCCTGGTATTCCCAGGCATTGTCCAGTTCGGTGCGGAAGATCGCTGCTGTGACGTTGAGCATATCGTGGGCAATGTCCCACTTGGTGCCCAGTTCATAGGTCTTGGACTTGGCCGGGCTGTAGTTGCTGGTGCTGGCCGCGCCGTAGATCTGGTTGTTGGTCGACGCGCCCAGTGCCGACGGCTGCGCCGCCTCGCTGTAGGACACGTAGAGGCTGCCGTTGGGCAATGGCTTGAACACCGCGCCGACCCGGCCACTGACGGCACCGTCGGTGCTGCTGATTGTCGCCTGGCCGCGTTGGCTGGTTTGTGCGCGCCAGTTGTCATAGCGCAGCGACCCCAGCACTTGCCACTGATCGTTGAGGGTGATGGTGTCGCCCAGGTAGATCCCGGCGTTGTCGATCACTGAGCGCGGGTCGCCTTCGCCTTTGGTCACGTAGGTGCTGGCGAAGCTGTGGCTGGGGTCGTTCAGGTCGAACAGCATGTTGCCAGCCGGCACCTTGGCGTTGCGTTTCAGGCCGCCGTAAGTCTCGTGATAGAACTCCAAGCCGCTGACCACGGCGTGCTGCAGGCTGCCGGTGGTGAGGTTGAAGTTGAAGTCGGTCTGGTTGTCGAGGATGGTGTAGCGCTTGGACAAACCGAAGTCACTGCCGCGCAGGATGCCGTAGGCGGTGTTGCTGTTATTCACGTAGTCGGTGTAGGCATTCACCGTGCTGCCCGGCACTTGGCTGATCGGTCCTACACCGGTGTAGTCCAAGGTCGCACAACGGGTGCCGGTGCAGGTCTTCTGGCCGTTGGCGTTGGCGGCGAAGAAGCGCGCCGGGGAGAGCACGGCAAAATTGTCGCTGCGTTCCCAACGCGTCTGGTTGCGCAGGTTGGCGTCATTCCAGTCGAAGTCATGCTCGAAGCGCGCCGTGAGCGAAGTGGTTTTGTTCTCTTGGGTGTAGAGGCTCGAGTCGCCGTACCAGTTGGAGCGCTTCACGCCGGGCATGCGATCGCCGTTCGTCCCACGCTGAATCGGCACGCCGCCGTCCGGGGTGTTGGTGTCTTTCTGATAGAAAGTGTCGACGAAGAAGCGCGTGTCGGTGCCCAGGCCGAAGCCGAACGAGGTTGCGATGCCCCAGCGGTCGTAGTCCACGTCGTCACGTTCGGCCACCTGGTTGTAGTGCTTCATCAGGTTGACGCGTACGGCGGTGGTGTCGTTCAGCTGCTTGTTAAGGTCGGCCGTGAGGCGGCGGTAGCTGTCGGTGCCGATCCCGGCCGAGACTTTGTTGGCATCGCCCAGGTGCGCTTCCTTGCTGACCAGGTTGACGCTGCCACCCACGGCGGACACTCCGGACTCGATGGACCCGGTGCCCTTGAACACTTCCGCCTGTTGCAGGTTGAAGGTGTCGGTACGCGTGGACATGCCCGCATCGCGCACGCCGTCGACGGTCAGGCTCTGCTCGGAAGAAAACCCGCGAATCGAAAACAGGTCGCCCCACCCCAGGTTGCCCTCGCCAGACATGAAGGTAATCCCCGGCACGTTGCGCAACACTTCCTGCAAGGTCTGCGCGTTCTGCTCCTTGAGCACCTGCTGCGGCACGATGGTCACGCTTTGCGGGGCGTCGAGCAGCGGTTGGCTGATTTTTGCCGAGGTCACCCGGTCCACTTTGAAAGTGGAGGTGGCTTCAGCATCGACCTTGATTTCCGGCAGGCTCAGCACCGAATCGTTGGACTTGGCCGGTGGCGCATCGGCAAAGGCAATCGGGGCGACGCTGCCGGCAGCCAGCAGGCCGAACATCGGTGCCAGGGTGGTGTGCAGCGTGTGGCTGCGAGATGTGGGCGATGACATGGGCAACTTCCGAGTCTAAATTACAATTACTCTCATTTAGGTTCGGTAGTCTAAAGAGCGTTTTTCCCTGCCATACCCCAGGTTTGTATCGCTGATGCGTGATTATGGTTTCCTACAACATTCCATTACATTTGCCTGCACGGCTGGCTGAACTTTCGGCTATTTGCTGCGTTTCATTGTTTTTCGGATTGACTGCCCATGGCCAAGCAAGACCACCTGCTGATCGTTGATGACGATCCGCAAATCCGCCAGTTGCTCTGCGACTACTTGAGCGACGCCGGCTTCCAGGTCTCCACTGCGGCCGACGGCAAGGAAATGCGCCGCCGCCTGGCGCTGAATGTCATCGACCTGATCGTCCTCGACCTGATGCTGCCCGGTGAAGACGGCTTGAGCCTGTGCCGCGAACTGCGGGTGAACTCCAACACGCCGGTGGTGATGCTCACGGCAAAAGGCTCGTTGATCGACCGCATCGTCGGCCTGGAAATCGGCGCCGACGACTATCTGCCCAAACCGTTTGACCCGCGTGAGCTGCTGGTGCGGATCAAGGTGGTGTTGCGCCGGGTGCAGAGCTTTCCCGACCGCGCGCGCCTGGATGAAGCGCCGAGCATCCGTTTCGCCGGCTGGCAGCTCGACACGCGGGCGCGGCAGTTACTGTCGCCGGAGGGTGTGGTGGTCAGCCTGGGCAACTCCGATTACCGCGTGTTGCGCCTGCTGTTGCAGCACCCCAATCGCCCGCTGAGCCGCGACTTCCTGCTCAATCACGTGTTCGACAAGGACAGCACGCCGTTCGACCGTTCCATCGATGTGTGTGTCAGCCGCCTGCGCTCGCAACTGCCGGCGGGGCTGATCAAGACCGTGCGCAACGAAGGCTACATGCTCACCGCCGATGATGTGGTACTGGAATCGTGAGACTGCTGCCGCGTTCGCTGTTCGGGCGGTTGGTGCTGATTTTGGTCAGCGGCATGCTCGCGGCGCAGGCGCTGACCAGCAGCATCTGGTACGACCGGCGCCATGGGCAGGTGCTGGAAATCCCTGCGCGCTTGATCGCCACGCGCCTGGCGGACGTGGTGCGGCTGGTGCACAGCGACCCGCAACAGGCGGACCTGCTGATCAAGCTGCTCGACACGCCGACCTTCCGCCTGACCGTCAGCGACCAGGCCAGTAATACGCCCAGCACCCTTAAGGACAGCGACCGGCCCACCGAACGGCTGATCAAGAAAGTGCTGTCGGAAAAAACCGGGTACGCCCACACCCTGATCTTGTTGCGCCTGTCCCTGGTGGATGGCGATGGGCACACCGCCGGGCTGTCGACCTTGCTCGGCTCCAAGCCGGTGGTGGGGCAATTCCTGATCGACCTGCGCCTGCCCGACGGCCGCTGGTTGCAGGTGGATGCCAGCGAGGAACAGGGCTGGACCAGCACTTCGCCGCTGGACCTGTTGTTCGACTACGTCATGCGCATTTATCTGTTGCGGGTGCTGGTGCTGGTGGTGATTGCCCTGGTCGCCGTACGCCTGGCCATCCGCCCGCTCAATGCACTGGCTAAGGCGGCCGAGGCCTTGGGCCGGGATATCCAGCGCCCGCCGTTGTCAGTGGACGGCCCCACCGAAGTGCGCCGCGCAGCCCAAGCCTTTAATGCGATGCAACAGCGGCTGATCGCCAACATTGCCGAGCGCACGCGGTTTCTTGCGGCCATTTCCCACGACCTGCGTTCACCGATCACACGCCTGCGTCTGCGCACCGAGATGCTCGAGGACAATCGCACGAAGGAGCGTTTTCGCAGTGACCTGGAGGAAATGGAGCACATGGTTTCCAGCACCTTGGATTTTGTCAGCAGTGGCGAAATCAACGAGGCGCGACAGAACATCGATATCAATGCGTTGTTGCAGAGTCTGCAAGCGGACCTGCAAGACGTGGGCGAGAACGTGGTGATTGAAGGCCGGGCCAAACAGCCACTGCCAGGGTACGCCCGCAGCCTCAAGCGGTGTGTGCAGAACTTGCTGGAAAACGCGGTGCGTTATGGCAGTGAGGTGGTGGTTCGGGTGGAGGACCAGGCGGATAGCTTGAGAATTCTCATCAGCGACCGAGGGCCGGGGATTCCCCAGGCACAGCTGGAACAGGTGATGGAGCCGTTCTACCGGGTGGAAGGCTCACGCAATGCCGAGACCGGCGGGTATGGCTTGGGGTTGAGCATCGCTCACACCATCGCCAAAGCGCATGACGGGCGGTTGAGGTTGCGTAATCGGGAGGGAGGAGGGCTGGAAGTGGAGCTGCAGTTCCAACGCCGATCCTGAGGCTCGCGCAGGGGGGGTATGTAGTGAGCGGGCTTGTCCCGCGCTGGGCTGCGCAGCGGCCCCATTAAGGCCGCGGCAGTATTACAGATACAACGCGTTGTCAGTTTTTAGGGTTGCTTCGCAGCCCCGCGCGGGACAAGCCCGCTCACCACAACAAGCCCGCCACAGGTTGGGGCATCAAGCCCCGTGGCACTTCTTGAATTTCTTCTCGCTGCCGCACGGGCAAGGATCATTGCGACCCACGTCCTTCAAGGCATTGCGCACCGGCTCCTGGTGAGCGTGGCCGCAGTTCGGGCCGTGGACATGGCCGTGGTCGTGATCATGGTGATCGTGATCGTGGTTGCAGTCAGGACCATGGACATGGGGTTGCTGAGTCATCGATGTCGCTCCGGAATAAAATCGCCGGGGATTATCTCGCCATTGTGGTTCACCTGCACGTCATAACCGATGAATAATCCGGTTTTCAGCTCGCCATCCAAGCGATACGGCACGGGCTGGGCGGGATTTTTCAGCATCTGCACCACATCACGGATCTGCGGCCAGAGGTTGGTGCGCACCGACACCCGGAAAAATTTATGACTGCGCGGCGGCACGGTGAGCCACTCATTGGACTCGCCCTCGGTCAGCACGAAGTCGCCCAGGGTGACCTTGTAGATCAAACCGCGCACAGTCAGGTCGGCGTCGTCGCGGTTATCTACGCGAAAGTACAGCTTGAATTTCTGCTCCAGCAGCTTGGCGCGCACCACTTCGACTTTCACCAGCGACACGTGGGGCGGTGGGGAGTCGTCTTCAAACCACGACGCGCAGCCGCTCAAACCGAGGGCTAACGCCAGCATCAAGCTGTACATCCGAAGCATGGCGTTAATCCTTAGAGTTGTTAGAGGTAGCTGGAACAGCACTTCTTGAATTTCTGCCCGCTGCCGCACAGGCAGGCATCGTTGCGTCCGGCCTTCACTTCCACCGTCGGGTCGATGAAGTACCAGCGCCCGTTATTCTGTACGAAAGAAGACTGCTCGCGGTGGCTATGTTCGCCGTTGCTGTCGTGCCAGCGTGCGGTGAAGGTCACGAAGGCGTGTTCCGGCTGGCCGCCGAACACCTCGGAGCTTTCTACCTCCAGGCCGAGCCAGGTGCTTTGGGCGCTCCAGGCGCTTATGGCATTTCGGTCCAGACCAGCCTGTTGCGCGGGCAGGGTGGTAGCGACCAGGTAGTCCACCAAGCCCAGCACATAGGCGCTGTAGCGCGAGCGCATCAACGCGGTGGCGCAAGGTGCCGGATGCCCGGCGTGATAATGACCGCAGCAGGCATCCAGCAGGTTGCCACTGCCGCAGGGGCAAATGGATGTACTCATCGGGTTACCACCAATACTTTCCGAAGTTTTCCGGGTTGGCCCAGAAGCGGGCGTTGAGCCAGTCCGGCACTTGTTTATAGTCAAGCAGATCGTAGGTAAACAGCGTCAGAACCTGCTCATCACGCTGGAATCGCTCGCCGGCCTGCAGGGCCAGGGAGAAGAAGTCGGTGTCCTTCCAGTCGCAGGCGCCCAGGTCCACCAGCACCGCAATGCGGCTGGCATTCAGGTTACGGATGCCGCCAAGCAGGGTCAGGCCTTGCGGTTTTGACAGGTGCTCCAGGCAGTCCACCACCAGCGCCAGGTCAAACCGCTGTGCGGCAAGCTCTGTAGGCAACGCGCCCGGTGCCGCGATGGACACCTGGGTATCCGGGTGGGCTTTTTGAAAAGCCTCCAGCGCCGGAAACTGGCTGGCGCCCAACAGCAGCAGGCGTTTGGGCTGGTGCAGATCGAGCAAGGCGGCCAAGGCTTGCTGGGGGGTACGGGCAGAAATACCGGCGGTCATCAGAGATCCTCACATCAGGACCGTAGAGACTAGCGCGGCTGAGCGTGCGGGCCTAGAGCGGGCGGCTGTGAAAAGTCCTACGAATGCGGCGATCCTCAATGAATACAGGGGCGCGGCGTAGTGGCGCAGATGAAAAGAGCCGTCTTTACTCCACCCATCGGCCCCCGCCGATCCCCTCAGGAGAAATCAGATGAGCATCATGCGGACAGCTCTACCCTTGGTTCTGCTAACCGGAGTATTGACAGGTTGCGCAGGTTTGCAAAAAACCGACTGGCCCACCTGCGCCGCCCTTGGCGGTGTGACCGGTGCGGCGATCGGTGCCACTGAAAGCTCGGCCTACGCGGGCGCGGGTGCGCTGCTGATCGGCGGCATGGCCGGCGCCTATTGCTGGGTGCACGGCGATGGCGACGAAGACGGCGATGGTGTGCCGGACAGCCGTGACACGTGCCCAGGCACGCCAAAAGGTGTGCCGGTGGATGCCAATGGTTGCCCACCGACACCGCCAGCGGCCGTGGTTGAGGAAGTCGTCGTGGTCAAGGAAGAAACCATCGTGATCCGCGATGTGCACTTCCAGTTCGACTCGGCCAAGCTGACGGCGGCGGACAAAACCAAGCTCGATACCATCGCCACGCGCTTGAAACAGGAAGCCCCGAGCGCCCAGTTGCGGGTCAGTGGCCACACCGACAGCGTCGGCAAAGACGCCTACAACCAGAAACTCTCGGAAAAACGCGCCCATTCGGTCACGGACTATCTGATCGGTGCCGGCGTGCCGCGCAGCAATTTTGTCGCGGTAACCGGCGCAGGTGAAAGCCATCCGGTCGCGGATAACAAAACCGCCGAAGGCCGCGCCTTGAACCGCCGCACGGAAATTCAGATCAACCGCTGACGGCCCTTGCCCCTGTGCGATCCACAGGGGCATTGCTGCCAATCCGCCCCCTTTATCAACTTTTTTGATCCTTCACTGGCAAAGCGCCTGTGGAAGTCGTTACTGTGCATCCAAAGAAAAACTAGAAATATTTTTTGAAAATTTTCAGGGGAGCTCCACGATGCGTAAGGTTTTACTGCTGGCCCTGTTGGTCAGCCCTGTTGCCCTGGCTCAAAGCGTCAGTGTGGAAACCAACTCGTTGATGCGCCTGCCCAGCAGTACCAGCGTGTTGCAACTGGAGCGGTTGGAGGTGGCGGACTACGGCACCTTGCTGATCCCCGCCACCATCAGCCAGGTCACGGTGGATGAGCTGCACCTGGGCCGCGACGCCCGCATCGCCATTGTGCCCGGCAACACCGCGCTGCAATTGCAGGTGCGCCACGCGCAGTTGGACCACGGCAGCCAGATCACCTCGCGCGGCGCGCCCGGCACCCACGAAAAACCGGCCAAGGCCGGGCGTGACCTGACGTTGCGCATCAACTCATTGACCGCTGAAGAACTCTCGGTAGACGCCCGTGGCGGCGCTGGTGCACAGGGTTATTCCGGGTTGGACGGAGCCAATGGCGTGGATCCAGGCTGCACCTGGGGTTCGGCCGGTCGCGGCGCCAATGGTGATAACGGCGGTGATGGCTTGCCTGGCGCGTCTGGCGCGCAGGTGCGGGTCGAGTTGCCGCAGGACTTCCCGGCGCAGCAGATCAAGGTCTGGGTGGACGGTGGTCCCGGTGGTTTGGCCGGCACGGCGGGCAAGCCTGGCAAGGGTGGCCAGTCCAAAGGCTGCCTAGTGTACCGCGCCGATGGTGGCGAGAAGGGCCGCCCAGGGTTGGAAGGGCAGCCGGGGCCGGCGGGGCCTGCAGGCACTGTGACAATTCAGCGGTTGTAGTGAGCGGGCTTGCCCCGCGCTGGGGGGCGAAGCCGCCCTAAAACCGTACGACCTGTTTCTCACTGCACACACGCGGTGGCTGGATTGGGGCGGCTTCGCCCCCCAGCGCGGGGCAAGCCCGCTCACCACAACAAGCCCGCTCACTACAACATCGGCCGAGCCGAAGCAATCGCCACCACCACCAACCCCACGATCAAATTGATCCCCACCAACCGGCGGATCTGCCCCAGCACCGCAGCCCCCGCCGGCCAGTCCT
This sequence comes from Pseudomonas sp. TWR1-1-4, assembly GCF_049897165.1. Classification (NCBI taxonomy): domain Bacteria; kingdom Pseudomonadati; phylum Pseudomonadota; class Gammaproteobacteria; order Pseudomonadales; family Pseudomonadaceae; genus Pseudomonas; species Pseudomonas sp. TWR1-1-4. The sequence goes on along the minus strand of NZ_JAFCVS010000004.1, from coordinate 660,144 downwards.
CAGCCGCCACCGCCGTGCGCAATTCCGGGAATTTCAACGCCTGGATACGGATAAACAACGCCGTCATCACCAGATACAAGCCCATCATCACCTGCACATAACGCGGCGCCGTCTCAAACCCATTGAAGCGCAATTGCAGCAGGCCGATGCCGCTGATCGGCAAAATCGCCACCGCGATCCATACCCACACGAAAAAACGTTGAAACACATTTGCCCACAGCTTGAGTCGGGCAGGGCCTTCAAGTGCCGCCACAGCGGCGGGGCGCAGGATCATCCAGGCGAAAAACATACCGCCGACCCATACCAGGGCGGCCAAGACATGCAGGGTGTAAGCGAGGCTAAACGCGGTCATTGTGGTACTCCGTTCTGCGCGGGATTCATTAGCGGGGTATGATAGCCGCCGATCCGAACCACTGAAAATTTATCCAGCGTTTTTTGCGCCCGACTATCCATGATCAGCACTGAACTCAAAACCACGATCCAGGGCGCCTACTCGCGTTTTCTCGAAGCCAAGAGCTTGAAACCGCGCTATGGCCAACGCCTGATGATCGCCGAAGTGGCCAAGGTCCTCGGGGATATCGACACCGACGACGAAGGTCGCCGCGAGGGTGAGCCCGCGGTCGTGGCCGTCGAGGCCGGCACCGGTACCGGCAAGACCGTGGCCTACAGCCTGGCCGCGATCCCTACCGCCAAGGCCGCCGGCAAGCGCCTGGTGATCGCCACCGCCACCGTCGCCCTGCAGGAGCAGATCGTCTACAAAGACCTGCCCGACCTGATGCGCAACAGCGGCTTGAACTTCACCTTCGCCCTGGCCAAGGGCCGTGGGCGCTACATGTGCCTGTCCAAGCTCGACGTATTGCTGCAGGAAGGCCACGCGCAAACCGCGACGGCCCAACTGTTCGAAGAAGAAGGCTTCAAGATCGAGGTCGATGAGGCCAGCCAGAAGCTGTTCACCAGCATGATCGAGAAACTGGCCGGCAATAAATGGGACGGTGACCGCGACAGCTGGCCCACCGCCCTCGAAGACGCCGACTGGGCGCGCCTGACCACCGACCACAGCCAGTGCACCAACCGTCATTGCCCGAACTTCGGCCAGTGCGCCTTCTACAAGGCCCGCGAAGGTATGGGCAAGGTCGACGTGATCGTCACCAACCACGACATGGTCCTGGCCGACCTGGCCCTGGGCGGCGGCGCCGTGCTGCCGGACCCGCGTGACACCCTCTACGTTTTCGACGAAGGCCATCACCTTCCCGACAAGGCCATCGGCCACTTTGCTCACTACACGCGCCTGCGTTCCACTGCCGACTGGCTGGAAACCACCGCGAAGAACCTCACCAAGTTGCTGGCCCAGCACCCGCTGCCCGGCGACCTGGGCAAGCTGATCGAACAGGTGCCGGAGCTGGCGCGGGAGATCAAGACCCAGCAGCAATTCATGTTCAGCGCCTGCGAGCAGGTGGCCGACTTCAAACCCGGTGAAGACGTCGAGGGCCGCGAGCGGCCGCGTCATCGGTTCGTCGGCGGTTTGATTCCCGAGCACATGCGCGAAATGGGCATCGAGCTGAAGAAGGGCTTTTCACGCCTGACTGACCTGTTCACCCGCCTCACCGACCTGCTTAAGGAAGGCATGGATGGCGAGGTCAACATCGGCATCGCCAGCAACCAGGCCGAGGAATGGTACCCGCTGTTCGGCAGCCTGCTGTCCCGCTCCCAGGGCAACTGGGAGTTGTGGACGGCCTTCACCGTTGAAGACCCGGAAGACAACCCGCCGATGGCGCGTTGGCTGACCCTGTCGGAAAGCGGTGCGCTGTTCGACATCGAGGTCAACGCCAGCCCGATCCTGGCCGCCGAAATGCTGCGCCGCAACCTATGGAACGTGGCCTACGGCTGCCTGGTTACCTCGGCCACACTGACCGCCCTGGGCACCTTCGACCGCTTCCGTATGCGTGCCGGCCTGCCGAAAAAGGCCGTCACAGCAGTGGTGCCGAGCCCGTTCCATCACGCCGACGCGGGTGTGCTGCGGGTGCCGGACCTCAAGGCCGACCCACGGGATGCGGCGGCCCACACCGCCGCGATCATCCGTGACCTGCCGGAGCTGGTGGAAGGTTCACGCGGTACGCTGGTGCTGTTCTCGTCGCGCAAACAGATGCAGGACGTGTTCGACGGCCTCGACCGCGACTGGCGCAAACAAGTGTTTATCCAAGGCAACCTGTCCAAGCAGGAAACCCTGAACAAACACAAGGCGCGCGTCGATGGTGGGGACTCCAGCGTACTGTTCGGCCTGGCGAGCTTTGCCGAAGGCGTGGACTTGCCGGGCGCCTACTGTGAACACGTGGTGATCGCCAAGATCCCGTTCTCGGTACCGGATGATCCGGTCGAGGCGGCGTTGGCCGAATGGATCGAAGCGCGGGGCGGTAACCCGTTCATGGAGATCTCGGTGCCGGACGCTTCCTTGAAGCTGGTCCAGGCTTGCGGTCGCTTGCTGCGTACCGAAGAGGACCGAGGCACCATCACCTTGCTCGACCGCCGTTTGGTCACCCAACGCTATGGCAAGGCTATTCTTAATGCCTTGCCGCCGTTCAGGCGCGAAATTTCTTAAGCCACCGTGGGCGGATTCGCCCACTTCGTGGTCTATCTCACTGTATTTCATCAGGCCATTCATCGGCCGTCTGGGAGAACCTTGCTCGTATGATTCGCACGCTGCCCGCCCTTTTTGCCCTGCTGTTCGCCGCGCCCTTGATGGCCGCGCCTGCCGGGCAACAGACCTTGTTCAACTTCGTCCGGCCCGCTGATGTGGTCAAGGTGGCGACCCAGGACGCCAGCCTGCCGCAGTACAACGCCGAGCAGACCCCCGAAGGCGAAGTGTTGCGCCGCATCACGTTCAACCCGGCTGCCGAACCCAGCCTGGTGCTCAGCCCACAGACGGGCGCCTGGGACTGGTCCCAGTCGGGGGCCATGAGTCTGCGCATCCAGAGTGCGATGGATTGGGCGCTGACGCTCTACGTCAAGGTGCAGAGCAGCGACGGCCGTACCCTGGTCAGTCGCATCGACCTTCCGGCGGGCCCGGCGCAAACCTTGTTGGTCCCGTTGCAGGCCAACTCGCCGTTGAGCCAGGGCATGAAGGCCGGCCCGCCGATGCCGATCACCCTAGACGGCCAGCGTGTCTTGCTGGCCAGCAGCGCGGGTGAAATCGACCGCAGCCAGGTGGTTTCGGTGACGTTGTCGATGATCAAGCCCAACGCCGCCCAAAGCATCCTGCTGGAGCGCTTTGGCGTGCAGGACAGCGAGCCGGTGTTGAAGGCTGCCTACAGCGAATTGGTGGATGCCTATGGTCAATCCACCCGTGCGCGCTGGCCGGAAAAAGTCAGCAGCGACGAACACCTCAAGGCCGCCGCTGCCAAGGAGCAACAGCAGCTCCAGGGCTGGCTGGCCACGCGGGAAAAGTCCTCGTTGGATAAGTACGGTGGCTGGAACAAAGGTCCGGCGTTCGACGCCAGCGGGTTTTTCCGCACCGAGAAACGCGATGGGCGCTGGTACCTGGTGACGCCGGAGGGGCATCCGTTCTATTCGCTGGGCGTCAATACCGTGGCCCCGGACAACAACCAGACCTACGTGTCCGGCCGTGAATGGATGTTCGCGGTGCTGCCCAAGGCCGGCGAACCGTTCGACAAGTATTACGGCAGCGGCGACAACCGCACCGGCAACGGCGCGGGTGAAGGCCGCAGCTTTGGCGCCGGGCGCTGGTACGATTTCTACGGCGCCAACCTGCAACGCACTTATGGCGGTGACGGGTTTGACCAGACCCGCTGGACCACTCACACCCTCGACCGCCTGCAAGCCTGGGGTTTCAACACCGTGGGCAATTGGAGCGACGACGATCTCGCCCGTGCCGATCGCGTGCCTTACACCTTGCCGCTGTCGATCGTCGGCGACTACACCAGCATCAGCACCGGCACCGACTGGTGGGGTGGCATGCCCGATCCGTTCGACCCGCGCTTCGCCATGGCCACCGAGCGCGCCGTGGCCATCGCTGCCCGCGATCACCGTGATGATCCGTGGTTGATCGGTTTCTTTGCCGACAACGAGTTGGCCTGGGCCGGCCCAGGTGATGATCCCAAGTCCCGCTATGCCTTGGCCTACGGCACCTTGCGCATGACCACCGATGTCCCGGCCAAGCGCGCGTTCCTCAAGCAACTGCGCGACAAGTACCGTAACGAAGAAGGGCTGTCGAAAGCCTGGGGCATCGAACTGAAGGGCTGGGAGCTGATGGAAGACCCGGGCTTTGAACCGCCGATGCCCAACCCCGAACACCCGGAAATCGAAGCGGACTTCAAGTATTTCCAGAAGACCTTTGCCGATGCCTACTTCAAGACCATTTCCGACTCGCTGAAGTGGCATGCACCCAACCAACTGTTGTTGGGTGGTCGTTTTGCGGTGAGCACGCCGGAAGCCGTGGCGTCCTGTGCCCAGTATTGCGATGTGCTGAGCTTCAACATGTACACCCTCAAGCCGCAGGACGGTTATGACTTCGCCACCCTGCGTGCGCTGGATAAGCCAGTGCTGATCACCGAATTCAACTTTGGCTCGGCTGACCGTGGGCCGTTCTGGGGGGGAGTGACCCAACTGGCCAAGGAAGAGGACCGTGGTGTGGCGTACGGCAACTTCCTCAAGCAGGCCATGGCCGAGCCGTCGATTGTCGGCGTGCATTGGTTCCAGTACCTGGATCAGCCGGCAACCGGGCGTTTGCTGGACGGTGAAAACGGCCATTTTGGCCTGGTGGGTATCACCGATGTGCCGTTCCAGGGCTTTGTCGACAGCGTGCGCAAAAGCAACCTGGCGGCGGTCGATCAACTGGGCAAGGAAGCAGAAAAGGCCAAGGCGGCGGGCGCCGTGCGTGAAAGCGAAGGCGGCAGGGCCGGGCACGAAGGCAAAGGCCCGGGGCAGGGCGCCGGGCATGCGGGCGGGCACTCAGGGAATGGTCATTGATTGAGGGCTGACGGGTTCACAAAACCCACCAGTACTGGAACAATGTCGGCCACTTTTTGCTGTGTTGTCCGAGGGTGTTCAGGTGCAGATCCAGGGTCATTACGAACTCCAGTTCGAAGCGGTACGTGAAGCCTTTGCCGCGTTGTTCGATGACCCGCAGGAGCGTGGTGCCGGGCTGTGTATCCAGATAGGCGGCGAAACCGTCGTCGACCTGTGGGCCGGCACCGCCGACAAGGACGGTGCCGAGGCTTGGCACAGTGACACCATCGTCAACCTGTTCTCCTGTACCAAGACGTTTACCGCCGTCACGGCCTTGCAGTTGGTGGCCGAAGGCAAGTTGCAGCTGGACGTACCCGTTGCCAACTACTGGCCGGAATTTGCGGCGGCGGGGAAAGAGTCCATCACCCTGCGCCAGTTGCTCTGCCACCAGGCCGGGTTGCCGGCGATCCGCGAGATGCTGCCGACCGAGGCGCTGTACGACTGGCAACTGATGGTCGACACCCTGGCGGCCGAAGCCCCGTGGTGGACGCCCGGCCAAGGTCATGGCTACGAGGCGATCACCTACGGCTGGCTGGTGGGTGAATTGCTCCGTCGCGCCGATGGGCGTGGGCCGGGAGAATCCATCGTGGCGCGGGTTGCGCGGCCATTGGGGCTGGACTTCCATGTGGGCCTGGCGGATGAAGAGTTTTATCGCGTGGCACATATAGCGCGTAGCAAAGGCAATATGGGCGATGAAGCGGCACAGCGTTTACTGCAAGTAATGATGCGTGAACCTGCGGCCATGACGACGCGTGCTTTTGCTAATCCACCGTCTATTCTGACCAGCACTAACAAACCTGAATGGCGCCGTATGCAGCAGCCAGCGGCAAATGGTCACGGTAATGCACGCAGCCTGGCGGGCTTTTATAGCGGCTTATTGGACGGTAGTTTGCTCGAAGCCGACATGCTTGAACAATTGACCCGCGAACACAGTATCGGGCCGGATAAAACATTATTGACACAAACCCGTTTTGGCCTGGGTTGCATGTTGGACCAACCGCAGCTGCCCAATGCCACCTTCGGCCTTGGCCCGCGTGCATTCGGGCATCCCGGCGCAGGCGGCTCGGTAGGCTTTGCCGACCCAGAGCATGATGTAGCGTTTGGTTTCGTCACTAATACATTGGGCCCTTATGTACTTATGGACCCACGGGCACAGAAGTTGGTCGGAATATTGGCCGGTTGTCTGTAAACCCCTTGCTGTTTCACGTTTTTTTGTTACAAAGGCAACTATAAGAAGGCGCTGAACGAAATGATGTAACTTTAATGTTCTGTAAGCGTCTGTTTAACGGGTCATCCAGACCCCCGTTTCTTTTCTCATTTTGTGGATATCTCATGTTATCGAACAAGTCCTTGGCACTGGCGCTATGCCTCACTATTACCGGCTGCGCACAAACTCCACAAAATGATGCCGAGGGCGGGCATTGGTGGTCATTTGGATCTGATAAGGCCGCGACCAAGGACGCAGTGACCCAAACCGATGCCAAGCCGGAGGCTAAACCGGACGCCAAGCCCGCTGCCGGCGCCAAGCCTGCCGCCCCGGTAGCCGCCGCTGCCGCCCCAGCCGCCAAGGCTGACACCGGCTCCAGCTGGTGGCCGTTCTCGTCCAAGACTGCCGACGAAAAGGCCGCCGATGCCAAGGCCGACCTGAAAGCCGATCTCAAGGCCGCCGAGCCCGCACCTGCCGCCACTCCAGCCGTCGCCAAGAACGACACCGAAACCAAATGGTGGTGGCCGTTCGAAAGCAAACCCAAGCCATTGGCCAAGGTCGACGTGACCAACGTGCCGATGCCTGACCCGAAAATCACTCAGGCCTGGCTGGATGACTATGAGCCACGCCTGCGCGCCGCCATCAAGGACAGCAACCTGCAACTGGAACGTCGTGACAACGTGCTCGTCGTGATCGCGCCGGTAGACGGTTCCTACAACCCGAAACGCCCAGCCATGTTGCTGCCGGTCACCCTGGGTCCGTTCACCCGCGTCGCCAAGGCCGTTGAAGCCGATCCGAAGACCGCCGTACTGGTACTGGGCCACGTCGACGCAACGGGCACCGCCCCAGCCAGCCAGGCGCTGACCAAGGAACGTGCACAATCCATCGCGTCGATCTTCAGCCTCAGCGGCCTGAAGCAGGACCGTCTGATGCTGCGTGGCATGGGCGACCTGATGCCACGTGCCGCCAACGACAGCAACCAGGGCCGTGCCCTGAACCGTCGTATGGAAATCATGTTCACTCAGCGCACCACCATGCTGGCGCTGTTGAGCAAATATCAGTCGGGCAAAACCCCGCCTGTCGCCGAGATGGTTGCAGTGCAGGACGTTCCGGCACCGGCCCCAGCGGCCAAAGCCGCCGCTAAAAAGGCGCCAGCCGCCAAGAAAGCCGTTGCCAAGCCAGCCGCCAAAAAAGCCCCGGCCAAGCCTGCTGCCAAAAAGCCAGCACCGGCCAAAGCCAAGGCTGCAGCCCCGGCCAACGACCAGGCAAAAAACTGATCCGCTGAACCACAAGGATAAAGCCGCATGACCCAGGCACTGGCCGATATGCGCCGTGACTACACACGGGATGGTTTGAGCGAGGCCCAGGCCCCGAGCGAGCCGTTTGCCTTGTTCCATCAGTGGTTTGCTGACGCGGTGAAAACCGAGCAGCCACCGGTGGAAGCCAATGCCATGACCTTGGCCACCGTCGACCAGGATGGTCGTCCGCACTGCCGCATCCTGTTGCTCAAGGGGCTGGATGCGCAGGGCTTTACCTTCTTCACCAACTATCAGAGTGCCAAGGGCCAGCAGCTCGCGGCGCGGCCGTTTGCGGCCATGACCTTCTTCTGGCCGACCTTGGAGCGCCAAGTGCGTATCGAAGGGCGGGTGGTGAAGGTCACGGCTGAAGAGTCGGACGCTTATTATCAGGTCCGCCCGCTGGGCAGCCGCCTGGGCGCCTGGGCGTCTCCGCAGAGCCAGGTCATCCGCGACCGCGAAGAGCTGCAGGACCTGCTCAAGGCCACCGAACAGCGTTTCAGCGATACCCAGCCCGACTGCCCCGAGCATTGGGGTGGCTACCGCTTGCTGCCGGAGCGCATCGAGTTCTGGCAAGGTCGTGCCAGCCGCTTGCACGACCGGCTGAACTATCGCCTGCAAGGGGCCGATTGGGTGCGCGAGCGCTTGGCACCCTGAGCTGCACCTTTCGTCACTTCACCTGAATGTTGCCCGTCACCCTGAAGTCTCTACACCAGAGGCTTCGGGCGTGTACTGCTGCGCGGCATTCTTCAGCCAATGCGGTAGGTCGGACCGTTTGATTTTCAAGTTGCGGGCCTTTTCCAGCTGCCTGAGCATGAAGGCACGCTTGTGCGCATCATTGCCCGCCAGGGAAAGCGCCAGATCGCGATCCACCCAGCGCCTGATGCGCAGGTACAGCCAGCCATGGAAATACAGGCCGGCAAGGGTTGTGACTACAATGATGAACTAATCCATGAAGATCCTGGTTGGACGTTAAGTGCCACCGTTCGTCGATTTTTCTGGTGCGGGCAGTCTGTACTGAGGCTGAATGAAAGCAATTTTCTGCGGTGCTTGCCGTGACAGGCGTCAAGCTGCAGCGTTTAATGACCACCTGTCCTTTGGAGTTGATGCTATGCGTAAGTCCGTTTTACTGGTTGCCTGCTTTACCACCCTGTCGTTGCTGCTGGGTGGCTGCGCCTCGAGTCTGACCGGCGACTCGTACTCCCGTGACGAAGCGCGTCGTGTACAGACCGTGCGCATGGGGACCATCGAATCCCTGCGTCCGGTGAAAATCGAAGGCACCAAGACCCCAATTGGTGGCGCTGCTGGCGCAGTCATTGGCGGCGTTGGTGGCAGTGCCATCGGCGGCGGCCGTGGCAGCATCGTGACCGCCGTGATCGGTGCTGTTGCTGGCGGCCTGTTGGGTTCGGCCACCGAAGAAGGCCTGACCCGCACCCAGGGTGTGGAAATCACCGTTCGCGAAGACGACGGCAGCATGCGCGCCTACGTGCAGGCCGTGCAGGAGAATGAAATCTTCCGCATTGGTGACCGCGTGCGCATTATGACCGTTGATGGTACCAGTCGCGTTACTCGCTAAGCGCGGGTTGTAGAAACACAAAACCCCAACCGGGTGACTGGTTGGGGTTTTTCGTTTTATGGGCGGCGGCCAGGTTAAAAGCAAAAAACGCAGGCAATAAAAAACCGCCTTAGTAGGGCGGTTTTTTATTGCATACCCAACTATCGGCTGGGGATGCGACTCAAAGATGCATTGACCTGCAGCCGGATGTTACCCCTGGTCATACGGTCATGCAAGGTTGGGAGATAGTCCACGAGGGCGATTCCTGCAGCTTTTCTGTTTTTGATTTCACTGCAAAAAATTGCAATAGATCTCGCAAGCAATACTGGATATTTGATCACTGTTCGTCACACCTTCATTCGGGATATTCGTTAGGCTCTTCCCTGTTCTACATTTGTTGCTTTTAGGTGAGCCGGGTACGCACGCGAATTTTCGGACTGACCGCCACGGGCTAGTAATCCGTGCCGGATTCACGCGGAAGGCCCATCAACCCGGCCGCCTCAAAGATGCATTGACCTGCATCCAAAGGCCACGTGTTCCGGTAAGTGTGCTGGAGGTAGGCCCAAAGTAATGGGGCCGAGTATGTCGAAGTTTGCACGGCGTATGTGGAACCTCGTAGTGAACTGCCTGCGTGCTTATCACGTATGGACGTTCCTGCGAGACAGCTTCGATGACCTGTAAGGTCTGAGGAGTGGAGCCGCCTCGGTCAATCCGAGGCGGCTTTTTGGTTTTCGGTCTGTCAGTTCAACCCTGAAGCGTGGCCTTCTTACGACTCGCCATCGCCGTCACCGCATAACCGATACACGCCGCCAGAATCGATCCCGTCAAAATCCCCATCCGGTCCTCACCGGCAAACTCACTGGCACCCGGCACAAACGCCAGCGAACCGACAAACAGGCTCATGGTAAAGCCGATGCCACAGAGGATCGCCACGCCAAACACCTGGCCCCAGTTCGCGCCGCTGGGCAGGGCGGCAAGGCCGGTCTTGATCGCCAACCAGGTGAGGCCAAACACACCCACGGTCTTGCCGATCAGCAGGCCAGCGGCGATGCCCATGGGCACGTGATGGGTGAAGCTTTCCAGGCTGACACCAGTCAAGGATACGCCGGCGTTGGCGAAGGCAAACAGCGGCAAGATGCCGTAGGCCACCCACGGGTGCAGCGCATGTTCCAGTGTGAGCAGTGGCGAGGGTTCGGCGTTTTTGGTGCGCATCGGGATGCAGAAGGCCAACGTCACACCGGCCAGCGTCGCGTGAACACCACTCTTGAGTACGCACACCCACAGGATCAGTCCAATGATCAGGTACGGCCCGAGCTTGATTACGCCCAGGCGGTTCATGGCAATCAAGGCAATCAAGCAGGCACCCGCGCCCGCCAGGGCAGCGCCGGACAGGTCGGCGGAGTAGAACACCGCGATGACGATGATCGCGCCCAGGTCGTCAATGATTGCCAGGGTCATCAGGAACAGTTTCAGCGACACCGGCACACGCTTGCCCAGCAAGGCCAGCACGCCCAATGCGAAGGCGATGTCGGTGGCCATGGGGATCGCCCAGCCGGAGAGTGCGGCGGGGTAATCCTTGTTGATCGCCCAGTAGATCAGCGCCGGCACGACCATGCCGCCGATAGCCGCCGCGCCTGGCAGCACCACTTGCGAGGGCTTGGACAGGTGGCCGTCGAGCAATTCACGCTTGACCTCCAGGCCGATCAGCAGGAAGAACAGGGCCATCAGGCCATCGTTGATCCACAGCAAGGCCGGTTTGGCGATTTTCAACGCGCCGATCTGGGCCACCACCGGTACGTCGAGAAACGCAGCGTACAAGTGCGACAAAGGTGAATTGTTGATGATCAACGCCAGGGCGGCAGCCGCGATCAACAACAGACCGCTGGCGGCTTCCAGCTGGAAGAAACGGGTAAAAGTGCTACGCAGAGGCAAGGGATGCTCTCCAATCCAGATTCAATAGGTGGGTACCCTAACCCGTACGGTTAGTTGTTAAAACAAAAGTTATATTCTTATTTGTTATAAGCAGCTGTTTGGCATGACGTTGTGCCTAAGCCTAGCAATTGTGTGTCCGATTGAGTCGGCACTGTATCTGTGTGAGGCGTAGGAAACCCCCTAAAATCAGGGCTTACACCTTTAGAGAAACTCTCCATGAGCGATCAACGACCCTGGGCACGCGAAGCCATTCGTATCATTGAAGCAGACTTCCAGCGCAGCGCCGACACGCACCTGATTCCCTTGCCGCTACCGGGGTTGCCGGGTATCGAGTTGTACTTCAAGGACGAGTCCAGCCACCCCACCGGTAGCCTGAAACATCGGTTGGCGCGTTCGCTGTTTTTGTACGCGTTGTGCAATGGCTGGCTCAAGCCGGGCGCGCCAGTGATCGAGGCCTCCAGTGGTTCGACAGCGATTTCCGAAGCCTACTTCGCGCGCTTGCTCGGTTTGCCGTTTATCGCGGTGATGCCGGCTACCACCTCCCAGGAGAAAATCGCGCAGATTGCCTTCTACGGCGGCAAAAGCCACCTGGTACAAGATCCCACGCAGATCTACGCCGAATCCGAACGTCTGGCGCGGGAAAGTGGCGGTCACTTCATGGACCAGTTCACCTATGCCGAGCGCGCCACCGACTGGCGGGCAAACAACAACATCGCTGAGTCGATCTTCCAGCAGATGCGCTTCGAGCAGCATCCGGAACCGAGCTGGTTGATCTCCAGCCCCGGCACTGGCGGCACGACCGCGACCCTTGGTCGTTATGTGCGCTATCGCCAGCACTGCACCCGCGTGTTGTGTGCCGATGCAGAGCGTTCAGTGTTCTTTGATTTCTATCAGAGCGGCGACGCCAGCTTGCGCCTGGACTGCGGTTCACGCATCGAAGGTATTGGCCGACCACGGGTTGAGGCATCGTTTCTGCCCAAGGTGATTGATGCGATGGTCAAGGTACCGGATGCGCTGTCGCTGGCGGCCATGCACTACCTGGCGGAGCGCTTGGGGCGGCGAGTTGGTGGTTCCAGCGGGACCAACCTGATTGGCGCTTTGGTGGCAGCGCAGCAGATGAAAGCGGCGGGGGAATCGGGTTCGATCGTGGCGATCTTGTGTGATGGCGGTGAACGCTATGCCACGACTTACTACGATCAGGCCTGGTTGGCAGCGCAGGGGTACGGGTTGGAGGACTTGATTGCGGCCGTTGCGGCCAGTGTCGAGCGGGGCGAGCCGTTGCCGGACAGCATCCTGCGCGCGAATATCTGACACCCGGCAAAAACCGGGGGGGGGCTGGCTTGCCGGCGGTAGCGTCCTCAAGATCGCCATCGCCGGCAAGCCGGGCTCCTACAAGGGAAGGTGTCAGGCCTCGATGCCCAACATATCCCGTGCCAACGCCTCGGCAATCCGAATCCCATCCACGCCTGCCGACAGAATCCCTCCGGCATAACCGGCACCTTCACCGGCCGGGAACAGGCCTTTCACGTTCAGGCTCTGCATCGATTCGTTACGGGTAATTCGTAGCGGCGACGAGGTGCGCGTTTCAATACCGGTCAACACGGCGTCGTGCAGCGAGTAGCCCTTGATCTGCTTCTCGAATGCCGGCAAGGCTTCACGGATCGCTTCGATGGCAAAATCGGGCAAAGCCAGCGCCAAGTCGCCCAGGGATACGCCAGGCTTATAAGACGGTTCCACGCTGCCGATCGCCGTGGACGGCTTGCCGGCGATGAAGTCACCCACCAGTTGCGCCGGCGCCTCGTAGTTGCTGCCGCCGAGGACATAAGCGTGGGATTCCAGGCGCTCCTGTAGCTCGATACCCGCCAGCGGGCCACCCGGGTAATCCACCTCAGGCGTGATACCGACCACGATGCCGGAGTTGGCATTGCGCTCGTTACGCGAGTACTGGCTCATGCCGTTGGTGACGACACGGCCCGGCTCGGAAGTCGCCGCGACCACGGTGCCGCCTGGGCACATGCAGAAGCTGTAGACCGAGCGGCCGTTCTTGGCGTGGTGCACCAGCTTGTAGTCGGCGGCGCCAAGTTTTGGGTGGCCGGCGTATTTGCCCAGTCGCGCGGCGTCGATCAAGGATTGTGGGTGCTCGATACGGAAACCCACCGAAAACGGCTTGGCTTCCATGTACACACCACGGCCGTGGAGCATACGGAAGGTGTCGCGGGCGCTGTGGCCCAGTGCCAGGATCACATGCTTGGACAGGATCTGCTCGCCGCCATCGACGACGACGCCGTTCAACTGGCCGTCTTCGATCAGCACGTCGGTTACGCGCTGCTCGAAGCGAACTTCACCGCCCAGGGCGATGATTTGCTCGCGCATGTTCTCTACCACGCCGGTCAGGCGGAACGTACCGATGTGCGGCTTGCTGACGTAGAGGATTTCTTCCGGCGCACCGGCCTTGACGAATTCGTGCAGGACTTTGCGGCCGTGGAATTTCGGGTCCTTGATCTGGCTGTACAGCTTGCCGTCGGAAAAGGTCCCGGCGCCGCCCTCACCGAACTGCACGTTGGACTCGGGGTTGAGCACGCTTTTGCGCCACAGGCCCCAGGTGTCCTTGGTGCGCTGGCGCACTTCCTTGCCGCGTTCGAGAATGATCGGCTTGAAGCCCATCTGCGCCAACAACAAGCCGGCGAAGATCCCGCACGGGCCGAAACCCACTACGATTGGACGCTGCTTCAGGCCTTCCGGCGCCTGGCCCACGACTTTGTAGCTGACATCCGGCGCCGGGTTGACGTTGCGGTCATCGGCAAACTTGAGCAGCAGGGCGGCTTCACCCTTCACGTTCAAGTCGATGGTGTAGATGAAGCACAGCTCCGAGGATTTCTTGCGGGCGTCGTAGCTACGCTTGAACAGGGTGAAATCGAGCAAGTCATCACTGGCGATGCCCAAGCGCTGCACGATGGCGGGCCGCAGGTCTTCTTCGGGATGGTCGATGGGCAGCTTGAGTTCGGTGATTCGTAACATGACAGGATCCGGTAGGCGGCGGGCTCGGAGGCCGGCAGTTTTTGCAAACCGGCGATTATAAGCCCCAATGGTGGTTTCCCGTCATGTTAAAACAGCACGGCGTGGCGTCAGTCGTCGCGCGAGCCGCCGAACGACGCACAACCGCGCTGCACCTGCCCGTTGACGCGCAGCTCGGCGGTCATGTGTTGCAGGCTGCCGCTGACCGGGTCGACGCAACGCTGCGGGGCGACCCACAATTCCACGTGTTGATTATTGGCTTCGGTCATCAGGTTGAAGCGGCCATCGCCGATTTGCTCTTCCACATAAGGCACCGCCAATGGCGGCTGGCCTTCGCGTTCCAGCACCAGGCCCTTGGCGGTGACGTTCATCACCCAGGTCGGTTTGTGGCCGTTGGCGCGCAGGATCATGCGTTTGAAGTCCGGGTCGTTGCAGGCCGAAGTCGAGCGCTCGACGCGGTAAAGTTGTTGCAGGTCGACGCTGCCCTCGGTGCCGCTGGCAACCCCGGAGAACTGGCCACGCAGGTCGGCAAACAACGCGCCTTGCTCGCCGGCAAGCGAAGCCGCTTCCTGCAGGATGCTGGTGCCGCCGGTGTCTTTGACTACATAGCTGCGTTTGTCGCCACACGGCTGGAACAGCAGTTTGCCGCCGACCGCCGTGAGCTCGCCCTGCATGCGGGTCAGCCCGGCCGTAGAAGGCTTGGCCGGAGCGTTATCGAACATCTGGCAGGCGCCAAACAGGGGAAGCAAGGCAAGTAGAGCAAGGGTATGGGCGGCACGCATCATCGAGTCTCCAGACAAGTGCCGCCACGTTACGCAGGCCTGCGCCGTACCACAACCCTGCCCGCGAGGTTCAGGCAATTCTGACAGGCAGCCTGATCACCCCACGATAAAGGTCTGACCGGTTTGCAGGCCCTCCACGCTTTTTGCGTAGGCCAACGCCACATCGGCGCCTGGCGCCGGTTTGTAGCCACGGAAGTACGGCGCGTAGCTGTCCATGGCTTCCAACAGGACCGTCGGACTCACCGAGTTGATACGCAGGCCACGTGGCAACTCGATTGCCGCCGCTTTGACGAAGGCATCCAGCGCGCCATTGACCAGTGCCGCCGAGGCGCCGGTGCGGATCGGGTCGCGGTTCAGAATGCCACTGGTGAAGGTGAACGAGGCGCCATCGTTGGCGTATTCGCGGCCGATCAGCAGCAGGTTGACCTGGCCCATCAGCTTGTCACGCAGGCCCAGTTCGAAGTCGCTTTCGCTCATGTCGCCCAACGGTACGAAGTTCACGCTACCCGCTGCGCAGACCAGGGCATCGAACTTGCCTGTCTGCTCGAACAGTGTGCGGATCGACGCGTTGTCGCTGATATCCACCTGGAAGTCGCCGCTGTTGCGGCCGATGCTGATCACGTCGTGACGCTGAGCCAGTTCTGCCTTGACCGCCGAGCCGACTGTGCCGCTGGCGCCAATCAATAGGATCTTCATGGTGCTGTTCCTCCAGGGGGTAAGTGAGGGTTCAGTCTAGAGTGGCTTTTTCTGCGGATAAACGCGCTAATAGGCAACCTTTGGTTTTCAAATGGAAACAATCCATGAGTGAGATGGATGACCTGGCGGCGTTTGCCGTGCTGATCGAGGCCGGCAGTTTCACCGTGGCTGCTGAGCAACTGGGCTGCAGCAAAGGGCAGTTGTCCAAGCGGATCAGCCAGTTGGAAGCGCGGTTTTCCGTGGTCTTGCTGCACCGCACCACGCGCAAACTCAGCCTGACAGCCGCGGGTGCGGCGTTGCTGCCCCAGGCCCAGGCATTGGTGGTGCAGGTGGATCGCGCCCGACAGGCATTGGCGCGGCTCAAGGACGACCTGGCCGGACCGGTGCGCATGACGGTGCCGGTGTCGTTGGGCGAGACCTTCTTCGACGGGTTGTTGCTGGAGTTTTCCAAGCAGTACCCGCAGGTGCAGATCGAGTTGGAGCTCAACAACAGTTATCGCGATCTGGCGCGGGATGGTTTTGATTTGGGGGTACGCTCAGGCGCGATTGAAAACGAGCGCCTGGTGGCCAAGCCGCTGCTGGCCTGGCATGAGATGACATGCGCCAGCCCGGCGTACCTTGAACAACATGGCGAGCCACAGACCCCGGCCGACCTGGCCACGCATACTTGCCTGCTCAACAGCCATTACAGCGGGCGTGAAGAGTGGCTGTACCACCAGCAGCACGAGTTGCTGCGGGTGCGGGTCAGCGGCACGTTTGCCTCAAACCATTACAACCTGCTGAAAAAGGCCGCGCTGGTGGGCGCCGGTATCGCGCGGCTGCCGTCCTATGTGCTTCCTGCAGAATTGGCTGACGGCCGCTTGCGCTGGCTCCTGCGCGATTATCAGACACGGAGCATGCCGATGTACCTGGTGCATCCCTATCAGGGTGGTTTGCCGCGCCGCACCCAGGTGTTGGCCGATTACCTGGTGGATTGGTTCAAGCGTAGCGGCGAGGCGCTGGATCGGCTTTAAGCGCAGCGACGGGCGATCAGGTGATCGATGGACAGACGTCCCGGCCCTTTGGCCACGAGCAGCAATAGCAACGCGATCCAGGTGCCATGAGTCGGGTAGGCGTCCGGGTAGACGAACAACTGGATCACCAGGGTCATACCGATCAGGGCCAAGGCTGAGAAGCGTGTAGCGAAGCCCACCAGAATCAACACCGGGAAAAAATGCTCGGCAAATGCCGCCATGTGCGCCGCGATTTCCGGTGACAGCAACGGCACGTGGTATTCGCTACGAAACAACGGCAATGTCGAGGCCGCCAATTTGGGTTCGCCGAATTGGAAGGTGCCGCTGATCAAATCAATCGCGAAGCCTTCGACTTTGGTTTGCCCGGATTTCCAGAACACCGCGGCGATGGAAAAGCGCGCGAGAAAAGCGATCAGGCTGTAAGGGATCTGTTCGAAAAGCGCGATGACCCGGTTGATCAGGCACGACGGACGAGTATTCATGGCGACACCTTTTGTTCTGGATGCAAATGAGTGATGGCGCTGTGGTTTATCAGCAGCGTCAGGCATTGGTGCAGGTCAAACTCGGCGGACGTTTCAAGCGTCTGCTCCACGGCTTTTTCCAAAGGCGTGCCCTGGGCCAGGCTGTCGATAAACGTGGCTGAGCCGTGGTCGATCGCTAACACCTGAACTTCCAGGCCCCGACGCATGACCAGCGCACCCTGGGCGTGCCAGGGATTCAGAGTGGCCAAGCCGCCCTCGGCCTGGTGCGCGGCCCAGATGGATACCACCGCATAGGCTGAAGTCAAAGTGGCGAGGGAGGGATGCAGTTGCAGGCGCAATGTCCCCAGGTTTGTCTGGCCTTGCAGCGCTTGGAGAACCGTCTGCTGGTCCATCGGCGGGGTATCCGCTGCGTGATAGGCCCGTACGCGCAAGCGTTCCAGGCGCGCGACATCGGCCAGGTAGGGCACGCTGGCGGCAGGCTCGAAATCCTGGATAAACGCCGCGAACGCACTGCCGTACTCGCTGATCAACGGGGTGGTGGGTGGGCAAACCTGTACAAACAGGCCGGCCATCGCTCGGAAGAAATTTTCGCCCACCAGTTGCAATGTCACCGGATAAGCCGTTGCCAGCGCGTTGATCAACGAGCTGTGCACATTGTTGCGATACACCACGAAGCGGCTGGCGGGGTCGGCACCATTGCTGCTGAACAGGCCATCGGGACAGGCCAGGTCCGGCGCCAATAATGCCTCGGCGAAATCGTCATGCAGGCTCATGGGTTCACCTGCGACAGATGCCAGTCAGCCCGTTGAGCCTCGGCCAGCAGTACGCCAAACGCCGGCACCTGGTTATCCCGCTCGATCAGGGTTGCTACCGAGCCGACCTGCGCCAGTACTTTTTCGTACAGCTGCCACACGGCGTTATCGATAGGTGCGCCGTGATCATCGATCAGCAAGCGATCACCGAGGCTGTCAGTGTCTTCGGCAAAACCGGCCAGATGAATCTCGCCCACCGCGTGCAATGGCAACGCGTCGATGTAGGCAAGTGGATCGCGTTGATGGTTGATGCACGACACGTAAACGTTGTTTACATCCAGCAGCAAACCACAGCCAGTGCGGCGAATAATTTCGCTGATGAAGTCAGTCTCGTCCTGGGTTGAGCGCTGGAATTGCAGATAAGTCGACGGATTTTCCAGCAGCATGGGGCGCTTGAGGGTGCTCTGCACCTGGTCAACGTGTTCGCATACCCGTTGCAGGGTCGCGCTGTCGTAGGCCAGGGGCAGCAGGTCATTGAGGAACACCGGGCCGTGGCTTGACCAGGCCAGGTGTTCGGAAAAAGAGTGGGGTTGATAGCGTTCGATCAGCGCGGCCAACCGTGCCAGGTGCGCACGGTCCAGCGGGCCATCGCCGCCGATGGACAGGCCCACGCCGTGCAAGGACAGCGGGTACTGCTCTCGGATCAACCCCAGGTAATGATGAAACGGGCCGCCGGCCACCATGTAGTTTTCGGCGTGCACTTCAAAAAAACCGATGTCGGGCCAGGTCTCCAGCACGTCCATGAAATGCTCATGCTTGAGCCCCAGCCCGGCCCGACGGGGGAGGCCGGGCGCCTGAGCCTGGGAGACGGCTTGCAGGGATGAAAGGGTCATCATCAGTACTCAGGTTTTGCGAGGTTTCAGGACTTGGCGGTGAAGGCTGCTTCCTGGCCGAAGCCGGTCGGCGAGGTGGAGCTTGGGGTTTTGAGGCAGGTGCCGGCCGGGACCAGTTTCCAGGCGTTGGCTTGATCCTTGGTTTTTGAGGTGCCGGCGCAGGAAGTGCCTGCACCCGCGGCGCAATCGTTCTTGCCGGCCTCAGCGACGCCGAAACATTTCTGCATGTCGTCGGCAGCGTGGGCGGTGGTGGCCAGGGTGGACAGGCTCAGGGCGGAACCGAGGGCCAGGACGAGGGTGGCGGCGGACAGTTTGGTAGTCATGGTGTATCTCCAGCAGTGGGTTGAGTTGGCGGGCTTGAATGCCTGCTTGTACCACTAGAGAGGGGGGGATGGAATTCGTTACACCGGCTTCAAAAAAATTAAAAATTTCGCTTCACGCAAAACAAATGTGGGAGCGGGCTTGCTCGCGAATACGGTATGTCAGTCACTGCATCGTTGACTGATCCACCGCATTCGCGAGCAAGCCCGCTCCCACATTGTTCAAGCCGGTTCCTTCAGCAAGAAAACCTTAGCCGCCCAGATATGCCTCGCGCACCTTTGGATCGGTCAGCAACTGCTCGCCAGTGCCTTGCATCACCACCCGGCCATTTTCCAGCACATAGGCACGGTCAGCGATTTTCAGCGCCTGGTTGGCGTTCTGTTCCACCAGGAACACCGTCACACCGTCCTTGCGCAGCTGTTCGATGATGTCGAAGATCTGCTGGATGATGATCGGTGCCAGGCCCAGTGAAGGTTCATCCAGCAGCAATAGCTTGGGTTTGCTCATCAGCGCCCGGCCGATGGCGAGCATTTGCTGCTCGCCGCCGGACATGGTGCCGCCGCGCTGGCTGAAGCGCTCCTTGAGCCGAGGGAACAGGTGCAGCACCTTGTCCATCTGCTCCTGGTAATCGCCCTTGTCGGTGAAGAACCCACCCATGGCCAGGTTCTCCTCCACCGTCAGGCGTGAGAACACACGACGGCCTTCCGGTACCACCGCGATGCTCTTGCGCATGATGTGTGAGGATTGCTGGCCCACCAGTTCTTCACCCATGTAGCGGATGCTGCCGCTGTGGGCCTGGGGCGAACCGCAGAGGGTCATCAACAGGGTCGATTTGCCGGCACCGTTGGCGCCGATCAGCGTGACGATCTCACCCTGGCGCACTTCGACGTTGACGCTGTGCAGGGCCTGGATCTTGCCGTAAAAAGTGGAAACGTTTTCGAATTGCAGCATTTTACGCTTCCCCCAAATAGGCTTTGATCACTTCAGGATTGTCGCGGATCTGCTCCGGCGTCCCGTTGGCCAACGGTGTGCCCTGGTTGATCACCACGATGTGGTCGGAAATGCTCATAACCAGTTTCATGTCATGTTCGATCAACAGCACGGTGGCGTTGTTTTCTTCACGCAACACGCTGATCAGCGCCTTGAGGTCTTCGGTTTCCTTGGGGTTCAGGCCGGCGGCTGGTTCGTCGAGCATGAGGATCCGCGGACGGGTCATCATGCAGCGGGCGATTTCCAGGCGACGTTGCTGACCGTAGGCCAAGGTGCCGGCCGGGCGGTTGGCAAACTCGGTCAGGTTGACCTTGTCCAGCCAGTACTCGGCGTACTCCATGGCCTCGCGCTCGCTCTTGCGGAACGCCGGGGTCTTGAACAGGCCTGCGAAGAAGTTGGTGTTCAGGTGACGGTGTTGGGCGATCAGCAGGTTTTCGACCGCCGTCATGTCCTTGAACAACCGTACGTTCTGGAAGGTCCGCACCACGCCCTTGCGGGCGATTTCGTGACCGGCCAGGCCCTGGATCGGCTGGCCGTCCAGCAGGATGCTGCCACCGCTCGGCTTGTAGAAACCGGTGAGGCAGTTGAACACCGTGGTCTTGCCGGCGCCGTTCGGGCCGATCAGTGCCACAACCTGTTTTTCTTTCACGGTCAGGGCCACGCCGTTGACCGCCAGCAAGCCGCCGAAGCGCATGCTCAAGTTTTCGACTTTCAGGATCTCGCGGCTCATTTGCGCAGCTCCATGTGTGGACGTTGCATGGGCAGCAGGCCTTGAGGACGCCAGATCATCATCAGCACCATCATGGCGCCGAACATCAACATGCGGTATTCGCTGAACTCACGCATCAATTCCGGCAGCAGGATCATCACGATTGCTGCCAGGATCACGCCCAATTGCGAGCCCATGCCACCCAGTACCACGATAGCGAGGATAATTGCCGACTCGATGAAGGTGAACGACTCCGGCGTTACCAGGCCTTGGCGAGCGGCGAAGAAACTGCCGGCGAAACCGGCAAAGGTTGCCCCGAGGGTGAAGGCCGAAAGCTTGATGACTGTCGGGTTCATGCCGAGTGCACGGCAGGCGATTTCATCTTCACGCAGCGCTTCCCATGCACGGCCGATCGGCATGCGCAGCAGGCGGTTGATCACGAACAGTGCAGCCAGTGCCAGCAGCAGTGCCACCAGGTACAGGAACACCACTTTGCTCACCGGGTTGTAGTCGATCCCGAAGTACTCGTGAAAGGTCTGCATGCCTTCTGCGGCGCTACGGTCGAACGTCAGCCCGAAGAACGTCGGCTTGGGGATGCTGCTGATACCGTTGGGGCCGCCGGTGATATCCGTGAGGTTACGCAGGAACAGTCGGATGATTTCACCGAAGCCCAGGGTCACGATCGCCAGGTAGTCACCGCGCAGGCGCAGTACCGGGAAGCCCAGCAGGAAGCCGAACGTTGCCGCCGCCATGCCCGCCAAGGGCAGGCAGATCCAGAAGCCCCAGCCCAGGTAGTGCGAGAGCAGCGCGTAGGTGTAGGCACCTACGGCGTAGAAACCCACGTAACCCAGGTCGAGCAAGCCGGCCAGGCCGACCACGATGTTAAGGCCGAGGCCCAGCAACACGTAGATCAGGATCAGGGTGGCAATATCGACCGCGCCGCGCGAGCCGAAGAACGGCCAGATCAACGCGGCCACGATCAGGCCGATGATGATGTAGCGCTGGGTACGCGGCAGGGTCAGGAATTGACTGACCTTAGGCGATACCAGAGGGCCACGGTTGCCCTTGAACAAGGCACCGACCTGCTGGGTGAACAGCACACGCAGGAACATCAGCACCGAGCACAGGGCGATGATGGTCAGGGTCACGGGACCGGTGCCATGCACTTCCAGGTTGATGCCGACAATGCTCAGCTTGAGGCCGAGTACGGGGAACGCAACCGCCCAAACCAACAGCGCGCTGAAGAACGCCGATTTAAGATATCTGCTCATACTTTCTCAACCTCCGGACGGCCCAGGATGCCGGTCGGACGGAACAACAGCACCAGAACCAACAGGCCGAACGCCACGACGTCCTTGTACTGGTCGCCGAAGATATCGGCGCCAAAGGCTTCGGCCACACCCAGCACCAGGCCACCGAGCATCGCGCCCGGGATACTGCCGATGCCGCCCAAAACCGCCGCAGTAAAGGCCTTGAGGCCTACCAGGAAACCGGCGTTGGGGTTGATCACGCCGTACTGCATGCTCAGCAGCACCGCCGCAACGGCTGCCAATGCGGCGCCGATCACGAAGGTCAGGGCGATAATGTTGTTGGTGTTGATGCCCAGCAGGTTGGCCATCTTGATGTCTTCGGCACAAGCCCGGCAGGCGCGCCCCAGACGGGAGCGGGAGATGAACAGGGTCAGGCCGAGCATCGCCACCAGGGTGACGACAAAGACCAGGATCTGCATGTACGAAATCAGCACTTCTTGTGCGCCACCTGGGCCGAAGGAGATGCTCCCCGGGATCAGGTTGGGAATGGACTTGTCCTTGGAGTCCTGGGACAGCAATACGGTGTTCTGCAGGAAAATCGACATGCCGATGGCGGAAATCAGCGGGATCAAACGGTTGCTGCCACGCAAGGGACGATACGCAACGCGCTCGATACTGTAGCCATAGGCACTGGTCACGACGATCGACGCAAGGAACGCGGCGGTCATCAACAGCGGCAGGGAGTGGATACCCATCATGGCCAACCCGGCAAGGGCGATAAAGGCCACGTAGGAACCAATCATGTACACCTCGCCATGGGCGAAGTTGATCATTCCAATGATGCCGTAAACCATTGTGTAGCCAATGGCTATCAAGGCATAGGTGCTGCCAATGGTCAGGCCATTAACCAGCTGTTGGAAAAAATGATAGATCTCAGGCATTACAGCGCTCCTAAAAACCCGATACGCATTTCACTGGTGGAGTCATTTCCGGCCTGTGCCCTGTTCTTTGACCAGGTTGCACAAAGCGTTTGCCAGCGAACCGCTGGTGACGGTTTTAAGATTTTCAGGTGAGCCAGCGCCCGGATCGCGGGTGACAGGCCCATAAACCTCGTAAAACAAAGCCCACTGCTCTCACAGTGGGCTTGTTGGACCAGTAACGCCTGGCTTACTGAGGGGAAACTTCGGTTTTTGGTTTACCGAAGTGCCATTCGTAGACCACGAATTTGAAGTCCTTCAGGTCGCCCTTGGCGTCGAAGCTCAGATCGCCGGTAGGGGTCTTGAAGGTGCCCGCGTGGATGGCGGCTGCCACTTTGGCGGTGTCTTCGCTCTTCGCAGCGGTAATACCGCCGGCGATCACTTCAATGGCCGAGTAGGCTGGGAACACGAACGGACCGGTTGGGTCCTGCTTGTTCTTGGCGAACTCTTCAACGATGGCCTTGTTGGCCGGGTCGGTGTCGAAGGATTTAGGCAGGGTCACCAGCAGGCCTTCGGATGCGCCCTGGGCGATTTGCGAGATAGAGTCGTTGCCGACGCCCTCTGGACCCATGAACTTGGCGTTCAGGCCTTTTTCCTTGGCTTGGCGCAAGATCAGGCCCAGCTCAGGGTGGTAGCCGCCGTAGTAGACGAAGTCGACGTTGGCTTGCTTGAGTTTCTGGATGATCGAGGAGAAGTCTTTGTCGCCGGCGTTCAGGCCTTCGAAGACGGCAACCTTGGTGCCTTTCTTCTCGAGGGTCTGTTTAACGGCGGTGGCGATGCCTTCACCGTACTGCTGCTTGTCGTGCAGTACGGCAACGATCTTCGGCTTCACGTGATCGGCGATGTAGTTGCCGGCCGCCGGGCCTTGGGCGCTGTCCAGGCCGATGGTGCGGAAGATCAGCTTGTAGCCACGGGCGGTGATTTCCGGGCTGGTGGCAGCCGGGGTAATCATGATCACGCCTTCGTCTTCATAGATGTCGGAGGCGGGTTGAGTGGAGCTGGAGCAGAGGTGACCGACCACGAACTTGACGCCGTCGTTGACCACTTTGTTGGCGACGGCAACGGCTTGTTTAGGATCGCAAGCGTCGTCGTATTCCTTGGCCTCAAGCATCTTGCCGTCGACGCCGCCCTTGGCGTTGATGTCGGCGATGGCTTGTTTGGCACCCATGAATTGCATGTCGCCGTATTGCGTCACTGGACCGGTTTTAGGACCTGCGATACCGATCTTGATGGTGTCGGCTGCGAACGAATGGCCGGCAACCCCAGCCAGGACCATAGCGGCAAACAGTTTGGAAATCTGCTTAGTAGCCTTATTCATAGTGCTCCACTCTTACTGTTGTATTTTTTATAGTTCTAGCGGCCTTGTGAGCTGCAGAACCGGATCAGATATCTCGGATATCCCCCCGGCAGTGCCCTGGCAACTGTACCGGTACAGTGTAGAGCGCCGGTTGATCGCTTGAAAAGCTGGCTGCTGGGGGCAAAACCCGGGTGTGTCGCTTAAATGAAAGAAAAAGACAGAATTGCGGCGGGGCGATGCCAGAGTTTCGGGCAATCCTTGGCTTTCCTGACACTTTCTCTCGGTAACTCATTTGCAACTGGGTTTTTCTACAAGAGCCACGACGTTATGATTGCGCCGTTTTTTACTCAGGTGAACTCCCATGACGCAAGAACCTAGCACCCTCTATGCCAAGCTGCTCGGTGAAACCGCCGAAATATCCTGGAAGGAGCTTGAGCCGTTCTTTGCCAAGGGTGCCCTATTGTGGGTCGACGCCGGCCTGGATTTGATCGAAGCCGCCGAGGGAATGGCCGAGGACAACCGTGACAAAGTCGCTGCCTGGCTGGCCGCGGGTAGCCTTGGCGAAGTGTCTGCGACGCGGGCATTGGACCTGGTGGAGCGTGATCCGAGCCTGTGGGCGGTGGTGGTCTCGCCGTGGATTCTGATCCAGGAAAGGGCGGCGTGAGAAAAGTCTGCACGAAAAAGGTGCGCGTTTTTTGCCGAGGGAAGTGTGTAGCGGAGTAACCGCTGAAGCGGTGATGGCATCTTGCCGTAGAGAAAGGTCACAGCCGAGGGTGACGTGCACGTCACGGGAACAGTTGGGTGGGCGGCTAAACGGCTGCAGAATTGTTTCGTGGTGTGGCAGGGCTATACATTTTTTGCAATACAGACCGTCATCGCAGGCAAGCCAGCTCCCACATTTGAAATGCATTCCAAGTGTGGGAGCTGGCTTGCCTGCGATGGGCGCGGCTCGGTCTAAGCCGTCTTGCCGGTATGGTTGTTCAAGGAGATAACCTTGGTCTTGCCAATCCGGTGACGGTAAATCTCACGCAGGTACTTGATCGCCTTCTTCACGCAATCCCGTGACAGGCGAATGTCATTGATCGAAACGAACTTGTCTTTGTCGTTGATCAGCTCCCGGTACTTCTTCTCATACATCGGCTTGATCGCGTACCAGTTGGTGTCGAGGATCTTCGCCGGGTTTTCGAACTCGTTGAGCAGTTCGTCGATACGGTCTTCGTCGAAGTCCTCGTGGATAATGAAGTCCAGGATCGAGTTGTCCAGCGTGTCATCGAAGCGGTACGGGTTGCGCGCAAAGCAGCGCTTGATGAAGGCTACGAT
The DNA here is from genome assembly GCF_049897165.1 of Pseudomonas sp. TWR1-1-4. Lineage (NCBI taxonomy): Bacteria > Pseudomonadati > Pseudomonadota > Gammaproteobacteria > Pseudomonadales > Pseudomonadaceae > Pseudomonas > Pseudomonas sp. TWR1-1-4. Next base: position 634,636 of record NZ_JAFCVS010000004.1, on the reverse strand, counting down.
CAGCGTGAGGAAATCATCCGACAGGCATGGGCTCTTGGCGATCAAGGTGGTCAGCGACAAGTTGGCCGATGCGCCAATCACCAGGGCATAGCGCTTGAGGGTGGTGTTGGGGAACAGGCTGTTGAGGTGGGTTTTGAGCCGGTTCAGGTCCATGTAGGACAGCTTGTAGTCCTTGGGTAACGAAACAATCGACACCACCGACGAGCAGTTCTTGAAGAAGTGCAGGTCGTGCAATGCGGCCGCGTCGTAGCCCGAATTCTTGTACTGCTCCAGCGACGCCTTGTAGCGCTTGGACTCGATCGGCAGCAGGCTGATGCCTTCGATGGCCTGGGTGACCTTGTTGAAGTGTGGCAGGTCGATGGAGCGGAAGAACAGGTCGTCGATGTTCAGGCGTTGCGGTTCTTTCTCGAACACCTTGAACTTGTCACTCGACGGCGCCGGGGTTTCCGGGACGACGGACTCGGCATAGGCAATTGCCACAGGGCCGGCCAGGCTCATGAACAGGTCGTTGGCATCCAGGCGAATGGTTTCACCAATGTCGATCCCGGCGCGACGGAAGTAGTTCTGGTCGTAGTCGGTGGTCACGGCCTGGGCCGTGAGGATGTTGAAGATCTGCTGGGAAATGTACTGGTTGGCGTGTTTTTCCATGGCATTGACGTCAATGTTCTGGATATTGCCGTCATCGCTTTCTTCGGCATAACGCATGATGTCGTTGGAGATCAACATCATTGCGTTCCACGGCCGGATACGCCCCTTCACGCTGGCTTCGCTGCTGTCTTCATTGGCGAAGTTGTACGAGAAGTCCCATTCTTCCGACAGGTATTTGCACAGCAGGCGCCCGGCGTTGATGTGCAGCGCCTCGGACATTTCGCTGCGGTGGTCGGAGATGTTCGGCAGCACGCAAATACCGCTGGTGAAGATCGGTTCGAACACAAAGGCATGGCCGCTTTTGCTGTCGTGCTCGTCGGCGGGCTTGGTGTCGAACGTCTTGTTCATGTACGAGTGCTGCTGGGCCAGGCCGAACTCCGAGGCCATGCCTGAGCCGGTGCCGCCACCGGCGCTGAAGATCGAGAAGTACAGGCGCGACTGGTTAGCCTTGATGCCGCAGGAGTCGATGAGGTACGAGTGGATCATCTTCCAGTCAGGGCTGGAAAAACGCTGGGTGTCTTTATTGAGGATGATCTTGGCCAGGTACTGGCCGAGGATCGGCGCGTTACCGGCGCCACCGGCATGGACTTCCGACAGGTCCATGATTTTCATCTTGCTGTAGTCGCGCAGGAAGCCGCTTTTTTCGCCCTTGCGCGAGAAACGGATGCGCCCGGCGATATCCTTGTCCAGGTCGCCGAGCATCACCAGTGGTTCCACCAGGAACACCGGCTTGGTGGCCTTGCCGCCGCCCAGGCGCAGGTTATTGCGGATCCACTGGGCCGGGCTGTAGCCCTTGTCCTGCGATTTGTCTTCGTTGCTGAATTCGTTCAGGTAGAACTTGCGTGCGTTGTAAACCAGCTCCGCGACGTCGAGTGCGATGTTCGAACCACAACGGCCCAGGCCGATCAGGCACACCGAGGGAAATTCTTGCTCGTTGCGCGGATCGTTGTCGCCTTCCAAGTGGGGCGGGCGCGGGAACACCATGTCGCGCAGGCCGTCGAGGTTGTCGAGGATGCGGTCGGTATTGGTTTCGGTGAAGTACAGGTATTGCTGGGTGGCCAGCGGGCGGGCGGTGCTCAATGACTTTGAACCTGAGGGCTTGTCCGCAGGAGCTGGGAGCAACACGTCAGATACCACGGTGGCAGAGTTATTTTTAGAAGTCATTGTGCGCCATGTGCCTGGGCGGATGGCTGGAAGGTATCAAATAGCCATCACGGAATGAGAGTTCGCGACTTTACAGTGCGTCCTTGTCCTGGTCGAGTGGGATGAACCCTAGTGTTTTCAGGGAAAACCTGGCCGGACTCTGATGAATCGGCCGTTCGTCGGCGTTCTTTAGGTAGATGATGGCGAAATGCCAAAGATTCGGCGTCAGCGAATTGGCCTGACAATGGACGTGGAGCTGCCACGGTTTGGGGAGGCGTCTTGCGGCGAACTGCCGTCCTTGGTACCAGACCCTCTAGGCGGGGGGAGTGGGTTGCGCTGGTTGATGCCCTGCATCACGCCGATGATGTCACTGGCCGGTACCGCCGGGCTGAGCAGATAACCCTGCACGTAATCGCAGCCATGCTTGTGCAGTAGCTCGAGTTGGGCCTGGGTTTCCACGCCCTCGGTCACCACCTGCAAGTGCAGGGTGTGGGCCATGCCAATCACCGCCTGGACGATCTCGATATCGGCGGTGGACTTGGGAATATCCTGGATAAATGAGCGGTCGATCTTCAGCGTGTTGAGTGGCAAGCGCTTGAGGTAAGCAAGGGACGAGTAGCCGGTGCCGAAGTCGTCGATGGCCAACGACACGCCCAACGCGCGGATCTGCCGCAACAACGCCAAGGTGCTGCTGATATTGCCCATCAGGGCGTTTTCGGTGACTTCCAGCTCCAGGCGGTTGGCGCCGATCCCGCTGAAGCGCAACGCGTCTTCGATTTCATCCGCCAGCTCATCACGGGCCAGGTTCAGGGCCGAGCAGTTCACCGCCATGGTCAGGTCGGTATAACCCCGTTCAGACAGCAGGCTCAGGTCGTGACAGGCTTGGCGCAGGACCCAGTGGTCCAATTCGGCAATCAGGCCGTTGCTTTCGGCGATGCCGATAAAGCGGTCCGGGGCCAGTAAGCCATGCTGTGGATGTTGCCAGCGCACCAAGGCTTCCAGCCGCGTGACTTTGCCCAGTTTCATGTCGAAGATCGGTTGATAGAACAGCACCAGTTGGTTACGGGTGCGCAGGGCGCCGCGCAGTTCCTCTTCCAGTTGCAGTTCGAGGAAGGCGCGGGTTTTCAGGTTGGAGCTGAAGAAGTTCAGGCTGTTGCGCCCGGCATCCTTGGACTGATACAGCGCCAGGTCGGCGGTTTTCAACAACTCTTCGCAAGTCAGGCCGTCGTCGGGGAACAGGCTGATGCCGATGCTGGTGGTCATCACCATGCGCCGGCCGGCCAGCTCGATGGGTTCTTTCATCTGTTGCATGATGCGCTGGGCCAAGTGCCGGGCTTCGTCGCGGTGGTGGATGCTGATCAGGATGCAGAACTCATCGCCGCCAAACCGCGCGACCACATCGGCGTGGCTGCGCACCGAGCTCTTGATGTGTCCGGCCAGCACGGTGAGCAATTGGTCGCCAGCGTCATGCCCGAGGCTGTCGTTGATGCGTTTGAAGTGGTCGATATCGAGGAAAATCACCGCCATCATGCCGTGGGAGGCGGTTTTTTCGGCGAGCTTTTCCGCAAAGATCTGGTTGAAACCCCGGCGGTTGAGCAGGCTGGTCAAGGCGTCGTAGTGGGCCACCTGTTGCAGTGAAGCGCGGGCTTGATCGAGTTCGCTGAGCAGCGCATTGACCCGGCGCAGGTCACGTTCCTTGTGCTGCAGCTTCTTGTCGGCCAAGGCGGCGCTGATGCTGCTGCCGATCACCAGCAGGGTGATAACGGCGACCGACAGGCCCAGTTGAATCGGGTTGTTGTCCAGCGGCAGCGACAGGTCCGCCCCGTTCGGCACCATCAGGCGCATGGCGGCCATGCCGGTGAAGTGCATGCTGAGAATGCCGGCGCCGAGCACCAGGCTGGCGGCATATTTAAGCAACTGGTGGAACACTCCGGCACCGTTGCGCAGGTAACTCGACAGCAGCAAGGCCGCCAGGCTGGCGCCGATGGCAATGCCGATCGAGGCCAAGAACAGCCGCGTTTCGAAATACACCTGGGCCTGGGAACGCATGGCCGACATGCCGACGTAATGCATCAGGGCGATGCCGATGCCCATCCAGAGCGACGCCAGTAAGTACTGGTGGAAGCGCAGGTTGGAGTGACTGAGGGTTTGCATGGCGATCAACGACGCGATCAGTGCGATCAGCAAGGAGGCGAACGTCATGAACAGTTCGTAATGGATCGCAATCGGGGCCTGGAAGGCCAACATGCTGATGAAGTGGGTGGACCAGATGCCGCCTGCCAGGCAACCCGCCCCGAGCCAGCGCCAATGGCGCCGCGCGGTAGGGTCTTCGACATGGCCGACGCGTTCGGCCATGTCCAGCGTGCCGAAACCCGCCGCGCACGCGACCAGATAAGCGAGCAGTACCAGGAAGGGGTTATGACTGCAATTGAGTAATAAGTGCCCGCTCTCTGGAAGCTCGGTAAAAAAATGCAGACCCAGCCATTCCATAGCATGTCCCGTCATAGAGTCACGTCACTGCCTACGGCGATGACCTATGTGGACGAGTGTAGACGTGTAGGAGAATTCGCCAAGGAGTAATGGCACTTTGCTTGTCTACGATTTTGTCATGCCACCCATAGCGTTTGATGCTAAGCGCTGATGGGCAGGTCCAGTTCGAACGGTGCTTCCAGCGGCGCCAGGCCAAACGCGGCGCGGGCTGCATCGCAATCGGCGTTGTGCACGCCCTCATACCAGGAGGACTCGAACTCGCGGCACACACTGGAGCGTTGCTCGTAAATCGTGCATCGGGTGCCTTGGCCTACTTCACCTTCAAGGCTGCAGCAGCGCGCCGGTTTCTGGTCGGTGCCGATCATCGCCACGCGGGTGGGGTTGATCTGTACCACCAGGTCATCGGGCACCGTGCCCCCCGACGAGGCGCACTCTCCCCAGAAGAAAGACACACGGAAGTGTGAACAGCAGGCACCGCAATTCAGACACGGACTGGCTTCGGACATGGGCGTCATCGATAAGAAAAGTAGGAGTGGGGTGTTACGGAAGGCTCGCCATTCTATCCGGGCCATGGCCGTTGGGAAGGGGGGCAGGAACTTATATTTTTGTAGGCGAAGTCCCGTGCTGCCGGGCGAAATCATGCCCTATCAGCTTTACGAATCATTACAGACAACCGGGTGCCGTCTGACTATGTTGCAGGTACCGGGCAGGATGCATCGGGCATCGCAGCTCTCATAACAATAAAAGAGACGGACCCATGCAGAACTCGACCCAAGCGGCGAATGCCTGGCGCATTCTGTTCCTGCTGTTCCTGGCCAACCTGTTCAACTTCTTCGATCGCACGATTCCGGCGATCATCATCGAGCCAATCCGTATGGAATGGCACCTGAGCGACTTCCAGCTCGGCATCATCGGTACCGCCTTCACCATCGTCTACGCCATTGCCGGCTTGCCTCTCGGGCGCCTGGCCGATACCGGCTCGCGCAGTAAACTGATGGGCTGGGGCCTGTTTGCCTGGAGCGGGCTGACGGCGGTCAACGGCATGGTCGGCAGTTTCTGGACGTTTTTGCTGGTGCGCATGGGCATTGGCATTGGCGAAGCCAGTTATGCGCCGGCGGCCAACTCGCTGATTGGCGACCTGTTCCCGGCGCACCGTCGCGCGCGGGCCATGGGCATTTTCATGCTGGGCCTGCCGTTGGGGCTGGTGCTGGCGTTCTTCACCATCGGCTGGATGGTCAAGGCGTTCGACAGCTGGCGCGCGCCGTTCTTTATCGCGGCGGTACCCGGGATGATCCTGGCGGTGTTCATGTTCTATATCAAGGAGCCCAAGCGCGGCGCCGCCGAAACCGTGCAAGTCTCCCAGGAGCGCGTCGACCGCCCGATCCGCCGCGTACTGGCGGTGCCGACCTTCCTGTGGCTGGTGCTGGCCGGGTTGTGCTTCAACTTTGCGACCTATGCCTGCAACTCGTTCCTGGTGCCGATGCTGCAGCGTTATTTCCTGATGCCGTTGCAGGAAGCCGCCGTTGCCACGGGTGTGATCGTCGGTCTGACCGGCCTGGTGGGCCTGACCCTCGGCGGCTGGGTCGCTGACAAGATCCACCAGCGTGTTGCCAATGGTCGCCTGTTGTTCGCCGCGTTCAGCTTGATCATCTCCACCGTGACCACCGCCTGGGCGTTGCACGCCGGGCGCATCGAGATTGGCGTGTTCGTGGCGCTGTTCAGCGTGGGTTGGTTGTTTGCCTATAACTTCTACACCTGCGTGTACACGGCAATTCAGGACGTGGTCGAGCCGCGCCTGCGGGCCACGGCCATGGCGCTGTTTTTTGCCGGGCTGTATTTGCTGGGCGGTGGGATGGGACCGATCGTGGTGGGCGGGCTTTCCGATCATTTCGCCCACTCGGCGATGTATGCGGCTGGGGCGGAGCAGATGACCGAAGCTTATAAAGCGGTGGGGTTGCATGACGCCATGTACCTGATTCCGGTGGCGCTGTTCTTGACCATGCTGTTTCTGTTCCAGGCGTCACGCAGTTTTGTGCGCGATGCCAAGAAGATGAAGGAGGGGTTGAGCGGGGTGGAGGTGCCGGCTGCTAGCGTCCCTGCCTGATTGTAGTGAGCGGGCTTGCCCCGCGCTGGGCGGCGAAGCCGCCCCCATAAAAAACGCCGCATTCTCTCTGAAAGAATGCGGCGTCTGGTTTTGGGGCGGCTTCGCCGCCCAGCGCGGGGCAAGCCCGCTCACTACAGTAAATTAACCGGCTACGAGGACTCGAATCGCTTCCAGTCGCAGCGCCGCCTTATCCAGCATGGCCAAACCTTGCTCACGCTGGGTACGCAGGGCCACCAACTCACTGTCACGTACGGTCGGGTTGACCGCTTGCAACGCGGTCAGGCGCGCCAGTTCTTCGTCGGTGTCCGCCGCCAGGCGACGCTTGGCCTCGGCCACACGCTCGGCATGTTGCGGGGTGATCTTCTCTTCGCCCGCGTTGATCCGTGGCGTCAGTTGGTCGCGCTGGGCCTGGATGAACTTGTTGGCGCTGGCCCGTGGCACGCTTTCCAACTGATCGTTGAGGGTCACGAATGACACACGGCTCGACAGGTCGTTGCCATTGGCATCCAGCAAGCAGCGCAGGGCGGCCGGCGGCAGGTAGCGGCCCAGTTGCAGCGAGCGTGGGGCAACCACTTCGCTGACATAGAGCAGTTCCAGCAACACGGTGCCCGGCTTCAGCGCCTTGTTCTTGATCAGCGCCACGGCGGTGTTGCCCATGGAGCCGGACAGCACCAGGTCCATGCCGCCCTGTACCATCGGGTGTTCCCAGGTGATGAACTGCATGTCTTCGCGCGACAGCGCCTGGTTGCGGTCGTAGGTGATGGTCACACCTTCGTCGTCGCCCAGGGGGAAGCTGGCGTCGAGCATCTTTTCGCTGGGCTTGAGGATCAGCGCGTTTTCCGAATGGTCTTCGCTGTCGATGCCGAACGCGTCGAACAGGGTTTCCATGTAGATCGGCAGGGCGAACTGGTCGTCTTGCTCCAGGATGTCCTCGACCAGCGCATCACCTTCACCCGCGCCGCCGGAGTTGAGTTCCAGCAGGCGGTCGCGACCAGTGTGCAGCTCTTCTTCAAGACGCTCGCGCTCGGCACGGGCCTCGTCGATCAGGGCTTGCCACTCGCCGTCGTCGGCGTTCTCCAGCAGCGGCAGCAGGCGTGGGCCGAACTGATGCTGCAGGGCGTTGCCGGTCGGGCAGGTGTTGAGGAAGGCGTTCAGCGCTTCGTGGTACCACTGGAACAGACGCTCTTGCGGGCTGGTTTCCAGGTACGGCACGTGGAGTTCGATCACGTGTTTCTGGCCGATCCGGTCCAGACGGCCGATCCGCTGTTCCAGCAGGTCGGGGTGGGACGGCAGGTCGAACAGCACCAAGTGATGGGAGAACTGGAAGTTGCGGCCTTCACTGCCGATTTCCGAGCAGATCAGCACCTGGGCGCCAAACTCCTCATCAGCGAAGTAGGCGGCGGCGCGGTCACGTTCGAGGATGTTCATACCCTCGTGGAACACCGTGGCCGGAATACCGGAGCGCACGCGCAGCGCGTCTTCCAGGTCCATCGCGGTTTCGGCGTGGGCGCAGATCACCAGGACCTTGGTGCGCTTGAGCATTTTCAGCTGGTCGATCAGCCACTCGACGCGCGGGTCGAAGCGCCACCAGCGGTTTTCTTCTTCAATATCCGGCTGCGACTGGAAGCTGACTTCCGGGTACAGCTCGGCGTGCTCGCCCAGCGGCAACTCGAGGTATTCGTCCGGGTTTGGCAGCGGGTAGGCGTGCAGCTTGCGCTCCGGGAAACCCTGCACGGCGGCGCGGGTGTTGCGGAACAGCACGCGGCCAGTGCCGTGACGGTCGAGCAGCTCGCGCACCAGGCGTGCGCTGGCTTCGGTGTCGCCATCGTTGACGGCGGTCAGCAGGGCTTCACCTTCGTTGCCGAGGAAACCCTGGATGGTCTTATGTGCGGCAGGGGAGAGACGCCCCTTGTCCAGCAGCTCCTGCACGGCTTCAGCCACCGGGCGATAGTTCTCGCTTTCGGAGCGGAAGGCGGCGAGGTCGTGGAAACGGTTCGGGTCGAGCAGGCGCAGGCGTGCGAAGTGGCTGTCCTGGCCCAATTGCTCGGGGGTGGCGGTGAGCAGCAGTACGCCAGGAATCACTTCGGCCAGTTGTTCGACCAGCGAGTACTCGGGGCTGGCCTTGTCTTCGTGCCATACCAGGTGGTGAGCTTCGTCGACCACGAGCAAGTCCCAGCCGGCGGCGAACAGTGCGTCCTGGGCCTTCTCGTCGTCCACCAGCCACTCCAGGGCTACCAGCGCAAGCTGTGTGTCTTCGAACGGGTTGGTGGCATCACTTTCGATGAAGCGTTCTTCGTCAAACAGGGCAACTTGCAGGTTGAAGCGGCGGCGCATTTCCACCAGCCATTGGTGCTGCAGGTTTTCCGGGACCAGGATCAGCACGCGGTTGGCGCGGCCCGACAGCAATTGGCGATGGATCACCAGGCCAGCTTCGATGGTCTTGCCCAGGCCCACTTCGTCGGCCAGCAACACCCGTGGCGCGATACGGTCAGCGACTTCGCGGGCGATGTGCAGTTGGTGAGCAATAGGTTGCGCACGCACGCCACCCAGGCCCCACAGCGAGGACTGCAACTGGCGGCTGGTGTGTTCAAGCGTGTGGTAACGCAGCGAGAACCAGGCCAGCGGGTCGATTTGCCCGGCGAACAGACGGTCGCTGGCCAGGCGGAACTGGATGAAGTTGGAGAGTTGGGTTTCCGGCAGGGTGACCTGCTCGTTCTGCCCATTGAGGCCGTGATACACCAGCAGGCCGTCGACGTCGTCGACTTCCTGTACGGTCATTTTCCAGCCTTCGAAGTGGGTGATGCTGTCACCCGGCGAAAACCTCACGCGAGTGAGGGGCGCATTCCGTAGCGCATACTGGCGGGTGTCGCCAGTGGCCGGATAGAGCACGGTCAACAAGCGGCCGTCCTGTGCCAGAACGGTGCCTAACCCCAGCTCTGCTTCGCTGTCACTAATCCAGCGTTGCCCCGGTTGATACTGCTGCGCCATGCTGCCTGACTCCCGCCGTGAAAAAGCCGACTATCTTAACGGAACAAGCCCCCACGCCCAAGGACTCTGACAAAAACTACTCCGTATACGTGGGGGGCCGGAGGCCGAATCGACGGGTGGCGGGCACTTGGGAGTGTCGACTGGGTCACAGCTTGGCAACCCTGTGCTCAAGTCGCCCTGCAACCCGCCGACAGCCTGTTGATCAGGAGAATAATCACTATGCTGCCACCCATGCTGCCCGTCAGCGTTGTGCCGGTGACGTCACAACTCGATCCGGTGCGACAGAAGCCGGATATCCCGCCCGTGGTGCCAGTTCAACCGGGCTCCAACGAGAGCACTATCGACCTGAAAAAGGGCGACGCCGAGACGTCGGCCTTTTTGCTGCGCGAAGAACAACGCCGTCAGCAGGAACAACAGAAACGCCGGCGTGAAGCCGATGAAGACCCGGAGCAGCACCTGGCCATTCCGGGGGATGTGCTCAACGCCGACAACACCGTGCCGGTGGTGCCGCTGATCGAAGATGCCCCGCGCCAGGGCTTGTGGGTGGACGTCGAGGTTTAGTCGCGCAACTCGCGCAGCGCGGCCATCAGCAACTCGATATCGTGCTCGGTGTTGAGCGGGCTGACCGAGATCCGCGCCACGCTTTCCAGGCCCCGTGCCTGCATATCCAATGGCGTGTAGGCCACGCCGTTGGCGCCGATATTGATGCGCTTCAGACCCAGGCGCCGCTTCAGTTCGAATGCATCCCAGCCGGCCAGGTTGAAGGCGATCAAGCCTGATTGCTGCGTGCCCAGGTCATGCAGGGTAATACCTGCAATCCCACGCAATTCGTCGCGGATTCGCTCAGCGGTTTGCGACACCCTTTCCCAGACGCGATCGATGCCCAGGCGATTCATCTCCTGTAGCGCATTGCCTAGGCCTGCGAGCAAGGCGAAGGAGGTCTCGCTGGTCTCAAAGCGCCGGGCGTCATTGCGCAGATCGAAACCCTGGGCGGTCCATGGCGCTGAAAACACGTCGCGCTGGGCCGGGCTCAAGCGTTCAAGAAAGTCCGGTCGCACATACAGCAGCGCGGTGCCCCGTGGGCCACGCAGGTGTTTGCGTCCGGCCGACTTGAGCACGTCGCACTGCAACGCTTGAACATCCACGGGCACCTGGCCGACGGCTTGCCCTGCGTCGATGAAGTAGGGGATAGCGTGACGCCTGGCCACTTTACCGATCGCCTGGGCGGGGTTGATCAGGCCGCCATTGGCTGGGAGCCAAGTGAGGTCGATCAGCTTGACGTGTGCATCGATCATCGATTCCAGCGCCAGCGGGCAGACCGCGCCGGTCTCATCGCAAGGGATGGTTTCTACTCGGGCGCCGGCCTGCACTGCCAGCTCCATGCTGGCCAGGTTGCCGCCCCATTCATGGCGGCCCACCAGAATGCGATCGCCCGGCTGCCAAGGCGCCAATGCCTGGAACGCCAGGCTCCAGGCAGTCGAGCCGCTGCTGGCAAAGGCGATCGAGGCGGCGGGTGCATTGAGCAGTTGCGCGGCGGCGCGGCGGGCTTTTTCCACTAGCACCGCGCCATGTTCGCCGGCTTCCATCGGGCCGTCGCGGGCTTCGCGTTGCAGTTGCTCGATGATTGCATCGAGGGTCGCCTGGCTGGGCAGGGAGGCGCCGGCAGGGTTGAAGTGCACGATGCCGGATTGGCAGCCCGGTGTGTCGTCCCGCAGCTGCTGGACTTCGAGCGGGCTCACGGACGTAACTCGAAAAGGGCATCCACCTCCACGGCTACGCCGGCCGGCAGGCTGGAGACGCCCACGGCGGTGCGCACATGTCGGCCTTGTTCGCCAAGGGCGTTGACCAGCAGGTTGGAGGCACCGTTGGCGACCACGCTCTGTTGCTTGAAATCAGCGCTGCTGGCGATGAATACACCCAGGCGCACGGTGCGCACCAGGCGCGATAGGTCATCATTCAAGGCATTGCTCAATTGCCCCAGCAGGCCCAAAGCCGCCAATTCCGCAGCCTGTGCGCCTTCTTCATCGCTGAGGGATTCGCCCAAGCGACCGACGTAGGCGGGTTTGCCATCGACCAGCGGAATTTGCCCGGAAACGAACAGGTGGTTTTGGCTGATGACGTGGTTGATGTAGTTGGCAATTGGCTGGCTGGGGGTAGGCAGCGTGAGGCCAAGGGTTTGCACGCGTTCGCGGATGGAGTCGCTCATGATGAATCCTCTGGGTTCAGGAGGTTTCAGCATGTTGGCTGCATCGAGGGGCGACAAACGGATAGATCTCACGCGATGTATCGAAATAGCTCACGCGTCGGCGCAGGCTTCCTTCAGCCACTGGCTGAAACACGCGGTGGCTGCAGTGGCGGGGCCTTCGGGCGCGATGAGCCAGTAGCCGATGTCGCTGTGATAGGGCGGCCAGTCGAAAGCTTCCACCAGGCTGCCGTCCTGTAATCGGCGCTCGATCAGGCGATGGCGGCCCATGGCGATGCCTTGTCCGGCGACCGCGGCTTCGACCACGATGTTGTAGTCGTGCAGCATTACGCGGGGATGGTGGGTGAGGTCGACCTGGTAGTGCGCAGACCAGTCGGTCCATTCAAAGGGGCGGTGCGAAGTGGCCATCAGCAACGGACTGTCCTGGCGTGCCTTGAATGACGGGCTGCACACCGGGGAGATAACCTCGGGCATGAGTCGCGTGGCCTGGACATCGGGCCAATCACCCTTGCCGTAGCGGATGGCCAGGTCGACCTCGGCGCCCGCGACATCTGCCAACTGAATCGCCGGCAACAACTCCACCTGGATATGCGGGTAACGGTTGAGAAAATCCGCCAAACGCGGCGCCAGCCACAGCGTGGCGAAAGATGCCAGCAAACCGATGCGCAATACGGTGGAGCTGGGTGCAACCCGTTGGGCACGCGTGGCGGCGGCTATGGCAACGAGGGCAGGGCGGATTTCGTCGTAGTACTGTTGGCCTTCGGCGGTCAGATCGATCGCGCGGGTGCGTCGGATGAACAGCGGTTTGCCTAGATGCTGCTCAAGTTTCTGCACCTGATGACTGAGGGCGCTCTGGGTTACCGACAACTCACCGGCAGCCTTGATAAAACTCAAATGCCGCGCCACGGCTTCGAAGGCACGCAGTGCCAGCAATGGTGGAAGGTCCTTGTGCAGTGCCACCTGAGAGCGTCTCCGGGTTCGGGGAAAGGCCTCGATTTTGTGCGATGCCCTGCCTTTTGTCGCCCGCTGATTTGCCGTTGAGCGGGCGAGGCCGCATTATTGAGCCATTCCCTTCCACGACGTAAGCCAAGCCATGAGTGAAGACGACAAGCTGATCGACCTGAATGCCGAACGCGCCAAGCGTGTGCATGACCTCAATGACAAGCGCCTGAATGAAGTGCGCCAGGCATTTGAACAAGCGATGCCACTCGGCAAAGTGAAGAAAAAGCCGAAGAACAAACCGAAAAAGCGTTGAAACAACCTGCATCCCTTGATGCAGGTCAGTTATTGCCCTTCTTTACGCCCCGTCGCGGGCGACATTGATCCCCGTCAATTTTCCAATCCGGCTTCTCCATTAACTTAGCCCTATCGCAACAGGGCAAGCACAGGAGGCCGGTCATGTTTATCGATAATGTGGTATTTGCCGGAGTGCTGACTGTAAGCCTCATGGTGCTGTTTTTTGTAGGGTTTGGAATTTTTATCTGGAAAGACGCAAACAAGCGTAAAAAACCTTAGGTTTTTCCAGGTTACATGAGCACGCAAGGCATTTTGGGCGACTTCGGTCGCCCTTTTTTTTGCCTGCTATTTGAGTCGGTTTCTACAGAAATACGAATATAAAAAAAGGTGCGACCCTCGCGGATCGCACCTTTTTTATTGCGGCAGGGTTATCAACTACCCAGCGCCTTCGACGCCAACCAGAACAACCCGGCCGACAAGCCTACCGTCGCCGGCAGGGTCAGCACCCAGGCCATCAGGATGGTTTTCACGGTGCCGCCTTGAAGGCCGCTTTTGTTCGCGACCATGGTGCCGGCCACGCCGGAAGACAGCACGTGGGTGGTCGACACCGGCAGCGCGAAGATGTTGGCAAAGCCAATCATGGTCGCGGTGGTGATCTGTGCCGACATGCCCTGGGCATAGGTCATGCCTTGCTTGCCGATCTTCTCGCCGATGGTCAGTACCACACGCTTCCAGCCCACCATGGTGCCCAGGCCCAAGGCCAGTGCAACGGCGAGGATCACCCAGAACGGGGCGTACTCCGTGGTGGCGGTCAGGTCTTTGCGCAGCTTGTCGAGGTCGGACTTCTCACGGGCATCCAGGCCTGGCAGCTTGCCGACTTTCTTCGCGGTGTCGTCCAGGCAGAGCAGATAGCGACGCACTTCAATGCGCTGGTCAGAAGTCAGCGAATGATAGTCGGACACGCCTTTCAAGGTATCGACCAGCGCGTTGATGGTCGGCTCGGTCTGCTGTGGGTTGCACTGGAACTTGCCTGGCAGATCGTTCTTCACGCTTTTGCCCAGGGCCAGGAACTCGCCAAGCGTGGCGTTGTTGCGCTGGTAGAACTGGCTCAAATGCACGGTCGCATCGCGGGTACGTTCGATCTGGTAAGTGGTACTGCCCAGGTCAAGGACGAACTGCGCCGGCACGATACCGATCAGCACGAGCATGATCAGGCCGATGCCTTTCTGGCCGTCGTTGGAGCCGTGCACGAAACTCACGGCCATGGCGGAAATCACCAGCACCAGGCGGTTCCAGAACGGCGGGTGTTTCTTGTCGTCGAGCTTGCGGCGCTGGTCCGGGGTCTTGTGCATCTTCGACAGTGGGCGCCACCACTTCAGGCCGATCAGCACCAGGGCTGCGACCAGGAAGCCGGCCATCGGCGAGAACACCAGGGAGGCGCCGATATCGATCGCCTTCTGCCAGTTCACGCCGTCAGCCAGGGGGATGTCGTTGATCAAGGCATTGGCCAGGCCGACACCGAGGATCGAGCCGATCAGGGTGTGGGAGCTGGAAGCCGGGATACCGAAGTACCAGGTGCCCAGGTTCCAGGTGATCGCCGCCGCCAATAAAGAGAAGACCATTGCCAAGCCGTGGCCGGTGTTCACATTGATCAGCAACTCCACCGGCAGCAAGTGCACGATGGCGTAGGCGACGCCGACACCACCGAGCAACACGCCGAGGAAATTGAACACCCCGGAGAAGAACACGGCCAGGTGCGGCGGCATGGCTTTGGTATAGATGACTGTGGCCACCGCGTTAGCGGTGTCATGAAAGCCATTGATGAACTCGAAGGCGAGGACAAAGGCCAGGGCGAGCAACAGGCTCACGAGAACCCAAGCATCCAGTCCGCTGAATAAATCGATCATGAAGGTTTTCTGACCCGGTCGTAAGGGGGCGCGATTATGCCAGAAAACGTCAGTAATCGATGCACTAGCTGCTCATCGGTAACAATCTTCACCGAAAAAAACACCGGGAAAGGCATGCATCCCAGGGTTTTCGGGGCTTTGGCAAGTCTTTGATTTATAAAGCAGAGGGGTCACAGGGCGGGGTTTTGTCACAAAAACGTCACGCCTGAAACATTTGTATGAAATTTTACTGTGGTGGTGGGATTCAAGGTTGCCGGCTGCTAGCTATATGCCAGCAGCCGAGGCAAAACCTTGGGACTTGAACCGGATCGCTTATGGCTCTTCGGTTTTCAGCTCTTGTTCAATCTTTTGGATTTCCTGGGCAAATGCCTGGTCGAGCAGGCTGGCTCGCTTGCGCCATGGTTTGCGTTCAGGTTCAGGTTGGGCGGCGTAAGTGGTGACTTCTCCGCCGTAAACGTCCTTGTAACGTTGCTCCTGGCGCTCAAGTTCCGCGCGCAGTTCATCTTTCGTCACATCGTTACCTAATTGAGTTGAGTGTAAATTCGTTGCAGCGTTTTGCCGGAATGCGTGCTCGGCGTGTTCCAAGTTGGAGCGTAGAAACGTTCAAGTTTGGAATGGGAGCGGGCGGTCACTTGTTAGTGATGCATTCGAGGCAGGTAATCGCGATCGACCCTGCACAGTGGGTGCATCTTATCTGGCGTGGTCCTTTCCAGATAAACAAACCAGGCGAGCCTGCACATAGCGTGCATTATAGCGGCGCCTTTGAATAACACTATCAGCTTAAAGTTAAAAACCGTCAACTTTGTGTGAGGGTTTTGTTACACGGGCGTGCCGGTAATTGCGTGAATTCTGACGTCATAAAATCCACCCAACTTTGCAGACTAATAAGGACCGCTTAATTTCAATCAATCCTACGGCCAGGCTTACCGGACTCACCGGCAAATTGCGATAATCGAATGATCGTCCGATAATCGCACAATGTTCTCGGCGCTGCCTTGTGCATCCCGGCTGACGCGGCTTGTAATAGCAGGCGAACCTCCCCTGCGGTCGACAATAAGAGAAAGGATCCCCGACATGAACGATCAATTGCGCAACTCTTTCGCGTCAGTGGCGCCGCCGATCGTTGCCTCTCCGGCCAAGCGTATCCAGGCGTTTACCGGCGATCCGGACTTCATGACTTCCCTGGCTCGCGGCCTGGCCGTGGTGCAGGCGTTCCAGGAGCGCAAGCGTCACCTCACCATCGCCCAGATCAGTCACCGCACGGAAATCCCTCGCGCCGCCGTGCGTCGTTGTCTGCACACTTTGATCAAACTCGGCTACGCCACTACTGACGGGCGTACCTACTCGTTGCTGCCCAAGGTGCTGACCCTGGGTCATGCCTATTTGTCGTCCACACCGTTGGCCGTGTCGGCCCAGCCCTACCTGGACCGCATGAGCGAGCAGCTCCACGAAGCCTGCAACATGGCCACCCTTGAAGGCGACGACATCCTCTACATCGCCCGCTCGGCCACCACCCAACGCCTGATTTCCGTGGACCTGTCGGTGGGCGGCCGCCTGCCAGCCTATTGCACTTCCATGGGCCGCATCCTGCTTGCAGCGCTGGACGACGCCTCGCTGCAGGATTACCTCGACCACGCCGACCTGCAAACCAAGACCAGCCGCACCTTGACCACCCCCGCAGCGCTGTTCGAATGCCTGCAACAAGTGCGTCAGCAAGGCTGGTGCATCGTCGACCAAGAGTTGGAGCAAGGCCTGCGTTCCATCGCGGTGCCGGTGTATGACGCCTCGGGTCAGGTGCTGGCCGCGCTGAACGTCAGCACCCACGCCGGACGCGTCAGCCGCAGTGAGTTGGAACAGCGCTTCCTGCCGAGCATGCTCAGCGCCAGCCGTGAGTTGAGCGCGCAACTGTTCGCTTAAGCTGTTCGGTCACCGCACAGATCCCGGTTTGCTCAATTGACGGTCTTTCCTGCGACTTATTACTGTGCGGCAGCGCTGTTGAAGCGCCCCAATAATAACGACGACCCCAGGTCGTCAGCCCGCCATCGGTGTGGAAATAAAAACAATGAATCAGCCTTCTGTCGGTTCCACGTTGGACGTCCAGTCCTTCATCAACGCCCAGCCACTGTCACGTTATCAGTGGCGTGTTGTGATCCTGTGCTTCCTGATCGTTTTCCTCGATGGCCTCGACACTGCCGCCATGGGTTTCATCGCACCGGCGCTGTCCCAGGACTGGGGCATCGACCGCGCCAGCCTCGGCCCGGTGATGAGCGCTGCGTTGATCGGCATGGTGTTTGGCGCCCTGGGTTCCGGCCCGTTGGCCGACCGCTTCGGCCGTAAAGTGGTGCTGGTGGGCGCGGTGCTGGTGTTTGGCGCGTTCAGCCTGGCGTCCGCCTACAGCAGCAACGTCGATCAATTGCTGGTGCTGCGTTTTCTCACGGGATTGGGCCTGGGTGCCGGCATGCCGAACGCCACGACGCTGCTGTCCGAATACACACCGGAACGCCACAAGTCATTGCTGGTGACCAGCATGTTTTGCGGCTTCAACCTGGGCATGGCGGGTGGCGGGTTTATCTCGGCCAAGCTGATCCCGGCGTTCGGCTGGCATGCCTTGTTGCTGATCGGCGGCATCCTGCCATTGATTCTGGTAGTGGTGCTGATGCTGTGGCTGCCGGAGTCGGCACGCTACCTGGTGGTGCGTAACCGGGGTACCGACAAGGTGCGCAAAACCCTCTCGCCCATCGAACCCAGCATCGTCGCCCAAGCCACCCGTTTCAGCGTGCCCGAGCAAAAAACCGTCAAGGCGCGCAACGTGTTTGCGGTGATCTTCTCCGGCACCTACAGCGCCGGCACGTTGCTGCTCTGGCTCACCTACTTCATGGGCCTGGTGATCGTCTACCTGCTCACCAGTTGGTTGCCGACCCTGATGCGTGATAGCGGCGCCAGCCTGGAACAGGCGGCGTTTATCGGTGCGTTGTTCCAGTTTGGTGGTGTATTGAGTGCGGTGGGCGTGGGCTGGGCGATGGACCGGTTCAATCCGCACAAGGTTATCGGCATCTTCTACCTGCTGGCCGGGGTGTTTGCCTACGCGGTAGGGCAGAGCCTGGGCAATATCACGTTGCTGGCAACCCTGGTGCTGGTTGCCGGGATGTGCGTCAACGGTGCGCAATCGGCAATGCCGTCTTTGGCCGCACGTTTCTACCCGACCCAAGGTCGCGCCACTGGCGTGTCGTGGATGCTCGGCATTGGCCGCTTCGGTGCGATCCTCGGTGCCTGGATGGGTGCGACCTTGCTGGGCCTGGGCTGGAATTTCGAACAAGTGCTCACCGCCCTGGTGATTCCGGCTGCATTGGCCACGGCTGCCGTGGTGATCAAGGGCATAGTCAGCCACGCCGACGCTACCTGACCCGCCCTTGTAGGAGCCGGCTTGCCGGCGATGGCATCACCTCGGCAAACCTGATTGACCGAGGTGCTTGCATCGCCGGCAAGCCGGCTCCTACAGGGCGTCGTACCCCAGATAAATAGCAAGACAACAATCCGTTCGATAATCGAACGCTGAGTCGATTATCGGATTGTTTGACCCATTTCCCCGGCTTAATCTTCAAGCACTTCGGCGCCACCTCAGCGCCTTTTTCGATCCATACCGGGAGCCCGAACCCCATGGCTGAAATCCTCGCGCTGCGTGACGCGGTGAAGCAATTTGTGAACGACGGCGACACCGTCGCGCTGGAAGGCTTCACCCATCTGATCCCTACGGCAGCGGGTCATGAAATCATTCGTCAGGGCAAGAAAGACCTGACGCTGGTGCGTATGACACCTGACCTGATCTACGACCAGTTGATCGGTGCCGGTTGCGCCCGCAAGCTGATTTTCTCCTGGGGTGGCAACCCGGGTGTGGGCTCCTTGCATCGCCTGCGCGACGCGGTCGAGAAGCAATGGCCGCAACCGCTGGAAATCGAAGAACACAGCCACGCCGACCTGGCCAATGCCTACGTCGCCGGTGCCTCGGGCCTGCCGTTCGCAGTATTGCGTGCCTACGCCGGTTCCGACTTGCCTAAGGTCAACCCGCTGATCAAGACCGTGACCTGCCCATTCACTGGCGAAGTGTTGGCGGCGGTGCCGTCGGTGCGTCCGGACGTCACCGTGATCCATGCGCAAAAGGCTGATCGCAAGGGCAACGTGTTGTTGTGGGGCATCCTCGGTGTGCAGAAAGAGGCGGCTCTGGCGGCCAAGCGTTGCATCGTCACCGTCGAAGAAATCGTCGATGACCTGAATGCGCCGATGAACAGTTGCGTACTGCCGACCTGGGCGCTGACGGCGGTGTGTCATGTGCCGGGTGGCGCGCACCCGTCCTACGCCCACGGCTACAACGAGCGTGATAACCGCTTCTACCAGGCGTGGGACCCGATCGCCCGCGACCGTGGGACCTTTACTGCCTGGATCGATGAATACATCCACGGCACCGCCGATTTCACCGAATTCCAGGCCAAACTGGCCACCGCGCAGGAGGCCAAGTAATGGCTTACTCGACCAATGAAATGATGACCGTCGCCGCCGCGCGCCGCCTCAAGAATGGCTCCGTGTGCTTCGTCGGCATCGGCCTGCCGTCCAAGGCGGCCAACCTGGCGCGCCTGACCTCGTCGCCGGATGTGGTGCTGATCTACGAGTCCGGTCCGATTGGCGCCAAACCGTCGGTACTGCCGCTGTCCATCGGTGATGGCGAACTGGCGGAAACCGCCGACACCGTCGTACCGACCGGTGAGATCTTTCGCTATTGGCTGCAAGGCGGGCGCATTGATGTGGGCTTTCTCGGCGCAGCCCAGGTCGACCGTTTCGGCAACATCAACACCACCGTGGTCGGTGACTATCACCAACCTAAAGTGCGCCTGCCGGGTGCCGGTGGCGCGCCGGAAATTGCTGGTTCGGCCAAGAGCGTGCTGATCATCCTTAAGCAGTCGGCGCGTTCGTTTGTCGACAAGCTCGACTTCATCACCTCGGTCGGCCATGGCGAAGGAGGTGACTCGCGTAAACGCCTGGGCCTGCCGGGCGCCGGTCCTGTAGGGATTATTACTGACCTGTGCATCATGGAGCCGGAAGAGGGCACCCATGAGTTTGTGGTCACTGCGCTGCACCCTGGGGTGACCCGTGAGCAAGTGGTGGCCGCCACCGGTTGGGCGATCCGTTTTGCCGACCAGGTCGACACCACCGCCGAACCGACTGATGTGGAGCTGACCGCCCTGCGTGACCTTGAAGCACGTACCGCGGCCGCCCATGGCCAAGCGCCTGGAGAAGCCTGATGCGCGATGTATTTATCTGTGATGCCATCCGTACCCCCATCGGCCGTTTCGGCGGTGGTTTGTCCACCGTGCGTGCCGATGACCTGGCAGCGCTGCCGATCAAGGCGTTGATCGAGCGCAACCCTTCGGTAGATTGGACTGCCGTCGATGAAGTGTTCCTCGGCTGCGCCAACCAGGCCGGTGAAGACAACCGCAACGTGGCGCGCATGGCGCTGTTGCTGGCGGGCCTGCCGGAGAGCATCCCGGGTGTGACCCTCAACCGTTTGTGCGCCTCGGGCATGGACGCGATCGGCACCGCCTTCCGCGCGATTGCCAGCGGTGAAATGGAGCTGGCGATTGCCGGTGGCGTCGAGTCGATGTCCCGCGCGCCGTTCGTGATGGGCAAGGCCGACGCGGCGTTTTCGCGCAACATGAAGCTGGAAGACACCACCATCGGCTGGCGCTTTATCAACCCGCTGATGAAGGCCCAGTACGGCGTGGATGCGATGCCACAGACGGCCGACAATGTGGCCGACGACTACAAGGTGTCCCGCGCCGACCAAGACGCTTTTGCCCTGCGCAGCCAGCAACGTACGGCTGCTGCACAAGCCGCCGGGTACTTCGCTGAAGAAATCGTGCCCGTACGCGTCGCCCATAAAAAAGGCGAAACCCTGGTCGAACACGATGAGCACCCACGGGACACCACACTGGAAGCCCTGGCCAAGCTCAAACCCGTGAACGGCCCGGACAAAACGGTCACCGCCGGCAACGCCTCAGGTGTTAACGATGGCGCCGCCGCGCTGATCCTGGCCTCCGCTGAAGCCGTCAAGAAGCACGGTTTGACCGCCCGCGCCCGCGTATTGGGCATGGCCAGCGCTGGTGTCGCGCCGCGTGTGATGGGCATTGGCCCGGTGCCGGCCGTGCGCAAGCTGGTCGAGCGTCTTGGCCTGGCCGTGACCGATTTCGATGTGATCGAACTTAACGAGGCCTTCGCCAGCCAAGGCCTGGCCGTGCTGCGTGAACTGGGCATTGCCGACGACGCGCCGCAGGTCAATCCGAACGGCGGCGCCATCGCCCTCGGCCACCCGCTGGGTATGAGCGGCGCGCGGCTGGTGCTGACGGCCCTGCACCAACTCGAAAAAACCGGCGGCAGCAAAGGCCTGGCGACCATGTGCGTGGGCGTCGGCCAAGGCTTGGCCCTGGCGATTGAACGCATCTAATAAGAGAGGACTGCACCATGAGTGACAAGCCTGGATACCGGCGCCCGCAAGCGGGCACTCAACCTGATTACCTGCACCCGGCCTACCAGTCGACGAACCTGCGTTCGCCGTCCCAGCCGTTGGTGTTCCTGCCCCATTCCTTGTCGGAAATCACTGGTCCGACGATCGGCGCCGAGCGTGTCAACGAGAAGGACAATGACCTCACGGCCCAGCATGAAGGCGAGCCCCAGGGCGAGCGCATCATCATTCATGGTCGTGTGCTCGACGAAAACGGCCTGCCGGTGCCGGGCATTCTGGTGGAAATCTGGCAGGCCAACGCCGCCGGTCGCTACAACCACAAGCGCGACCTGCACGATGCGCCACTGGACCCGAACTTCACCGGTACCGGCCGCACCGTCACCGACGCCGATGGCTGGTACCAGTTCCAGACCATCAAGCCCGGTGCCTATCCGTGGGGCAACCACCACAACGCGTGGCGCCCAGCACATATCCACTTTTCGCTGTTCGGCCCGAGCGTGCTGACGCGGCTGGTCACGCAGATGTACTTCCCCGGCGACCCGCTGCTGGAATACGACCCGATCTACAACTGCGTGCCGGACACTTCGGCCAAGCAACGTTTGATCGCCAGCTTCGACCTGGAAAAAACCATTCCTTCCTATGCCCTCGGCTACCGCTGGGACATCGTCCTGCGCGGCCGCGACGCTACGCCGATGGAGAAATGAGATGACACTCAACGCGACCACGTCCCACACCGTCGGGCCGTATTACCACATCGGCCTGACCTGGCTGAACCGCGAAGACCTCACCGTGAGCGCCACCCTCGGCGAACGTGTGGCGATCAGCGGCCAAGTGGTGGACGGCAATGGCGACGTCGTCAACGACGCCATGCTCGAAGTCTGGCAGGCCAATGCCGCCGGCAAATATGACCATCCGGAAGATGAGCAGGACAAAGCCGTCGACCCGAACTTCGAAGGTTTCGGCCGGGTGCCGGTGGATGCCGAAGGGCGGTTTCGCTTTACCACCATCAAGCCGGGTGCGGTTCCTGGCCTGAAAGGCACGACCCAAGCGCCGCACCTGGTGGTGCTGGTGTTTGCCCGTGGCTTGGTGAAGCACTTGATGACACGGATTTACTTTGACGGTGAGGCGCTGAATGGGGATGACCCGTTGCTGGCGTGTGTGCCTGCAGATCGGCGCGAAACCTTGATTGCCAAGCAGGATGCAGAGGGTGTGCATCAGTGGAATGTGATTTTGCAGGGCACAGATAAGGAAACGGTGTTCTTCGATTATTGAGGCTTCCTGTAGGAGCGAGCTTGCTCGCGAAAAGCCTGAGAGCGCCGCATTCATTCAGGCTGCCCGCGTCATTGTTGGCGATTTTCGCGAGCAAGCTCGCTCCTACAGGGATCAGGCTTCAGGCAACACCCATCCAAAAGTCTGCTTGCATGTCATGGTTGTTGCAAAGTATGTCTAGGCTACACACGTTCCCACTGAGTGAAAAAACATGACAACAACAACGAGTCACTACACCGGAGAAGAACGCAGCAAACGGATTTTTGCGATCGTCGGGGCGTCCTCCGGCAACCTCGTCGAATGGTTCGACTTCTACGTCTATGCCTTCTGCGCCATTTACTTTGCCCCGGCGTTCTTCCCGTCGGACGACCCTACGGTCCAACTGCTCAACACCGCCGGTGTGTTCGCTGCGGGCTTCCTGATGCGACCTATCGGCGGCTGGCTGTTTGGCCGGGTCGCCGACAAGCACGGGCGCAAGAATTCGATGATGATCTCGGTGCTGATGATGTGCGCCGGTTCCCTGGTCATCGCCTTCCTGCCCACCTACAAAGACATCGGCGCCTGGGCCCCGGCTTTACTGTTGGTGGCGCGCCTGTTCCAGGGCTTGTCGGTGGGTGGCGAATACGGCACCACCGCGACCTACATGAGTGAAGTCGCGCTCAAGGGCCAGCGCGGTTTCTTCGCCTCATTCCAGTACGTGACCCTGATCGGCGGGCAACTGCTGGCGGTGCTGGTGGTGGTGATCCTGCAACAGATCCTCACCGAAGAAGAATTACGCGCCTGGGGCTGGCGGATTCCGTTCGTGATCGGCGCCATTGCGGCGGTGATCTCCCTGTTGCTGCGTCGCACCCTCAAGGAAACCACCAGCAAGGAAATGCGCCAGGACAAGGACGCCGGTAGCGTGGCCGCGTTGTTCCGCAACCATAAGGCTGCGTTTATCACCGTGCTCGGCTACACCGCCGGCGGCTCGCTGATTTTCTACACCTTTACCACTTACATGCAGAAATACCTGGTGAACACGGCCGGGATGCACGCCAAGACCGCCAGCTACATCATGACCGGCGCGCTGTTCCTCTACATGTGCATGCAGCCGCTGTTCGGCATGCTCTCGGACAAGATCGGCCGTCGTAACTCCATGCTTTGGTTCGGCGCCCTTGGCACGCTGTGTACCGTGCCGATCCTACTGACCCTGAAAACCGTGACCAACCCGTTCCTGGCCTTTGTGCTGATTTCCCTGGCCTTGGCCATCGTCAGCTTCTACACCTCCATCAGCGGCCTGGTGAAAGCGGAAATGTTCCCGCCTCACGTGCGTGCCCTGGGTGTGGGCCTGGCCTATGCAGTGGCCAACGCGATCTTCGGTGGTTCAGCGGAATACGTGGCCCTGGGCCTCAAATCCATGGGCATGGAAAACACTTTCTATTGGTACGTTACCGGCATGATGGCGGTGGCCTTCCTGTTCAGCTTGCGCCTGCCGAAACAGGCAGAGTACTTGCACCACGATCTATAAGGGACGCGTTATGACGCTGCGCACGAGCAATCAACTGTTCGACGCTTACTTCACGGCGGGCAGCATGGCCGAGGTGTTCTGCGATCAGGGACGCTTGCAGGGCATGCTGGATTTTGAAGCGGGCTTGGCCCGGGCCCAGGCCCAGGTCGGCTTGATTCCCCAGGCCGCCGTCGCACCGATTGCCCAGGCCTGCCTGGCGTCGTTGTACGACGTGGATGCCCTGGGCGTGGCGATTGCCACGGCGGGGAATTCGGCGATTCCGCTGGTGAAGGCGCTGGGCAAGTTGATTGCCAGTGAAGATGCCGGGGCCGAGCGCTACGTGCATCTGGGCGCGACCAGCCAGGATGTGATGGACACCGGCCTGGTGCTGCAACTGCAGCGGGCGGTGGGGTTGATCGAGGCGGATTTGATGCGTCTGGGCGACACTCTTGCCGCCCAGGCCCAGCGCTATGCCGGCGTGCCATTGGCCGGGCGTACCTGGTTGCAGCATGCGACGCCGGTCACCCTGGGAATGAAAATCGCCGGTTGGCTGGGCGCTGTCACCCGCAATCGCCAGCGTCTGGCGCAGTTGAAACCGCGTTTGCTGGTACTGCAATTCGGTGGTGCATCCGGAACCTTGGCAGCGCTTGGCGAACAGGCCATGCCGGTGGCCGAAGCGCTGGCGGCTGAGTTGCAACTGACCTTGCCCGAACAACCCTGGCACACCCAACGGGATCGCTTGGTGGAGTTCGCCAGCGTGCTCGGCCTGATCGCCGGCAGCCTGGGCAAGCTGGGCCGTGATATCAGCTTGTTGATGCAGACCGAAGCCGCCGAGGTTTTTGAACCGTCCGCACCGGGCAAGGGTGGTTCGTCCACCATGCCGCACAAGCGCAACCCGGTGGGCGCGGCGGTGCTGATCAGCGCCGCTACCCGCGTGCCGGGCCTGGTCTCGACGATGTTCAGCGCCATGCCCCAAGAGCACGAACGCAGCCTGGGCCTGTGGCATGCCGAATGGGAAACCCTGCCGGAAATCTGCCGCTTGGTGTCCGGTGCGTTGCAACAGGCGTTGCTGGTGAGCGAAGGCTTGGAAGTCGACCCGCAGCGCATGGCGCAGAACCTCGACCTGACCCAAGGCCTGGTATTGGCCGAAGCCGTCAGCATCGTGCTTGCCCAGCGCCTGGGCCGCGAAACCGCGCACCATCTGCTGGAGCAGTGCTGCAAGCGTGCCGTCGCAGAGGGCCGTCACCTGCGGGCGGTACTGGCGGATGAGCCACAGGTCACCGCCGAGTTGTCTGCAACTGAGTTGGACCGTTTGCTTGATCCCGCCCACTACCTGGGCCAGGCCCACACTTGGGTCACCCGCGCCGTAGCCGAACACTTTGCTTGAGGAGACCATCGTGGCATTTGTACAACTCGCCGAGGGCGAACTGCATTACCAATTGGACGGGCCTAAGGATGCGCCCGTGCTGGTGCTCTCCAACTCGTTGGGCACCGACCTGCACATGTGGGACATCCAGATCCCGGTCTTCACCCAACATTTTCGCGTGCTGCGTTTCGATACCCGTGGCCATGGCAAGTCCCTGGTGACTCCAGGCCCCTACAGCATCGAGCAACTCGGTCAGGATGTGATCGCGCTGCTGGATGCTCTGGATATCCAACGCGCGCATTTCTGTGGGCTGTCCATGGGCGGCTTGATCGGCCAATGGCTGGGCATCCATGCTGGCCAGCGTCTGCAGCGCCTGGTGGTGTGCAACACCGCCGCAAAGATCGGCACGCCCGAGGTGTGGAACCCGCGCATTGAAATGGTGCTGCGTGATGGGGCGGCGGCGATGGTGGCGCTGCGCGATGCATCGATTGCACGCTGGTTCACCGCAGACTTTGCAGCGGCCAACCCGCACCAGGCCAAGCAGATTACCGACATGCTGGCGGTCACTTCACCCGAAGGTTATGCCGCCAACTGCGCGGCGGTGCGTGATGCGGATTTCCGTGAGCAACTGGCTTCAATCAAAGTCCCGACCCTGGTCGTTGCCGGCACTGAAGATGCCGTCACACCGCCGGCCGGCGGTCACTTTATCCAAAACCATGTGAAGGGTGCCGAGTACGCCGAGTTCTATGCGGCGCACCTGTCCAATGTGCAGGCCGGTGCGGCGTTCAGCGACCGCGTGCTGGAGTTTCTGCTGGTGCATTAAACCTGCGGCGAGGGAGCTTGTTGTGGTGAGCAGCCTTGCTGTGGTGAGCGGGCTTGCCCCGCGCTGGGCCGCGAAGCGCCCCCAATAAAGGCGACGCACTTTTTCAGTTGAACGTGGAGTTGTCAGGTTTTAGGGCTGCTCCGCAGCCCAGCGCGGGACCAGCCCGCTCACCACAAGTAATCGATTTGAATACGGAGAATTTGTCGTGGACGAGAAACAACGTTATGCCGAAGGCCTGCAAGTGCGCCGTGAAGTGCTGGGCGATGCCCATGTCGATCGCAGCCTCAATGCCCTGACCGAATTCAACAGTGAATTCCAGGAAATGATCACCCGCCACGCCTGGGGTGACATCTGGACCCGTCCCGGCTTGCCCCGACACACCCGCAGCCTGATCACCATTGCCATGCTGATCGGCATGAACCGCAGCGAAGAACTCAAGCTGCACCTGCGCGCCGCCGCCAGCAATGGCGTGACACGTGCCGAGATCAAGGAAGTGCTGATGCAGAGCGCGATCTACTGCGGGATCCCGGCGGCGAATGCGACGTTCCACCTGGCGGAGTCGGTGTGGGATGAGTTGGGTATCGAGTCGCGCCAGGCTGACTGAGTTGAAATACAGTAAAAATGTGGGAGCGGGCTTGCTCGCGAAAGCGGTGGTTCAGTTAATACCTGTGCTGATTGACACATCGCATTCGCTAGCAAGCCCGCTCCCACAGTTAATCTTTACAGGGTTTCAAAAATCAGTGGGAGTCGGCGTCCCACACCCAATTCCACACGCCTGGCAGATGCACCTCTTCACTCACCTCCTTGACCGTACGCGCCAACGCCGCGCGCTGTAGCTGGGCGGTGTCGGTGTAGAAGGGCTCGGCGGCAGTCTTCATGCCGTTGATCCGGGCGCTGTCCAGCAGGATCTGCAAGTACTCCTGCATATGCCGCGCGGTGTAGCGGTTGATGTCGTGGAAGGTCACCACCACCGGTATCACCCCGTCCACTGTCGGCAACTCACCCAACGCAATGCGCTCGCGCACCACCGACAGTTGCCGGTATAAATTGGCTCGGCGGCGCGGGCTGCCGTTGAAGCCCCAGATCTTGCCGTCATTGGCGCTCAGGTCCGTCAGTAATACGTGCATGCCATGGCGCTGGTAGGCGGCGAAGGTGCGTCGGTCGTAATTCCAGAACGGCGGGCGCACCAGCACCGGCGGCGCGCCTGTGATCGCGGCAATATCGGCGGCGCCTTGGCTGAGGGTGCTTTCCAGTTCGGCATCGTTCAGCCAGCGGTGGTTGGTGTGAAACCCCGTGGCCGTGTGGAAGGCCAGGATGTGACCGGCCGCATACTCGCGCTGCATGGTCTTGCGGCCCCTTGCGCTGCCGCCGGAACGGGCTGCTTCGGTCTGCAAGAAGAACACCGCCTTGATCCCCGGCAGCACCGGGTTCTGCGCCAGGTCGGCGATCACCGACCGGCTCGGGTTGTTGTAGCCCGACGCGCTCGGGCCGTCATCGAAGGTCAGCAGGAAGCGGATCGGCGCCTGGGCTTGCAGGCGTTGCTCGGTTTGCGGCGTGAGGGCAATGGGCGCGCCGATGCAGCCGCTGAGGCTTAGGGCCAGGGCTAGCAGGGCGGACGCATAAGCGAAGGATTTCATGGTGTGCGCGGGCTCGAATGAAAGCCGCTGCTGATTCAGCTCAGCAGCGGCAGGCGCGCACCATACAGCAAGGTCAATGATGGTTTACAGCAGGCTTATCGGGTAACTGACGATCAACCGGTTTTCGTCGAACTCATTGTTGCTGTAGTCGCGGCGCATGCTGGAGTTACGCAGGCGCACATTGAGGTTTTTGGCCACGCCGCTTTGTACGGTATAGCCCACTTCGGTTTCGCGACCCCATTCCTTGCCGTCGGTGATGGTGCCGGTGTGCACGTTACTGCCACTGATGTAGCGGTTCATCAGGGTCAGGCCGGGCACGCCGAGGGCGGCGAAGTTGTAGTCGTGACGTACTTGCCAGGATTTTTCCTGGGCGTTGTCGTAGCTGGAGTTGTAGCTGTCGTTGGCCAGGGTGCCGCCGCTGGTGCCGTTGACGCGCATCCACGCGCTGTTGCCGGTGAGTTTTTGCAGGCCCACATAGAAGGTGTTGCCGCCGTACTTGGCGGAGAACAGGCCGGACCAGGTCTTGTTGTCCAGGTCGCCGGCGCGGGCGCTGCCGTCGTCCTTGCCGTAGAAGAAACCCAGGTTGGCGCCCAGGGTCCAGTCGCCGATAGGCTGGCTGTGGATCAGGTTGACGAACTGCTGGCTGTAGATGTCCTTGAGCTGCGCGTTCCACAGGCCGATCTGAGTGCGTTTGTCGTTGAACGCGTATTCGCCGCCCTGAAAGTTGAAGCGGTCCGAGGTGAACGCGGTTTTACCGAACATCGACATGTCAGTCATGCTGCTGTCGTCGCGCGGGCTGTTGGCGCGGAACTGGCCGCCGTAGAGGGTCAGGCCATCGATTTCTTTCGAGGTGATTTGCCCGCCACGCAGGGTTTGCGGGAGGGAGCGGCCATCGTCCGAGCGCAGGATCGGCAGCACCGGCATCCACTCGCCGACCTTCACTTCCGTCTTGGAAATACGCGCCTTGAACGCCACCCCTAGACGCCCGAATTCATCCGCCGGGCGGCCATCACGGTCCAACGGCAACAGTTGGGTACCCCCGGTGCCGCGTCCGCCATCCAGTTTCAACGAATACAACCCCAGCACATCCACGCCAAACCCCACCGTGCCCTGGGTAAAGCCAGACTTGGCATCGAGGATGAAACTCTGCGTCCACTCCTGCGCGCCGCCCTGGGCCTTGGTGGGGTTGGTGTAGTTGCGGTTGAAGAAGAAATTGCGCAGGTTGAGGTTGGCGCTGGCGTCTTCGAGAAAGCCGTGTTCTTCAGCGACGACGGGCAGGGCGAGACTGGCGACAGCGGTTGCCAGCAAGAGCCGGCGCGGGTGGAAAGTGCTCATGGTGTTTGACCTGTTGTTATTGGGTTTATGCAGGTGGCGGCCATGGTGCGGGGCGGTATGGGGGCGATGAAAGTGGGGGAGAGCGGGTTGTGGGCGATGATCGAACGCAAGTTGGTCACCCCTGAAAACAAAAAGCCCACCAAGAGGTGGGCTTTGTTGACGTAGGTGCTATCAGAACAACTTCAGCGCCGGTGCTTCTTCTTTCAACGGCTCATTCTTCGCGGTCTGCTCATTCCAGCCGCCGCCGAGGGCCTTGTACAGGTTGACCTCGCTGGTCAGCTGCGCCAGGCGATCGGTGATCAGCGATTGCTGGGCACTGAACAGTTGGCGCTGGGCATCGAGGAACGTCAGGTTGCTGTCGACACCAATGCGGTAGCGACGCTCGGCCAGGCGGTAGTAATCCTGGTTGGCCGCGACGAAGCCACGCTGGGCATCCAGTTGCTGCTTGTAGGTCTCACGTGCGGCGAGACCGTCGGAGACTTCCTGGAAGCCGGTCTGAATCGCCTTCTCGTAGTTCGCCACGTTGATCTCTTTCTGGATCTTCGAGTAGTCCAGGCTGGCGCGCAGGCTGCCGGCGTTGAAGATCGGGATGTTGATCTGCGGGGCGAACGACCAGGTGCCCGAACCGCCTTTGAACAAGCCGCCCAGGTTCGGGCTCGCGGTGCCAGCACTGGCAGTCAGGGTGATGCTCGGGAAGAACGCCGCTCGGGCCGCGCCGATGTTGGCATTGGCGGCCTTGAGGTTGTACTCGGCCTGGACGATATCGGGGCGACGTTGCAGCAGGTCGGACGGCAAGCCGGCCGGCACTTCGCTGAGCAGGTCATCCGACAGCGGCTTGCTGGCGATATCCGCCGGCAGGCCGGTGCCCAGCAGCAGGGTCAGGCTGTTTTCGTCCTGGGCCACCTGGCGGGTATAACGCGCCAGGGCAACCCGGGCGTTTTCCACCGAGGTGCGCGACTGGCTCAGGTCGAGGGCCGAGGCCACGCCGACTTCATTGCTGCGCGAGGTGAGCTTGAAGCTCTGCTCGTAGGCATCCAGGGTGTCCTGGGTGAGCTTGAGCAGTTCCTTGTCGGCCTGCCAGGTCAGGTAGGCATTGGCCACACTGGCCACCAGACTGATCTGGGTACTGCGCCGCGCTTCTTCAGTGGCGAAGTACTTTTGCAGGGCTTCTTCACTCAGGCTGCGTACGCGACCGAACAGGTCCAGCTCATAGGAGCTGATCCCGAGACCGGCCGAGTATTGGCTGCTGATGGTCGATTCGCCGGTCTGCGACAGGCGGGCCGGCGTACGCGAACGGCTGCCGCTGCCCGTGGCCGACACGGCCGGGAACAGGTCGGCGCGCTGGATCTGGTACTGCGCGGCATAGGCGTCGATGTTCAGGGCCGCGACACGCAGGTCGCGGTTGTTCACCAGCGCGGTCTGGATCAGCTGTTGCAGGGCAGGGTCATGGAAAAACTGCTTCCAGCCCTGCTCGGCAGCGGCCTGGCTCGGCGCCTGGGCCGACGAATACGCCGGCCCCTGCGGGAACTGTGCGGCCACCGGCGCTTCGGGGCGCTGATAGTCAGGTATCAGCGAGCAGCCACTGAGCACGAATGCCGTGACGGCTAGGGAAAGTAGCGACTTGCTCATTGGCCAGCCTCTTTAGGAGTTTCAGTAGTGTCAGTCTTTTTACGTTCGCCAGCAGCGGATACGGTTGCGAAGAACAATGGCACCCAGAAGATCGCCAGGACAGTGGCCGTGATCATACCGCCAATTACGCCGGTACCGATGGCGTGCTGGCTGCCTGAGCCAGCGCCCGAGGAGATCGCCAGCGGCAGTACGCCGAGGATGAAGGCCATGGAGGTCATGATGATCGGACGCAGACGCATGCGGGACGCCTCGATGGCCGACTCGACGATGCCTTTGCCCTGTTCGTGGAGCTCTTTGGCGAATTCCACGATCAGGATGGCGTTCTTCGCCGCCAAGCCCACCGTCACCAACAGGCCCACCTGGAAGAACACGTCATTGGACAGCCCGCGCATGCTGGTAGCGATCAACGCACCCACCACGCCCAGCGGCACAACGAGTACCACCGCAATCGGGATCGACCAGCTTTCGTACAGGGCCGCGAGGCACAGGAACACCACCAGCAGCGACAATGCATACAGCGCAGGCGCCTGGGAGCCGGACAGACGTTCTTCGTACGACAGGCCGGTCCACGCGTAGCCGATACCGGCCGGCAGTTCCTTGGCGATACGTTCGACTTCGGCCATGGCGTCACCGGTACTGTAGCCCGGAGCCGGGGTACCGAGGATTTCCATCGCCGCTACACCGTTATACCGCGACAGCTTCGGCGAACCGTAGATCCACTTGCCCGAGGAAATGGCCGACATCGGCACCATCTTCCCGGAGTCGCTGCGCACGTACCATTTGTCCAGGTCTTCCGGTGACATGCGGCCAGCGGCCTCGCCTTGCACGTACACCTTCTTCACTCGACCACGGTCGATGAAGTCGTTGACGTAGCTGCCACCCAAGGCGATCGCCAGGGTCTGGTTGATGCTCGACAGCGTAATTCCCTGGGCGCTGGCCTTCTCGTCGTCGACGGTGAGCTCGTACTGCGGCTCATCGTTCACGCCGTTGGGGCGCACACCGGCCAGGATCTTGCTTTGCGCTGCCGCACCGAGGAACTGGTTGCGCGCTTCCATCAGTTTTTCGTGGCCGACACCGCCCTGGTCTTGCAAGAACACGTCGAAACCGGTGGCGTTACCCAATTCCAGAACCGAAGGCGGCACGATGGCAAATACCATGGCGTCCTTGAAGGCCCCGAAGAAGTAACCCTGGGCACGCTTGGCAACCTCGAATACCGACATGGAAGAATCGCGTTCATCCCACGGCTTGAGCATCACGAATGCCAGGCCCGAACTCTGGCCACGGCCGGCGAAGTTAAAGCCGTTTACGGTAAATACCGACTTCACAGCCTTGCCTTCGCCCGGCTCGCCTTCCTTGTCGTGCAGCAGGAAGGCACGCATGTCGTCGATGACTTTCTGCGTACGTTCAGCCGAAGAGCCGACCGGGGTCTGCACCTGGGCGAAGATCACGCCCTGGTCTTCTTCTGGCAGGAACGCGCTTGGAATGCGGGTGAACAGCCAGATCATGCCGGCGAAGATGATCAGGTACACGAAGAATGCAGGAAACTTGTGCTTGATCATGTTGCCCACGCCGCGCTCGTAGCTCAGTACGCCACGGTCGAAAGTGCGGTTGAACCAGCCGAAGAAACCACGCTTGGGTTGGCCGTGCTTTTCCGGGTCGATCGGCTTGAGCATGGTGGCGCACAACGCCGGGGTAAAGATCAGGGCAACCAGTACCGACAACGCCATGGCCGAAACGATGGTGATGGAGAACTGTTTGTAGATCACACCAGTAGAGCCGCCGAAGAACGCCATCGGCAACAGTACCGCCGACAGGACCAGGGCAATACCCACCAGGGCGCCCTGGATCTGGCTCATGGATTTCACCGTCGCTTCTTTCGGCGACAGGTGTTCCTCGGCCATGACCCGCTCGACGTTTTCCACCACCACGATGGCATCGTCCACCAGCAAGCCGATGGCCAGGATCATGCCGAACATGGTCAGGGTGTTGATGGTGAAGCCGAACGCGGCCAGGATCCCGAAGGTACCCAGCAATACCACCGGTACCGTCATGGTGGTGATGATGGTGGCGCGGAAGTTCTGCAGGAACAGGAACATCACCAGGAACACCAGCACGATCGCCTCGACCAGGGTGTGGACTACACCGGAGATCGATTCGGTCACGACTGGCGTGGTGTCATACGGCACCACGGCCTTCATGCCTGGCGGGAAGAACGGTTCCAGGGACGCCACGGTGGCACGGATGGCCTTGGCGGTGTCCAGGGCGTTGGCGCCCGATGCCAGCTTGATCGCCATGCCGGAAGCCGGCTTGCCGTTG
The DNA here is from genome assembly GCF_049897165.1 of Pseudomonas sp. TWR1-1-4. NCBI lineage: Bacteria > Pseudomonadati > Pseudomonadota > Gammaproteobacteria > Pseudomonadales > Pseudomonadaceae > Pseudomonas > Pseudomonas sp. TWR1-1-4. The sequence goes on along the minus strand of NZ_JAFCVS010000004.1, from coordinate 601,545 downwards.
AACTGTGCACTGATGCTGTAGTTCTGGCCGCCCAGTTCGATGCGGGCGATGTCACGCAGGCGCACTTGCGAGCCGTCGGCATTCACCTTCATGAGGATCTTGCCGAACTCTTCGGCAGTCTGCAGGCGGGTCTTGCCGATGATGGTCGCGTTCAGCTGGGTGCCGGGCAGGGCAGGCAAACCGCCCAGTTGACCGGTGGCCACCTGTACGTTCTGGGCCGAGATGGCGGTGCTGACGTCTACCGGGGTCAACTGGTAGTTGTTCAGTTTGGCCGGGTCGAGCCAGATACGCATGGCGTACTGCGAACCGAACACCTGGAAGTCACCGACGCCCGCGGTACGCGAGATCGGGTCCTGGATGTTGGACACGATGTAGTTGGACAAGTCGTCCTTGGTCATGCTGCCGTCTTCCGACACCAGACCGATCACCATCAGGAAGTTCTTCACCGACTTGGTCACGCGGATACCCTGCTGCTGCACTTCTTGCGGCAGCAGTGGGGTCGCCAGGTTCAGCTTGTTCTGCACCTGAACCTGGGCGATGTCCGGGTTGGTACCCTGGTTGAACGTCGCGGTGATGGTCATGCTGCCGTCGGAGTTACTGTCCGAGGCGACATAACGCAGGTTGTCGATACCGTTGAGCTGTTGCTCGATCACCTGCACCACGGTGTCCTGCACGGTTTGTGCGGACGCGCCTGGGTAGGTCACCTGGATGTCGATGGCGGTTGGCGCGATGGCCGGGTATTGGTTGATGGGCAACTTCAGGATCGACAGTGCCCCGACCAGCATGATCACCAGGGCAATTACCCAGGCGAAAATGGGACGGTCGATAAAAAATTTCGACATGGGTTACTCCCCCTGGCCAGCAGCGGCAGCAGGAGCTGGAGCAGAACCGGCAGGCTTGGCGTTGTCGGCGTCCTTGACCTTGACTTCGATGCCCGGCTTGATGAATTGCAGGCCTTCGGTGATCACGCGGTCACCGGCGTTCAGGCCTTTTTCCACCAGCCAGTAGGCGCCGGCCGTGCGGTTGGCCACCAATTGACGCTGCTCGACCTTGTTGTCCTTGTTCACCACCATCGCGGTCGGGATACCTTTGATATCGCGGGTCACGCCTTGTTGGGGTGCCAGGATGGCCTTGCTGTTGACGCCAGCTTGCAGTTGGGCGTGTACGAACATGCCCGGCAGCAGCGTGTGGTCAGGGTTGGGGAACACGGCGCGCAGGGTCACGGAACCGGTGGTCTGGTCAACCGACACTTCGGAGAATTCAAGCTTGCCGTCCTGGCCGTAGTCGCTGCCGTCTTCCAGGGTCAGCTTGACCTTGGCGGCGTTGGCGCCGGCTTTTTCCAGTTGGCCGCTTTCCAGGTCACGGCGCAGTTTCAGCATTTCGGCCGAAGACTGCGTGACGTCGACGTAGATCGGGTCCAGTTGCTGGATCACGGCCATGGCATCGGTCTGGCCATTGCTGACCAGCGCGCCTTCGGTCACCGAAGAGCGGCCGATACGCCCGGAGATCGGCGCGAATACTTTGGTGTAACGCACGTTGATCTGGGCCGTTTGAACGTTTGCTTCCGCAGTCATGCGGTTGGCGACGGCGGTGTCGTATTCCTGGCGGCTGACGGCTTGTTCATCGACCAACTGCTTGTAGCGGTCGGAGATGGACTTGGTCTGGGTCAGGCTGGCTTGTGCGCTTTTCAGGGTGGCGTCGTACACCGACGGGTCGATCTGGTAGAGCTGTTGCCCTTCCTTCACGTCGCCGCCTTCCTTGAACAGGCGCTTGAGAATGATGCCGTTGACCTGTGGGCGAACTTCCGCGATGCGGTAGGCGGTGGTGCGGCCTGGCAGCTCGGACGTCAGGGTATAGGCTTGCGGTTGAATGGTGACCACGCCGACCTGAGGGGTTTGAGCGGGCGGAGCCGCTTCTTCCTTTTTACATCCGCTGAGCAGCGATGCCAGGGCGACGGCAGTGACCAGAGCGGTAACAGCTGGCTTAAGTTGCATGAAGATCCTCGAGTCAGGCGCGCAGAATGCGCACAAGAAGTGTGGAAGGGTAAAAAACAAGCACTGACTGGATAAGTAGCTTGCTACGCAATATACTTACGTTCATGGTTGTTTGTAAACTCTTGACAGGCTGCGCGGAATGTTGACAAAGCAACGCCCAAAGCCTCGATTTCATTACGTTCGGCACCCATGACGGTGTCGTCCCACAAATATTCGGATGATCGTTACCGACGGTTAATTCTGCGTTAACGATAGTCTCAAGTGTCCTGATTGAGGTTGTACTGCCATGGTTCGTCGCACCAAAGAGGAAGCTCAGGAAACGCGCAGCCAGATTCTTCAAGCCGCCGAGCAAGCCTTCTATGAGCGCGGCGTCGCGCGGACCACGCTGGCGGACATCGCCGCGCTGGCCGGTGTGACGCGCGGTGCCATCTACTGGCATTTCAGCAATAAATCCGATTTGCTCCAGGCGTTGCTCGACACGCTGCATGAGCCGCTGGACGAGTTGGCCAGGGCGAGTGAAAGCGAGGATGAACTCGACCCGCTGGGCTGCATGCGCAAGCTGTTGATTCATTTGTTTCATCAAGTGGCCCTGGACCCGAAAACCCGGCGCATCAACGAGATCTTGTTCCATAAGTGCGAATTCACCGATGAAATGTGCGATATGCGTCGCCAACGTCAGACCCATAGCCTGGAGTGCAACCTGCGCATCGGCCTGACCTTGCGTAACGCGGTCCATCGCGGGCAACTGCCGGAAAACCTCGATACCACCCGTGGCGCGGTGTGCATCCACGCCTACATCAACGGGCTGATCGGCCAGTGGCTGCTGGTTCCCGACAGCTTCCAACTGCATCAGGAAGCCGAACGCTGGGTGGATGCCGGGCTGGACATGCTGCGCTGGAGCCCCAGCCTGCGCAATTGAGACAAAATGCGTAATTGCATCAGGTTGTGTCAACAGTAAAGCCTAAGGACAGTCAATCGTCCTTCCGCCTGATCGGTGGGGTGACTTTATATACGGGCTGGCGGCGGGTTGATAGGTAGCCGCCTAAGTATTTTGTAGCGATTTTGTTGCAGGGCTGTGAAGGAATGTTACCCAGCGTCCATGAAAAAGCCCCGGTTCCTTCGAACCGGGGCTTTTTCGTTTCAGCTTTTTACATCACAGCGCCAGCGTCGGATAGTCGATGTAACCCACTGGGCCTTTGCTATAGAAAGTATCTGGGCGGGCTTCATTCAATGGCGCATCAGCCTTCAAGCGCGCTGGCAAATCCGGGTTGGCAATGAACGGCACACCCCACGCCACGGCGTCGGCTTTGCCTTCGGCCAGCCAGGCGTTGGCGCTGTCCTTGGTGAAGCGTTCGTTGGCGATGTACACGCCGCCGAAAGCCTTCTTGAGTTGTGGACCGAGGCTGTCGCCGGCTTCTTTCTCACGGGAGCAGATAAACGCGATGCCACGCTTGCCCAGTTCGCTGGCAACGTAGGTAAAGGTTTCCGCCAGGTTGTCATCGCCCATGTCATGGGAGTCGGCGCGCGGTGCCAGGTGCACACCCACGCGGCCAGCGCCCCAGACTTCGATGGCGGCGTCGGTCACTTCCAGCAGCAGGCGTGCACGATTTTCCAGGGAGCCGCCGTACTGGTCGGTGCGCTTGTTGGTGCTGCTCTGCAGGAACTGGTCGAGCAGGTAACCGTTGGCGCCGTGGATTTCCACGCCGTCGAAACCGGCGGCCTTGGCATTCTCGGCACCGGTGCGGTAGGCGTCGACAATGTCGGCGATTTCAGCGGTTTCCAGGGCGCGTGGCGTTGGGTAGTCGGCCAATGGGCGCACCAGGCTGACGTGGCCTTTAGGCTGGATCGCGCTCGGGGCCACTGGGCTTTCGCCGTTCAGGTACGACTCATGGGAAATACGCCCCACGTGCCACAGTTGCAGGAAGATCTTGCCGCCCGCGCCATGAATCGCCTTGGTGACGTTGGCCCAGCCGCGCACCTGGTCATTGGACCAGATGCCTGGTGTGTCCGGGTAACCCACGCCCAGCGGCGTCACGGAGGTGGCTTCGCTGAGGATCAGCCCGGCGGAGGCGCGTTGCACGTAATACTCGGCCATCAGCGCGTTGGGCACGCGACCGGCATCGGCACGGCAGCGGGTCAGCGGCGCCATGATGATGCGGTTCGACAGTTCCAGGTCGCCCAGTTTGATCGGATCGAAAATAGTCGTCATGGGGAAAGCACCTTTGTCTTTGAAGTGGATCAGTTAGTCGCGGGGGCCAGGTCGGCATCGCCGGTCTGACGGAAAGTAATCAGGGTCACCAACAGCGCGAGGATCGCCAGGGCCGCTGCGGCCAAGGGCACGCTGGTCAGGCCGAAACCATGGGCAATCACACTGCCGCCCACCCACGCGCCGAGGGCGTTGCCGATGTTGAACGCGCCGATGTTCAGGGTGGACACCAGGTTCGGTGCGGCCTTGCCGAAGGTCACCACGTTGATCTGCAGCGCAGGCACGGCGGCGAACGACGCGGTGGCCCACAGGAACAGGGTGATTTCGGTGGGGATCACGGCGACGCTGGTCCAGGTCAGTGCCGTGGAGACCACCGCCATGCTGATGAATACGCCGATCAAAGTGGCCACCAGGCGCTTGTCCGCCAGCTTGCCGCCGATGATGTTGCCCACAGTGAGGCCCAGGCCGATCAACAGCAGGGTCCAGGTCACGCCTTTGGGCGACACGCCGGTTACATCGCCCAGCAGCGGTGCGACGTAGGTGAAGAGGGTGAACATGGACGCGGCAAACAGCGCGGTCATGCTCAACGAAAGCCAGATGCCGGCGCCCTTGAGGGCGGTCAGTTCGGCGCGCATATCGAGTTTCTCTTCATCACGCTTGGCCGGCAGGAAGCGGATCAGGCCGATCAACGCCACCACACCAATCACCGTCACCGCCCAGAAGGTCGAGCGCCAGCCGGCTTCCTGGCCCAGTGCCGTACCCAGCGGCACGCCGAGCACATTGGCCAGGGTCAGACCGGTGAACATCAAGGCCACTGCCGAAGCCCGTTTGTTGGCCGGCACCAGGTTGGCCGCTACCACTGAACCAATCCCGAAGAATGCACCGTGGCACAGCGCGGTGACCACACGGGCAAACATCAACACGTTGTAGTCACTGGCCAGGGCGCAGAGCAGGTTGCCGATAATGAAGATGCCCATCAACGCTACCAGCGCCGCCTTGCGTGGCAATTTGGCGGTGGCCAATGCCATGAAGGGCGCGCCGATGGCCACGCCCAGGGCGTAACCGGTCACCAGCCAGCCGGCGCCGGGAATCGACACACCCAAGTCCGCCGCCACATCGGGCAACAAGCCCATGATGACGAACTCGGTGGTGCCGATGGCGAAGGCGCTGAGGGCCAGTATGAGTAGCGAGAGGGGCATTAGCGTTTCCTTGTTACAACGCGGCGCTGTCGTGCGCGCTGAGTTCGGTGGTGAGCGCCGCGAGGAAGGCTTGGATGGTGTCCTCGTTGCGTTTGAAAAAGTGCCACTGGCCGGCCTTCTGGCTGCTGATCAACCCGGCGCGTTGCAGGGTGGCCAGGTGGGCCGACACGGTCGACTGGGACAAGCCGCAGCGCTGGTCGATCTGCCCGGCGCAGATGCCGTATTCGTGGTTGTGCAGTTGTTCGGGGAATTGCACTTTCGGGTCTTTCAGCCAGGTGAGGATGTCTCGTCGTACTGGGTGCGCCAGGGCTTTTATTATTTCGTCGAGGTCGATGGACATGGCAGGTGCTCGGTGTCTTGCAGCGTTATATCGCGATGAGGCGAACTTTATATCGGTCTATCCCGATAGACCAATATGATTTTGATCTGAGCCTAGGCTCAATCGGTATATCGGGTTATAACGATACGTTGAGGGCAGTGGTAGACTGCGCACCATGAATTATCTCGCACATCTGCACCTGGGCGGCCAACTTCCTGCGCAACTGCTGGGCAGCCTCTATGGCGATTTCGTCAAAGGTCCCCTGCAGGGCCAGTTCAGCCCGCAAATCGAGTCGGCGATCCAGCTGCATCGTTCCATCGACCGCTTCACCGACAGCCACCCGCTGGTGGGGGAGGCGTTGTCACGCTTCAGCCTGACCCGCAGGCGTTATGCCGGGATCGTCCTCGATGTGTTTTTCGACCACTGCCTGGCGCGGGACTGGGCCTTGTATGCCGACCAGCCCTTGGAGCGTTTTACGTCGCAGGTGTACCGCGTGCTGGCGGCCGAGCCGCAATTGCCGGGGCGGCTGGCGCAGATTGCGCCGTATATGGCGGCGGATGATTGGTTGGGCTCGTACCGCGAGTTTGCGGTGATGGAGCAGGTGTTGCGGGGGATTTCCCGGCGCCTGACACAGCCCGAGGAACTGAGCCATGCCATGCGGGAGCTGCGGGAGCTGTATGAGCCGTTGAGCGAAGACTTCAGCGTTTTCTACCCGCTGTTGCAAGACTTCTGTAGGAGCGAGCTTGCTCGCGAAGATCGTCAACGATAACGCAGCGCTGTCAGCCAGCCCGTGGCGCCTATTCGTTTTTCGCGAGCAAGCTCGCTCCTACAGTGAATCGGGTTCAGGCGGCAATCAGCGCGCCGCGCGGTTCGGCTGGCTGCACCACCTCACCAAACAACGCCTTCTGCACTGCCTGCTGCGCCTGATACGCCAGCGCCGCACGTTCCTGCCCGGCGCAGGCAATCGGCTTGAGCACATGGATTTCCACATCGCCCTGGTCGTTGGCAAACAAGCGCATCAGGTGCGAGAGCAAATCATCGTCGCCAATAAAAGGCGCCAGCGGGTCGACTTGGCCGTCACGCAGATAACGGATCGCCACCGGTTGCAGCGACACATCCGCATCGATCGCACTGGCCAGCAAGCGCCCGTGGAAGGTGCGCAGGCTGCGCCCGTCGGTGGTGGTGCCTTCCGGGAACATCAGCAACGGATGCTCTTGCTCCAAGTGGCGCGTCATCTGCTTGCGGATCAACTGGCTGTCGCCCGAACCCCGGCGGATAAACAAGCTGCCAGCCTTGGCCGCCAACCAACCTGCCACCGGCCAGGTGCGCACTTCGGCCTTGGACAGGAATGACATCGGCGCCACGGCGCCCAGCAGCGGAATATCGGTCCAGGACACGTGATTGCTCACCCACAGCATCGGCTGCGTCGGCAACTCACCGTGCACCGTCACGCGAAAGGGCAGGGCGTTGGTCAGTCGCGCCATGAAAAACCGCGACCAACGCTGGCGCCGCACCATCGAATTGGCGATGCCCATGCGCTCGAATACCCCAAACACACTGGCCATGCTCAAGCCCAGCGCCACCACCACCAGCACGCGGGCAATGCGCCCGTAAACTCGCAGGCGGCTCATCACATTGCAGCCTTGAAGTGGCGCGCGTAACGCGGGCACAGCTCATCGCGCTTGAGCAGGATGAACACGTCGGCCACCTGGAAATCCTCATCCCAGCACGGCTCGCCGCAGATCTTCGCACCCAGGCGCATGTACGCCTTGAGCAATGGCGGCATCTCGGCGATCACGTTGGACGGCAGGTCCAGCGCCGGCAGTGGTTTTTTCGGTTCGGCACGCAGGTGTTCATTGCACAGGTAGCGTTCACGCAGGCGCTGCATGATTGCGTGGGCCTGGATGCCGCCATCGTGCATCGGGATGCTCGCGCAACCCATCAGGTAGCTGTAGCCACCCTGGTTGAGCACTTCGGCCAATTCGCCCCACAACACGGCAATGGTGCCGCCGTTGCGGTAGGCCGGGTCGACGCAGGTGCGGCCGATTTCCAGGATCGGGCCTTGCAGATGGAGCAAGCCATGCAGGCTGAATTCTTCTTCACTGTAGAACCGACCCAGGGTGCTGGCAGCCTGGTGGTCCAGCAAACGGGTGGTGGCCACCAGTCGACCGCTGTTCAAGTCCCGCACGCCGATGTGGCTGCAGTGAACATCATAGTCATCCATGTCCAGGCCCAGTTCCGCGCCTTTCAGCTTGGCGTTGAACTCGCCGCTGAACACGTTGAACCGCAGGGCCTGGGCTTCCTGCAACGCCTGCGCGCCAACCAGGCGTTCGGCTTGCAGACGGCGTTCATTGCCGGTGTCGCTGATGCGGGCGATCTGAGTCATGGCGAGTCTCCGAGTGCCGGCCACGATTTCGGCCGGTCGACTTTGTTGTCCAAACTCAGGCTATGTAGGCTCGGTGTCATCTCCATGAAGTTATGGTGACGCTTGGATGACAGCCCCCGCTGTCGCAAATCTGTCATCACCCTCGGCTAGGCTCGCGGGCTTGAATGCCCCCTTGAGTCTGCGTCCATGGTCAGAGGCCTGTTGTACGTCGCCCTGCTATTCGTCATCGTTACCGCCCACGCCGAAACATGGCCCGATAAAGACTGGGCCAAGGGCACACCGCTATCGGGTCCCGCTGTTGATGCCCTGGAGGCCTACGCCTTCCCGGCGCGGGACGACGCCACTCGCCAAGGCATCCGCACCGATGCGTTGCTGGTGATTCGCGATGGCGAGGTCATCTACGAACGCTACGCCGCACCCACCACCGCCAGCACCCCGCACCTCACCTGGTCGGTCAGCAAAAGCCTGATGGCGACCGTACTGGGCGTGGCCTACGGCGATAACCGCTTCAAACTCACTGACCCCGCCGCGCGCTTTTACCCGCCGATGAAACAGCACCCGGCCGTGACCATGGCCGACTTGCTGCACTGGGCCTCGGGCCTCGACTGGCAGGAAGATTACGAATACGCGCCGCTGAAATCCTCGGTGGTGGCGATGCTCTACACCCGAGGCCGCGGCGACATGGCCGACTTTGCCGCCGACACCGAGGCCGCCACTGCACCGGGCCAGGTGTTCCGTTATTCCAGCGGCGACACCAATATCTTGTCCGCCACCCTTAAAGGCATGCTCGGGCACAAGGCTTATATGAGTTACCCGTGGGATGCGCTGTTCAAGCCCTTGGGCATTCGCAATGCCACTTGGGAGACCGACGCCGATGAAACCTTCGTCGCCTCGTCCTATGCCTACCTCACCGCTCGCGACTTGGCGCGTGTCGGTTTGCTGATGGCGCGTGACGGTCGCTGGGGCGATCAACAACTGTTGCTCAAAGACTGGGTTGCCTTTAACCGCCAGCCCTTCGATAAATACAAACCCGGCCAGGACGAAGCCGTCCCCGGTGGTCATTGGTGGCTCAATAAAGGCGCGTCAAGACCCTGGCCCGATGCTCCCGCCGACACCTTCGCCGCCCTCGGTCATTGGGGGCAGGCGTTGTACGTGATGCCCGACGAACACTTGGTCATCGTGCGTTATGGCGATGATCGCGACGGCAGCTATCGCCATAACGAACTGCTCAAGCGCGTACTCGCGGCGGTGCAACCATGATCCGCCGTCGGCCGGTTACCAGTCTGTTTCTGCTGTTGTTGCTCGCCTTGCTGGGTTGGCTCTGGCACGAACGCGTCAACCTGCAAGCCTTCCCCGACATCATCGCGGCCTACACCGCCAAGGAGTACTGCTCATGCCGGTACGTGGCGAACAACCCGGCCGAATATTGCCGGGGGTATGTGAAGCAGTACGTGCCGACCAGCGCGTTCAGCGACAACCCGGAGCGCAGTGAAGTGACGGCGAGCGGGTTGGGGCGTACGCATGTGGCGCGGTGGTTGGGGGAGCGGCAGGGGTGTCGCCTGCTGCCGTAGGATTTACCTTTGCACGTTTCAAGCGCAACGTGCAGCGTCCTGATTTTGATGCCGCGCGCATGTAGTAATCTTGCAGGTGGCCGATGACATGGGTTGCGGCCCTTCAGAGGCAGAGCGGATGTTTCTGGCTCTAGCGCGTGTGGCTCAACATTACTTCAGGATGATAAGAATGCGAATGGGCATGGAGAAAAGCCATTTTTTTGAGGGTTTGATGATTGGATTGTTTTTGTTTTTTTTGAGCGCTTATAGTTTCCGGTCAAACGATAACGCTGCTATTTATATTTCTATCTGCGGGGCTAATGCACTTTTGTTTCCGTTCTCAAGGCGCGCAGTAGAAAACATTGTCTTCAGTGTTACCGGGAAACGCTTTTGGGGGTCGGATCCATTGAAGACGGCTGCATCCAATGGTGGGCACACACTGTTATGGCTGTTCTATTTTGTCTTCGCCGTTCCCCTTGGTGGGTTCTATTTGATGTGGTTTTACAGAAAAAAGTAATGCCCTCTAGCACGCTTCCTTACACAAGATTCGAACCAGTTATTCATGATTTTTGGCCGCCTGGTTTTTGGCGGCACTTCCCCCTCCAACGCAAGCAAGCTTGCTCACCACAGAGAGAGGCAAGCTTCAGGAAAACCATGTAATGCGGCAAGGTTCCACAGAGTGGAACCACCTTTGATTGTCCTCCTGCCCACATCGCGGTTAGCTGGCGATGTGCAGCAAACAAGAACGGGAACACCCGCCTGTGAGGAGAATCACCATGCGCCCACACCAGCACATCCTGGATTGGCTCAGCGACGTTGCCGGCGATTTGCACGCCGTACGCCAGGACATTCACGCCCATCCTGAACTGGGCTTTGAAGAAAACCGCACCAGTGCCCTCGTCGCCAAATCCCTGAAAGACTGGGGCTATGAGGTGCACACCGGCATCGGCAAGACCGGCGTGGTGGGCGTGCTGCGCAATGGCAGCAGTTCGCGCACCCTGGGCATCCGTGCCGACATGGACGCCTTGCCCATCATCGAAAACACCGGCGCGTCCTACACCAGCCAACACGCCGGTTGCATGCACGCCTGTGGGCATGACGGCCACACCACGATGTTGCTCGGCGCCGCGCGCTACCTGGCGGCCACGCGGCAATTTGATGGCACTTTAAACCTGATCTTCCAACCCGCCGAAGAGGGCCAGGGCGGCGCCGAAGCCATGCTGGCTGACGGTTTGCTGGAGCGTTTCCCCTGCGATGGCTTGTTTGGCATGCACAACATGCCGGGGCTGCCGGCGGGGCATCTGGGGTTGCGCGTTGGGCCAATGATGGCTTCGCAAGACTTGCTCACCGTGACCCTTGAAGGCGTTGGTGGTCACGGTTCCATGCCGCATCTGACGGTGGACCCGTTGGTGGCGGCGGCGAGCATGGTCATGGCGTTGCAGACAGTGGTGGCGCGCAATATCGACACCCAGGAAGCTGCCGTGGTCACCGTCGGTGCCCTGCAAGCGGGCCAGGCCGCCAACGTGATTCCCCAGCAGGCGCTGTTGCGTCTGAGCCTGCGCGCGCTCAATCCCAAGGTGCGTGAGCAGATGCTGGAGCGGGTGTTCGCCATTATCCACACCCAGGCCGCCAGCTTTGGCTGCACGGTGCAGATCGAACACCGCCCGGCCTATCCGGTGCTGGTCAATCACGCCGAAGAAACCGAATTCGCCCGCCAGGTCGGCGTCGCCTTGCTCGGCGCCGACGCGGTGGACGGCAACACCCGTACGCTGATGGGCAGCGAAGACTTCGCCTGGATGCTGCAACGCTGCCCCGGCAGCTACCTGTTCATCGGCAACGGCGTGTCGCGGCCGATGGTGCATAACCCCGCCTATGACTTCAACGACGACATCCTGCTGACTGGCGCCGCCTATTGGGGCGCGCTGGCCGAGAGCTGGCTCAAGCCTGCCTGACGACCTTCTTTTTCTGCCGCTGGACCCTTTCCCTCGATCGGTTGAATGGAGTGTTCCTCATGCAGACTGCAAAACCAGGTGTGTCCCGCACCCGCCAAGTGGTGGCGGCCGTGATCGGCAATGCGCTGGAATGGTATGACTTCATTGTCTACGGCTTTCTGGCGAGCATCATTGCCCGGCAGTTTTTTCCTTCGGATGACGAGTACGCCTCGCTGTTGATGGCCTTGGCCACTTTCGGCGTGGGCTTTTTCATGCGGCCGGTGGGCGGCATCCTGCTGGGGATGTATTCCGACCGCAAAGGCCGCAAGGCCGCGATGCAGTTGATTATCCGGCTGATGACCGTGTCCATCGCGTTGATCGCCTTTGCGCCCAACTACGCCGCCATCGGCATGGGCGCGCCGTTGTTGATCGTGGTGGCGCGCATGCTTCAAGGGTTTGCCACCGGCGGTGAGTACGCGAGTGCTACGGCGTTCCTGGTGGAAAGCGCGCCAGCCCATCGCAAGGGCTTATATGGCTCTTGGCAGTTGGTGGGGCAGTGCCTGGCGGTGTTTGGTGGCGCGGCGATGGTGGCTGCGGTCACGCACTTCTTTTCGCCGCAAACCCTCGATCTGTGGGGCTGGCGTCTGCCGTTCGTGTTCGGTTTGCTGATTGGCCCGGTGGGCCTGTGGATTCGTCGGCACATGGAAGACCCGGAAGAATTCATCGAGGCACGCAAACAGGCGACCGGCCCGGCGCCGAGCCTGATGCAGGTGGTGCGCGAGCATCGGCGCAGCATCCTCGTCTCCATGGGCCTGGCCTGTGGCGCGACGGTGTCGTTCTATGTGGTGCTGGTGAACATGCCGACCTTCGCCCACAAAAGCCTTGGTCTGCCGCTGGACCAGGTGTTGATGGTGCAGATGTTCGCGGTGGCGCTGATGACCGTGGTGATTCCGCTGTCTGGTTTGCTGTCGGACCGCCTGGGACGGCGGCCGGTGTTGATGGCGTTCACCCTGGCGTTTTTTGTGATGGTCTATCCGCTGTATGTTTGGGTCGCCGCCGCGCCGTCCATCGAGCGTCTACTGGTGATGCAAGTGATGCTGTGCACCGCCATCGGTGGGTTCTTCGGCCCGGCGCCGACCGCACTGGCCGAGCAGTTTCCCATCGAAGTTCGCTCGACCGGTGTATCGGTCGCCTATAACGTGGCGGTCATGGTGTTCGGCGGTTTTGCGCCGCTGATCGTCACTTGGCTGACCAAAGTGCTGGGCACGCCCGTCGCGCCCTCCTTTTATGTGTTGTTCGCTTGCGTGCTGACGCTGCTGGGCACCTACAGCATGCATGAGGCGCCGCGGGCACAGAAACCGCTACCGTTTTCCAAAGAGGTGAAGCCTTGAGTATTGTTGATTGGGATGCCACCGAACTGTCGCGGGCGATCCACGCGCGGCAGGTGTCGTGCGAAGAGGTGATGCAGGCGTATCTGGCGCAGATCCAGCGCTTCAATCCGAGCGTGAATGCGCTGGTGTCGCTGCGCGACGCTGATGACGTGTTGGCCGAGGCGCGGGTACGTGATCGCGAGTTGGACCAAGGCCAGTCGCGCGGCTGGATGCACGGTATGCCCCAGGCGATCAAGGACCTTGCTGCTACCCAAGGCTTGCGCACCACCTTGGGCTCTCCGCTGTTCGCCGAGCACGTGCCCAGCGAAGACGCCATCAGCGTGGCGCGCGTGCGGGGCAGTGGCGCGATCATCATCGGCAAGAGCAACGTGCCGGAGTTCGGCCTCGGTTCGCAGACCTACAACACGCTGTTCGGCACCACCGGCAATGCTTACGACCCCCGCCTCGTCGCGGGCGGCAGCAGCGGCGGGGCGGCGGTGGCCCTGGCACTGCGCATGCTGCCGGTGGCTGACGGCAGCGACATGATGGGTTCGCTGCGCAACCCGGCGGCGTTCAACAACGTGTTTGGCTTGCGCCCGTCCCAAGGTCGAGTGCCTTACGGACCGACCCCGGAACTGTTCGTGCAGCAACTGGGCACCGAAGGCCCGATGGGCCGCAGCGTGACGGATGTGGCGCGGCTGTTGAGCATCCAGGCGGGTTACGACCCGCGAGTGCCGTTGTCGTCCAAGGAGGACCCGGCGATGTTCGGCCAGCCCTTGCAGCGTGACTTCAAGGGGGCGCGCCTGGGCTGGCTGGGGGATTACAACGGCTATCTACCGATGGACGACGGCGTGCTGAGCCTGTGCGAATCGGCCCTCGGCGATTTCACTGCATTGGGCTGCACGGTGGAAAGCTGCCAGCCGGACTTTTCCATGGCGCGGCTGTGGCGCAGTTGGCTGGTGCATCGCCACTGGCTGGTGCGCGGCAACCTCGGTGCGGCCTACGCCAACCCGCAGAAACGCGCACTGCTCAAGCCCGAAGCGCAATGGGAAGTGGAGGGTGGCCTGGGGTTGACGGCCCAGCAGGTGTACCAGGCATCGCTGGATCGCAGCGAGTGGTATCGCGCCCTCGCCAAGCTGTTCGAACGTTACGATTTTCTGCTTCTGCCCACCGCCCAAGTGTTCCCTTTCGATGCACAGCAGCCCTGGCCGCGCCTCGTTGGCGGGCGTGAAATGGACACCTACCACCGCTGGATGGAAGGGGTCATCGGCCCGACCCTGGCCGGGCTGCCGAGCATGAGCGTGCCGGTGGGCTTTAACCCCCAGGGCCTGCCCATGGGCGTGCAGATCATCGGCCCGGCCCAGGCGGATCGGGCGGTGCTGCAATTGGCCTATGCTCATGAACAGCTGACGCAATGGGTGCAGCGTCGGCCGCCGACGTGCCTGGCATCGACGGGGTGAGCGGCGACCGGGCCTGTATCTTGCTGTGAACAATGATCATCCACCGGCAACAGGGAGATCGAACATGGAGACAGGCACCGTACGCTCGGTCGAGCGCGCACTGGCAATCGTCGAGTTGCTGGGCGCGCACCAGGCCCTGGGGCTGGAGGAGTTGCACTACCTCACACGCCTGCCCAAGGCCACGGTGTCGCGCATGTTGCTGACGTTGCAGGAGCAGGGCTGGGTCTATCGCGGCTTGAGCGATCGTCGTTACCGCCTGCGCGCTCAACGTCTGTTCGGCGACACCCAGCAACGCTTCAAACGCCAAGTCGTGGAAAGCGCGGCGCCGTGGTTGCTGGAGCTCAGCGAACGCACCGGGCTGGTGGTGGATTTGTCCTGCTTTGATGGCGAGCGCCTGGAAGTCATGGAGAGCGCGATCCCCAGAGTGTTGCGCAAGCTTTATCCGAACAATTGCCAGATCGTCGGCCAGCACGCCAGCCTGTTTCATTCCGCGATGGGCAAGGCCTGCCTCACCCAATTGCCGGCCGAAGAGGTGCAACGGTTGGCGGGTCGCGACCATGTGGCGGCGGACGAGCAATACCAGGCCTGCGAGCAAACCCAGCACCAGGGCTTCGGCCAGCGCACCGAGGGTTATTGGGAGTATCCGGTGCGTTTGCCGTTTCTGATTCGCGCCGTCGCCCTGCCGGTGCGCGTCAATGGTCGTCTGGTTGGGAGCATGGCGCTGCATTGGCCGATGCATCAGGCGCCAGTGGAGCGGGTGTTGAACCTGCACATGGCCAGCCTGGAAGAGACGGTGCGCGAAGTGCAGCGCGCATTGGCGTAACCCTCGCGATCCGGTTAAGGTTCGTTCAGGTTTTTCGCCCCACGAGTCTTCAATGTTCAACGCTTCTGTGATCAAACCCCTGGTCTTCGCCCTGTTGGCCGCCGCTGCCGTGCCTGCCCATGCCGACTGGTATCTGGATAACGAATCGTCGCGTCTGTCGTTCGTCACCACCAAGAACACCGAAATCGCCGAAGTGCAGCGCTTCCTGGTGTTGCACGGCAAGGTCGACAGCCAGGGCGCGGCGCAACTGGAGGTGGAGCTGGAGTCCGTCAACAGCGGCATCCCGCTGCGTGACGAGCGCATGCGCAACCAGTTGTTCGAGATCAAGACCTTTCCCGATGCGCTGATCAACGCGCAGATCAACCTGCAGCCGATCAATGATTTGGCTCCCGGCGCACAATTGGAGTTGCGCCTGCCGTTGTCCGTGACCCTGCACGGCAAAACCCAAACCTACAGCGCCGAGTTGTTGGCCACGCGGTTGGACGACCGACGCTTCCAGGTAGTGACTCTGGAACCGTTGGTGATGCATGCCGAGGACTTTGACCTGGCGCCGGGTGTGGCGGCGTTGCGCAAAGCGGCGGGGCTCAAGTCGATCAGTCTGTCAGTGCCGGTGGGTGCGGTGCTGATCTTCACGGCGCGCTGATATGAGCGGCGCGGTGTTCCCCTGGCGCAGCGCCAACCGTTTCGAATTGCTGATCGACGGGCCGAATTTCTTCCCGCAGATGCTGGTGGGCATTGCTCGCGCCGAGCGGCAAGTCGAGCTGGAGTTGTACCTGGTGGAAGCCGGCGCCTGCGCCGAAGCCATGGTGCAGGCGCTGGTGCTCGCCGCCGAACGCGGCGTGCAGGTGCGCTGCCTGTTCGATGATTACGGCAGCCTGGCGTTTACCCTCGGGCTGCGCAAACGCCTGACCGACGCTGGTGTGCAACTGCGTTTCTACAATCGCCTGAGCTGGCGCCGCTGGATGCGTAACCTGTACCGCGACCATCGCAAACTGTTGTTAATCGACCAGAATGTCGCCTTCGTCGGCGGCACCGGCGTGACCGATGAATTCTGGACGCCGGGCAATGACAGTGCCGACTGGCATGAAGTCATGGTGCAGATCAGCGGCCCGTTGGTGCAGGATTGGCAGGCACTGTTTGACCGCCAATGGCACGCCAACAACGCGCGCCGCGCATGGAAACCTGCCACCCACTTCGGTTTACCGCGTTTGCCCAGGATGCCCGCCACCGGGCCGGGGCTTGGCCGTGTCGCCTATGCCGACGCCCGTCAACACCGCGATATCCTGCAATCGCTGATCCGTGCCCTGAACAGCGGCCAGCAACGTATTTGGTTAGCCACGCCGTATTTCCTGCCGACCTGGGGCGTACGCCGTGCCTTGCGCCGTGCAGCGGGGCGCGGGGTGGATGTGCGCTTGCTGCTCACCGGCCCGCGTACCGATCACCCGTCCGTGCGTTACGCCGGGCACCGTTATTACCCGCGCTTGCTGCGCGCGGGTGTGCAGATCTTTGAATACCAACCGTGCTTCCTGCACCTGAAAATGGTGCTGGTGGACGACTGGGTAAGTATTGGGTCGTGTAATTTCGACCACTGGAATTTGCGCTTCAACCTGGAAGCCAACCTGGAAGCGCTGGACCCTGAATTGACGCGGGCGGTGGTGGGCAGTTTCGAGCGGGATTTCGAGAAGAGCCAGGCAGTGAGCCTGGAGGCGTGGAAGTCGCGGCCGTTGTGGCGGCGGGTGAAGCAGCGGGTGTGGGGGTGGATTGATCGGTTGGTGGTGAATTTGCTGGATAGACGCGGCTAGTCAAGTCAACTCGATCTAAATGTGGGAGCAGGCTTGCTCGCGAAGGCGCAGTGTCAGCCACTGAATAGTTGACTGATCTACCGCTTTCGCGAGCAAGCCCGCACCCACATTTTTTTGACCGCGTCAGGCGTTACAGCAACTCGAACGTCTGCTGCTGCACATCCTGGGAATTCAACCCGATCTGTACATTGAACTCACCCGGTTCCGCCGCGAACTTGAGCTGAGTGTTGTAGAACTTCAAGTCTTCCTCGGTGATGGTGAAGTGCAATGTGCGCTCTTCACCCGCCTTGAGCATGATCTTCTGGAAGTTCTTCAGCTCCTTGATCGGGCGGATCATCGAGCCGGCCACGTCCTGGATATACAACTGCACCACGGTTTCGCCGTCCACCTTGCCGGTATTGGTCACGGTGACACTGGCGTCAAGCTTGCCGGTCTTGTTCAGGGTAGTGGACGACAGCGCCATGTCCGACAGACTGAACGTGGTGTAGCTCAAGCCGTAGCCAAACGGGAACAGGGGGCCGGTGGTGTCATCGAAGTACTGTGAGGTGTAGTTGCCCGGCTTGCCCGGGGTGAACGGCCGGCCGATGGTCAGGTGGTTGTAGTAGGTCGGAATCTGGCCCACCGAGCGTGGGAAGGTGATCGGCAGCTTGCCCGACGGGTTGTAGTCACCAAACAGCACGTCGGCAATCGCGTTGCCGCCTTCGGTGCCGGCGAACCAGGTTTCCAGGATCGCGTCGGCTTGCTGGTTCTCTTCGAGAATCGACAGGGGACGACCGTTCATCAGTACCAGTACCAGCGGCTTGCCGGTGGCCTTCAGGGCCTTGATCAGGTCGCGCTGGCTTTGCGGGATGTTCAGGTCGGTGCGGCTGGAGGATTCGTGGGACATGCCACGGGATTCGCCCACGGCAGCGACTACGACATCGGCATCCTTGGCGGCTTTGACGGCCTCGTCGATCATCACTTGGGCTGGGCGGGTGTCATCCACCACTTCCGGGGCATCGAAGTTGAGGAAGTTCAGGTAGTCGACCACGGCCTTGTCGTTGGTGATGTTGGCGCCACGGGCATAGATGATCTTGCCTTTTTCGCCGATCACCGCGTTCAAGCCGTCGAGCAGGGTCACCGATTGTTCCGGTTTACCGGCGGCGGCCCAACTGCCCATCATGTCGATCGGTGCTTTAGCCAGCGGGCCGACCAGGGCGATGGTCGCGGATTTTTTCAGCGGCAGGGTGTTGTTCTGGTTTTTCAGCAAGACCAGGCTGCGGCGTGCAATATCACGGGCTTCGGCGCGATGCAGGCGGCTTTCGGCGTAGGTGTCGGCCGGGTCATCCTCGGCCTTGCCGATGCGCAGGTACGGGTCCTTGAACAGGCCCATGTCGTACTTGGCGCCGAGCACTTCGCGCACGGCGTTGTCGATGTCGCTCTGCTCGATCTCGCCGGACTTGAGCAGCCCCGGCAATTCCTTGCCATACAGCGAGTCGTTCATGCTCATGTCGATGCCGGCCTTGATCGCCAGCTTGGCGGCTTCACGTCCGTCCTTGGCCACGCCGTGCTTGATCAGCTCGAAGATCGCGCCGTGGTCGCTGACGGCCAGGCCCTTGAAGCCCCAGTCCTTGCGCAGCAGGTCGTTCATCAGCCAGGTGTTGGCGGTGGCGGGCACGCCGTTGATCGAGTTCAACGCCACCATCACGCCGCCGGAACCGGCCTTGATGGCCGCGTGGTAAGGCGGCAGGTAGTCCTGGTACATCTTGACCGGGCTCATGTCGACCACGTTGTAGTCGCGGCCGCCTTCCACCGCGCCATACAGGGCGAAGTGCTTGACGCTGGCCATGATGCTGTCGGCATTCGCGGCGCTGACACCCTGGAACGCCTTGACCATCACTTCGGCAATGCGCGAGACCAGGTAGGTGTCTTCACCGAAGCCTTCGGAGGTGCGGCCCCAGCGCGGGTCGCGGGAGATGTCGACCATTGGCGCAAAGGTGATGTCGAGGCTGTCGGCGGCGGCTTCCTGGGCGGCGATGCGCCCGGAACGGCCGATGGCGTCCATGTCCCAGCTGGACGCCAGGGCCAGGCTGATCGGGAAAATCGTGCGGTGGCCGTGGATCACGTCGTAGGCGAAGAACATCGGGATCTTCAGGCGGCTGCGCATGGCCGCGTCCTGCATCGGACGGTTTTCCGGGCGGGTGATGGAGTTGAACGTGCCACCGATGCGGCCGGCGGCGATTTCCTTGCGGATCAGCTCGCGGGGCATCTCGGGGCCGATGCTGATCAGGCGCAATTGGCCGATCTTTTCATCCAGGGTCATCTGCTTGAGCAGGTCGCTGACAAAGGCGTCCTTGTCTTTAAGCGCAGCAGGCTTTGTTTCTGCCCATACGGGGTGACTGGCCAGAGTGGCAACAAGGCCGAGCAAACACAGCTTTTTCATGAATATCCTTTTTCGGCTCACTGCACAGCGAAAATGCGCTGATCTGCCAAAATGTGGGGAACATATGTTGTTGTTCGAGTGTTATTGCAGAAAATGCACCACACTTCTGAACTCTTATTTGTGCTGGGCATCTTTTTAGCTGATTGATCTGATGCAATCCAGTCGCGGCAGCGGATTATGCCTTACCGTTGCCACATTCCACCAAGGTTCGCCAGGAGAAACACCATGCAAGCAGCACAAGGCTACCGCTGGGGCGTGAAAGCCGCAGTTTTGTTACTGATTAGTACCGTATTGAGCGGTTGCGGCATCAACAACATTCCCACACTGGATGAACAGGCCAAAGCCGCCTGGGGCCAGGTGCAAAACCAGTACCAACGCCGCGCCGACCTGATCCCCAACCTGGTGGAGGTGGTCAAGGGCTACGCCGCCCATGAGCAAGACACCCTCACCGCGGTGATTGAAGCGCGGGCCAAGGCCACCTCGATCCAGGTGGATGCAAGCACCCTCGACAACCCGGAAAAACTCAAGCAGTTCCAGCAGGCCCAGGACGGCTTGAGCGGCGCACTCAGCCGTTTGATGGTGGTGTCCGAACGCTACCCGGACCTGAAGGCCAACCAGAACTTCCTGGCCCTGCAATCGCAGCTTGAAGGCACCGAAAACCGTATTGCCGTGGCCCGTCGCGACTTTATCCAGGCGGTGCAGGCCTACAACACCGAGATCCGCACGTTCCCTGGCCGCCTGTGGCACAGCGTGATGTACAGCGACTTGCCGATCCGCGCCACGTTTGAAGCCACCAGTGCCGATGCCGATAAAGCGCCGCAAGTGAAGTTCAAATAAGGCTGCACTGAGGTGTCGATGCGTTTATTACGGATAGGCCTGGCGCTGTGGCTGTTGGCCTGCGTCGGTGCGGCCCAGGCGGCGCTGACCTTCCCGGCGCTGACCGGGCGGGTGGTGGACAACGCCCAAATGATCGACCCGGCCACGCGCCAGCAACTGACCCAGCAGTTGCAGGCACTGGAGCAGACGTCCGGCGACCAGATCGTGGTGGTCACCGTGCCCGACCTGCAAGGCGTGCCCATTGAAGACTTCGGTTACCAATTGGGCCGCGAGTGGGGCATCGGCCAGAAGGGCAAGGACAACGGCGCGCTGTTGATCGTCGCCCGCGATGAGCGCAAATTGCGCATCGAAGTCGGCTATGGGCTGGAAGGTGTACTCACGGATGCGCAGTCGTGGGTGATCATTAACCAAGTGATTGCGCCGGCGTTCAAGGCCGGCAACTACAGCAAAGGCATCAGCGACGGCGTGGCCGCGATGGTGCAGGTGGTGGGCGGCGAGCCACTGGCCGTGCCGGCCCATGTGGCGGATGCCAACTTTGCCAAGGATAATCCCGGGTTTTCCATCGGCTTGTTTATCCTGCTGATCGGCGTGTTGTGGCTATGCAATCGCATGGGCCTGCCGGTGGGCGCGATCTTGCTGGCGATTCTCAGCAGCAGTGGCCGTGGCGGTGGCGGTGGGGGAGGCGGCGGTGGTTTCCGGGGCGGCGGTGGCGGCTTCGGCGGCGGCGGGGCTTCAGGCGGCTGGTGATGATAATAACGAGAGAGCAAGCACAACCATGGCATTACTGACTGAACACGAGCAGCGCCAAGTCGCGGAAGCGATCGCCCGCGTCGAGAAAACCACCGACGCTGAGCTGGTGACTGTACTGGCCGCCCGCGCCGATGACTACGCCTACATCCCGCTGTTGTGGGCCAGCCTGATCGCGTTGGTGGTACCCGGCGTGGTGCATTACCTGTCGGGCTACCTGACCATGTACACCTTGTTGCTGGCGCAATGGGCGACGTTCATCGTGTTGTGCCTGGTGTTCCGCCTGCCCAAGGTCACCACGCGGCTAATCCCCCGTTCGGTGCGCCACTGGCGCGCGTCCAACCTGGCGCGGCGGCAGTTCCTGGAGCAGAACCTGCACCACACCCTGGGCAGCACTGGCGTGCTGATTTTTGTCAGCGAGGCGGAGCGGTACGTGGAGATCCTGGTGGATGACGGCATTTCCAAACGGCTGGATGACGGCAGCTGGGATGTGATCGTCAAGGCGTTTACCCAGCAGGTGAAACAGGGGCAGACGTTGGCGGGGTTCATTGCGTGCATCGAGGCCTGCGGTGAGTTGTTGAAGGTGCATGTGCCGGTGACGCAGACCCGCAATGAGCTGCCCAACCGCCTGGTGGTACTCGAATAAGGTCAATTGTGTGGTGAGCGGGCTTATTGTGGTGAGCGGGCTTGCCCCGCGCTGGGTGGCGCAGCCACCCCAATAAAACCACCCCATTCATTCTAGACAAAATGCGGTGCCTGGATTCAGGGCTGCTTCGCAGCCCAGCGCGGGGCAAGCCCGCTCACCACAACAAGCCCGCTCACCCTATGTTTTGTGTTTGCCGGGGGTTGAGTGCCGACCGTTGATCAAATAACCCCGTGCCCTAATCCCCCATCCCCCCTAAAATGCCCGGCATTCCCTGCCCGAGGCGTTTTTGTTCATGTCTGTCACTGTTCAACCGGATCATCACGCCCAGTTCATCGAACTGCTCAGCGCAAGCCTCGCGCAGAACGCCTTTATCAAGCTGGTGCTGGCCAAGTACGTCGGTGAGGAGGCCGAGTTGCAGCGGCTGCTCATCAAGCCGGTAACGGTCAAGGAGCAGGCTTGCCTGTCGTTCGTCTACCGCTACAAGACCCGCGACATCACCAAGAATTTCCCGCTGGCAGACGGTGTGGCGGCGATTGCCGAGTTGCTGCCGACCTCTTTCAAGAACGCGCACCTGCTGTCGCTGACTGATGAGGCCCAGCTGGAATACAGCAAGAAGAACAAAAGCTCGCTGTTCAAAAGCAAGCCACAGCAACTGCGTGAAGCGCCCTCGGCTGAACATAACCGTGAGAAAAATCGCTTCCTCGACCTGAGCCGGCCGTTCCTCGCCGACCTGGGTGTGACCGACGCCAAGCAGGCGCTGATCCCGTCGATGTCGCGCAAGTGGAAGCAGATCAACAAGTTCATCGAAGTGTTCAGCCACGCGCTCACCTCGTCACCCTTGAAACTGGACCAGCCGGTGCGTGTTGCCGACTTCGGCTCGGGCAAGGGCTACCTGACCTTTGCCATCCACGACTACCTGCGCAACACCCTCAAGGCCGAAGGCGAAGTGACCGGCGTCGAGCTGCGCGAAGACATGGTGACCTTGTGCAACACCGCCGCCGCGCGTCTGGAGCATCCGGGGCTGGTGTTCAAATGCGGCGACGTGCGCAGTGTGGCGCCCAGCGAACTGGACGTGATGATCGCCCTGCATGCCTGCGACATTGCCACCGACTACGCGATCCACACCGGCATCCGTTCCGGTGCGTCGATCATCATGTGCTCGCCGTGCTGCCACAAGCAGATCCGCCTGCAGATCCAGAGCCCGGTGCTGCTCAAGCCGATGCTGCAATACGGCCTGCACCTGGGCCAACAGGCGGAAATGGTCACCGACAGTTTGCGTGCGCTGTTCCTCGAAGCCTGTGGCTATGAAACCAAGGTGTTCGAATTCATCTCGCTGGAGCACACCAACAAGAACAAGATGATTCTTGCCGTGAAGCGCGCCGAGCCGGTGGACAATGCGCAGTTGCTGGAGAAAATCCAGGAGCTTAAAGCGTTCTACCACATCTCCGAACACTGCCTGGAAACCCTGCTGCGCGCGGATGGCTACCTGGCCTGAACACGGTCTTTTGTAGGAGCCGGCTTGCCGGCGAAAGCGAGGGTGACTGACACTCCGCCATCGCCGGCAAGCCGGCTCCTACATTAGATTGGGGTGGCTTTTGGCGTGGGGGCTGGCTGCACCGCCGTCTTGCGCCCCAGCATCACCGTCACGATCACCCCACACGCAAACAGCCAGGTGATCGGCTCGATGTGTTCACCAAAGAACAACGCCGAAAACGCGATGGTGAAGAAGATCTGCAACAGTTGGATCTGGCTGACCCGCGCGATCCCGCCCATGGCCAACCCGGCGTACCAGGCAAAGAAGCCCAGGAACTGCGAGAACAGCGACACATAGCCAAACGCCCACCACGCACGCATCGACACCGCGCCCTGATGCTGCGCCGCCAGGTACCACACCGGGCCGATCAGCACCGGCGTTGACAGCACCAACGCCCAGCAGATCACCTGCCAGCCGCCCATTTCCTTGGCCAGGCGACCCCCTTCGGCATAGCCCAGGCCGCCGACGGCAATCGCACCCAGCATTAGCAAGTCACCTGCCTGGATGCTGCCGGCCCCGGTGATCAGCGCATAGCTCAACACCAACGCACTGCCCAGCGCCGCGCAGGCCCAGAAGGCTTTTGACGGCCGCTCATGGGACAGCCACGCCGCATACAGCGCCACGCACAGCGGTTGCAGGCCGTTGACCAGCGCGCCATGGGACGCCGGCAATGTTTGCATGGCCCAGGCCGACAGCACCGGGAAGCCGAGAATCACCCCCGCGATCACCAGGCACAGCCCGCGCACCTGGCGCCAGGTCGGCCAGCGTTCGCGGCGCCACAGCAGCAGCGCCGCCGCCGGGATCGCCGCGAACAACGCGCGGCCCAGGCCGTTGAGCAACGGGTGGATTTCCTGCACCACGATGCGGGTGAAGGGCAGGGTCAGGCTGAAGATGATGACGCCCAGCAGGCCGAGGGCCATGCCGGTGTTTTCGCGCGAGCTCATGGGGAAGAACCGAAATCTAGAGGGCTTCAAGGGAAGCCCATCTAGCCACATCCCCTGCCGATTGCGGGCCTACAGCTGGGTGCGGATTTATCCGTACAGTTTTTTCAGAAGAAGCGGGTGATGCTGATCTTGGCGTTGCGGCCTTGGCTGTAGACACCTTCACCGCTGAGTGCAGGTTGGTAGAAGCGGTTGAACAGGTTGTCGACGGTGAAATTGATCTCGGTGCCCTTGAGACCGGCCTGCTGCGGTTTCCAATTGGCGAACAGGCCTTGCGTGTCGTAGCTGGCGTTCTCCGTTTGGTCGTAGATAAAGTCGCCGATGCTGGAGTTCAAACCGCCCGCGTAAACATCGGTGGGCACGCGATCGGTCTTGCGTACGAACTGGCCCTGCCAGCCCACCTGCGCGTCCCAGCTCGGGATCTTGGTACCCAGCACCACCACCCATTTGGCCGGTGGGATATCCCGCGCCCATACGTGCAGGTTGGTCGCCCAGGGGTTGGTGTAGGGGTTGTCGCGCTTGCCTGTGGCCCAGGAGTAAGTCAGGGAACCGAACAGGTAGGTCGAGTCGTAGTAGCTTTCAAGCTCGAAGCCCTTGATGGTCATGCCGCCCACATTGCGATAGTTGGTCCTGGATGCCGCGTCACTGCATACCGAATCGATACTGCCCGGTACTGTCAGTTGCCGTTCGCAGCCAATGCCGGTGGCCTTCATGATTTCGTCTTCGATGCGGTTATGGAACAACGTGGTGCGCAGTTGCAGGTTGTCCTCGCGGGTGAAGAGCCCCGAAAAGTTGGTGACGTTGCCCGCGGTAATCGCCGTAATGCGCTCAGGGTCGAGGTTCAGGCTGGTGGCGCTACGGGTGCTGATAGCGCCCTGGACTTCGTACTGTTCATCGATCACCGGCGCACGCCACGTGCGGTTCCAACTGGCGAAGAACGCCACATCCGGGGTCACGTTCCAGAACGCCGCCAGGCGCGGCGACCAACCGGTGTAAGTGCGGTCGCTGTAGTCGTGGCCCACTTTCGGGTCAGGGCTGCTGTAGTACGGCGCATCATTGGCTTGACCGCGGTTGCGCACATGGTCGTAACGCAGGGACGGCGTAATGGTCACGTTGCCCAGGGTAATCGCGTCCTGAATATAGAATGCGTTGGTGTCGACCTTGCCGTGAGGCATGAAATACGGCTGGAAATGCCCATAGTTGTATTTGGGGGTGTTGTAGGTTGCGCCCGGCATCCAGCTTTCGGTTTCGCGCTTGTGCTTGCGGATCTGCACGCCCGTGGTCACCGCGTGTTCCAACGGGCCGGTGGTCAGCAGGCTGGTATTGCGCAGTTCGAGGATGCGGTCGGTGTAGGACGTGTCCATCTTGCGTCCGCCGGTGGCCAGGCTAATGACGGCATTCTCGGCGCGCTCATCGGTCTGGTCGGTATTGGACTCCGAGTAGCTCAGCTTCAGGTCGATCAGCGGGTTGTTCAGTGGGTGGTATTCGTACTTGCTCGACCAGGTGGTGTCCACCGTGTCGCGGTCGGCCAGGAAGCGTGATACGGCCGTGGCGTAGCCGTAGCGGTCGATAGCCGATTGTGTCGGGGGTGATGGATAGGACTTTGCCGAGAACGGCGTCATACGTTGGCTTTGGGCGCGTGAGTAAGACAGGCCCATGCTGTGTTCGTCGGTGAAGTACGCGTTGAACTTGAACAACTGGCCTTCGACATCCTGCGCGCTGTTGGGCAAGCGTTTGGGGTTGATCGGGTACTGATTGCGTGGGTCAGGCGGTGTGTCGGCAAGCTTGAGGTCGTCGCCGTCGCGCTTGGTCAGGTAGGCCAGGCCATCCATGCGGCCGTCGTCGGTGCGGCCATACACAGCGCCGGTGTAGACCTGCTCGTGGGTGTTGCTGGCGTAGCCGTATTTGACCATCGCCCCGGCATTTTGCCCGTCCTTGAGCAGGTCCGGTGCGTCCTTGGTGATCATGTTGACCGTGCCGCCAAAACCGCCGTTACCGGTATATGGCGAGTAAGGGCCTTTCTCCACCTCAATGCTTTTGATCAACTCGGGTTCAATGAAGATAGTGCCTTGTTGATAACGCTCGAAACCGCTTTTGGCCGCGCCATCCACGGTCATTGGCACATCCTCGGCATCGCCCATGCCGCGGATGTTCATGGTCTGGCCGCCCGGCTTGGGTGAACCGCCCATGGATACCCCGGGCAGGGTCTGCAACAGCGAAGGAATGTTATCGGGCTGGTAGCGATCGATATCCGCCTGGCTCAGCGTGGAGCGGCCCACGGTGCTGGAGTCGACCTGGCTACCGGTACCAATCACGCTCAGTGCATCCAGTTGAACAACGCCGCTGTTGGTGGTCTTGGCCTCTTCGGGGCGCACGACGTAGGTGCTGCCGACCTTGATCAGGGTGAATTCGCCGTTTTTCAACAGGGTGCGAATCGCCACTTCCGGCGTGAAGTCGCCGTTGAGCGCGGGGGCTTGCACGTTCTTGAGCAGCTCTTCATCGAACAGCAACTGGATCTGTGCCTGTTGCGCCACCTGGCTGAGGGATGTGGCCAGTGACTGCGCTGGCAGTTGCAGCGTGAGCGAATCGGCCTGTGCACTGAGGCTGAATACCAGGCAACTAGCGATGAGCGTCGGTCGAAGAAACAGGTGAGAAGCGTGGCAAGGCGCGCGAAACATGAAATCCCCCGGTGTGGCCAAGTGGCCGAAAAGGTGTGCGTATCAAACGCAGACCGGGGGAAGACGCGGCTGCTCGAAAAAACCACACCTGCGAATGCAAAATATTCTCAAATAAGAATTTTGCAAGGTTATTTGCTCGGTTCGATGCGTATGATGCCATCGGCCGACGCCACGGTTTTCACCGGTAACAGGGCGGGCAGGGCGTTGAGCAGAGCGTCGGGATCATTCACATCCAGGTTGCCCGAGACCTTCAGGTGCGCCACGGCGTTACTGACCTGCAACGGTGCCTGTGGGCGGTACAGACTCAATTCATCGATCAGGCTGACCAGCTCGCGGTTGCGAAACGACAGGTGACCGCTGCGCCAGTCGGCCACCTTTTCGGCGGTGAGGGTCTGCTGCTGCAACGTGCCCTTGGCGTAGCTGAAGATCGCACGCTGCTGCGCGCCCAATAGGGTGACGGGGCTTTTGGCATCCGGCTCGAACGCGACCTGGCCATGGGCGACGCTGACCACCAGTTGCTGCTGGCTGCGCCGCACATCGAAGCCGGTGCCGACCACGCGCACATTGGCCTCGCCCGCTTGCACGAACAGCGGGCGTTCCTTGTCGGCGGCCACTTCGAGGTACAGCTGGCCTTTGTCCAGGTGCACGATGCGCTGGTACGCGGTGAACTCCACCCGCACGCGGGTGTTGGCATTCACATACAAGGTGCTGCCATCGGGCAGATTGAGGGTGCGCAGGCCTTTGGCGTGGGCTGCGACCTGGGTGTGATACAGCTCGCGGGGCGCGCCGATAGGCGTGGCCATGATTGCACACAGCAAGGCGGCCGCCACGGCAAGGGCAGGGCGCCATACGGAAGGCTTGCGCTTGGGCAGCGCCACGGGTTTGTTCAGTTGCTGCAACTGGGCGAGGTCTGCCCACAGTTGCTCGAATTCGGCATAGGCGCGGGCATGGGCCGGCTCGGCTTGCCAGGCGGCAAAGGCCTTGCGGTCGGCACGCCCCGCGTCATTATTGCGGTTGCGGGCAAACCAGCTGGCGGCTTGGGCATCAATGGCGTCACGGTCTTCGATGTCCAGGGCGTCGGTGTCGCTCAGGCGGTTCATTCTGGCTGCTCCGTGCCGGGTTCGTGTTGAAGGCGTCGCTTGCAGTGCAGCAGGGCAAACGCGATGTGCTTTTCCACCATGCTGGTCGAAATGCCCATGCGCTCGGCGATCTGCGCCTGGCTCAAGCCTTCGAAGCGGTGCAGCATAAGGGCTTCTCGCCTGCGGGGCGAGAGTTCTGCGAGGACTTCTTTCAACTGTTCCAGGCGTTGCAAGCGTTGCACGGCGGCCATGGGATCGTTTTGCTCGTCGGTGACAGGCTCGGCGTCCATTTCGGCCTGATCAGAGTGGACGGTATGCCGTACCTTCTGTTTGCGCCAGTGATCACGCAGCAGGTTGCGCGCCATCTGGAATAGAAACGCCCGTGGCTGCTCGACCTTGGCCCGGTCGCGGTAGTCCAGCCACTGAGTGAAGACATCCTGGGTCATGTCCGCGGCGTCGCTGGCGTTGTCTGTGCGCTTGCGCAGGAAATACAGAATGTCTGTATAGAACCCGCGAAAGGCATCGGCCGACAGCGGGTCGGGCTTGGGACGAGACATGGATATCCTTCTTGACGAAGCACGACTTGGAGAAAGTCGCGAATGGTATCGAGAACCATTGTCATTTGTCTCGTTTATTTTGTCGGAGCCGGATATCCGGCTCCTGCCGCCTTTTTCAGACGGTTGTCAGCAGTTTTCTCAAGTGTTCAATCCCGGTTTCACCTAATGGGAACACCGGCAGACGCGGGTCACCCGCTTCCAAGCCGGTCAACCGCAGCCCGGCCTTGATCGTGGCTGGCAATCCACCCTTGAGGATGAAGTCCAGTAACGGCAACTGGCGGTAAAACAGCTCCCGCGCCTGGGTGAGGTCATTCGCCAACACCGCCTCATACAACGCCAGGTTGAGCTGTGGGATCAGGTTCGGCGCCGCCGTGCACCAACCTTTGGCACCCGCCGCGAAGGCTTCCAGCGCCAGCGGATTGCAACCGTTGTAGAACGGCACGTCGCTGTGGCGATGCAACTGGTGCATGCGCTGGATATCCCCGGTGCTCTCCTTGACCATAGTCACGTTGGCCACCTGCTTGATGATGCGCAGGATCAGGTCCACCGACATGTCCGTGCCGCTGGTGGCCGGGTTGTTGTAGAGCATGATCGGCACGCCGATGCTGTCGCCGATCGCGGCGTAGTGGGCGATGATTTCTGCTTCGCTGAGTTTCCAGTAGGAGGTCGGCAGCACCATCACTACATCGGCGCCATTGGCCTCGGCGTAGCGGGCGCGGCGTACGGCTTTGGCGGTGGTGAGGTCGGACACGCTGACGATGGTCGGTACTCGACGGGCGATTTTGGCCAGGCTGTAGGCGCTGACTTCGTCCCACTCGGCGTCGCTCAAGTACGCACCTTCACCGGTGCTGCCCAGTGGCGCGATGGCGTGTACGCCGCCGTCAATCAGGCGGTCAATGGAGCGGCCGAGGGCGTCGAGGTCAACGCGTTGGCCGTCGGCGCTGAACGGGGTGATGGTGTAGCCGATGATGCCGTGGATGGTTGGGCTGGACATGGGAAGTCTCCGGTCAGAAATGGGCTAGTCAGTTCAGGCAATCGGCGTGTTGACGCAGGTTCTGCCGGGCGTAGTAGTTGAACGCGGCACCGTGACGCTTGGGCCGGGAGATCCAGTCATGGGCCTCGCGCCCCAGCTCGGGCAGGATCGGCTTGATGGTACCGGCCGCCATCGCCAGCAACTGCAATTTGGCCGCGCGCTCGATCAACTGCGCGATCACGCAGGCTTCCTCGATGCTCGCCCCGGTGGACAACTGACCGTGGTGCGAGAGCAGGATCGCGCGTTTGTCACCCAGTGCCGTGGTGATGATTTCCCCTTCTTCATTGCCCACCGGAACACCCGGCCAGGCCTCCAGGAAGGCGCAGTCTTCGTACAGCGGGCAGAGGTCCATATGGGACACCTGCAGCGGCACTTCCAGCATCGAGAGCGCGGCGATGTGGGTGGGGTGGGTGTGGATGATGCAGTTCACATCCGGCCGCCCACGGTATACCCAACTGTGAAAACGGTTGGCCGGGTTGGGAATGCCGTGGCCTTCCAGTACTTCAAGGTCCTCGTTCACCAGCAACAGGTTGCTGGCGGTGATCTCATCAAAACCCAGGCCCAATTGCTGAGTGTAATAGGTGCCCTGTTCCGGCCCGCGCGCGGTGATCTGCCCGGCCAAGCCGGAGTCGTGGCCGTTCTCGAACAGGATGCGACATGTAAGCGCCAGCTTTTGCCGGACGGTCCACGTATTATCCGCCAGGGTGTTTTGCATCTGGACCAGTGCTTGCTTGACCAGTTGGTCTTTTGGGAGTGCTAATGTCTTGGCCATATCGGGTGCCCTCGGTGGCTGCAAATGACACTAATGATGCTATATGACACTTTGTGTCATTGGCAAGCACAGCTCATCGCTTACTGCATGGATTAATCGCAGCGCATGTCTATCCGTTTGAAATTATTGAGAAAAAAACTTGGTGTGACGTTGGATGTCCTGGCCGAAAAGTCTGGGATGACCAAGAGTTACCTGTCCAAGGTCGAGCGCGGGCTCAACACGCCGTCGATTGCCGCCGCGTTGAAGCTGGCCAAGGCGTTGAACGTGAAGGTCGAAGAGCTGTTCAGCGAAGACAGCGTCAGCCTCGACAGCTACAGCCTGGTGCGCAGCCATGAGCGGCCGGACACGTCACCGGGTTATGCGGTGCTGGCCCATCAGGTCAGCGAACGCAGCCTGCTGCCGTTCATCATCTACCCGCCGGCGGAGTTCACCGACAAGACCTTCAAGGAGCATGTGGGTGAAGAGTTTCTGTTTGTGCACGAAGGCCAGGTGGAAGTGGACTTCATGAACGAACGGGTGATCCTGGAGCGCGGCGATGCGCTGCACTTCAATGCGCAGAAGCCCCATCGGTTGCGCTCGGTGGGGCCGGTGCAGGCACAATTGCTGGTTGTGGTGCACAGCGCGGAAGATTGACGCAATCCTCTGTAGGAGCCCGGCTTGCCGGCGATGGCGTCCGCAGAAACGCTATCGCCGGCAAGCCGGGCTCCTACAGGTAATGGGTTATTCGGGGGATCAGCGTTCGACAGGGACGGACAATGCGGGGTTGCCCAATGGATGCGTGCGCGCCGCAAAAAACTTCAGTTCCACGCCAGTCCCCTCAAACAACTCCGAATACCGCCGCTTCTGCTGACGGATAAACCCATCACTGCGCCCCGACACCGAGATCGCCAGCGTGGTCAGCCTGGCCTGGCGAATCGCATCCACCAGGTGTTTGTCCTGCGGTCCCAGGTCATGGCCAAAGATGCACAGTGCACCTTCGTGGCTGAGCAACTGCTCATAGCAGAACGACAGGTAATCCGAACTGCGGATCGTCTTGAGCTTCTCCTCAACCTTGCCCTCGCTGACAAACAGCGGCACATCGTCCAGGGTCTTGATCGTGTTGTTGATCGCAAAGCTGCTGAGCAAGGTGCTGTCGGTGGTCGGCAGTTTGCGCGCGGTACCATCCAGGTTGCGCACCAGGTGCAGGCCGCCGTGCAGGTAGAGGATGCGCGTAGCATCGGTGCGGGTGTCACGCAGGTCGAAGCTGGCGTCGGCGCTGCGGAACAGGTCGTCGATGCCCGGCGTGTGCAGGATGGCCCAATAGTTGAGCAGGTCGTAGTTGCTGGTGAATACCGTTGAGTAATGCTTCAGCTCAGCGTTGATCGTCGCCAGCGTCGACGGCTGCACCAGGCGCCATGGGATATGCACCGCATGGATGGTATTGATCAAGGCTTCCTTGATCGCGTAATAGCGATTGCGCGGCGCCGCCGAGCTGACGGCCAGAGCCTTGTTGACTCGGCTGGTGGTCTTCAACGCGCCCAGGGCTTGCTCGAAACTGCGGGTTTGCAGGGCGTCGAATACGCTGAGCTCGGACTGGCTGAGGGGTTTTTCTTCGACGGTGCGAGCGTTTTCGAACAGCGAGTCGTAGGCAAAGTCTTCCCAAATGGCACGGCTCGCGCCATTGCCGATCAGAATCCCGCTGAAGTCCGTACTGCTGCGCAGGGCGCTCCAGTCTTCAAGGTGGGCGTCAATATCCTGGAAATCCTTCATTGCGGCGGGTCTACTCGAAATCGGCTGGACGGAGACTTTATCACGGGTCGGCGTTGATCCTGATCAAGATGCGCTGGGTAGCGCAGGTTGATGCTGTAGGCATAACGCCTCTGAGGATTGACCATGAGCAGCACCTTCTTTATCCCCGCCGTGAACATCATGGGCACCGACTGCCTCGACGAAGCCATGACCGCCATTCGCAACTATGGTTTTCGCAAGGCGCTGATCGTCACCGACGCCGGCCTGGCCAAGGCCGGCGTGGCGAGCATGATCGCTGAGAAACTGGCGATGCAGGACATCGACTCGGTGATCTACGACGGCGCCAAGCCCAACCCGAATGTGGAAAACGTTGAGAAAGGCCTGGCGCTGTTGCAGGAAAGCGCTTGTGATTTCGTGGTGTCCCTGGGCGGCGGTTCACCCCATGACTGCGCCAAAGGCATCGCCCTGTGTGCCACCAACGGTGGGCATATCGGCGACTACGAAGGCGTTGACCAGTCCGGCAAACCGCAACTGCCCCTGGTGGCTATCAACACCACCGCCGGCACCGCCAGCGAGATGACACGTTTCTGCATCATCACCGACGAAACCCGCCATGTGAAAATGGCCATCGTCGACCGCAACGTCACGCCGCTGCTGTCGGTCAACGACCCGGCGCTGATGGTCGGCATGCCCAAGGGTCTTACCGCCGCCACCGGCATGGACGCGTTGACCCACGCCATCGAAGCCTACGTGTCCACCGCCGCCAACCCGATCACCGACGCCTGTGCCATCAAAGCCATCGAACTGATCAGCGCCAATCTGCGCCTGGCGGTGCGCGACGGCAGCGACAAGGCCGCCCGGGAAAACATGGCCTATGCGCAATTCCTCGCCGGCATGGCCTTCAACAATGCGTCCCTGGGTTTTGTGCACGCCATGGCGCACCAACTGGGAGGTTTATACGATCTGCCCCACGGCGTATGCAACGCGGTGTTGCTGCCCCATGTGCAAAGCTTCAACGCCAGCGTCAGCGCCAAACGCCTGAGCGACGTGGGCCGTGCGTTGGGTGCCGATGTCAAGGGCATCACCGATGAAGAGGGCGCCCAAGCCGCCATCGCCGCCATTCGCAGCCTGGCCCATGATGTCGAGATCCCGGCAGGATTGCGCGAGCTGGGCGCCAAGTTGCAGGACATTCCTTTACTGGCGACCAACGCGCTGAAAGATGCCTGCGGCCTGACCAACCCTCGGCAGGCGGATCAGCGTCAGATTGAGGAGATCTTTCGCAGCGCGTTTTGATAGGGGCAGCCTTTAGCCGCAAGCGTTAAGCTACAAGCTGAATGCGTTCAACTTGAGCTTGAAGCTTGCGGCTTGCCGCTGAGGTCCCCCTATGAGAGTTCTGTTATTCGGCGCCACAGGCATGGTCGGCCAAGGCGTGCTGCGTGAGTGCCTGTTGGCCGCCGACGTGCAGGAAGTCGTCGCTGTCGGCCGCACGCCCCTGACCCAGGAACACGGCAAGCTGCACCAGGTGTTGCACAGCGACATGCTGGATTTCCAGCCCCTGGAAAACCTGCTGCAAGGCTTTGATGCGTGTTTCTTCTGCCTCGGCGTTTCGTCGGCGGGGATGAATGAAGTCAAGTACACCCACCTCACCTATGACCTCACTCTGGTCGCCGCCAGCACGTTGGCGCGGCTCAATCCACACATGACGTTTATCTATGTGTCCGGCGCCGGTACCGACAGCTCCGAAGCGGGCAAGTCGATGTGGGCGCGGGTCAAGGGTAAGACCGAGAACGCCTTGCTGCGCCTGCCCTTCAAAGCGGTGTACCTGTTCCGTCCGGGAGTGATCCAGCCGTTGCATGGCGTGCGTTCGAAGACGCCGTTGTATCAGTCCTTCTATTCGGTGTTTGGGCCGTTGCTGTCGTTTGTGCGACGGCTGAAACCGGGTTGGGTGGTGAGTACCGAAACGGTGGGCCGGGCGATGTTGCAGGCGGCGCGCCAAGGCGCGCCGCAGCCGGTGGTGGAGCAGGCCGCGATCAATCGGCTGGCCAGCGAGCGTCGCTGATGTTGCACAAGAGCCTGGTGCGGCGGCTGGACCTGATCACATTGCAGTTGTTCGTCGCGGTGTTTGAGGAAGGCACGCTGACCCGCGCCGCCAACCGCGAAGCTATCGCCGTATCGGCCGCCAGCAAGCGGCTGATGGAGCTGGAGCAGGTGCTGGGCGTCAGTCTGTTCGTACGGCGGGCCAAGGGTATGGAGCTGACTGCCGCTGGCGAAACCCTGTTGCACCATGCGCGGCAGATGCTGTTCAACGTCGAGAAGATGGGCCTGGAGCTGGGCGAGCACAGCCACGGCGTGCGCGGTTATGTGCGGATGCTGGCCAATCTGTCGGCAATCATTCAGTTCCTTCCGGAAGACCTGCGGGATTTTTCCGAGCGGCATCCCGAAGTGAAAACCGACCTGGAAGAACGTCCCAGCAATGGGGTGGTGCAAGGCGTGCTGGATGGCGTGGCGGACCTGGGCATCTGCTCCAGTGACACCGACACCAAAGGCCTGCCCAGCGTGACGTATCGCCACGACAAACTGGTGGTGCTGATGCCGGCGGATCACCCATTGGCAGCGCGCAAAACCCTGGCCTTCAACGAAACCCTGGATAGCGACTACGTCGGGCTGCACGCCGCCAGCTCCATCAACATGCGCACTCACGCCGCTGCGCGCGAGGCGGGCAAGATGCTGCGCCTGCGCATTCATGTGCCGGGGTTCGATGCGATGTGCCGGATGGTCCAGGCGAACATGGGCATTGGAATCCTGCCGCAGAAAGCATATGAACTGTTTGGTCGTGCATTGGGTTTGCATGCCGTGCCGCTGACGGACGACTGGTCGGATCGCAGCCTGATCCTGGTGGTGCGTGATGAGGCGCAGCTGTCCCCCGTCAGCCGGCTGCTCTTCGACTACCTCCACAACCCCTTGTAGGAGCCCGGCTTGCCGGCGATGGCCATTTCAATGCATCCGCCGGTTTCGAGGACGCCATCGCCGGCAAGCCGGCTCCTACAGGGGCGTTCGCGTTTAGAGAACGCTTGTTGCCAACTGACGGTTGGATTTCCCGTGCACCGGCCCTCTAGTCTTGGCGTCACATTCCAAGAATAAGAGGTACACCCCATGACGGCTCCCCTGAGCGGTATCAAGGTGATTGAGATCGGCACCCTGATTGCCGCGCCGTTCGCCGCCCGGCTGATGGCCGAGTTTGGCGCCGAGGTGATCAAGATCGAAGCCATGGGCCAGGGCGATCCGCTTCGCAAATGGCGAAAGCTGCACGAAGGCACGTCGCTGTGGTGGTACTTGCAATCGCGCAACAAGAAGTCCCTGGCGCTGGACCTCAAGTCGCCGGAAGGCTTGGACCTGATCAAGCAACTGCTCGGCGACGCCGATGTGCTGATCGAAAACCTGCGCCCCGGTGGCCTGGAAAAACTCGGGCTGGGCTGGGACGTGCTGCACGCCCTCAACCCCAAGCTGACCCTGGTGCGCATTTCCGGCTATGGCCAGACTGGCCCTTACCGCGACCGTCCGGGTTTCGGAGCCATCGGCGAGGCCATGGGCGGTATCCGTTACACCACCGGCAATCCGGATTCACCGCCGGCACGGGTTGGTGTAAGCCTGGGCGATTCCCTGGCCTCGTTGCACGGCGTGATTGGCGCGCTGATGTCGCTGTTGCGGGTCAAGACGGGGCAGGGCGATGGGCAGATTGTCGATGTGTCACTGGCCGAAAGTGTGTTCAACCTGATGGAAAGCCTGGTGCCGGAATACGACATGCTGGGCCATGTGCGCGAACGCAGCGGCGGCGCCTTGCCGGGCATTGCGCCATCCAACACCTACCTCACAGCCGACGGAGCCTATGTGGTGATCGCCGGCAACAGCGACCCGATCTACAAACGCCTGATGACCACCATCGGCCGCGCCGACCTGGCTGACGCGCCTGAGTTCGCCCACAACGATGGCCGCGCGGCCAAGAGTGGATTGCTCGACGCCGCGATCACCCACTGGACCAGCAGCCTGCCCATCGACCAAGTACTCAGCGCGCTTGAAGCCGCAGAGGTACCGGCGGGGCGCATCTACTCCGTCGCGGATATCGTCAGTGACCCGCACTACCAGGCGCGTGACATGTTGCTCACTGCGCAGCTGCCCGGCGGTGTGTCGGTGAAGATGCCGGGCATCGTGCCCAAGCTCTCGGAAACCCCCGGCAGCGTGAATTGGCAGGGCCCGACGTTGGGCCAGCACACCGACGCTATCCTCGGCGATCTGGGCATGACGGTTGCCGATATCCAACGCCTGAAAGCCTCGGGAGTGGTGCAATGATTTCTGATTATTCCGACGCGCTGATCGTGCAGGAAGTGTCGCCGCGCGACGGTCTGCAGATCGAGCCGACCTGGGTCGAGACGGCCGATAAGATCGCTCTGATCGACCAGCTTTCCCAGGCCGGCTTTTCGCGGATCGAAGCCGGTTCGTTCGTCTCGCCCAAGGCCATTCCGGCGTTGCGTGATGGTGAACAAGTGTTCCAGGGCATCGAGCGCAAACCGGGTGTGATCTACGTGGCGCTGATCCCAAACCTCAAGGGCGCGCAGCGTGCCATCGCGTCTCGCGCCGATGAACTGAACCTGGTGATGTCCGCCAGCCAGACCCACAACCTGGCCAATATGCGCATGCGCTGCGAGGCGTCGTTGGCGGCGTTTGATGACATCGTCAGTTTTGCCCGCGACTACCCGGTGAGGCTCAACGGCAGCATTGCCACCACCTTCGGTTGCCCGTTCGAGGGCAGGATCGATGAAGACCGCGTTCTGCAGATTGTCGAGGATTATCAAGCACTTGGAATCCAGGGCATCAGCTTGGCGGACACCACCGGCATGGCCAATCCGCGTCAAGTGACACGCCTGGTCAAACGCGTGCTGGAGCGTGTGCCCGCCAGCAATCTGACCCTGCATTTCCACAACACGCGCGGCCTGGGCTTGTGCAACGTGCTGGCCGCCTATGAGGCCGGCGCCCGTCGTTTTGACGCGGCGCTGGGTGGCTTGGGGGGCTGCCCGTTTGCGCCGGGGGCGTCGGGCAATATCTGCACCGAAGACCTGGTGAACCTGTGTGATGAAGTCGGGATTCACACCGGCATCGACCTGCCGCATCTGCTGAATATGTCCCGCCGTCTTCCCGCTTTGCTTGGACACGAGTTGCCCGGCCAGGTAGCCAAGGCCGGACGCAATTGCGACCTGCATCCACCCCCGGCGTATATCGCAACGCTGTAACGCCGCACCAGACAACAAAAACAATCGGGCGCCTGTGAGCAGCCCGCTGGAGAGAAACCATGAGCACTAATACGTTGGAGGCCGGCGCGCGCCCGGCCGCTGAAATCGATGCCGAAAAAGCCCTGGTCAGCAAGGTCGCCTGGCGCCTGATGCCGCTGATCATGGTGTGCTATCTGTTCGCGTTTTTTGACCGTATCAACATCAGCTTCGCCAAGTTCCAGTTGCAGGCTGACCTGAGCCTGAGCGACACCGCCTACGGCTTGGGGGCCGGGCTGTTTGTGGTGGGTTATGTGATCTTCGAAGTGCCGAGCAACATGATGCTGTACAAGGTCGGCGCGCGACGCTGGATTGCGCGGATCATGATGTCGTGGGGGATGGCGACGGCGGCCATGGTGTTTGTCACGGCCGAGTGGCAGTTCTACGGCCTGCGCTTCATCATCGGCGCGATGGAGGCGGGTTTTGCGCCAGGCGTGCTGTACTACCTGACCTTATGGTTCCCGCAGCATTTTCGTGGACGCATCACTTCGATGCTGTTCCTGGCCTCGGCCTTTGCGGGCCTGGTGGGCGCACCGTTCTCCGGCCTGGTGTTGGAACACCTCGACGGTGTCTTGCAGATGCGCGGCTGGCACTGGTTGTTCCTGCTCGGCGGCTTGCCGTGCATCGGCCTGGGTTTCCTGGTGCTGACCTTGCTCAAGGATCGCATCGAAGACGCCCACTGGCTGACGGCGGCGGAGAAGACCCTGCTGTCGAGCCGCATCGCCAAGCATGAGCCGAACCAGCACGGTGGTTCTCTGTTGTCGGCGATCCGTATTCCAGGGTTCCTGATGCTCGGTTTCATCTACTTTCTGATCCAGGTGGCGTCCTACGGCCTCAACTTCTGGGCGCCGCAGTTGATCCGCAGCGCGGGCACCCAGAGCCCGGTGATGATCGGCCTGCTCACGGCGATTCCTTATGTGTGCGGCGCCATCAGCATGGTGGTGATCGGGCGGCTGTCGGATGCCACGGGTGAGCGTCGCAAGTTCGTCTGTGGCCTGGTGGTGCTGGGTGCGGTGGGCTTCTTCAGTGCCGGCATTTTTGCCGATCACACGACCTTCCTGATCATTGCCCTGGGCATGTTGGGCGCGGGCATCATCGCTTCGATCCCGACCTTCTGGACGCTGCCACCCAAGCTACTGGCTGGTGCTGGAGCCGGCGCGGCGGGCGGGATTGCGGTGATCAATACCCTCGGCCAGTTTGGTGGCATTGTCAGCCCGGTGATGGTGGGGCGGATCAAGGACCTCACCGGCAGCACCACGCCGGCGCTTTACGTGATCGGCGTGTGTGCGTTGCTGGCGGCGGCGTTGCTGCTGTGGGGGTTGCCGCAAAAACTGCGCACCCTCGACAAGGGCTGATCAGCCAGCGGTGGCCAAGGCGCGTGCGGGTGTGGCGCTGAACTGAATCAACCCGACGCCGCCGATCAACAACAACGCCCCCAGCACGCGGGGCGTTGTCAGTTGGCGCTCCACCAGGCCGAACAGGCCGAAGTGATCCAGCACCAGCGACGCCAGAATCTGCCCAGCCATGGCCAGCGCGATAAACCCCGAGGCGCCGAGCTTGGGCAACAGCATCAACGCCAGGGAAATAAAGCACACGCCAAACGCGCCACCGGCCCACATCCATAGCGGCGCCTTGCTGATAAACGCCAGGCTCGGTAGCGGCAGGCGCAGCGCCAGAATCACCGGCAGCAACACGATGATGCTTACCAGCAACGACGCCAACGTGGCCCACAACGGGTGGCCAAGGCCGCGTCCGAGGTTGGCGTTGATCGCACTTTGAAACGGCACCACTGCACCGGCGATGACCGCCAGCGCCAATAAACCCACCCAATGCAACGTTGTCATGGCGAATCTCCCAGAGGTTTTGCTGGACTCTAGGCTATTCGTCACGCAAATTTAAATTCCAAGTTCTTATGCTGAGCATGCAGCTGATGAATGATCTGC
Source organism: Pseudomonas sp. TWR1-1-4 (assembly GCF_049897165.1). Classification (NCBI taxonomy): domain Bacteria; kingdom Pseudomonadati; phylum Pseudomonadota; class Gammaproteobacteria; order Pseudomonadales; family Pseudomonadaceae; genus Pseudomonas; species Pseudomonas sp. TWR1-1-4. The sequence continues at coordinate 562,267 of NZ_JAFCVS010000004.1, read as the reverse complement.
GCCGCATCGACCTCAACCTGCTGGTGATCCTCGACGCCTTGCTCAGCGAGCAACACGTCACCCGTGCGGCTGAGCGTCTACACCTGAGCCAACCGGCGGTCAGTCATGCGCTGGCGCGTCTGCGTGACCTGCTCGGTGATCCGCTGCTGATGCGCCAAGGTGGCAGCCTGGTGCCGACCGCCCGCGCGCTGGAGTTGGCCGCGCCACTGGCTGAAGCCCTGGCCCAGGTGCAGGCCTTGCTGGCGCCGAATCGCTTTGACCCGGCGTCGGCCAAGCGCAGGTTTCGGGTGGCGATGTCTGACTACAGCGCGGCGATGTTCCTACCCGACCTTGTGCGTGCGCTGCGCCGCGAAGCGCCGGGTATCGACCTGCAAATCATCCAGGCCAGCCGTGAAGGTATGGTGGACGGGGTGCTCAATGGCGACCTCGACCTGGCGGCGGGGGTGTTCCCCGACATGCCCGCCGAACTGCGGACTACACCCTTGTTCGAAGAGCACTACACCTGTCTGGTGGACCGCGAAAGCCTGCCGGCAAGCGGCACACTGGATCTGCCCACCTACCTGTCACGCCCCCATGTATTGCTGGAAATGCGCGGCAGTGGCACGCCGGAAATCGAGCGGGCTCTGACGGCGATTCGGGAGCGTCGGCATGTGGCGATCAGCCTGCCGCACTGGGGCGTGGCGCCGCAGTTGATCCGGGGCACGGACTTGATCCTGACCGTGTCTTCCCGAGGCGTGCTGGATGTTGATCAAGAGCAGTTGCTGGCGGTGCCGCCGCCCTTTCATATTCCGTCGTTTGCGTTCGAACTGGCGTGGCATGTACGGCGGGGCGGGGATTCGGGGTTGCAATGGTTGATTGGGCGGGTGCAGGGTGTATTGTCCGAAAGCCACTGCTGACAGGAAAACCCCAACATGCTCTCAGGCTTCAACCACCTGACCCTGGCCGTCACCGACTTGCCGCGCAGCATCCGTTTCTACCATGAGCTGCTGCAACTTCACCTTGATGCCACTTGGAACGCCGGCGCCTATCTCTCACTGCCGGGGCTCTGGTTGTGTTTGTCGCTCGATGCGCTGCGCGATTCGAAGCCGGCGGCCGATTACACCCATTACGCGTTTACAGTGGCAGCGGCTGATTTCACCGCGTTGGTAGAACGCCTGCGAGCAGCGCGGGTAGAGGAGTGGCGCGACAACCGCAGTGAAGGTGCCTCGTTCTATTTTCTCGACCCCGATGGCCACAAGCTCGAAGCCCATGTCGGCGACCTGGCCTCGCGGCTGCAAGCCTGTCGGGCCAAGCCCTATGCCGGAATGCAGTTTTACCCGTAGGTGGGAACGTGCAGAATCCCTCCACCGCTTAACCCTCAGTTTGAGTCGCGCCCATGACCCCATCCTTGCTGCTGGCCGTCCTCGCTTCAGGTTTCATCTACGGTATTACCCCGGGGCCTGGGGGGCTGGCCGTATTTGGCATCGGCGCCGCCCGTGGTCGTCGTGCCGGGGCCGGTTTCCTTTGTGGGCATCTGGTGTAGTGCTCCACGGCGCTGATCGCGATTGTTGGCGCGCGGGAAGTGGGCGGTGTTTATTGGCTTCGCCATCAACGCCCTGGCGCACGCTTTGCCGGGCCTGTTTGGCAGCAAACCCACTTGATTTGATGACGACCGTTCGTCGCACTGGCGAGTTTTTTCTAAACCTTTGCCGCCCTGAAAATTCGAATTGAGGGCGGGGTGTGTTCCCCCGCCTTTATTTTCAGCCTGGAGGAACCCATCATGAGCCGCATGGCTATCCGGTTACGCACCGCCAGTTTCGCGATGCTGCTGGGCCTCGGCGCCAGCAATGCTTTCGCCCAGTCGCCTGCTGAATTCATCGAGCAGGCTTCGGCCAAGGGTATGGCCGATATCGAAACCAGTCGCATGGCCCACGCCAAGACCTCTTCCCAAGAGATCAAGGACTACACCATCGAGGTGATCAACGAGCGCACCCTGGCCAACCAGCACCTGGCGGCCATCGCCAAGAAGCTTGATCTGCCGGTAGCGCCGCGGGAAAAAATTGTCGACAAAGCCGAAACCCTGATGCCCGAACTCAAGGACGGCGACTCGTTTGATGCGGCCTACACCGCACAGCAGGTGAAGGAAAACGAAGACGCCATCGCGCTGTTCAAACAGGAAGGCGCGGCGTCGGACGTGCCGGAAATAAAAGCGCTGGTCGATGAGACGCTGCCCAAGCTGGAAGAGCGTTTGCAGAAGGCTCGCGCCTTGGCGTCGACCTACGGCAAAGGTCATCAAGGCGACGGTTAAGTGCGTCACTTGAAATAAAACAACGGCGGTTGGATCAGATCCAACCGCCGTTTTTTATGCCTGGTTCAAATCGGTCTTGGTCGGTGCCGCATCGTCGGCAGCATGACCGCAACTGCTATTCAGGCTCACCGTGCCCGCGTTGCCGATGCTGCGGTATTCCTGGCGCAGTTTCTCCAGCTCTTTGCGGTCCAGGCCGTCCAGGCTGAGCACGGCATTTTGTGCATCCTTGGACACACGCAGCAGTTCATCGATCTTGATATGCAGGATGTCGTTGTCGCGGTTCTGCGTGTTCTGGATCAGGAACACCATCAGGAAGGTGATGATGGTGGTCGAGGTGTTGATGATCAGTTGCCACGTGTCGTTGTAGTGGAAATACGGCCCGCTCAGGCTCCACGCCAGGATCAACGCCACTGCCGCGTAGAACGTGCGCGGGCTGCCGGCCCAACGGGACAGGGATTGGGAGACTGCGGAGAATTTCATGACCGTTTTCCTTGGAAGGGGGTGATGAAATAATGGACCGCAGGGATTCTTTGAAATTTCTTTTTACATTTGCTGAGGGCCTTCAGAACGCCAATTCAGCCTGGCCTGTACCTTCCAGCGCCAGCAAATACTGTTTGGCCTCCAACCCTCCTGCAAAGCCGGTCAGCCCACCCGACGCACCAATCACCCGATGGCACGGCGCAATGATCGAGATGGGGTTACGCCCATTGGCGGCACCCACCGCACGTACCGCTTTCGGGTTGCCGATCTGCTGGGCGATCTGGCTGTAGCTGCGGGTTTCGCCGAAGGGAATCGTTAGCAGCGCCTGCCAGACTTGTTTCTGGAAGTCAGTGCCGGCGAAATCCAGTTCCAGCTCGAAATGGTTGCGGGTGCCGGCGAAATACTCCTGCAACTGGCGTTGGGTTTCCACCAGCACCGGGCTTTCAGGCGCTTCGTACAATTCACCCAGGCGTACACGGTTGGCGCGCTCGGTTTCCCACAGAATGGCGCTGAGTTTGCCGTCGCGTGCCACCAGGGTAAGTTGGCCGACCGGGGAGGGCATGAGTTTGTATTCGTAGGTCATGAGCGGGCTCCTGAAGGTGGGTGCAGTGGGAGTCTAGAGTGGAGCGCTGATCGGCAAACTACGTTTCTTGCGATCAAATTCAGCGCCGCCAGTAGAGCCACTCCGAGAACGCCGGATAAGCGAACAACCACGCGATGTAACCGAGGGCCATCAACACCGAGGGGGTCGATAGCAACACCGTTGAGAGGATATTGAGCAATGTGACCAGCACAGCCGTCACCTTTAGCCCCGTACTGGCGTACCGAACCGCGAACCAGACGCCATAGGCTGAAGTCGCAAGGGCTAATAGCACACCCATTCCACCCAGCCTCATCAACGAGATCATCAGCGGCAGGATCAGTACCAGGCCGATCACCTTGTAGGTGGGGTGTCTGGAGTGGCTGGGCTTGAGTAGTAGCATCGTTACCCTTCCTGTTGCAGCACTTTAAGCGCCGCCGACGCCAGAAACCCCGAGCGGCTTTTTTCTTCCGGATGATGCAGTACATATTCATCAATGCGGTTCAGCAGGTAGCCCGGCAGCGTGATGTTGAGCTTCTGCGCCTTGCCCAGATACTTGGTGACATCAATGTCCACCACCGCCCAGGTGCAGCCTGCGTACTGAGGGTTGGCTGCATGCAGGGTGACCTTCTGCGCACTGGGAATCGGTGCACCGTCTTCCGCCAGTATCTCGAAGTGCCCTTCGATGGCTTCGCGAGCCATGGCCATGGCGTCGTCCAGGTCGTCACCGGCGGAGTAGCAGCCGGGAATATCCGGCACCTCCACGCCCCAGGCGTGATCCTCGTCGCCGCTTGAAATTGCAATCGGGTAAAGCATCATTGAACCCTCAAAAGGGTACTTACTATAACCACCAAAGCTGTGTAATCAACGCGACCGCATCCATTCATATTGAACGAATTTTCCGAAAGGAACGTACGAGGGCTCTTTCAAAACCCTTGATACGCTATCTAGGCTATATCACTCTATTTATTACGTTCATAAAGGCTTGGATCAATAAGTTGTGTTCTTGTTTTCGGGTAAGAACTAACAGTTGCGCACACGCATCCACTTCCGCCAGCGGCCTGTACGTCACACCTTTATTCATCAAACTCTGCGTACATGCCGGCACCAACGCCACACCTTGCCCGGCGGCCACCAGCGCAATGATCGACGTGATCTGCCGCCCGGTCGGGCCCGGGCACAAAGGCTGGCCATGATGCCGATAAAGCTGCTCGATGGACTGGTTGAGCCCCGATCCATAATCCGCCGGAAACAGAATCAACGGGTACGCGCTGAGCTGCGCCAGGTTGACGCTTGCCTGGCGGGCCAACGGGCTCTCACTGGACACGGCGGCCACCAGCCTTTCTTCGCCCAGGGACAGCGCTTGCACCGCTTCGCCTTGCGGCAACAGGCGACTCAAGCCGATATCCAGCCGCCCATCCGCCACCTGCGCGCCGAGGCTGCCGGAGGCGCATTCCACGAGGGTCAACTGGACATCGGGGAAGCGCAGGGAAAATGCCTGGATCGCCTGGCTGAACAGGTCCGAAAGCGCGATCGAACTCACATACCCCAGCGTCAGTTGCCCCGCAGTGCCCGCCGCCAGTTTGCCGGCGATCACTTGCGCCAACTCAACCTGCTCCAGCACACCACGGGCATAGGGCAGGAACGAGCGGCCTTGCGCGGTGAGGGTGACCGTACGGCTGGTGCGATCGAACAGCTTGAAGCCCAACTCGGTCTCCAGCGCCGAGATCTGGCGGGTCAGCGGCGGCTGCGCCAGGTGCAGGCGAATGGCCGCGCGGCCGAAGTGCAATTCTTCGGCGACCGTCAGAAAGTAACGCAGCTTGCGTAGGTCGAGCATCCTGGTCCTTGGGTATCGATCGGTCTGAAATCGGTATTGGTTTTAGACCTGCCGGCCATTCTATAAAGACCTCACAAAATAAAACGAGAGGTTTCATGAAACCGCGCCTGCATTGTGCCCGTCTTGCCCTGTTCCTGTGTGGCTGCGCGGCGTTTCTCAACCTGTATGCCACCCAGAGCATTCTCCAGACGTTCGCCGCGCAGTTTCACATCAGCGCCAAGGCGGCGGGGTGGAGTATCACCGTGACGACCCTGGCGGTGGCGATCACTGCGCCTTTCGTCAGCCGGCTGACCGGGCGCTTTGAGCAACGCACGGTGATCAGCGCTGCGGCGTTGTTGCTGGCGGTGCCTGCGTTGATGACAGCCTATGCCGACAGCTTTGCCGAGGTGCTGGTGTGGCGCTTTGTGGAGGGCATGCTGATTCCGGTGGTGTTTGCTACCAGCGTGGCGTACATCGGCGACCGCTGGCGTGGCGGCACGGTCACGGAGGTCACCAGCCTTTATGTCGCCGGGACGGTGTTGGGTGGGTTTGCCGGGCGCTTCGTCACGGGTGTGATGACGGAGTACGTGGGCTGGCGCGAAGCCTTTGAATTGATGGCAGTGCTAAGCCTGATGGTGGGTGGGTTTATCCAGTTCCTTTTACCGGTCAGCCGTGCGCGATCCGTGAGGGTTGAAACTGCGTTTTCGGCGGTTTTTCGCAAGCCTTTATTGGCCGCCTACGCGGTAGGTTTTTGTGTGCTGTTTTCCCAGGTGGCGGCGTTTACCTACGCAGGTTTGTATCTCGGATTACCGCCGTTCAGCCTGGGGCCTGCGGCGCTGGGCACGCTGTACATGGTGTTCCTGCTGGCGCTGATCGTGATTCCCATCGCCGGCCGTCTCAGCAAGGCCCGGCCACATGCTGAACTGCTGAGCGTGGCTGCGGTGCTGGGTATTACCGGCTCCGCGCTGACGCTGTTGCCCTCTTTGTGGTGCATTGTTGCAGGCCTTGCGCTCAGCTCGACTGGCGTGTTCCTGGCCCAGGCGGCGGCCAACGCATTCACCACCGCGACCGCAGGTGACAACAAAGCAGGCGCCGTGGGCGTGTACCTCACCTGTTACTACCTGGGCGGCAGTTGCGGTGCGATTATCCCGGCGTTGATCTGGGAGCGTTGGGGCTGGGCCGGGTGTGTGATGCTGATTATCGCCTTCCAGGTGTTGACCTTGTTGATCGCGCTCACTGGCTGGAAGCCCGTTAAACCTCAACTGATCGCGACGCCATGAACGACACCTCAAACCGCCGCCGTACCTTGATCGCCGGCTGCAGCGCCCATGCCGTGCATGATGGCCTTACCGATGTCATCTACGTGCTATTGCCGATCTGGCAAGCGCAGTTCGCGCTGTCCTACGCCCAGATCGGACTGTTACGCGGTGCCTATTCCGGGATGATGGCAGTGTTCCAACTCATGGCCAGCCGCGCCGCGAAACGCTGGGGCCGGGTATCGATGCTGGTGGGCGGCACAGCACTTGCCGGTGCTGCTTATCTAATGGTGGGCCAAGCCACTGGATTGGTGATGTTGCTGCTGGCACTTCTGTTAGGTGGATTGGGCGCCAGCACCCAACACCCGCTGGCCTCCTCGATGATCAGCGACGCCTACGAGGACGGTGGCGGAATCAAGCAGGCACTGTCCCAGTACAACTTTTCCGGCGATATTGGCAAAACGCTGATTCCGGGCTTGATTGGGTTGCTGCTCACCGTCATCAGCTGGCGTGCCAGCGCGACGTTGCTGGGGTTGCTCGGCTTGGCAGCGGCGGGGTTGCTGTGGTGGTTGGTTCCTGCAAAAGCATCCGAATCCACCTCTACAAAAAGCGCAAAGCCTTTCAGCGGAAGTGGCTCCGTCACCGGCCTGCGCGCCTTGATTCTCACAGGCACCCTCGACAGCGCCGTACGCATGGGCTTTCTCACCTTCCTGCCCTTTCTGCTGCAAGCGAAAGGCGCGGGCACTGCCGGTATTGGCCTGGCCCTGACGCTGCTGTTTATCGGTGGCGCATTCGGCAAATTGCTCTGCGGCTATCTAGGGGCGCGCATCGGCATGATGAAAACCGTGTGGCTGACGGAAACCAGCACTGCGTTGCTGATCGTTGCCGCGGTGTATGTGCCGCTGGCCGGGTTGATGGCGATGCTGCCGTTATTGGGCCTGGTGCTCAACGGTACGTCTTCGGTGCTGTACGGCGCCGTGCCGGATCTGGCGGGCGCGGGGAAGCGGGAGCAGGCGTTTGCGATGTTCTACACCGGCACCATCGGTGGTGGTGCGCTGGCGCCGGTGGTGTTCGGCGGGGTTGGGGATGTGCTGGGTGTGTCGGTGGCGGTGATGGTATTGGCGGGGGTGTTGCTGGTGACGTTGCCGTTGGCGTGGGTGGTGCGGCGGGGCTTCGAGCTCAAATAATCGAGCGGTCGACCGGATGTCCAGCCCGCGCAAATAGATCGATACCGAGGGAGTGGAGTACTTTGAGTACAGTTTCGAAGCGAGGTTTTGCGCCAGGGGCGAATGCCTTATAAAGGCTCTCACGACCCATGCCCGCTTCGGCAGCGATCTTTGTCATTCCTCGGGCTTTAGCCACGTAGCCGATGGCGCGAAGAAATTCTTGATTGTCGCCGTCGGCCAGAACCTGAGAGAGGTATTCACTGATGGCCTCGTCGCTGTCGAGCAGTTCGGCCATATCAAATGTCGTCAGCGTTTGTTTCATGATCAAACCTCTTTTGCCAATTTTTTTGCTCTACGGATATCAGTGTCCTGGGAAGACTTGTCACCGCCTACCAGCAAGATGACGATCACCTTACCTCGCAAAGTGAAATAAATTCGATAACCCGAACCAACGTCTATCCGCATTTCTGAGATGCCGTTACCTAGTGTCTTGATATCGCCCAGGTTACCCATGCTGGCTCTTTCGATACGTCGACCTATTGCGATCTTTGCTCGTAGGTCGCGTACTTCTGAACGCCAGTTAATGAAGGCTTGGGTTTGCTGGATCAAATAGCTCACAGGACCTCGCGTGGCCCAACTGTATCCAAGTGGATACTTGTTGGCAATAGGAATGGCAGCTGGCAAAGGCTGGGGAGGGTGCGTGGGGAGCGCTTCGGTTTCAAACGTTCTTGAAGGTTTTCCTGTTGCCAAAATTTGCAGTGGCAGTTCGGGGAGAGAGGCTGTATTCGAACCTTGCGGCATTGCCTACACAACCATCAGAATCGTCCGAGTTGTGCGCCTTGGGCGACCTCTTTAAGGTTCGTCTGCCGCTGCCCATCAGCGGTCGGGTTTAGTAGCCCGATAAAAAATTTCCTCGGCGTATGGCTGTCCTTGCAGTCAGGCATTTCAGTGCCTGAATCTATTGGTAGCTGTGCGCAGGGCGTCTTCGGGCGCGCCGGTTTTCGAGGAAATTTCCGGTCTACTAACCTGCGTACAGCTGCCACCCTAACCCTTGGGGTGGTGGTCCTTATCGAGGATCAACAGATGCGTAATGACTCATGGAATCCATCCGTAAAACTGTTCAGCGTCCGTCCCGAAGCCAACACCGAAGCACTGCTCGCCAACGCCTACGAAACCATCGCCGGTGCGGGAGCCATGACCAATGAGTTCGCCGAAACCCTGCCTTCCCAACAGCGCTACCTGGCCCTTGCGATCCAGCAAATGATCGAGTTGGGGCTGATGCTGGTGGAAGCGGCGCAGGACCGCGTGGATCAAGCCGCCTAGGTCACTTGGCGCACCGCATAGGCTTGCCTTCCCAGGCCGCCCATACCAAGGGGGAGGGGAGCCAACAAATTCCAGATGCTACAGGGACGAGGCCAGCGTAAACGGAATGCGCAATGCGCCGATCGGTCCTTCCCGCACACCGCACATTTCATCGTGCACACAGTGCTGCACCAGCACGCAGGGAAAGGGCGGAACCCGTTGCAACAGGCTGCGCAAATGCGTGGTGGAGCCGATGCGCAGCGGCTGGGCGTCATCGCCCTGCAGTGTCATCTCCGCGTTATCCAGCCTGATGCGCGCGATATAGAAGCCACCTTCCAGCGACAGTAACTCCAGCTCGCGAACTTCACCGTTCATGGCCAACTCAGTCAGCATTTGCAGGTTCATGTTTCACCCTCACTGCGGGTCATTCATTGGCGACGAAAGAACAGCGTGACTTGGCCCCATTCGACGCCGAACTTGGTCATGCTGGAGCGGTTGATCAAGGTGTCCTCGTCCATCAGATACATCCAGTCATCAAAGCTCACCTCGTAGACCGAACCGTCCACCGGCAGGTTGAGCCTGTAGCGCCAACGCAGCGCGTTACCCGCCACTTCGCCGATTGCCTCGCCGACCACATCACCCGCCCGGCCCTTCCAGCGCCCCGGGCCATCCGGTGTCAGCGTCCATACACGTTGTTGACGCGTGCCGTCGCTGTACAGAAAACGCTCGTCGAGAATCAAGGCGTTGCCCTCGCGCCGGCTGGCGATATCCACTTCAAAGCGCTTGGTGACCTCACCGGAACGCTTCTGGAAAATGCCCCAGGCCTTGACGGGCTTGCTGAAGAAACGCTCCAGGTCCAGATGCGGCTGCTGATCAACGTAGCGCTCGACGCCTACGTTGGCGCAACTGCTCAAACTCAACATCAATAACAATGAAACCAGTAGACGTGTCATTGCTCGGCTCCGTGATTGTGCGTCAGCACGTTCGAAGGATACTTGTACAAGAATATAGATTTGTACAGGTATTCCCGACCGATGATCGATGCGTCAAATCGCGGCCATAAAAAAACCGGTCATCAAGGACCGGTTTTTTATGCATCCCCCGTCAAACGCAACTTGACGCGAAACGAGAATTTGAGTGGAGCGGGTAGAGGGAATCGAACCCTCGTCGGAAGCTTGGGAAGCTACTGTTCTACCATTAAACTATACCCGCTCAGAGCGGCTGACTTTGTACCAGAAGTTCGCGGGGATTTGAAGTTTTTCTTCAAAAATGTGTGGGTTATGTGCCTTTGTAGGAGCTGGCTTGCCTGCGATGGCATCGCCTCGGTTTACCTGATACACCCGAGAGCCATCGCAGGCAAGCCAGCTCCTACCCAAGCATTCAAATGGCAAAGGCATGCTGCGCCTGGCCTTGGTGATAGCGCAACCGGCTGACCTGCCGCTCCGGTTTCAAGAAGCCCACCACCGCATCCCGGCTGTCCCGGCACGCCGCCTTGTGCTCCATGTCCAGGAAATGCCCCGTCGCCTGAATCGTACTGAAGCTGCTGTTGGCCACATGCTGGCCAAACAGCTTGGCATCCTGGGCGCTGGTGTATTCGTCCCATTCACCGTTGAGAAACAACACCGGAATGTCGATCTGCTTGGCCGCCTTGAGGTAGCACAAGCGATCGCTGTTCAGCACGTGGCTGATGTGAAAATGCATCTGCCCATACTCATGCTCGGCCAGGCTGCTCACGTGCTTGTAGTTGAAGCGCTTGAACAGTGACGGCAGGTGTTTGCCGATGGTGCTGTTGACGAGGTGGCCGACGCGGTCGCGGTCGAGGTTGCCGAGGTAGTCGACGCCGCGTTCCAAGTAGTCGCGCATCGGGGCGTTGATCACCGGCGAGAACGAGCTGATCACGGCCTTTTCCACGCGACGAGGGCGATGGGCGAGGGCAACCAGGGTGGCGGCGCCGCCCCAGGAAAAGGACAGCACGTGTTCGGCGGCGAAGTGATCGATGAGTTCCAGCAGGAGCTGGCCTTCGACTTCCTTCGTCAGCATTTGCTCGTGGCGGTTGTGGATTTTGGAGCGGCCAGCGTAGGGCTGGTCGTACAAAACCACATTGAATTGCGGGTACAGGCTTTTCACGGTTTGGGCGAAGGATGCCGTGGTGGCCATGGAGCCGTTGACCAGGATGATGGTCTTTGCAGCAGCGTCCGCGCGATAGAACTCCGTGTAAACCCGATACTGACCCTGTATATCCAACACAGCGATTTCTGGCCTCATGTCGTAAGACTCCTGGCAAGCGGGTAGGGCGCGCAGATCACTCTGCACGAGCTTTGTGACAGGTAGGCATACGCCTGGAAAAGGAGGGCCCATGTCGATCCGGTGACGGCTGGCCGACGGCTGTTGTTATGGCGGGCTGTTTGCCTGAGAGGCCCGTAGATCAAGCGCGGGCGGGGCAAGGTGTTTCTTGGAGGTTATAGGTGACTCGCCAGTCATATTTAAACGGGTGATCCTGATTCAAGCAGCAGCGGTGCGACCCTGCAAGGCGCTGAGGCGGTTTTTTGCCATCACCGGCTGAACGGTCGTCAGACCTGTCGGATTTCGTCGTCAGTCAGCGTCCGATACTGGCCCGGCGCGAGGGCCACATCCAGCACCAAAGGGCCCATCCGCTCGCGATGCAGGCCGATCACCTTGTTATCAAAGTGCCCGAACATGCGTTTCACTTGGTGGTAGCGGCCTTCGACGATGCTCAGCCGTGCGGTGGTCGGCCCCAGTAATTCCAACTCGGCGGGTTGGGTGGTGAGGTCTTCGAATGCGAAGTACAGGCCCTGGGCAAAGGTCATCGCATACTCAGGGCCGATAGCCTGCTCGGTCTCCACAAGGTAGACCTTGGGCAGCTTGGTCTGTGGCTGCGTCAGTCGCCGCGACCACTGGCCGTCATTGGTGATCAGCATCAGACCGGTGGTGTTGAAATCCAGACGACCGGCAATGTGCAGCTCACCTTTGTCCGGCTCATCCAGTAAATCCAGCACGGTTGGGTGCTGCGGGTCTGCGGTGGCGCTTACGCAACCCTGGGGCTTGTGCAGCATGAAGTAGCGCGCCGGTTTGCCGGCCTGCAGCACTTCATCGTCAACGCACACACGGCTGAATTCCCGGACCTCATGATGAGGATCGCTGACCGCAACGCCATCCACCGACACACGCCGCTCTGCCAGCAACAGGCGCACTTGCTTGCGGTTGAAGCGCGGCAGGTTACTGAGGAGACGATCAACCCGCATTACGTTGGCTCAGCCCCGCGCAATTGCTGATCCACCTGGGCGCAGCGTGGGCACAGACAAGCCTGGTTGCGCAGCTCCGAGGGCAGGGCCTCAAGCACCGCTGGATCGATGGTGACGCTGAAGCACCAGCAGGCTTGGTCGGCTGTGCGCGGGTCGGCCAGCGTGCAGTCGTTGCGCGCGCCACAGGCGGGGCAGAGTGTTGGCGTGGTCATGGGCGGGTTCGGGCTGGATCGGGCAAGGTATGCCGTGCACGATACAGGGCCGACCCGGCCCAAGCTACTTAGAGCTGGAACTTGCTGACCAGTACGTTGAACGAAGTGGCCAAACGCGACAGGTCCTGGCTAGACGCATTGGTCTGGTGAGCACCGGCGGCCGTTTGGGTGGACAGGTCCTGGATGTTCAGCAGGTTGCGGTCCACTTCGCGGGCCACCTGGGCCTGCTCTTCTGAGGCGGACGCGATGACCAGGTTGCGCTCATTGATCTTCGCCACGCTGGCGGTGATCCGTTGCAGCGCTTCGCCAGCGTTTTGCGCCAGGGTTTGGGTGTCGTTGGCCCAGGTCAGGCTCTTGTTCATTGCCGCGACCGCGTCATCGGCGCCGGTCTGGACGTCGCCAATCATCTTTTCAATATCGACGGTCGAGGTTTGAGTACGGTGGGCCAGCGCCCGCACTTCATCGGCGACCACTGCGAAGCCACGACCTTGCTCACCCGCACGAGCCGCCTCAATGGCCGCATTCAGGGCCAGCAGGTTCGTCTGGTCGGCGATCCCACGGATCACATCGATCACCTTGCCGATTTCCCGTACTTGCCCGGCAAGATCTGCAACCGACTGAGTGGAATCGTTGATCTCGCCTACCATCGAGCGCATCCCAGACACGGCCTGTTCCACTTGTTGACGGCCGTCTTCGGCCTCGGTAGTCGCTTGGCGCGAAGCTTCCGAAGTCGACACGGCGTTGCTTGCCACTTCGTCCACGGCAGCGGTCATCTGGTTGACGGCGGTGGCGGCTTGTTGAATTTCATCATTCTGACGGGTCAGACCACGGCTGCTTTCATCGGTGACAGCGCTCAGCTCTTCGGCGGCCGAAGCGAGCTGGTCGGAGGCGTTGGCGATTTCCACCAGGGTGCCTTTCAAACCGCCCTGCATGTCCGACAGCGCCATCAGCAGTTGCCCGGCTTCGTCGGTGCGTTCGGTGGTAATGGCCTGGGTCAGGTCGCCTTTAGCAATGCGTTGTGCACTTTCTACTGCCTGCGCGATGGGCCGAGTGATCAAGCGGGTGATCAATACACCCACAATGATCGCAATCATGAACGCCAGAACAATGCCGCTGATCATCCAGGTCAACGCGCTGGCACGCAGCTCATCGGCGGCGATGGCGCCTTGCTTGATCTGGCGGTTATTGGACTCGATCATCACGCGGATCAGTTCGCGCGCCTGGCGGAACAGTTCATTGTTTGTGGTATTCAACTGAGTGCGGGCCTGATCGACCTGGCCGCCGTCAAGCAATGCCATGATGCGTTCGGAGCTGCTGACATAGGTGGGCCAAATCTGGTCGAGCTTGTCTCCGGCTGCCCGTTCGTCATCTTCCAGCGGCGTCGCGCGATAGGTCGCGTAGGCGCTCTGGCTGCGCTTGAGTTCCTGGGCGATATCCTGGCGCACGCGCTCGCGGTCTTGTTGGGCCACGTTGCCGTTGGCCGCATCCATTAACCGATACAACCCGCGATTATGGGCGACCAGGCCATTGAGGGTGGCGGCCGTATTACTCACGGAGACAAGGTTGTTGGAGAACGTCAGCTCCAGTGCCGAAGAGAGGCGCACGACCCCTTTGATCCCCAACAGGCCGACTCCAAAGGTGATCAACGCACACAGTAAAAATGAAAGCAGCAGCTTAGTTGAGATTTTCATGGCTCGAATCCGGCGATAGTAGCGAAGGGCGCACGCTAAAGCCTCCCTGGCATGGTGCGATGTCATAGTGACATCATCGCAATTGAGAAAGTTGCGAGCCAGATAAATTTACTGAATCGATAAAGCTTGAACAGATGTATCAAGTCGTTACGGAAACGCACCAGATTCAGTTTTTGATGTCAGATATTTCGTCATTCGGTGAAAGCCGAGTGCCGCTCTCCAGCGTCGCTGGAGGTGCTCTTCCGCGGTCCAGGAGGCCGCCATGTATCGACGACTGCTGCTCAGCGCTTTACTCGGTCTGACCCTTTCCGCTTGCGTGCCCTATTACGATGGCGGCCAGAGCTACTACCGTTCCGAGGTCTACACCTCACCGGCACCGGTGTATTACTACGGTGGCGGCACGGCGTATCAGTACCGCCGTGATTACTACCCCGCACCGCGCTACTACGCGCCACAACCGCGCTACTACTCGGCCCCGAGTTATTACCAGCCGGCCCCGCGCTACTACGGGCCGCGTGCCGGTTACCGGCCGTATCCGAACCAGGGCTGGGGCGGTGATCGTTGGGGAAATGGGGGGCATGGACGCGGTTCCGACCATGGAGGTGGCCGCGGCGGTCACCGTTGACAGGCCAGTAATGCAAGCGGCGCATGAAGCGCCGCTTTTTTGTGGGCGTTAGTAATCCGACAGGTCCGCCAACGGATGGCGGCCTTCCCACGCCTTGTTGAAATGCGCCTGCACCACCGCCTCCGGGATCGTATTGATATCCGGCCAATGCCAATGCGGCGTCTGGTCCTTGTCGATCAACCGCGCGCGCACCCCTTCACTGAATTCCGGATGGCGGCAGCAGTTGAGGCTCATTGTGTATTCCATCTGGAACACCTGCGCCAGGGACAGGTGCCGGGCACGCTGAATCTGTTCCCACACCAAGTGGGCGGTCAGCGGGCAGCCTTCGCTCAACGTCTTGCCGGCACGGCTGAACAGGGGATCGGCATGCTCACGCAGTGGGCTCAAATTACGCCAGGCACACCGCACATCGCCCACGTCCAGCCATTCGTCGATTTGTGCCCGGCGCGGCAGCCACTGCGCCTCGGGTTGCTGGTCGACGGCTTCCTGGGACAGCGCCTTGAGAAGGCTGTTGAGCTGCATTTCTGTCTGTTCCTGCCAGTTCAGTTGCAGCAAACCATCGAGCAACTCGTCTTGCTGATCATCGCGCAGGAAGCGGTCGGCCAGGCCGAGGTCCAAAGCGTCGCGGCCGTTGATATGGGCGCCGGTAAGGCCGAGGAACAACCCCAGCTTGCCCGGCAGGCGCGACAGGAACCAACTGGCGCCGACGTCCGGGTACAGCCCGATGCTGATCTCCGGCATGGCCAACCGGCTGCTTGGCGTGACGATGCGCACTGCGGCGCTTTGCAACAGGCCCATGCCGCCCCCCAGCACGTAGCCGTGCCCCCAGCAGATCACCGGTTTGGGGTAAGTGTGCAGGCGGTAATCAAGACGGTATTCCGCCGCAAAAAATTGCGCCGCCAGGGCTGGCACCACGCCAGGCTGTTCCCGACAGGCCTGCGCCAGGCTGCGTACTTCACCACCGGCGCAAAACGCCTTGGGGCCGTTGCCGCGCAGCAGTACGCAGTGGATGTTCGGATCCTTGGCCCAGGCTTCAAGGCGTTCGCCCAGGGCGAGGATCATCGGCAGGGAAAGGGCATTGAGGGATTTTTCAGCGTCGAGGCTGGCGATGCCGATGCGGGCACCGTCGCTGCCGGTCAGCTCTTCGAAGTGCAGGTTCATCGTGACCTCAATCGAGAAGGTGAAGGATGAGTATGATCGCTTCGTAGGAAAGCGCCGTTGGTGTGTCAGATCAATTGACAAGCGGGGTCGGCTTTCCTAGGGTTCGCCTCATTCTTTTTTACAAGACTATTCAACCATGACCGAAGACGACCGTATCAAACTCGAACCCAGCTGGAAACACGCCCTGCGGGATCAGTTCGAGCAGCCGTACATGGCCCAGTTGCGCGAGTTCCTGCGCCAGGAACATGCCGCCGGCAAAGAGATCTACCCGCCCGGCCCGCTGATTTTCAACGCGCTCAATTCCACACCGTTGGACAAGGTCAAGGTCGTGATCCTCGGCCAGGACCCCTACCACGGCCCCGGCCAGGCCCACGGCCTGTGCTTTTCGGTGCAACCGGGCGTGCCAGCGCCGCCGTCGCTGGTCAATATCTATAAAGAGCTCAAGCGCGACCTTAACATCGACATCCCTAATCACGGCTACCTGCAAAGCTGGGCCGACCAGGGCGTGCTGATGCTCAACACCACCATGACCGTCGAGCGCGCCAATGCCAACGCCCATGCGGGCAAGGGCTGGCAGTTCTTTACCGACCGCATTATCGAGGTGGTCAGCGAGCACCAGCCGCATCTGGTGTTCCTGCTGTGGGGCGCCCATGCCCAGGGTAAGCAGAAGCTGATCGACGCGACCAAGCACCTGGTGTTGACGTCGGTGCACCCGTCGCCATTGTCGGCGTATCGCGGGTTCTTGGGGTGTGGGCATTTCAGCCGGACCAACAAGTTTCTTGAGCAGAATGGCGAGACGCCGATCGAGTGGCGGTTGCCGCCGGTTTGATACCCTAGCCCTGCCTTACAGCCGGACTTCTGCCACTGTTGAATTGCCGATATTTGCGACATATGCAATTCGGCCGTTGGGGGCCACAGCGATTCCACGTGGCTTGTCGAAACCAGGGATTATGCCAGTCACGGTTTGGGTACGAGTATCGATAATGCTGACTCGGTTGCCATCGGTTTCGGTGAGATAGGCTCGCTCCAGCATGGTGTGAAAAGCTATCTGAAAAGGGCCGAGCAGGCCGCGGAGAATCGAGCTTGCCTGTGCGGTGGTAGTATCCCCGATATACACCTCGCCACGGTCTCGGTAGGTGATGTAGACGCGAGCGGCGAAGCGAGCATGAGCAATGCTGGTGGGTTCTCCAGCAACCGTATTGGTTTGGAACACGACCTTGTTGGTGCCTAGGTAGATAATGGTCCATTTATCGGCTGTTGACGCCACATGTGAGCGGGCGTTTCCGGGGGCTACACAAATGTCTTTGGCATAAGGCACGGCGGTGGCGATGATTCGCTCGTAGTTGGTGGTGTTGATCGCAACGACTTCGCAAGCGCCGTGGTCGGCGATGTACAGGCGCGCACCGGTGGAGTTCAACGCCATGCCATTGACGGTGGTGAATCCGCCGATTTGATTGATAACGGTGTTGCTTGAGGTGTCGATCACCGTAATGGGGGTATCGCTCGCCTTGCTGTTATCGCTGGCATAGAGTCGATGGGCTGACGGGTGCATGGCGAGCCAGATGGGCGAACCCACCCCGACAATCGTTGTAAGGACGCTCATGTTTGTGGTGTCGATGACCGTGATGCCTTGTGGGGGGGTGGCGCTGGCGACATAAAGCCGGCTTCCATCTCTGTTAAGTACAAGGCGATTAGGTGATCCCTGTACGGGAGTCGTGTTGATGATCGCAGCGGGTTCATCATTCTCGTCGTCCGCGACGGTAGGGGGGAGGGGCGTCATGTTGTAATCCTCAAGGGTTCAGTAGCACGATTGAGGATCAAGGCGATGAGCTTGCCTAGCTGTGAGAGTTGACAGTTCAGACAAATGGCAGCGATCCGAAGTGAACCACTGCCACCCGGGTCAAGATTGCCGGTTCCAGCGCCTGAACAACGGCTCCGCCAGAAACAGTACAAACAACAATCGCATCACTTGCATGGCCGTCACCAACGGCACCGACAGTTGCAGGGTCTCGGCTGTAAGACTCATCTCGGCAATCCCGCCGGGCATCATGCCCAGGGTCAGCGAGCGCAGGTCCAGATGGGTCAACACACTCAGCCCTACCGCCGCCAAGGTTGCCAGCGCCATGGTCAAGGCCGTACCAATCAGGGTGCGGCCCATGAACGAGGGCGCGCGACGAAAGAATTGACGATTGAAGTGGCAACCCAGGCCGCTGCCGATCAACCATTGGCCAATCTGGCTGCCGCCGTCTGGCAGGCCGATATGCAAATCCCAAACGACGCTGGCCGTCGCACTCACCAGCAGCGGCCCGAACAACCACGGGTTTGGCTGACGCAACCGCTGCCAACCCCAGGCCACCAGCGCGCCTATCGGAAATAGCGCCAACAGCCAAGGCCAACTCACCGGCGCCGGATGAAACTGCGGCGTGCCGCCTTCCAGCAGATATTTGAAGATCGCCGGCACACACAGCACCACTACCAGCACTCGTAGACTCTGCCCCGCCGCGACACGGCTGAGCACCGCGCCATTGCGTGCGCCGAGGTTGACCATCTCACCGGAGCCGCCCGGCATGCTGGAGAAAAACGCGGTGGCGCGGTCTTCACCACTGCGGCGCATCAGCCACACCCCGACGACGCTCGATAGGCTAGTGACCAGCGCGCCGACGAAGATCAGCCCGAAGTGGCTCATCACCTGCTCAATCACCACCGGGGTGAAGTGCAGGCCAATCCCGATCCCCACTACCCATTGGCCGCATTTGCGCCCGCCGGGAATCTCCGCCAACTGCCACGGCGTGAGGCAGCGCACCAGGATAATCGCCAGCAACGAGCCGACCATGTACGGCAAAGGCCAGCCGACGAGGCTGGCCAGGTAACCGCCGGCCAGGCCGACCAGCGGTGTTCCCCACCAATGTTTAAAGGTGACCTCAGACATCGGCCACGGCACGACGCTGCAGGGCACGTTTGCGGTAGATGCGGATCAGCGGGAAGGCCAGCATCAGCGCCGTCAGTACCCACACGCCAAAGGTGATCGGGCTCGACCAGAGAATCTGCAGGTCACCGTTGGAGATCGACAGCGCACGGCGCAGGTTCTGCTCCATCAAACCGCCGAGGATAAAGCCGAGCAGTACCGGCGACAGCGGGAAGTCGAGCTTGCGCAGGATGTAGCCGAAGATGCCGATACCGACCATCAGGAACAGGTCGAAGGTGGTGGCGTGCACCGCGTACACCCCAATTGCAGTGATGATCGCGATCACCGGCACCAGCGCCCAGTTCGGCACGGCGAGGATGCGCGTGAAGATGCGGATCATCGGGATGTTGAGGATCACCAGCATGATGTTGGCGATGAACAACGAGGCGATCAGGCCCCAGACGATGTCGGGTTGCTGTTGGAACAGCAGCGGACCCGGGGTGATGTTGTACAGCGACAGCGCGCCGATCATCACCGCCGTGGTGCCCGAACCGGGTACGCCGAGGGTCAGCATGGGCACCAGGGCGCCGCAGGCGGACGCGCCGATGGCGGTTTCTGGAGCAGCGAGGCCGCGCATGTCGCCCTGGCCGAACTTGCCGCTGGCACCGGCCAGGCGTTTTTCGGTCATGTAGGCAACGGCCGAGGCCAATGTCGCACCGGCACCTGGCA
This sequence comes from Pseudomonas sp. TWR1-1-4, assembly GCF_049897165.1. Lineage (NCBI taxonomy): Bacteria > Pseudomonadati > Pseudomonadota > Gammaproteobacteria > Pseudomonadales > Pseudomonadaceae > Pseudomonas > Pseudomonas sp. TWR1-1-4. The sequence goes on along the minus strand of NZ_JAFCVS010000004.1, from coordinate 542,794 downwards.
ACACGCCCATGATGAAACCCAGCAAACCGCAGCGGATGTTGACGACAAAGACCGCGCCCGCTTCCTTGAGGTTGAACATCATGCGGCCCGTGGCTTTCACGGCTTCCTGGCCACGGTGGGTTTTTTCCAGCAGCAACAGGATCTCACTGATAGAGAACAGGCCCAGCACCAACACCACAAACTGGATGCCGTCGGTGAGGTGGATGTTGTCGCCGGTAAAGCGGTACACGCCGCTGTTCGCGTCGATGCCGACAGCCGACAGGAACAGGCCTATCAGCGCTGCAACAAAGGTCTTCAAGGGTTTGTCACCGGCCATGCCGCCGAGACAGACAATCGCAAACACCATCAGTACGAAATATTCCGCCGGCCCGAAGGCAATCGCCCATTTGGCCAGCAACGGCGCAAACAGCACCATGCCGCAGGTAGCGATAAACGCGCCGATGAACGAACTCCACGCCGACAACGACAGCGCTACACCGGCCAGGCCTTTGCGGGCCATCGGGTAGCCGTCGAGGGTGGTCATCACGGTGGAGGCTTCGCCCGGGATGTTCAGCAGAATCGAGCTGATCCGCCCGCCGTATTCGCAGCCCAGGTACACGGCTGCCAGCAGGATCAGCGCCGATTCCGGCGGCAGGCCCAGGGCGAACGCGATGGGGATCAACAGCGCCACGCCGTTGATCGGGCCAAGGCCCGGCAACAGGCCGACCACGGTGCCGATCAGGGTGCCGCACAGTGCGGTCACCAGGTTGTAAGGGGACAGTGCAACGCCGAAGCCCTGGCCCAAGTAGCCGAAAGTATCCATATCAGTTCTCCAGAACGTCGAGCAGGCCGAGGGGCAGCGGCACATCCATGGCTTTATCGAACAGCAGGTAAAGACCAATCGCCATCAGGCTGACGATCACCACACTCGGCAACCAGCGGCCGCCATACAGGCGCGCCATCGGAATGCCGATCAGCATGCTGCTGAGGATGAAACCCAGGGGTTCGAAGGTGCCGGCGAATACGATCAACAGGCCGACGCAGATGCCGATCTTGATCAGGGTTTCGCGGTCCAGCGCGGGTTCTTCTTCGGTGTGTTTGGTCGGCTGTGGGCGGAACAGCATGTAGATCAGCGCCAGGCTCATCAGCCCGAGCATCAGCAGCGGGTAGGCGCGAGGTCCTACCGGCTCGTAGGAAAACGATGCCTGGTACGGCCAGGCCATCAGTGCCAGGACGGCACAGGCCAGCAATAGCACGGAGGCGAAAATGCGTTGTAAGAGCATGTTGAACTCCTGGGCCACGCCGCGTGTGCAACGGGCGTGACCGGGCAAAAGAGGGGGCGATTACTGGATCAGGCCGAACTCTTTGGCCAGCACTTTGTAGTCAGCCACCTGTTTCTTCACGTAGGTGTCCAGCTCCGGGCCGGTCATGGCGAACGGGAACAGCTCGCGCTGGTCGCGCAGCTTGGCGAACTCTTCCGAGGCCAGCAGTTTGTCGAACGCTTCTTTCCACCAGGCGTAGTCGGCATCGCTGACTTTTGGCCCGAGGTAGAAACCACGCACCACCGGCCAGACGATGTCGTAGCCTTGCTCTTTGGCGGTCGGAATATTCTTCATTTCCGGCTCGTCCAGGCGTTGCTCGGAGAACACGGCCAGCAGGCGCATGTCACCGCTCAGGATGTGCGGCATGGAGTCGGAGATGTCGGTACTGCCCACCTGGATATGGCCACCCAGCAGAGCAGTGGCGATTTCGCCGCCGCCTTCCAGCGCCACGTAACGCAGTTCGCGCGGGTTGATCCCGGCGGCCTTGGCGATCAGCGCGGTTTGCATCCAGTCCTGACTGCCGACGGTGCCGCCGGAACCGATCACTACGCTGCCCGGATCTTTTTTCAGCGCTTTGACCAAATCGTCCAAGGTCTTGTAGGGCGAGTCGGCTTTCACTGCGATGGCCCCGTAGCTGGTGCCGACCGCTGCCAACCAACGCACGGCGCTTTCATCGAAGCGACCAAACTTGCCCTGGGCCAGGTTCAACAGCGAACCGCTGGACCAGGCTACCAGGGTGCCGGCATCGGCTGGACGCTGGGCGACCACGGCGTTGTAGGCCACTGCGCCGACGCCGCCTGGCATGTAGGTCACGCGCATCGGCTTGCTCAGCAGCTTCTCGTTGACCAGCGCGCTTTGCGCCAGTTTGCAGGTCAGGTCAAAACCACCGCCAGGCGAGGCCGGGGCGATGCATTCCGGACGCTTGGGCTCGTCGGCAGCCAGCAGTTGGCCGGCGAACAGCATGCAGCCGGCGGCGAGGGCCAATTTACGCAGTGAAGGGGTCATGGTTATCTCCATCTTTGTTGTTATGAGGGGGTACTACCAAAGTGCGACGCTATAGCTGACCAGCAAGCGCATTTCATCCGCATCACGGGCTGAGTAGTTGGAACGGTACGTGGCATTACGCAGGCGCACGGCTACATCCTTGAACGTGCCGGTCTGCACTACGTACTTGATCTCGCTGTTGCGTTCCCACTCCTTGCCGGTCTCGCCGTTCTTGAGCTTGATGTTGTCACCTGACAGGTAACGGCTCATGAAGCTCAGGCCGGGAATCCCCAGCTTGGCGAAGTCGAAGTCGTAGCGCGCCTGCCAGGAACGCTCTTCGGCGCCGGCAAAGTCGTTGATCTGCACGAAGTTGACCAGGTACGGATCGCTGCCATCCACATACGGGAAGGCGCTGTCGCCGGACATGTGCTGGTAGCCGGCGCTGAGCTTGTGGCCATTGAGGGCATAGCTGAACAGGCCGTTGAGGGATTTATTGTCGATCGTGCCGCCGCGCGCGCTGCCGGTGTCATCGCTGATGGCCAGGCGCAGGTCGGTGCCGAAGGTGCCGGGGCCCATCGGGCGCGCAGCCACCAGGCCGAGGAAGTGCTGGCGGTACACGTCGTCGAGTTGGGCGAAGTGGTAGCTGCCGGTGATCTTGTCGGCGAATTTGTAGTCGGCGCCGCCAAAGTTGAAGTGCTTGCCGGTGGCGCCGCTGACGAAGCGGCTGTTCTTGTTGTTGAGGGCGATGTCTTCGTAGTTGGTGTCGTCGCGGTCCTTGGCTTTGTCCAGGCGGCCGCCGGTGAACACCAGGTTCTTGAATTCCTTGGACGTGATCAGGCCGCCATTGAAAGTCTGCGGCAGGATGCGGCCGTCATTGGGCTTGAGGATCGGCAGTTCAGGGATCAGCGAGCCGATCTTCAGCTCGGTGGCCGAGATCTTCACTTTGCCGGTCAGGCCCAGCTTGGAGTACTCGTCGGCGGCGCGGCCATCGTCATGCGTGGGCAGCAGGCCGGTGCCGGTGCGGTCAGGGCTGGAGTCGAGCTTGACCCCAAGCATGCCCAGCGCATCCACGCCAAAGCCGACGGTGCCGTCGGTGTAGCCCGACTGCAGGTTGAGCATGAAGCCCTGGGCCCACTCGTCGCGCTTGGATTGCTGGGCGCTGGTGCCATCGCGAAAGTCGCGGTTGAAGTACATGTTGCGGGTTTCCAGGGTCGCGCTACTGTCTTCGAAGAAGGCAGCCTGGCTAAGCGGCGAAAAGCCGGCAAGGGTAGCAGCACTGGCGAGGGCGGTCTGGGTCAGGCGAGAAAAACGAACAGGCGAGGGGGCCTGGGGCTGTGTCGACAGCATCGTTGTGTACTCCGTTATTGTTCTTATTTTGGCGAAAACGCTTCGAGGCGTTTTTCGGGCGCGGCGCTGAAGCCGCTCGGCGGGCATAGACCACCGTAGCTGGATGCTAAAGGGCGAAGCTTTCACTAACCTTTCAGTTGGCTTTCAATGTTTTCGGGCTTCACAGGGCAGGCGGCGCCTGTAAACTGCCCAGCAAAGCGTGGCGCCGACCACCCCTGAATGAGGTAGAAATCCATGCGTGTCTTGCTGGTTGAAGACCATCTGCAACTCGCCGAAAGTGTCGCGCAAGCGCTCAAGAGCACGGGTCTGACCGTCGACGTGCTGCACGATGGCGTGGCGGCGGACCTGGCCCTGAGCAGCGAGGAATACGCGGCGGCGATCCTCGATGTGGGGCTGCCGCGCATGGACGGTTTCGAGGTGCTTGCACGCCTACGCGCCCGTGGGAAAAATCTGCCAGTGCTGATGTTGACGGCGCGCAGTGATGTGAAAGACCGTGTGCACGGTCTTAACCTGGGGGCCGACGACTACCTCGCCAAGCCTTTCGAGCTCACCGAGTTGGAAGCGCGGGTCAAGGCTTTGTTGCGGCGCAGTGTGCTGGGTGGCGAGCGTCAACAGGCCTGCGGCGAGTTGGTCTATGACCTCGACACGCGACGTTTCACCGTGGGCGGCGAGCTGATGACGCTCACCTCCCGTGAACAAGCGGTGCTTGAGGCGCTGATTGCTCGGCCAGGCCGGGTGATGAGCAAGGAACAACTGGCTTCCCAGGTGTTCGGCCTGGACGAAGAAGCCAGCCCCGATGCCATCGAAATCTACGTGCATCGCCTGCGCAAGAAGCTCGACGGCCAGCCCATCGCTATCGTGACCTTTCGCGGCCTCGGCTACTTGCTGGAAGCCCGCGATGCATAAGCCCAGCAGCCTGCGTTGGCGCCTGCTGTGGAACCTGGCGTTGTTGCTGGTGCTGTTGATGCTCGCCAGTGGCATGAGCGCGTACTGGAATGGTCGCGAAGCCGCTGACACCGCCTACGATCGCACGTTGCTGGCCTCGGCGCGCACCATCGCCGCCGGCTTGACCCAGGTGGATGGCACCTTGAGTGCGAACGTGCCGTATGTGGCGCTGGATACGTTCGCCTACGACAGCGCCGGACGCATTTATTACCAGGTAAACGACATCGACCAGAAGCTCATATCTGGCTATGAAAACCTGCCCGGCCCACCGCCAGGCACGCCGCGTACCGATGACTATCCCGCACTGGCACGCTTCTATGACGCCGTGTATCAAGGCCAGGAAGTGCGCGTGGTGAGTTTGCTCAAGGCCGTTTCCGAACCGAACATGAACGGTATGGCGGAAATCCGCGTGGCCGAAACCGATGAAGCGCGTGTGAGCATGGCGCGCAGCTTGATGGCCGACACTTTGCTGCGTTTAGGCATGCTTGCCATCGGTGCGTTGTTGCTGGTGTGGTTTGCCGTGAGTGCGGCATTGCGCCCGCTGGAGCGCCTGCGCACGGCGGTCGAAGAGCGTCAGCCTGACGACTTGCGTCCATTGCCATTGGTGGAAGTGCAGCATGAGTTCGGGCCGCTGGTGCGCTCGCTCAACCACTTTACCGAACGCCTGCGCGGACAGTTCGAACGACAGGCGCAGTTCATCGCCGATGCAGCCCATGAATTACGCACGCCACTGGCCGCGCTCAAGGCGCGACTGGAACTGGGGTTGCGCGCCGAAGACCCCGCCACGTGGCGCACCACTCTGGAAACCGCAGCTCAGGGCACTGACCGCCTGACCCATCTGGCCAATCAATTGCTGTCTCTGGCACGTATCGAAAACGGTGCCCGCGCCATTGCCGAGGGCGGCGCACAGTTACTTGACCTCAGCCAGTTGGCCCGGGAACTGGGCATGGCCATGGCGCCGTTGGCCCACGCACGCGGCGTGGCGTTGGCGTTGGAGGCCGACGAACCGGTGTGGTTGCGCGGTGAGCCGACCCTGTTGAATGAGTTGCTGAGCAACCTGGTGGACAACGCCCTGGCTCACACACCGCCGGGCGGCAACGTGATTCTGCGGGTGACGGCGCCGGCGGTGCTGGAAGTGGAGGACGATGGCCCAGGTATCCCGCTGGATGAGCGTGATCGCGTGTTCGAGCGTTTCTACCGTCGCAGTCAGCAGGGTATGGGCTCAGGCCTGGGGTTGGCGATTGTCGGTGAGATTTGTCGGGCGCACCTGGCACAGATCAGCTTGCATGATGGCGAACTGGCCGGGTTGAAAGTGCGGGTGAGTTTTATCGCGGGCTGATCAATAGAACATCGAGCGGGCTTCGTCCAACTCGGCGCGCAAGGCTTCGCTGTACGGGTCGAACCGCAGTTTCTTGATCGCAGGCAAGGTCGAGACCGGTACGCTGGCCAAGGGGTGATCGGTGCCGCGATGGCAATACAACACGGCCACCTGCACCAGGTCGACGTAGTCGAGGCTGGCTGAATCGCGCTCCAGGTTGAGGTATTGGCCGGGCAGTTTGGCGAGCATTTCCGGAAAGTCCCAGCCGCTCAGCAGTTTGTCACCGAGTAACGGGTGGATGCTCTCGATGACGTGATTGAGGCTGACCGGGTCCGAAAGCAACTCGTAGTGGTCTTCGGCGTACGTCAGGATCGGCAGCACGCCGATCTGGTGTACCAGGCCGCCGAGCGCCGCCTGGTCTGGCTTGAGCTGGCTGTGGCTACGGCACAAGGCATAGCTGACGCCCGCCACTTCCAGGCTGCGGCGCCATACATCACGCATCTTCTGTTCGACCACGTCGGAGCGGGCGTGGAAGATTTGCTCCATCACTAGGCCGATCGCCAGGTTGCTGCTGTAGTTGGTGCCCAGTCGGGTGATAGCGGTGTGCAGGTCGGTGACTTCCTGGGTAGCGCGCAACAACGGGCTGTTGACCACTTTGATCAGGCGCGCCGACAGCGCGGTGTCGCGACCGATGACTTTGCTCAAGTGGCTGATGCTGATCTCCGGGTCTTCAGCAGCCTGACGAATATTCAGGGCCACTTCCGGCAATGTCGGCAGAACCAGGTCATCGTTGTCGATGGCCGTCACTAAAGCCTGTTGGACTTTTTCCGCCAGCTTGTTCATTCATGCTCTCTAGGGTGTTGCAAAAAGGTACGGCGACTAGCGTTGGATCTCTCGATCACGGTCGAGCGTGTAAGGCAGGTCGAGCAGTTGCAAGCCGGGACCTTCCAATGTGCCTACGTGCACATCGCCACTATCGGCAGCTTCGGCTTGCAACACGGCCAGAAGTTCAATGGTCTGGCCGGCTTTTGCAGCAAGCACCACCTCGCCGATTGCGCTGTTGTGGCTGGGGGAAAAGAGCGGCGTGCCTGGCTCGGGCATTTCAGGCGCATCGAGGCTCAAACGGTACAGGCGACGCTTGAGTTTGCCCAGGTACTGCATGCGCGCAACGATTTCCTGGCCGGTGTAGCAGCCTTTCTTGAAGCTTACGCCGCCAACGGCCTGCAGGTTGAGCATCTGCGGGATAAACAGCTCGCGGGTTTGCGGCATGACCTGGCCGATGCCTGCGCGAATTTGCCCCAGCAGCCATTCATTCAGATCAGCTTGTTCAAGGGTTGCAGCCAATTGACTGCGTATGGCGTCGCCTTGCTCGGCAGGCACCCAGAGTTCAGCGCGATCTGGGGAGATACGGATGGCGATCAACGTATCGTTGCGGGCGACGCTGTCGGTATCGGCGGGTAGTTCAAGGCCAAGGCTGGCCAGGGCCGGGTCCGCATTCACCAGGCCAAAGCGCACCCAGGCGGCGCTTTCGTCGGTGAGCTTGGACTTGGAGAATACGGCGTACTTCTTCAGGTCGGCCAGCTGCGGTTCCAGCAGCGCGGTGGCCATGGCCAGCAACACGCCGTCACCTTGCAGCAGGATGCGGAAGCTCGACTGCATGCGCCCTTTTTGCGTGCAGCGCGCGCCGAGGCTGGCCTGGGTATCGCTCAGGTAATTGAGGTTGCAGGTCAGTTGGCCCTGAAGGAATTTGGCGGCATCAGAGCCGCGGACGGCGAGAACGCCTTCGTGGGACAGGGGGCAGAAGAAAGCAGAGTCAGCCATGGGTCATCGCAGGTCAAAAAGTCATGGGTGCATCATAGAGGGGCGCCCGGCAAATGGATAGTTTCCGTATGGGGCGACCAAAGCCGACTGTTCCGGTGCCGTCGGGCCTGTATACTTGCCGCCTATTTGAGGAGCGCTCCATGGTCGAAGATGTAGAAATCAATCGTCTCTACTGGCACAGCCGTCGTGGCATGCTGGAGTTGGATGTGTTGCTGGTGCCTTTCACCAAAGAGGTCTATGCAACGCTCAATCAGGTGGATCGCGACCTCTACGTCAGGCTCCTGACTTGTGAAGACCAGGACATGTTCGGCTGGTTCATGGAGCGCGCCGAATCCGAAGACCCAGAGCTGCAGCGCATGGTTCGGATGATCCTGGACCGTGTCCAGCCCAAGTAATACCTTTGAATGCCGCTGGCAGGCCTCACGGCTGTTGCTGGCGGCGTATCTCCTTGCCCAGCTGTTTGCACTGGGTACGCTTTTGTTTCTTGATCTGTCCTATTCAAGCCTTGGCTTGCTGGTGTGTCTGGCGCACGCGGCCTGGGTTTTGCCGCGCTCTGTCCTGCTGACTCACCGTTCGTCGATTCGTGGCCTGCGTCGCGACGCCGACGGCTGGCAGTTGCTCAATGCGGAGCAGGGCTGGCACAGCGTGCAATTACGTCCCGACAGCCTCGCTTTGCCATTGATCGTCGTTTTGCGTTACCGGGTGCCAGGCGAATGGCGGATACGTTCTGTGTGTGTGCCCAGGGATTCGCAGGTCGCCGATGTGCATCGGCGCCTGCGGGTTCGTCTGAAGTTCAGCCGCCGTAGGTGGCTGGCACCAGGACAGTGTCGCGGGCTTCGGGCAGCATCTGTGGGTAGTCGAGGGTGTAATGCAGGCCGCGGCTTTCCTTGCGTTCCATCGCCGAGCGGATCATCAGTTCGGCCACCTGGGCCAGGTTGCGCAGTTCGATAAGGTCGCGGCTGACCTTGTAGTTGCTATAGAACTCGTCGATTTCATCCAGCAGCAAGCGCACGCGATGCTGCGCGCGTTGCAGGCGCTTGTTGGTGCGCACGATCCCCACGTAGTCCCACATGAAACGGCGCAGCTCGTCCCAGTTGTGGGCGATGATCACATCTTCGTCCGAGTCGGTGACCTGGCTGGCGTCCCAGCGGGGCAGGGCGGCCGGCACCGGAATGCGCGGCAGTTGTTCAAGGATGTCCGCCGCCGCCGAGCGCGCATAGACGAAACATTCGAGCAGCGAGTTGCTGGCCATGCGGTTGGCGCCGTGCAGGCCGGTGAAGCTGGTTTCGCCAATTGCATACAGGCCTGGGACGTCGGTGCGACCGTGCTGGTCGACCATCACGCCACCACAGGTGTAGTGCGCGGCCGGAACTACGGGGATCGGGCCTTGGGTGATGTCGATGTTGAACGCCAGGCAACGCTCATAGACGGTGGGGAAGTGGGTCTTGATGAAGGCTTCGGGCTTGTGGCTGATGTCCAGGTAGACGCAGTCGATGCCCAGGCGTTTCATTTCATGGTCGATGGCGCGGGCGACGATATCGCGTGGGGCCAATTCGGCGCGTGGGTCGAAGCGCTGCATGAAGCGTTCGCCGTTGGGCAGTTTCAGGTGGGCGCCTTCGCCACGCAGGGCTTCGGTAATCAGGAAGCTCTTGGCTTGCGGGTGATACAGGCAAGTGGGGTGGAACTGGTTGAATTCCAGATTGGCCACCCGGCAGCCCGAGCGCCAGGCCATGGCAATCCCGTCGCCACAGGCGCCGTCGGGGTTGCTGGTATAGAGGTAGACCTTGGCCGCGCCGCCGGAGGCAAGAATGGTGAAGCGCGCACCGTACGTGTCGACTTCGCCGCTGGTGCGGTTGAGTACGTAGGCGCCGAGGCAGCGTTCGCCGTCCAGGCCCAGGCGTTTTTCGGTGATCAGGTCGACCGCGACGCGTTGTTCCAGCAATTCTATATTGGGGCGCTGGCGAGCCTGGTCGAGCAGTGTCTTGAAAATAGCGGCGCCAGTGGCGTCTGCCGCATGAATGATGCGGCGGTGGCTGTGGCCGCCTTCTCGGGTCAGGTGGAACTCAAAACCGCCGTCGTCGCTGCCCGCGTGTTCGTCGCGGGTAAAGGGGACGCCTTGATCGATCAGCCATTGGATGGCTTCACGGCTGTGCTCGACGGTGAAGCGCACTGCTTCCTCATTGCACAGGCCACCGCCGGCGTTGAGGGTGTCTTCGACGTGGGATTGCACCGTGTCGGTGTCATCCAGCACCGCGGCGACACCCCCCTGGGCCCAGAATGTCGAGCCGTTGGCCAGGTCGCCTTTGCTCAGTACCGCAATGCGCAGGTGGCTGGGGAGGGTCAGCGCAAGGCTCAAACCGGCCGCGCCGCTGCCGATCACCAGGACATCGTGTTGAAACTGTTGGCTCATTGGAAGGATTCCGCAAAAAGCGATCCGAAGAGGTGGCGCAAACAGGACGCCTGGATCGGCGAATCAAAGGGTCACACGGGCTACTAGTATATAGAGGGGTGGAGCGGCACAATAGCCGGGCATTCGTGGCAATGTGAGATTACGGTGCGCGGCTAGGGTAAAATCGCCAGGTTATTGAGGTGGGAACTTTTTGCATAAGCCCCGACTCAATAGCAGGTTGCCCGAAAGCTGGGAAAACGTTGAGTTTATTGGCCCGTCGGGAGCATTGGACGCGTCAGAAAACCGGCGACAAGATTATTCGCGCAGTCGGCCATGCCCGTACTGCGTTTTTCGTGTGTGCCAAATCAGTGCGTGCCGGAAACTTGCTTGAAGGGGGAGAACTTTTGCGAAAAGACCGAGTCTATGTTTGCAAGCCTGATCGTTTAGTTATGCAAGCCTCCTTCAAGTACAACGAGGAGTGTTCATGCTAACCCAGGAAGAGGATCAGCAGCTGGTCGAGCGCGTTCAACGCGGCGACAAGCGAGCTTTTGATCTGCTAGTGCTGAAATACCAGCACAAAATTCTCGGGTTGATCGTGCGGTTTGTGCACGACACCCATGAAGCGCAGGACGTTGCACAGGAAGCCTTTATCAAGGCTTACCGTGCACTTGGTAACTTTCGCGGTGATAGTGCGTTTTACACGTGGCTATATCGAATCGCCATCAACACGGCGAAAAACTATCTGGTGTCTCGCGGACGCCGCCCACCGGATAGCGATGTAAGTTCAGAAGATGCGGAATTTTACGATGGTGATCACGGCCTCAAGGATCTCGAGTCGCCGGAGCGTGCATTGCTGCGCGACGAGATCGAAGGCACCGTTCATCGCACTATTCAGCAACTGCCAGAAGATTTGCGTACGGCGTTAACTTTACGTGAATTCGATGGTCTGAGTTACGAAGACATTGCGAGCGTCATGCAGTGTCCGGTGGGGACTGTAAGGTCACGGATTTTCCGGGCCCGGGAAGCCATCGATAAAGCCTTGCAACCGTTGTTGCAAGAGAACTAAAGACAGCGGCGACAGCCAAGAGAGGAACCGCCATGAGTCGTGATGCCCTGCAGGAATCGCTGTCCGCAGTGATGGATAACGAAGCGGATGAACTGGAACTTCGTCGAGTGCTCAACGCATTTGATGATGCCGAAACCCGTGATACCTGGTCTCGTTACCAAGTCGCTCGGGCGGTGATGCACAAGGATCTTCTAATCCCTCGTCTGGATATTGCTGCGGCCGTTTCTGCCGCGCTGGCTGATGAAGCCGTTCCGGCAAAAGCTGCTCGTGGTCCATGGCGTAGCCTGGGTCGCCTGGCAGTAGCTGCCTCGGTGACTGTTGCCGTGTTGGCCGGTGTTCGCCTGTACAATCAGGACGAAATCGCCGGTGCCGAACTGGCCCAGCAGACTCAGCAGCCAGTGATGGCCGGACCTCAAGTCAAAGGCCCAGCTGTACTCGCCGGCTACAAGGAAAGCTCTGACACCACCGGCCCGATGGCTAACGGTGTACTGCAAGGGCAATCCGGCTGGCAAGACCAGCGTCTTCCAGGCTACCTGCGCCAGCACGCACAGGAATCGGCTCTGAAGGGCACTGAAAGCGCTCTGCCATATGCTCGCGCAGCAAGCCTGGAAAACCGCTAATCCGTAAGGAGCTCTATGCGAGCCATACCGCTCCTTACGCTTTTGCTCAGTGGTTGGTTTGCACTCCCCGCCCACGCCGATGAAGCCCAAGACTGGCTGACTCGACTTGGGCGTGCAGAGCAGCAGCAAAGCTTTCAAGGTACGTTCGTCTACGAGCGTAACGGTAGTTTTTCAACTCATGACATCTGGCATCGTGTCCAGAATGGTCAGGTCCGTGAGCGGCTTTTGCAGCTTGATGGTTCTGCTCAGGAAGTTGTGCGGCTGGATGGTCGGACACAATGTGTCAGCGGCACCCTTGTCGCAGGTCTCGGCAACTCGCGTGATGCGCCATCCCGTGCGCTGGATCCGCAAAAACTCAATCAATTCTACGAACTGGCCGTCATCGGAAAATCCCGCGTGGCCGGTCGGCATGCGGTGATCGTGTCGATCACGCCGCGTGATCAGTACCGCTACGGTTTTGAACTGCACCTGGATCGTGAGACTGCGCTGCCGCTCAAGTCCCTCTTGCTAAATGATCAAGGGCAGTTGCTGGAGCGCTTCCAGTTCACGCGACTGAACACGTCGGCATTGCCGGATGACCGCGAATTGCAGCCCAGCAACGAATGCACACCCATATCCGTCGCCAATGAAAAAGCACCCGAGGTGCAGTCTACTGAGACATGGCATTTGGAGTGGCTACCGCCGGGCTTTCAGTTGACCAATACCAGCGCCCGCAAAGATACCCAGACCAAGGCAACAGTCGACAGCCTGATGTATGAGGACGGGCTAGCGCGTTTCTCCGTGTTCCTGGAGCCGATCAGTGATGCGAGTATCACGGAAACCCGCACTCAACTCGGCCCAACGGTGGCTGTGTCCCGTCGCCTCAATACGGTAGATGGCGAAATGATGGTGACGGTGGTGGGCGAAATCCCCATCGGCACCGCAGAGCGTATCGCGTTGTCGGTACGCGGTGAAAAAAAGCCAGTCGCCCAGCCGTGAGCCGTTAATCCTATGTTCATCCTGACGTTTCAATGTATTTGCATGCCAGGTTGGCTGTCGAGAGCATGAAATGTCTGGATCAGCATTTTCACTTGCAAAAATCTCTCATGTTTTTTATAGGTCAGGGCTTGTCGGCTCTGGCCTTGTTTTGTTCGCGGAACATAGACGTCGGTCGCAGTTTCCGGCGTTTCTTGAACCCTGTCGCTCAACCCTGCTCGTCGTAACGGGAGCTGTATGTCGATACCACGTTTGAAGTCTTACCTATCCATAGTCGCCACGGTATTGGTGCTGGGTCAGGCCGTGTCCGCGCAAGCGGCCGAGCTGCCTGACTTCACCCAATTGGTTGAGCAGGCCTCGCCGGCCGTGGTGAACATCAGTACCACGCAAAAACTGCCGGATCGCAAAGTCTCCAACCAGCAGATGCCGGACCTGGAAGGCCTGCCGCCCATGTTGCGCGAGTTTTTCGAGCGTGGCATGCCGCAACCGCGCGCGCCCCGTGGTGGCGGTGGTGGCCAGCGTGAGGCTCAGTCCCTGGGTTCGGGCTTCATTATCTCGCCTGATGGCTACATTCTCACCAACAACCACGTGATTGCCGATGCCGACGAGATTCTCGTGCGCCTGGCGGATCGCAGTGAACTGAAAGCCAAACTGGTGGGCACCGATCCACGCTCCGATGTGGCCCTGTTGAAGATCGAAGGCAAGGACTTGCCGGTGCTGAAACTGGGTAAATCCCAGGACCTGAAGGCTGGGCAGTGGGTCGTCGCCATCGGCTCGCCGTTTGGTTTTGACCACACCGTGACCCAAGGTATCGTCAGCGCCATCGGCCGCAGCTTGCCGAACGAGAACTACGTGCCGTTCATCCAGACTGACGTGCCGATCAATCCGGGCAACTCCGGTGGTCCGCTGTTCAACCTGGCGGGCGAAGTGGTAGGCATCAACTCGCAGATCTACACCCGCTCCGGTGGCTTCATGGGGGTGTCGTTCGCTATCCCGATCGACGTCGCGATGGATGTTTCCAACCAGTTGAAAAGCGGCGGCAAGGTCAGCCGTGGCTGGTTGGGCGTGGTGATCCAGGAAGTGAACAAAGACCTGGCTGAATCCTTCGGTCTCGACAAGCCGGCCGGTGCCCTGGTCGCGCAGATCCAGGACGACGGCCCGGCTGCCAAAGGTGGCCTGCAAGTGGGCGACGTAATTCTGAGCATGAATGGCCAGCCGATCGTCATGTCGGCCGACCTGCCGCATCTGGTGGGTGCACTTAAGGCTGGCAGCAAGGCCAAGCTGGAAGTGATCCGCGAAGGCAAGCGTCAGACCGTTGAACTGACGGTGGGTGCCATCCCTGAAGAGGGTGCAACCCTGGATGCACTGGGCAACGCGAAGCCAGGTGCTGAGCGCAGCAGCAACCGCTTGGGCATTGCCGTGGCCGAGCTGACCGATGAGCAGAAGAAATCCTTCGACCTCAAGAGCGGTGTGGTGATCAAGGAAGTGCAGGACGGTCCTGCCTCCCTGATCGGTCTGCAGCCGGGTGACGTCATCACCCACCTGAACAACCAGGCCATCGACAGCACCAAGCAATTCACCGATATCGCCAAGGCGTTGCCGAAGAATCGTTCGGTGTCGATGCGCGTGCTGCGTCAAGGGCGTGCAAGCTTCATTACCTTCAAGCTCGCCGAATAAGTCGGTAGAAACAAAAAGCCCCGCCTTCGTTAAACGAGGGCGGGGCTTTTTTGTGGGCGAGAGGTTTAGCTCATCATCCCTTTGACCAGGCGTTCTTGCTCGATCAGCTCGCGTTGACGGGCGTCGAGGCGCGACGACAGTGGGAAGTTGTTGCCAGCGCGACGTTTGGCAAAGTCCAACTGCTGGATGGCCTGCTGGAAGTCACCCACCAGCGCGAAGTATTCGGCGCGGGCCTGGTGCAGGCCGATAATATTGCCGGACAAGCCGCGTGTCTCTGCAACCTGATACCAGACGTCCGGATCATCCGGACGAGATTTGAGCAAGCTATCCAATGCCTTTTCCGCATCCGCGGTACGGTTCTGTTTGAGAAGAAGATCCACGCGTAGCTGATTCAGTGGGTAGTTGCCCGGATACTGAGTCAGCATTCGATCAGTACGTTGCTGGGCATCAGGCAGATGGTTGTTGTCTATCTCAAGTTGGATCAGCGCCAGGTTGTAGGTGATGTCGTTCGGCGCCTTGGCCAGTAACGTTGTCAGGTTTTCACGCGCTTGCTTGAACTGAGAACCCTTGATCTGGGCGATAGCCAGGCCATAACGCGCCACATCGTTTTTCGGGTTTTCGTCCAACTGCGCCTGGAAGCGCTTGGCGGCGAGTCCTGAGGTGTCTTCGTATTGCAGCTGCACCCGTGCGCGAATCAGTTGATAGCGCAGGCTGTCTTCCTTGCCGCCGGCTTTGGCCTGCTCGGCGCGGTTGCGGGTGTCGGCGATCCGCGATTCGGTCACTGGGTGCGTGAGCAGGAATTCCGGTGGCTTGGCGTCGAAGCGGTATTGGCGCATCAAGCGCTCGAACATGGTCGGCATGGAGCGCGGGTCGTAACCGGCTTTTTCCAGGTTGAGGATGCCGATACGGTCGGCCTCTTGTTCGTTCTGACGGGAGAACCGGCGTTGTTCCTGGATAGCAGCGGCCTGGGTGCCGGCAATGGCGGCAATACCCGCGTCACCCGCGCCGGCTGCTGCGGCAATGATGCCGCCCAGCAGCGCGGCCATCATCGGGATCTGCATGCGCTGCTGCGCTTCCACGCCACGGGCGAAGTGGCGTTGGGATAAATGCGCCAATTCGTGAGCCAATACCGAGGCGTATTCCCCTTCGGTCTGGGCGTTGAGGAACAGGCCGCCGTTGACGCCGACGATGCCGCCAGGCGCGGCGAAGGCGTTCAATTGCGGGCTGTTGATCAGGATGAACTCCAGGCGCCGGTCATTGACCTGGCTGGTCTCTACCAATTTGTACACGCTGGTTTCGACGTAATCCTTGAGCTGCGGATCGTTGAGTTGCGAGACTTGGCCCCGAAGGTAAGCCAGCCAGGCGCGGCCCAACTGGTATTCCTGTTGTGGCGAGACAATGGCAGAACTGGCGTCGCCGAGTGACGGCAGGTCGTCAGCGAAGCCTGGGGAGGCCAGCAGGCAAGCCAGCGTCAGCAGGGTAGGGCGCAAAAAAGTCATGCACAAAGCCTTTCGACAAAGAGCTTACTGTAGCCGGACACTGAGCTTCGGACCAGATATTCTAAGCATCCCCGACGCTTGCCTGGAGTAAATCATGACCGACGCTGTAGCCTTTGATGCCGAACTCGATGCCAGCGGTCTCAATTGCCCGTTGCCTTTGCTCAAGGCCAAGCTGGAGCTCAATCGATTGGCCAGTGGAGCAGTGCTTAAGGTGATCGCCACGGACGCGGGCTCCCAGCGTGATTTTCGCACCTTTGCCAAGCTGGCCGGCCACACGCTGTTGCATGAAGACGACGCCGCCGGTGTGTACCGTTACTGGTTGCGCAAGGCCTGAACCGTTTGCCCCCACCCGCCGAGGTTGATTGATGTTCAAAGTGTTACGAGACTGGATCCAGCGCTACTTCTCCGATGAGGAGGCCGTGGTGTTGGCGGTCCTGCTGTTTCTGGCCTTTACGGCCGTGCTCACCTTGGGCGGCATGCTGGCGCCGGTATTGGCGGGGATGGTGTTGGCGTATCTGATGCAAGGCTTGGTCACCACACTGGAGCGCTTGCGCTTGCCAGGCGGAGCCGCCGTGGGCCTGGTGTTCGCCTTGTTCATGGGGCTGCTGGTGCTGTTTGTCGTGGTAGTACTGCCGCTGCTGTGGCATCAGTTGATCACGTTGTTCAACGAACTGCCGGGCATGCTCGCCAAATGGCAGTCACTGTTGCTGCTGTTGCCGGAGCGCTATCCGCATCTGGTCTCGGACGAACAGGTGTTGCAGGCCATCGAAGCGGCACGCGGCGAGATCGGAAAATTCGGGCAATGGGCACTGACCTTTTCCCTGTCCAGCCTGCCGTTGCTGGTCAACATCATGATCTACCTGGTACTGGTGCCGATCCTGGTGTTCTTCTTCCTCAAGGACCGCGCCATGATCGGCCGCTGGGTGCGTGGCTACCTACCGCGCGAACGTGCGTTGATTACCAGGGTGGCCGAGGAAATGAACCGGCAGATTGCCAACTACATTCGCGGCAAGGTCATCGAGATCATTATCTGCGGCGGCGTGACTTATATCGCCTTTATTGCCCTGGACCTGAACTATGCGGCCTTGCTGGCGTTGCTGGTGGGGATTTCGGTGGTGGTGCCGTATGTCGGCGCCGTGGTGGTGACGGTGCCGGTAGCCTTGATCGCGTTGTTCCAGTGGGGCTGGAGCGACCAGTTCATCTACCTGATGGCGGTGTACGGAATCATCCAGACCCTGGATGGCAACGTGCTGGTGCCGCTGCTGTTCTCGGAGGCCGTCAACCTGCACCCGGTAGCGATCATTTGTGCGGTGCTGTTGTTCGGTGGGCTGTGGGGGTTCTGGGGCGTGTTCTTTGCAATCCCGCTGGCGACGCTGTTCAAGGCGGTGCTGGATGCGTGGCCACGGCAAGAGCCGGTGGTGGCGCCGTTGCTTTGAATGTTGCGGGGGGATCGAAGACGCTATCGCCGGCAAGCCAGCTCCTACATATGATTTTGTTACAAATGTAGGAGCCGGCTTGCCGGCGATGACAATCCAAAGGACGCCGCAGCGATCAAGCCTTGTTCAGCGCCTGCGCCGCCGCCAAAACGGCATCCACGTGGCCTGGCACTTTCACACCACGCCATTCCTGGCGCAGCACACCTTCGCTGTCGATCAGGAAGGTGCTGCGATCCACACCCAGGTATTCCTTGCCATACAGCTTCTTCAACTTGATCACATCAAACAGCTGGCAGACCGCTTCATCCTTGTCGCTGATCAGCTCGAAGGGGAATTCCTGCTTGCCCTTGAAGTTCTCGTGGGACTTCACGCTGTCCCGCGACACCCCAAACACTTCGGTGTTGGCCGCTTTGAATGCCGCGTACTGGTCACGGAAACCCTGGCCTTCAGTGGTGCAGCCCGGGGTGCTGTCCTTCGGATAGAAGTAGATCACCACTTGCTTGCCCTTGAGGGCTGCAAGGCTGAAGGTCTGGCCGCTGGTGGCCTGTGCTTCGAAATCGGCTACGGGTTTGTCGATGACTACCGCCATGAAAACTTCCTTACATTGGGTTCTGTGGGCGCCATGGCTCGATCAGTGCGTCGAGGTTCAGGGCATCGGCGAAATCCAGGAACTGGTCGCGCAGCCAACTGATCTGCACGCCGGCCGGCAAGGTCACGGTGAACGTGGCATTCAACATGGTGCCGCCGGTTTGTGGGGCCTGGTAGGTGTCGCAGGTCAGGTTCTCCAGCTCGACGTTGTGGTCGATGAAGAACTGGCACAGTTCGTTGACGATGTCCGAACGATAGGCCGAACTGACATACGCCACATAAGGCAGGGCCTGGGGACGATTCTCCAGGGCGGCACTGCGCACCACATTGACCGTGAAGTCATGCTTCTTGGCCAGGCCCGGCAGGCCGGTTTCCAGGCGCGCCAAGGCGTCCCAGGTGCCGGAGATCTGCAGGACCA
Source organism: Pseudomonas sp. TWR1-1-4 (assembly GCF_049897165.1). NCBI lineage: Bacteria > Pseudomonadati > Pseudomonadota > Gammaproteobacteria > Pseudomonadales > Pseudomonadaceae > Pseudomonas > Pseudomonas sp. TWR1-1-4. The sequence goes on along the minus strand of NZ_JAFCVS010000004.1, from coordinate 524,410 downwards.
GCGCGCTGCACTCGCCGTGGCGGGTCAGGCGGGAAGTCACGACGGCGCAGCGGTTTTCATGGCTGGCGCGGCACAGGACGTTGGTCAGCTCCATGGGGTTGGCGCCGAGGGCACTGATAACAAGGAATTGTTCGCGAACTGTGGGGGTGGACATGCAGCCTTCCTAAAACGATGAGCGGTCGATACTGTGCGGGCTGTATCGATCAAAGGATGAAGGGTAGCGAAAACCGTCGCCAAGGGATAGGAGGTGGCCTTTTCATTGCGTAATCGGCTCGATTTTACCGTGCTCCTGGGCAGGCTTTGGCCCAATGATGGCATTGCCCGTCGTTTAGTTGCGCCATAACGCATCCTCAGGCGGTACTTCGCTTGTGCAAGCATCTTGGCGCCAGTACCATTACGGCTCTCTTTTTCCGGCAGGAGCGGTTGCATGATTGCGGGCAGTATGGTGGCACTGGTCACACCCATGGATGCACAAGGTCATCTCGACTGGGACAGCCTGGGCAAACTGGTGGACTTCCACCTGCAAGAAGGCACCAACGCCATCGTGGCGGTCGGCACCACCGGTGAATCGGCCACCCTCGATGTGGAAGAACACATCCAGGTCATCGAATTCGTGGTCAAGCGCGTCGCGGGTCGTATTGCCGTGATCGCCGGTACGGGCGCCAACTCGACGCGTGAAGCGATCGAGCTGACCAAGAACGCCAAGAAGGCCGGCGCCGATGCGTGCCTGCTGGTGACACCGTACTACAACAAGCCGACCCAGGAAGGCCTGTATCAGCACTTCCGCGCCATCGCCGAAGCGGTCGATATCCCGCAGATCCTTTACAACGTGCCAGGCCGCACCGCGTGCGACATGAAGGCCGAGACCGTGATCCGCCTGTCCACCGTGCCGAACATCATCGGTATCAAGGAAGCCACCGGCGACCTGCAACGTGCCAAGGATATCCTGGCCGGCGTGAGCAGCGATTTCCTGGTGTATTCCGGTGACGATGCCACCGCCGTAGAGCTGATCCTGCTGGGCGGCAAGGGCAACATCTCCGTGACCGCCAATGTGGCCCCGCGCGCCATGAGCGAAATGTGCGCCGCCGCCATTGCAGGCGACGCCGTGACCGCCCGCGCGATCCACGAGAAGTTGATGCCGCTCAACAAGACACTGTTTATCGAATCCAACCCTATTCCCGTGAAGTGGGCGCTGACTGAAATGGGCATGATGCCGGACGGTATCCGTCTGCCGCTCACCCGTCTCAGCGAAGCCTGTCACGAACCGCTGCGACAGGCCCTGCGCCAGTCCGGCGTCCTGGTTTAATTGAGGAAGCACTACGCATGAAGCGATTGGCCGGACTTTCCGCACTTGCCTTGATTATCTCCAGCACCAGTGGCTGCGGTTGGATCTGGGGCCCGGAAGGCTACTTCCGTGACCGCGGCAGCGATTACCTGGAAGCACAACCCACCAAACCGATGGAATTGCCGCCAGGCGTCAACGTCGCCAAGCGTCTTGACCCGTTGCTGCCGATCCCGCGCAACGTTGCCGACGACACCACCAAGGGTGAGTACGTGGTGCCGCGTCCGCAGCCGATCTCGGCCGTGGCGGATGCCAGCGACTACAGCCTGCAGAAGAGCGGTGATTCCCGCTGGATCGTGGCTCAGCGCCCACCTGCCGAAGTCTGGCCAGTGGCCGTACAGTTCTTCCAGGACAATGGTTTCCGCATCGACGAGCAGCGCCCGCAGACCGGTGAATTCACCACCGCATGGCAGCAGGGCAGCGAGCTGTCCGCCACCATGGCCAAGCGCCTGCAGGCCGGTGGTGTAGCCGCCGACAGCGAAGCCCGTGTGCGTGTGCGCATCGAGCCAGGCGTGCAGCGTAATACCAGTGAAGTCTATGTGGTCAGCGCCGAGCGTCCGGCCGGTAGCACGGCCAATGTTGATTTCACCAACCGCTCGGTCAATACAGGCGTCGACTCGGCACTGGTCGACGAGATGCTGGCCAGCATGAGCCGTATCTCCGAGAAGGGCGGTTCGGTTTCCCTGCTCGCCGCACGTGATTACGACACCCCGAGCCGCGTCAGCCTCACCGAAGACGGCAGCGGCAACGTGGTGCTGAACCTGGGTGAAGACCTCGACCGTGCCTGGGCCAGTGTTGGCCGTGCATTGGAGCAGGGCCCTTGGCGGGTAGAGGACATTAACCGCAGCCTGGGCCTGTACTACATCAACGTGGCTGAAAAGGCCGAGCGTAAAGATGAAGAGCCAGGTTTCTTCAGCAAACTGTTTGGCAGCCAGCCGACCAAGGAAGAAATCGAGACCCGTGCCGAGCGTTACCAGGTTCGTTTGAGCAAGGTTGGCGAAAGCGTGCAAGTCACCGTCGAGAAGAACATCAATACCGTTGCGCCCGCTGAAACAGCGCGCAAAGTATTGGGCGTGATTCAGGACAACTTGGGCTGATTCGATGCGTTTTGCCGTTCTCGGCAGCGGTAGCCAAGGGAACGGCACGCTGGTCGCACATGACGACACGTATGTGCTGGTGGATTGTGGTTTCTCGTTAAAAGAAACCGAGCGGCGCCTGCTGCGCCTGGGGGTACACCCCGCGCAGCTGAGCGCGATTCTGGTGACCCACGAACATGCCGACCACGTGCATGGCGTGGGTTTGCTGTCTCGGCGCTACAATCTTCCGGTGTACCTCAGTCGCGGTACCTTGCGCGGGATGCGCAAACCCATTGAACCCGCAGGTTTCCTGGCCGGTGGCGAGCAGCTGCAAATCGGTGCCTTGAGCATCGAGGTGATTGCCGTGGCGCACGACGCCCAGGAACCGACGCAATATGTCTTCAGTGATGGTGAGCGGCGCTTCGGCGTACTCACCGACCTGGGTTCCTACTGCGCCAAGGTGCTGGACGGTTACCGGAACCTCGATGCCTTGATGATCGAGTCCAACCACTGCCGAGACCTGCTGGCTCGCGGTCACTACCCCTACTTCCTCAAGCAGCGGGTGGGCGGCGAACTGGGACATTTGAACAACCACCAGGCGGCGTACCTGGTGTATGAGTTGGGCTGGCAAGACTTGCAACACCTGGTCCTGGCCCACCTGAGCAGCAAGAACAACCTGCCGCAGCTGGCCCGGCAATGTTTTGTCGACACCCTTGGGTGCGACCCGGACTGGCTGCAACTGGCCGATCAAGATTCAGGGCTCGACTGGCGACACATCGCCTAGCCCACCATTTAGCAAGCGGAGCCCATCATGGAAAAACGTGAAGAACTCTACCGCGGCAAAGCCAAGTCGGTGTACAAGACCGACGACGCCAACCGCCTGATCCTGCTGTTTCGCAACGACACGTCGGCGTTCGATGGCAAGCGCATTGAACAACTTGACCGCAAAGGCATGGTGAACAACAAGTTCAACGCCTTCATCATGCAGAAACTCGAAGAGGCCGGCATTCCGACCCAATTCGACAAACTGCTGGGCGACAACGAGTGCCTGGTCAAGAAGCTCGACATGATCCCGGTTGAGTGCGTCGTGCGTAACTACGCCGCCGGCAGTCTGGTCAAGCGTCTGGGCGTGGAAGAGGGGCTCAAGCTCAACCCTTACACCTTCGAGCTGTTCCTGAAGGACGACGCCAAGGGCGACCCGTTCATCAACGAATCCCACGTCGTGGCGTTCGGCTGGGGCACCGCTGAGCAACTGGCGCGCATGAAAGAGTTGTCCCTCAAGGTCAACGAAGTCCTGAGCAAACTGTTCGACGACGCAGGCCTGCTGCTGGTGGACTTCAAACTGGAATTCGGCGTGTTCCACGACGGCTCCATCGTCCTGGGCGACGAATTCAGCCCGGACGGCTGCCGCCTGTGGGACAAAGACACCAAGAAGAAGATGGACAAAGACCGCTTCCGCCAAGGTCTCGGTGATGTCATCGAAGCCTACGAAGAAGTCGCCAACCGTCTGGGCGTACCGCTTTAATCGACGCAAGCATCTGATAGCACGGAAAAAAATCTCGTTTCGAGCTTTGCTTTCCTGAGTCACACTGTTATGATGCGCGCCGTTGGAGAGATGCCAGAGTGGCCGAATGGGACGGATTCGAAATCCGTTGTACCTTCACCGGTACCTAGGGTTCGAATCCCTATCTCTCCGCCATTATTGAATAATGAAAAACCCCCGATAACCTAAAGGTTGTCGGGGGTTTTTTGTTTTGGGGCAGAAATTTGAAGATGAATTCTGCTACGGTCATTCATCGGATGGCACCATGAGTCGCAACATGAACGTTGAAGCAGTGTTGGCGCAGTTATTGGCGAGTGTCCCTGATCTGATGGCTGTCTATGTGTTTGGCAGTCAAGCGACGGGTGGGGCGAATGCCGACAGCGATCTCGACCTGGCAGTGCTTGCTGCCGGCACAGTGGACCCGCTACTGCTGTGGCAGACAGCGGGGGAGCTTGCTGACATCGTGGCGGTGCCCGTCGATCTGCTGGACCTGCGCGCGGCCTCCACGGTTATGCAATATCAGGTAATAACAACCGGGCGTCGGCTCTGGAACAAGGACAGTCAGGCAGGTATTTTCGAGAGCTATATCCTCAGCGAAAAAACCGCGCTGGACACTGCAAGGGCGGCGCTGTTGGCTGATATTCAGCAGGAAGGAAAAGTGCATGGTCGATGATGTGCTCATCCACAAAGCCTCGAGTATTGAGCGCTGTGTGGCTCGCGCTCGCGAGGAGTACGACAAGGACCCTGACAGTTTCGCGACTGACTTAACCCGACAGGATGCGGCGATTCTCAACATTCAGCGTGCCTGCGAAGCTGCACTGGATATGGGGCAGCATTTGATCCGTCGTGAGCGGCTGGGCGTCCCTCAGGGCGCACGTGACGTGTTCCAATTGTTATCCCAAGGTGGGTGGGTGAGCCCGTCCTTGTTGACCAACCTGAAGAACATGGTTGGTTTTCGCAACATCGCCGTTCATGAGTATCAAACCCTTCAATTGCCGATCACAGTTGCGATCATCACTCAGCATCTAGGGGATTTTCTGGCGTTTAGCTCATTTATCCTGACTAAGGATGCAAGTCAGTCAGGTGCGACCACAGATACTCATCCCAAGTAAACGAAAAAGCCTGCTGAGCTCAACTTTCAGCAGGCTTTTTAGTCAGTACTGGTTTGGTCAGGCAGTCTGCGCCGCCAAGCTATTGCTGACATTACGGCCCAACACCAGCACCGTCACAAAACCCACGCCCACCAACGCCGTCGCCAGGCTCAACAGCACCGAGCTGCCCATCTGGTCGACGATCCGCCCGCCAAAGAACGACCCCAGCGCAATGATCACCTGGAACAGCGCGACAAACAGCGGCATGCCACGTTCCACATCCTTGGGCGCTACGACAAACATCCAGATACTGGCGCAAGCCGGGAAGGCGCCGAAGGCGAAGCCCCAGAGTGCGATCAGCATGGCGGCGCCGGTCAGGCCGGTGGCGAAGTAGGGGAACAGGGCGGTGCTGGTGCCGATCATCAGTGCGACCAGCAGCAGGGTGTAACGCACACTGCGGTTGGCGGCGAAGCCAGCGAAGATGTTACCTGCCACACCTGCAATGCCAAACATCAGCAGCAGTGAGCCAATAGTCGGGCCATCGAAGCCGGAGCTGTTCTTGAAGAAGGGGGCGACGTAGGTGTACGCAGCAAAGTGCGCCAGGCCGATCAGCAATACCGCGATCAAGCCGACCCGGGCCCGTGGGTTGATGAACAACGCCGGCAGGTCGCTGACGAGAATGGCTTTTTCCGGTTTGAGCGTTGGCAGCAGGAGAACTTGCGCCAACAGCACCGGCAGGCCCACCAGCGCGGTGACCAGGAAGGTCATGCGCCAGCCCATCAGGCCGCTGAGCCAAGTGCCGACGGGCACGCCGAGTACGGTGGCCAGTGTCACGCCCATCATGATGATCGAAGTGGCCTTCGCGACGTCCACGCCCCTGGGGGCCAGGCGGCCGCTGAGGGCGATGGCTGTCGCCCAGAAACCGCCGATGCTGATACCCAGCAATACGCGACCGAATAGCAGCAGGCTGAAATCACTGGCGAAGGCCACGACCATGTTGGCCACGATCATGATCAACGTCAGGCCGATCAGCAGGTAACGGCGATCCATAGCGCCAATGATCACTGACAGCAAAGGGGCCGCCAGCGCGGCCATGATGCCGGGCAGGGTGACCATCAGGCCTGCGTGGCCAGCAGTGATGCCTAGGTCCGCAGCGACATCGTTGAGTACGCCCACCGGTAGGAACTCGCTGGTCACCAGGGCAAAGGCGCCCACCGCGACCGAGAGGATCGCCAACCACTGCTGTTTGACGCTCTGTTGATTATGTTCGGGAAGGCCGCGGGGGGCCTGGCTGGCACTTGGCATAGTGTTGGGTTCCAGGATGAACGTCGCCTGAAGCCAGGCGAGGGGGAGGGAGTTAGGACGCGATTATAGGAATCAGTGCTGAAAATCGAGCAGGCGCTCGTTTCGATAGTAATCATCAGTGCTATCGATGCGACGCTCTAGCACGCACTACGTAAGCCATACACCTTTCATACAGACGTCCCCAACGTTGCCTACAGGCAGCGCATTGCAGTGGCTCCGGCAACTGATTACTTTGTGGTAGCGCACTCGATCAGGCGCTTCCCACTGCAAAGGAGTTGCAGCATGAGCAAAAACACCAAGAAAACCTCGGGCAAGATCGCGACATTGGCAGCGGATACGCTCAACAGTCCAACCTCATCAGCCACTGCCAGAAGTCTTGCCGCTTCAGCGCTAGCCCAGAAAAGCACCGACAAGCAGACCAGCGCAGAGATGGAGGAGACGGCTGGCAAAGTGCTGGGCAGCGATAAATACAACGAAGATACGAAGGCGCTTGCGGCGTCGGTGCTTTCTCAGGCCAATAAAGCGCGTTGACGCGGAGTCGATTCGATTAGGTAGGGAAAGCCCCCGTGTTCTCATCGAGCACGGGGGCCAGGTTCGCTCATCGCGCGAGTTTTTCAGAAAGGCTTTCGATAAATACCGTTTCCGCCCGGCTCATCTTCTGTTCCCGGTTCCACAGCAGATGGATATCCACGTCCGTAATGCCCTCGTCCGGCGGTAGCCGCCATAGCAGCCCGTTCTTCACATCCTCCGCCACCACATGGATCGGCAGGCAGCCCAGGCCGAAGCCGGCAATCACCAATCGCCGCACTTCTTCCAGGCTTGAAGACGACGCCACGATCCGACCGCTGAACCCTTGCTGATCCCGGAAAATCGTCAACGGCGAGAGCATCCCGCCAATCTGGTCGCTGGTAAAACTGACGAAGTTCTCAGATTGCAGGTCCCCCTCTGCCAAACCGATGCGCCCGAACAATGGATGGTGTCGCCCACAAAAAAACGCATAACGCTGGCGCAGGAACAGGTGTTGTTCCAGGCGTGGCTGCGGCCGACGGTTGAGGCTCAGACCCAGGGTCGCGGTTTTTTCCAGGAGCGCGGCGACGATGTCCGAGCTGCGCATCACCTCGACTTCCAGGTCGACCCGAGGATGTTCACGATGAAACTCCGCCAGAAATTCATCGAAGGTGTCCGAGTTGATCCGGCTGATCATCAGCAATCGCACTTTACCGATCACCTCATCGCCCGGTTTTTGCAGGGCATTGCTCATTTGCGACACCTGGCCGTACATCTCGCCGGCGATGGCGAAGATCTGCTCACCGGCCTCCGTCAACACAAAGCGCGGACCACGACGGACGATGAGTTGGCAGTCGAGTTGTTCTTCCAGTCGCTTGAGCGCTTGGCTGATTGCTGGCTGGGTCAAGTGCAGGCGGGCGGCGGCGCGGCTGATGCTCAGCTCTTGGCCAATCACACGGAAGGTGCGCAGCAGGTTCCAGTCCAGGCGGTCGTTGAGCAAGGGATGAATGTCGCGGCGGGCTTCGGGCATGGCACAGCTCGATAATAAGCAGAATTTATAATTGGAATAATAAATAGAAAATTGACTAATCATAGCCCCGAGACGATAAATCACCCTCAACAAGCGCCATCAGAGCGCATGCGTTCGACCCTTCTCCTGCCAAAAAAATAACCAAAGGAGCCAGCCCCATGAAGCCTTCCGCTTCGCCCCAGCCTCGCCGTGCTGCGGCCGCCGCTTTTATCGGCACCATGATCGAGTGGTACGACTTTTACATCTACGCCACTGCCGCAGCGCTGGTGTTTGGCCAGCTGTTTTTCCCCTCCGAAGACAAACTCTTCAGCACCATGGCGGCGTTCGGCACCTTTGCCGTGGGTTTCTTCGCACGGCCGTTGGGCGGCATTGTGTTCGGGCACATCGGCGACCGGATCGGCCGCAAGAAATCCCTGGTGATCACCCTGGTGATGATGGGCGTGGTGACCGTGTGTATCGGTCTGCTACCAACCTATGCGCAGATCGGTGCCGCTGCGCCGGTGCTGCTGATCCTTCTGCGCGTGGTGCAGGGTATTGCCGTTGGCGGCGAGTGGGGCGGTGCGGTGTTGATGGCGGGCGAGCATGCGCCGAAAGGTCGGCGCAACTTCTTTGCTTCCTTCGCGCAATTGGGCAGCCCGGCTGGGCTGATCCTGTCGCTGCTCGCGTTCAGTGCGGTCACCCGTCTGCCGGAAGAAGAGTTATTGAGTTGGGGCTGGCGCGTGCCGTTCCTGGCCAGTGCGTTGCTGTTGGTGGTCGGCCTGGCGATTCGCCTGGGTGTGAATGAGTCGCCGGAATTTCTTGAAGACAAAGCCTTGGCGGAAAAAGCGCGGGCGATCAAGAAAGACCAGGCGCCTGTCATAGAGGTGCTACGAACCGCCTGGCGCCCACTGCTGCTGTGCATCGGGGCCAACACCCTGGGCATTGCCGGCGTGTATTTCACCAACACCTTCATGATTGCCTACAGCACTCAGCAACTGGGCCTACCGCGCTCGCTGATTCTGGAGTGCCTTTTCTTTGTCGCCATCATCCAGTTCTGCGTCCAGCCGCTAGCCGCCTGGGTAGCGGAGAAGGTCGGCGCCACGCGTTTCCTGTGCGCAATGACGGTGCTGGCCATGGCCTCGCCTTATCCGATGTTCGTATTGGTCAGCAGCGGCCAGGCGCCGTTGATCATCCTCGGTATTGCCCTGGCGGTGGTGTGCATGGCGTCGTTTTATGCGGTGATCGCCGGCTTCGTCAGTGGCCTGTTTGAAACCCGCGTGCGCTATACCGCGATCTCCCTGGCCTACCAGGTGTGTGGCGCGCTTGCGGGTGGTCTTACGCCGTTGATCGGCACCTGGCTGGCCCACGAATACCAAGGCCAATGGTGGCCGATGGCAGTGTTCTACAGCTTGATCGCGGCGGTCTCGCTGGTGTGTGTACTGGCGTTGTCGCGTCGGCATGCCACCGCCCACCGTCGTGAAATGGCCCATAGTGTTTGATGGAGTGTCTGTAATGTTGAAGATCAATGGCGAGCGCCTGTGGGCCAGCCTGATGGCCATGGCCGAGATTGGTGCCACGGCACGCGGTGGCAGTTGCCGCCTGGCTTTGAGCGCCGAAGACCAAGCCGGTCGCGAACTGTTCAGCCACTGGTGTACGGCCGCCGGGCTGACCCTGAGCGTGGATGCCATCGGCAATCTGTTTGCCCGTCGTGCCGGTACGGACAAGGATGCGTCGCCAGTGATGATGGGTAGCCACCTCGACACTCAGCCCGAAGGTGGGCGTTTTGACGGTGTCTACGGTGTACTGGCGGGGCTGGAGGTGATCCGTAGCCTTGACGATCACGGGATCCAGACACGCAAGCCGCTGGAAATTGCGGTATGGACCAATGAGGAGGGCGCCCGTTTTACGCCAGCCATGCTCGGCTCGGCGGTATTCACCGGCACCCTGGCACTGGATAAGGCCCTGGCCACTGCCGATGTCGATGGCATCAGTGTGGCCGAGGCTTTGCGTGCTACTGGCTACGACGGCTCACGCCCGTTGGGCGGTGCGGTAGATGCGTATTTCGAAGCGCATATCGAGCAGGGCCCTATTCTTGAGGACAACGCCAAAAGCATCGGTGTGGTCACCGGCGGGCAGGCGATTCGCTGGCTGGATGTGCGCGTCGAAGGCATGGCTGCCCACGCCGGCACTACGCCGATGCTGCTGCGTAAAGACGCCTTGTATGGCGCCGCGCAAATGATCCAGGCCCTGGAGAAACTGGCGGCGGATTTTGCCCCCGAAGGCCTGACCACCGTGGGTGAACTGAGCATCGCCAAATCGTCGCGCAACACTATTCCTGGCCTATTGAATTTCACCGTCGACCTGCGGCATCACCGCGACGTCGATATCGACGCCATGGAACAGCAAGTGCGCCAACAACTGCAGGCTATCGCCGAGCAACGCGGGCTGTCCGTGACCGTCAGTCCACACTGGATCAGCCCGGCCACACCGTTCGACGCCGACTGCGTCGCCTGCGTGCAAGCCGCTGTGGATGCCCTGGGTTACAGCCAGCAACGCATCGTCAGCGGCGCCGGTCACGACGCCATCCACCTGGCGCGCTATTGCCCGACTGCGATGATCTTCATCCCTTGCGTCGGCGGCCTTAGTCACAACGAAGCCGAAGACGTGTTGCCCGAGGACGTGCGCCAGGGCACCGACGTATTGCTCAACGCCGTGTTGAAGCGCGCCGGCCAAGCGACCTGATCACTCATATTTCAAGCCTGACCGGATTCAAATGTGGGCGCAGGCAAGGCAACTCCCACAGGTTCCGTGTTCACCCAGGAGCATCTCATGCGTACATTTTTTCATCCCGAGCAACTTTTGCATCATCCGCGCAGCTACTACTCCCGTGGTCAGATGCGCACGCCGCAGGAGGTTCCCGAGCGTGCCCGCAACCTGCTGTTGGCCGCGCAAACCTTGGGTTTCGACATCCAGCAGCCGCAGGACTACGGCCTCGGTCCATTGCTGGCCGTACATAGTGCGCCTTACCTGGCTTTCCAGCAGGAGGCCCACCAACGCTGGAAGGAAATCCCCGAAGACTGGGGTGACGAAGTCATGTCCAACATCTTCGTGCGCGAACCCAACGCCCTGCGCGGCATCCTTGCCCAGGCTGCGCGCTACCTGGCGGATGGCAGTTGCCCGATCGGCGAGCTGACCTGGCGCTCGGCCTACTGGTCGGCCCAGAGCGCCGTTGCTGCCGCCAAGGACATTCTTGATGGCGCTCCGGCCGCCTACGCCCTTTGTCGCCCACCGGGCCATCATGCTCGCTACGATGCGGCAGGAGGATTCTGTTACATCAACAATGCTGCTGTAGCAGCGCAGGCATTGCGTCAAGGTTTCCAGCGCGTTGCCGTGCTCGACACCGACATGCACCACGGCCAAGGTATCCAGGAGATTTTCTACGACCGCGACGACGTGCTTTACGTCTCGATTCACGGTGACCCCACCAACTTCTACCCCGGCGTAGCCGGCTTCGCCGAAGAGCGCGGTAGTGCAGCAGGTGAAGGCTTCAACCTCAACCTGCCAATGCCCCACGGTGCCAGCGAGGCGGTGTTTTTCGAAAAGGTGGAACTGGCGTTGGCGGCGGTGAAGAACTTCTCGGCAGATGTGCTGGTGCTGTCACTGGGTTTCGATATCTACGAGTTGGACCCGCAGAGCAAAGTCGCCGTTACGCGGGAAGGGTTTGCACGGTTGGGTGAGTGCATTCGTGGATTGGGCTTGCCGTGTGTGATCGTGCAGGAGGGTGGGTATCACCTGGAGACGCTGGATAGCAATGCGCAGGCGTTTTTTAATGGCCCGCAGGTTTGGGAGCTGCTTTGACCTGCGCACCGCCTCAAGGTATGGATGAAGCGGTGGTGCGGTGTTTACGGTAAGGATTTACGCGTGTCGGGTACCAGTTCCAACACCCGGTCCCTGCCACCCTCGGCCAGCAGATAGGTCCCTCGACTGGTTGGCACAATCGACTGCGGCGCCTTCAGGAACGACAAGATCGTCTGTTGGTGCCCCTGCTTGTCTATCAGCAACAACCTCGCTCGGTGCGTGGAGTCCTCATTGACCCACAACCCGCGCTCATCGCACATCAAAAACGTCGGTTTGTTCAGGCCGGCCAGCACGTCGGGATCGCTGCCGTCTTCTGTCAGCTCACGTACCACACCCTTTTTCTTCTCGGTGTAGAGCATGCGCCCGTCGGTGCAACGGACGACGGACTCGCCTTCCTGAATCTGGTCACGCAATACGGTCAGGGTCTGGTCGCTCCAGCGATAACGCAACAGTCGCCCGACAGGCTTGCGGTCCTCGATGGCATAGAGGTAGTCACCGTCATCCCACAGGCCCTGCACGTTCTCACCTCTGAACAGCTCGCTGACGACGCCATCCTTGAGAAAGCTCACGGGCAAATTAGCGGACTCCTGGCTGAACACCCAACCACCGCGTGTGGCGAACAGGCCGTCGGGTTTGGAGAGCTTGTTCACCATCACATCACGCGTTCCATCCTTGAGGATGCGCACGATGCTGCCCTTGGCGTCATCGAGTTCCTGACTGACCATCAATGAACCATCCACCAGAGGCATCAGCGAGGCGGCCTTGGGCACATCGCGGTGCAGCACCTGCACACTCCAGCCGCTGGCTGCGCTGACAGGGTAGAAGCTTTGCCAGGCAAAGAACCCCAGGGTGGCGACGCACAGCAGTCCGATGACCCAGAGCCCTGGCTTCAGCGCCCAGCGCGGGGCACTGTTCACTCTTCCAACTGTCTTGTTCATTGATCACTCTTTATTGGTCAGGGACGACTCCCCATCGCCCTGCAACAATGCCGCGTAGTCCTGCCCACCGTAAAACACTCCGAGGATCGACACTGTTTCGGTCGCGGGGTCCGCCGTGAACGCAATGGCGGTGGTGCGTCGATAGTGCGTGATGCGTAAGTGGGTCAGCAGGTCGTCACGTCGAACTCCGCGCGAGGGAAACAGGCAAAGGTTTTCGCAGTAGCGGATGAGGTTGTCGATAAAGCGTGCCGCTACAACGGGGGAACCGGCATCGCTGATGTAGTCTTCAAGGGCGTCGAGTTGCGCCAATGCTTCAGGCGAAAAGGCTACCGTGTAACTCACGCTTTCCCGGTGCCTTGTCGTTGACGCTTGGCTGCCATGTGTTCTCGAACCTGTTCGACGGACAGCGCACGCTCGGGCTCGGCCTTGAGGGCTGCCGCAGCTGGGATCACCTCGTCCCGCAGCCAGTCTTCCATAGCGCGATCACGGGCCAGCAAGACCCTCAGGCCGTCGCGGATCACTTCACTTTCGGATGCATATTCACCGGCTGCGACTTTGGCTTTGACCAAGGCTGCCATTTCGATTGGCAAGGTAATGCTCATTTGCTGGGTTGAGCGCATGTGGAAGTCCGCCGAAGGAGAGTAGGATTCAATCCTACTTGACCATTGGCGTGATGCAAGAAGCAACTGATCGATGCCGATATCCGGCGATTCGTCGTCTGTCCAGAAGTGATAGGTTTCCATGCGTGCTACATCTCCGGTTGTTTAGGTCAGGTCGCAAGTATTGACCCATTTAGAAAACTGCGTGGCCGCATAAACCCAATAACCCACTGATATGTATGACTTCATATTTGTAGCAGGGTTATTACAACAACCCGGTCCCGGCATGCATGGCGCGCCATCGGCTCCCATACGATAATGCCTGCCACCTCGACCACATTGGCCTTCCCGTGATCATCAACTTCGACCTCAACGACCTCCAAGCCTTCCGCGCCGTGGTAGACAAGGGCAGTTTTCGCGGTGCCGCCGAGGCTATCCGTATCTCGCAGCCGGCCCTCAGCCGGCGTATCGAAAAGCTCGAGACCGCCCTGGATGTGAAGCTGTTCGAACGCACCACGCGGCGCGTCAGCCTGACCATGGTCGGCCGCGCTTTCCTGCCTCAGGTCGAGCGCATGCTCGATGACCTCGATGTGGCGCTCATGGGCATCAGTAATGTCGCGTCCACCCGCATGGGTAATGTCACCATCGCCTGCGTGCCGTCCACCGCGTACTATTTCATGCCCCATGTGATCTCCGAATTCCACAAGTTGTATCCCAAAATTCGCCTGCGGGTGCTGGATGCCAGTGCCGGTGAAGTGTGCAATGCGGTGGGAAGTGGCGAGGCGGATTTCGGCGTGAGTTTCAGCGGCAGTCTGGCCGATGAAGTGGAGTTCGAACTGCTGCTGCAGGAGCGCTATGTGCTGGCCTGTCGCCGCGATCACCCCTTGGCCCAGCGTGACAGCGTGAGCTGGTCGGAGGCCTACGAACACGACTACATCACCGTGGACAAGACCTCTGGTAACCGCTTCCTGCTCGACCAGGCGTTGCGTGGCGTGCGGGTGAAAAAGCCGAGTATCTGCGAGACGCACCACGTAACGACAATGATCGGGCTGGTGGAGGCGGGATTGGGGGTGGCGATGGTGCCCTCGATTGCCATGCCGGCGGGCGAGCACCCGATCTTGGTGAGTGTGCCGCTGGTGGAACCGCAGGTGATGCGCAATGTGGGCTTGATAAAACGCCGCGGGCGGACCTTGCCGCCAGCGGCGCTGGAGTTGGAGCGATTGGTGCGGGAGATGCCGTTTCGGTCAGCGTGACACCGAGTCCAGGCCGGTGGCTTGCACCACCGGTTGCGCCTGGGGCGATGCCAGGTACTGCAACAAGGCCTTGGCCTGTTCAGGGTGTTCGGCATTCACCGGGATACCGGCGGCGAACCGCGTCACCGATTGCACGTCTTCCGGGATCTTGCCGACGTAGGTCACACCCGGCACTGGCAGCAATTCCGCGACCTGCTGCAGGCCCACTTCGTAGTCACCCTTGGCGACCTGTTCTGCTACCGGCAGGCGTTCGATCATGGTGCCCTTGCTCGGCATGCCGAGCTTCTTGAACAACTCCTTCTCGACATACACACCGCTGGCGCTGTCCGAGTAAGCCACGGATTTGGCCTTGCTCAGCACGGCTTTCAGTTCGGCATCAGTACCGATTGCAGGTTTGACCGCTCCGGCCTTCACCACCAGGCCGATGCGCGAGTCCGCCAGTTCCACGCGGGAGGCCGGGTCGACCTTGCCTTGTTTGATCAGGTCATCCAGGGCGTAGCCGACCATGATCACCACGTCGGCGTGTTCGCCACGGGCGAGACGGTTGGGAATCGCTTCCGGCGCCTTGCCCATGGACGGACCCAGAATGGTGTCGAGGCTGTCACCGCTTTGCTTGGCGTACTGCGGGCCAAGCAGTTTATACGCGGCGGTGAAGCCACCCGATGTCATCACCTTGAGCTGTTCGGCCTGGGCCGACAGCGCCAGGGCGCCGAGGGCCAGGGCCGTCAGGGTCTTGAGCAACGGCTTCATCATGCCGCCTCCTGCATGACCTGGCCACGGGTGTTGGCGCGACGGTACAGCGCGAGGGTCGAGCACAGCGCGCAGGCTGCGGCGAACATCATCCAGTAGGCTGGCGAGGCTTTGTCTTCGGTGATGTGGATGAACCAGGTGGAAATCGCCGGGGTAAACCCACCGAAAATCGCGGTCGCCAGGCTGTAGGCCAGGGAGAAACCCGCCACACGCACTTCCACCGGCATGATTTCGGTCAGGGCCGGGATCATGGCGCCGTTGTACATGCCGTAGAGGAAGGAGAACCACAGCAGGGTTTCCAGCATGTGGGCGAAGCTTGGGGCATTCACCACGTAGGACAGCGCTGGATAAGCGGTCAGAACCGTCAGTACGGTCATGGCGATCAGCACCGGCTTGCGGCCAAACCGGTCGCTCAGCGTGCCGCCGATCGGCAACCAGACAAAGTTCGACACCGCCACCAGCAGGGTCACCAGCAGGGCGTCGGAGGTGCTCAATTGCAGCACAGTCTTGCCGAAGGTCGGCGCGTACACGGTGATCAGGTAGAACGCGGTAGTGGTCATGGCCACCATCAGCATGCCGCCGATGACCACGGTCCAGTTCTTCACCAGGGTCGCCATCACTTCGCGCATGGTCGGGCGATGCTTGCGGTTGGCGAACTCTTCGGTTTCCTGCAGGTTGCGCCGCAGGATAAAGATGAACGGGATGATCACGCAGCCGATGGCGAACGGAATGCGCCAGCCCCAATCGGCTACCACGGCCGGTTCCATCCACACGTTCAGGCCATAACCCAGCGCGGCAGCGACCACGATGGAGATCTGTTGGCTGCCCGATTGCCAGCTGGTGTAGAAGCCTTTGCGGCCGGGGGTGGCCATTTCGGACAGGTACACCGACACACCGCCCAATTCCGCGCCGGCCGAGAAGCCCTGCAACAGGCGGCCCAGCAGCACCAGCAAAGGTGCCCAGAGGCCAATGGTGTGATAACCGGGCACCAGCACAATCAGCAGCGTGCCGCTGGCCATGATCGACAGGGTCACGATCAGCCCTTTGCGGCGACCGACGTCATCGATATAGGCACCCAGGATGATCGCGCCCAATGGACGCATCAGGAAGCCCGCGCCGAACACGGCGAAGGTCATCATTAATGACGCAAACTCATTAGCGGCAGGGAAGAACGCGGCAGCGATGTAGGTGGCATAAAAACCGAACAGGAAGAAGTCGAACTGTTCGAGGAAATTGCCCGAAGTCACGCGGAAAACCGCGCCCACTTTCGAGCGGGCAGAGTCGGGTCGGGTAGGGCTAGTCATGGTTTTGTGTCTCCAGCGTTCTTTTTAAAGTGCTTGTTTCGCCTAAGACCCAGAATAGTGGCTGACACATTTAGAAATGATAAGTGACAAATTTGGATGCATTGATGTGCATTGGCTATCAATCGGTAGCTCGGTCAAAAATGCGTTCGCTGTTCTATGCTGAAGGTGTGACCAATTCTTACGGATGGGAGGTGGCGATGACTGACCCACAGAAACGGCGGGACGAGCGGGAGCTTGAGCAACCCCGGCAGCGTGAGGAAGAAAAACCCCAGACCTGGAAGCATCCCGATGATGGGACGGAGCTTTCCGAGCGGGATCAGGAACGTCCGCTAAAACCGTAATATCAGGCTAAACGCGGTCAAAATGTGGGAGCGGGCTTGCTCGCGAAGACGGAATGTCAGTCAACAATGCTTTGACTGATCAACCGCTTTCGCGAGCAAGCCCGCTCCCACATTTGTCAGCGCGCTTTCATAAACGGGAAACTATTTGACATATTTGATTTGTGATCACATATTGAGGCCATAAGAACGACAACACAGGTTTTGCCTCATGACAGATGGTCCGCTCCTCCTGCCCACCCTGCGCCAGGTGTCCCGCGATACCTTGCAAGACCAGGTCTACCGCCAGATCCGCGAAGCCCTGATGAGTGGCCGTTTCCAACCTGGCCAGAAACTCACCATCCGCGGCCTCGCCGAAGCCCTCGGTTCCAGCCCGATGCCGGTGCGTGAAGCCCTGCAACGTCTCAGCGCTGAAAACGCCTTTGAAGTCACCGAAACCTCCCGTCTGCGTGTGCGCCTGATGACGGTCGACCGCCTGCGTGAAATCCGTGATGCGCGGGTCGCCCTTGAAGGCTTGCTCGCCGAAAAGGCGGTGCTGCTCCTGCAGAAAACCGACCTCGATGAAATCACCGATCTCTGCCAGCAGATGCAACACGCAGCCGACGAAGTCGACGTGTCCCGCTACCTCTGGACCAACTTCGCGTTTCACCGGCGCATTTACGCCGTGGCACAGGCCGAGTTGACCATGGCCGCCGTGGAAAACTTCTGGCTGCACATGGGCCCGTGCTTTGCGCTGGTCGCCCCGGATAAAGCTCACCTGCAACGCTCGATGGAAGCGCACACGCGCATCGTCGAAGCGCTGGCTGCCCGCGACGGCGCCGGCGCACGCGCAGCGGTGACCGATGACATCATGCAGGCCGCCGACTCCCTGGCGCGTCTGCTCGTCAAGAACGACCGTGCGCGGTCGTCTGTTTCAGGAGGTAAACGTGCATGAGTGTCCTACAACGGCTGCAGCCTTATCCTGGGTTACGCGTGTTGATTTCCGGCGGGGCTGCCGGCATTGGTGAAGTGCTGGCGGCGGCGTATCTGGAAGCCGGTGCCCAAGTGCATGTGTGTGATGTGAGCGAGCCGGCCCTGGCCGCGTTCCGCGACAAATACCCAGGCACCGTCGCCACCCGCGCGGATGTCAGTGATGCCGCGCAGATCGAGGCGGTGTTCAAGGTGCAGCGCGAGCGTTTCAGCGGCCTCGATGTATTGGTCAACAATGCCGGGATTGCCGGGCCTACCGGTGGCATCGATGCGATCAGCGACGCCGAGTGGCAAGCCACCATCAACATCAATCTCACCGCGCAGTACCGGTTTGCCCACCACGCGGTGCCGATGCTCAAGGAATCGTCCCACGGCCATCTGCTGCATATTGCCTCGGTGGCGGGGCGCTTGGGCTACGCCTGGCGCACGCCGTACGCGGCGACCAAATGGGCGATCGTCGGCTTGATGAAATCCCTGGCCTCGGAGCTGGGCGAGAGCGACATCCGCGTCAACGCGTTGCTGCCCGGCATCGTCGAAGGCCCGCGCATGGACGGCGTGATCCGCGCGCGTGCGGAGCAGGTCGGCGTGCCCGAAGCCGAGATGCGCCAGGAATACCTCAACAAGATTTCCCTCAAGCGCATGGTCACCGCCGAAGACGTGGCCGCCATGGCGCTGTTCCTCTGTTCGCCCGCCGCACGCAACGTGACCGGCCAGGCGATCAGCGTCGACGGTAACGTCGAGTACCTGTAAGCCACGGAAGAACACATCGCGCTGCACCCAGGATTTTTTTCATAAGAATAAAAGTCGGAGATTCGTCATGTCCAAAAATCGTCCTGTCATCATCACCTGCGCCGTCACTGGTGCGATTCATACGCCGTCGATGTCACCGCATTTGCCGATCACCGCGCAGGAAATTGCCGATGCCGCCATCGGTGCCGCCGAGGCTGGCGCCGCGATTGTCCACCTGCATGCCCGTGACCCCAACGACGGTCGCCCCAGCCAGGACCCGGCGTTGTTCGCCGAATTCCTGCCGCAGATCAAGGCCGCCAGCGACGTGGTGATCAACATCACCACCGGCGGCGCGCCGACCATGGGCGTGGAAGAACGCCTGCAGCCGGTGATGCAGTTCAAGCCGGAACTGGCGTCGCTGAACATGGGCTCGATGAACTTCGGCCTGTACGAAATGCTCAACCGCTTTACCGACTTCAAGCACGACTGGGAGCGGCCGTACCTGGAAGAAAGTGACGACCGGATCTTCCGCAACACCTTCCGCGACATCACTCACATCCTCAATTCCTGTGCCGAAAACCGCACCCGTTTCGAGATCGAGTGTTACGACATCGGCCACCTGTACACCGCCGCGCATTTCCTCGAACGTGGCCTGCTCAAGCCACCGTTGTTCATCCAGTCGGTGTTCGGCCTGCGTGGCGGTATCGGCGGCCACCCGGAAGACCTGGCACACATGCGCCGCACCGCCGACCGCCTGTTTGGCGACGACTATGTGTGGTCGATCCTTGGCGCCGGGCGTGGGCAGATTCCGCTGGCGACCATGGGCTTGTCCATGGGCAGCAACGCCCGTGTCGGCCTGGAAGATTCGCTGTGGGATGGCCCGGGCAAACTGGCGGCGTCGAATGCCGATCAGGTCCGGCGTATTCGTACCGTGATCGAAGCGCTTGGCCATCGGGTCGCTACGCCGGATGAAGCGCGGGAAATCCTCGGCCTCAAGGGGCGCGACCAGGTCAATTTCTAACCCAACATACCGCCGCGTCAAGGCGCGGCCTGCATCCCGCACAACAACAATAAGGGGATCACACCATGCGTATCGAAGTGCTTGTCGACGTCAAGACCACCCTGGGCGAAGGCCCGGTGTGGGACGTCGAGCAACAACGCTTGTATTGGATCGACAGCGCCGACGGCCGCATCTTGCGATGCACCGACGACGGTCGCGAGCTGCTGGCCTGGGACGTGGGCCAGAAGATCGGCTCCATGGCCCTGCGCCGCGACGGTGAGTCGGCGATCGTCGCGCTGCAGAACGGCGTTCACACCCTCGACCTCAACAGCGGTGAGCTCAACCTGGTCATCGACCCGGAACCGCACCTGCCCGACAACCGCCTCAACGACGGCAAGGTCGACCGCCAAGGCCGCTTTATCTTCGGCTCCATGGACACCCAGGAAGACAACGCCAGTGCCAAACTCTACCGGCTTGATGCCGACCTGAGCCTGCACACCCTGGACGAAGGCATCATCGTGTCCAACGGCCCGTGCTGGAGCCCATCGGGTGAAACCTTCTACTTCTGCGACACCTGGTCCGGCGAGATCTGGGCCTACGACTACGACCTGGCCACCGGCAGTGTCAGCAATCGTCGCACCTTCGCCAAGGTCGACACCTCCGGCGGGGGCGCCGCCGATGGTTGCACCGTGGATGCCGAAGGCTGCCTGTGGCAGGCGCTGGTCTACGCCGGAAAACTGGTGCGCTACACCCCCGACGGGCACGTCGACCGCATCATCCAGATGCCGGTGAAAAAGGTCACCAGCCTGACCTTTGGCGGGCCGAACCTGGACACCCTGTTTGTGACCTCCATGGCCAAGCCGCCGCTGCCGCGTTTTCCGGCAGACGGCCAGCAGCGCGGAGCGCTGTTCGCCATTACTGGGTTGGGCGTGCAAGGAATAGCCGAGCGACGGTTCGCCAGCTAGCGCGTGTGTGTGACAAGGCATATTCCTTCGCAACCTTGTGTCAGTGCGCGCCCTTGCGCGCCTGGAGAGGCCCATGGCAACTATAAAAAAAGCGTCGCTGCGCAGCATTCACCGGCATTCCTGGGTGTCGCTGCTGGTCTGCTGGATGATCTGGATCCTCAATGCCTACGACCGTGAGATCGTGCTGCGCCTGGGGCCGACCATTTCCAAGCATTTCGATTTGTCCGCCGACCAATGGGGCACCGTGGCCACGGTGGTCATGCTGGCCCTGGCGCTGCTGGATATCCCCGGTTCGATGTGGAGCGACCGTTACGGTGGCGGCTGGAAACGTGCGCGCTTCCAGGTGCCGTTGGTGCTGGGCTACACCGCGATCTCGTTTCTGTCCGGTTTCAAGGCGTTGAGCGGCAACCTCGCCACCTTCATTGCCCTGCGCGTCGGCGTCAACCTCGGCGCCGGCTGGGGCGAGCCGGTGGGCGTGAGCAACACCGCCGAATGGTGGCCGGTTGAGCGCCGCGGGTTTGCCCTGGGCGCGCACCACACGGGTTACCCGATTGGCGCGATGCTTAGCGGTATCGTCGCGAGTTTTGTCATCACCGTGTTTGGTGAAGAGAACTGGCGGTATGTGTTCTTCTTCGCGTTCGTGGTGGCGCTGCCGCTGATGATCTTCTGGGCGCGTTATTCCACCGCCGAGCGCATCACTGCACTGTACGTCGACATTGCCGCCAAAGGCATGACCCCGCCGGACAACGCGCCGGCCAGCCAAGTCAAAGGCGAGGCCTGGCGTACATTCCTTGCTACCTTGCGCAACCGCAATATCGCCCTCACAGCGGGCAACACCATGCTCACCCAAGTCGTATACATGGGCGTCAACATCGTGCTGCCGGCCTACCTCTACAACATCGCCGGATTGTCCCTGGCCGAGTCGGCGGGGATGAGCGTGGTGTTCACCCTCACCGGCATTCTCGGGCAATTGGTGTGGCCGTCGCTGTCGGACATCATCGGCCGGCGCACCACGCTGATCATTTGCGGCGTGTGGATGGCGGCGAGTGTCGGCGCGTTCTACTTTGCCAATACGCTGACGTTGATCGTCGTGGTGCAACTGCTGTTCGGCCTGGTGGCTAACGCGGTGTGGCCGATCTATTACGCCGTGGCCTGCGACTCGGCCGAGCCGTCGGCGACGTCGACCGCCAACGGCATCATCACCACCGCGATGTTTATCGGCGGCGGCCTGGCGCCGGTGCTGATGGGCAGCCTGATCGCCATGGGCGGCGGTTGGACCACGCTGCACGGCTACACCGTCTGTTTCTTCGTGATGGCCGGCTGCGCCCTGGGCGGCGCACTGCTGCAATTGTTTTCCCATCGCCCCCAGGCCATGGCCGTGCAACTCGACTCCTAGAACAACACCGATGCGCTCCCCAGCCCAGCTGGCGGGGCGCCAAGAGGAATTGCCGATGATTACCGCCACTTCCGCCCGCACCCCGCAGGCGTTGAACAAACTGATGTTCGTCAAGCTGATGCCCTTGCTGATCATCGCCTACATCCTGAGCTTCCTGGACCGCACCAACATCGCCCTGGCCAAGCATCATCTGGACGTCGACCTGGGTATTTCCGCTGCGGCGTACGGGTTGGGCGCGGGGCTGTTTTTCCTGACGTATGCGCTGTCGGAAATCCCCAGCAACCTGATCATGCACAAGGTCGGCGCGCGGTTCTGGATCGCGCGGATCATGGTGACCTGGGGCCTGATCTCGGCGGCCATGGCCTTTGTGCAGGGCGAGACCTCGTTCTACGTGCTGCGCCTGTTGCTGGGCATTGCCGAAGCCGGACTGTTTCCCGGCGTCATGCTCTACCTCACCTACTGGTTCAACCGTGAACAACGGGCGCGCGCCACCGGGTATTTCCTGCTTGGCGTGTGCTTCGCCAACATCATCGGTGGCCCGGTGGGCGCGGCCTTGATGCGCATGGACGGCATGCTCGGCTGGCACGGCTGGCAGTGGATGTTCCTGCTCGAAGGCCTGCCAGCCGTGGCGTTTGCCTGGGTGGTCTGGCGCAAATTGCCGGACCGTCCGAGCAAGGCGCCGTGGTTGTCGGCCGAGGAAGCGCGCGGGATCGAACAGCGCATTGCGCTGGAAACCGAAGAGGGCGCAGGCGAGGGGGGCCACTCGTTGAAAAACTGGCTGACCCCGCAAATCCTGCTGGCGATCTTTGTGTACTTTTGCCATCAGATCACCATCTACACCGTGATCTTTTTCCTGCCGAGCATCATCAGCAAGTATGGCGAACTGAGTACCATGAACGTCGGCCTGCTGACTTCGTTACCGTGGATCGCGGCGGCACTCGGTGCCTTGCTGATTCCGCGTTTCGCCACGACGCCCGGACGCTGCCGGCGGTTGCTGGTCACAGGTCTGCTGACCATGGCGCTGGGCCTGGGCATCGCGTCGATATCGGGGCCGGTGTTCAGCCTGCTCGGTTTTTGCCTGTCGGCGGTGATGTTCTTCGTGGTGCAGTCGATCATTTTTCTGTACCCGGCTTCCCGTCTCAAGGGCGTTGCGCTGGCGGGCGGGCTGGGTTTCGTCAACGCGTGCGGGCTGCTTGGCGGGTTTGTCGGGCCGTCGGTAATGGGCGTGATCGAGCAAAGCACCGGCAATGCGATGAACGGCCTGAAGGTGATTGCGCTGGTATTGGTGGTGGCGGCTATTGCGGCGCTGCGGTTGCGTATGGGGCACGAGCCTGAGCGTGGCGCACAGGCCAGCGAAGCGTCCTACACGTAGACGCCGGCAACGCGGCTTTCTACACTGCGGCTTGTCTTGGGGAAAGGGGCAGGCGCCGATGAATCGCAATGAATTACGCAAGGCCGACATCAACCTGATGGTGGTGTTCGAAGCGCTGATGCTGGAGCGCAACGTGACGCGGGTGGCGGAGAAGCTGTTTCTCGGCCAGCCGACCATCAGCTCGGCCCTCAACCGCTTGCGTACCTTGTTCAACGACCCGCTGTTCATTCGCGTCGGCCACCGCATGGAGCCCACGGCGCGGGCCGAGGAAATCATCCAGCACCTGTCGCCGGCGCTGGACTCGCTATCCTCGGCCTTGAGCCTGACCCACGATTTCGACCCGTCCATCAGCACCATGACTTTTCGTATCGGCCTGTCCGATGACGTCGAATTCGGCCTGTTGCCGCCTTTGCTGCGCGCCCTACGCCAGGAAGCGCCGCAAGTGGTGTTCGTGGTGCAACATGTGGACTACTGGCGCATCCCGGATCTGCTCGCCTCTGGCGATATAACCGTTGGCATCACCCAGACCCGTGGCCTGCCGGCAAATGCCAAGCGCAAGCTGCTGCGCCATATCCGCCCGCGCATCCTACGTGCCGATGCCTCGGAAACACCGCTGACCCTCGACGAATACTGCTCACGCCCTCACGTGCTGGTGTCCCACACCGCCAACGTGGCAGGGTTCGCCGATGAGTGGCTGGCAGAAATCGGCCGCAAGCGCCACGTGGTGTTGTCGGTGCCGCAATACAGCGCACTGCCGGCGTTGCTCGCCGGCACCGACCTGATCGCCAGCCTGCCGGACTACACCGCCGAGGCCATGGCCGTGTCGGGCCACCTGTTCTGCGAGCCGTTCCCGTTCGAGACGCCGACCCTGGACTTGTCTATGGTCTGGCTCAGCCATGTCGACACCGACCCGGCCGAGCGCTGGGTACGCTCGCGACTGGAAGCGTTCATGAGTGATCGAGGGTTGGCGACCAAGGCCTGACTCCGTGGTATATCTAGGATTCTTCCTACCAAAGATTCGGAGCCCTACATGCCACACCTGCATCTGGAATACACCGCCAACCTGACGAACCTGGCCGTTGAGAAAACCCTCCTACGGCTCAACAACGTGTTGATGGTGTCTGGCCAGTTCGGTTCCGAATTCGATATCAAAAGCCGTGCGGTCAAGGTCGAGACGTTCCAGGTGGGCACCTCCCTCGACCCCCGCGGTTTTATCGCGGTGAAGCTGTCGCTGCTCAGCGGGCGGTCGCCGCAGGTCAAGAAGCAGTTGTCGGAAAGCCTGTTGGCTGCCTTGCAGGACCTTGGCGACTGGCCGGCGGGCGTACAGGTTCAGCTGAGTGTTCTGTTGGTGGATATGGATCGCGATTCCTACAGCAAAGTCGCGATTGGTTAAGCCCTACAACAACCCCTGATCGGCACACACCTTCACCACCTGTTCACGAAACCAGGTATTGGCACTGTCCTGTTCACTGGTTTCGTTCCATTGCATCTCCAGCGTGAACCCCGGCAAGCCGTTCGGCGCTTCGCAATGGCCGAATGCCGTGGCCGGTGCCAGCAACTTTTGCACGCGGCGCGGCAGGGTGACGATGAAATCGGTGCCGGTGATCATCTTCAAGGCTGCGCTGTAGCTGTTGGCGCGGGCGATGACCTGGCGCTTGTGGGCCTGGCGTGCGAGCCAGCCGTCGATCATGTTGGTGTCGGAGGTCCACGGCGTAGGGAACACGTGGCGGCGTTCGACGAAGGAGTGCAGGCTGAAGGCCGGTTCCCGGGGTGCCGAGCGTTTGTCGAACACGCACACAAGGTCGTCCTCCAGCAGCATCTGGGTGCGGAAGTCTCTGTGGGCGCGGTGGAAGTTGGGGCCGAAGCAAATCACTAGGTCGAGACGACCTTCGCGCAGGTCGTCGGCAGGGATCTCGGTTTCCAGTTTCTGCACATTGACGATCACCGGCAGGTCGGCGCGGTCGAAGTTTTTCAACAGGCGCGGCAGGATCAACTGTTCGAAATATTCCGGCGCACACACGTTGAAGGTCACGGCCTTCTGCGTCGGATCGAACGCTTGGCCACCGGCGTGGCAAAGGTTGATGCTTTCGAGGATTTTCTGCACATGGCTGTACATGGTGGTGGCCTTGTACGTCGGCCGCATGCCGGCCCGCGTGTTGATAAACAGCTCGTCTTCGAAGCTGGTGCGCAACTTCTTCAGGCTGTAGCTCACGGTGGACTGGCTGACAAACAGCGTTTCAGACACCTCGGTAACGCTGCTCTGGTCATAGACGGCGATAAACACCATCAAGTCCTGCATATCGAGCTTTCTGAGCAAGTTACTGTTTAGCATCGGTTTCGTCCGTAAACCCTTTGTACCGAATTCAGTACAAGACAGCACAAAAGCTTAACGGAACGAGCGTGCCAATAGAATGCTCTGTAGGGCGTTTCTATGTTTGGTGTGAGACAAATACTGTTTGCAACACGACCTCAGCGTATATGTCGTGCGTAATGCTTTGGGTTGAAGCGCGTCACGATCAACAGCATCAGCACGATCACCGCCGTCAGCGACCACCAGGCCCATTCGAAGCTGCCCAGTCTGTCACGGATCATCCCGGCGATCAGCGGCGAAAGCCCGGCAATCAGGTAGCCTATGCCTTGCACAAACGCGGTGAGGCCACCGGCGCGGCGCGGGTTGTCCAGGTGGTCGAGGGACAGGATCAGGCTCATCGGGAACAGGCCGCCGATGCCCAGGCCGAGCAGGCAAGGCCACAGCAGGCTCAGGTGTTGCGGACTCAGGATCAGGCCGCAGAAACCGAAGATGATCAGCACCAGCAACACCGCAACGACGCCGCGTTTATCCTGGCGACGGTTGGCGATGGCGGGGGTGATCAGGCCGGACACGACTTCCATGGCCGTCAGGAAACCCAGCAGTAAACCGGCGTTCTGTTCACTCCAACCCTGCTCCACGTAGTACGGCGCCAGCCAGGCGAGTACGCAGGTGTAGGAGGCGGTGCCGAGGCCGAAGAATACCGCGAGCAACCAGGCGCGACCGTTGCCGAAAAATGATTCTTGAGGGCCCGCACCGGCTTGGGGCAGTGGCGGCAACACCGAGCGCTGCGCGTACCAGAACACCAAGGCCAACAGCGCCAGCACCGCCCAGATCGCCAGGCCGATGCGCCAACTGCCGGTCTGCACCTGCACGAACGGTGCAAACGATGCGGCCAGCGCCGCGCCGCCCATGATCGCGGTGACGTACAGGCCCATGAACAGCGAAACGTTGTCACTGAACCGCGATTTGATCAGCGCCGGCATCAGCGCCTGGATCATCGCAATCCCCACGCCGGCGGCGATGGCGCTGACAATCAACTCCAGCGCCGAATCGAGGAACAACCGCGACAGCGTCGCCACGCCAATCACCACCAGTGACACCACGATGCTGCGGTGCTCGCCAAAACGTTTGGCCACGCCCATTCCAAAGAACATCGCCAAGCCCATGGCCATCACCGGCAACATGGTCAGCAGGGCCGCGCTGCTGAAACTCAACGGCACGTCGCCACGAATCGAGGACAACAGGGGGCCGACAGCGGCCATTGAGGGGCGCAGGTTGAGGGCGACCAGCACGACACTGATCATCAGCCAGACGGCGGTGGTGGGTTTTGTTTGGACGGTTTCCATGGGACGGCCTTGAGTGAACAGGGGCGAATCAGGCCATGGGCGGGAGGAGGGGGGCAAATCAGAAAGTCGCAGGGGCTATCTAAAAATTGCGCAGGTCACATGTGGGAGGGGGCAAGCCCCCTCCCACATGTGACCTGCGCCGTCAGTTAGAGCTGATCACATGCTTGATCTCCTGAAACGCCGCCAACCCCCACGGCCCCAACTCACGACCGATGCTGCTCTGCTTGTAACCACCCCACGCGGCCTGCGGGAAGATCACCTGCGGCGCGTTGACCCACACCAGTCCGGCTTGCAAGGCGTTCGCCACCCGCTCGGCGGTTTCATGGCTGGCGCTGACCACACTCGCCACCAGGCCGAAATCGCTGTCATTGGCCAGGGCGATGGCCTCGGCTTCGGAGGTGAAGCGTCGTACACAGAGCACCGGGCCGAAGATCTCTTCGTTCCACAACGCGCTGTCCAGCGGTACGTCGGTGAACACGGTCGGGCGGATGAAAAAGCCCTGCGGCAAATCTGCCGGGCGATCGCCGCCGCACAGCAAGCGTGCGCCATCTTCAACACCGCGCTGGATATGCCCGAGCACGCGCTGATATTGCACGCGGTTGATCAACGCGCCCATTTCCACGTCATCGGCAAATGGGTCAGCCACGCGAATGCCTTCAGCCCGTGCCTGCACACGTTGCAGGAATTCATCCGCCAGGCTGTCAGCTACCAGCACGCGACTGGTGGCGGAACACATCTGCCCAGCGTTGAAAAATCCACCGCCACAGGCCAGCTCCACTGCCAGGTCCAGGTCGGCATCGGCCAATACCAGCAGGGAAGATTTGCCGCCCAGTTCCAGGCTCACGCCCTTGATGGTTTCGGCCGCGCGCTGCATCACCTGTACGCCGACGGCGTTGCTGCCGGTGAAGGAAATCTTCGCCACGCGGCGATCCGCCGCCAGCGGCGCGCCCACTTCCAGGCCCGTGCCGCACACCAGGTTGAACACCCCAACCGGCAAGCCCGCCTCGGCGATAATCCGCGCCAGATGCAACTCCGCCAATGGCGTCACTTCCGATGGCTTGAGCACCACGCAGCAACCGGCCGCCAGCGCCGGGGCGAGTTTCCACGCGGTGGTGACCATCGGGAAATTCCACGGCACGATCAGCCCGACCACACCGCACGGCTCACGGCGCAGGCGTGCGCTGAAGTCCGCGCTGGGCAATGCCACCGGGCTATCCTGGCTGGCATCCATCGCTTCGGCCACGCTGGCGTAATAGTCGAAGGTGGCGATCACATCGTCCACATCAATCGCGGCTTCAAACAGCGGTTTGCCGTTGTTGCTCGATTGCAGATGCATCAGCTGTTCGCGCTGCTCGCTGACGCCTTGGGCGATCTTGCGCAACAGCGCGGCGCGGTCGCGGCCGGTGCTTTTCGACCAGTCGATGAAAGCGGCGCTGGCGGCGTCGACCGCCTGGGTGACCGTGCTTGCATCACCGACGCTGACGTGGGCCAGGACGGCCTCAGTCGCGGGGTTGATTACCTCAAGCGAGGCCTGTCCGGCATGCCATGCCCCATTGATATACACACCGTTCAAGACCGCGCTCATACCGCCACCTCCTTCATCCATAGCCCTTGGTCGACTTCAATCAGTGTCGGCCCTTGGCGATCAGCCGCAGCGCGTAGTGCCACGCGCAGCGACTCAACCCCTTGGATGCTGTCGGCGGCGCAACCGAGTGCCTTGGCCACGCCGATAAAGTCCGGCGTGTAGATGTCCACGCCGACCGGCTCGATGGCGCGGTTGACCATGTATTTCTTGATCTCTTCATAGCCGTGGTTATTCCACAGCAGCACGATCACCGGCGTGCGCGCTTCCACGGCGCTGGCCAGTTCCGGCAGGGAGAATTGCAGGCCGCCGTCGCCGATCAGGCACACCACCGGCTGCCCATCGCCACGCCCCAGCCAGGCGCCGATGGCGGCGGGCAGGGCGTAGCCCAGGGTGCCGTAGCCGGTGGACGAGTTGAACCAGCGGCGCGGGTGGTCGAGGTTCAGGGTCAGGTTGCCGCTGTACACCGGTTGGGTGGAGTCGCCCACCAGTACGGCGTTGGGCAATTCTTCGAGGACGGTATTGAGGAACAGGGTTTGCGCGCGGGTGGCGGCGTCCCAGCTCGGGGTCAGTTCCGCCCACAGGCGCGCTACGCGCTCAGCGCCCCACGCGCTGTTACGCGGTGGCAAGGGTTTGCTGCTCAGCTCGGCCAGCAAGGCCTCTGCGGCGATTTGGGCATCGGCCACCAGCGCCACTTGCGGTGGATAGTTACGCACGGTCTGGTCGGGGTCGATATCGATGCGCAGCAGCGCGCCGGGAATCTCGAAACCACCGGCGAAGGTCACGTCGTAGTCGGTTTCCGCCAGTTCGGTGCCGATGGCTAGCACCACGTCCGCTTCGGCCACCAGTGCGCGGGTGGCGACCAGGGTCTGGGTCGAGCCGATCAGCAGCGGGTGGTGGCCGGGCAGCATGCCTTTGGCGTTGATGGTCAGGGCTACCGGCGCGCCGAGCACTTCGGCCAGTCGGGTCAGTTCCGGGGCCGCGTCGATGGCGCCGCCACCGGCCAGGATCAAGGGTTTCCTGGCCGCCGCGAGCAGTTGGCTCATCTGCTTGACCGCCGAAGGCGCGGCACCGGCACGGGCCACGCTGACCGGTTCACTGCCCCGCAGTGCGTCGGCATTTTCCACCAGCACATCCAAGGGGATTTCGATGTGCACCGGTCGCGGCCGCCCGGCCTGGAACAACGCAAACGCCCGTGCCAACACGCCGGGCAGCTCCGCCGCCGACATCAGGGTGTGGGAGAACGCCGCCACGCCGGCCATCATCGCGCCCTGGTTCGGCAGCTCA
This sequence comes from Pseudomonas sp. TWR1-1-4, assembly GCF_049897165.1. Taxonomy (NCBI): domain Bacteria; kingdom Pseudomonadati; phylum Pseudomonadota; class Gammaproteobacteria; order Pseudomonadales; family Pseudomonadaceae; genus Pseudomonas; species Pseudomonas sp. TWR1-1-4. The sequence goes on along the minus strand of NZ_JAFCVS010000004.1, from coordinate 494,540 downwards.
TGCAGCTTGCCGCGTCCGCCGCCCAATTGGCTGCGCGACTGCACGCTGGAAATCACCAGCATCGGGATCGAGTCGGCATAAGCCTGGCCCATGGCGGTGGTGATATTGGTCATGCCGGGGCCGGTGATGATGAAGCACACGCCGGGTTTGCCGCTGGTGCGCGCATAACCGTCGGCCATGAAGCCGGCGCCCTGTTCGTGGCGCGGGGTGACGTGACGGATGCTGGAACGGGCCAGGCCGCGGTACAGCTCCACGGTGTGTACGCCGGGAATGCCAAACACCTGGTCCACGCCGTAGCCTTCCAGGAGGTTGACCAATACTTCGCCGCAGGTCGCCATACAGATCGCTCTTATTGTTGAGGTAAGGCGTTATTGGACCGGCTGGCCCGTAGCGGCAACAATCGATAAAAAGTCATACTAGCCATGTCCTCACGTCATGGCTTGCCCCCCTATGAAACGCCTCCCGCCACTGCCCGCGCTGCACACGTTCTGGGTCACGGCCCAGTGCTGCAACTTCACCCGCGCTGCCGAGCAGTTGCACATCACCCAGGGCGCGGTGAGCCGGCAGATTGCCGGGCTGGAAAGTCATTTGGGCTATGCGCTGTTCCAACGCCAGGCGCGGGGTTTGAGCTTGACCGACGCAGGCCGCGAATGGTCACTGCGCGCACAGCAGGTGTTTGGCCTGCTTGGCGAAGCGGTGGAGCAGATCGGCAGTCGCCGCCAGACCTTGCAACTCAAGGCGTCCACTTGTGTGATGCGCTGGCTGCTGCCGCGCCTGATGCAGTGGCAGAAGGAACGCCCGGACGTGCCGGTTGAACTCACCACCACCGTGGCCTACACCGTGGACTTTCGCCGCGAGCAATTCGATGCGGCGGTGATCTATGCACCCATCGCCGAGCAATCGAGCGCGGCGCGGCATCTGTTCGACGAACAGCTCACGCCGGTCTGCGCACCGGCACTGCTTGCGGGCTTGCACACACCGCAAGATTTGCAACAACAGGTCTTGCTGCACCCCACGCGGGATGAGCGGGATTGGGCATTGTGGCTCAAGGCGGCGCAGACGCGACTGGGCAATTTGAGCCAGGGGCATCATTTTGAAACGCTGGATCTGGCGATGACGGTAGCGTCCCAGGGTTCCGGCGTGGCGATTGGCGACAGTGCGTTGATTGGCGAGGAGTTGAAGGCGGGGCGGTTGGTGATGCCGTTTGAGTTAAGGGTGCTGACGGGGATGGGGTATTACTTGGTGTATCCACCGGGGGTCGAGCCTTCGGCGGGTCTGGAAGCCTTGATGGATTGGTTGGTGAGTCAGGCACAGTCCCCAAGACACTGAGGATCCAAATGTGGGAGCGTCGAACCGCCGCTCCCACAGTTTTTAACCGCGCGGTGTCAGTAGCCGACGGTGAAACGTTGGCGCGAGTGCTTGGGTGTTTCCACTTCGTCGATCAAGGCGATGGCGTAGTCGGCAAAGCTGATCCAGCTGCGGCCTTCACTGCTCACCAGCAGATCATCCAGGCCCACACGGAATGTGCCGGTGCGCTCGGTTTCGACGAATTCGGCCGATGGCGACAGGAAGGTCCAATCCAGCTCTTTTTCCTGACGCAGCGTGTCGAGAAACGCAGCCCCTGCGCTGGCTTCGGCTTTGTACTCAGCCGGGAACCCTTCGCTGTCGATCACCCGACCGCCACCCGGCAGCAGCAGTGAACCGGCACCGCCCACCACCAGCAGGCGTTTCGCCCCGGCTTTCTTCACCGGCCCGATCACGGCGCTGGCGGGCAGGGTGGCGAAGTGCGCCGCGCTGATCACCACGTCGCTACCACTCACCGCCTGTTGCAGGGCGTTGGCATCCAGGGCGTCGACTTGTTTGACGGTGACGCCAGGGCGCACGGCCAGCTTGTCGGTATTGCGTGCGATGGCGGTGACGGTGTGACCACGACGCAGCGCTTCTTCCAGCAGTTGGCTACCGGCACGGCCAGTGGCACCAATGATTGCAATCTTGCTCATGACGTTCTCCAGTACGTTAGGGTTTGAAACGGTTCACCACTTCATTTCGCCCTTGGCGACTTTGGCGCTCAGTTCCAGCGAGCTTTCGTCGGCGAGGGTGGGGTAACGCTTTTTCATGGCCGCGATCAGGGCGGTGGAATCCTTGGCCTTGGCGGTCTCGGCGTCGAAGGCCTTGATGTAGTCGGCGGTAAAGGACACGGATTTCAGGGATGGCGTGCCCAGGTAGTGGCCAGGCACCACGGTGCGCGGCTTCAGTTGTTCAATGCGTTGCAGGGTGGCGAGCCAATCCTTGTGGGACTGCGCGCTCTGGGTATCGGCCATCCACAGGTGGATGTTTTCGGAGACGACTACGCCACCGACCACGGCCTTGATCGACGGGATCCACACAAAGCTGCGATCCGGCTGTGGGCCGTCCAGGCCGATCACCTCCAGTTGCTGGCCTTCCAGGCTCAAGCTGTGGCCTTCGAGGACCTGCGGCACGATAGTTTTGGCCGGCTTGTCGGCACCCATTTTCGGGCCCCAGAACTCAAGCTTGCCGGCGACGGTGGCCTTGATGTGGTCGACCACCGGTTGTGGCGCCAGCACCTTGGCGTCGGGGAAGGCGGTGGTGAGGGTGTCGAGGCCGAAGTAATAGTCCGGGTCGCCATGGCTGATGTAGATGGTGGTCAGGTGTTTGCCGCTGGCACGGATCTTCTGCACCAATTGTTCGGCCTGGCCTTTGCCGAATTGGGCGTCGACCAGGATCGCGTCCTTGGCGCCGCTGACCAGCACCGAGCTGACCGGGAAGATCGCGGCTTCGCCTGGGTTGTAGACATCCAGCTTGAGGTCGGCCGCGGCCGCATGGGCCGCGAAGGCCAGGGCGGCCGCGGCCAGGGTCAAGCGCTTGAAGGTTGAGAACATCGGGCAGCTCCAGCATCGGTAAAGGATGCACAGAGCTTAGTTGCACAAAACCAGACTAAAAATGCGATGCTGGGACATAGTTTGTTTCTGAAAGTGGACAGATCATGGATCGTCTTCAAGCAATGCGCGTGTTTGTCACGGTGGTGGACCTGGGCAGCCAGTCCGCTGCCGCCGATCATCTGGACCTGTCGCGCCCGGTGGTGTCGCGTTACCTGGCGGAGCTGGAAGACTGGGTGGGGGCGCGTTTGCTGCACCGCACCACGCGCAAGCTCAGCCTGACGGCGGCGGGCAGTGAAACCCTGCCACGCTGTCGGCAATTGCTGGAATTGTGTGGCGACATGCAAGCCGCCGTCAGCGAGCCCGATGACGCGCCTCGTGGTTTGCTGCGCCTGAGCGTCAGCACCTCGTTCGGCCAAGCGCAACTGGCCCAGGCCATTGCCGAGTACGTCAAGCGCTACCCGCTGGTGACGGTCGACCTGCAGATGCTTGATCGCACGGTGAACCTGGTGGATGAGCGCATCGACCTGGCTATCCGCACCAGCAGCGACCTGGACCCCAATCTCATTGCCAGACGCCTGACGGTGTGCCGCTCGGTGGTGTGTGCTTCGCCGGCTTATCTTTTGGAGCATCCGTCCCCTCGGAAAGTCGAGGATCTGGCCGGGCACAATTGCCTCACCCATTCCTATTTCGGCAAAAGCCTGTGGCATTTCGAGGAGCGTGGGGAGCCTGTCTCGGTGCCGATCAACGGCAATATCACCTCCAACGAGGCCAGCACGTTGTTACGCGTAACGTTGGCCGGTGCAGGGGTGTCGATGTTGCCCACTTACCAGGCCGGTGATTACATCCGACGCGGCGAACTGGTGCGCCTGCTGCCCGACGCCGAGCCGCGGCAGATGAACATCTACGCGGTGTACGCCTCGCGCAAGCACATGCCGTCGGCGTTGCGCAGTCTGTTGGATTTCCTGGTGCTGCGGTTCCCGGAAGAGCCGTCGTGGGATGTCGGTCTCTAGGCCGGGATCAACCTGTTGAATGTCGTCCGATAATGGCAACTTGGCCGGGTTGACCTATGCTTTAGACAGCACCCTGTAGATCCGCAGAGGTCTGTGCCATGAGCATTAAAACCAGAAAGTACCTGATGATTTTCAGCCTGTGCGCCATTGCCAGCGCACTCTACGGGACCGCCGCCTACCGCGTGGAGCAAACCCGTATGCAGCCGACCTTTGCGATCAGCTGCCATCAGGATCAATGTGTTCCCCACACCGGTAGTTTCAGCGCGCTCAGGTAGCCGGTTGTTCGGCCTTCAACTGCTCGCGAAACGCCTTGGGTGAGAACCCGACCCGTCGGCGAAACAGTCGAGAGAAATTGGTAGGGTCGGAAAAACCCAACACCTCCGACATCTCATTGATGGTCATGCTGGTGTAAGTCAGCAGGCGCTTGGCTTCCAGCAATTGGCGGTCATGCATGATCTGTAGCGCAGGTTGCCCACCCAACTCCCGACACGTCCCGTTCAGGTGTGAGACCGAGATACCCAGCTTGTGGGCAAGATCCTCGATCTTCGGGTGTTCGCGGTAATGCTGCTCGACCAACTGGGTAAAGCGCCGAAAGTATTCACGCCCCCGTGGCGCGCGTGGGTGACGGCACTGGATGGCCTGGCGGCTGATCCATACCAGCAAGACGCTGACCAACGCGTGAAGCATCATGTCCCGTGCCGGTTGTTCATCGGCGTATTCTTCCTGCAAGCGCGCGAACTGGCTGTTCAGGTAATCACTGTCTTTGCCCGCCGGGTAACTGCCGAGTGTCTGCAAACCGTCCACCGTTGTACCCAGTTGGGTTTGCAGGTGGCTGACCAACGGCGCCGATAGCGTCACCACGTAACCTTCGACGTCCTCGGGAAAGCGGAACCCATGCACGCACAAGGGTGGCAGTACTTGCAGGGTCGCTTCGTTCAGCGTGGTGCGCTGGCCTTCGATCTCCAACTGTGCCTGACCTTTGTGCACGTACAGCAACTGGCACAGATCCGCGTGCCGGTGGGGTTGGATTTCCCACTGGTATTCCCGACTGCGCCGGGAAATGGTTTCGCAGTGCAACAAATCGGGGGTGGGCCATTGCTGGTGTTCCCCGTAAAGCTTGAAGACCGGAATTGCGGTTTTGGTCATGGTTTCAACCCGATACTCGAAAGAGTGGTGCGGTAATCGCCCCGATTGGCAAAAAGCGCAGGCTTTGGCTCAGTTTTCACCTTCTTATGCCGCTCACTCAAGTGAAAAATGTCAGCAACAAGATCAATGACAACTCTTTCACCCGATCCGTTCGAGTGGAAATTGCGGACCATAAAAATAATGAAAACGCTGAAAACCCAAGTCGCTATTATCGGCGCCGGTCCTTCTGGACTGCTGCTTGGTCAACTGCTGCATCAGGCAGGGATCGAGACCCTTATCCTAGAGCGTCAGAGCGCCGATTACGTGCAGGGCCGCATCCGTGCCGGGGTGCTGGAACAAGGCATGGTCGACCTGCTGAGGCAGGCGGGTGTCAGTCAGCGAATGGACAGCGAAGGCCTGGTGCATGATGGTTTCGAGTTGGCGCTGAACGGTCAACTCACCCATATCGACCTCAAGGGCCTGACAGGCGGTCAATCGGTGATGATCTACGGCCAGACCGAAGTCACCCGCGACCTGATGGCCGCCCGTGCCGCCGCCGGTGCCACCACCCTGTATGAAGCGCGCAATGTGCAGCCTCACGATCTCAAAAGTGATCGACCCTGGCTGACCTTTGAACATCAGGGCGAATCCTTTCGCCTGGAGTGCGATTACATCGCCGGTTGCGACGGTTATCACGGTATTGCACGCCAATCGATCCCGGCTGAATCGCTCAAGGTCTTCGAGCGGGTCTACCCCTTTGGTTGGCTGGGCATCCTCGCCGATACGCCGCCGGTACACGCTGAATTGGTGTACGCCAAGCACGCGCGCGGCTTTGCGCTGTGCAGCATGCGTTCGCCGACGCGCAGCCGTTACTACCTGCAGGTGCCGGTGGAGGAACCGATTGACGAATGGTCCGATGCACGCTTCTGGGACGAACTGAAAACCCGCCTGCCCAGCCACCTCGCCGATCAGTTGGTGACCGGCCCGTCGATTGAAAAAAGCATCGCACCGCTGCGCAGTTTTGTGGTGGAGCCCATGCAGTACGGGCGCCTGTTCCTGCTCGGCGATGCGGCGCATATCGTGCCGCCCACCGGCGCCAAGGGCTTGAACCTGGCGGCCAGTGATGTGAGCACCCTGTACCGGATCTTGCTCAAGGTTTACGGCGAAGGGCGGGTGGATCTGCTGGAGCGCTATTCCGCCATCTGCCTGCGGCGGGTGTGGAAGGCCGAGCGGTTTTCCTGGTGGATGACCTCGATGTTGCATCAGTTTCCCGAGGCCGACGGTTTCAGCCAACGCATCGCCGAGAGTGAGCTTGAGTACTTCATCCACTCCGAGGCGGGGCGCAAGTCCATCGCAGAAAATTACGTCGGACTTCCATACGAAGCTATCGAATAGCCTGCTATCGTATTGAGCATTCCCGTGGGCCGCCTTTTCCCGCGGGCCCTGCTCGAAGGTCCTGCCGTGACGCACCTCAATCAGCCTGTTCCGCCACTGCCCGCTGTGCGCAGCATTCTCGCCTCACTGATGATGGCGATTTTCCTGGGGGCGTTGGACCAGACCATTGTCGCCGTGTCCATGCCCGCGATCTCCGCCCAGTTCCATGACGTCAACCTGCTGGCCTGGGTCATCTCCGGCTACATGGTGGCGATGACCGTGGCGGTGCCGATCTACGGCAAGCTAGGCGACCTGTATGGGCGGCGGCCGATGATGCTGATCGGCATGGGCCTGTTCACCCTGGCCTCGCTGTTCTGCGGCATGGCGCAAAGCATGGAGCAACTGGTGCTGGCGCGGATCCTCCAGGGTATCGGCGCTGGCGGCATGATTTCGGTGAGCCAGGCGATCATCGGCGACATCATCCCGCCCCGTGAACGTGGCCGCTACCAGGGCTATTTCAGCAGCATGTACGCGGTGGCCAGCGTGGCCGGGCCGGTACTGGGCGGCTACATGACCGAGTACCTGTCGTGGCGCTGGGTGTTCCTGATCAACCTGCCCCTGGGCGCCGGCGCCTGGTATGTGGCTCATCGCACGCTAGTGGGTTTGCCGGTGCCGCAGCGCAAGCCGATCATCGATTACCTCGGCACTGTGCTGATGATCATCGGCCTGACAGCCTTGTTGCTGGGCATCACCGAAATTGGCCAGGGTCATCATTGGCGCGATGATCAGGTGCTGGGGCTGCTTGCCTGTGCGTTGGTGGCGTTGACGGTGTTTGTCTGGCACGAGCGCCGGGCGCGGGAGCCGTTGTTGCCGATGCATTTGTTTGCCAACCGCAGTGCGGTGTTGTGCTGGTGCACGATCTTTTTCACCAGCTTCCAGGCGATTTCCCTGACGGTGCTGATGCCGCTGCGTTATCAGACGGTGACCGGTTCCGGCGCGGACAGCGCGGCGCTGCACTTGCTGCCATTGGCCATGGGCTTGCCGATGGGGGCTTATTTTGCCGGGCGCATGACCTCGGTGACCGGGCGCTATAAGCCGATGATCCTCAGCGGCGCGCTATTGAGCCCCTTCGCCATTCTCGGCATGGCCCTGAGCGCGCCGCAGGCGGTGGGGCTGACGGCCTTGTTCATGCTGCTGTGCGGCATTGCGGCCGGCATGCAATTCCCGACGTCCCTGGTGGGCACGCAAAACTCGGTGGAGCAGCGCGATATCGGCGTCGCCACCAGCACCACCAACCTGTTCCGTTCCCTGGGCGGGGCGGTGGGGGTGGCGTGCATGTCGGCACTGTTGCTGGCGCTGTTGCAGGACTCCAGCTTCGCCCACCTGGCCAGCGGCGCGCTGGTGGCCGAAGGCAGTTCCGGCAACGTGCTGCTCGACGGCCTCAACGCCGCCCCCGGCCCGGCGCAGGATGCCCTGCGCGGGGAGTTGGCGGTGACGTTCCGGCATTTGTTGATGGTCAGTGCGGCGGTGTCACTGCTGGGGCTGGCGGCGGCGATTGCGATGCCCAATCGGGTGCTGCGTGGCCGTGAAGACAAAGCACGCTAACCCTGTAGGCGCTGGCTTGCCAGCGATGACGGTGGGTCAGTCAAGATATGGGTTACTGATACAACGCCATCGCCGGCAAGCCAGCTCCTACAGGGGGAATGCATTTCAATTTTGATCAGGGGCTGTAATAACCCACCGCCACCATGAAATGCCCAGCCTTGCGCACATACGCATGCTTGTTCTCGATCTTGTCGGTCACCGGGTTTTTCCAGCGGTATTTGTATTCGCCCTGGTCCTGCTCGGCCATCAACTTGAGGATCGGCTCACCCACCGGCTTGCCGTCCGGGTCCTTGATCTTGCTGAAATCGGTGTTGACCAGGCGCAGGTTGGTGCCGTGGGCTACATAGCGCTGGGTATCGAGGTCCACCACGAACACATAAAGGTCATCCTGCAGGAAACCACCCTGCAATGAGTTGATGGCCTTGAGTGTGCCGGTTTCATCCTTGAGCAAGGCGGTTGCCGCCTTGTTGCGCAGGGCCCGGGCCTGTTCCGGCGTGGCCCGTGGCAGGTAATAACCCACCGCGAGGATGCGTTCGCCAACACGCTGATAAAACACGTGCTTGTGTTCGACCTTGCCATCGTTCCAGTTCTGCCAGCGATAGTCGGCCTGCTGGATGCCCTGGCTTTCCGGCACCTTGAGCGCATCTTTGAAGGACTGGCGCAAATCCGGCCCGAGGACTTCGGACACGTCACGGCCGATCAAGGCGGAGGATGGACCACCGCTGGCCAGCAGCACGCCCTTCGTGTCGACCACAAACACATAGCGATCGTGGTCGACGAATTCGCCCTGTCGACTGAAGGCGGCAAACGCCTTGTCGCCGTTGCTCTGGTAGTAGACCAAGGCTTTTTCCAGCAGCGCCTTGGCCGCCTTGGCGTCTTCATCCTGAGTCGTTTCAGCGTGCACCTGGCTGAAACACAACAGCAGCAGCCAGGTGAGTTGGAACACTACCTTCATTACCCGTCCCTCGTTCTTGTTGATGTGACAAGAGCGTAGACGGTCACGGGCGACTCAGAAGGGTTTGGTCGGCAGGTACTTGCCGTCCAGGGTGATCACCGCGCGGGAGCCGCCGTCCGGGTCCTCGACCTTCTTGATGTCCAGCTTGAAGTTGATTGCACTGATGATGCCGTCGCCGAACTGCTCATGGACCAGCGCCTTGAGGGTGGTGCCATAGACTTGAAGCATTTCGTAGAAGCGGTACATCGTCGGGTCGGTCGGCACGCCGCCGGGGAAGCTGCCGCGCAGGGGCACGCTTTGCAGCAGGCGGCTGGCGTCCTGGTCCAGGCCGAGCTTGTCGCAGACCACGTCCGCAGCGTCCTTGGGCAGCGGATGCTGGCCGAGCAGGGCGGCGGTGACGAACGCCAAGCTGAGCCCGGTGCCGTCGGTGAGGTCTTGCCAGGACAGGTTCTTGCGTGCCTTGAGGTCGATAACGGTGTCGGCCAGGGCCAGGCGTGGGGTTTGTGAGAAGTTGGATTGCAACATGGTGTTGTCCTCTTGGTTGAAATGGGGTCAGGCAGCGTGGATCTGATTGAGCAGCGACACGAAACGCCCGCTGCGGCTGTCCAGGGCGTCGATGGCGCCGGTTTCGATGTCGTACACCCAGCCGTGCAACGTCAGTCGGCCTTGTTCCAGGGCCAGGGCGACGCAGGGGTGGGTCTTGAGATTGGCCAACTGGGCGATCACGTTTTCGCGCACCAAGTCGCTCAAGCGGGCGGCATCGGATGTGTGCTGGCGTGCGGCGTTAATCACCTTGGCCGACTCTGCATGGCGCAACCAATTGGCCACGGCGGGCAGGTGGTCCAGGCATTTGCAGGTGGAGATGGCAGTCATCGCCCCGCAGTCGGAATGGCCGCAGATCACAATGTCACTGACCCCCAGCACCGCCACCGCATATTCGACGGTGGCCGATACACCGCCCGGCTCCGGGCCGTAGGACGGCACGATGTTGCCGGCGTTGCGGATTACGAACAGGTCTCCCGGTTCTTGCTGGGTCAGTAGCTCGGGGACTACACGGCTGTCGGAACAGGACACAAACAGTGTGCCCGGGGTTTGCGTGGTCGCCAGGTGTTTGAACAGGTCGCTGCGTTGGGCAAAGGCTTCGGCCTGGAATTTGCGGAAGCCGTCGATGAGATGTTGCATGGGAGGTTCTCCTTGCGTCGCTGATGGGGCAAGGATGGAAGTTTTCAGCTATAGCGTCCAAGACCGGCTTATTATGGTTTCCATTGGTCATGCCTATAGTTGGGGGCTTCGATGCTGCTGCGCCATATCCGTTACCTGCTGGCGGTGGCTGAACACCGCAATTTCACCCGCGCCGCCGAGGCGCTGCATGTGTCGCAGCCGACCTTGTCGCAGCAGATCAAGCAGTTGGAGGACACCTTGGGTGCACCGCTGCTGGACCGCTCCGGGCGCAGCGTCAGCCTGACCGACGCCGGCGAGGCCTATGTGCGCTTTGCACGGCTGGCCTTGCAGGACTTGCAGGCTGGCACCCGCGCCATGCATGACGTGCAGGACTTGAGCCGGGGCAACCTGCGCCTGGCCATGACACCGACTTTTACCGCCTACCTGATCGGGCCGTTGCTGGCGCAGTTCAACCAGCGGTATCCGGGGATTACGGTGAGCATCGAGGAGCTGACCCAGGACCGCATGGAAGCCGCCTTGGCGGAAGACGCGCTGGACATCGGCATAGGTTTTACCGGCGAGCATCTGCCGGATATCGAGTGCGAAGGGCTGTTTGTTGAAACGCTGAGTGTGGTGGTCGGCGCCAATCATCCGGGGGTGGACAGTCGGCAGTGGCTGGCGCAACCCCTAGTGTTGTTGAACACCGGCTTTGCGACCCGCCGCTACATCGACGATTACTGCCGTGCCCAGGGCATAAGCCCTTTGATTGCTATGGAGGCCAACTCCATCAGTGCAATCATTGAAATCGTGCGCACCACGGCACTGGCGACCATCCTGCCCAGTGCAATCGCCGAGGCCCAGCCAGGTTTGAACGCAGTGGCAATCAGCCCTGCATTGCCGCAACGCACCGCGGCACTGCTGAGCCGCAAGGGCGCCTATCGCAGTGCCGCGTGTCGCGCCTTCGTGTCGTTGATCAAGGCGCGGCCAGCCACTGGCTGACGATAGCGTCATAGGCTCCCGTGGCCTGGCTCAGGTGCAGCCATTGATCGACGTAGCTTTTCCAGGCCACATCATCACGGGGTAACAGGAAGGCTTTTTCGCTGTACTGCATCTGCCGCTCGGGGTTCACCGCACACAGCCCCGGCTTGAGCTTCTGCTGGTAACGCGCTTCGCTGGCGTCGGTGATCATCACATCGGCCTTGCCTGCCAGCAGTTCATCGAAGATGGTCACGTTGTCGTGCAGGCGGATCTGCGCCTGGCCCAAGTGGGCACGGGTGAATACTTCGTTGGTGCCGCCGGCCGGTTCGATGACGCGTACCTGGGGCTGGTTGATCTGTTCGACGGTCTGGTAGCGCTGCACATCGGCACAGCGCACCAACGGGATTTTGCCGTCGACGCCCAGGGATTGGCTGAAGAAGGCTTTTTTCTGGCGCTCCAGCGACACCGAAATCCCGCCCACGGCAATGTCACAGCGCTGGGCCAGGAAGTCCGGCATCAGGGTTTTCCAGGTGGTGGGCACCCATTGGATCTTTGCGTTGAGGCTCTTGGCCAGGGACTCGGCCATGGCGATGTCGATGCCTTCATAGCTGCCGTCGGCGCGCAGCGAGGTGTAGGGCTTGTAGTCGCCGGTGGTGCAAACGGTCAGCGTGCCGCGCTGGAGCACTTGGTCGAGGCGCGAAGGCGCGGTGTCGGCCAGGGCGCTGGTGGCCAGACTTGCCAGTACACAGAGGGCGAAAGGAGCTTTCATGCGGTCGAGTCCTTGGGGCATGGGCGTGGGCGCTCATTATTTCCAGCACCGGGCCAGGTAGCAAGGCGCGGCGAATGTTTAGCCAAGTCGCAACCAAACTCCGTCAACCCTGAATTTAATCACCTGTGCAGGCGTGTGACGCTGGCGGTTACCTCTAGCACTGTGATCCCCGCATGGACGGCTCCTCCGACACCCACCCCGCGATACTGCCGTCCGATCTCGCGTTCTGGGCACTGTTTCACTGCCGACACGCACGCCCACCAGATAGCGCATTCCTACGTTGATCCATCCCCTGGATGGCGTGCACCTGCGCGCCTGCCTGACCCACACGTATGAGAATGCCCATGAGTGTCTTTGCCTGCCTGCACGAAGCCCAGTCCTTCCTCGAACAAAACCCGGACATCGAGATGTTCGAGCTGTTTATCCTCGACAACAACGGCGTGCCACGCGGCAAGTTGCTGCACCGCGATGAGTTGCTGGCGGTGTATGAAAGCGGCCGGCCGTTGCCCAGTACCATTCTTGGCCTGACCATCAATGGCGACGACGTGGAAAACTCCGGGCTGGTGTGGGAGGTGGGTGATATTGATTGCCGCGCCTATCCGATCAGCGGCAGTTTGCAGCGCATGCCGTGGCGCCTGATTCCGACGGCAGCCGTGCAAGTCAGCATGCACCCCACCGAAGGCCTGCCCGCGACCGTCGCCGATCCCCGGCATTTGCTGGCCAAGGTGATCGATGGACTCAAGGCCGACGGTTATTACCCAGTGATGGCGGCGGAACTGGAGTTCTACCTGCTCGACCAGAAACCCGACAGCAACGGCCGCCCGCAACCGGCGCGGGATGTGGACGGCGGGCGCCCGCGCTCGACTCAGGTCTACGGCCTGCGCGAGCTGGAGCAGATCGAACCCTTCCTCGCTGACCTTTACAGCGCCTGCAAACTGCAAGGCATCCCGGCGCGCACGGCAATCTCCGAATACGCCCCAGGCCAGGTGGAAATCACCTTGGAGCATCGCGCCGACGCCCTGCAAGCGATGGACGAAGCGGTGCGTTACAAACGCTTGGTCAAAGGTGTGGCGCATAAACACGGGATGACGGCTTGCTTCATGGCCAAGCCGTTCGACGACCTGGCCGGCACCGGCATGCACATGCACGTGAGCCTGGCGGATGCCGAGGGCAATAACCTGTTCGCCAGCGAAGCCACCGACGGCACGCCGCTGTTGCGCCAGGCGGTGGGCGGCATGCTCAGCACCTTGCTCGATTCCTTGCTGATGTTCTGCCCCAATGCCAATTCCTACCGCCGCTTTCAGACCAACAGCTACGCGCCTCTGGCCGCCACTTGGGGCGTGGACAACCGCACCGTCAGCCTGCGCGTGCCGGGCGGGCCAGCGAGTTCTCGACATATCGAGCATCGAATCTGCGGTGCCGACGCCAACCCCTACCTGGCCGCCGCCGCGATTCTGGCCGGCATCCATCGCGGCATCCGTGAGCAGCGTGACCCCGGCGCCCCGGTAGAAGGCAATGGCTACGCCCAGGCCAAGGAGTTGCTGCCTACCGACTGGTTGACCACGCTACGTGCCCTGGAAGGTTCGAGCTGGGCGCGGGACGCGTTCGGCAGTGAATTCCTCGACGTGTACCTGGCGGTCAAGCGCGCCGAATATCGCCAGTTCATGGGCGAAGTGGGCGAGCAGGATTGGCGCTGGTATCTGCATCAGGCGTGAACAGGCTTCGGTGGTGAACGTTTCGACCTTTTTTTGACATTGCACTGGTTAAGCTGCGAATCAAGGTCGTTCACTGCCGTTCCACCCACATGAGCCCGCGATGTCGCCACAACCACCATCCTCCATCGAGATTGAATACGCCGAGCGCTGTGACCGTGAGCACGCCAGGGTCTGCGGCGATACACGGCCGCCAGGGCTGCGGCAGCGACTGGCGTCGTGGCGCGACGAGCGGATGGTGCGCCAGGCGCTGAAAGTCGCCGGTGAACCTGGGTTGGTGTTGGACCTGGCCTGTGGCTCGGGGCGTTTCTGGCCTGTGCTGGCCGAACACGTCAACCGGGTGATCCTGGCGTCGGACAACTCCCAGGACATGCTCGACCATGCCCGCACCCATCACCCGGCGTCCTTGCTCAAGCGCGTCAAGACCTTCCAAGGCTCGGCGTTCTCCATCAGCTTGTCGGCGAATGCGGTGGATTGCATTTTCTGCCTGGAATTGTTTCGCCATGTGCCCAGCAGTGAAGGGCGCTTGGCCCTACTGCGCGAGTTCCACCGGGTCACACGCGATACGGTGATTGTCTCGGTCAACTCCCGTACCTGCGTCGATGATGAGTTCCGCCAGGCGGGCTTCAAGGTCCTGCATCATCAAGAATTCATGCCCGGCTCAAGCCTGTGGCGGGTCTACGTGCTGCGTAAGAGAGGATAAGTCCCGCCTGTCGGACTATTCTTCAACTCCTGTCTGAGTTTTCATGGTTGCCTGTGCACTGCGGATGCTCGCTAGCCCCTTTCGCGATATATACTGCGCGCCATTCTTCAAGGGAGAGCCGTGTGGCCATCGATATTCACTGGATCTGCGACAACGATAGCCTCGGCCAGCATTGCGCCGAATGGCAGCAGTTGCCATTCGTCGCCCTCGACACCGAATTCATGCGGGTCGACACCTTTTATCCCATTGCCGGGCTGATCCAGATTGGTGATGGCGTGCGCGCTTACCTGATCGATCCCCTGACCATCGACAACTGGCAACCCTTGGCCGCCTTGCTGGAAAACCCGGCGGTGATCAAGGTGGTGCACGCCTGCAGCGAAGACCTGGAAGTGTTGCTGCGCTTGACCGGCAGCCTGCCAGTCCCGCTGTTCGACACCCAGTTGGCCGCCGCTTACCTGAACCTCGGTTTCTCCATGGGCTATTCGCGCCTGGTGCAAGCCGTGCTGGATATCGAGCTGCCCAAGGGCGAGACCCGTTCGGACTGGCTGCAGCGGCCCTTGTCCGAGACGCAAGTCAGCTACGCCGCCGAAGACGCGGTGCACCTGGCCGAGGTTTACACCCGCCTGCGTCCGCAGCTGTCGGACGACAAGTACGCCTGGGTGCTGGAGGACGGCGCGGAGTTGGTCGCCAACCTGCGCCGCGAAGTCGACCCCTACGAGGTGTACCGCGACGCCAAGCTGGCCTGGAAGCTGTCCCGCGCCCAACTCGCCGTACTGCGTGAACTGTGCGCCTGGCGCGAGCAGCAGGCCCGCGCCCGTGACCTGCCGCGCAACCGCATCATTCGCGAACACTCGTTATGGCCCCTGGCCAAATCCCAGCCGGATAACCTCGCCGCCCTGGGCAAGATCGAAGACATGCACCCGCGCACCGTGCGTCAGGACGGCCAGTTCCTGCTGGACCTGATCAAGCGTGCCGGCAGCGTGCCGATGGACCAATGGCCGCCTGCCGTTGCCGAACCGTTGCCGGTGGATGCCGCCGCGCTGATCAAGCAACTGCGCGCCCTTTGCCAGGCGCAAGCCGAACGCCTGGAGATGGCGCCGGAACTGATGCTGCGCAAGAAAACCCTCGAAGCCCTGGTCAAAAGTGGCTACCCCGATGGGCCTTATAAATTGCCAGACTCGCTGCGTGGCTGGCGCCGCGAGTTGATGGGCCAGGCGCTGCTCGACAGCCTGGCTACCGCCGGAGAACAGCCTTGAAACGTATTTGCTCCATTTACCGCAGCACCAAACGCGCCGGCATGTACCTTTACGTACTCAAAAGTGATGAGCTGAAACGTGTGCCCGAAGGTTTGCTCGCGGTGTTCGGCCAGCCGCTGCTCGCGTTCAACCTGGTGCTGACGCCTGAACGCAAACTGCAACAGGAAGACATCGTGCAGGTGCTGGAAAACCTCGACAAACAGGGTTACCACCTGCAAATGCCGCCGCCCGAGGACGAGTACATCGAGCACTTGCCCGAAGAACTGCTGCGCCGCAACGACCCGATGTGATCGACCGGTGCTCTATCCTGGGCACTTGCTTCAATGGAATCGTATAAGTGGGCGGTGGCCGTAAGGATGCGGGCAGCCGTCCGTACTGTTTTTGAAAGGTTTTATGCATGCGTGTTCTGATTGCTGAACAGGATCACCCGCTCTACGCCCAATTGCTGGGCGAAGCGGCACCGGACCTTGAAGTGCTGACCAGCGGCGACTCGGCAGAACTGTCGCGCCTGGCCGCCGATTGCCCGGTCTGGCTGGGCCAGCCGGACCTGCTGGCGACGCTGCTGCGCCAAGGCCATCACCCGCAATGGCTGCAATCGACCTGGGCCGGCATTACCCCGTTGCTGGCTGAAGGCTTGCCCCGAGACTATCGCCTGACCCGTGCGGTGGGCATTTATGGCCAGGTCATGGCCGAATTTGTCCTCACCTATATGCTCGGCCACGAACGTGAGGTATTGGCACGTCTGGTCAGCCAGGTCGAGCGCAAATGGGACAATCGCATGGGCCAGAGCCTGGCGGGGCGCAAGGTGCTGATCGTCGGCACCGGCGATATAGGCCAGAGCGTTGCCGAGTTCCTGGTGCCGTTCGGCGTGAAGCTGTACGGCATCGCCAGCACCGTTCGAGAGCAGGCGCCGTTTGTCGAAGTGGCCGGGCTTGATGCCCTGGGCCGTCTGGTGGGCGAGGTCGACTACGTGATCAACCTGCTGCCCAACACGCCGAGCACCCATGACCTGTACGACGCGGCGCTGTTCAAGCAATTCAAGCCGACCGGGTTGTTTATCAACGTCGGGCGCGGAGTGGCGGTGGTGGATGCGGACTTGGTCGAGGCCCTGAAAGAAGGGCACCTGGCCGGTGCGGTGATTGACGTGTGCCGCCAGGAACCGCTGCCGCAACGTCATCCGTTCTGGACCGCGTGGGGCCTGTTGCTGACCGGGCACAGTTCGGCACCGACGTCACCAGCATTGATGGTGGAGTTGTTCGTGCAAAATGTGCGGGCGTATCAGGCCAAGCAAGCATTGCGTGGAACCGTGGATTTCGAGCGCGGTTACTGATAGCAGAGGAGCCGGCATGCCGGCTCCTCTTGGCATTACAGGCTGAAGTCACCTTCCGATACCAACTCGCTCAACGGCCGGCGTGGGCTCGGCGTTTCGCGACCTTGCAGGTACTCCGGCAAGCTCGACTTGTCCCCCAATTTGCCAATCGCGACGGCGGCATGCAGTGCATAACCTTCCGGGATTTTCAGCTCTTTGCGGGTCAGGTCCTGATCGAAACCGGCCATGCCGTGGGTGTGCCAGCCGCTGAGGCTGGCTTGCAGCGCCAGGTGGCCCCAGGCCGAGCCGGTGTCAAAAGTGTGCCACAGGGCGGGGGTTTCTTCGTTGGCGCCGGGGGCGGTGAAGTCGGTTTTCGAAGCGATGATCACCAGGGCCGACGCGTGTTGCGCCCAGCCACGGTTGAATTCATTCAGCAAGCCCAGGAAACGCTCCCAGTCCGGCGTGTCGCGGCGCGCGTAGAGAAAGCGCCAAGGCTGCGAGTTGTAGGCGGACGGCGCCCAGCGCGCGGCTTCGAAGAAACTCAGCAGGGTCTCCTTGGAGATGCTCTCGCCGGTGAAGGCGCGGGGCGACCAGCGGTCGGTGAACTGGGTGTGGATCGGATAGTCGGCAACACGTGTCATGGAGCAGTTCCTGATCGTCAATTCGGCGCTCAAAGCTACTGCGCGGCCACTAGACTGACAAGTGTTGTAACACCGCCAGTCGTAAGCGCTTGGCCCCAGGGGCCTTGGGCACTAGACTGGCGGCCTTTTCACCTACCGATACTGATGTAGAGCCATGGCCGCCAAAGTCGAACCTTTCTGGATACGCAAAACCCTTGAGCACCTCGACCAGGAGGAGTGGGAGTCGTTATGCGACGGCTGTGGCCTCTGCTGCCTGCAAAAGCTAGAGGACGAAGACGACAACAGCGTCTATTACACGCGGATCGCCTGCAAACTGCTCGACCTGAAAACCTGCCAGTGCACCGACTACCCGAACCGTCGCGCGTCAGTGCCGGATTGTATCCAGCTCACGCCGGGCCAGGCCGACCAGTTCAAATGGTTGCCGCCCACCTGCGGCTATCGCCTGGTCAGCGAACGCAAGGACCTGCCGCTGTGGCACCACTTGGTCTGCGGCGACCGCGATGCCGTGCACCACGAACGCATTTCCCAGTCCGGGCGCATGCTCAGCGAAGGCAGCGTGCCCGAAGACGACTGGGAGGATTACCTGATTTTCCGCGCGGGCTGACAAGGAGTGGGTATGAGGGGGGCAATCAAGCTGGCGGCATCGTTGGTGTTGCTGACGCTGAGCACATCGGCGTGGTGCGCGAAGAAAGTCGACCTGGATTATCACGTCAAACTGTTGCCCCAGAGTGATCAGGCTGAGGTGCGGGTGAGTCTGTCCCAGGGCTCGGCGGTGCGCAGCCTGAATTTCGACCTTGGTGCCGATGGTGACTACAGCGACTTCAAGGCCGACGGCCAGTGGAGCGTCACCGAGCATCGCGGTCTGTGGCAACCCAGCGCCAACAAAGCCAGCCTGACCTACCGCGTACGCCTCACCCATGCACGCAAGGCCGGTATCTATGAAGCGCGGATGACGCCGAGCTGGGCGTTGTTTCGCGGCGAAGACCTGGTGCCGACGGCGAAACTGGACCAGCAAGACGGCGTCGAGTTGGTCTCACGCCTGGTGTTCGAACTGCCAGCCGCCTGGAAAAGCGTTGAAACCGCTTGGCCGCGCATCGGCAAGCACAAATTCCGCATCGATAACGTCTCCCGCCTGTTCGACCGGCCCACCGGCTGGATGCTCGCTGGCAACCTCGGCAGCCGCCGTGTGCGCCTGGGCGAGACGGAAGTCACCGTGGCTTCGCCCAAGGGCCAGGCCATGCGCCGCATGGATGTGCTGACATTGCTGACCTTCGTCTGGCCCCAAGTGGAAGCGGCCTTCCCGCGCCATCCGGCCAAGCTGCTGGTGGTGGGCGCCAGCGACCCGATGCGCCGTGGCGCGTTCTCGGCGCGGGATTCGGTCTACCTCAACAGCCGCACGCCGCTGGTCAGCGAAAACGGCGGCAGTCCGTTGATACGTGAAGTGGTGCAGGCGATCGGGCGCTTCAATGATCACGACACCAGTGACTGGATCAGTGAAGGCCTGGCCGAGTACTACGGCATCGAACTGGTACGTCGGGCCGGTGGTATCACCGACGAGCGGTATCAGGCAATACAGGCGCGGTTGGCCAAGGAGGGCAAGGACGTGACCAGCCTGCGTGGCGAACACGTCAGCGGTGCGACGGTGTCACGGGCGGTGGTGGTGTTGCAGGAACTGGACCGCGAGATCCGCGTGAAGACTCACAACAAACGGTCATTGGATGACCTCGCGCAGGCGGTGATGCGTGCCAACAGCATCACCACCGCGGAGTTTGTGAAGCTGGCTGAGCGCATCATCGGCGAGTCGTCGGTGGTGCTGGACAACAAGCTGCTGCGTTGAACCCTTGCTGAACCTCCGCAATTCCTTGTAGGAGCCCGGCTTGCCCGATAGGGCCCTAAAGGGACGCCATCGTCGGCAAGCCGGGCTCCTACAGGTCGGGGTGGTGTCAGCCGGTGGTTTTGGTGGCCTTCTCGGCCGCCACTTCAGCCTTGGTCTTCAGATTCTTCAGCTCGGCCCCGGCGCGTTCGATCTTTGTGCGCACCGCGTTCATGTCCTGGCGGCCCTGCTCCAGCTTGTCCTTGAGCGAGCTGTGCCCGGTAAAACCACGGGCCAGCGCCACACCGCCGATGGCCACCTGGATCAAACCGAAAATCCCGCCACGGCGCAGGCCTTTGCCGACCATCATCACGCCTCCGGCCACCGAGCCAATGCGCTCCCAGCCATGCACGTTCTGTGTGGGCTGGGTCTCGAAAGGCGTATGTTCGATGATAGGTCGCAAGGTTTTGCTGTCGCTCATGATCTGTCTCCAACGAGGGCTAGTGATAAATAGCTGACTGCTCGCAGACGCCGGATGTTCCCTAAATCTCAGTACTTGGGACCCGAGCGGGTGTTGTTGCCCTTGGCCAGGCGGTCGTAGAGCACGACGTTGACGGTGGCGGCAAGGTTCATGCAGCCGGTGGTCGGTATGTAGACCACGTCTTCGCACCAGTCGCGGATCTCTTTGTCGAGGGAGCCGTCTTCCGGGCCGAAGATGTACAGCGCGCGGTCGGGGTGGGTGTATTCCGGCAGGGGGCGAGCGCCTTCCACCAGCTCCACGGCAACGGGGATGCAGCCCAGGGGCAGGATTTTTTTCAGGTCATCGATACCGATCAGCGGAATGTCGTGGTGGACTTTCTTGGTGTCGGTGATGAAGTCCCGCGCGCGCTCGTAACGCACGCCGGTGTAGAACACCGAGGCCACGCCGTAGCAGCCGGCGGCACGCATGACCGAGCCGACGTTTTCGGGGGATTTGGGGTTGTACAGACCGATGCAGCTGTAGCGTTTATTGCCCACGGGGAAGGGTGCCTTGGAGGAAAACGGCGATTATACGGCCTTGGGGGGCAGAGTTGCTTGGGCGATCGCAATCGCCGGCAAGCCGGCTCCTACAGGGAATGCATTCCCTCTGTAGGAGCTGGCTTGCCAGCGATGAGGCCAGAACAGGCAAAGAAGATCTTCAGTCGTCTTTCTTCATAAGGCCAGCCAACGCCGCAAACGGGTTATGCGTGGCCTTGGCAATCGTCGGGCTGCTGGTAGAACCTTCGCCGAAGTACTGCTGGTCGGTATACCGCGAGTGTTCGTTGTCGTGGCAATACAGGCACAACAATTCCCAGTTCGAACCGTCCTGGGGATTGTCATCATGATTGTGGTTTCGATGGTGTACGGTCAGCTCACTCAGGCGTTTGCCGGCGAACTCACGGGCGCAGCGGCCGCATACGTGGGGGTACATTTTCAAGGCTTTATCGCGGTAGCCCATTTCCCGGTCGCGCTGGGCATCGGCAAGGATGCGGTCCAGCTTGGCGGTGTGGGAGGGCGGGTTGGTCGAGCTCATCATGGCTCCTGGCTATTTTGGGGTTCACGGATAGGGTTGATTCTAGCCGCTCGCGTTGCAAATAACCGCTTCACTTTATCGATAGGGATCTGAAACTCATGCGTCTGCACTCATGGACTATTGCACTGTTGTTGTGTGGGCTCACGGCCCAAGCCCAGGCATTCTCTACACCACAACCCGGCCAGGTGATCGAGGTGGCCCTCGATCAATTGCACCCGACCCAGGCGGTGGTGGGTTTTGACCAGATTTACTACAGCCTCGGCCTGTTCGCTGACAAACCCGCCAAGGTCTTCGATGAATACTGCGAAACCAACGGCCAGGGCGAGGCCGACAAAGTGCCCAAGAGCGCGGACCTGCACAAGCCGGCGAGCTTCACCTGCAAGGACCCGGTGGGCACCCATCCCGACGACATGAAAACCGTGGTGGTCGGCCCCGGCGGCCAGTTGTACCTGACCGACGGTCATCACAGTTTCACCACCTTGTGGGAAGTGCCCGGCGGAGGGCCTCGCCTGAACATGTGGGTCAAGGTCACCGATGACTTCAGCAACAGCCCGACCATGGCCAACTTCTGGCAGCGCATGGAGGCTGCGCGCAAGGTCTGGCTCAAGGACAATCAAGGCCAGACCCTGCCGCCCGAGCAACTGCCGGCGCACCTGGGCTTCAAGAACCTGCAGGACGACACTTTCCGCAGCCTGGTGTATTTCACCCGCAAGGCTGCATATGGCAAGCCTGAGGCCGGGGAGATCGCGCCGGAGTTCCTGGAGTTCTACTGGGGCAACTGGCTGCGCACTCAAATTGATCTAGGCAAGTACAACCTGAACAAGAAGGGTGGCTACAAGGACGCCATTGAGGCCGTGGCCAAGCGCATGGTCAGCCTGGCGCCGGGCTCACAGGTCGGCGATAGCGGTTTCACCGCCCATCAACTGGGCGGCATGACCAAACTCGACCGAAATGAGCTGGAAAAGACCTTCGACAAAAAAGTCCCGTATGTGATCGATTACCGCAATTCCCTGCGCTAACCGATCACACCTTCTGCGCAATCCAGATGGTGTGTCGGGTGCCCTTGTTGCCATGGGCAAACACCTGCACTTCCTCGGCCTTGAAACCGGCCTTGCGCAGTTTGTCGCTGAACAGCTTGTCCGCGCTGGCCGACCACACGGCCAGCACGCCTTTGGGGCGCAGGGCCTTGGCGCAGGCGGCCAGGCCGCCGGCGGAGTAGAGCCAGCTGTTGGCCTTTTGCGTGAGGCCTTCGGGGCCGTTGTCCACGTCCAGCATGATCGCGTCAAAGCCCTGGGGCTCGGCCTGCAGCACCTTGGCCACGTCTTCCAGGCGGATCACCGTGCGCGGGTCCAGCAGCGGGCGGCCGGATTTTTCGCCCAGCGGTCCACGGTTCCACTCCACAACGCCAGGCACCAGTTCTGCCACGACCACTTCGGCAGTCTTGCCCAGGTGCTTGAGGGCTGACGCCAGGGTAAACCCCATGCCCAAGCCACCGATCAACACCCGTGAATCTGCACGCCCGGCGACTTTGCGGCAAGGGATCTCCGCCAAGGCATCTTCGGAACCGTGCATGCGCGTGTTCATCAACTGGCCGCCGTCACCGCCCTGGATCTTGATGACGAAATCTTCACCGTATTCGAACAGGCACAAGGCACCGCCGTTGTCGGGGATCGGGGTGGTGTCCAGCAGAACGAAACGTTTCATGGAAATCTCATTGGGAAGGGCATTCTTGCGCGGTTGGGAGTAGCCTTACGACATTCCGGTCAGGCCATGGAGCCATCGATGAAGTGCAGCATTCTAACGGTCATTGTGTTGAGCGCGCTCGCCTCTGGTGCGGCGCAGGCTCAGGAGTTGCAAACCGTACCGGTCGCGCCCGCCCCAACGCCAGGCGCGCCGGGCACCCCGACGCCGACGTTGTACCCGCAAGTCACCCCACCGGTCGTGCCCAAGACCAACGGTTCGCCGCCCTTGGTGCCGATCGTGCTGCCAACGCCGCCCAAGGACCAGACGGTGCCGGGCCTGCTGCAAAATGACAGCAAGCCGAAGACGCCTGGCGGTTAAAACTGTTGCGAGAGTAATTGCCCATCGGCCATGCGCAAGCGCTTGGACAGGGCGATGGCAATCGCGCGGATGATCTTGGCGGCGACCCTGGGCGCTTCGTTGAGCATTTTTTCCAGGGAGTCCTTGCCCAGATTCAGCAGCACGCAGTCACTGGCCGCCATGCAACTGGCCGAGCGTCGCTCGCCGTCGAGGACCGCCATTTCGCCAAAGGCTCGACCGCTGCGCAGGGTGGCGATGGTCAGGCGCTGGCCTTCGTGGTTGGTTTTTTGCACCGCCACCTGGCCGCTGTGGATGATGCACATGAACGTGCCAGCATCGCCTTCGAGGAAAATCACCTCATCGCGGGCAATGCTGCTGATATTGAAATAGCCGGCGGCGACGTGAAAGTCTTCCGGCAACAGCGGGTTGAACAGGCCGCAATCCATGAGCATGTCGCGGATTTCGGTATTCATTAATGTGGGTAGTGCCATGGCTGCAATCTTGGTCCATCAATCAGTAGGCGGTCCTGTGTTCAGACAGAACCGCCCTACTAAGTTCCTTAAATGAGTTTCTTAAACCAGCCCCAGCGCCCTGAACACAAAGCCATATTCGAGTGCTACGTCACGTAATCCCTGATAACGACCGCTCATGCCACCGTGGCCGGCGCCCAGCTCGGTCTTGAGCAACAGCAGGTTGTCGTCGGTCTTGGTGTCGCGCAGCTTGGCCACCCACTTGGCGGCTTCCCAATATTGCACGCGGCTGTCGTTGTAGCCGGCGATCACCAGCAGGTGCGGGTAGGCCTGGGCGCGAACGTTTTCATACGGCGCATAGGCCTTGATGCGCTCGTAGACGTCCGGTGCTTGCGGGTTGCCCCACTCGTCGTACTCGGTGATGGTCAGCGGCAGTTCAGGGTCGAGCATGGTGTTGAGCACATCGACAAACGGCACTTCGGCAATCGCCGCCTGGAACAGCTCCGGACGCTGGTTGAGCACTGCGCCGATCAACAGGCCGCCGGCACTGCCGCCGCTGATGGCCAGTTGTTTGGAGGTGGTCAGGCCCTCGGCGATCAGGTGTTCGGCGCAGGCGATAAAGTCGCTGAAGGTGTTCTGCTTGTGTTCCTGCTTGCCGTTGCGATACCACGCCTCACCCAACTCACCGCCGCCGCGCACATGGGCGATGGCAAACGCCACGCCTCGGTCCAGCAGGCTCAGGCGTGCGTGGGAGAACCACGGGTCCAGGCTCGAACCATAGGCGCCGTAGCCGTACAGGTAGAGGGGCGTTGGTTTACCCAACTGGTCGCGCTTGACTACCAGGCTGATCGGCACCTGGGTGCCATCCGCCGAGGTGGCCCACAGGCGCTGGCTCACGTAATCGTCGGCATTGAACACACCCAGTACCGGGGTTTCCTTGAGCACCTGTTGCGTGCCACTGGCCAGTTCCAACTGACGGACCTGGGCCGGGCGGTTCAGGGCTTCGTAACGCAGGCGGATCTTGTCGCTGACAAATTCCAGGCTGTTCTGTACGTAGAGGCTGTAGGCGGCGTCAGGCAATTCCACGCGATAGGCCGGCAAGCCCTGCGGGTGCACTTCGATTACCGGCAGGCCACCGATGCGCAGGCTCAAGGTCATGGCATGGGTGTTCAGGCTCACGCCGTCGAGCATCACCTCATCGCTGTGGGGGATCAGGTTCTGCCATTCAGCTTGGGTCGGCACGTCGCCAATGTCGGTTGCCACGAACAGGGCGTAATTGATGCCATCGCGGTTGCTGCGGATAAACCAGGTCCACGCCCCATTCAACTGGCCGTGGTCGACATCGTATTCATGGTTTTCTACACGTGGCGCCAGGCAGGTGAAGTCCAGGTGTGGCTGATCGGCGTCCAGGGCCCAGACTTCGCTGGTGGTCTTGCTGCCGAGGGACAGCAGCAACTGGCGCTCGGAGCTGGAACGGTAGCAATGCAGGAAGAAACGTCCGTCGGGTTCATGGAACACTTCCTGCGCCGCCGTGCCGTCCAAGCGATAGCGATACAGCTTGTGCGGGCGGTGGGTGTCGTCCAGTTCGCCAAAGAACAGGGTCAGGCTATCGTTGGCCCAGGTCATGCTGCCGTCGCAGTCTTCAAACGCCAGTTCGCTGACTTTGCCGGTGGCCAATTCCTTCACGTACAGGGTGTAGATCTCTTCACCGCTGGTATCGAGGCTGTAGGCCAGGCGTTGGTGGTCGGGGCTGATGCTGAACGCGCCGAGGGAGAAGAAACCGCCATTGGCCAGCACGTTCGGGTCCAGCAACAACTCTTCGCTGCTGTCGTCCACCTGATTGCTGTCGTCGGCCGGGCGGCGGCAGCGGTAGTGGCGGGCGTATTCGTCACCGGCGGTGGTGCGGGTGTAATACAGATACGGGCCCCACGGTGACGGCAGCGACAGGTCGGTTTCGAGAATGCGGCCCTTGATCTCCTCGAACAGGGTTTCGCGCAATGCTGCCTGATCGGCGAGCTGGGTTTCCTGCCAGGCGTTTTCGGCCTTGAGGTAATCGAGCACCTCAGTGCTGTCGCGCTCTTGCAGCCAGGCGTACGGATCTGGACCTTGGGCCTTGCGGGCAATCGGAGCGGTCGATGTAGGCATGGGATTATTCTCTATCGGGCGGACGGTGGCAGGCTTTGCAGCCGCGACACGCAAAAGCCGTTATCATAGCCGCCTGTTTGCCAACCTTGCCATGGACACCATGACCGAGAACGACTATCTGACCGCTTGGGGCCTTTACGCCTTCGCCGCTTTGGGCTGCCTGTTGGTGTGGTGGCGCATGACCCGCTGGATCTGGCGCTGGCTGCGCGAGCCGCTGCAATTGCTGATGGCGGTGCTGCTGTTCAGTCCGACCATCGTCGACCCGGTCAAGACCCAGTTCGCGCCGGCCGTGGCCATCACCGCCCTGGACCTGGTGCTCAAGGTCGGCAATAACGCCTGGCGGGCCATTTCCGATCTGTTCATGTACACCATGATCGCCTTTGGCGTGTACCTGGTGTTTGTGCTGATCCGTTGGCCCATCGAGCGCGCCGCCAAGGCCCGCCGTGAGCGCAAGGCCGCCGCGGATGCTGCGCTGGCTGCCGAGCCGGATCAAGATGAAGACGACGTGCCTTTTCGCCGTCCTGCACCCGTGAGCGGTATGCGCGTCGAACCGCGCCTTTAACGTTGTCCGCCCTGCTGCGAGAGCCCTGGCATGTGTGAATTATTGGGCATGAGTGCCAACGTCCCCACCGATATCGTGTTCAGTTTCACCGGGCTGATGCAGCGCGGTGGGCGCACCGGTCCCCACCGTGACGGTTGGGGCATCGCGTTCTATGAAGGCCGTGGCCTGCGCCTGTTCCAGGACCCAGCCGCCAGCAGCGAATCGGAAGTCGCGCTGCTGGTGCAGCGTTACCCGATCAAGAGCGAGGTAGTGATTGGGCATATCCGCCAGGCCAACGTCGGCAAGGTCAGTTTGGCCAACACCCACCCGTTCGTGCGCGAACTGTGGGGCCGCAACTGGTGCTTTGCGCACAATGGCCAGTTGGCCGATTTCAACCCACGCGCCACCTTCTACCGCCCGGTGGGCGATACCGACAGCGAAGCGGCCTTCTGCGATCTGCTCAACCGCGTGCGCGAAGCCTTCCCGGAACCGGTGGACATCGAAAAAGTCCTGCCGGACCTGATCGCCGCCTGCTCCGAATACCGCAGCAAAGGCGTGTTCAACTGCCTGCTCAGCGACGGCGACTGGCTGTTTTGCTATTGCTCGACCAAGCTCGCGCAGATTACCCGTCGCGCTCCGTTTGGCCCCGCACGCTTGAAAGATGTCGATGTGATCGTCGATTTTCAGGCCGAAACCACGCCCAACGACGTGGTGACTGTGATCGCCACCGAGCCTTTGACCGACAACGAAAACTGGACCCGCTACGAACCGGGCCAATGGAGCCTGTGGCGACGTGGTGAATGCGTCAGCCAGGGCATCACCGAGTAAGGATATCGACCATGTTGCTCAGTTATCTGCGGTTGGTGCTGTTTGCCATTGGCCTGTTGGTCGGCGTGCAAGTGCCGGGGTTCATCAGCGACTACGCCAAGCGCGTCGAAGCCCATTTGATCGAGGCCCAGACCGGCCTCAGCGGGTTTGAAACCACCGCGCGGCAGTTCTTCAACGGCGACTTGAAGGCATTGGTGGCGCATTACCGCGCCAGTGACGACCCGGTGTTCCAGAGCGACGCCAACAGCCTGGGCGCCATGCTTGATCGGCAGTTAGCCTTGGACAAACAATTTCAGGCCATGCAAGGCCCGTGGTACATCCGCGCCCTGCAAGTGGCGGTGGCGGCGGACCCGGATATCCGCCAGGAAACCTGGAACGGCTACAGCTATCAGATCCTGCTGACGCCTGAGGCCATGGGCTGGGGGCTGGGCGGGGCGATGCTGTTGTCGTTCGGCCTGGAGTGCCTGTTCCGTTTGATCGACTGGGTGGTGTTGGGCGGCAAGCGCCTGCGCCAGAGCCGGCCGATCGAAGAGCGTGACCTGAAAGGTTTGTAAGCCATACACAGTTCCAAATGTGGGAGCGGGCTTGTGTGGGAGCGGGCTTGCTCGCGAAGACGGTGTATCAGTCAAAGATGTATTCACTGACCCACCGCATTCGCGAGCAAGTCGAATCGTCGCACCGCCGCTCCCACAGATTTAATCGGGTTTCGCCAGCACCATCCGCTCTTCACCGACCTCTTCGGCATACCGTGCCACCACCTTCTGGCACAACCCGACAATCTCCTCCACCAGTTCCACCCCCACGCGCCACGACACCACCACCTGCAAGTTCGGCAGTTTCTGCGCCATCGGCAACATCACCAATTCGCCGCGCGCCAGTTCTTCGCTGACCAGCACCGGCGGCAGCGCGCCAATGCCGAAGCCATCGCGCAACAAGCGAGTAATCGCCGACACCGAGTTCACACAGTTCATCCGTGGCGCGGCCACGCCGTTGGCTTGCATCAGGCTGATCACGTCCTGGTGCGGATGGGAGTTTTTCGAGTAGGTGATGATGCGCTCCTGGGCCAGTTCGGCCAGGGAGGCGTAGTCACGGTTGTAGATCGACTGGCTGGCGACGATCCAGGCCATGGGGTGGCTGCACAGCTCCAGGCTGCGCACGGTTTCGAGGCGCAGCAGGTCGGTTTGCAGGATCAGGTCGAGGAAGCCTTTTTGCAGCTGATCGCTGAGGTTTAGCGCGGTATCGGCGACCAATTCGATTTCTACCAGCGGGAAGTGGTCCATCAGTTCCGCCACCAACGGGCTCAGCCAGGTGTGGATCACCGTGTCCATCGCGCCGATGCGGATGCGCCCGACTTTGCTGCTGGTAGTCTCCAGGGATTGCTTCAAACCCTGCATGGTCACCATCATTTGCTCGGCGTAATCGAGCACCTTCAAGCCTTCCGGGGTCAGGCTCACGCCGCGTGAGTCGCGCAGAAACAATTTCACCCCCAGTTCACTTTCCAGCACCGCGATGCGGCTGGAGATCGACGCCTGGGTGGTGAACAACTTCTCGGCGGTCAGGCGGAAACTCTTGAGCTTGGCCACCCAGACGAAGGTTTCGAGGAACTTCAAATTCATGGGATCAACTTTTTCTTATGCATGGATCGGTTTTTATTAGTTGGACGCCGCACCGGGCCAGCGCCAAAAATCGAGCTATTCCACGATAAGCGTCGTAGGGGGGGCAGGACAAGTTGCGAGTTCTGTGTAAAAAATCCCACACTACAAAAAAATAAAGCCTACAGGAGCGACCAGCGTGAGCCGCCTTCTTCTGAATTGCGACATTGGCGAAAGCTTCGGCAACTGGACCCTGGGTCTGGACGCCGAGGTCATGCCGTTCATCGATTGCGCCAATGTGGCCTGCGGCTTCCATGCCGGTGACCCGAGCATCATGCGCAAGACCGTCAGCCTGGCACTCAAGCATGGCGTGCAAGTCGGTGCGCACCCGGCGTATCAGGACCTGCAGGGTTTTGGCCGTCGTTCCATGATCTACACGCCCCAGGAAATCCATGACCTGTTGCACTATCAGATCGGCGCCCTCGACGGCATCTGCCGGGCGCAAGGTGGGCGGGTCAGCTATGTGAAGCCCCACGGCGCGATGTACAACGACATGATGGCCAATCCGGCGCAATTGCGCGCGGTGATCCAGGCCGTGGCGGCCTACGGCGAACTGCCGCTGATGTTGCTCGCCACCCGCGACAACAGCGCAGCGCAGGCGTTAGGCGACGAGTATGGCGTCACCCTGTGGTTTGAAGCCTTTGCCGACCGCGCCTATGACAACAAGGGCCACCTGGTTTCGCGCCAGTTGCCCGGTGCCGTGCACCACGATTCCGACACCATCCTGCAGCAAGCCCTGACCATCTCCCGAGGTGAAGCCCTGACCGCCAGCGACGGCAGCTCGTTGGTCCTGCAGGCCAATACGCTGTGCGTACACGGTGACAACGCCAGCTCGATCGCCGCCGTGCAGCGTATCCGCGAGGCATTGAAGCCAGCATGAAGCCTCGGATTGAAGTGGTAGCCATCGACTGCCTGATGGTGCGTCTGTTTGATGCAATCGCCGAAGCCAACATGCCGTGGATGCTCGCCGCCACTCAGCGCTTGCGCAGCGGTTTCGGCGCGGCCTTGGTGGACCTGGTGCCGTCCTACACCACCTTGATGGTGCATTACGACCTCGGCGCATTGAACCCAGCCCAGGCACGGGAATTGATCGACCTGGCTCTGACCGACCTGCAACCGCAGACCCAGGGCAGCGGCCAGTGCCATGTGCTGCCGGTGTGGTATGACCTGAGCGTCGGTCCTGAGCTGACCCTGCTCAGCCAGCGTAGCGGCCTGGCCATCGACGATGTGATCCGCCGCCACAGCGCCCACGAATACCAAGTGTTCGCCCTCGGCTTCGCCCCCGGTTTTGCCTTTATGGGCCTGGTGGATGAAATCCTCGCTGCGCCACGCCTCAGCACCCCGCGCAAACGCGTGGCGGCGGGCAGTGTCGGCATCGCCGAACGGCAAACCGCCGCCTATCCGGTGGTCTCGCCGGGCGGCTGGAACCTGATAGGCCGCACGCCGGCCAAACTCTTCGATCGTGAGCGAGACGGCTACAGCCTGATGCAACCGGGCGACACGGTGCGTTTTGAAGCGGTTGATCACGCCGAATTCATCAAACTGGGTGGCGATGACACGCCGTTGGAGGCGCAGGCATGAGCCGCTTGATCATCGAGGCCAGCACACCGCTGTGCCTGTTGCAGGACGCCGGCCGTTTTGGCGTGCGCCACCTGGGTGTGACCCAGGGCGGTGCGCTGGATTGGGTGTCGATGTCCTGGGCCAACTGGCTGCTGGGCAATGCGCTGGACGCGCCGGCGGTGGAAATCACCCTCGGCGGCTTTACCGTGCAGGCCGAGGATTACTGCCTGCTGGCCCTTGCCGGTGCGGATTTGGGTGCTTACATCGACGAACGCGCCATCAGCCCTGGCCGCAGTTTTATCCTGCAAAAGGGCCAGCGTTTGCGTTTCACCCAGCCATTCAATGGCGCGCGGGCCTATCTGGCGGCGCCGGGTGGGTTTGATGCGCCGGATGTGCTGGGCAGTTGCGCCACCGTTGTACGTGAAGAACTGGGCGGCGTGGACGGTTTCGGTAAGTCACTGGCCGAAGGCGCGTGCTTGGTCTATTCCGGTACAGGTGGCGCAATGAAGGTGCTGAGCGCACCGGATTTGCAATCCGGTAAACCGTTGGACGTGATCGTCGGCGCCCAGATCGGCCAGTTCAGCGGGCAAAGCCTGTTCGATGCGTTCAACACCGAATGGACCCTGGACAGCCGCGCCGACCGCATGGGCATGCGCCTGCTGGGCACGCCGTTGCAATATCAGGGGCCGTCGTTGATCTCCGAGGGGATTCCGCTGGGGGCGATCCAGGTGCCGCCGGATGGGCAGCCTATTGTGTTGCTCAATGACCGGCAGACGATTGGCGGTTACCCGCGCCTGGGCGCGCTGACGCCATTGGCGCTGGCGCGGCTGGCGCAGTGCTTGCCGGGGGAGAAGGTGAGGTTGGCGCCGGTGGTGCAGGAGACGGCGCACCGGCAGCATGTCGACTTTTTGCAGCGTTTTCGCTAACCCCTGTAGGGGCCCGGCTTGCCGGCGATGGCGTCCGCCCGTCTTGCATAAGGCTCAAGGGTGCCATCGCCGGCAAGCCGGGCTCCTACAGGTCGTGCGGGGTTACTTGGAGAGGAAGCGCATCCCTTCCTCAAGCCCGCGCAAGGTCAGCGGATACATCTGATCCTCCACCAACTCCCGCACAATTCCCGTCGACGCGGTATACCCCCAGGTGTCCTTCGGATACGGGTTAATCCAGATCAACTTCTTGTACTTGGCCATGAAGCGCTGCATCCACACATAGCCCGGCTCCTCATTCCAATGCTCGACGCTGCCGCCGGCCTGGGTGATTTCATACGGCGCCATCGACGCATCGCCGATAAAGATCACTTTGTAATCGGCACCGTATTTGTGCAGCAAGTCTTGGGTCGAGGTGCGTTCCGACGTGCGGCGCTGGTTGTTTTTCCACACCGATTCGTACACGAAGTTATGGAAGTAGAAGTACTCCAAATGCTTGAACTCGGTCTTGCACGCCGAGAACAGCTCTTCGCAGATCTTCACGTGGGCATCCATCGAGCCGCCGATATCGAACAGCAATAGCAGCTTGATGGTGTTACGCCGCTCCGGGCGCATCTGGATATTCAGCAACCCGGCGTCACGTGCGGTGTGGTCGATGGTGCCGTCAATATCCAGCTCTTCGGCTGCACCCTGGCGCGCAAATTTGCGCAGGCGGCGCAGGGCGATCTTGATGTTGCGCGTGCCCAGTTCAACCTGATCGTCGAGGTTCTTGTACTCGCGTTGGTCCCACACCTTAACGGCCTTGCCCTGGCGCTTGCCGGCATCGCCGACGCGAATGCCTTCCGGGTTATAGCCGCCGGAGCCAAACGGGCTGGTGCCGCCTGTGCCGATCCACTTGTTGCCGCCGGCGTGACGTTCCTTCTGTTCTTCCAGGCGTTTCTTGAATTCCTCGATGAGTTTGTCGAGGCCACCAAGCGACTGGATCTGCGCGCGTTCCTCATCGGTCAGCGAACGTTCGAATTCCTTGCGCAGCCAGTCTTCGGGGATCAACGCCTGCAGGTGGTCGTCGAGTTTTTCCAGGCCATTGAAGTAAGCGCCGAAGGCCCGGTCGAACTTGTCGAAATGCCGCTCGTCCTTGACCAGGATCGCCCGCGCCAAGTAATAGAACTCGTCCATATCGGCGAAGGTCACGCGCATTTTCAGCGCGTTGATCAGGTCGAGCAGCTCGCGTACCGACACCGGCACCTTGGCGGCACGCATCTCGTTGAACAGGTTGAGCAGCATCAGCGATTACCGCGACGGCTCATGAACGCCAGACGCTCCAGCAACTGCACGTCTTGCTCGTTCTTCACCAACGCACCGGCCAGCGGCGGAATAGCCTTGGTCGGGTCGCGCTCGCGCAGCACGGCTTCGCCGATATTGTCAGCCATCAACAGCTTGAGCCAGTCCACCAGTTCGGAGGTGGAGGGTTTTTTCTTCAGTCCCGGTACTTTGCGCACATCGAAGAACACGTCCAGCGCTTCGCTGACCAGGTCTTTCTTGATGTCGGGGTAGTGCACATCGACGATCTTTTGCAGGGTGGTGCGGTCAGGGAAGGCGATGTAGTGGAAGAAGCAGCGACGCAAGAACGCGTCCGGCAGCTCTTTTTCGTTGTTGGAGGTAATGATGATGATCGGGCGTTTCTTGGCCTTGATGGTCTCGTCGATTTCGTAGACGTAGAACTCCATCTTGTCGAGTTCTTGCAGCAGGTCGTTGGGGAACTCGATGTCGGCCTTGTCGATTTCATCGATCAACAGGATCACCCGCTCCTCAGACTCGAAGGCTTCCCAGAGCTTGCCCTTTTTCAGGTAATTGCGCACGTCATGCACCTTGTCCACGCCCAGCTGCGAGTCGCGCAGACGGCTGACCGCGTCGTACTCGTACAGGCCCTGGTGGGCCTTGGTGGTCGACTTGATATGCCAGGTGATCAGCTTGGCACCGAAGGACTCGGCCAATTGCTCGGCGAGCATGGTCTTGCCGGTGCCGGGCTCGCCCTTGACCAGCAGCGGCCGCTCCAGGGTGATGGCGGCGTTGACGGCCAGTTTCAGGTCATCGGTAGCCACATAGGCCTGGGTGCCTTCGAACTTCATCGGTGTTTCCTCGCATTCATCAATGCCCGGACTATACCGCGCAGCCCCGGCGACTGTGAACGCAGGCGGCTTATTCAGTCTCTGAATGACCAGTCACGATCAATCCGCCGACGGCTTGGGTTGTTCATAGCGCGCATTGAACGCCTGGATGAAGCCGTTGCGCAAAATCGCCAAAAACGCAGAAAACGCGCTGACATTTTGCTGGTGCACGCTGCCACTGAGTTCAACACGGGTGGCGAACTGGTTTTTCGCCTGGTTTTTCAGCACGGTTTCACTGGCGCCGACCACGGCCTCCCAGATCGAGCGGAAGATGTTCTTGTCCTTGTTCTCCACGTCCTGTTGCCAGTCGAACACTTCTACATCGCGCATCAGCGGCTTGATATACCCGGTCAACTGGCCTTTTTCCGCCTGGGCTTCGATCACCACGTCGCCGGTGCCAGCCTTGAAATCGAATTTGCCGTAGGCCGAAGCGAAGTCATTCATGCGCTTGAGCTGCAGGTCCTTGGCGCGAAAACGGAATTCGAAGTTCTCGAAATTGCTCAGCGGGTCGAAGGTGGCGGTGGCTTCCAGCGGCGCCTGGCCCTGAAGGAGCGCCTTGCCCTCGAAGCGGGCGTCGCGCTTGCCTTTGACGTCGACCACGTTGGTCAGGTTATAGAAGCTGGCGTTGACCTCGGTGGCATTGATGTTGACCGGTGGCTTGGAGTTGAAGTTGTGGAAGGCGATCTTGCCGTCCTCGATACGCACCTCGTCGAGGGTGATGGGGGCCAGCTTGCTCAATTGCTCGCGCCAGTCGGTGCCCTTACCGGTCTGGGACGCCTGCTTGTTGGCGCCGCCGTCGACGAAGTTCACTTCGGGGTTGATAAAGCGCACCTTGGCGACTACCGCATGGTCGTACCACAGCGAGTGCCAGCTCACCGCCAGGTCGATCAACGGCGCCTTGACGAACGGTACAGGCACTTTGCCATCGACCTTGATGATCTCCAGGCCGTTGATCCTGTAGGCGCCGCGCCACAGGGCCAGGTCCACATCGGTAACCTGGCCGCGGTAGTCGCCCATATCAGCGAGCTTCTCATTCAAATAGTTGCGCACCATGTAGGGCAGGGCGATGCTCAGGGCAACCAGCACCACCAGCAATCCGGCAACGGTCCATAGTGGCCAGCTGTAGCGACGTTTCATGGGGAGGGTCCTCTGTCCGTATAGGGGATGGACTGTTGTTAAGCGTGCAACGTTCCTCCGACTGGACGCTTCGCGGCACGAGGCATACCCTTGTGGCCTTCCTGAACACCGCCCAATAGGACCCGTCATGAGCCGCATCTTTGCAGACAACGCGCACTCCATCGGTAACACGCCCCTGGTTCAGATCAACCGGATCGCACCGCGTGGCGTGACCATCCTGGCCAAGATCGAAGGGCGTAACCCAGGCTACTCGGTGAAGTGCCGCATTGGCGCAAACATGATCTGGGACGCTGAAAGCACCGGCAAACTCAAGCCGGGCATGACCATTGTCGAACCCACCTCCGGCAACACCGGCATCGGCCTGGCATTCGTCGCCGCCGCCCGTGGGTACAAATTGCTGCTGACCATGCCGGCCTCCATGAGCATCGAGCGCCGCAAGGTGCTCAAGGCACTCGGCGCCGAGCTGGTGCTGACCGAGCCGGCCAAGGGCATGAAGGGTGCGATCGAGAAAGCCGGCGAAATCGTTGCCAGCGACCCCGCCACCTATTTCATGCCGGCTCAGTTCGAAAACCCGGCCAACCCGGCGATCCACGAGAAAACCACCGGTCCGGAAATCTGGAATGACACCGATGGCGCCGTGGACGTGCTGGTGGCGGGGGTGGGCACTGGCGGCACCATCACCGGTGTGTCGCGCTATATCAAGAACATCGCGGGCAAACCGATCCTGTCGGTGGCGGTCGAGCCGATTGTGTCGCCAGTGATCACGCAGGCGCTGGCCGGTGAAGAGATCAAGCCCAGTCCGCACAAGATCCAGGGCATCGGCGCCGGGTTTGTGCCGAAGAACCTTGACCTGTCGATGGTTGACCGTGTGGAGCTGGTGACCGACGACGAATCCAAGGCCATGGCCCTGCGCCTGATGCAGGAAGAGGGGATTCTGTGCGGTATCTCCTGCGGCGCCGCGATGGCCGTGGCGGTACGCTTGGCCGAGAAACCGGAGATGCAGGGCAAGACCATCGTGGTGATCCTGCCGGACTCCGGTGAGCGCTACCTGTCGAGCATGCTGTTCAGCGATTTGTTTACCGAGCAAGAAAACCAGGCTTGATTTGAGTCAGCGCCGATAACCCGGGCCTTCTGCATAATGGCCCAACTGTTTATCATGGCCGGCTGCTACGTCTGCTGTTGGCCAGGCGCTTATTTCCAGGAGTTGCTGCATGACCTTTTCTTTGGCCGCCAAGCTGTCGGTGCTGGCGTTGTTTATCGGCAGCACGTTGTATGTGCACCTGCGCGGCAAGGCGCGTTTGCCGCTATTGCGCCAGTTCGTCAACCATTCGGCGCTGTTCGCCCCGTATAACGCCTTGATGTACCTGTTCTCGGCCGTGCCGTCCAAGCCGTACCTGGATCGCAGCAAGTTCCCGGAACTGGATGTGCTCAAGGACAACTGGGAAGTGATCCGCGAAGAGGCCATGCACCTGTTCGACGAGGGATACATCCGCGCGGCCGAAAAGAACAACGACGCCGGCTTCGGCTCGTTCTTCAAGAAGGGCTGGAAGCGTTTCTACCTCAAGTGGTACGACAAACCCCTGCCGTCGGCCGAGGCGCTGTGCCCGAAAACCGTAGCGCTGGTGAGCAGCATTCCCAACGTCAAGGGCGCGATGTTCGCGCTGTTGCCGGGCGGCAGCCACCTCAACCCGCACCGCGACCCGTTTGCCGGTTCCCTGCGTTATCACCTGGGCCTGTCGACGCCGAACTCCGACGACTGCCGCATCTTTGTCGACGGCCAGGTCTACGCCTGGCGTGACGGTGAAGACGTGATGTTCGACGAAACCTACGTGCACTGGGTCAAGAACGAAACCGAGCAGACCCGTGTGATCCTGTTCTGCGACATCGAGCGGCCACTGAGCAACCGTGTGATGACCCGCGTCAACCGTTGGGTCAGTAAGCAATTGGGGCGCGCCACTGCGCCGCAGAACCTGGATGACGAGCGCGTGGGCGGGATCAACCAGGCGTATGCCTGGAGCAAGACCTTCAGTGACAAGTTCAGCGGCGTGGTCAAGCAGTGGAAGCGCAAGCATCCGAAGGCTTACCGGATTGCGCGGCCGATGCTGGCGGTGGTGGTGCTGGTGCTGCTGTGGAAGTGGTTGTTCGGCTGATCCACGCCGTATAAAAAAGGCGCCGCATCGAAAGATGCAGCGCCTTTTTTAATGCCTGGAGTGCGATCACCGCCCTTGTAGGAGCCCGGCTTGCCGGCGATGGCGTCCTTGAAAGCGCTATCGCCGGCAAGCCGGGCTTCTACAGGGTTATGAGGCGATCAGTTGACGCAGTACGTAATGCAGAATCCCGCCCGACTTGAAGTATTCCACCTCATTGAGCGTATCGATCCGGCACAACACCTCCACCTTCTCGCTACTGCCATCCTCCCGCGTGATCACCAGCGTCAGGTTCATGCGTGGCACGATCTCCACGTCGGTCAGACCGAGAATGTCGATCTTCTCCTTGCCGGTGAGCTTGAGCGACTTGCGGTTCTGATCCAGCTTGAACTGCAGCGGCAGCACGCCCATGCCCACCAGGTTGGAGCGGTGGATCCGCTCGAAACTCTCGGCGATCACCGCCTTGACGCCCAGCAGGTTGGTGCCCTTGGCTGCCCAGTCGCGGCTGGAGCCGGTGCCATATTCCTGGCCGGCCACCACCACCAGCGGTGTGCCCGACGCCTGGTATTTCATCGACGCATCGTAGATCGGCATTTTCTCGCCAGTGGGGATGTACAGCGTATTGCCGCCTTCTTCGCCGCCGAGCATTTCATTGCGGATACGGATATTGGCAAAGGTGCCACGCATCATCACTTCATGGTTGCCCCGGCGTGAGCCGTAGGAGTTGAAGTCGCGCGGTTCCACGCCTTGTTCACGCAGGTAGCGACCGGCGGGGCTGTCGGTCTTGATATTGCCGGCCGGGGAGATGTGGTCGGTGGTCACCGAGTCGCCCAGCAGCGCCAGCACGTTGGCGCCTTTGACGTCCTTGATGACCGGCAGTGGGCCTGCAATGTCGTCGAAGAATGGCGGGTGCTGAATGTAGGTCGAGTCTTTCTGCCACACGTAGGTGGCGGCCTGTGGCACTTCAATGGCTTGCCACTGCTCGTCACCGGCGAATACCTCGGCGTATTCCTTGTGGAACATACCGGTGCTGACCTGGGCCACGGCATCCGCGATTTCCTTGCTGCTCGGCCAGATGTCCTTGAGGTACACCGGCTTGCCATCCTGATCGTTACCCAGCGGTTCACTGCTGATATCGATGCGCACGGTACCCGCCAAGGCATACGCCACCACCAGCGGCGGCGAAGCCAGCCAGTTGGTTTTCACCAGCGGGTGCACGCGGCCTTCGAAGTTGCGGTTACCCGACAGCACAGACGCCACTGCAAGGTCGGCCCTCTGGATGGCTTTTTCGATCGGCTCGGGCAGCGGGCCGGAGTTGCCGATGCAGGTGGTGCAGCCGTAACCCACCAAATCAAAGCCGAGCTTGTCCAGATACTGGGTGAGGCCCGCCGCTTTGTAGTAGTCGGTAACCACTTTGGAGCCTGGCGCCAGAGAGGTTTTAACCCACGGCTTGCGTGTCAGGCCTTTTTCCACGGCCTTTTTCGCCACCAGCCCGGCCGCCATCATCACGCTGGGGTTGGAGGTGTTGGTGCAGGACGTGATCGCGGCGATCACCACCGCGCCGTTTTTCAGGCGATAGGTCTGGCCGTCGTATTCATAGTCGGTTTCGCCCACCAGGTCGGCATTGCCCACGGCAACCCCGCCACCGCCTTCGCTTTCCAGGCGGCCCTCTTCTTTGTTGGTGGGTTTGAATTGCAGGTCGAGGAAGTCGCTGAAGGCTTGGCCGACATTCGGTAGCGCCACACGGTCCTGCGGGCGTTTCGGCCCGGCCAGGCTGGCTTCCACGCTACCCATGTCCAGGGCCAGGCTGTCGGTGAACACCGGCTCCTGGCCCGCGTTGCGCCACAAGCCCTGGGCTTTGGTGTAAGCCTCGACCAGCTTCACGGTTTCTGTGGGACGGCCGGAGAGGCGCAGGTAGTCCAGTGTCACCTCATCCACCGGGAAAAAGCCGCAGGTGGCGCCGTATTCCGGGGCCATGTTGGCGATGGTGGCGCGGTCGGCCAACGGCAGGTCGGCCAAGCCGTCGCCGTAGAACTCGACGAATTTACCCACCACGCCTTTCTTGCGCAGCATCTGGGTCACGGTCAGCACCAAGTCAGTGGCGGTGATGCCTTCCTTCAATTTGCCGGTGAGCTTGAAGCCGATCACTTCCGGGATCAGCATCGACACCGGTTGGCCGAGCATCGCCGCTTCCGCTTCGATCCCGCCCACGCCCCAGCCGAGTACGCCCAGGCCGTTGATCATGGTGGTGTGGGAGTCAGTGCCGACCAAGGTGTCGGGGAAGGCGTAAGTGCGACCGTCTTCGTCCTTGGTCCACACGGTGCGGCCGAGGTATTCGAGGTTGACCTGATGGCAGATGCCGGTGCCCGGTGGCACCACACTGAAGTTGTCAAAGGCGCTCTGGCCCCAGCGCAGGAAGGCGTAGCGTTCGCCGTTGCGCTGCATTTCGATGTCGACGTTCTGCTCAAAGGCGTCGGCGTTGCCGAACTTGTCGACCATCACCGAGTGGTCAATTACCAGGTCCACGGGCGATAGCGGGTTGATGCGCTGCGGATCGCCCCCGGCCTTGGCCACGGCGGCGCGCATGGCGGCCAGGTCGACCACGGCGGGGACGCCGGTAAAGTCTTGCATCAACACGCGGGCGGGGCGGTACTGGATCTCACGGTCGGACTGGCGTTCCTTGAGCCAGGCGGCAATGGCCTTGAGGTCGGCGCCGGTGACGGTCTTGTTGTCTTCCCAGCGCAGCAGGTTTTCCAGCAGCACCTTCAGTGACATCGGTAGCTTGTCCAGGTCACCCAGGCTCTTGGCGGCTTCGGGCAGGCTGAAGTAGTGGTAGGTTTTACTGTCTATTTCAAGGGTCTTAAGGGTTCTCAGGCTATCAAGCGATGACATGACACGACTCCTTATGGTCCGCACGGCTACGGACCTGACGGGACGAACAGAGCTATCAACTTAGCCCTGTTTTCATTAGCAGGCTAATAACTGGACTCTATCGTTAAGTCCAAGGTTCCGAACTCCGTTATCATGCGCGGGTTTTCATGACAGGCATTGCGACAGCGCAACGTCAGTTGATTCACTTGGAGAGTTGATGAACACCCTTTTTATGCACTGCCGCCCGGGTTTTGAAGGCGAAGTCTGTTCCGAGATCGCGGACCTCGCCGCGCGCCTGAACGTTTCCGGCTACGCCAAGGCCAAGACCGGCAGCGCCTGCGCCGAATTTGTCTGCACCGAAGAAGACGGCGCCCAGCGCCTGATGCACGGCCAGCGCTTTGCCG
Source organism: Pseudomonas sp. TWR1-1-4 (assembly GCF_049897165.1). Classification (NCBI taxonomy): domain Bacteria; kingdom Pseudomonadati; phylum Pseudomonadota; class Gammaproteobacteria; order Pseudomonadales; family Pseudomonadaceae; genus Pseudomonas; species Pseudomonas sp. TWR1-1-4. The sequence continues at coordinate 454,791 of NZ_JAFCVS010000004.1, read as the reverse complement.
AGCTGATCTTTCCTCGGCAGTGGGCGCGCGGGGTGTTCATCGACTTGCCGGAAACGGACCGCATCAGCGTGATCCTCGCCCACCTGCGCGAATTCCCGGTGTGCGGCAGCCTGTGGCTGGAGATGGTCGACACCAACGACGGCAAGGAACTGTCCAACTTCTGCAAGAAATTCGAAGTGCACCTGCGCAAAGCCCTGCTGAACGCCGGCAAACTGGTGGACGACCCGAGCAAGCCGCGCCTGCTGCTGACCTTCAAGAGTGGCCGCGAAGTGTTCATGGGCCTGGCCGAGTCGAACAACTCGGCAATGTGGCCGATGGGTATTCCGCGTTTGAAATTTCCCCGCGAAGCGCCCAGCCGTTCGACCCTCAAGCTGGAAGAGGCCTGGCACCACTTCATCCCCCGCGACCAGTGGGACGAGCGCCTGCACGGCGACATGACGGGCGTCGACCTTGGCGCAGCGCCCGGCGGCTGGACCTGGCAACTGGTCAACCGTGGCATGCTGGTGACCGCCATCGATAACGGCCCGATGGCCGAAAGCCTGATGGATACTGGCTTGGTGCAGCACTTGATGGCCGACGGTTTCACCTTCGTGCCCAAGCAGCCGGTGGACTGGATGGTCTGCGACATCGTCGAAAAACCGGCGCGTAACGCCGCGCTGCTGGAAACCTGGATCGGCGAGGGGCATTGCCGCGAGGCGGTGGTGAACCTGAAGCTGCCGATGAAACAGCGCTACGCCGAAGTGAAGCGCCTGCTGGAACGCATCGAGGACGGTTTCAAAGCGCGCGGCATCCGCGTGGAGATCGGCTGCAAGCAGCTGTACCACGACCGAGAGGAAGTGACCTGCCACCTGCGTCGGTTGGTGGATGTGAAGAAAACCAAGGCCCGGTAGACTGGCGGCCAGTTCCAGGAGTAGATCATGAGTGATATTTTCGACACCGCCGTCGACGGCACCCTAGATGCAACAGGCCTGAATTGCCCAGAGCCCGTGATGATGCTGCACCAGCACATCCGTGACCTGCCGCCAGGCGGCTTGCTCAAGGTGATCGCGACCGACCCGTCCACGCGCCGCGATATTCCCAAGTTCTGCGTGTTCCTTGACCACGAACTGGTGGGTCAGCAGGAGCAGGCCGGCACGTACCTGTACTGGATCCGCAAAAAAGCCGACTGATCACTCGATGTACTGTAGGAGCGAGCTTGCTCGCGAAAATCCTCAAGGATAATGCAGCGCACCTGGGTTAACGCGGCGCTCTCGGGTTTTTCGCGAGCAAGCTCGCTCCTACAGGTGTGCCTTGTCGGCGCGAATGCGCCGGCGTGCACTGCGCGCCAGGCGTACCAGCAACATCCCCGCCGCACAGCTCAGTCCCACGATCAGCCCTTGCCACAAGCCGCTTGGGCCGCTCGGCTCGCCGAGCCAATTCGTCAGCCCCAGGGCGTAACCCACCGGCAGGCCAACGCCCCAATAGGCGAACAAGGTCAGTACCATCGTCACTCGGGTGTCCTGGTAACCACGCAGTGCGCCAGCCGCCGTGACCTGGATCGAGTCGGAAAACTGGAACAGTGCCGAGAACACGATCAGCGTCGAAGCCAAGTGAATGACCACCGGGTCCGGCGTATAGATCGCCGCAATCTGCTCGCGAAACAGCAGCATCAGGCTGCAGGACAGGCAGGCGTAGGCCAGCGCCGTGCCCATGCCCACCCCTGCGGCGAAGCGTGCTTCACGCGGTTCCCCACGTCCCAGCGCCTGGCCCACGCGTACCGTTACGGCCATGCTCAGGGAGTAGGGGATCATGAACACCAGGGAGCTGACGTTCAGCGCGATCTGATGACCGGACACCACCGTGGCTCCCAAGCTGCCCAGCAGTAGGGCAATCACCGCAAAAATGCTCGACTCGGCAAAGATCGCCACGCCAATCGGCAGGCCAATGCCCAGCACGCGCTTGATCACCGCCCATTGTGGCCAGTCGAAACGCTTGAACAGTTCGCTGCTCTGGTAGGCCGGCCCCCAGCGGGTCCAGCCGGCCAGGCCAAGCATCATCACCCACATCGAAATGGCCGTGGCCCAACCGCAACCTACGCCGCCCATGGCCGGCAGGCCGAGGTGACCGTAGATGAAGATGTAGTTCAGCGGGATATTCAGCGCCAGGCCGCACAGGCCCATGACCATGCTTGGCAGCGTACGGCCCAGGCCGTCACTGAAGCAGCGCAGCACGTAATAGAACGCAATGGCCGGCATACCGGCGGCGATGCCATGCAAGTAACCCATGGTGGGCGCGATCAGGTCCGGCTCAACCTTCATTGCATGCAGGATCGGCTCGGCGCAGAGCAGTAGCAGTGAGCCGATGATGCCGACCACCAAGGCCAGCCACAGTGACTGACGCACCAGTGGTCCGATCTCGCTGTACTGGCCCGCACCGAAGCGTTGGGCAACTTTCGGCGTGGTGGCCAGCAGCGTACCGCTCATCAGCAGGTAGACCGGAATCCAGATCGAGTTGCCCAGGCCCACCGCCGCCAAGTCTTGGGGACTGACGCGGCCAGCCATCACCGCATCGACAAAACTCATCGCAGTAGTGGCCAGTTGGCCGACCATGATCGGCAGGGCGAGCGTCAGCAGGCCGCCGACTTCCCGGCTGATGCGGGCGGGGCGGCTGAGGGTGGCAGAGGCAGTGTTCACGTACAGGTGTCCAATCAAGGGATGCGCAAGGACCGCGGATTCTACGCTTTGACGCACTGGTCAGGAAAAATCCTGTGTTAGGGATTTGTAAGCGCGGGTCGTGATCCCTGTACACTGCGGGTCCGCGAAAGGAGCCTGCCATGTTGATTGTTGCCGACGAAAATATTCCGCTGCTCGATGCATTCTTCCAGGGATTTGGCGAGATCCGCCGGGTGCCCGGCCGTTCCATCGACCGCGCCACAGTCGAGCAGGCTGACGTGTTGCTGGTGCGCTCGGTGACCAACGTTAACCGTGCGCTGCTGGAGGGGACGAACGTACGTTTCGTCGGCACTTGCACCATCGGCACCGATCACCTGGACCTCGACTACTTCAAGCAGGCCGGCGTCCAGTGGTCCAGCGCCCCCGGCTGCAATGCCCGTGGCGTGGTGGATTATGTGCTGGGCAGCCTGATGACCCTGGCTGAAATCGAAGGTGCCGACCTCACTCAGCGCACCTATGGCGTGGTTGGAGCCGGCGAAGTGGGCGGGCGGCTGGTCAAGGTACTCAAGGGCCTGGGCTGGAACGTGCTGGTGTGTGACCCGCCACGGCAGATTGCCGAAGACGGCGATTACGTCAGCCTGGAGCAGATCATCGAGCAATGCGATGTGATCAGCCTGCACACGCCGTTGACCAAGTCCGGCAATGGCTCCACCTGGCACCTGTTCGACCGCGAGCGGCTCAACCAGCTCAAGCCCGGCACTTGGCTGATCAACGCCAGCCGTGGCCCGGTGGTGGACAACGCCGCCCTGCGCGAGGTGTTGCTGGCGCGCGAAGACCTGCAAGCGGTGCTGGATGTGTGGGAGGGCGAACCTGAAGTGGACGTGGACCTTGCCGACCTGTGCGTGCTGGCCACGCCGCATATCGCTGGTTACAGCCTGGATGGCAAACAGCGCGGCACGGCGCAGATCTATCAGGCGTTCTGCGTGCACCTGGGGCAGGAACCGAGTATTCAGTTGAGTGATTTGCTGCCGCCGCCGTGGTTGGCCGAGGTGCAGTTGAACGCGTCCACCGACCCGGCCTGGGCGCTGGCGACCCTGTGCCGCAGCGTGTACGACCCGCGCCGGGATGATGCGGACTTCCGGCGGAGCCTGGTAGGAACGGTGGAAGAACAGCGCAGGGCGTTTGACCTGCTGCGCAAGAACTACCCGGAGCGCCGTGAGATTGATGGCTTGAAGGTGCGCATCAACGGTGAATCGGCGGTGCTATCGAACATCGTCGGCGCATTGGGCGCTGTGAGCGTTTAGACCGCAGTAAAAAACCCGGCCACCTGGGCCGGGTTTGCAAGAGCGTCGGCGCTTCAGCCTTGCTGGGCAGGCTTGACCAGTTTTTCGTCCAGTTCGCGGCAGGCTTGCTGGATCATCTCTTCGGTAATCTGCACTTCGCGGCCTTTGGCGTCGATGTACGAGCAAGGCAACTGCTGCGGTTGGCGGATCACTTCAATCTTGGCATCGCTGCTGTTCTGCAAGGTCATGGCCTGTCTCCTCATCAGGTTGTTTACCTAGTTTGCTTCTTGACTCTAAGCCGCCCGAGTGACCACGCTGTTACAACTCCCTGCAAGATCACCGGTTCGAATACCCAGTCCACCAGAAACCGCCTCGGATTTCCAGCCAGGGGTTAGACCGATAGCCTCTAGGGATAGGTATCGGCGGGCATAATTAACCTGACTCATTGTTATTTGCCCAAGTTCCCCCAATGTTGAGGACAGGTTCCTCACTGGTGATGCCCTCCATGTTCTCAGTCCGTCAACGCCGCGCGATCCGCCTGGCCAGCCGTTTCATCGCGCCCTACCGCTGGCACGCGCTCGGCGCCCTGTTGGCGCTGATCGTCACGGCCGGTATCACCTTGTCCATGGGGCAGGGCATTCGCCTGCTGGTGGACCAGGGGTTCATGACTCAATCCCCACACTTGCTCAACCAGTCCATCGGCCTGTTCATGATCCTCGTATTGGGCCTGGCAGTGGGCACGTTTGCACGGTTCTACCTGGTGTCGTGGATCGGCGAGCGGGTGGTGGCGGACATCCGTCGGCAAGTGTTCAACCATCTGATCTACCTGCATCCGGGCTTCTATGAAAATAATCGCAGCTCGGAAATCCAGTCACGTTTGACCACTGATACCACCTTGCTGCAATCGGTGATCGGCTCGTCGTTGTCGCTGTTCCTGCGCAACGCGCTGATGGTCATCGGGGGCATCGTGTTGCTGTTTGTGACCAACCCCAAGCTCACCAGCATCGTGGTGGTGGCATTGCCGCTGGTGTTGGCGCCGATCCTCATCTTCGGCCGTCGGGTGCGCAGCTTGTCGCGGCAAAGCCAGGACCGTATCGCCGATGTGGGCAGCTATGTGTCCGAGACCCTCGGCCAGATCAAGACCGTGCAGGCCTACAACCATCAGGTGCAGGACGAGCAGCGTTTCGCCGTGACCGTGGAAGACGCCTTCACCACCGCGCGCAAACGCATCACCCAGCGCGCCTGGTTGATTACCCTGGTGATCATGCTGGTGCTCGGCGCCGTGGGTGTGATGCTGTGGGTGGGCGGCATGGATGTGATCAGCGGGCGCATATCCGGCGGCGAGCTGGCGGCGTTCGTGTTCTACAGCCTGATTGTCGGCAGTGCGGTCGGCACCCTGAGCGAAGTGCTCGGTGAGTTGCAACGCGCCGCCGGGGCCGCCGAGCGGATCGGCGAGTTGTTGCAGTCGAGCAACGAAATCCAGGCGCCCGCCGCCGGGACCGTGCAACTGCCTGAGCGGGTCAGCGGCCGCATGGAACTGCAAAACCTGCGGTTTTCCTACCCTTCACGGCCCGATAGCTATGCTGTCGACGGCCTGAACCTGACCATCAATCCCGGTGAAACCCTGGCGTTGGTGGGCCCATCCGGCGCGGGCAAATCGACGATTTTCGACCTGTTGCTGCGCTTCTACGATCCCCAGCAAGGCTGCATCCTGCTCGAAGGCCATCCGCTGACCGAACTCGACCCTATGGACCTGCGCCGCCACTTCGCACTAGTGTCCCAGAGTCCGGCGCTGTTCTTCGGCAGCGTCGAAGACAACATCCGCTACGGCAACCCGACCGCCACTCGGGAACAGGTCGAAGCCGCCGCCCGCATTGCCCACGCCCATGACTTCATCCTGCAAATGCCCGACGGCTACCAGACTCACTTGGGCGACGGCGGCATGGGCCTCTCCGGCGGCCAACGCCAACGCCTGGCCATCGCCCGCGCGCTGCTGGTGGACGCGCCGATCCTGCTGCTCGACGAAGCTACCAGCGCCCTCGATGCCCAGAGTGAACACCTGATCCAGCAAGCGCTGCCGCAGTTGATGCAAGGGCGCACCACCCTGGTGATCGCCCATCGGCTGGCCACAGTGAAGAACGCTGATCGCATTGCGGTGATGGACCAGGGTAAGTTGGTGGCGATCGGGACGCATCAACAGTTGATTGCGAGCAATGCGTTGTATGCGCGATTGGCGGCGTTGCAGTTCAGTGATGGGGTGGAGGTCGCGAACAGCGAGGTCTAGGCAAGTTACCAAGCATTGTTGAGGGTTGCTGAGGGGGCTTCTGTGGTGAGCGGGCTTGCCCCGCGCTGGAGTGCGAAGCACTCCCAATTCAGTCGTCACGGTGTAGGTGTAGCCGAAAAATTGTGATATCCGGTTTTGGGGCTGCTACGCAGCCCAGCGCGGGACAAGCCCGCTCACCACAGAAAGCTAGCTGACCACCGCAGGCCCGCTTGCTATAGGGTTTTCAATCCCCTGGAGCAGGGGGACCTTCGGGCTAGGCCTTACTGATCATCAAAATACCGCTCATGCCAATCCACCAGCGGCTGGGGTGAATTGAGTTTCTGCCCGTAGATCACCGAATAAGACAGCACGTTCTGCACATACTGGCGGGTTTCGTCGAACGGGATGCTTTCAACCCACACATCGAAACTCAGGTGGTCTGCGCCGCGCAGCCACTGGCGTACACGGCCGGGGCCGGCGTTGTAGGCGGCGGAGGCGAGTACGCGGTTGCCGTTGAACTGGCTGTGCACCTGGCTCAGGTAGGCGGCGCCGAGCTGGATGTTCTTGTCCGGGTCCAGCACCTGGGCCGGGGAGGCCAGGGGGATGCTGAACTTGCGCGCGGTTTCCTTGGCGGTGCCGGGCATCAGTTGCATCAGGCCGCTGGCACCGACGCCGGAGCGGGCGTCGTCCATGAAGGCGCTTTCCTGGCGAGTGATGGCGAACACCCAGCTGGAATGCAGGCCGCGCACCTTGGCTTCACGCACCAAGGTGTCGCGGTGCGCCATTGGGAAGCGGATGTCCAGGTCGTCCCAGTATTGCGCCTGGCTGATGGTGCGGATCGCCGGGAAGTACCACTTCATGTCGTAGGCCAATCGGGCCTGGGCGACCATCTCGTCACGGTTGAAGTGACGGCTGACGTGGTACCACTCGCGACGGCCATCCACTACCTGGCCACGGGCATAGAATTCCAGCGCACGGCGCACGCCAGGGGTGTTGCGCACCTTGTTGACCAGTGCCTGGCTCATCAGCAGCGGCTTGTTCTTCAGCTGGTACGGGGCTTTGGAACGATCTGCCGCAAGGAAACCGTAGAAGTCACGCTCTTGCGCCAGGTTTTTGTACAGGACCAGCGCTTGCGGGTTCTTAGGTTCTGCCAGTTCCAAGCTGCGGGCCTGCCAGTAGCGCCAGCGGTTGGTGGTCGCCAAGTCCTGTGGGAGTTTGCGGGTCAACTGGTACGCATCTTCCCAGCGCGCCAGGCGCAGCAGCAAGCGCAGGCGCCATTCGGAGACGGTGTTGTCACGCAGTTCAGGGTCGTACTTGGTCATCACCTCTAGGGCGCGCGGGTCATAGCGCTTGGCCAGGGTGAGGCCGATTTCGCGGGCGATCGACACTTTTTCGTCACGCGAGAAGTGCATGCTGCTGGCGTAGCCGTCGAGCAGGGCCATGGCCTTGTCCGGATCCTGGCGTGCCAGGCGACGCAAGCCGAGGCCCACGGCGTCAGACATGGCCTCAGTGGCCGGCAGGAAGCGTGACGGGTCGCTGAGCATGTCGGGCTTCTGCGCCACGTCCACCATCAAGCGACCTTGGGCGCCGAGGGTGGGCAGGGTTTTCACCAGGCTGTTGGCCAGGGCGTAGTTGCGCGCTTCGGCGGCGAGCTTGGCGCGGTCCCAGATCTTCTGTTCGGTGAGTTGGCCGTCTGCCGCCCACTGGCCGAAGGTGACATCGCAGGCCGCCGGTTGGGACTTGCCAGTCATCCAGAGTTTTTCGGCGGTCTTATAGCCTTCCGCCTTCAAGTTGTGGGTGAGCTGGTACTGGCCATGCAGGCAGTCCAGCTCAACGAAATTAAGCTTGGCGTCGTAGTACTTTTCAAAGGTCTGCCAGTCACCACGCTCGGCCAGCCAGCGCAACCAGCGCAGTTTCATCCAGTTGGCCTGAGGCAGGTCGCCGTTTTTGGCGAGGAACTGCTCGATTTCCTGGTTGCTCGCGGTTTTCAGGCGTGCCGTCAGTTCGTCATAGGCCAGGTACGGTGTCAGCGGGTAATCGGCCAGGGCTTGGCTGTATTGCATGTACGGGCCGGTGTCGCCTTTGGCCAGGGCGCGTTTGGCTTCATCGTAATATTGACGTTGGGTGGTGAGGTCCACGGCCTGGGCGGATTGAACGGCGGTGGCGGAAAGAAGCAGACAGGATAAAAAGTTGAAAAGGCGACTGCGCATGAGACGTCCGTGCAGAGAAATCACGACTAGCATCGGCACCGCCGACACTGATTGCCCCTAGCTTAGCCTTTTGCCCGACGCAGACGAAAGCTTTGCCGGGCGGTTCGTTCAAGTTCGTAGCAAATGTCCTACAGAACGTGTCGGCAGCGAAAATGCCAGCCGCATCCCACCCCTAACTCAGGTAGAATGCGCGCCCAGTTTTTGGAGAAGCGTATGACCCTGCTCAAATTCAGCGATGTGTCCCTTGCTTTCGGCGCTATGCCGTTGTTGGACAAGGTGTCCTGGCAGATCGCCCGTGGTGAGCGGGTGTGCATCATCGGCCGCAACGGCACCGGCAAATCCAGCATGATGAAGCTGGTCAAAGGCGATCAGAAGCCTGATGACGGCTCTGTATGGCGCGCGCCGGGCCTCAAGATCGGCGAATTGCCGCAAGAATTGCCCGTGGCCGACGGACGGACTGTGTTCGACGTGGTTGCCGAAGGCCTCGACGGCGTCGGCGCACTGCTCGCCGAATATCATCACCTGGCGCAGAACTGCGTCACCGAAGACGACCTGAACAAACTGATGCACGTTCAGCAAGACCTCGAAGCCCGCGATGGCTGGCGCTTGCAGCAACTGGTCGACAGCACCTTGAGCCGCCTGCAACTGCCGGCCGACAAGACCCTCGCCGAGTTGTCCGGTGGCTGGCGTCGTCGCGTGCTGCTGGCCCAGGCCCTGGTGTCCGAGCCGGATCTGCTACTGCTCGACGAACCCACCAACCACTTGGACATCGGCGCGATTGCCTGGCTGGAAGAGGCCCTCAAGGAATTCCAGGGCGCCGTGCTGTTCATCACGCACGACCGTTCCTTCCTGCAAAACCTGGCGACCCGCATCCTTGAACTGGATCGTGGCGGCTTGATCGACTGGAACGGCGACTACGCCAGCTTCCTGGTGCACAAGGAAGCTGCGCTGGCCGCCGAAGAAACCGCCAACGCGCTGTTCGACAAGAAGCTGGCCCAGGAAGAAGTCTGGATCCGCCAGGGCATCAAGGCCCGCCGCACCCGTAACGAAGGCCGCGTACGCGCACTGAAAGCCCTGCGTGTCGAGCGCAGCGAACGCCGCGAGCGCACCGGCAAGGCGAATATCCAGCTGGACACCGCCGACAAGTCGGGCAAGCAAGTAATGGTGCTGGAGAACGTCAGCTTCCATCACCCGGACGGCCCGTTCCTGATCAAGGACTTCTCCATGGTCCTGCAGCGCGGCGACCGTATCGGCCTGCTGGGCGCCAACGGCACCGGCAAGACCACCTTGCTCAAGCTGATGCTCAGCGGCCTGCAGCCGACCAGCGGCACCGTGGAAGAGGGCACGCGCATCGACGTGGCTTACTTCGACCAGCTGCGCCACCAGTTGGACCTGGAAAAGACCGTGATCGACAACGTCGCCGAAGGCCGCGACTTTATCGACATCGATGGCCAGAGCCGCCACGTGCTCAGCTACCTGGGCGATTTCCTGTTCAGCCCGCAGCGTGCACGTACGCCGGTGAAAGCCTTGTCCGGTGGCGAGCGTGCGCGCCTGCTGCTGGCCAAGCTGTTCAGCAAGCCGGCCAACCTGCTGGTGCTCGATGAACCGACCAACGACCTCGACGTAGAAACGCTCGAACTGCTGGAAGAAGTGCTGCTGACCTTCAACGGTACCGTGCTGATGGTGAGTCACGACCGGGCATTCCTCGACAACGTAGTCACCAGCACCCTGGTCTTCGAAGGTGAAGGCAAGGTGCGTGAATACGTCGGTGGTTATCAGGACTGGCTGCGCCAGGGCGGCTCGCCGCGCCTGCTGGGCGTGACCGAGAGCAAATCCGGCAAGGCCGACTTGAACTCGGCCGTGGTGGCTCCGGTGGCGGCTGCTGCGCCGGTTGCAGAGGCGGCGCCAGTGGGCAAGAAGAAGCTCAGCTATAAGCTGCAGCGTGAACTGGAAGCCTTGCCGGGTGATATCGAGGCCAAGGAACAGCAGATTAAGACGGTAGAAGCGGACATGGCTGACGCGGGTTTCTACCTGCGTCCGGCGGCGGAAACCGCCAAGGTGATTGCCTCCCTGGAGAAACTGAACCAGGAGCTGGAAGTGCTGGTTGAGCGTTGGGCTGAGCTGGATGCCTGAGTGATTCCAGTGCATTAAAAAACCCGGTGTTCATCTGATGAACACCGGGTTTTTTATAGGAACCTGTAGGAGCCGGCTTGCCGGCGATTGCATTCTGTCAGGCCATACATCTGGCGGCTGACAGTCCGCTATCGCTGGCAAGCCAGCTCCTACAAGGGGTTATGCGTTTTTGACCAGCTTCACGGCCAGCACATCGCACGGCGCACCGTGCAGCACATCATTGGCTGTAGAACCCAGCAACAACGCCAAGCCGTGACGACCATGGCTACCCACCACGATCAAGTCGCAAGCCTTTTCCTTGGCCAGGTGGTGGATTTCCTGGCGAGGTTGGCCGTACGTCAGGTGGCAGTCTTCCTTTTTCAGGTGCGGGTATTTGAGAATCAAACGGTCCAGACGCTCCTTGGCCTGGTCAAATTGTTGTTGCTGCAACTGGGAAAGGTCCATGGGCACGTCGCCACCAAAGGCCATGGCCATTGGCTCGACGATATGCACCAGCGACAGTCTGGCGCCATTGGCCAATGCAGATTCCTGCGCGCGCTTGATCACCGGATCGCACTCTTCGGTCAGATCGACAGCGACCAGAATATGTTGGTAGGGCATGAGGCGTTCCTCCAAGGGACTGCAATATGTTCAGTATGGCTGCTTTCAAGCGGATGGGGTTGCGTCAGGTCAAATCCGCTCATCTAGAAATTCGGGAGTACACATATGACGGTCTGGATAGTGGTGTCAATCCTTGTGGTGGTTCTGAGCCCCCTGGCATGGTTGCGCCCGTCGCGCCATCAGAGCGGGCGCATGGCCCTGCGCATGGAGGCGCGCCGCATCGGCCTGGCCATGCAGTTGTCCCCCCAGGAATGGCCGCATTGGCTCAAGCAGGAGCCACCGAGCCCGTGCGCGCAATACTGCCGGCCACGGCGTGGCAGCACACCGGCCATTTGGAGTTACTGGCAGCTGGAGCCCGGAGTCTGGGTGAATCAGTGGCGTGAAGTGTGTGTCGATGAAAAGTTGTTGCCGCATTTTGCGACCTTGCCGGACAACGTCTACAAGGTCGAAGCCGACAAGCAGATGATCGCCCTGTATTGGGGCGAGAAGGGCGAGGCGAGCGTGTTGAAGGCTATCGATACGCTGCTCAAGGCCTTGGCCTGACACCGACCCTGGCGGCCTGCGACAACCCCCTGTAGGAAGCCCGGCTCCTACAAAGGGCGTGCAAATCATGGAAAACGGCAGGCAATAAAAAGCCCGACATCATCATCGGGCTGGAGTTGGCCAGGCAGGCCGGTAATTCTGTGTTCCCTGCGTCGGAAGTTCATCCAGGCGCGGTAAGGTTGTCGCTAGCCTAGCGGCATATCCCGTTCTGTACAGCCTTTTCCCTCATTTTTTCCATTATTGATTTCGTGAATATTTGAATATTGACGAGTCGCGGGCTTATGGTCGGGGTTCTGAAATGACTGGAAAGTCGCGTTTTTCCTAGCCTTTCGAGCGATTGACAATTGCCCGGAATTGGATGAAGGTGGCGTACCCAAATCAAACGGGCGTATGAATTGAGCGTTTGTCTGTCAGACCGCTCATACAGAATCCCGACTATCGCATTGGCGGGTGTGCCTGGCGGATTGGCATGAGCATTGACGCAACTGTCAGTGTCCAGCCAGAGGCCAGCGTCCAATGTGTACTGTTCAGCTTCCATATCGTGGAGATCAGTTGATGATTTACGAAGGTAAAGCCATCACGGTTAAGGCTCTTGAAAGTGGCATCGTCGAACTGAAATTCGACCTCAAGGGTGAGTCCGTCAACAAGTTCAACCGTCTAACCCTGAATGAATTGCGTCAGGCCGTAGACACCATCAAAGCAGATGCTTCGGTCAAGGGCGTGATCGTTTCCAGCGGCAAGGACGTGTTCATCGTCGGCGCTGACATCACCGAATTCATCGACAACTTCAAGCTGCCCGATGCCGAGCTGGTGGCTGGCAACCTCGAAGCCAACAAGATTTTCAGCGATTTTGAAGACCTCAACGTACCGACCGTCGCCGCGATTAACGGCATCGCGTTGGGCGGTGGCCTGGAAATGTGCCTGGCGGCAGACTTCCGCGTCATGTCGGCCACGGCCAAGATCGGCCTGCCTGAAGTCAAACTGGGCATCTACCCAGGTTTTGGCGGCACCGTGCGCCTGCCGCGCCTGATCGGTGCCGACAACGCCATCGAGTGGATTGCCGCCGGTAAGGAAAACCGTGCTGAAGACGCGCTGAAAGTCGGTGCTGTCGACGCTGTGGTTGCCCCGGAAAAACTGGCCGAAGCCGCATTGAACCTGATCAAGGGCGCCATCAGCGGCGAATTTGACTACAAGGCCAAGCGTCAGCCGAAGCTGGAAAAACTCAAGCTCAACGCCATCGAACAAATGATGTCGTTCGAAACCGCCAAAGGTTTCGTGGCTGGCCAGGCCGGCCCGAACTACCCGGCACCGGTTGAAGCGATCAAGACCATCCAGAAAGCCGCGAACTTCGGTCGCGACAAAGCTCTGGAAGTGGAAGCGGCTGGCTTCGTCAAACTGGCGAAAACCTCCGCAGCCCAGAGCCTGATCGGCCTGTTCCTGAACGATCAGGAACTGAAGAAAAAGGCCAAGGCCTACGACGAAATCGCCAAGGACGTGAAACAGGCTGCCGTACTCGGCGCCGGTATCATGGGCGGCGGTATCGCCTATCAGTCGGCGTCCAAAGGCACGCCGATCCTGATGAAAGACATCAACGAGCACGGTATCGAGCAAGGCCTGGCAGAAGCCGCCAAGCTGCTGGTCGGTCGTGTGGACAAAGGTCGCATGACCGCTGCGAAAATGGCTGAAGTGCTTAACGGCATTCGTCCTACGCTGTCCTACGGCGATTTCGGCCATGTCGACCTGGTGGTCGAAGCCGTTGTCGAGAACCCGAAGGTCAAGCAAGCCGTGCTGGCCGAAGTGGAAGCACAGGTTAAAGACGACACCATCCTGGCGTCCAACACCTCGACCATTTCCATCTCGCTGCTGGCCAAGGCCTTGAAGCGTCCGGAGAACTTCGTCGGCATGCACTTCTTCAACCCGGTGCACATGATGCCGCTGGTGGAAGTCATCCGTGGCGAGAAGTCCAGCGAGCTGGCCGTTGCCACCACCGTTGCCTACGCCAAGAAAATGGGCAAGAACCCGATCGTGGTCAACGACTGCCCGGGCTTCCTGGTCAACCGCGTGCTGTTCCCGTACTTCGGCGGTTTCGCCAAGTTGGTCAGCGCCGGCGTGGACTTCGTGCGCATCGACAAAGTCATGGAGAAATTCGGCTGGCCAATGGGCCCCGCGTACCTGATGGACGTGGTCGGCATCGACACCGGCCACCACGGTCGCGATGTGATGGCTGAAGGCTTCCCGGACCGCATGAAAGACGACCGCCGTTCGGCGATCGACGCGCTGTACGAGGCCAAGCGCCTGGGCCAGAAGAACGGCAAGGGCTTCTACGCCTACGAGGCGGACAAGAAGGGCAAGCAGAAGAAAGTGGCCGACCCGTCGGTGCACGAAGTGCTGGCTCCGGTCATCTACGAACAGCGTGAGGTGTCCGACGAAGACATCATCAACTGGATGATGATCGCCCTGTGCCTGGAAACCGTACGTTGCCTGGAAGACGGCATCGTCGAAACCGCCGCCGAAGCCGATATGGGCCTGGTGTACGGTATTGGTTTCCCTCCATTCCGTGGTGGTGCGCTGCGTTACATCGATTCGATCGGTGTGGCCGAGTTCGTTGCCCTGGCTGATCAATACGCTGATTTGGGCCCGCTGTACCACCCGACCGCGAAGCTGCGTGAAATGGCCAAGAACGGCCAGCGCTTCTTCGGTTAAGTGCCCAGACGACTAGAGCGAGAATATTTATGAGCTTGAATCCAAGAGACGTCGTGATCGTCGACTTCGGTCGTACGCCGATGGGCCGCTCCAAGGGCGGCATGCACCGCAACACCCGTGCCGAAGACATGTCGGCACACCTGATCAGCAAACTGCTGGAACGCAACGTCAAGGTCGACCCAAACGAAGTCGAGGACGTGATCTGGGGCTGCGTCAACCAGACCCTGGAGCAGGGCTGGAACATCGCGCGCATGGCGTCGCTGATGACCCAGATCCCGCACACCGCGGCCGGCCAGACCGTCAGCCGCCTGTGCGGTTCGTCGATGAGCGCGCTGCACACCGCCGCCCAGGCCATCATGACCGGCAACGGTGATGTGTTTGTGGTCGGTGGCGTGGAGCACATGGGCCACGTCAGCATGATGCACGGCGTTGATCCTAACCCGCACATGTCGCTGTACGCGGCAAAAGCCTCGGGCATGATGGGCCTGACTGCGGAAATGCTCGGCAAAATGCACGGCATTACCCGCGAAGCCCAGGACGCGTTCGGCCTGCGTTCCCACCAACTCGCCCACAAGGCGACTGTGGAAGGCAAGTTCAAGGATGAAATCATCCCGATGAACGGTTATGACGAGAACGGTTTCCTGAAACTGTTCGACTACGACGAAACCATTCGTCCGGATACCACCCTGGAAAGCCTGGCCGCGCTGAAGCCAGCGTTCAATCCAAAGGGCGGCACCGTGACAGCCGGTACTTCGTCGCAAATCACCGACGGTGCTTCGTGCATGATCGTGATGTCGGCGCAACGTGCCCAGGACCTGGGCATCCAACCGCTGGCCGTGATCCGTTCGATGGCTGTGGCAGGTGTGGACCCGGCAATCATGGGCTATGGTCCTGTACCGGCCACACAAAAAGCCTTGAAGCGCGCAGGCCTGACCATCAACGACATCGACTTCTTCGAGCTCAACGAAGCTTTCGCCGCACAGGCCCTGCCCGTGTTGAAAGATTTGAAAGTACTCGACAAGATGAATGAGAAGGTTAACCTGCACGGCGGCGCGATTGCCCTGGGCCACCCATTCGGTTGCTCCGGTGCGCGTATCTCCGGCACTTTGCTTAACGTGATGAAGCAAAATGGCGGCAACCTAGGGGTTGCAACCATGTGCATTGGTCTCGGCCAAGGCATTTCCACCGTCTTCGAACGCGTCTAAGCGTTGGGTTGACGGAAGCCGGGGCCCAGTGCCCCGGTTTTTGTTTTTGGGTGGTTTTGTATTTTTTTTTTAACAAATTTTGTAAGAGTGCCAGAGCATGAAAGTCGAACCAGGGCTCTACCAGCATTATAAAGGTCCGCAGTACCGTGTTTTCAGTGTGGCACGCCACTCCGAGACCGAAGAAGAAGTAGTGTTCTACCAAGCACTGTATGGCGATTACGGCTTTTGGGTACGCCCCTTGAGCATGTTTGTGGAGACCGTCGAGGTTGACGGCGAGCAGGTCCCGCGCTTTGCTTTGGTCCAGGCCGAACCCAGTCTTTTTTCAGGGCAATAACGGCAGGTCGCGCAGAATGCTGCGCTTGACCTCACCTTGTTGCCACTATATATAGCGTTGCCGCGACAGGCGCCAACTGCCTTTCACTTCTCGAATTCAGGAATTTTCCGATCCATGGGCAAATCGCTGGTCATTGTGGAATCCCCGGCTAAGGCCAAGACCATCAACAAGTACTTGGGCAACGAGTACGTGGTGAAGTCGAGTATCGGCCATATCCGAGACCTGCCCACCAGCGGTTCGGCTAGCGCCAGCAAGGAGCCTGCCGCCAAGCGCGGCAAGGCGGCTGCGGGCGAAGGTCCGGTGCTCACCCCTAAAGAGAAAGCGCGCAAGCAGCTGGTCTCGCGCATGGGTGTGGACCCGGATCATGGCTGGAAGGCCAAGTACGAAATCCTTCCAGGCAAGGAAAAGGTCATCGAAGAGCTGCGCCGGCTCGCCAAGGATGCTGACACCATCTATCTCGCGACGGACTTGGACCGCGAAGGGGAAGCCATTGCCTGGCACCTGCGGGAAGCCATCGGCGGTGATGACAGCCGCTACAAGCGTGTGGTGTTCAACGAAATCACCAAGAAAGCCATCCAGGAAGCCTTCTCCAAGCCGGGCGAACTGGACATCGACCGCGTCAACGCCCAGCAGGCCCGTCGCTTCCTCGACCGCGTCGTGGGTTATATGGTTTCGCCGCTGCTGTGGGCCAAGATCGCCCGTGGTCTGTCGGCCGGTCGTGTGCAATCGGTTGCGGTGAAGCTGGTGGTGGAGCGTGAGCGCGAGATTCGTGCGTTCATCCCCGAAGAGTACTGGGAAGTCCACGCCGACCTCGGCACTGCCAAGGGCGCCAACGTGCGCTTTGAAGTGGCCCGCGAGAACGGCGAGGCCTTCAAGCCGCTGAACGAAGCCCAGGCCATGGCCGCGCTGGAAAAGCTCAAGTCTTCCAGCTACAGCATCGTCAAGCGTGAAGACAAACCGACCAGCAGCAAGCCATCGGCACCGTTCATCACATCCACCCTGCAACAGGCCGCGAGTAACCGCCTGGGCTTCGGTGTGAAGAAAACCATGATGATGGCCCAGCGCTTGTACGAAGCCGGCTACATCACTTACATGCGTACCGACTCCACCAACCTGTCGGTAGACGCGGTCGCGATGGCGCGTACCTATATTGAAGAAGAGTTCGGCAAGAAGTACCTGCCGGAGAAGCCGAACGTCTACAGCAGCAAGGAAGGCGCACAAGAGGCTCACGAAGCGATCCGTCCTTCCGACGCCAACACCACGCCTGCCAAGCTGAGCGGCATGGAGCGCGACGCTGAGCGCCTTTACGAGCTGATCTGGCGCCAGTTCCTGGCTTGCCAGATGCTGCCAGCGCAATACCTGTCCACCACTGTCACCGTGGCGGCCTCCGATTTTGAGCTGCGTGCCAAGGGCCGTATCCTCAAGTTCGACGGTTACACCCGTGTGATGCCGCAAATCGCCAAGCCTGGCGATGACGACGTGCTGCCGGACATGGCCCAGGGCGACACCCTCAAGCTGATCCAGCTCGACCCGTCCCAGCACTTCACCAAGCCGCCGGCGCGTTATTCGGAAGCCAGCCTGGTAAAAGAGATGGAAAAACGCGGTATCGGTCGTCCGTCGACCTATGCAGCGATCATCTCCACCATTCAAGACCGTGGCTACGTTGCGCTGCACAACCGTCGTTTCTACTCGGAAAAGATGGGCGACATCGTGACCGAGCGCCTGTCCGAGAGCTTCTCCAACCTGATGGACTACGGCTTCACTGCCGGCATGGAAGAGAATCTCGATGACGTGGCCCAGGGCGAACGCGACTGGAAAAACGTGTTGGACGAGTTCTACGGCGACTTCAAGAAAAAACTCGAAGTAGCCGAAAGCCCTGAAAATGGCATGCGCGCCAACCAGCCGGTGATGACCGACATTCCGTGCCAGACCTGCGGTCGGCCGATGCAGATTCGTACGGCGTCCACTGGCGTGTTCCTCGGTTGCTCGGGCTACAGCCTGCCGCCGAAAGAGCGCTGCAAGGCCACTGTCAACCTGGTGCCGGGTGATGAAATCGCCGCCGACGACGAGGGTGAGTCCGAGTCGCTGGTACTGCGTGGCAAGCACCGTTGCCCGATCTGCAGCACGGCGATGGACGCCTACCTGCTGGACGAGAAACACAAGCTGCACATTTGCGGTAACAACCCGGATTGCAACGGCTACGAGATTGAAGAAGGTACCTATCGCATCAAGGGCTACGAAGGTCCGAGCCTGGAATGCGACAAGTGCGGCAGCGAGATGCAGCTCAAGACCGGCCGCTTCGGCAAGTTCTTCGGTTGCACCAACCCGACCTGCAAGAACACCCGCAAACTGCTGAAAAGCGGTGACGCGGCGCCGCCGAAGATGGACCCGGTGAAGATGCCGGAGCTCAAGTGCGAGAAAGTCAACGACACCTACATCCTGCGTGACGGCGCTTCGGGGTTGTTCCTGGCGGCCAGCCAGTTCCCGAAGAACCGCGAGACCCGCGCGCCGTTGGTGCTGGAGATCGTGCCGCACAAGGATGAGATCGATCCTAAGTACCACTTCTTGTGTGAAGCGCCGAAGAAGGACCCGGATGGTCGTCCGGCCGTGATCCGCTACAGCCGCAAGACCAAGGAGCAGTACGTGCAGACCGAAGTGGACGGCAAGCCTACCGGCTGGAAAGCGTTCTACGACGGCGGCAAGTGGAAGGTCGAGGATAAGCGCCAGGGCGCTTGATCGGCTAATCTGCCAATGACAAAGGCCGCCTTCACAGGCGGCCTTTTGTTGCTGTAGAAGCGAGGGGGGCGCCTAGCCCTTGCTCGCGAAAATCGTTAACGATAACGCGGGAAGCCAGGTACATAATGGCGTCCTTAGGTTTTTCGCGAGCAAGCTCGCTCCTACACAGCCAGCATTGCGCCTCTTTCGTTGTGGAGATTGCCGTCATGGCCAACGAACTCTATACCCGTACCAATCAGAAAATTTACTTCGCGGGTCTATCCCTGGAAGCCCTTGGCCGCGCCGAGGAAGGGAAAGAGATGAATGCCATCGCGCTGGTCCAGGCGGGGCGTGAAGCTGCGTTGTTTCACCTGTACGGCGCCTTGCTGGGTTTGTGTCATGAAATCGCTGGGTTTTACCGCCTGCCCCAAGCGGGTTCACCCCGTGCAGAAATGATCATGAATCGTGAAGTGCTGGATGCGATGGCCATTCCTGAGCTGGCAGAACTGGTTGAAATGGCTCAAAGCCCGGACAGTTGGGTGGCGCGTTTGCTCAAAGCGCATGCGGATATGTTCCAGCCACCGCGTATTCCGCATGTGCCCAAGGGTGATGTGACGCAGCCGCTGATCGTGGCGGTTGCGGTGGAAGAGGAAGAACCCAAGCCGTTGAGCCGTGAAGAGCTGGAGGGCTGGCGTCAGGAACTGAAAAAGATGGCGCTGCGCTTTCGCGAAGGCCTGAACGAATGCTGATCCCCTCGTAGGAGTCGGCTTGCCGGCGATGCAGGTATCTCGGAGTGTGAGGCGCAACGCGTTGTAGCCATCTAAGCCGGCGACCATTCATCAAGCTGTCAACAAACCTGTTCAGATCCTCTGCGGGGCTGGGTGGATGACTGATATAATCCCGGCCTTTCGTGGAGAACAGACTTTTATGCCAACGTCCTTTCTGGAAATTGTTGAGTTGCCTGACGGCCGAATCGAGCTGCGCCGGGCTGAGGACGAGGGTTCTCTGGTTATCTTGGATTTTTCCGAAGACGCCAAGCAGTTCCTGCAAGGCCAACACGTGGAAGTGGCTAAAGCCATGTTGAGCGTGGGCGTGCAGATGGCCGGTCGCCTGGCTGAAGGCGAGCCGGAGAAAGACGAAGGGCCGCGGGTTCTTCACTGAGCCCTGTGGTTAGGGGTTCTGTGGTGTTAGGCAGGCTTCTGGAGTGAGCTAGCTTGCTTGTGGCGAGTGGGCTTATTGTGGTCAGTGAGATTATTGTGGTGAGTGGGCTTGCTGTGGTGAGCGGGCTTGCCCCGCGCTGGGCTGCGCAGCAGCCCTAAATAGATTGACGCAGTACATCAGGTATTCCACGGTGCTTGGTTTTGGGGCCGCTTCGCAGCCCAGCGCGGGGCAAGCCCGCTCACCACAGAAGCCCGACCACAGAAGCCCGCATGTCACAGAAGCCCGTATGTCACAGGACTTCGGCCGATCAGGCACTCAGCCCAATCGAATATTCAAACTCTGCGCATCACCCGTACGAGCGGCGCTGATCAGCTGCTGCTTGGCGCTGACACTCAGTGGATTCAACCAGCTCACCACGGTATGGCTGCGGCCCAGGCGAAGTGCTTCGCAGGTCAACTGTTGGGCACTTTGCGCGCCGCGTGGCTGCAGCAGCAGAATGCGCTCGCGGTTGAGGCCGGCATCCCGCAGCCAGGCCTGGGTCAGGCTGGCGGGTGGGGCGATCAGCGTCAGCCAGCGGGCATCCTGTTCCTCGCTCAGATCACGCAGGATCGGCGCCAGAAGGCTCAGGCAACTCCCCGCTGCACCGCGCAACGACAATTCACTGAACGCCTCAGGTTCGGCGCCCCAGGGCGCCTCGACCGTTTCCTTGAGGATAGGCGCAAGGGGTTGGGCCATGAAGGCCTCGAACAGCGACAGTTGAGTGTGTTGTGGGGTGTGGACGAGTTGCATGATGCCTCCTCTAGCGGCGAATGACGCCGACGCTCAAGCCTTCGATCACCAGGTCCTGATCTTTCAGGTTCACTTCAATCGGGGCGAACTCAGGGTTCTCGGCCAGGAGCCAGACCTTGCTGCCTTCGCGCTTGAAGCGTTTGACGGTGACTTCATCGCCGATACGGGCGACGACGATTTGGCCATTACGGGCTTCGCGGGTGGTGTGGACGGCCAGCAGGTCGCCATCGAAGATGCCCACGTCCTTCATGCTCATGCCATGGACGCGCAACAGGTAGTCGGCGCGAGGATGGAAGAAGGTCGGGTTGATGTTGCAGGATTCCTCGACGTGCTGCTGCGCCAGGATCGGCGCACCGGCGGCGACGCGGCCGATGATCGGCAAGGTCGATTCGTCGACCTTGGCTTCGAAGCCAGGGATGCGAATACCGCGCGAGGCACCTGGGGTCATCTCGATCGCGCCTTTGCGAGCGAGGGCCTTGAGGTGTTCTTCAGCGGCGTTGGGGGACTTGAACCCCAGTTCCAGCGCAATTTCCGCTCGTGTCGGCGGGTAGCCGTTGTCATCGAGGCAGCGCTTGATAAAAGCCAGAATCTCAGCTTGGCGTGGCGTCAGTTTTAGCATGTTGATCGCTCTGTCTTTTTATACAGTGACTGGGATTATATACAGTGAACTGCGCTTGGCAATCATCCTTTTCTGCCCCTCCGCTGGACGGTCATCGGGCAGGCTTCCCACAAGCCAGAGATAGCGCTGCCTACAGACCGGTATGGATGTGATTAAATAGCGATGAAATGTATGACTGCCCGGCCGGAAAGCGAACCCGCAGGCTTGACAAGACACACCCTGAAACGTATGTTTCAAACAAGTGTTTGTCAGGCGGAGTAGCCATGGCCCAGTCGGAAACCGTTGAACGCATTCTCGATGCTGCCGAGCAATTGTTCGCGGAAAAAGGATTTGCTGAAACCTCATTGCGGCTGATCACCAGCAAGGCTGGCGTCAACCTCGCTGCTGTGAACTACCATTTCGGCTCGAAAAAGGCCCTGATCCAAGCCGTGTTCTCGCGCTTCCTGGGGCCGTTCTGCGCCAGTCTTGACCGTGAGCTGGAGCGTCGCCAAGCCAAGGCTGACCATAAGCCCACCCTGGAAGAGTTGTTGGAAATCCTCGTCGAGCAGGCCCTGGTCGTTCAGCCCCGCAGCGGCAACGATTTGTCGATATTCATGCGCTTGTTAGGCTTGGCGTTCAGCCAGAGCCAGGGTCACCTGCGCCGTTACCTGGAAGACATGTACGGCAAGGTTTTTCGTCGCTATATGTTGCTGGTTAACGAGGCTGCCCCGCGTATTCCGCCGATCGAGCTGTTCTGGCGCGTGCACTTCATGCTCGGTGCTGCCGCGTTCAGCATGTCCGGGATCAAGGCGTTGCGGGCCATCGCCGAGACCGATTTCGGTGTGAATACCTCAATCGAACAGGTCATGCGCCTGATGGTGCCGTTCCTGGCTGCCGGCATGCGTGCCGAAACCGGTGTGACCGACGCCGCCATGGCCGCTGCTCAATTGCGCCCACGCAGCAAGTCCGCGCCAATACCCGCCAAGGTTTGACCGCACCGGGTGGGCGCGACCGCTTGCATCCGCTAAGCTAGCGGCCCATGCCGAATTCAGCTATTTACTCGCAACCCGTTGTGCTCACTGTGCCTGGTGAGGGCAACGGGTTGTGTGCGTTATTTAAGGAAGGTTTATGACTGCTGCCCTGCAAGGTTCTTTGATGGTCGACGTGGCCGGCACCTGGCTGACGGCCGAGGACCGCCATCTGCTGCGCCAGCCTGAAGTGGGCGGCCTGATCATTTTCGCGCGCAACATTGAGCATCCGCGCCAAGTGCGGGAATTGAGTGCAGCGATTCGCGCTGTGCGCCCGGACCTGCTGCTGGCCGTCGACCAGGAGGGCGGCCGCGTACAGCGCCTGCGCCAGGGTTTCGTGCGCTTGCCGGCCATGCGTGCCTTGGCGGATAACCCCAACGCCGAATACCTGGCCGAGCAGTGTGGCTGGATCATGGCGACTGAAGTGTTGGCCGTTGGCCTGGACCTGAGCTTCGCCCCGGTGCTGGACCTGGACTACCAGCGCAGCGCGGTGGTCGGCACCCGATCCTTCGAAGGCGACCCCGAGCGCGCCGCCGTGCTGGCTGGTGCATTCATCCGCGGCATGAACAGCGCCGGCATGGCCGCCACCGGCAAGCACTTTCCCGGTCACGGTTGGGCTGAGGCCGATTCCCACGTCGCCATTCCCAATGATGAACGCAGCCTGGAACAGATTCGCGCCAATGACCTGGTGCCTTTCGCACGCCTGAGCAAGCAACTCGCGGCCGTGATGCCCGCGCACGTGATCTACCCGCAAGTCGACGCCCAGCCAGCTGGGTTCTCGCGCCGCTGGCTGCAGGACATCCTGCGCGGTGAGTTGCAGTTCGATGGGGTGATTTTCAGCGATGATCTGTCGATGGCGGGTGCCCATGTGGTCGGTGATGCGGCCAGCCGGATTGAAGCGGCGCTGACGGCGGGTTGCGACATGGGGCTGGTGTGCAACGATCGTGCGGCGGCTGAGTTGGCGTTGACTGCCGCTCAGCGGATGAAGGTCACGCCATCGCCACGCATTGCGCGGATGTGTGGGCAGGCAATTGCTTCGACGGAATACAAGCAGGATCCGCGTTGGCTGGCGGCGCTGACGGCGTTGCGGGATGCTCAACTGATTGGCTGAACACCGCGGCGCGGCCTTCGCGAGCTAGCCCGCTCCCACATTCGACCGAGTTCCAGCTTTGGAATGCAGTCAAATGTGGGAGCGGGCTTGCTCGCGATAGCGGTCTGGAAGTCAGCGCTTTTCTTGCTTATTCGGCAACGGCGCAAACAACGCCTCAATATCCTCATTGCCCAACTGCCAGTCTCCGGTGGTACGCCCATCCAGCACGCCCGCTGCCAAGTCGGATTTTTCCTTCTGCAGGTGCTGGATTTTCTCTTCCACCGTGCCCCGGGCGATCATCTTGTAGACGAACACCGGCTTCTCCTGGCCAATGCGATAGGCGCGGTCGGTGGCCTGGTTCTCCGTGGCCGGGTTCCACCAAGGATCATAGTGGATCACCGTATCGGCCTCGGTCAGGTTCAGGCCAACACCGCCGGCCTTCAAGCTGATCAGAAAAATCTGCAGCTTGCCGCTCTGGAAGTCCTTCACCGGCGTGCGCCGATCCCGGGTCTGGCCGGTGAGCAGTGCGTAGGCCACGCCGCGTTTTTTCAGCTCGATTTCGATCAGGCTCAACATCGAGGTGAACTGGGAAAACAGCAGGATCCGCCGACCCTCCTCAAACAGCTCCTCAAGCATTTCCATCAAGCTATCGAGTTTGCCTGAGCTGCTGCCACGGGCGGGCAGGGTCGCGTCGTTGACCAGCCGCAAATCGCAACACACTTGGCGTAACTTCAGCAGCGCCTCAAGGATGATGATCTGGCTGCGCGCTACGCCTTTGCGGGTGATCTCGTCGCGGACTTTCTTGTCCATGGCCAGGCGCATGGTTTCGTACACGTCGCGCTGGGCTTCATTGAGGTCGACCCAGTGGATAATCTCGGTCTTGGGTGGCAACTCCGTCGCCACCTGTTCCTTGGTGCGGCGCAGCAGGAAAGGTTTTATCCGACCGTTGAGGTGTTGCAACCGCACATCACTGGCACGCTTTTCGATGGGCACGCGGTAATCGCGGTTGAAGCTTTTTACATCACCGAGCCAGCCAGGCAGCAGGAAGTGAAACAACGACCACAACTCGCCCAGGTGGTTTTCCAGCGGCGTGCCACTCAGGCACAGGCGTTGGCGTGCGTTCAGCTCGCGTGCCGCCTGGGCCGCCTTGCTGGACGGGTTCTTGATGTATTGGGCTTCGTCGAGGATCAGTACATGCAAGGGCAGGGCGGCGAGTTGTTCGATGTCCTTGGGCAGCAGCGCATAGGTGGTCAGCAGCAGGTCATAGTCCGGCAGGTTGGCGAAATGTTTCTTACGCCCTGCGCCATACAGCGCCAGCACCTTGAGTTGCGGTGTGAAATGCGCCGCCTCATCCAGCCAGTTGGGAATCAGGCTGGTGGGCATCACCACCATGCACGGCCGATCCAGGCGACCGGCGATTTTCTCAGTCAGAATATGCGCCAGGGTCTGTAGGGTTTTGCCTAGGCCCATATCATCTGCAAGTATGCCGCCGACATCCAGCTGACGCAGCGACTGCATCCAGCTCAAGCCTTCCAACTGGTAAGGGCGCAAGGTCGCGTTCAGCCCTTCAGGCGCTACACAAGTGAAGTCCTTGATATCCCGCAGGCGCTGGGCAAAGTTGCGGATCTTCTCGCCACCTTCCCACTGCAGCGGCAGGTCTTCCAGCGGGTTAAGCCGGATTGCATCGGCCTTGGCCAAGCGTAACGTGGTGGTGCCGGCTTCCTGTAGGTAAAACTCACCGAGGGTCGCCAGCACCGGTTTCAATCGGCCGTAGGGCAGCGCCACTTGTATCGGGCCGTGACCATTTGGCAGGCCTGGGATGTTCACCAGAATCAGCTCATCATCACGGCGCCGCGCCAGCTTCTCCGGGTTGAGGATCTCGGTGTGGGAACGCATCAGGTTCAGTAGGATCGGCAACAGGCTCAGTCGCTCGCCGTTGACGATGATCCCCAACTCCAGATCGAACCAATCACGCTCCGGACCTTCGTCAACCGTGGCGTACCAGTCATCGACGGCGCTGAGGTCGAAGCCGAAATCATCATCGATCAGCAGCTCCCAACCCTCGGCTCGCAGTGTTGGCGTGGCATTGAGGGTGAAGGTCAGCCAGGCACTGTCATTGACCATCTCAAACAGCTCGCCGGCGCTTTCCGGCAGTGCCTTGCTCTGGCGCGTGGCGATCTTGAAGCCCAGCAGGCGTAGTTGTTCTCGGTACGGCTGCTCAAGCTCCGGATGGCGCTTGATGCGTAGGCTTTGGGTGTCCTGGCGCACAATGATATCGGCGTTTTTCTGCCCGCTGACGTAGTTGCCCAAGTAGTTGAACGACAGCGCCGCGCGGTGCTGGATGTAGCGCTGCATCTTGCCGTTGCGCGGTTCAAAGGCGCTGAATTCGACACTGGCCATCCACAGGCGCGGCACCGGCATCACGTCTTCCATCACCACTTGCGGCAGCACCGCCCGGTTTTCCAGCACGGCCTGGAGTTTTTCCAGCAGCTCGGCATCCTGTGCGGCGGCGGGGTAGGCCAGGGTTTCCTGGACCTTGAGCAATACCGCGGCGATGTGTTTGCAGTTGGTGTGCACCGGGCAGGTACAGCGGCTGTCCACCAGGATCAAGGTGCCCTTGGCCGATTCACGCAACGAGATGGTCTGCCGATACACGTTGCCGCCGGAGCCTTCGCAACTGGCGACGATAGTGCTGTCGCCGCATTCGACGATGCGCACCCGGTTTTCCAGCGCATAACGTCGCCCGCGCTCAAGGCTCTGCTCTTTAAAGCGATTGGCCCAGGAAGGGGCCAGGGGTTTGGTCAGCGACGACGTGAGGGACATGGCGCTGGATCAGTCCTGAATGTCGGGCGGTGGCGTGCTGGGTGGCTTGGCGGTCAGCGATGTGATTTTGATCAGCAGCGCGAGGTGGCCACCGTCCAGGTAGTTGAGCTGGTTGTTCTTGGTGCGCACGTCGGTCTGGCTCAGTTGCTCGCTGGCGATCACGCTGCCGTTGGCGTCGAACTGGTTGATCCAGAAGTTCGCATCAATGTCGGTAAAACGGCCCAGTTGCAGGCTCAACACGCCCTCGATCGGAAACTGGCCGAATTGTTCCTGGCCGTCGGTGATCGCGACCTTGACCGGCTGCTCGCCCAGGTTCTGTTCCCACGCCTTATGCAGCAGCACCGTGTAGGTGGAGTCGGCACGCAGCTTGTCGACAATGTTGGACAGGCGCGGCGGGCTCAGTCTGTCGCCCAGGCGCACTGCCCCGAAATCCCAGTTTTCCGGGGCGGCGCGGCTGTTGATCACCGGTTCGGCGTTCTGGCGCACCAGGATCATTTCCACCTGGTACGGGCTGTCGGCGAACGCCGCAGGTGCCACGACCACCAAGAACAGGCTCAACATGCGGAACAGGCGCATTGGGGCGTCCTTCAAGCAGATTTCGGGATGAGGCGCTCGAACAACGCCTCCAAGGTATTAAAGCGTTCTTCGGCACCTTCCATCGGCACCATGAACTTGAACAGCGTAGCCCCTTCGAACTTGTAGCGGTTGGGCTGGCCCTGGATCAGCTTGATCAATACCAGCGGGTCCACCGGCGTTTGCGCTTCGAATTCGATGCGCCCGCCTTGCGGCCCGGCGTCGACCTTCTTGATGCCGAGCTGCTCGGCCTGCAATTTCAGCAGGGTCAGGCGCACCAGGTTCTTGGTGGGTTCCGGCAACAGGCCGAAGCGGTCGATCATCTCCACCTGCAGGTCCTTGAGGCCTTCTTCGTCGGTAGCTGAGGCGATGCGCTTGTACAGGATCAGCCGCGCATGCACATCCGGCAGGTAGTCTTCAGGAATCAACGCGGGCAAGCGCAGGTTGATTTCCGGCCCGCCGCCCAACGGTTGATCCAGATTCGGCTGCTCGCCTTTGCGGATGGCTTTCACCGCGCGCTCAAGCATCTCCATATACAGCGTGAACCCGACCGCCTGGATCTGCCCGCTCTGGCCGTCGCCCAGCAGCTCGCCGGCACCACGGATTTCCAGGTCATTGGTGGCGAGCACAAAGCCCGCGCCCAGGTCCTGGGTGTTGGCGATGGCTTCCAGGCGCTTTTCTGCGTCGGAGGTGATCTGCTGGCGCGGCGGCGTCAGCAGATACGCGTACGCCTGGTGGTGACTGCGCCCGACGCGACCGCGCAGTTGGTGCAACTGAGCCAGGCCGAACTTGTCGGCGCGCTCGATGATGATGGTGTTGGCGCTCGGCACGTCGATACCGGTCTCGATGATGGTCGAGGCGATCAGCACGTTGAAGCGCTTGTGGTAGAAGTCGCTCATGACCTGTTCGAGTTCGCGCTCGCGCATTTGCCCGTGGCCGATGGCGATACGTGCCTCCGGCACCAGCTCGGCGAGGTCGGCGGCGCATTTCTCGATGGTCTTCACGTCGTTGTGCAGGTAGTACACCTGCCCGCCGCGCAGCAATTCGCGCAGCAGTGCTTCCTTGACCGTGCTTTTGTTCTGCTCCATCACAAACGTGCGCACCGACAAACGACGTGCCGGCGGCGTGGCGATGATCGACAGGTCACGCATGCCCGACACCGCCATGTTCAGCGTGCGCGGAATCGGTGTGGCGGTGAGGGTGAGGATATCGACTTCACTGCGCAGGGCCTTGAGCTGTTCCTTCTGACGCACACCAAAGCGGTGTTCTTCGTCGATGATCACCAAGCCCAGGTTCTTGATCTTCACATCGTCCGACAGCAGCTTGTGGGTGCCGATAACGATGTCGATCTTGCCTTCGGCCAAATCGGCGATGGCGGCATTCACTTCCTTGGCGGACTTGAAGCGGCTCATCACTTCTACAGTCACCGGCCAATCGGCAAAGCGGTCGCGGAAGCTGTTG
This sequence comes from Pseudomonas sp. TWR1-1-4, assembly GCF_049897165.1. Taxonomy (NCBI): domain Bacteria; kingdom Pseudomonadati; phylum Pseudomonadota; class Gammaproteobacteria; order Pseudomonadales; family Pseudomonadaceae; genus Pseudomonas; species Pseudomonas sp. TWR1-1-4. Next base: position 426,628 of record NZ_JAFCVS010000004.1, on the reverse strand, counting down.
TAGTGCTGCTGGGCGAGCAGGGTGGTCGGCACCAGGATCGCGACTTGCTTGCCGCCGTGCACCGCAATAAAGGCGGCGCGCATGGCCACTTCGGTCTTGCCGAAGCCCACATCGCCGCAGACCAGGCGGTCCATCGGCTTGGGCGCGAGCATGTCGGCGCGCACCGCTTCAATGGTGGTTTGCTGGTCCGGGGTTTCTTCGAAGGCGAAGCCGGCGCTGAAGGTGGCGTAGTCGGCTTTCGGGTCGGCGAACGCGTAGCCTTCGCGTGCGGCGCGACGTGCATAGATGTCGAGCAGTTCGGCGGCGACGTCGCGCACCTGCTCGGCGGCTTTGCGCTTGGCTTTCTGCCAGGTCTCGGAACCCAGGCGGTGCAACGGCGCCAGGGCGTCGTCGCTGCCGGTGTAGCGCGCGATCAGGTGCAGGCTGGCCACTGGCACATAGAGCTTGGCGCCCTCGGCGTATTCCATGGTGAGGAATTCGGCGGCCTGGTTGTCGATCTCCAGGGTCTGCAAGCCCAGGTAGCGGCCGACGCCGTGGTCGATGTGCACCACCGGCGCGCCTTCACGCAGTTCGGTGAGGTTTTTGATCACGGCATCGTTGTTGGCGTCGGCGCGTTTTTCGCGACGACGACGCTGCATCACGCGCTGACCGAACAACGGGCTTTCGGCGATCAGTGCCAGGGCCGGATCATCCAGCAACAGGCCTTCGTCGAGCGGTGCGATGGTGATCGCCAGGCGCTCTTTGCTTTTGACAAAGTCTGGCCAGCTGTCGACGGTTTTCGGGCGCAGTTTCAGGCGTTCGAGCAGTTCCAGCAGTACTTCGCGGCGGCCAGCGGATTCGGCGGTAAACAGCACGCGGCCGGGAAAGTCGCCGAGGAAGTTGGACAGCGCTTCCAGCGGTTGAGTGGCTTTGGCCTGGATTGCCAAGTCTGGCAGCGTCCCCGCCGGGAAGCGTTCGCGGCCGACACCGGTGTCGACATCCTGCTGGCTGGCGACCACGCGCGGCCAGCTTTTCAGGCGCGCAAAGCAGTCTTCCACCGGCAGGAACAGTTCGGCGGGCGGCAATAAAGGACGGGACGGGTCGACGCGACGCTCTTCATAGCGGTTGCGCACGTCGTTCCAGAAATTTTCCGCCGCCTGTTCGATGCCTGGCAGTGAGAACACCTGGGTGTCCTGGGGCAGGTAATCGAAGAGGGTGGAGGTTTCGTCGAAGAACAGCGGCAGGTAGTACTCGATACCGGCCGGTGTAATCCCGCTGCTCAGATCCTGAAAGATCGGGCAGCGGCGGAAGTCCACGTCGAAGCGTTCACGGAAGCGCGCCTTGAAGCGGGTCACCGCGTCTTTTTGCAGCGGGAATTCCCGCGCAGGCAGCAGCTTGACCGAGTCGACTTTGTCGATGGAGCGTTGGTTTTCCGGATCGAAGGTACGCAGGGTCTCGATTTCGTCATCGAACAGGTCGATGCGATACGGCAATTTGCTGCCCATTGGGAACAGGTCGATCAGCGCACCGCGCACCGCGAACTCACCGTGTTCGTACACCGTGTCGACGCAGCGGTAGCCACTGGCTTCCAGACGCGTGCGCATCTGCTCCACATCGAGCTTCTGGCCGATATCCAGCACTAGGCTGCTGCCCAACAGGAACTTGGTCGGCGCCAGGCGATGCAAGGCCGTGGTGATCGGCACCACCAGCACGCCGTGGGCCAGTTCCGGCAAGCGGTACAGGCTGGCGATGCGCTGGGAGATGATGTCCTGGTGCGGCGAGAACAGGTCGTAGGGCAGGGTTTCCCAGTCTGGGAAATGCAGCACCGGCAAATCGGGGGCGAAGAAGCTCAGCTCCTGCTCCAACCGTTCGGCGCTTTGGCTGTCGGCGGTGAGCAGCAGGGTAAAGCGCTTGGCTGCGCTGGCAGCCTCGGCGATGGCCAGGCTCAGGGCGGCACCGGGCAGGTTGCCCCAGTGCTGTTTGCCTGCCGCAGCAGGGAGTAGCGGTAGACGCAGGACGGGCACGGAAGGTTGAGCTCCAAGCGTTGCGACAAAGTCGGTAATTGTAACGGTGCGGGGCGCCGTCTGTCAGTTGCTGACTGAGCCTATTACGGTTTGTAGGAAATGTAGTGGCTAAGACAAACAATGGCGGGTTTTGACTCATTATGTAGTGCCAAAATGTACGCGTTTTTCGGAGGGTTACGGACAAGTCGTCCCGCGCGCGTCATTGATGGCCTTCTGGAACCCGCGTATTTACTGGGCTGTAGCGGGGTGTCAATTTTCCGCAAGTGGTTTTTGTTGTCCGGGGCGCATTGCTCCGGGGACGGTCGGGCGGCATAATGTAGCCCCTTTTTTCTGCCCCTACATGTGGAAGGTTCCCGTGACTCAGAAGCCCGACCAGTGTCTTGGTGAATGGATCGACCGTGAAGCACTCGCTGAAGCGATGATTCCGCTTATCGGTCAGCTGTACCGCAATAACAATGTGGTGAGCTCGATCTATGGCCGCAGCCTGATCAACCAGTCTGTCATCGCGATTCTCAAAGCCCACCGCTTTGCGCGTCACCGTTCCGCCGACGACAGCGAACTCTCCGTCCACGAAACATTCCCACTGCTTAAAGCCATGAGCGAGCTCAAGCTCGGCGCGGCTTCGGTAGACCTGGGCAAGCTGGCCTACAAATTCCGCAAGGAAGGCGCCGGCCGTACCGCCGAGCAGTTCGTGCGTGAAGAAATGGCCGATGTGGTTGGCCAGCAAAACGCCGCTGCCCGCAAAGGCACCGACGTGGTGCTGTACGGCTTCGGTCGTATCGGCCGCCTGCTGGCACGCATCCTGATCGAAAAAACCGGTGGCGGCGACGGCCTGCGCCTGCGTGCCATCGTCGTGCGCAAAGGCGCCGAGAACGACCTCACCAAGCGCGCCAGCCTGCTGCGCCGCGATTCGGTACACGGTCCGTTCAACGGCACCATCGTCATCGACGAAGAAAACAACACCATCACCGCCAACGGTAACCTGATCCAGGTAATCTACGCGAAGAACCCGTCCGAGGTGGATTACACCCAGTACGGCATCAAGGACGCCCTGCTGGTGGACAATACCGGCGTATGGCGTGACGCCGAGGGCCTGGGCCAGCACCTGGCCTGCCCGGGTGTTGACCGCGTTGTCCTGACCGCGCCTGGCAAAGGCAAGTTGAAGAACATCGTTCACGGCATCAACCACGGCGAAATCACCGCTGACGACAAGATCGTGTCCGCCGCTTCCTGCACCACCAACGCCATCGTGCCGGTGCTGAAGGCTGTGAACGACAAGTTCGGCATCGTCAACGGCCACGTCGAAACCGTTCACTCGTACACCAACGACCAGAACCTGATCGACAACTTCCACAAGGGCGATCGCCGTGGCCGTAGCGCTGCGTTGAACATGGTGATCACCGAGACCGGTGCTGCCACCGCTGCTGCCAAGGCCCTGCCTGAGCTGGCCGGCAAGCTGACCGGTAACGCGATCCGTGTTCCGACGCCAAACGTGTCGATGGCCATCCTCAACCTGAACCTTGAGAAAGCCGCCACCCGTGAAGAGATGAACGAGTACCTGCGCTACATGGCGCTGCACTCCGATCTGCACAAGCAAATCGACTTCGTCAATTCTCAGGAAGTGGTTTCCACCGACTTCGTTGGCTCGCGCCACGCTGGTGTGGTGGACGCCGAAGCGACCATTACCCAGGACAACCGCGTTGTCCTGTACGTCTGGTACGACAACGAGTTCGGCTACAGCTGCCAGGTGGTTCGCGTGATGGAAGACATGGCCGGGGTCAACCCGCCTGCGTTTCCGCGCTAAGTATCAGCTGTAAATGAAAAAGCCCCGACTGGTTCGGGGCTTTTTTATGGTTGTGAGGGCTTGCTCGCGAAGGCGGTCGTTCAGCCAGCGCAAATCTTCAATTGAGCAACTGGGTACGCAAGCGTTCGGACAGCCCATTGGGCGCCAGCCAGAGGCTCAGATAGGTCCTGGCAAGCTCATCGTCGCGACTGCTGAACACCACCTGCCCGTTGATCTCCAAATTCAAACCACGTCCCGGATGAAAATCCAGGGCATACCGATCGCCGCTGCGGATATCGCGAAAACTGGCGTGCAGTTTGTCTATCTCGGGCTTCAGTCGGGCGCTGGCCTGCTGGCGCTGCAGCGTGGCAGTGGCGGCTTTGATCACATCATTGCGGTCGATGTCACGGAAGTAGTACAGCGTCAGGCGCAGCGCTTTTTGTTGCGCCCAAGCCTGCTTGGCGCTCAGGTCGGACGGGGCATACAGCGCAGCCGCGTAGACATCCGCCCAGAGGTAGGTGAGCACCGCCTGGTTTTTCAGGATCAGTTGCTGTGACTGCGCCGGGAAATCGGCTTGTTTCAGACGATCCGCCTCATTGGCGTGCACCGTGATCGACAGCATCAGCAATAAACAGAAAGCGACATGTCGCATAATGGCCAGTCCTGCAAAGGGGCTTGCTGGCAGTGTAATTGCAATTTCCTGATGGTGTAGTAAAGGCAAGACTGGCCTACGACGCGACCAAGGGTTAATGTTCGCGGCGTTGAGCCTTATATAGACTGTGCCCCGGTTCACACACTTGAGCCGAATTGTCCTTCATGACCGCTGGCCGCGGCATGATTTAGCCCGGCGTCCAACCGTACGCCTGGCCTGTTCTGAGGAGTACGCATGGCTGTCTACAACTACGACGTGGTGGTACTGGGTTCCGGCCCGGCTGGAGAAGGTGCGGCGATGAACGCCGCGAAAGCAGGGCGCAAGGTGGCGATGGTCGATAGCCGTCGCCAGGTCGGCGGTAACTGCACCCACCTGGGCACCATCCCGTCCAAGGCCTTGCGTCACTCGGTGCGCCAGATCATGCAGTTCAACACCAACCCGATGTTCCGGGCCATTGGTGAGCCGCGCTGGTTCTCGTTCCCGGACGTGCTCAAGAGCGCCGAGAAAGTCATCTCCAAGCAAGTCGCCTCGCGTACCGGCTACTACGCCCGTAACCGCGTCGACCTGTTCTTCGGCACCGGCAGCTTCGCCGACGAGCAAACCATCGAAGTGGTCTGCCCCAATGGCGTGGTCGAGAAGCTGGTGGCCAAGCACATCATCATCGCTACCGGTTCACGCCCGTATCGCCCCGCGGATATCGATTTCCACCACCCGCGTATCTACGATAGCGACACCATCCTGAGCCTGGGCCACACCCCGCGCAAACTGATCATCTACGGCGCTGGTGTGATCGGCTGTGAATACGCCTCGATCTTCAGTGGCCTGGGTGTACTGGTGGAACTGGTGGACAACCGCGACCAGTTGCTGAGCTTCCTCGACTCGGAAATCTCCCAGGCGTTGAGCTACCACTTCAGCAACAACAACATCACCGTGCGCCACAACGAAGAGTACGAGCGCGTCGAAGGCCTGGACAATGGGGTGATCCTGCACCTCAAGTCCGGCAAGAAGATCAAGGCCGATGCGTTGCTGTGGTGCAACGGCCGTACCGGCAACACCGACAAGCTGGGCATGGAAAACATCGGGGTCAAGGTCAACAGCCGTGGCCAGATCGAGGTGGACGAGAACTACCGCACCTGCGTGACCAACATCTACGGTGCCGGTGACGTGATCGGCTGGCCGAGCCTGGCCAGTGCGGCTCATGACCAGGGCCGTTCGGCCGCTGGCAGCATCGTCGACAATGGCAGCTGGCGCTACGTGAACGACGTGCCGACCGGGATCTACACGATTCCCGAGATCAGCTCGATCGGCAAGAACGAACACGAACTGACCAAGGCCAAGGTGCCTTACGAAGTGGGCAAGGCATTCTTCAAGAGCATGGCGCGTGCGCAGATCGCCGGTGAGCCGCAAGGCATGCTGAAGATCCTGTTCCACCGTGAAACCCTGGAAGTCCTCGGCGTGCATTGCTTCGGCTATCAGGCCTCGGAGATCGTGCACATCGGCCAGGCGATCATGAACCAACCGGGTGAACTCAATACCCTGAAGTATTTCGTCAACACCACGTTCAACTACCCGACCATGGCAGAAGCCTATCGGGTAGCGGCCTACGACGGCCTCAACCGGCTTTTTTGAGCGGCTCCGGCCGGTGGCCTGAGCCGGCCGGGGAGACCGATTTCAGTAATTCCCGAGGGTGGCAGTGGCCAAACCGGGAAAGTCTGTAATCAGGCTATCTACGCCGAAGTCGGCGAGCCTGCGCATCAGCGCAGGTTCGTTGACGGTCCACACGGACACGTGCAAGCCCTGGCGCTGGGCTTTTTCCAGTCGCTCAGGGGTGCACAGCGTCCAGTTCAACGCCAGAATCTCACACCCGTAGTTTTGCGCGACCTTCAGCGGATCGAGCCAGGCGTATTCCGCCACCAGTCCGCGTGACAGGTCGGGAGTGAGTTCAACGGCGGCCTTCAGTACTTCCCGCGAACTTGAGGTCACGGTGACCTTGTCCATCAGCCCGAAACGCACGGCCATTTCACGAATCGCCAGCACGGTGGTGGCGGCGCGGGTGCGCGAGGCGCTTTTGACTTCCAGTTGCCAGTGATCGAAGTCGCACTTTTCGAACAGTTCTTCCAGACGCGGAATCGGGCACGGCTTGACCCAGCCCGGACCGCCTTTGCGTGCGTCCATCTTCACCAGGTCGGCCGCGGAATACTCGACGACTTTGCCGCGCCGGTCGGCGGTGCGCTTGAGGGTCGGGTCGTGGATGACCATCAGCTCGCCGTCCATGGACAGGTGCAAATCCAGTTCGCAGCGGCGTACACCGTGCTTGAGGCACTCCTGGAAGCTGGTCAGGGTGTTTTCCGGTGCTTCGCCTTTCGCACCGCGGTGGCCGTAGATCAGGGTCACAGTTGCTCCTTCGCGCCAGGATAGCTGGCGTAGTGAATACGAATTCAGATGTCGTCGTTTTGTTCCCGTGCCAGGCGCCGTTCCTGGGCCTGTTTCTGCAGGATGTAGCGCGCCAGCAGTTGGCGTTGGGCGTCGGTCATGGCTTCGAATTCCGTGCCGACATCAAAGCCTGCGCCTTTGGGGTCGCAATGGGTGACGCGCGCGCGCAGCAGCAGGCCGAGCGCCTGGGGCATCAGCACCAGCTTGACCGCCAGGTGGGCGCCGGCCGGCAGGGGCGTGGGGTGTTGGAAGTCGATGCCACCTTCGGAAATGATCACCGGTTGCGGTGCGCCGACCTCATCCAGAAGGCCGCGCGCCATGATCTGGCTGAGCAGGTCCAGGCGTTTGTTCTGCACGCGCAGGAAGGCGGCGAGGGTGCGATCCTTCTCGCTGAGCTGGCGCAGCAGGTGCTGGGCTTCGAATTCACTCAGGTGCAATTCACTGAGTAAATTGAACAGCGGAGAATCATCCAGCAACACTTCCTTGCTCGCTGCCTCGGGGGCAGACAGGCTTTTGATTTGAAGTGCGATCATGTCGTCGATACGGTAGTATTCGCGGCGTTCTTCTTCATCTAATGTCGACATGGCGAACCCCAGCTAGCGGTAATGGTCAGAGTGTAAAGCTGCTTACCAGACCCCGCCACCGGGACGTCTTCTTTTCCTCCGAACAAGCCCCGACATGTTCAGACCTCTCTTCGTATTTATTGGCACGCGTTATACCCGTGCAAAGCGTCGCAATCATTTTGTGTCGTTCATTTCCCTGACCTCGATGATCGGGCTCGCCTTGGGCGTGGTCGTGATGATCGTGGTGTTGTCGGTGATGAACGGCTTCGATCATGAGATGCGCACCCGCGTGCTGGGCATGGTGCCCCACGCGACCATCGAGGGCGATGCGCCCATCAGTGACTGGCAAAGCCTGGCCGACAAGGTCAAGCAGAATCCCAAGGTGCTGGCCGTCGCGCCATTCACTCAGATGCAGGGGTTGCTGACCAATGACGGCAAGGTGCAGAAGATCCTGCTCAATGCCATCGACCCGGCCCAGGAACGTAACGTCTCGATCATCGACAAGTTCATGCTACAGGGCAAACTTGACGACCTGACGCCCGGCAGCTTTGGCATCGTCATCGGCGACAAGGCCGCTGCCAAGCTCGGCGTGGGCATCGGCGACAAGCTGACCTTCGTCGCGCCGGAAGTCACCGTGACCCCGGCGGGCATGTTCCCGCGCATGAAGCGCTTTACCGTGGTCGGCACCTTCCACGTCGGCGCCGGCGAAATCGACGGCTACCTCGGCCTGACCAACCTCACCGACCTGGCGCGCCTGCATCGCTGGCAGCCGGACCAGGTGCAGGGCCTGCGCCTCAAGTTCGCCGACCTGTTCGATGCGCCGCGCGGCGCCTGGGAAATCGCCCAGCACCTGGGTGAAAGCCAGTACTATGCCCGCGACTGGACCCGTACCCACGGCAACCTGTACCAGGCCATCCGCATGGAAAAAGCCATGATCGGCCTGCTGTTGCTGCTGATCGTCGCTGTGGCGGCCTTCAACATCATCTCCACGCTGGTGATGGTGGTGAATGACAAGAAGGGCGATATCGCCATCCTGCGCACTCTCGGCGCCACGCCGGGGCAGATCATGGCGATCTTCATGGTGCAAGGCACCGTGATCGGTGTGTTCGGCACCTTGATCGGTACGGCGGTGGGCATTCTTGCCGCGCTGAACGTCAGTGCCGCCATCGCCGGCCTCGAAACCCTGATCGGCCACAAGTTTCTCAACGCTGACGTCTACTTCATCGACTACTTGCCGTCCCAGGTTCAGGCCCAGGACGTGTTGATGGTAGGCGGCGCTGCGTTGGTCCTGAGTTTCCTTGCCACCCTGTATCCAGCCTGGCGCGCGGCACGTACCCAGCCAGCACAGGCCTTACGTTATGAGTGAATCGGGCATGAGTGAAAAAGCAATCCTGAGCTGCCGCGACCTGGGCAAATCCTACGAGGAAGGCCCGGAGTCGGTGGTGGTGCTGTCCAACCTGCAACTTGAGCTGCACCCAGGCGAGCGCGTGGCGATCGTCGGCAGCTCCGGTTCCGGCAAAAGTACCTTGCTGAACCTGCTGGGCGGCCTTGATACGCCGTCCCAGGGCAGCGTGTGGCTGGCCGGTGAAGAGCTGTCGGCCCTCGGTGAAAAGGCTCGCGGTCAACTGCGTAACCGTTCGCTGGGTTTTGTGTACCAGTTCCACCACCTGTTGCCGGAGTTCACCGCCCTGGAAAACGTGTGCATGCCGCTGCTGATCGGCAAGACCGCGATCCCGGAAGCCCGCCAGCGCGCTAAAGCACTGCTGGAGCGCGTCGGCCTCGGCCATCGCCTGGAGCATAAACCAGCTGAATTGTCCGGCGGCGAGCGCCAGCGTGTGGCCATCGCCCGCGCTTTGGTGAACAACCCAGGGCTGGTGATGCTCGATGAGCCGACCGGCAACCTCGACTCCCACACCGCCCAGGGCATCAAGGACTTGATGCTGGAACTGAGCACCCAGATGCGCACTGCGTTCCTCGTCGTGACCCATGACATGAGCATGGCCCGCCAGATGGACCGTGTGCTGCACCTGCAGGAAGGTCATCTGGTCGCCATCTGACCCGTTTCAAGCCCGGTGTTTCAAGCGCTGGGCTTTTTCATTTTTTCAACGGTGCCCGCGAATGTTCAGACCGTTATCGATTTTCATCGGCACGCGCTATACCCGCGCCAAGCGCCGCAACCGTTTTGTCTCGTTTATCTCGATGACCTCGATGATCGGCCTCGCCTTGGGCGTGTTGGCGATGATCGTGGTGTTGTCGGTGATGAACGGCTTCCAGCGCGAAATGAGCTCACGCATCCTTGGCATGGTGCCTCACGCCACTATCGTCGGCGTGAACCCGATTGACGATTGGCAGCCGGTGGCTGCTGCCGCGATGAAGAATCCGGAAGTGACTGCCGCCGTACCTTTCACGCAGATGGACGGCATGTTCTCCTACAAAGGCGCGATGCAGCCGATTGAGATCAGCGGCATCGACCCGGCGCAGGAAGGCAAGGTGTCGATCGTGGCCCAGCACATCGTGCGCGGCAGTCTGGAAGACTTGAAGCCTGGCGAGTTTGGCGTGGTCATCGGCGACATCACCGCGCGCCGCTTTCGTCTGAATGTGGGCGATAAAGTGACCCTGATCGTGCCGGAAATCAGCACTGCACCGGGCGGTATCACCCCGCGCATGCAACGCTTGAACGTGGTGGGCATCTTCAAGGTCGGCGCCGAGCTGGATGGCTCCATGGCGATGATCCACATGGCCGACGCCGCAGAGATCCAGCATTGGCAGCCGAACCAGGTGCAAAGCGTGCGCCTGGCGGTGAAAGACCTGTACGCGGCCCCCAAGGTCTCGTCGGACATCGCCGCCAGCCTGGGCACTGCCTACAAGCCTGACGACTGGACCCACACCCAGGGCAGCCTGTTCAGCGCGATGAAGATGGAAAAGACCATGATCGGCCTGTTGTTGCTGATGATCGTCGCCGTGGCCGCGTTCAACATCATCGCGACCTTGATCATGGTGGTGAACGACAAGGGCGCGGACATCGCTATTTTGCGCACCATCGGCGCGACGCCCCGGCAGATCATGGCGATCTTCATGGTGCAGGGCACGGTGATCGGTATCGTCGGCACCTTGATCGGCGGCGTATTGGGCGTGATTGCCGCGCTGAACGTGAGTGAGCTGGTGGGCTGGGTCGAGCGGGTCACCGGGCAGCATATCTTCAGTTCGGACGTGTACTTCGTCAGCAACCTGCCTTCGGAGCTGCAGGGTGGGGATGTGCTGCTGATCTGCACGGCCGGGTTTGTGTTGAGCTTTCTGGCGACGCTGTATCCGGCGTATCGGGCGGCGAAGATTGAGCCGGCACATGCCCTGAGATATTCGTAAACTTCAACACCGCTTTCGCGAGCAAGCCCGCTCCCACATTTGAATGTATTCACAAATCAAAATGTGGGAGCGGGCTTGCTCGCGAAGAGGCCGGCCCGGCTTGCATCAATCTCCGGTAGGCAACTCAATGACAAATCTCGTCCACCCCGCCTCAGATTCACCGTAAATCCTCCCCCCATGCGCCCGCACAATCGACTGGGTAATCGCCAGCCCCAATCCCGCATGCTCACTGCTGCCTTCATGGCGTGCCGGGTCCGCCCGGTAGAATCGGTCGAACAACCTCGGCAGCAACTCCGCTGCAATACCATCGCCGGTGTTCTCCACTGAAAGCCTCACCCCATCCTCTATCCGCACACGCACTTCGCCACCCAGCGGAGTAAACCGCAACGCGTTATCCAGCAAGTTTGACAAGGCCCGGCGCAACATCCCGCGATCACCCACCGTAATGGCCGCGCCCTCGCGAACCAGGCTGACCTGCCCGTCTTCCGCCAGCAGTGCAAAAAACTCCAGTAGCGCGTCCACTTCATCCGCCAGCACCAAGGTTTCGCGCTTGGGCATCAGCAGGCCGTGATCCGCCTTGGCCAGGTACAACATGTCATTGACCAGTTGTGCCATCCATTGCAGCTCTTCCAGGTTGCTGTGCAATGCCTCGCGGTAATCCTCCAACGGCCGCGGCTGGGTAAGGATGACCTGGGTCTGGGTCAGCAGGTTTGACAGGGGCGTGCGTAGTTCGTGGGCGATGTCGGCGGAAAACGCCGAAAGGCGCTGGAAGGCGTCGTCCAGTCGTCCGAGCATGGCGTTGAAGGCCTGGGCCAGGTCGGCCAGTTCCGTGGGCATTTCCTGTTGAGGCAAACGTTGGGTCAAGGAGTGGGCCGACACGCTCGCGGCCACTTCGCCCATGCGCCGCAGTGGCCGCAACCCGCTGCGGGCGGCCCAGGCGCCGAGCAGGGCGGTCGCCAGGGCTGACAGGCCCACGGTGAGCCAGATCAGGTGCTGCATGCGCTGCAAAAAGTGCTGATGGTGAGTAATGTCGAGCATCAAGCTCAGTTGCGGTGAGTCGGGTTGGCCTGCCCTCAACGGCGCGTTGTAGACCCGGTAGTCGGTGTCGGCGTTTTGCAGGCTGTGCAGGCCGGGCGCGTCGGGCAAGGTCACGCTTGGCGCATCGTCCAGCCAGCGTTGGCCGGCGGCGGTGATGCGCAGGGTAAGGTCGGGCTGGCGGCTGAGTTCGGTGCGCAATTGCGCTTCACGCCGGGCGAAGGCCTCCGGCGAGTCGACGCCCTGTAAGGTGCTGCGCAGCGCCACCAGCTTGCTGTCGAGTTGTTGCTGGTCCAGCTCAATGAAGTGCGCCTCGCTCGCGCGATTGAACAGCACACCGGCGATCAGCGACACCACCGCGGTGCAGGCGGCAAACAGCAGCGCCAGGCGGCTGGCCAGGGACAGGCGTTTGATCAATTGACGCGCTCCTCCAGCACATAACCCATGCCGCGTACGGTGTGGATCAGCTTGTTGGGGAAGTTGTCGTCGACTTTCAGACGCAGGCGGCGGATCGCCACTTCGATGATGTTGGTGTCGCTGTCGAAGTTCATGTCCCACACCTGAGAGGCGATCAGCGATTTGGGCAGCACTTCGCCTTGGCGGCGCAGCAGCAGTTCCAGCAGGGAGAACTCCTTGGCGGTCAGGTCGATGCGCTGGCCGTCCCGCTCGACACGGCGACGGATCAGGTCTAGGCGCAGATCGGCCAGTTGCAACGCGGTTTCCTGCGGTGTGCTGCTGCCACGGCGCAGTAGGGTGCGCACGCGGGCTAATAATTCGGAAAACGCGAAGGGCTTGACCAGATAATCGTCGGCGCCCAGCTCCAGGCCATGCACGCGGTCTTCCACGGCGTCGCGGGCGGTGAGGAACAGCACCGGAATGTCCATGCCGGCACTGCGCACGGCCTGGAGGATCTGCCAACCGTCGCGGCCCGGCAGCATCACGTCGAGGATCAATAGGTCGTAGTCGCCGGTCAAAGCGAGGTGCTGGCCGCTGGTGCCGTCGGCCACCAGTTCGGTGGTAAAGCCCGCCTCGGCCAGGCCCTGGCGCAGGTAGTGGCCGGTTTTGGGTTGGTCTTCGACGATCAGCAGTTTCATGGGCGGCTCTTGGCAACGGTGGACGACGGCTTTATACCTTGAGTGCCAGGGCGGGGGAGCAACCTGACAAAGTTGTAATCTAGCAGTCAGCTAGCTGGCAGCGGCGCAATCTTAGAGTGCTGCCCAAGCTGTTCCTATATTTCTGGAGAAGACCGATGGCGTTGCGTACACCCCTGTTGTTGGCGGGTTGCCTGTTGGCGTTGAGTTTTGATGCGATGGCCGATGCTGCCCACACCTATGCCTTCGGCGAGGCGGCGCCGGCGAGCAAAGCCACGCGTACCGTGGAAGTGACGTTGCAGGATATTTCCTTTTCGCCCAAGTCCCTGGACGTTAAGGCCGGTGAGACGGTGCGCTTTGTGCTGGTGAACAAGGGCCAATTGCTCCATGAGTTCAACTTGGGCGACGCGGCGATGCATGCCGAACACCAGAAGGAAATGCTGCAGATGCAGGCCAGCGGCATGCTCACTGCCACCGGTATGGGCAAGATGGACCACGCTGCCATGGGCCACGGTGCGATGAAACACGATGATCCCAATAGCGTATTGGTTGAGCCGGGCAAAACCGCCGAGCTGACCTGGACGTTCACTAAGGCCACGGGCCTGGAGTTTGCCTGCAACCTTCCGGGGCATTACCAGGCGGGCATGGTCGGCAAGCTCAACGTCGATTGATCCGCTGGCGTTTAGGCACGGGGGCAAAGGCTGGTAGACTGGCGCGGTTTATTTAGCCAGGTTTCCGCCATGCATCCCGCAGCCGAACATTCGCCGCTGGGCAAGTCCAGTGAATACATCTCCACCTACACACCGTCGTTGCTGTTCCCGATCCCACGTGCCGCTAAATGGGCCGAGCTGGGCCTGAGCGCCGAGACCCTGCCTTACAAGGGCGTGGATTTCTGGAACTGCTTCGAATTGTCCTGGCTGCTGCCGTCGGGCAAGCCGGTGGTGGCCATCGGCGAATTCAGCATCCCGGCTGACTCGCCGAACATCATCGAGTCCAAGTCGTTCAAGCTGTACCTCAATTCGCTGAACCAGACCGCGTTTGCCGATACGGCAAGCCTGGAAGCGACCTTGCGCACCGACCTCAGCGCCGCTGCCGGTGCGCCTGTGAGCGTGCGTATCCGCACGTTGGCTGAAATCGAAGCTGAAGGCGTAATGGCGCTGCCCGGTGTGTGCATCGATGAGCTGGATATCAGTGTCAGCAACTACGAGCACCCGCGCCCGGAGCTGCTGCGTTGCGATAACTCGCGCGTTGTCGAGGAGAGCGTGCACAGCCACCTGCTCAAATCCAACTGCCCGGTGACCAGCCAGCCGGACTGGGGCAGTGTGGTGGTGCAATACCGTGGTCACGCGTTGGACCACGCCAGCCTGCTGGAGTACATCGTGAGCTTTCGCCAGCACTCGGACTTCCATGAACAGTGCGTGGAACGCATCTTCCTGGACTTGCAGCGCTTGCTGAAGCCGGAGACGTTGACGGTGTATGCGCGGTATGTGCGGCGGGGTGGGTTGGATATCAACCCGTATCGCAGCACTGAGGATGTGGCGTTCCAGAATGTGCGACTGGCTCGCCAGTAGCTATCACGCAAATCAAATGTGGGAGCTGGCTTGCCTGCGATGGCGGTGTATCAGTCACCTGATGGATGACTTAATGATCGCTATCGCAGGCAAGCCAGCTCCCACATTTTGCTTCTGTGCTGGGCGGGGGCTGTATTAGATCCCCATGCTGCCCAGCGTGTTCATGATATTGCGCAATGTCCCGGAAATAACCGGGTGCTCAGCATCGAACTCGATGGCCGCTTGATTGACATCGTCGGAAATACTGGGTGTTTGAGTGGCCGGCTCAAGTTCGAGTTGTAATTCAAACTTGGCAATCAAGGCTTCCAACGCTTCACGTTTTTCTTCCGACAGCGGCGGTTCCTGTTCCAACTGCCCGCGCAGGATTTCGACCTGTTCTTCCAGTTTTTTGCGATCAGGCATGACGTGTTTCCTTTTATCGATAGGCACTGGCATAGACCGCGGCACGCCGAGAAAGGTCTACGGGCTGACCTGTAGATTAATCCACTGGCGTCGACTGTGCATGATCCGTGTCAGGGCTTCTCGCCTTTGAGCTGGCGTAGGCTGATGTCGGCCAGGCAGGTGCCGAGTTCGCCCAGGTGATCGATCACCGAGTGCACGCCCAGCCCGTACAGCGCGAGGGTGGCCTTGCCGCGCTTGAGCTCGCGCTCCTGTTCGCTCAGTGCCTGCCATTGTTCGGGCGCCATGCCGCACAGCGAGCCGCAGGAGGCCAGCCCGATGGTCCATAAACCGGCATTGAGCCCGGATTGCAGCAGGCGCGGTTCCCCACTGACCAAGACGCAGCCTTCCAGGCGTTCGATGTTGAGTTCCATCAAGGCTTGCCAGCAGGCGTGGGGCGCGGGCCAGCGAATCGAGGAGGGTGATGTCGCCTTGACCCACGCAGGCAGGGTGGCGGCCAGCGGGGTGGTGACGGCGGGGGGGAGTTCATCCAGCCAGGCGCAAGGGACGCCTTGGTCTTGGAGGCTGCGCAGGATTTTCAGCGCGCCCGGTGTGGCTTGGGAGTCCGGTGAGGGTGAGTCGGTGCGGGCACGGGAACCGAAGTCCACCAGGCAACCACTCAGGCCAAACAGAACGGCAGTCAACGCAGGAGCGCTGGCGATGGCTATCTCGGCGTGAGGCATGTCGACATCCCTGAAATAGCGCCAACGCTATCGGGTCAGGATGACAAGTCGATGACAGGATTGTTAGTTGTAGGAATTTTGTCCATTTTTGGTCGGACGTTTGCTAGTTACTGCCTAATTGGCGACTTCCGTCATATACTGACAGCCTTATTCAGGGCATAGCGCCCATGACAGACCATTCAAGGAGCAAAAGCTATGCGCTGGAGCCACTACTTCGCTCAGCTGTCGGTGTGTGCCACTGTCCTGCTGGCGCCTTTCGTCGCACAGGCTGCATCGGAAGACGATCCATGGGAAAGCGTCAACCGCCCGATCTTCACCTTCAACGACACCGTTGATACCTATGCCCTCAAGCCACTGGCCCAGGGTTATCAGTTCGTGACCCCGCAATTCGTTCAGGATGGCGTTCACAACTTCTTCCGTAACATCGGTGATGTGGGCAACCTGGCCAACAATGTGCTGCAGCTCAAGCCCGAAAAGGCTGGTGTAGACACGGCCCGTTTGCTGGTCAACACCACGTTCGGCGTGCTGGGCTTTATCGATGTCGGCACCAAAATGGGGCTGCAGCGCAGCGATGAAGACTTCGGCCAGACCCTCGGCTACTGGGGCGTAGGCAGCGGTCCGTACGTAATGCTGCCTTTGCTGGGCCCGAGCACTTTGCGTGATGCGCCGTCCAAGTACGTGGACAGCTACACCCAACCGTACCGCTACATGAACGACATCGGCTGGCGCAACAGCACCTTCGGCCTGAATATCGTTGACACCCGTGCCAGCCTGCTCGACAGCGAGAAGCTGATCACCGGTGACAAGTACACCTTCATTCGTAACGCTTACCTGCAGAACCGCGAGTTCAAGGTCAAGGACGGCAAGGTCGTCGACGACTTTTAAGCTGTGACGTTTTGAAATGAAAAAGGCGACCCTTGCGGTCGCCTTTTTTGTGCGCGGTTTTCAGCGCATTTTCAGGATCTTGAGGCCCAGGTGCTGGTCGTCACCGCTGGTTTTGGTCCATACCACCTCGGTATCCGCCTCCAGACCCTTGAGCGCCGCGTGCTCCGAATCGATGCGCACCGTCAACCGGTCGCCAACGTTGAACTGGCGCGGCGCCTGCACTTGCATGCCGGAGCTGGAAAGGTCCACGCAAACCCCGGCAATCTCTTGCCCTGCATGGATCAGCGACACATCGGCATCCACACGCATGCGGATGAAATCGCGTTTTTCGGCGTAGTCGCGCTCGTGTTCGCTCATGGGCTCCATCCTTACTTTGTGTTGTGGTCGTGCCTGTTCTTATAACTCCCGGTGATTTGCGGTGTAAAGACGCCCGGCGACCATCGGCATGAGCTTGAAACCCCTGACGGATGGGAGTACCGTCTGCGCCTTAGAAGGGCACCTCTGCTTTACCGTTGTGCATGGGAAAAATCCCTATGCTTTGTAGGACAGAGAGGCTAGAAAGCGAATCCAGTAAGTGAGCCCGGCCATTGTCGCGCCACCTACGCCAACCTAATTCTGGCGCCGTTTGCCCACATGCAAAAAACCAGTGCCACGCTGCTGATAATCGATGACGACGAAGTAGTGCGCGCGAGCCTCGCGGCCTATTTGGAAGACAGTGGCTTCAGCGTCCTGCAGGCCAGCAATGGCCAACAGGGTCTCCAGGTATTCGAGCGCGACCAGCCCGACCTTGTGATCTGCGACCTGCGCATGCCCCAGATGGGCGGCCTGGAGCTGATTCGCCAGGTGACTGAACTCGCCCCGCAGACGCCGGTGATTGTCGTGTCGGGCGCCGGGGTGATGAACGATGCCGTCGAAGCGCTGCGCCTAGGTGCCGCCGACTATCTGATCAAACCCCTGGAAGACCTGGCGGTGCTGGAGCACTCGGTGCGCCGTGCCCTGGATCGTGCACGCCTGCTGGTGGAAAACCAGCGCTACCGTGAAAAGCTCGAAACCGCCAACCGCGAACTCGAAGCCAGCCTTAACCTGCTCCAGGAAGACCAGAACGCCGGTCGCCAGGTGCAGATGAACATGTTGCCGGTCAGCCCCTGGACCATCGACGACTTCCAGTTTGCCCACCAGATCATCCCGTCGCTGTACTTGTCGGGTGATTTTGTCGACTATTTCCGCGTGGATGAGCGACGTGTGGCGTTCTACCTGGCCGACGTCTCCGGCCACGGTGCTTCCTCTGCTTTTGTTACCGTGTTGTTGAAGTTCATGACTACACGGCTGCTGTTCGAATCCAAGCGCAATGGCACCTTGCCGGAGTTTACCCCCTCCGAGGTGTTGGGCCACATCAACCGGGGCCTGATCAGCTGCAAGCTGGGCAAGCACGTGACGATGGTCGGCGGCGTGATTGATGAAGAAACCGGTCTTTTGACCTACAGCATCGGCGGTCACCTGCCGATGCCGGTTTTATACACTCCAGACAGTGTGCGTTACCTGGAAGGCCGTGGTCTGCCGGTAGGCTTGTTCAATGAAGCCACCTACGAAGACCATATCCTGGAGCTGCCGCCGACGTTCAGCCTCACGCTGATGTCAGACGGCATCCTGGACCTGCTTCCAGAGCCTACACTCAAAGAAAAAGAAGCCGCCTTGCCCCAAAAGGTCAAGTCGGCGGGCGGCAGCCTGGATGGCCTGCGGCAGGTTTTTGGATTGGCCACGCTAGGGGAGATGCCGGATGATATCGCCCTATTGGTGTTGAGCAGGAATCTTTGATGAGTACCGGAAGAATCCAATTCGCCGAGCAAGACGGGACCTTCGTCCTGAAATTTGTCGGTGAAGTGCGCCTGACCTTGTGTTCGGCGCTGGATGCGACGATTGAGCGGATCTTCACAGCGCTGAACTTCTCGGCGATCGTGATCGATCTGACCGAAACCCGCAGCATCGATAGCACCACCTTGGGCCTGTTGGCCAAGTTGTCCATTCTGTCTCGGCAGAAGGTTGGCCTGTTGCCGACGGTGGTCACCACCCACGAAGACATCACCCGTCTGTTGCAGTCCATGGGCTTCGACCAGGTGTTCAACATCGTTGACCGCCCGATTCCGTGCCCGGAATGCCTGACCGACCTGCCTTCGCAAGACCAGTCCGAAGAAGTCGTTCGGGTCAAGGTGCTGGAAGCGCACAAGATCCTGATGGGCCTCAACGAGTCCAACCGCGAAGCCTTCCACGACCTCGTCAACGCCCTCGAACGCCACTGACGAACCACTCCCCTATGTAGAAGCTGGCTTGCCAGCGACGGCGTCAGTCCAGGTAACATAAAAAAGGGCGGAACCCTCACAGGTTCCGCCCTTTTTGCAGTCGCTGCCTTTTACAGCTTGGCTGTCAGCAACGCCTCCAGCTTCTCTTGGTCGCGAGCAAACTGACGAATCCCTTCCGCCAGCTTCTCAGTCGCCATCGCGTCCTCGTTGGACTCCCAGCGGAACTGCGCTTCAGTCAGGTGCACGCGGGCTTCACCGGCATGGCCTGGCGACAGCTTGCGCTCCAGCTTGCCTTCATCCGCTGCCAGCTTCTCCAGCAGGTCCGGGCTGATGGTCAGGCGATCACAGCCCGCTAGCTCTTCGATCTGGCTCAGGTTACGGAAGCTCGCCCCCATCACCACGGTCTTGTAGCCATTGGCCTTGTAGTAGTTGTAGATGCGCGTCACCGACTGCACGCCCGGATCTTCAGCACCGGTGTAGTCGTTGCCGTTGGCCTTCTTGTACCAATCGTAGATACGGCCCACGAACGGCGAGATCAGGAACACGCCAGCTTCTGCACAGGCCACAGCCTGGGCGAAGGAGAACAGCAAGGTCAGGTTGGTCTGGATACCTTCTTTTTCCAGCTTCTCGGCAGCGCGGATACCTTCCCAGGTGGAAGCGATCTTGATCAGCACGCGATCACGGCCAACGCCGGCTTTGTCGTACAGCTCGATCAGGCGGTGTGCGCGCTTGAGAATAGCGGCTTCGTCGAACGAAAGGCGGGCATCTACCTCGGTGGAGATACGGCCTGGCACCACTTTGAGAATCTCTTGACCCACCGCCACCGCAAAACGGTCGCTGGCCAGGCCCACGTCACCGTTGCAGTCTTGCACGGCCTCATCCAGCAGCTTGGCATAGCCCGGAATCGACGCAGCCTTGAGCAGCAGGGAAGGGTTGGTGGTGGCGTCTTGTGGCTTGAGCTTGGCGAGGGTGGAAAAATCGCCGGTATCGGCAACGACAGTGGTGAATTGCTTGAGTTGTTCCAGCTTGGAAGTCATGGGCGTGCTCTGTCCTGTGGGTCTGATGACATTACCCGAGCGCTGGCAGGCGCTCAAGGGCGCAAATGCGTTCGATCGTTTGCGAGGGCAACAACCTGAAAACAGTCGTTTGAATGGCGGGCCTTGCTATTAAATAGGAGGGCGAAATCGGTGGCAGGTTCAACTCAATTGCCCTGCGCCCACCCGGCGACGATAGCGGCACCCTTGTGAGCGGATTTGAAAATATCCTTGCTGGGATTGGACATTTCTTGTCGCGATTCAAGGACATCTCTATTCTGACCTGATACTCATGTCTGCATGATGATGCATCCTCCGTCCAGGGCCGGGCGCCAGGGTATGTTCCAATACAGCCTCTCACCTAGCCTCTCGCAGTAATCAGGGAAAACATGCTAACTATCCAAGAGCTCAATGACTTCACCGGCAACCCGGAATTGACTAACAGCATCGCGCAGGTCTGGGAGTTGATTGGCCAGCATTTTGAACAGGCCCAGGCCAATTTGGCGCCTGAGCATGCAATGGTGCGTACTGAGTTGTCGTTCCATGAACATGTACGCCTATTAGGCTACCTGTCTCTTCTGATTGCCGAGCTGCCAGGCGATGTGGTGGAAATTGGCGTGTGGAAGGGCAAGTCGTTGATGCTGATGAACGAAGTGTGCAACTGCGAGCGTCGTATTATCGGGATCGACCCGTTTGAGCTGCCCAACCAATTCGAAGAGTTCAGCCACTACAAGGAATTGATGCTGCCCAATGCAGAGGTGATCCGCGGCTTTTCGGAGCTGAGTGCCGAGCGTTTCTACAACCTTTCGCCCAAGGTTGCGCTGTTGCATATCGACGGTGGCCACGCCGCGCGCAACGTGTTGCTGGACTTCCTGCTGTATTCGCCGAGCGTGGTGCCGGGCGGCTTCATCGTGTTGGACGATTACCGCGACTTCAAGCACTCGCCTGAAGTGGGCCCTGCAGTCGACCTGCTCAGGGCCGCAGGTTTCTTTCAGGGCTTCAATATATTGGGCAGCGTTCATGGCTTTGAGAACAGTTATGTTCTACAACGCATGTAAGCGTAGCTGGCAAGTACGTGGACTGGTGCACTGACTACTGGGGTTGTAAGGGTAGCGGGGGCTAATTCCAGTAGCGCCCGGTGTCGGGGGCGTTTCGCGAAACCCAAGCCACTTCGTCACCGCCCGTCCAGCAAAGCCCCCGCCTGATCCAGTAAGGCCAGCGGATCACTCGCTTTATGAATATCTACCGACAACAACTGCCGGAACTTGCGCGCCCCTGGAAAACCAGTGCCCAGCCCAAGAATATGCCGAGTGATATGGTGCATTGAGCCACCGCTCGCCAAATGCTCAGCAATATATGGCCGCAACTGCACCAACGCCTCCGCCCGACTGATCACCGGCGCCTCACTGCCAAACAACTGCTGATCCACCTCCGCCAGCAAATACGGATTGTGATAAGCCTCCCGCCCCAACATCACCCCATCAAACGTCTGCAAATGCTCATGGCACTGCTCCAGCGTCTTGATCCCGCCGTTGAGAATGAACTCCAGCTCAGGGAAATCTCGCTTCAACTGCGCCGCGACGTCGTAACGCAACGGCGGAATGTCGCGGTTCTCCTTCGGCGACAACCCCTCCAGAATCGCAATCCGCGCGTGCACGGTGAAACTGGTGCAGCCTGCGTCCTTCACCGTCCCGACGAAATCACACAACTCGGCGTAGCTGTCCCGGCCATTGATGCCGATACGGTGCTTTACCGTTACCGGAATCGATACCGCGTCAC
The DNA here is from genome assembly GCF_049897165.1 of Pseudomonas sp. TWR1-1-4. NCBI lineage: Bacteria > Pseudomonadati > Pseudomonadota > Gammaproteobacteria > Pseudomonadales > Pseudomonadaceae > Pseudomonas > Pseudomonas sp. TWR1-1-4. Next base: position 405,018 of record NZ_JAFCVS010000004.1, on the reverse strand, counting down.
GCATGGCCTTCACACAATCGGCAACCAGGGCTGGGTGCGCCATCAGGATTGCGCCGATCATGTTGTTTTGTACGCGGTCGCTTGGGCAGCCGACGTTCAGGTTTACTTCGTCGTAACCGGCGGTTTCGGCCATGCGGGCGCAAGCCGCCAAATCAGCCGGAACACTACCGCCTAACTGAAGGGCCAGCGGGTGCTCGGCTTCGTTGTGACGCAGGAAACGGTCATGGTCGCCGTGCAGGATTGCGCCGGTGGTGACCATCTCGGTGTAGAGCAGGGCGTGTTTGGAGAGCAGGCGCAGGAAGAACCGGCAGTGGCGGTCGGTCCAGTCCATCATCGGTGCGACGGAGAAGCGGCGGGAGAGTGGGGCGGTTTGTAGGGGCATTGGGGGATCTGAGTCAGCGGGGCGAATGGGGCGCAGTTTATCAGGGAAGCATCTTGGCTGTCTGAGAGCTCTGTTTCATGCATTCACCACTTTGAACGTGGACGCTGCCGTGTATGGAATACGCCGAGGATTTGCAGGCGATCACCGCGTACCCGATACGGAATCAGATATGACCAATTGGGTACTGCCCATTCTTGGGTGTTTTTGACCCGGCCTCACGACCCATAGAGAGAAATTGAGCCAGTTTGTCGACGCTGGCGAAAATGGCATCGGAGAAGTCGTCAGCGGCCGTTGGATTTTCGAGAGCGATATAGTTCGCTTCGTCTTCCAGATGTTTGAGCGCTTTTTCAAGCCACTCAACCCGCATTCCGACTCCAGCGTCTAGCACGCATGGCTGCCACTTGGTCGTCGGTGGCAAATTTGCCTTGGTCGGCTTCTTTCACTGCCAACTCGATCTGAGCGGTCAGGGTTTTTTCATGCTCGATGTAGTCGCGAAGAACGTCCATCGCCAGGTAGGTCGCAGTCTGGCCGTTGCTTTTGGCCAAGTCGGCAAGAGAGTTGGGCAGGTCTTCCGGCAGGTTTAGGGAGATTCCAGTCATGGCGATCTCGGTGGTGGATGGTTGTGGGCATCTTACACTGTGGATCGTTGGCTTGAATCAGCAGGTCGTCGCGAGTTGTATCCAGAGCTATTAACCTCAATTCAGAGCATCGTGGTTTATCGATTTGGTCTGAGGGCATTCGGGAAAAACTTCCTACTCTTCTTTCGGCTTGCCCCTCAGACCACCCATCGCTAACCTCCGCAAGCCGCTGTAAACCCGGCGGTCGGAGGTGGAAGTCCGTATTGCTAAGGCGTTTTTAACTCCCAGAAATATTTGGAGCTTCGCCCATGCCTAACAAATCACACAATCCTTATGTCGATCAAAACAGTGCGCCCGCCGAACACCCAACCGGCAACTTGTTCCTGGTCAGCCCCAACATCGACACCGAAACCCTCCTGGCCAACGCCGCCGAAAACCTCGCATCCGCGAACCAAATGGCCGCCAATCTGGCCTTCGACCTCGAAGACCCGCACCGCGCCATTGTCCTGGGCATCCAACAACTCATCGATCTAAGTGCTCTACTCATCGACCGAGCCCAGGAACACGTCGCACCTGCCGCCTGCAAGGCCACCGCCTGACACCCAACCCCGCCGTCTTACCCCAAGGGGCAACCTGAACCCATCCTGTCACGCCGCAAAGTTTCATCATTCCCGGCGCTTTTGAGGTCTACGATCCTCTTCAAGAGAGGACCTCCGCGCCTCCATTCCACAGGGAACTGAAACCATGATTTCGAACCTCGTTAAAGTCGTGATGGTTGCTGGTACGTTGCTGTTGGGCGCGTGTTCGACAGGGTCGGCCGGCGTGAGCAGTGACCCTTGTTTTTCAGGCGGATGCCAGGCGTTTGGGGACCATAGCCCCAGCAAAGCCGCCAAGATGAATTTCGGCGGCAGTGGGCTGGGAAGTAGTTATGGGGAGTATGGGTCAGGGCTGTTGCATGATGATTGATGGGGTGGTGGGGCAGTCACTGGGGTGGTGACTGACCCATTGCTATCGGCGGCAAGCCCCTCCCACATTGGAACTGAGGTTGGGGCGGGAAATGTCAGTGGCCGCCCTTCATGCGCCGGGCGATCAGGTAGATGCCCAGGCCGACCAACGCGGTAGCGGCGCCAATGTAGCCGGTGCTCGTCCACCCATACCCCGCCGTAATCGCCATCCCACCCAACCACGGGCCCAGCGCATTTGCCAGGTTAAACGCCGCATGGTTGGAAGCCGCCGCTAAACTCGGCGCTTCATGGGCAATATCCATCAGGCGGATTTGCAGCGGCGCAGCCATGGCAATCATGGTGCCGACCAGGCCAATGCCCAGCAGCACGCTCCACAGTGAGCTGGCAGCGAAGGTGAAGAAGATCAGCACGGCCATCGACCACACCATAATCCAGCCAACCGCCCGAAATTGCAGGCGGTCAAACAGCTTGCCGCCCGCAATGTTGCCGATAATCCCGCCGACACCGAACGCCGCCAGACCAAACGGAATCCACTGCGGCGACACTTTGGTCACTTCCAGCATGGTCGGCGCCAAATAGCTGAACACGCAGAACATCCCGGCAAAGCCAATGGCGCCGATGGACAGCGCCATCCACACCTGCGGTTTGGTGAACGCACGCAATTCCTTGCGTGGGTCGCTGCGCGGTTCGTCGCGGCGATCCGGCACGAACTGCCAGACTAGGGCAATGGTGCACAGGGCAATCACGCTGACCAGTGCAAACGCCGAGCGCCAGCCCAAGTGTTGGCCGAGGAAGGTGGCGATGGGGTTGCCGAGCAGCATGGCCAGGGTCAGGCCCATCATCACGCGGGCTACGGCGCCGGCGCGTTTGTCGTTGGGCACCATGCTGGAGGCGACCACGGCGGCGATGCCGAAGTAGGCGCCGTGGGGCAGGCCGCTGATGAAGCGGAAGGCCACCAGTGAGCCGAAGGTCGGGGTGAAGGCGGTGGCCAGGTTGCCCAAGGCGTACAGGCCCATCAGCAGCAACAACATGTGTTTGCGTAGCAGCTTGGCGCCAAGAATGGCCAGCAGTGGCGCGCCCACCATCACGCCCAGGGCGTAGGCGCTGATGGCGTGGCCGACCTGAGGCTCACTGAGGTTCAGGTTCTGCGCGATGTCGGGCATCAGCCCCATGATGGCAAATTCGCCAGTACCGATTGCGAAGGCGCCCACGGCCATGGCCGCTTCCATTTTGGCGGCGCTGCGCGCAGGCAGCACGTGCCCGGGTGTTTGCTGGATAGTCATGGGTAACTCTATTGGGATGGATTGCACGAAGGAGAGCCGCCGATGCTACGCAAGCAGCGACAAAGGTGTCTAGAACAGCCTTTTGCGTGAGAGTTCCTGGCCTGTGACCCCACGTCGCGCCTGCCAGGCTTGACATCGACGTGTTAAAAGCCGCGATTTAGAGCTGTCAATTGGCCAAACGGCGCATAAACGCTGTTTGCCGTGATATTCTGCGCGCCGTCTTGGGCTAGTCTCTCTCTGGTGCGTACATCCGTATACGTCCCAGCGATTGGCTGTCGCCCAGGTAGCTGAAGCCAATAATGATAAGAAGTCAGCGCAGAAGGGACATAAAAGTGAGGTCGATACGTCGGCCTTGTGTGCCCACCCTGCGGTCCCCGAGTGAATGTGCAAACCCCGCGGTGCGTTGCCTGGCGCAGCGTGATGGAGGGTTGCCCATGATCAGGGACGGTAGGGCGGATGGCGTTTTATCATAGGTGCTACTGATGTTTAAAAAAGTAAACACTGCCCTGCTGGGGCTGGCTTTGTCGCTGGGGATCAGCTCCGTTCACGCGGAAGAGGCAAAGAAAGTCGATGTGCTGCTGATTGGCGGCGGCATCATGAGTGCGACCCTGGGTGTCTGGCTCAATGAGCTGGAGCCGGGCTGGTCGATGGAGATGGTCGAGCGCCTCGATGGCGTGGCCGAAGAAAGCTCCAACGGCTGGAACAACGCCGGTACTGGTCACTCGGCCCTGGCCGAGCTGAACTACACCCCGGAAGACAAGAACGGCAACGTTGAGATCCCGAAAGCGGTCGAGATCAACGAAGCGTTCCAGATTTCCCGTCAATTCTGGTCCTGGCAGGTCCGCCAGGGTGTGCTGAAGGACCCGCGTTCGTTCATCAACACCACACCGCACATGAGCTTCGTGTGGGGCGATGACAACATCAAGTTCCTGAAAAAACGCTACGAAGCCCTGAAGGCCAGCCCGCTGTTCGCTGGCATGCAGTACTCCGAAGACCCGGCGCAGATCGCCAAGTGGGTTCCGCTGATGATGGAAGGGCGTGACCCGAACCAGAAAATCGCGGCCACCTGGAGCCCGCTGGGGACCGACATGAACTTCGGCGAGATCACCCGCCAGTTCGTCGCTCACCTGCAGACCACGCCTAAGTTCGACCTGAAACTGTCGAGCGAAGTGCAGGACATCACCAAGAACGCCGACGGTTCGTGGCGTGTGAGCTACAAAAACCTGAAAGACGGCACCAAGACCGAAACCGACGCCAAGTTCGTGTTCATCGGCGCCGGCGGCGGTGCACTGCACCTGCTGCAGAAGTCGGGCATTCCTGAAGCCAAGGAATACGCTGGCTTCCCGGTAGGTGGTTCGTTCCTGGTGACCGATAACCCAACCGTTGCCGAGCAACACCTGGCCAAGGCCTACGGCAAGGCTTCGGTTGGCGCGCCACCGATGTCGGTTCCGCACCTGGACACCCGCGTGCTGGATGGTAAGCGCGTGATCCTGTTTGGCCCATTCGCGACCTTCTCGACCAAGTTCCTGAAAGAAGGCTCGTACCTGGACCTGCTGACCAGCACCACCACCCACAACATCTGGCCAATGACCAAAGTCGGTATTCGTGAATACCCACTGGTCGAGTACCTTGCCGGCCAACTGATGCTGTCGGACGACGACCGCTTCAAGGCGCTGCAAGAGTACTTCCCGAACGCCAAGCAATCCGACTGGCGCCTGTGGCAAGCCGGTCAGCGCGTGCAGATCATCAAGCGTGACGAGGAGCAGGGCGGTGTCCTGAAACTCGGCACTGAAGTGGTAAGCTCCGCCGACAACACCATCGCGGGCCTGTTGGGTGCATCGCCAGGCGCGTCCACCGCTGCCCCGATCATGCTGACCGTGCTGCAGAAAGTGTTCAAGGACAAGGTCGCGACCCCTGAGTGGCAGGCCAAGCTGCACCAGATCGTACCGAGCTACGGCACCAAGCTGAACGACAGCCCGGAAGCGGTTGCCAAGGAATGGGCCTACACCGCCGAAGTCCTGCAACTGCCTACGCCGCCTGTGATTCCGCAAATGGCTGCACCCCAGGCCACCGAGGCTGCCAAGCCCTCGGCTGAGCCGAGCAAGCCGGCGTCTGATCTGGCGCTGTAAGCCAGGCTGATGCACAAAGCCCGCTGAACCGGTAACGGTCAGCGGGCTTTTTTGTGGGGCGGTGTTTAAGCGCGGGTGTGTTCGCGGTCGACCGGCGGCAGTTCGACCGTACGCTCGGCCGCGGCCAGGGCCGCCTTCAGCCCGGGCTGGTCCAGCGGCACGCAATACGCGGGCTTGGCCCGCTCGAACCGCCAGCTTTCATCCAGGCTGCCGGCATCGACGGCGTCAAAGCCCAGCTCGTCGAGCAGGGTGATCACCTGCGCTTTGGCGACAGCGTCGTCGCCGGCCACCGGCAATGCGCGACGGTCAGGTGCGCCGTGGGGGCGAGCATGATCGGTAATGTCCGCGGCGAAAATCGCGTTGAACACTTTGATCACCTTTGAGTGGGTGAAGTGTTCGGCGAGCAGTCGGCTGGTGGTGGTTTCAAATCGATCCAGCGCGGGGAAATGACCGTCGCGCTCCGGGTAGTAGTTGTTGGCGTCGAGCAAGGTCTTGCCTGCCAGCCACTGCGCCGGGACTTTTCGGTAGTGTTCAAACGGAATCGCCACCAGCACCACGTCACCAAACTGTGCGGCATCTTCTGCGCTGCCCACTTTGACGCCGCGTATGCCACTTACCACGCTGCTCATGGTCTGCGGGCCGCGAGAGTTGCTCAACATCACTTCATGCCCGGCCGCCAGTGCCCGCTGTGCCACGGCGCGCCCGATAAAACCGGCTCCAATCACGCCAATCTTCATGGTCTTGCTCCTGATAAAGGGGGAAGCCGCTATGATGATTGGCAACCAAATGGCGATAAATAAGCACTATGGCGTGAGTGTTGTTACTGGGAGTAGGGAATGATGGACCGTCTATCGAGCATGAATGCCTTTGTGATCGCCGCCGAGTTGGGCTCCTACGCTCGCGCCGCCGAGCGTTTGCACATGTCGGCGCAAATGGTGGCCAAACACGTTGCCGCGCTGGAGCAGCGCCTCGGTGCGCGGTTACTCAATCGCACCACGCGCAGGCAGAGCCTCACGGAGTTGGGGAGCGCGTACTACGAACGTTGCAAACATATCCTTACGGAGGCCGAAGCTGCGGACTCGCTGGCGCAAATCATGAATGACACGCCGCGTGGCAAGCTGAAGATCACCGCGCCTGTGACCTTCGGTTCCTACAGCCTGATGCCACTGATTACTGCATTCCTGCGCGATAACCCGGACGTGGAAATCGACCTGCACCTGACGGATCGCTTCGTCGACCTGGTGGAAGAGGGCTATGAAGCAGCCTTCCGGATCGGTCCATTGGCGACCACCGGCCTGACAGCCCGGCCACTGGCGCCTTATCGCCTGGTGGTCTGTGCTTCGCCTGCGTACCTGGCTGCGCGGGGTACGCCGCAGGTGCCGGCAGACCTGGAACGTCACGAATGCCTGGGCTATGCCTTCTGGTCACGCCCGGCGGACCGCGAGTGGATGTTTCATCAAGGCTCGACGCTGTATAGCGTACAGGTGACCAGTCGTCTGCAGATCAACGAAAGCCGGGCATTGATGTCGGCGGCGCTGGACGGTTTTGGCATGGTTCTCGGCCCCCAGGATTTTTTGCGTACGGCAATGGCCCGCGGTGAGTTGGTGCAGGTGCTGCCGGACTTTGAGGCACCGAGCCGGCCAATGCATCTGGTCTACACCGCAAATCGGCAGCGCACCGCCAAGTTGCGGCGATTTGTCGAGGCAGTGCTGGCGCGTTTCGGTCCGGTTTGAGCATTCAAGTACCCGACGAGCCTTTCGTCTACCTCATGAACGCAACGCCCTCAGGTTCAGCAACCTGACAGACGCCACCTGTTAAAAATACTCCAGAGCCAAGCAGGAGCGAGGCTGCAACAAGGGGGCATTTTCTAGCGGTGCAGGTACTGGGCGTCAGCGTCCGAGGGTTTTTCTATGTGGCTACGTTATGGGGCATTGGCGGCCATGGTCGTCGCGGCATCCGGGTGTGTTCAAGAGCGCATCGTGCATGAGCGCAGGCCGGTGCAACATGAGTATGTGGAAGTCATCGCGCCGCAACCGCCGCCGGTGCAAGTGATCGAAGTCGAGCCACCCGTACGCTACGGCTATATATGGTCGCGTGGTTATTGGCGCTGGGACGGCGGGCGATATGTGGCTGTACATGGTCACTGGGAGCCGGTACGCGAAGGCTATCGCTACGTGCATCCGCATTGGGTGCAGCGTAATGACGGGTATCACTGGCAGGGTGGTGGCTGGGTTCGCTGAGCCCAGGTTTCATTGGCAAGTAGCGTTAGATCGGCTTGTGGGTACCCAGCAGCCGAACCTCTCGCAACAATGCGGCACCGAGTTGATCGGTGCCCAGTTCCCGGTAGCCCACGGCCTTGACCTCGCCGTTCTCCTCCGCCTGGATGAGGATAACCGGGGTTTCCTTGCCGGTGGCTTCGTCGATGTGCAGCGCGTATTGCGGAATATCCAGCTTGATCGGCGTGCCCGCGGCCTGGCCTTTAACATTGATCAGGAAGGCGGCGCAACCGCTGTCGACATCCGCACTGGTGGCGGAGCGGCCGCTGACGAAGCAGGTTTTTGGCAGATCGGGCCAGGTGATGGCATCGGCCAGGGCGAGAGTGGGAGCCATAGCCAGGGCTGCGAGTAGAAACGTGCGCACGTCGGTCTTTCTCTCGATCAAGGTAAAAAACGGTTTGTATCAAAGCCCGCCCGCTGCCGCAATGCTGCGGTTCAGACCAGTCGCTTCATGCCTGTGGTCTTGATCGCATTGAGGTCGAAGGTTGCCGTGTACTCGCAACCGGCGGCATGGGCGCAGCGCTCGATCAGGCAGTCTGCAAAGTCAGCCTTGTTCGCCACAAACTTGCGCAGCGCCTGCCAGATGATCTCGGCATGTTCTACGGTCAATTCGCGGGTGCGCAGCAGGGTCTCCAGTACCATCACCACATCACTTTTGGCCGACTGGTAGCAGCTTTGCAGCACCCACACCAATTCCAGGATGGAGACCAGGCTGACAAAGCCCGGCGAGGCAGTGGTCAGCGATTCGATCAGTTCGGACGCCTTGGCAGATTGAACGGGATCATCCTGGGTGACGTAGCGCACCAGCACATTGGTATCCAGCCCGATCATCCGGCTTTTGCCCCCTGCGCTGCGATGGCTTGGTTCATCTCTTCGATAGAGACGGCCCTGGCGGGCGTGCGGATCAACCCTTTGAGGTCATGCACCGTTTTGCTCGCGGCAATGATGGAAAACTGCCCATCTTCCATTTCTACGAATTCAACCCGATCCCCTGTTTCCAGGCCGAGGGCAGTCCTGACCTGGACAGGAATGGTGATTTGACCTTTTGAGGTGAGTGTAGCGATAGCCATGTTGAAGATCTCCATCGTGATATTCCTTACTTTAGGGTAAGGAATGACAGAGGACAATATCCGTCGGTCCATAGGGTGCTCATCTGGTGTGGGTTAGTCGGAACAGGTAAAACACTAGTCCCAACTGTGCCCGCCTGCCGGGCTTAAAGAGATACAAGCCATGACCGACCGCCAACTCATCATCCCTCGCGCCATGCACTCAATCGTCGAGCGCGCCGGCTACGTGCCCGCGGTCAAGGTGGGCAAGACGTTGTACTGCGCCGGTCAGGTCGGGCGTACGGCTGCATTGGCGGTGATCGAGGACCCCGAGGCGCAATTCATCGCGGCCTGGGAGAACCTGAGGCAGGTCCTGGAGGAGGGTGGCTGCACCTTCGACGACGTGGTGGACATGACCACCTACCACGTCAACATGAGCCAACACATGGCGGTTTTCCGTGACGTGAAAAACCGCTTGTTCCCACGCGGGCATTGCGCCTGGACCACCATTGGGGTGTCCGAACTGGCACACCCCGGCCTGCTGGTGGAAATCAAATGCGTGGCGGTGCAGCGCTGACTTATTGCACCACGCGATAGCACGGCACATACGCCGCGCCGCCCGGCAACTTCATGCGGTGCTGGGCGACAAACGCCTGTAGCAGCTCGTCCAGCGGCTTCATGATGGCCGGATCACCGTGGATTTCGTACGGGCCGTTCTGCTCGATCAGGCGGATGCCTTTGTCCTTCACGTTACCCGCCACGATCCCGGAGAACGCTCGGCGCAAGTTGGCGGCGAGTTCGTGGGGCGGCAGTGCGTGGCTCAGTTGCAGGCTTGCCATGTTCTCGTGAGTCGGATCGAACGGGCGCTGGAAGCCTTCGTCGATCTTCAGCAGCCAGTTGAAGTGGAAGGCGTCGTTGCGCTCGCGACGGAACTGCTTCACCGCCTTGAGGCCGGCGGTCATCTGGCGCGCCACTTCGGCGGGGTCGTCGATGATGATCTGGTAGTGCGCCTGCGCCGCTTCGCCTAGGGTGGCGCCGACGAATGCGTGCAACTGCTGCAGGTACGGCGCTGCGTGTTTCGGCCCGGTGAGGATGACCGGGAACGGCAGGTCGCGGTTGTCCGGGTGCATCAGGATGCCCAGCAGGTACAGGAACTCTTCGGCCGTGCCGGCGCCGCCTGGGAAGATGATGATGCCATGGCCTACACGCACGAAGGCTTCCAGGCGTTTTTCGATGTCCGGCAGGATCACCAGCTCATTGACGATCGGGTTCGGCGCTTCGGCAGCGATGATGCCCGGTTCGGTCAGGCCCAAGTAGCGCCCGCCGGTAATGCGTTGCTTGGCGTGGGAAATGGTCGCGCCCTTCATAGGACCTTTCATGACGCCAGGGCCGCAGCCCGTGCACACGTCGAGGCTGCGCAGCCCCAGTTCATGGCCGACTTTCTTGGTGTATTTGTATTCTTCGGTATTGATCGAGTGCCCGCCCCAACACACCACGATCTTCGGCTCGACACCCGGGCGCAGCGTACGGGCGTTGCGCAGCAGGTGGAACACGTAGTCGGTGATGCCCTGGGAGTTGCTCAGGTCGATGCGCTGGCTGTCCAGTTCGTTCTCGGTATAAACGATGTCGCGCAGGGCGCTGAACAGCATTTCACGGGTGCTGGCGATCATTTCGCCATCGACGAAGGCGTCGGCCGGGGCATTCAACAGTTCAAGGCGTACGCCACGGTCTTGCTGGTGGATGCGCACTTCAAAGTCTTTGTAGGCGTCGAGGATGGTCTTGGCGTTGTCGATGTGCGCGCCGGTGTTGAGGATCGCCAGGGCGCACTGGCGGAACAGGGTGTAGATGCTGCCGGTACCGGCTTCGCTCAGTTGCTGGACTTCACGCTGGGACAGGGTTTCGAGGCTGCCCTTGGGGCTGACGGAGGCATTGATGACTTGACGTTGGGGCATTCTGATTCCTTGAAAGCGCAGCCACCGCACCCGCGAGGGGCTGCGATGGCTTGAGAATGATGGGCGCCGAATTCGGTCGCACGAGACGGATATTTACCTCAGGCGCAGGGCCGAGCGCAAACACCGTCCAGCACCATCATGCCGCAGAACTCACTGAATCAGCTTCCAGTTTTTGTAGAAAACCCGACGCAGGGTAAAGGCCATGCCGGCAAACCCAGTGATCACGGCGTTGAGAACCAAGGGCACCGGGGTCGGCCGCACGATATCGATAAACAGGCAGTAACGCTTGGCATCATTTTTGTTGAAAGACGCGTGCATCAGCGTGTCATCGAAAATAAACAACGGGTCGTCATGCCAGTAATGCTTGTGCTTGCCCACTTGGATGTAGACGCCCTCATGATGGGGCGCCGGAGCCATGTTGTAGAGCACGCGGAACATCATGCGCAGGGGGCCGAAGTGAAAGGAGGTGGAGCGGTTTTCATTGAATACCGACACACCGATGGTCTTCACGAACGGTAGTTTTTTGCGCAGCTGCGGGATGTCGAGTGTGGTCTCGATGGGTTGGCCATACCACTGGAAAAACAGCATGCCGCGCTTCTTCTCGGCCATGCGTGCGTCCAGGTAACCGATGATTTCGTCCTTGTGGGCCATGGCGTCATCGAGCACCTGTTGCAGGTCTGCACGCCAGGCAGGCGGCAGGTCGTTCATCCTGTAAACGTGTCGGTTACGCGAACTCAACAGGTCGAACAGGGTGTTGAACGGTGCCAGCAGCCAGGTATTGCGGCCACTGCCAATAAAGTACTTCTTGGCGGTGGGCGCGTCATACAGACCATTACGCAGAAAGTCGTAAATGCCGCATATCACGACCAGTCCAAGAAATACCAAGGTGGTTTCGGGGAAGATATCCATAATCAGCAGCACGCCGAATACCCAGGCGACCGATACCGCTTTTTTACGCAAAGCAGGCTTATTCATGTAACTCAGCTCCAGCAGGACGCCATTCGACAGGTCCGGATCCCTGGCTGCGAGTGGTAGGGGTTTGAAACATATTGAAACAACTGCGTCATGATAAGGCGTTCGGCGCTGTATAGGCGTTTTAAATATTGCGAAATTGTGAAGGCTTTACACAGTTTTTAACCCTTGTAGCGCTGAGTGGATTGGATTTTGTAAACAGAAGATTTGCGACTATCGTGACGCTTCGGTTTTTTGGACGTCATAGACCGGTACGATTGAAGTTGAATGGCCACCATTGGCCTTCGGCACCTTGGAAGAGGCAGAAATTTTATGATCATCAAACCGCGGGTTCGTGGCTTCATCTGTGTGACCGCTCACCCTGTTGGCTGTGAAGCGAACGTCAAAGAGCAGATCGACTACGTGACTCAACACGGCGTCATCGAAGGCGGCCCGAAAAAGGTGCTGGTCCTCGGCGCTTCCACCGGCTACGGCCTGGCCGCGCGCATCAGTGCTGCCTTTGGCTGCGGCGCCGACACCCTGGGCGTGTTTTTTGAGAAAGAAGGCGAAGAAGGCAAGCTGAGCTCCGCCGGCTGGTACAACAGCGCCGCGTTCGAGAAGTTTGCCGTCGAGAAAGGCCTGTACGCCAAGAGCATCAACGGCGACGCGTTCTCCGACGAGATCAAGCGCCTGACCATCGAAACCATCAAGAAAGATCTGGGCAAGATCGACCTGGTCGTCTACAGCCTGGCCGCGCCACGCCGTACCGACCCACAAGGCGTGGTGCACAACTCCACCCTCAAGCCGATCGGCAAGGCCGTGACCCTGCGCGGTATCAATACCGACAAGGGCGTTGTGGTCGACACCACGCTGGAGCCTGCGACCCAGGAAGAAATCGACGGCACCGTCAAAGTGATGGGCGGCGAAGACTGGCAGCTGTGGATCGACGCCCTGCGTGACGCCGACGTGCTGGCCGAAGGCGCCAAGACCACGGCGTTCACCTACCTTGGCGAGAAGCTGACCCAGGATATCTACTGGAACGGCTCCATCGGCGAAGCCAAGAAGGACCTAGACAAGAAAGTCCTGACCCTGCGCGACAACCTCGCGGCACTCAAGGGCGACGCCCGTGTGTCGGTGCTCAAGGCTGTGGTCACCCAGGCCAGCTCGGCCATCCCGATCATGCCGCTGTACCTGTCGCTGCTGTTCAAAGTGATGAAAGAACAGGGCACCCACGAAGGTTGCATCGAGCAGGTCTACGGTCTGTTCAAGGACAGCCTGTACGGCAGCCAGCCGAAACTCGACGCCGACGGCCGCCTGCGTGCCGACCTGGCCGAGCTGGAGCCGAAGGTCCAGGACGCCGTGGCAGCTCTGTGGAACCAGGTCACCGACGACAACGTCAACGAGATCAGTGATTTTGCCGGCTACAAGGCGGAGTTCCTGCGTTTGTTCGGTTTTGAAATCGACGGCGTGGACTATGACGCTGACGTGAACCCGACCGTGAAGATCAACGGCCTGATCCAGGCCTAAGCGATCCGGTTTGAGAAAACGGCCCTTCGGGGCCGTTTTTTATGGCCTGCAAAAAAGGCTGATCTCATAACCCTCCTACACATTTTTGATCAGCGCCTGATCCCTCCGATATGCCAGACTCCGTGCGCTATCAACGCGTACTAACGGAGGATCTAATGACGATTCGTGCAGTGGTTTTTGATTTCGGCGGTGTCCTGTTCGATTGGAGCCCGCAGCACCTGTACCGCAAGCTGATTGTCGACGATCACGAACGGCAACGGTTTCTCGACAACATCTGTACCCAGGCCTGGAACACCGAGCAAGACGCCGGTCGCTCCCTGGCCGACGGCACCCTCAGCCTTATCAAGCAGCACCCAGACCATGAACACTTGATCCAGGCCTATTACGACCGCTGGCACGAAATGCTGCGTGGTTCGCTACCGGAAGGCGTGGCGATTCTCGAGGCACTGCACCAGGCCGATATGCCGCTGTTCGGGCTCACCAACTGGTCCGCTGAGACCTTCCCCTACGCGCGGGCCAACTACCCCTTCCTCCAATATTTTCGCGACATTGTGGTGTCCGGCGAGCTGAAACTGATCAAGCCCGACGCTGCGATCTACAACGCCAGCCTAAACCAGGTTCGTGCGCACCTGCCGGATATCCAGCCGACGGAAGTGGTGTTTATCGATGATGTGGCCGGCAATATCGAAGCGGCCATCGCCCTTGGCTGGCAGGGGATTCACCATGTGTCGGCCGAACGCACCGCTGCGCGCCTGCGTGAGTTGGGCGTGGGCTTCTAGCGCGCCCACTTCTCCATGGCGAAATCCACGAAGGCGCGCAGTTTGGGCAGCCGATAACGGTCTTGGCCGTAGAGCAGGTGCATGGGGCGGCTGGGCAGTCGATAGGTGGTGAGCAAGGCCACCAGTTTGCCGCTCTCCAGATCCGGTTGTACCAGGGCATCGGCCAGCATGATGATGCCCATGCCGTTGACGGCCGCCTGGCGCAAGCCTTGCGAGCTGTTGATGGTCAATGAGCCGGAGACCGGTACCTCCACCTCGCCGCCCTCACCGGTCATGCGCCACAGTTTGTCGGCGTCGCGCCAGTTGTCACTCGCTGGGTAGGCGAACGCCAGGCAGTCGTGCTGTTGCAGGTCATCGGGCGTTTGCGGCGTGCCCCGTCGCGCCAGGTATTCAGGTGAGGCGCAGAGGGTGAGGGTGTAGTCCTGCATTGGCCTCGCGATCAGACTGGAGGTTTCCAGCTCGCCGAGACGGATCGCCACATCAAAGCCACTGTCGACCAGGTCCATCCGCTCATTGCTCAGTACCACGTACAGGTTGATCAGCGGGTAGCGTCGGGAAAATTCACTCAAAGCGGGTGTAAGGCGTTCGGTGCCGAACACGGGAGGCGCAGTAATGCGCAGATTTCCTTTGGGCACATCGCTGTGAGCTTGCTCGGCGAGTTGCTCTGAATCGGCCACCAGCCCCAGCACTTCCAGGCAACGCTGGTAATACTGCCCGCCAAACTCCGTGAGGCTCTGTTTGCGCGTGGTGCGTTTGAGCAGGCTGACGCCGAGTCGCTGCTCCAAGGCACGCAGGTGATTGCCGACCATGGTGGTGGACATCCCGCAGGCATGAGCCGCGGCGGTCATGCTGCCGGTCTCGACCACCTTCACGTACACCGACATTGCCTGGAACAGATCCATTATCAAGCCTTGATTTAAAGTCATTGCAGGAATGCGCAGTTTATCCAGCTAAGGTGGCTAACGATACTGCAGCCATCACTACGATGCACTGGAGACCGCACCATGACCGCCGCCTGTCTGATGACCACTTACCAACCCATGGCCCTGAGCTTCATACGCGGCCTGGGCACGCGCTTGTGGGACCAACAGGGGCGTGAATACCTGGACGCGGTCGCCGGTGTGGCGGTAACCAATGTCGGACACTCGCACCCCAGGCTGGTGACGGCGATCAGCGAACAGGCGGGCTTGCTGTTGCACACCTCCAACCTCTACAGCATCGACTGGCAACAGCGGTTGGCCCAGCGCCTCACTCAGTTGTCGGGCCTGGATCGCGCCTTCTTCAACAATTCCGGCGCCGAAGCCAACGAAACGGCGCTCAAGCTGGCGCGCCTGCATGGCTGGAAGAAGGGCATCGAAGAGCCGTTGGTGGTGGTGATGGAGAACGCCTTTCATGGCCGTACCCTCGGCACCATGGCCGCGAGCGATGGGCCCTCGGTGCGCTTGGGCTTCCAGCGGCTGCCGGGGGATTTTCTCAAGGTGCGCTTTGGTGATCTGGCGGCGTTGGAAGCGATCACCAAGGCATTTGGCCCGCGTATCGCAGCAGTGCTGCTGGAGCCCATCCAGGGAGAAAGTGGCATATTGCTGGCGCCGCCGGGCTATCTGTTAGCCTTGCGCGATCACTGCACACGCCATGGCTGGCTGATGATGCTGGACGAGATCCAGACCGGTATCGGCCGCACCGGCACCTGGTTCGCCTTCCAGCATGAGGGCATCGTCCCGGACGTGATGACCCTGGCCAAAGGCCTGGGCAATGGCGTGCCGATCGGCGCCTGTGTGGCACGGTCTGCCGTAGCCCAACTGTTCACGCCGGGCAGTCACGGCAGCACCTTCGGTGGCAACCCGCTGGCGTGTCGTGTGGGGTGCACTGTGCTGGACATCATCGAAGAACAAGGTTTGCTGCAGAACGCCGCGCAACAGGGCGAGCGCTTGCTGGCGCGGTTACGCGTGGAGTTGAGTGAGCATCCGCAGGTCCTGGCGGTTCGTGGCCAGGGGTTGATGATCGGTATCGAGCTGGCCAATCCGTATCGGGACCTGGCGCAGCGTGCCGCCCAGGAACACGGGCTGTTGATCAACGTGACGCGGGGCAAGATCATTCGCCTGCTGCCGCCGCTGACCCTGGATACCAAGGAGGTCGAGATGATCGTGCGAGCCATTACCCGTCTATTGGATTGAAATACACTCAAACAGTGGGAGGGGCTTGCTCGCGAATGGGGTGGGTCAGTAACAAATGTAGTGGCTGACACGCTGCCTTCGCGAGCAAGCCCGCTCCCACACTCGATCTACGTGATTTTCACAGATCTGGGCCGTTCAGCCACTCCTGGTTCATCGTCTCGGTATCCCCTAAATACTCCAACAACCACGCCATGGCCGGTGAAAGCTTGCTCTGCGCCCAGGCCACACACGACGGACTGGCCGGAAACGGCCGGCTCAGTCGCAACGCCACCAGCTCACCGCGCTCGATCCACGGCAACACCTGATGCGCTGGCGCCATGCCGACGCACAGACCGTCGCGCAGGCAGTCGAGGGCAGAAGCCCAATTCGGGACCACCAGGCGTCGCTGGTTATCCAATGTCCAAGTGTCGCGCTTGGGCAGGTTGCGCGAGGTGTCGGTCATGCACAGCGAGGCAAAGGGGCGCAGTTGATCGTCGCTCAACAACCCTTCGAGACTGGCTAGCGGGTGTCGCGCGCTGACCACGCACAGCCAGTTCAGCAAACCCATATCGCGGAAGGTGAAGTGACTGGCCACTGGTACTGCGCTGGTGGCGCCGATCACAATGTCGGTACGTTCATCTGCCAGGGCATCCCACACGCCGTTGTACACCTCGTACTCCAGCAGCAGCTCGACTTCGGGAAACTGTCGATAGAAATCCAGCACCAACTGCCGGCAGCGCTGGGGTTTGACGATGGAATCCACGGCTACTTTCAACTGGCCGCTCCAGCCATTGGCGACCTGCTGACACAGGCGTCGGGTGCCGAGCATTTTTTTCATCACGCCACGGGCTTCGTCGATGAACAGGCGGCCGGCGGGCGTCAGCTCCACATCCCGGTGGCGTCGCACGAACAATGGCACCGCCAACCATTCTTCCAGCTGGCGCACGGTATAACTGACGGCCGACGGCACGCGATGCAGTTCCTGAGCGGCGGCGCTGAAGCTACCATGGCGCGCCACGGCATCGACCACATCCAGGGAATATTCAGACCACATGGCGGCTGCCTTCAAATTTATTGATAAGAGTGTCCAATTATTATCGCTTCACAGAGAAACTGTCAGCCTCATAATGGGCGCCAGTCAGCAAATAGTTTGATGGCAAGATCAACAAGGCTTAAATGAAAAATTCTTTTGGTTTCACTTGGTATTTGGCGGGGCTGAGCATGCTCGGTTACCTCGCCATGGACATGTATCTGCCGGCGTTCGGCGCTATGGGCGAGCAGTTGCAGGTTGGCGCAGGCGCGGTAGGCGCCAGCTTGAGTATTTTCCTCGCCGGATTTGCCGTGGGGCAGTTGTTGTGGGGGCCATTGTCCGACCGCCTGGGGCGTAAGCCCGTCCTGCTCGCCGGCCTGAGCCTGTTTGTACTGGGTTGTGCGGGGATGTTCTGGGTCGAGACCGCGCCGCAATTGCTGGCGCTGCGCTTCATCCAGGCGATCGGCGTGTGTTCCGCCGCCGTCAGTTGGCAGGCGCTGGTGATCGATCGCTACCCGGCAGATAAGGCTCATCGTGTGTTCGCCAGCATCATGCCGCTGATGTCGTTGTCGCCTGCGTTGGCGCCGCTGTTGGGCGCGATGGTGCTGAATCACTTTGGTTGGCAGGCGATCTTCGGTGTATTGCTGGGCGTCTCATTGCTGTTGCTGCTACCGACGTTGTTTTTGCGCACGGTGGCGAAACCTCCGTCAGAAAAGAGCGAGCGTTCGCGCCTCGGTTATGGGCAGTTACTGACGTCTCGCGTGTTTACCGGCAACGTCATGATCTTCGCCGCTTGCTCGGCCAGTTTCTTCGCCTGGCTGACGGCTTCGCCTTTCGTCCTGGGCGACATGGGCTACAGCCCAAATGACATTGGCCTGAGTTACCTATTGCCGACATTGGCGTTTTTGGTCGGTGGCTACAGTTGCCGCAGCGCGTTGCAGCACTTCCAGGGCAAGACCTTGTTGCCCTGGTTGCTGCTGGCGTATTGCATCAGCATGGTGGCGTTGTATCTGGTTGCCACGCTGACGGTGCCGACCCTCACCACCTTGCTGATTCCGTTCTGCCTGATGGCGCTGGTCAACGGTGCCAGTTACCCCATCGTCGTGGCGAATGCGCTGATGCCGTTTGCGGAAAATTCCGGCAAGGCGGCGGCATTGCAAAACACCCTGCAACTGGGTCTGTGTTTCCTCAGCAGCCTGCTGGTGTCGTCGATGATCGAGCAACCGCTGCTGATTACCGTAATCGTGATGCTGGCGACCGCGCCACTGGCGGTGTTGGGTTACTGGCTGGCGAGGCCGAAAACCGATCGCTCCGAACTGGCTCGAATCTGAAGTGACAACGCGGTCAAAACTGTGGGAGCTGGGTTTCTTCAGTCAGAAGGTGATTTCCATATTCACCGTCGGCGTCGATGTGCGGCTACCCCGGCCGCCATCTACGCCGAACTTGTTATGCCAATACTCGTAACCCACCCCAAGGTAAAGGTTTGGTTTGACGCTTTTGCCCGGTCGCACCGCCACCATCAGCGCGGTGCGCATCAGGGCTTCCGGCGCAGTATCGCGGCCATGGTAGTCCTCGCCTTTTTCCCCGACGTAATTGATGAAACCCTGGAATTTCGCCGCATGGTTGGCGATTTCGAAGGGCCGCATCCACGTCAGGTTGAGCA
Organism: Pseudomonas sp. TWR1-1-4; assembly: GCF_049897165.1. Lineage (NCBI taxonomy): Bacteria > Pseudomonadati > Pseudomonadota > Gammaproteobacteria > Pseudomonadales > Pseudomonadaceae > Pseudomonas > Pseudomonas sp. TWR1-1-4. Next base: position 386,304 of record NZ_JAFCVS010000004.1, on the reverse strand, counting down.
TGTAGGTGTCGTCAAACGTGTGGTTCGACTCCTTCGCGCCGGGGATGCCGGTGTGGTTTCTTTCCTTGTAGTACATCAGGCTCAGGTCAAGTACGCCGACGGTGTTGAACTTCAACGTCGGGCCGATGACCAGTGCGCGTTTCTTGGCTGAGGCGAAGTTGTTGTTACGGTTGGCGTCAAACCCCAGGGTCAGCGCGTAATCCTTGACCAAGCCGGTGCCCAGCGGCACATCGAATACCCGCGATGCATACAGCTGATGGCGATATACCGCGTACACCTCACTCCCACCATGATCGGTGCCCTTGCGTGGGTCGCGGCTGTCGGACAGGAACACATCGAGGTTGAGGAAATTGCTGCCGTACTGGTAGCCGCTGGCGTGGGTGAAGCTGTAGATGCGCTTGCTGAATTCGTCGGGGTTATTCGGATTGGTGAACTGCTGGCCGTAGCGAAATCCTACGCTGTTATTCATCCATTCCAGCGCGACGGCCTCCCCGCCGCCGAGCAGGGTGAGTGCGACGGTTGCGCCCTGTAGTGCCTTTTTCATTGTTCTGGGTCCTTTGGCGTTCTGGCTCATCACGGCCGGATTGTTTTTGTAACGCCGATGGAGGGTAACTTGTTCGATTGATTGTATACAACTCTATGGACATCCAGTCCAAACATTGCATACAGTGACCGCACAACAAAAACAGAGAACCCCTCACCATGACTATCCCGAAGGCGTCACCGCAGCGGCCAGAAGATGAGAATCTCGGCGTCGCCGCCAACATGGCTTACGGCCTGCAGCATGTGCTCACGATGTATGGCGGCATTGTTGCGGTCCCCTTGATTGTCGGCCAGGCGGCCGGGTTGTCCCCGGCGGATATCGGCCTGCTGATCGCTGCGTCGCTGTTTGCCGGTGGCTTGGCCACGCTGTTGCAGACCTTGGGTCTACCGTTTTTTGGCTGTCAGTTGCCGCTGGTGCAGGGCGTGTCGTTTGCCGGTGTGGCAACCATGGTGGCGATTGTCGGCAGTGATGGCGCCGGCGGGGTACCGGCGATTCTCGGGGCGGTGATGGCCGCGTCGTTTATCGGGTTGCTGATAACCCCGGTGTTTTCACGGATCACCAAGTTTTTCCCGCCGCTGGTGACGGGCATTGTGATCACGACCATCGGCCTGACGCTGATGCCCGTTGCGGCGCGCTGGGCCATGGGTGGCAACAGTCGCGCGGCGGATTTCGGCAGCATGTCCAACATCGGCCTGGCTGCGCTGACCCTGGTGCTGGTGTTGCTGCTGAGCAAGATCGGCAGCGCAACCATCTCGCGACTGTCGATTTTGCTGGCGATGGTCATCGGCACGGTGATTGCGGTGTTCCTCGGCATGGCCGACTTCTCCGGCGTGACCCAGGGGCCAATGTTGGGTTTCCCCACGCCATTCCATTTCGGCATGCCAACCTTCCACGTTGCCGCGATCATCTCCATGTGCATCGTGGTGATGGTGACCCTGGTCGAGACCTCGGCGGACATCCTGGCCGTAGGCGAGATCATCGATACCAAGGTCGACTCCAAACGCCTGGGCAACGGCCTGCGCGCCGACATGCTGTCGAGCATGTTTGCGCCGATCTTCGGTTCATTCACCCAAAGCGCCTTTGCCCAAAACGTCGGCCTGGTGGCGGTTACCGGAGTAAAGAGCCGCTTCGTGGTGGCTACCGGTGGGTTGTTCCTAGTGATTCTCGGCTTGTTGCCTTTCATGGGCAGGGTGATCGCGGCAGTGCCGACTTCCGTACTGGGCGGGGCCGGGATTGTGCTGTTTGGTACGGTGGCGGCCAGTGGCATTCGCACACTGTCGAAGGTGGATTACCGCAACAACATGAACCTGATCATCGTGGCCACTTCCATCGGTTTTGGCATGATCCCGATTGCGGCACCGAGCTTCTATGATCACTTCCCGACCTGGTTCGCGACCATTTTCCATTCAGGCATCAGTTCATCGGCAATCATGGCGATTTTGCTGAACCTGGCATTCAACCATTTCACCGCCGGCAATTCGGACCAGCAATCGGTGTTTGTAGCGGGGACCGAGCGCAGCCTGTGCTTCCGTGATGTGTCGGAGCTGCGTGATGGGGATTACTTCAAGGGCGGCAAGTTGTTTGATGCCGAAGGGAGGGAGATCCCGCTGGTGGCGGATGTCCCGAGGAAAACAACCAAGCCTGAGACCTCCGAAGTCTAACGCTACCCAATGTAGGAGCCGGCAAGCCGGCTCCTACATTGGGGGTCAGCTGGCCTTGCGTTCCTTGTAATGCACGGAACACACCTCATCCAAAAACTTCACCACAGTCCCCATGCACGCCTGGCGTTCTTCCACATGGGGCATGTGGCTGGAGTCTTCAAACAGTGCCCAGCGCACATCAGCGATTTCATCCAGGAACGGCTTGACCACCAGCGGTGTCGCCTCGTCGTGCCGGCCGGAGATCACTAACGTCGGCACGTTGATCGCCGACAGGCGCCCGGTGGATTTCCAGTCCTTCAAGCTACCAATCACATGGAATTCAGTCGGGCCGCTCATGGCGTGGTACACGGTTGGGTCTGAATCGACCTGGGCGAAGGTGCGCGCCACTTCTTCCGGCCACGGGATGACCCGGCACACGTGATGGTCATAGAACACCCGCGACGCTGCGAGGTATTCCGGGTCCTGATAGTTGCCGACGGCTTCGTGCTTGAGCAGGGTTTCATGCACACCTTCCGGCAACAATTTGCGCAGGCGGTTGGCTTCGCTGACCCAGGTGCGCATGCACGTCGGCGAGTTGGCGGGGATAAAGGCACGCAGGCCCTTGGGTTGCAGGATCGCGTGTTCACTGCCGAGCATGCCGCCCCAGGATTGGCCGAGGATCGCGTAGTTATCGCTGATCTCCAGATGGTCCAGCAGGTTGTTGAGTTCTTCGAGGAACAGGCCCACGGTCCAGAAGGACGGGTCTTTGTCGGGCAGATGGGTGGAGCGGCCGTTGCCCAACTGGTCGTAGTGGATCACGGCGTGACCGCTGGCGGCGACGTCCTTGAACGCATCAACATAATCATGGGTGCATCCGGGGCCGCCGTGGATAACCACCAGGGGCGTGCGACCGCTCGACAAGTCACCGGTGACGCGGTACCAGGTTTGGTAGGCGCCAAACGCCGCATACCCTTCGCGGATTTTTTCGATGAATTCCATTTCGTACCCTGCTCTGAAAAAAGGATCAGGGACACGATAATGCGTGGCAGAAATTTAAGTAACTAGCAAAACAGCTAGGTTTTCCCGCCGGTCAGTCTTCGAGCAGGCGGTAATGGGTGGCGCGCACCACCGCCTGGACGCGGTTCTTGGCCCCCAGCTTGTGCATCGCCGAGGCCAGGTGCAGGGTGACCACGGCCAGTGAGCGGCTCAATTGCGTGGCGATTTCGGCGGCGGTCAGGCCGTCGGCGGCCCATTTGAGGCACTCGCGTTCACGTTTGGTCAGGTGAATATGCGGGTAAGTGCGTAGCTCTTTGCTGAACAGCGGGTAGGCCGCTTCCTGCAAGGCGTGGGAAATCAGGCTGAAGTCCGACAAGGTCTGCTGCGCATCCTGCAACACACTGCGGGCCTTGCCGGTACGCAGGCCGGTCAGCGAGGCGAAGCCACCGCGGGGCAGGTGGATCGGCACGCTGACGCCGCAGGTCAATTGCTGGTCGTGCAGGTAGGACGAAACCGGCGCATGGCAGGGATCGATGATCTTTTGCAGGGGAGTATCGGCCTTGACGTCGTAGGACCATACGAACGGTGACACCGTACTCAGGGCCAGGTGTTGCACCGGATCGATCTGGTAGAACCCTTCGCTGCACCACAAGGTGTGCCAGTCCGGCGGGGTGTTGCGCAGTTCCAGCACCGAAGGAGTGATCAATGCACCATCCTGGTCGATCGGCACCGGGGTGTAGTCATACACCAGTGCATCGAAGCCCAACTGTTGGGCGAGGACAAAGGTGTTATCCATCTGCTCGTCCAGGCTCCTGCCCGGCATCAGACGGTGATTTAAGGCAGTCAGCTTGGCCAGCATCCGTTCTGCTCCCGAATTCATTTGAATCTCGACTTGCTGCAAGTAGAATGCCACGCCCCGGCGAAGGACTGCCAGGCCAAACCTATAAGAAATGCTAGGTTATGGACGCGCGGCATCCTCGGTAGTGTTGGCCTGATCAGCGGCCCGCTACCTGCCAGGCCGACACTACACAAGGAATGTATGCATGTGGCGTGAAATTGCCCCCGACCAGCAGTACAACGTGCAAGTCGACGGCCATAACCTCGTGGTCTACAGCTTCGGCGAAGGCGATGAGGTGCTGCTGTGCCTCAACGGCGGGCCGGGCCTGCCGTGTGACTACTTGCGCGACGCCCATGGCTGGCTCAAGGACCATAACCTGCGAGTGGTTGCATTCGACCAGCTTGGCACGGGCGCATCAGCCAGACCCACCGATATTTCCCTGTGGGAAATCCGCCGTTATGTCGAAGAAGTCGAAACCGTGCGCCAGACCCTGGGCCTGGGCCGCGTGCATTTGCTCGGGCATTCCTGGGGCGGCTGGCTCGGCATCGAATACGCCATCCATTACCCCGACGCCCTGAAAAGCCTGATCCTCGAAAACACCGTGGGCGACATTCCGCACCTGTCCCAGGAGCTGGAGCGCCTGCGTGGCGCCCTCGGCAGCGAAACCGTGGCCATGATGCAGCGCCACGAGGCCATGGGCACCCTCGACCACCCGCAATACCAGGCCGCGATCACCTTGCTCAACTACCGCCACGTGTGCCGCCTCGACGAATGGCCCGAGCCGGTCAAGCGGTCCCTGGGCGACTGGAACATGGGCCCCTACGAAACCATGCAGGGCCCCAACGAATTCCTCTACATCGGCAACCTCAAGGACTGGAACCGCATCCCCGAGATGGCCGAGTTCAAGATGCCGATCCTGATCACCACCGGCCAGCACGACGAACTCACCCCCGCCTGCGCCATGCGCATGAAACTCGCGGCCCGGCACGCCGAACTGCACGTCTTCCCCAACAGCAGCCATATGCCGTTCTATGAAGAACCCCAGGCATATTTCCCGGTGCTGCTGGACTTTCTCGCTCGTCATCGAGGCTGACGGATGAACCTGGCGCGCTACCGTTTTGTGCTGTCCCGGCCGCTGCAATTGCTGCCGGTGCTGTTTGGCATCAGCCTGATCACCTTTGTGCTGGTGCGCTCGATTCCCGGCGACCCGGCGCGCGCGCTGCTGGGCTCGCGCAGCACGCCCGACGCCTTGCTGAAGATCCGCGCCCAGTACGGCCTCGACCAGCCGTTATGGCTGCAATATTTCTACTTCCTGAAGAACCTGCTCAAGGGCGACCTCGGCCAATCGCTGCTGTACAAGGTCGACGCCCTCAAGCTGATCGTCACGCGCATTGAACCCACGTTGGTCTTGGTGCTGGGCAGCGTGGTGCTGGCGCTGCTGATCGCGGTGCCGCTGGCGACGCTGGCCGCCCGCAACAAGGGCGGCTGGGCGGACAACCTGATCCGCGTGTTTACCACGGTTGGCCTGGGCATGCCGGCGTTCTGGCTGGGCTTGATGCTGATCCTGTTGCTGAGCGTGCAGTGGGGCTTGTTTCCCGTGTCCGGTTACGGCCGCAGCTGGCTGGACAAGGCGCATCACATGGTGCTGCCATGCCTGACGATAGCCCTGGCGTTGTCGGCGGTGCTGGTGCGCAACCTGCGGGCGAGCATGTTGATGGAGTTGCAGGCTGACCATGTCACCGCCGCTCGCGCCCGTGGGCTGTCAGAAGCGGCGGTGTTTCGTCGCCATGTGTTGCCCAACTCCCTGGTGCCGGCGGTCAACCTGCTGGCGGTGAACATCGGCTGGCTGATCAGCGGCACGGTGGTGATCGAAAGCCTGTTCGCCATCCCCGGCATCGGCCAACTGCTGGTGCGCGGGATCTTTACCCGCGATTACATGGTGGTGCAGGGCGTGGCCATGGTGCTGGCCTGCGCGACGGTGATCGTCAACTTCATCGCTGACGTCGTGACGGTGGCCCTTGACCCCCGGGTGAAGATGCAATGAGCAGCCGTCCGTTGATTGCTCCTTGGCGTTTGCGCCTGCGCTTCGGCTTTCGCAATGGCCGGCTGACGGCTGCGTGGGGCTTGTTGATTCTGCTGGCGTGGCTGGTGCTTGCGCTGTTTGCGCCGTGGATCGCGCCTTATGACCCGATTGCGCAGAACACGGATTTCAGTTTGCTCGGCCCCAGCATGGCTCATCCATTTGGTACGGATAACTACGGAAGGGACATCCTTTCGAGGGTGATCTGGGGGGCGCGCATTGACCTGCAACTGGCCATCGTCGGGGTGATCTTCCCATTCATGATCGGCACGTTTATCGGTGCCGTCTCGGGCTACATTGGCGGTCGTTTCGACAGTGTCTGCATGCGCGTGATCGATGTGATCCTGGCATTCCCGTTCCTGGTGTTGATGCTGGCTATCATGGCCATTCTCGGTCCGGGCCTGAAGAGTTTCTACATCGCCATGGCGCTGGTGGGATGGGTGTCCTACGCGCGACTGATCCGCTCGCAGATCCTGGTCCTCAAGGAAAGCGACTTTGCGCTGGCCGCCAAGAGCCTGGGCTTTGGCCATGGGCGGATTCTGTTCCGGCACCTGCTGCCCAATGCGATGTTCGGCTCCATCGTGTTTTCCATGTCGGATGCGGTGTTGGTGTTGCTCAATGGCGCCGCCGTGAGTTACCTGGGCCTGGGCGTGCAACCGCCGACCGCCGAGTGGGGCACGATGGTGGCCGAAGGGCAGGCCTTCATTACCACCGCTTGGTGGATCTGCACCTTTCCGGGGTTGGCCATCGTGACCTTGGCCATGGGTTTCAGTCTGCTCGCTGATGGCGTGGCGCAAGTGTTGGGGGATCGCTCATGAGCCTGTTGCAAGTGCGCGACCTCAGTGTGATCGCCAACAACACCGGGCGTGATGTGACCCTGGTCGATCGCGTGTCCTTCGATTTGGCCGAAGGCGAAATCCTCGGCCTGGTCGGGGAAAGCGGCTCGGGCAAGAGCATGGCCTGTCGAGGCCTGATGCGTTTATTGCCTTCCCCCAATTTGCGGGTTCACGGCGGTGCCGTAAGGCTGGCTGGCCAGGATCTTTTGTCACTGGATGACGCCGGTATGCGTGCCGTGCGCGGCGGTCAGTTAGGCATGATCTTCCAGAACCCCAGCAGCCACCTCGACCCATTGATGCGCATCGGTGAACAGATTGCCGAGGGTATTCGCCTGCACCAAGGCGCCTCGAAAAAAGACGCGCGGCTGCAAGCCATCGACGTGCTGCGCCAAGTGGGCATCCCTGATCCCCAGGCCCGAGTCGACAATTACCCTCACGAGTTTTCCGGCGGCATGCGCCAGCGCGCGATGATCGCCGTCGCCCTGGGCTGCAACCCGAAAGTGCTGATCGCCGACGAACCCACCACCGCCCTGGATGTGACGGTGCAGGCGCAGATCCTGCGGCTGTTGCTGGAATTGCGCGACCAGCGCGGTCTGTCGATCATCATGATTACCCACGACCTCGGCGTGGTCGCGCAAACCTGCGACGCCATCGCCGTGATGTACGCCGGGCGCCTGTGTGAGCACGGCAGCAAATATGAGCTGCTAGCCCACCCGCAACATCCCTACACCGCTGGCCTGATCGACTGCCAGCCCGCCCACAGCAGTGGCCACGCCTTGCTGCGCACGATTCCCGGACAACCGCCGTTGCTGGACGCATTGCCTGCCGGTTGCCGGTTCAACCCGCGTTGCCCGCAGGTAGGCGCCTTGTGCACCGAGGTGCTGCCGGAAGGCGCGCGAGTCGCCTGTCATTACCCGTTGGGAGTGCACCCATGAGTCTGTTGCAGATCAAGGACCTTGAGGTGAAGTTTGCCGCGTCCGGCACGGGTTTGTTCGGCTTGAACAAACAGTGGGTCAGGGCGGTGAACGGTGTGTCGCTGAACCTGGCGGCGGGTGAAACCCTGGGGCTGGTGGGCGAGTCCGGCAGCGGTAAAAGCACCTTGGGCCGCGCCATTTTGCACCTCAACCCAATCAGCGCCGGGCAGGTGTTGTTTGATGGCATCGACATGGCCCATGGCAGCACCATCGACATCACCCGCCTGCGCCATGAAACCGCAATGATCTTCCAGGACCCGTATGCCGCGCTGAACCCGCGCCACACTATCGGCGAAACCATTGCCGAAGTGTTGCGGGTGCAGCGCAAGGTCACGCCGGAGCAGATCCCCGCGCGGGTGAATGAACTGCTCGACCTGGTCGGCCTGCGCCCCGAACTGGCCAGCCGCAAACCCGGCTCCCTCAGCGGCGGCCAGTGCCAGCGCGTTGGCATCGCCCGAGCGCTGGCGGTGGAGCCTCGGCTGATCATCGCCGATGAGTGTGTGGCGGCGCTGGACGTGTCGATCCAGGGCCAGATCATCAACCTGTTGCTGGAACTGCAACAGCGCATGAACCTGGCGATCCTGTTCATCGCCCATGACCTGGCCATCGTGCGCCGCCTGTGTGACCGTGTGGCGGTGATGTACCTGGGCAAGATCGTCGAGGAAGGCCCGGTAGAAGCGGTCTTTACGGCGCCACGTCACCCGTACACGGCGGCGTTGATCCAGGCGATTCCCGAGATCGATCCCCATCGGCCATTGCCTACCGAACCCTTGCCGGGTGAACCACCGAGCCCGCTGAATTTGCCTACAGGCTGTGCCTTTCACCCGCGTTGCCGGCATGCCCGAGCCTTGTGTTCCGTGGTGTTGCCGCCGACGCATTTCCTGCACGAGCATCGGTACAGTTGCGTGCTTGAAGAACCTTTGCTTTGACCCTTCCCTGCCATTCATGAACAAGGAGTTATGACATGCAATCGCGCCACTTGAAGTTGCTCGCCGCCGCCACATTGACCGCATGGTCCCTCACTGCCGGGTTGGCACACGCCGCCGGCGTCCTGACCATCGGCTGCCGTGAAGACAGCACCACGTTCGACCCGATCAAAAGCGCGCAAAACCGCGACACTTGGGTATTCGCCAACGTCTACGACACCCTGGTACGTGTCGACAACCTGGGCACCAAGATGGAGCCGGGCCTGGCCGAAAGCTGGGACATTTCCAAGGATGGCCTGACCTACACCTTCAAACTGCGTGATGCGAAGTTCTCTGATGGCTCGGCGATCACCGCTGACGATGCCGCGTTCAGCCTGTTGCGCATCCGCGACAACAAGGCTTCGCTGTGGGCTGATCCGTTCAACCTGATCAACACGGCCAAGGCGTCGGACCCGAAAACCCTGGTGGTCACGCTGAAGACCCCGGCGGTAGCCTTCCTCTCGCAATTGGCGTCGCCGACGGTGTCGATCCTGTCGGAAAAAGCCATGACCAAAATGGGCGAAGACGCCTACTCGGAAAATCCGGTGACTTCCGGCGCGTTTACCGTGGACGAGTGGCGCAAGGGTGATCGGGTGATTCTGAAGAAGAACCCGAACTTCTGGCAGGCCAAGAACGTGAGCCTGGATGGCGTGGAGTGGGTCTCCGTGACCGACGACAACACGCGCATGCGCATGGTGCAGAACAATGAGCTGGACACGGCGATCTTCGTACCCTTCTCGCGGGTTGAAGAGCTGAAGAAAGACAAGAACGTGGTGATCCACGCCGACCCCTCCACCCGTGAAGATCACCTGCTGATCAACCACGATCACGGTCTGCTGGCCAAGCCGGAAGTGCGTCAGGCGCTGGACATGGCCATCGACAAACAATCGCTGGTGAAGACCGCCACTTACGGTCAAGGCACCGTGGCTTATTCCTACATTCCAAAGGGCTCGTTGTACCACTACGCCAACAACCTGCAACGTCCGTATGACCCGACCGCTGCGAAGAAGCTGCTGGAACAGGCCGGTGCCAAGGACTTGAAGCTCAACTACGTGGTCAACGCCGGCAACGAAGCCGACGAGCAGATTGCGGTGATCATCAAGGACCAATTGGCCAAGGTCGGCGTGACCGCCAACCTGCAAAAGGTCGACCCGACCCAGAGCTGGCAGATGCTGGTGGACGGTGAGTACGATATTTCGGTGATGTACTGGACCAACGACATCCTCGACCCGGACCAGAAGACCACCTTCGTGCTGGGCCATGACACCAACCAGAACTACATGACCCGTTACAAGAACGACAAGGTCAAGGCACTGGTGGCGCAAGCGCGCATCGAGGCGGACCCGGTCAAGCGTGAGCAGATGTATGTGGAACTGCAGAAGCTGGCGAAACAGGACGTAAACTGGATCGACTTGTACTACAGCCCGTACATCAACATCTCACGCAAGAACGTGAGCAACTTCCTGCAAAACCCGCTGGGCCGTTTCACCCTCGAAGAAGTGGTGAAAAACTAACCCTGCGCACCTGATGTGGGACGAGACCTGTGGTGAGCGGGCTTGCCCCGCGTTGGGCTGCGAAGCGGCCCCATAGAGTCACCGCGATCTAACAGAAAGACCGCGGTGTCAGATTTTAGGGCCGCTTCGCAGCCCAGCGCGGGGCAAGCCCGCTCACCACAAAAGCCCGCTTCCACAGTGGCTTCGCGGTGTTCAGGGCCTATTGCGCGTCGAACGCCTGGCCATTGATGCCCGTACTGTCCGGCCCCATCAGGTACAGGTACACCGGCATGATCTCTTCCGGAGCAGGCCGCTCCATCGGGTTTTCCCCGGGATACGCCTGGGCGCGCATGCTGGTGCGCGTGCCACCTGGATTGATGCTGTTGGAGCGAACCGCTGCCACATCCTCAAGCTCATCGGCCAAGGTTTGCATCAAGCCTTCGGTCGCAAACTTCGACACGCCATAAGCGCCCCAGTAAGCCCGACCCTTGCGCCCGACACTGCTGGAGGTGAACACCACCGACGCATCCTGGGACAATTTGAGCAGCGGCAACAGCGTGCTGGTCAACATGAACATCGCGTTGACGTTCACGTGCATCACCCGCATGAAATTCTCACCGGACAACTGCTCGATCGGCGTGCGTGGGCCGATGATCGAGGCGTTGTGCAGCAGGCCGTCGAGGTGGCCGAATTCCTTTTCGATCATCGCGGCCAGCTCATCGTATTGATGGGGCAGGGCGGTCTCCAGGTTGAACGGAATCACCACCGGTTGCGGCTGGCCGGCTGCTTCGATTTCGTCATACACCTGGGCCAGGTTGGCTTCGGTCTTGCCCAGCAACAGCACGGTGGCGCCATGGGCGGCGTAGGTTTTCGCCGCCGCCGCGCCAATCCCGCGACCGGCACCGGTCACCAGGATCACCCGGCCTTTGAGCAGTTCTGGACGTGCGGAGTAATCAAACATAAACAACCTCGACAGAATTCACAGAAAATCCAAGCACCCCTTGTAGGAGCGAGCTCGCTCGCGAAAAACGTCAACGATAACGCGGGGTATCTGGATCAACGCGGCGATCTCGGGTTCTTCGCGAGCAAGCTCGCTCCTACAGAGGGGAGCGAACCATCAGCAACTGCACAGTGCGTTATCCAGCACCTTGCGCAGTTCCAGCGGGTGATCCACCACCACATCGGCGCCCCAGTGGCGCGGGTTGTCGTCCGGGTGGATGTAGCCGTAGGTGACCGCTGCAGTGCGCGTGCCGGCGTCGCGGCCGGACTCGATATCGCGCAGGTCGTCGCCCACGAACAGCACGCTGGCCGGGTCCAGGTCGAGCATCTTGCACGCCAGGATCATCGGCTCCGGGTCCGGCTTGCTGTTCTTCACATGATCGGGGCAGATCAGCAGCGCCGAGCGCTCGGCCAGGCCCAGTTGCTGCATGATCGGTTCGGCAAAGCGCAGTGGCTTGTTGGTGACCACGCCCCAGACCAGCTTGGACTTCTCGATGTCCTCCAGCAGCTCGGCCATGCCGTCGAACAGTTTGCTGTGGACCGCGCACCCTTTGAGGTAGCGCTCGAGAAACTCTTGGCGCAGCTCCTCGAAGCCTGGGGATTGCGGGTCCATGGAAAAGGTCACGGCCACCATCGCCTTCGCACCGCCGGAAATTTCATCGCGGATGTGCTGGGGGTTGATCGGCCCCAGGCCGCGGTCGGCGCGCATGGCCTGGCAGATGGCGATAAAGTCTGGAGCGGTATCCAGCAGGGTACCGTCCATGTCGAAGAGAACCGCTCGCAACTTCACAGGCTCACTCCTCGCGCAGGGTTTGGATCATGTAGTTGACGTCAACGTCGTTGGCCAGCTTGTAGTGCTTGGTCAGCGGGTTGTAGGTCAGGCCGATGATGTCCTTGACGGTCAGCCCGGCCTGGCGGCTCCAGACGCCCAACTCGGACGGGCGGATGAATTTCTTGAAGTCATGGGTGCCGCGCGGCAGCAGCTTCATGATGTATTCGGCGCCGATGATCGCGAACAGGTAGGCCTTGGGGTTGCGGTTGATGGTGGAGAAGAACACTTGGCCGCCGGGCTTGACCATGCGGAAGCACGCGCGGATCACCGAGGACGGGTCCGGTACGTGTTCGAGCATTTCCAGGCAGGTGACCACGTCGAACTGCTCGGGCATTTCTTCGGCCAGGGCTTCGGCGGTGATCTGGCGGTATTCCACGCTCACGCCGGATTCCAGTTGATGCAGTTGGGCCACGGCCAAGGGCGCTTCGCCCATGTCGATGCCCATCACGGTCGCGCCGCGCTGGGCCATGGCTTCGCTGAGGATGCCGCCGCCGCAACCCACGTCCAACACCTTCTTGCCGGCCAGGTTGACGCGCTCGTCAATCCAGTTGACCCGCAGCGGGTTGATATCGTGCAGCGGCTTGAATTCGCTCTCGCGGTCCCACCAGCGGTGGGCCAGGGCTTCAAACTTGGCGATTTCGGCGTGGTCGACGTTGCTCATGGTGAATCCTCTAAACCTGATAAATCGTTTGGTCAGTCCTGAACCCAGGGGTTCAAAACCTTCGTTATTCGTTGTGCCCGCTGATGCGTTGGCCCCAGGCGATGGCCGTGGCGGTCAACTGTTGTTCATCCATGCGGGTCAATTGCCGGTCGTCGAGCAACTGCTTGCCGGCGACCCAAAGGTGTTTCACACAATCGCGTCCGGTGGCATATATAAGCTGCGAGACCGGATCGTAGATCGGTTGTTGCGCCAGCCCCGACAGATCGAAGGCGACGATATCCGCCGCCTTGCCGACCTCCAGCGAGCCGATCTCGCTTTCCAGGCCCATGGCCCGTGCACCGTTGAGGGTGGCCATGCGCAGGGCGCGATGGGCATCCAGCGCGGTGGCCGAACCGGCGACAGCCTTGGCCAGCATCGCTGCGGTGCGGGTTTCGCCCAGCAGATCGAGGTCATTGTTGCTGGCGGCGCCATCGGTGCCGATGGCCACGTTCACGCCAGCCTGCCACAGCCGCTCCACCGGGCAAAAGCCGCTGGCCAGTTTCAGGTTGGATTCCGGGCAGTGAATGATGCTGGTGTTGCTTTCTACCAGCAAAGCCAGGTCATCCTCGCTGATTTGGGTCATATGAACGGCCTGGAAGCGCGGGCCCAAGAGCCCGAGGCGACCCAGGCGCGCTAATGGCCGTTCGCCAGTCTGCTCGACCGCTTGCTGTACTTCAAAGGCGGTTTCGTGAACATGCATGTGGATCGCGGCGTCCAGCTCTTCGGCGATCACCCGGATTTTCTCCAGGTTGTCATCGCACACGGTGTAGGGCGCGTGGGGGCCGAAGGTAATCTTGATGCGCGGGTGGTGCTTAAGGTCGCCGAATAGCTCGACGCCCTGGCGAATCGCCTCGTCGGGCGTGCTGGCGCCGGGGATCGGAAAGTCCAGGATCGGGATCGCAATCTGCGCGCGCATGCCACTGTTGTGCACGCAGTCACTGGCGACCTTGGGGTAGAAATACATGTCGGAGAAGCAGGTGATGCCGCCCTTGAGCTGTTCGGCGATGGCCAGGTCGGTGCCGTCGCGTACGAAGGCTTCGTCGACCCACTTGGCCTCGGCGGGCCAGATATGTTTTTCCAGCCAGGTCATCAGCGGCAGGTCGTCGGCCAGGCCCCGGAACAGGCTCATTGCCGCGTGCCCGTGGGCGTTGATCAGGCCGGGGCTGAGCAGCATGCCGGGCAGTTCGCGCACTTCGTTGGCTGAAAGCTTCAGCGCTGCGGCCCGTGGGCCGATAAACGCAATGCGCCCGTCGCGGATGCCCAGACCGTGCTCCTTGAGCACCACGCCAGCGGGTTCGACCGGTACCAGCCAGGTTGGCAGCAACAATAAGTCGAGCGGGGCGGCAGTGGCAGTCATCGCAGGCTTCTTCCCAGGCAGCTATAAAAGAAGGGCGAAGTATACCCGAGCGTCCTGGCTGGCGGATCGCTATAATCGGCGGCTTTGTTTATGAGTGCGGAGTAAGGGATGCGCGATCGACTGTTGGCAGCGGAGAAAGTGAAGGCCATCGATTGGCGTGATGGCGCGCTGTACCTGCTCGATCAGCGTGCCTTGCCGTCCCGGGAAAGCTGGGTGGCCTGCGTGACGGTCGATGAAGTGGCGGCCGCCATTCGTTCGATGGTGGTGCGCGGTGCGCCGGCCATTGGCATCAGTGCCGCCTATGGCTTGGTGCTGGCCGCCCGTGAGCGCATCGCCGAGGGTGGTGACTGGCAGGCCGCATGGGAAGAAGACTATGCACTGCTGGCCGATACCCGACCCACCGCGTCGAATCTGTTCTGGGCGTTGAAACGCATGCGCGACCGCCTGGACCGCGTCAAAAAACACGCCGATCCGCTGGCGGTGCTGGAGGCGGAAGCGATTGCCATCCATGAAAGTGATCGCGAAGCCAACCTCACCATGGCGCAGTTGGGTGTCGAGCTGATCCGCAAGCACCAGGGCAATGCCCAGGCCATCCTCACTCACGGCAACGCAGGCGCCCTGGCGACCGGCGGTGTCGGTACGGCGCTCGGGGTGATTCGTGCGGCCTATCTGGAAGGCATGGTCGAGCAGGTCTACGCCAATGAAACCCGGCCCTGGCTGCAAGGTTCGCGGCTGACCGCCTGGGAGCTGGCGGGCGAGGGCATCCCGGTGACGGTGAATGCCGACTCGGCCGGCGCGCACATCCTCAAGACCAAAGGCGTGACCTGGGTGATCGTCGGCGCCGATTGCATTGCCGCCAATGGCGATGTGATCAGCAAGATCGGCACTTACCAGTTGGCCGTGTGTGCAATGCACCACGGCGTGCGCTTCATGGTGGTGGCGCCGAGTTCGACCTTGGACCTGATGATGGCCACTGGCGATGATGTCGCCCTGGAAGAGCGCGATACCGGCGAGTTGCTGGAAGTCGCCGGCCAGCGTTTCGCAGCCGATGTGAGCGCCTACAATCCGGTGTTTGACGTGACTCCGGCCGACCTGATCGACGTGATCGTGACCGAAAAAGGCGTGGTCGAGCGGCCGGACACCGCCAAGCTGGCCAAGTTGATGTGCCGTAAGCGCCTGCATTAAGCCAATTTGCCCCTGAAAACGGGCATGGATCCAGCTCTGAGCCCCTCTCGTCGCCCTCAAGCCTGTCACCCGTCAACTTACTATGCTCCATGCGCATCAGGGGGATAGGTGCGTGGCGGCGATTGTGATAACATCCGGCGGTTTCCAGGGTTGCCCCGAGGGGTGGCCTATAACGTGCAGATCCGTGTCATAACTCGTTGATTTGTCGTAAGTCGTTGTCAGGCACTCTGCCGGCAGCGGCGAGCTTCGTTCGTCCCATATGGATGTGACGAGGTTTCACCCGAAAAAGGAATCAGGCTTCTCATGGGCGAACTGGCCAAAGAAATCCTCCCGGTCAATATCGAAGACGAGCTGAAACAGTCCTACCTCGACTACGCGATGAGCGTAATTGTCGGTCGGGCACTGCCTGATGCGCGCGATGGCTTGAAGCCCGTGCACCGGCGTGTGCTGTTCGCGATGAGCGAGCTGGGTAACGACTGGAACAAGCCGTACAAGAAATCTGCCCGTGTTGTCGGTGACGTGATCGGTAAGTATCACCCCCACGGCGACACTGCGGTGTACGACACCATCGTTCGGATGGCCCAGCCGTTTTCCCTGCGCTACCTGCTGGTAGACGGCCAGGGTAACTTCGGTTCGGTCGACGGCGACAACGCCGCGGCCATGCGATACACCGAAGTGCGCATGACCAAGCTGGCGCACGAGCTGCTGGCCGACCTGCATAAAGAAACCGTGGACTGGGTGCCGAACTACGACGGCACCGAAATGATCCCGGCGGTCATGCCGACCAAGATCCCCAACCTGCTGGTCAACGGTTCCAGCGGTATCGCCGTGGGCATGGCGACCAATATCCCGCCGCACAACCTCGGTGAAGTCATCGACGGTTGCCTGGCCCTCATCGACAACCCTGAGCTGACCGTTGATGAGCTGATGCAATACATCCCGGGCCCGGACTTCCCGACCGCGGCGATCATCAACGGTCGCGCCGGCATCATCGAAGCCTACCGCACCGGTCGTGGCCGCATTTACATGCGCGCCCGCTCGATAATCGAAGACATCGACAAGGTCGGTGGCCGTCAGCAGATCGTCATCACCGAACTCCCGTACCAGTTGAACAAAGCGCGTCTGATCGAAAAGATCGCCGAGCTGGTTAAAGAGAAGAAGCTCGAAGGCATTACCGAGCTGCGCGACGAGTCCGACAAAGACGGTATGCGCGTGGTGATCGAGCTGCGTCGTGGCGAAGTGCCTGAGGTGATCCTCAACAACCTCTACGCCCAGACCCAGTTGCAAAGCGTGTTTGGTATCAACGTGGTTGCGCTGATCGACGGCCGCCCGCGCATCCTGAACCTCAAGGATCTGCTGGAAGCCTTCGTCCGTCACCGCCGCGAAGTGGTCACCCGCCGTACCGTGTTCGAACTGCGCAAGGCCCGCGAGCGTGGGCACATCCTGGAAGGTCAGGCTGTGGCGTTGTCGAATATCGACCCGGTCATCGCCTTGATCAAGGCTTCGCCAACCCCGTCGGAAGCCAAGGAAGCGCTGATCAGCACGCCTTGGGAATCCAGCGCCGTGGTGGCCATGGTTGAACGTGCCGGCGCCGATTCGTGCCGTCCAGAGACCCTGGACCCGCAATACGGTCTGCGCGAAGGCAAGTACTTCCTGTCGCCAGAGCAAGCCCAGGCCATCCTGGAGCTGCGCCTGCACCGCCTGACCGGCCTGGAGCACGAAAAGCTGCTGGCCGAGTACCAAGAGATTCTCAACCAGATCGGCGAGTTGATCCGCATCCTCAGCAGCGCCGTGCGCCTGATGGAAGTGATCCGCGAAGAACTGGAAGTGATCCGCGCCGAATACGGCGACGTGCGTCGCACCGAGATCCTTGATGCCCGCCTCGACCTGACCTTGGGTGACATGATCCCGGAAGAAGAGCGCGTGGTGACCATCTCCCACGGCGGCTATGCCAAGACCCAGCCATTGGCTGCGTACCAGGCCCAGCGCCGTGGCGGTAAAGGTAAATCGGCTACCGGCGTGAAGGATGAGGACTACATCGCTCACCTGCTGGTCGCCAACAGCCACACCACGCTGCTGCTGTTCTCCAGCAAGGGCAAGGTGTACTGGCTGAAAACCTACGAGATCCCGGAAGCGTCCCGCGCTGCCCGTGGTCGTCCGCTGGTCAACCTGCTGCCGCTGGACAGTGATGAGTACATCACCACCATGCTGCCGGTCGAGGAATACACCGAAGGTCACTTCATCTTCATGGCTACCGCCAAAGGCACCGTGAAGAAGACCCCGCTGGAATCCTTCAGCCGTCAGCGCAGTGTGGGCCTGATCGCCCTGGAGCTGGACGAGGGTGACGTGCTGATCTCCGCTGCCATCACCGATGGCGAGCGTGAAGTCATGCTGTTCTCCGACGGCGGCAAGGTCACGCGCTTCAAGGAATCCGACGTTCGCGCCATGGGCCGTACCGCTCGCGGTGTGCGCGGCATGCGCCTGCCGGAAGGGCAGAAGCTGATTTCGATGCTGATCCCGGAAGAAGGCAGCCAGATCCTCACCGCTTCCGAGCGTGGTTATGGCAAGCGTACAGCCATCAGCGAGTTCCCGGAGTACAAGCGTGGCGGCCAGGGCGTGATCGCCATGGTCAGCAACGACCGCAACGGCCGTCTGGTCGGCGCGGTCCAGGTGCTCGATGGCGAGGAAATCATGCTGATCTCCGACCAGGGCACCCTGGTACGTACCCGTGTGGCCGAAGTGTCGAGCCTGGGCCGTAACACCCAGGGCGTGACCCTGATCAAGCTGGCCAAGGACGAGAAACTGGTCGGCCTGGAGCGTGTCCAGGAGCCGTCGGAAGTCGAAGGCGAGGAGTTTGACGGCGAGGTGATCGCAGCCGGCGATGACAACGTCGACGAGCCAACCCTCGATGCTGCCGCAGACGAAGAAGAACCGCAGGAATAAGCGGACACACAGGGGGCGGATGAAGATTCGCCCCCTTGTTGTTTGTCCCCTTTGAAACATGTGGGAGCTGGCTTGCCTGCGATGGCATCACCACGGTATCACTGACGTACCGAGGCGCCTGTATCGCAGGCAAGCCAGCTCCCACAACGGTCCGCTCCGGAAACAGAGCGTTACCGAACATGATTGCAGCCCCACCAGATCAGAGTGAGATTGGATGTGAGCAAGAGAGCCTATAACTTCTGTGCCGGTCCCGCGGCGCTTCCTGAAGCAGTCCTGCAGCGTGCGCAGGGTGAACTCCTCGACTGGCATGGAAAAGGCCTCTCCGTGATGGAAATGAGCCATCGCAGCGATGAGTTCGTGTCCATCGCCACCAAGGCCGAGCAGGATCTGCGCGACTTGCTGGACATCCCATCCAACTACAAAGTGCTGTTCCTGCAGGGCGGCGCCAGCCAGCAGTTCGCCCAGATCCCGCTGAACCTGCTGCCGGAAGACGGCACGGCTGACTATATCGACACGGGCATCTGGGGCCAGAAGGCCATTGAAGAGGCTTCCCGTTACGGTCACGTGAACGTCGCGGGTACCGCCAAGCCTTACGACTATTTCGCCATTCCGGGTCAGAACGAGTGGAAGTTGTCGAAGGATGCTGCCTACGTGCACTACGTGGCCAACGAAACCATTGGCGGCCTGGAGTTCGATTGGGTGCCGGAAGTGGGTGACGTGCCGCTGGTGTGCGACATGTCCTCGGACATCCTCTCGCGTCCTATCGATGTGTCCAAATACGGCATGATCTACGCCGGCGCGCAGAAGAACATCGGTCCGAGCGGCATCCTGGTCAACATCATCCGTGAAGATCTGCTCGGTCGCGCCCGTTCGCTGTGCCCGACCATGCTCAACTACAAGGTCGCGGCCGATAACGGCTCGATGTACAACACCCCGCCGGCGTTCGCCTGGTACCTGTCCGGCCTGGTCTTCGAGTGGCTGAAGGAGCAGGGCGGCGTCGCCGCCATGGGCAAGCTGAACGAAGAGAAGAAGCGCACCCTGTACGACTTCATCGACGCCAGCGGCCTGTACAGCAACCCGATCAACCTGACGGACCGCTCGTGGATGAACGTGCCGTTCCGCCTGGCTGACGACCGTCTGGACAAGCCATTCCTGGCCGGTGCCGACGAGCGTGGCCTGCTGAACCTCAAGGGTCACCGTTCGGTCGGTGGCATGCGCGCGTCCATTTACAACGCCGTCGACATCCACGCGATCAACGCGCTGGTTGCCTACATGGCGGAGTTCGAAAAGGAACACGGCTAATGTCTGAGCAAGAACTCAAGGCGCTGCGCGTACGCATTGACAGCCTGGACGAGAAAGTCCTGGAACTGATCAGCGAGCGCGCGCGGTGTGCCCAGGAAGTGGCACGGGTGAAGATGGCGTCCCTGGCTGAAGGCGAAGTGCCGGTGTTCTACCGTCCGGAGCGTGAAGCCCAGGTGCTCAAGCGTGTCATGGAGCGCAATAAAGGCCCGCTGGGCAACGAAGAGATGGCGCGGTTGTTCCGTGAAATCATGTCTTCGTGCCTGGCCCTGGAGCAGCCGCTGAAAGTGGCTTACCTGGGTCCTGAGGGTACTTTTACCCAAGCGGCGGCCATGAAGCACTTCGGCCACGCGGTGATCAGCAAGCCAATGGCGGCGATCGACGAAGTGTTCCGTGAAGTGGCGGCCGGTGCGGTGAACTTTGGCGTGGTGCCGGTGGAAAACTCCACCGAAGGCGCGGTCAACCACACGCTGGACAGCTTCCTCGAACATGACATGGTGATCTGCGGCGAAGTCGAGCTGCGTATCCACCATCACCTGTTGGTGGGCGAGAACACCAAGACCGACAGCATCAGCCGTATCTACTCCCACGCCCAGTCCCTGGCCCAGTGCCGCAAGTGGCTGGACGCGCATTACCCGAATGTCGAGCGCGTGGCGGTCTCCAGCAATGCCGAGGCGGCCAAGCGGGTCAAGGGTGAGTGGAACTCGGCGGCCATCGCCGGTGATATGGCAGCGGGCCTGTATGGCCTGACGCGCCTGGCCGAGAAAATCGAGGATCGCCCGGACAACTCCACGCGTTTCCTGATGATCGGCAGCCAGGAAGTGCCGCCAACGGGCGACGACAAGACGTCCATCATCGTCTCCATGAGCAACAAGCCCGGCGCGCTGCATGAGCTGCTGGTGCCGTTCCACGACAACGGGATTGACCTGACGCGCATCGAGACTCGTCCTTCGCGCAGCGGTAAATGGACTTACGTGTTCTTTATCGACTTCATCGGCCACCACCGCGACCCGCTGGTCAAAGGTGTGCTGGAGAAAATCAGTCAGGAAGCCGTGGCACTCAAAGTGCTGGGCTCTTACCCGAAAGCGGTTTTGTGAGGCTTTAACATGAGTGGCAACTTCCTCGCCCTGGCTCAGCCGGGCGTGCAACAACTGTCGCCTTACGTTCCGGGCAAGCCTGTGGACGAGTTGGCGCGTGAGTTGAACCTGGATCCAGCTAACATCGTCAAGCTGGCCAGCAACGAAAACCCGCTGGGTCCGAGCCCTAAAGTGTTGGCGGCGATTCGTGAAGAGCTGGCTGAGCTGACCCGCTACCCCGATGGCAACGGTTTTGCCCTCAAGTCGCTGTTGGCGCAAAAGTGCCGGGTCGAGTTGAACCAGGTCACCCTGGGCAATGGCTCCAACGACATTCTTGAGCTGGTGGGTCGTGCGTACCTGGCCCCAGGCTTGAATGCGGTGTTCAGCGAGCACGCGTTTGCGGTCTATCCGATCGTGACCCAGGCGGTCGGTGCTGATGCGCGCGTTGTTCCTGCGAAGGATTGGGGGCACGACCTGCCAGCCATGCTGGCGGCGATCGACGCCCAGACCCGCGTGGTGTTTATCGCCAACCCGAACAACCCGACCGGCACCTGGTTCGACGCGCAAGCGCTGAATGACTTCCTGCAAGACGTGCCGGAACACGTGCTGGTTGTGCTGGACGAGGCCTACATCGAATACGCCGAAGGCAGTGATTTGCCGAACGGCCTGGATTACCTGGCGGCGTACCCGAACCTGCTGGTCTCGCGTACGTTCTCCAAGGCGTATGGCCTGGCGTCGCTGCGGGTCGGCTATGGCCTGTCCACCGCTGTAGTTGCCGATGTGCTGAACCGTGTGCGCCAGCCGTTCAACGTCAACAGCCTCGCCCTGGCGGCGGCCTGTGCGGCGGTGAAGGATGCCGAGTACCTGGAAGAAGGTCGTCGCATCAACGAAAGCGGCATGTTGCAACTGCAGGAAGGCTTCCGTGAGTTGGGCCTGGGTTGGATTCCGTCCAAGGGCAACTTCATTTGCGTCGACCTCGGCCAAGTATCTGCGCCGGTGTTCCAGGGCCTGTTGCGCGAAGGCGTGATCGTGCGTCCGACCGCCAACTACGGCATGCCGAACCACCTGCGCATCACCATCGGCCTGCCGGCAGAAAACGCCCGCTTCCTGGAGGCGCTGGCCAAGGTTCTGGCCCGTGGTTGATGTCACTGCATTGCAACCTGCTGTGCCTATGATCGGTCGCCTGGTGGTGGTCGGTCTGGGATTGATCGGCGGCTCCTTTGCCAAAGGCCTGCGTGAAAGCGGGCTGTGTGGCGAAGTGGTCGGTGTGGACCTGGACCCACAATCGCGCAAGTTGGCGGTTGAGTTGGGCGTGGTGGATCGCTGTGAGGCGGACCTGGCGCTCGCGTGCCAAGGCGCAGACGTGATTCAGTTGGCCGTGCCGATCCTGGCCATGGAGAAATTGCTCGCCGTACTGGCGGGCATGGACCTGGGCCAGGCGATCCTGACGGACGTCGGCAGTGCCAAAGGCAATGTGGTGCGCGCGGCGCAACGGGCCTTTGGTGGTATGCCGGCGCGTTTTGTGCCCGGGCATCCGATTGCCGGCTCCGAGCAGAGCGGCGTGGAGGCGTCCAATGCGCAGCTGTTCCGTCGCCATAAAGTCATCCTGACGCCGCTGGAGCAAACCGATCCGGCTGCACTGGCGGTAGTGGATCGTTTGTGGCGTGAGTTGGGCGCGGATGTCGAGCATATGCAGGTCGAGCGTCATGACGAAGTGCTGGCCGCGACCAGTCATCTGCCGCATTTGCTCGCATTCGGCCTGGTGGACTCCTTGGCCAAACGCAACGAAAACCTCGAGATTTTCCGATACGCCGCCGGTGGCTTCCGTGATTTCACGCGGATTGCCGGCAGCGACCCGGTGATGTGGCACGACATCTTCCTCGCCAATCGCGAAGCGGTGTTGCGAACCCTGGACACCTTCCGCAGCGACCTCGACGCTTTGCGCGACGCGGTGGATGCCGGAGATGGCCATCAATTATTGGGCGTGTTCACCCGTGCGCGGGTGGCGCGTGAGCATTTCAGCAAGATCCTGGCGCGCCGGGCCTACATGGAAACCGCAGTGAACGCTGATGAGTTGACCTTCCTCGCCGAACCGGGTGGCCGCTTGAGCGGGCGTATTCGGGTGCCGGGCGACAAGTCAATCTCCCATCGCTCGATCATGCTGGGTTCGTTGGCTGAGGGTGTGACTGAGGTCGAAGGTTTCCTTGAAGGTGAAGATGCCCTGGCGACCTTGCAGGCATTTCGCGACATGGGCGTGGTGATTGAGGGCCCGCACCATGGGCGCGTGACCATTCATGGCGTAGGGCTGCATGGCCTGAGACCGGCGCCGGGGCCGATTTACCTGGGTAACTCCGGCACGTCCATGCGGCTGCTGTCGGGTTTGCTGGCAGCGCAGAGTTTCGACAGTGTGCTGACTGGCGATGCGTCCCTGTCCAAGCGCCCGATGAATCGCGTAGCCAAGCCCCTACGGGAAATGGGTGCAGTGATCGAGACCGGGCCAGAAGGGCGTCCGCCGCTGACCATTCGTGGTGGCCAGTCGTTGAAAGGCCTGGCTTACGCGATGCCGATGGCCAGTGCCCAGGTCAAATCCTGCCTGTTGCTGGCCGGGTTGTACGCTGAAGGCAAAACCGCGGTGACCGAGCCTGCGCCGACCCGCGACCATACCGAGCGCATGTTGCGCGGCTTTGGCTATCCGGTGGCGGTGGAGGGCGCGACGGCATCGCTGGAGTCCGGTCATGCGCTGACGGCTGCCCATATAGAAGTGCCGGGGGATATTTCTTCTTCGGCGTTCTTTCTGGTGGCAGCTTCGATTGCCGAGGGTTCTGAGTTGCTGCTGGAGCATGTGGGTGTCAATCCGACGCGTACCGGCGTGATCGATATCCTGCGGCTGATGGGCGCGGATATCACCTTGGAAAACCGCCGTGAGGTGGGTGGAGAGCCTGTCGCGGATCTGCGCGTAAGAGCGGCAGCATTGAAGGGAATCGAGATTCCTGAAGCGTTGGTGCCGTTGGCGATCGATGAGTTTCCAGTGTTGTTCGTCGCCGCGGCCTGTGCCGAGGGACGAACGGTGTTGCGTGGCGCTTCAGAGCTGCGTGTGAAGGAGTCCGACCGTATCCAGGTCATGGCCGACGGTCTGTTGGCGCTGGGCGTTAAGTGTGAACCGACCCCTGATGGGATTATCATTGAGGGTGGCCTGATGGGCGGTGGTGAAGTGCATGCCCATGGCGATCACCGGATTGCCATGGCATTCAGCGTGGCTTCCCTACGGGCGGCGGCGCCGATTCGTATCCGTGACTGCGCCAATGTTGCTACGTCTTTTCCGAATTTTCTTACACTGTGTGCCCACGTCGGCATCCGTGTTGCCCAAGAGGCTCAATTGTGAATATCAAAGCACCGGTGATTACCATCGACGGGCCAAGCGGCTCGGGCAAAGGCACGATCGCCGGCATCCTGGCCAAGCGCCTGGGCTGGTGCCTGCTGGATTCTGGCGCGCTGTACCGCCTGCTGGCTTTCGCCGCACGCAACCATGGCGTCGACCTGACCAACGAAGAATCCCTCAAGCTGCTGGCGGCGCACCTTGATGTGCAGTTCGTCGGCGCGACGGAAGGTCATCCCCAGCGCATCATCCTCGAAGGGGACGATGTGACGGACGACCTGCGCAACGAACAAGTCGGCTCCTGGGCTTCCCAGGTTGCCGCGCTGCCGGCCGTGCGTGATGCGCTGCTGCAGCGCCAGCGGGCTTTCCAGGAGCCGCCGGGCCTGGTGGCCGATGGCCGTGATATGGGAACCGTGGTGTTTCCCGAGGCGCCATTGAAGATTTTCCTGACCGCCAGCGCCGAGGAACGGGCTCGCCGCCGGTACTTGCAGTTGAAGGGCAAGGTCGATGGTGTTAGTCTGTCGAGTCTGCTAGATGAGATCCGTGCACGCGATGAGCGTGATACCCAGCGCGCAGTAGCCCCGCTCAAACCGGCGGCTGATGCCATACAGCTGGATTCCACGGAGTTGTCCATCGAGCAGGTGCTGGAACGCATCTTGAGTGAAATCGCCATTCGCGATATCGCCGGGTGATCAAGAAGGCCGCAGGGGACCAGTCATAGTCCTGCGGTGGCTTCTTTTAACTGAAACTGACCCACACCGTCTGGGGTGTGGAGATGGGCGTATTCTTCGCCCTTATCAACAGGAATTAAAATGAGCGAAAGCTTTGCGGAACTCTTTGAAGAAAGCCTAAAAACCCTGAACCTTCAGGCAGGCTCCATCATCACCGGTGTTATCGTTGATATCGATTACCAAGCTCGCTGGGTAACCGTTCACGCTGGTCTGAAGTCTGAAGCTCTGATCCCGCTGGAACAGTTCTACAACGATGCTGGTGATCTGACAATCAATGTCGGTGACGAAGTTCACGTTGCTCTGGACTCGGTTGAAGACGGTTTCGGTGAAACCAAGCTGTCCCGTGAAAAAGCCAAGCGCGCTGAATGCTGGATTGTTCTCGAAGCAGCCTTCGCAGCTGAAGAAGTGGTCAAGGGCGTTATCAACGGTAAGGTTAAAGGCGGCTTCACTGTCGACGTTAACGGCATCCGTGCGTTCCTGCCAGGTTCTTTGGTCGACGTTCGTCCTGTGCGCGACACCACGCACCTGGAAGGCAAAGAACTCGAATTCAAGGTCATCAAGCTCGACCAGAAGCGCAACAACGTTGTCGTTTCCCGTCGCAGCGTCCTGGAAGCAGAGAACTCCGCCGAGCGTGAAGCTCTGCTGGAATCCCTGCAGGAAGGCCAACAAGTCAAAGGTATCGTCAAAAACCTCACCGACTACGGCGCATTCGTCGACCTGGGTGGCGTGGATGGCCTGCTGCACATTACCGACATGGCTTGGAAGCGTATCAAGCATCCTTCCGAAATCGTCAACGTTGGCGACGAGATCGATGTCAAGGTTCTGAAATACGATCGCGAGCGCAACCGTGTTTCCCTGGGCCTGAAGCAACTGGGTGAAGATCCATGGGTTGCTATCAAAGCCCGTTACCCAGAAAGCACTCGCGTTACCGCGCGTGTTACCAACCTGACCGACTACGGCTGCTTCGCTGAGCTGGAAGAAGGCGTGGAAGGCCTGGTACACGTTTCCGAAATGGACTGGACCAACAAAAACATCCACCCTTCGAAAGTCGTACAAGTCGGCGACGAAGTGGAAGTTATGGTTCTGGACATCGACGAAGAGCGTCGTCGTATCTCCCTGGGCATCAAGCAGTGCAAATCTAACCCATGGGAAGATTTCTCTGGCCAGTTCAACAAGGGCGATAAAATCTCCGGCACCATCAAGTCGATCACTGATTTCGGTATCTTCATTGGTCTGGACGGCGGCATCGACGGCCTGGTTCACCTGTCCGACATCTCCTGGAACGAAGTGGGCGAAGAAGCTGTTCGTCGTTTCAAGAAGGGCGACGAGCTGGACACCGTTATCCTGTCGGTTGACCCAGAGCGCGAGCGTATCTCCCTGGGTATCAAGCAACTGGAAAGCGATCCGTTCTCCGAGTACGTTCAAGAGAACGACAAAGGCGCAATCGTTAAAGGCACTGTGAAAGAAGTTGACGCCAAAGGCGCCATCATCGTTCTGGCCGACGATATCGAAGCGACTCTGAAAGCCTCCGAAATCAGCCGTGACCGCGTTGAAGATGCGCGTAACGTTCTGAAAGAAGGCCAGGAAGTAGAAGCCAAGATCATCAGCGTTGATCGCAAGAGCCGCGTAATCCAACTCTCCATCAAGTCGAAAGACGAAGTTGAAGAGAAAGAAGCTATTCAGAGCCTGAAATCTGCTCCGGAAGCTGCACAAGGCGAGACCACCATGGCCTCCCTGCTGCGCGAAGCAATGGCTAAGCAGAACTAAGTTCTGTAAAGCTGTAGAAAAAGGGCGACTTCGGTCGCCCTTTTTTGTGCTTGAAATTCGTTGAATCAACAACCTAGAACCAAGGCGTTCAGCTCAGTGTCAGAACTAGCTATAGTCTTAAGAAAAAAGCGGTTCCCGTGTTGTAGCTTCAGTAAGGATTTGAATGAACAGGCTTATCGTAGTACTCGCCGTGGTAATGCTCGCAGGCTGCTCCGCTACCAGCGCCAAGACCCATGCCAAGCGCGGCGTCAGTGGCATCGAGATCGATTGCTCAGGGCTTGGCAACAACTGGCAGAAGTGCGAGAAGCGCGCCACTCGAGAGTGCAAGATGCAAGGCTACAAGGTCATCACCAGGTCCAGTGATGCCCAGGATGAAGAGGGTGACTCTCTCTTTGGCTGGAACCCCGCCGGCGCAGTGACGCGGACGATGCTGGTGATCTGCAATTGAACGAATAGCACCTTCAATGCGGGGGTTTATTCAACCGGCAGATAAGTTTATGCATGGGCTGTTCAAATTCATCAAGTCATGCTAAAACCTTCGGAGCGCTTTTCCTAGCTGCTTGAAAAAGAAGGGAAAAATATGACGAAGTCGGAGTTGATCGAACGAATTGTCACCCATCAAGGGCTGCTCTCATCCAAGGATGTCGAGCTGGCTATCAAGACCATGCTTGAGCAAATGTCCCAATGCCTGGCGACCGGGGATCGCATTGAGATCCGTGGGTTTGGGAGCTTTTCCCTTCACTATCGCGCGCCGCGTGTGGGCCGTAACCCGAAAACCGGCCAGTCCGTCAGTCTTGACGGCAAGTTCGTACCTCACTTCAAGCCGGGTAAGGAATTGCGTGATCGTGTGAACGAAGACGAGGAAGAAGGCGTCTGATCGACTTTCAGGAGAATGTTATGTCTAGACTTGCGCGCTTTGCATCGATTGTATCTGTTTTGTTCTTCGCGCTCGTTGTTGTTTTTTTTGTGCTCGAGAATCAGCAAGGTGCGACACTGTCGTTTTTAGGCTGGTCCACGGTTGAGCTACCTGTTTCAGTTTTCACCTTACTGGCGTTACTCGTGGGAATGATTGTTGGGCCTGCGCTAGGTGTGGTGCTTGGCCGTAAGAGAATACGTCAGAAGGCCTGATCGATATGTGCTTTAGGGTTGCCGTAGTCTTATGCTTGAACCATGCGGCATTTTATCCTCTCGGCAAGCGAAGCCTGACATAAGGGCGAGCTAGTCCTCCTATTTTAAGGTGGGGCTTTTTACTGCTCTGACGAAGTCTTTAAGCGTTTATCTGTATGAAATCTTCCGTCATGTCACTTCAATAACCAGTCAGCGTTAATCTCCCTAGGGTGTCGAGTCTGGTGCCCATCCTCTCATTGCCGTTTGGGCATGCCCTCACGCATCCGTGTTCGCTTTTGACTTTAAGGATGCAGGCCTTAAAATAGC
The DNA here is from genome assembly GCF_049897165.1 of Pseudomonas sp. TWR1-1-4. Lineage (NCBI taxonomy): Bacteria > Pseudomonadati > Pseudomonadota > Gammaproteobacteria > Pseudomonadales > Pseudomonadaceae > Pseudomonas > Pseudomonas sp. TWR1-1-4. Next base: position 358,239 of record NZ_JAFCVS010000004.1, on the reverse strand, counting down.
CACCAATTTCCATGCCCTTCATCTTTAACTGCACCACACCAAGCTTATTTTTCGGGCTGTTTGCTAACGAGCTTCGACGTTTTCCTTGAACCTCTTCACCGTTGAGCATTCCGGGGCGGCAGGTTGGCTTTGTTGGTCTGCAGGCATTGAGGTGAGTGGCCGACTAGAAGCTTGTCGTGATGTGCGCGTTGCTTTAGGACTTACTATGTTCAGCGGAAAAACGCTTCTAATCACCGGTGGCACCGGTTCATTCGGCAACGCCGTCCTCAAGCGTTTCCTCGACAGTGGTATCGCAGAAATCCGCATCTTCAGTCGCGACGAGAAGAAGCAGGACGACATGCGTAAGCGTTATGCCGACACCAAGCTGAAGTTTTACATAGGTGATGTGCGCGACTACCAGAGCGTTCTCAATGCCACGCGCGGCGTGGATTACATTTTTCACGCTGCTGCTCTGAAACAGGTGCCTTCCTGCGAGTTTCATCCCATGGAGGCGGTCAAGACCAACGTTATTGGCACTGAGAATGTCCTGGAAGCCGCTATCCAGAATTCGGTCAAGCGAGTGGTTTGCCTGAGCACCGACAAGGCTGTCTACCCGATCAATGCCATGGGTATCTCCAAGGCAATGATGGAAAAAGTCATGGTTGCCAAATCCCGTAACGTGGATGATGCCAAGACGGTTATCTGCGGTACTCGCTACGGTAACGTCATGGCTTCACGAGGTTCTGTGATTCCTCTGTTCATCGAACAGATTCGTGCAGGTCAGGCATTGACGTTGACTGATCCGAGCATGACGCGCTTCATGATGACGCTGTCGGACGCCGTGGACTTGGTGTTGTATGCTTTCGAGCACGGCTGCAATGGTGATCTTTTTGTTCAGAAGGCACCAGCGGCGACAGTTGAAACCCTGGCCAAGGCTTTGACCGCAATGGTCGGTAAGCCTAAGCATCCTATCCAGGTCATCGGTACTCGTCATGGCGAAAAGCTGTTTGAAGCGCTGCTGAGCCGTGAAGAAATGGCTTGCGCTGAAGACAGGGGCGATTACTACCGCATTCCGCCCGACCTGCGTGACTTGAACTACTCAAAATTTGTAGAGCAGGGCGAAGAAAAAATCTCTCGCACAGAAGACTACAACTCTCATAACACTGAGCGGTTGGATGTGGCCGGCATGCAACGGCTGCTGCTCAAACTCGAGTTCATGAAGGCAATCCAGCGTGGCGAACTCGCTACGCCGGAGGAGTGAGTGATGAAGGTACTGATCACCGGCGCCAACGGGTTTGTCGGTAAGAACCTGATAGCGCATTTAAGTGAGCGCAGTGATATCGACGTGGTTGCCTTTACCCGTGATAACAACATCGCTCAATTGCCCGCGCTGGTTGCCGAAGTTGATTTTGTCTTCCACCTTGCGGGGGTTAATCGTCCGCAATCGTCCGAGGAGTTCAAGGTTGGCAACGCTGATTTGACCCTGGCTCTGTGCGACGCAATCAAGATGAGTGGCAAGCCCACTCCCGTGCTTTATACCTCCTCGACCCAGGCTGATCGCGATAATCCCTACGGCATCAGCAAACTGGCTGCTGAACATGCATTGCATGATCTACAGGCGAGCCACGGTTCCAGGGTTCATGTTCTGCGCCTGCCCAACGTGTTCGGAAAATGGGCGCGGCCTGATTACAACTCGGCCGTGGCGACTTTCTGCCATAACATCACCCGAGGCCTGCCGATCCAAGTCAATGATCGACACGCGATGGTCAGCCTGGTTTACATCGACGATGTGGTCGACTATTTCACCCAGCTAATGGACACGGGCTCGCCTCACGATTCAGTTGATCAGGTGGCCCCGGTGTATAGCATTTCTGTGGGGGAGTTAGCGGATCAGCTGCATGCGTTTCGCGACAGTCGCGACACGCTGATCAGCGAGGCCGTTGGCACAGGCCTGGTGCGAGCACTTTATTCCACCTACGTCAGTTACCTGCCGGTCGAGCAATTTACCTACGATGTTCCGAAGTACGGTGATCCACGCGGCGTTTTTGTTGAAATGCTGAAGACCCGGGACAGTGGGCAGTTTTCCTATTTCACCGCCCACCCTGGCGTGACACGGGGCGGTCATTATCACCACTCCAAGACCGAGAAATTCCTGGTAATCAAAGGCAAGGCCTGCTTTCGCTTTCGCCATATAGTATCTGGGGAGTTTTATGAGCTGCTTACTGAGGGTGAGCAACCGCGGATAGTGGAAACGGTGCCTGGCTGGACTCACGACATTACCAATGTCGGGGAGGAAGAGATGATCGTCATGCTCTGGGCCAATGAGATCTTTGATCGTGAGCGCCCGGACACCTTTGCAATGCCGGTGGGTACTCAAGCCTGAGCATGGGCGCGTCAGGCAATGCATTGGGCGGACGGCTCCGATGCCAATGATTCTGGAAGAGTGTTGAAATGAAAAAAATGAAAGTTGTCACGGTTGTGGGGACGCGCCCTGAAATCATTCGCCTGTCGCGGGTGATGGCCAAGCTTGACGAGCACTGTGAACACATCCTGGTGCATACCGGGCAGAACTACGATTACGAATTGAACGAGATTTTTTTCCAGGATCTTGGCATTCGCAAGCCTGACCATTTTCTCAACGCTGCCGGCGCAAGTGGTGCGCAAACGATCGGCAACGTGATCATTGCGGTGGATCAGGTGCTGGAGGACGTGAAGCCCGAAGCCCTCCTGATCCTCGGTGACACCAACAGCTGCATGGCTGTGATTCCGGCCAAGCGCCGCAAGATCCCGACATTTCACATGGAAGCCGGCAATCGCTGTTTTGACATGCGCGTGCCTGAAGAAATCAATCGCCGCATCGTTGATCACACCGCTGACATCAACCTGACCTACAGCAGCATTGCGCGTGATTATCTGTTGAGCGAAGGGCTGCCGCCGGACAGGGTGATCAAGACGGGCAGTCCTATGTTTGAAGTGCTCAATTACTACCGCGATGGCATTGAGGCCTCGGATGTACTGGAGCGGCTTGGCCTGGAGGCCGGCAAGTTTTTCGTCGTGAGTGCGCATCGCGAAGAGAATATCGATTCCGACAAGAACTTCCTCAAGTTGGTCGAAGTGTTGAACACCGTCGCTGCCCATTACGACTTGCCGGTGATCGTAACCACTCACCCTCGTACGCAAAAGCGCGTCGATGCCATGGGTGTGAAGTTCCACAAGAATGTGCAATTGCTCAAGCCGTTGGGGTTCAAGGATTACAATAAGTTGCAACTGACAGCCAAAGCGGTGCTGTCGGACAGCGGCACCATCAACGAAGAGTCATCGATTCTCAATTTCCCCGCGCTTAATCTGCGAGAAGCCCATGAGCGGCCGGAAGGGATGGAAGAGGCGGCTGTCATGATGGTCGGCCTGGAGGTCAAGCGTGCCATGCAAGGCTTGCAGCTTCTGGAAAGCCAGGCATCGGGGCAAGAGCGGACGCTACGGCTTGTCGCCGATTACAGCATGCCCAATGTCGCTGAAAAGGTCGTGCGGATTATCCATAGCTACCGTGACTACGTCATGCGCACCGTATGGAAGCAATATTGATTGGACAGGCTCTCCCAGGAAAAGCCACTCAAGATATTGGTGGTGACCCAATACTTTTGGCCCGAAAACATGCGCATCAACAACATGGTCGAAGGCTTTGTCGCCAAAGGCCATGAGGTGACGGTGCTCACCGGCTTGCCTAATTATCCGGAAGGGCAGGTCTTTGCTGATTTTCGGCGTGATCCCACGCAGTTCTCCAGTTATCGGGGGGCTCGTGTTATCCGAGTGCCGATGCTGGCGCGAGGCAAGGGCAACTTCACGCTGGCCATGAATTACCTCTCGTTTTTCAGCAGTGCCTCTATCGTTGGCAGTTACAAACTGCGCGGCCAGTCGTTCGATTCGATCTTTGTATATGGTGTGTCGCCAATCATGGGGGCAATCCCAGCCCTGGTGCTGGGTCGCTTGAAAAAGGCCCCGGTGTTCATCTGGGTACTGGACCTGTGGCCGGAAAGTCTCAGGGCGGTGGGGGTTATCGAAAGCCCTCGGCTGCTTAGACTGGTTGGCAAGGTGGTCTCCTGGATTTACAACCGCACCGATTACTTGCTGTTGCAGTCACGTTCGTTCGACGAGAACGTCAAGCAATACTGCACGCGTGCGATGGGCACAGATCGGTTGGTGTATTTCCCCAGCTGGGCCGAGGATGATTTTTCGGGGGAGGTGCAAGCGCCTTCTGAGCTGCTGCAGCGCGACGATACGGTGTTTACGATCCTCTTTGCCGGCAACATTGGTGACGCGCAGGATTTTCCAGCGATCATGGCGGCAGTCAAGGCGGTCAAGGCGGACCTGCCTGTGCGCTGGGTGATTGTGGGGGATGGCCGGGCCAGTCAATGGCTGACCAAGCATGTGGCGGAGAACCGAATGGATAACGTCCTGCTGCTCGGAAGGCATCCGCTGGAAAAAATGCCGGCACTGTTCGCCGCTGCGGACGCTTTGTTGGTGTCGTTGAGGACTAATGACGTTTTCGAGAAAACCATCCCGGGTAAGGTCCAGGCTTATCTGGCATCGGGAAAACCCGTGATTGCCATGATTGACGGCGAGGCGGCCAACGTTGTTGCCGGGTCGGGAGCTGGCATGGTGTGTGGTTCTGGCGATGCCCTGGGACTCGCGAATATTGTGCGCACCATGGGGGCGTTGCCCAAGCCCGAGCTCGAGAGTATGGGCTTGTTGGGCAGACGTTACTATCTTGAGCATTTTTCCAAGGAGACCTTGTTCGACCGTCTTGAGGCGCTTTTCCGGAAGGCTACCCTGAGGCGCAACGAAAAATGACCGCAAGCCTTCATTCATCGATGCCGTTCCTGGCTGTGCTGCCTGAACGATGTCGAGTACCAGGCAGTGCCGACCGGTGATGAACGCTGAACCCTTTTGCCCGCATCTGTTTCAGGAACTGTTTCCTACATGACCATTTGGTTGGTGTTTTCCGCGGTGCTTTCAGCATCGCTTCTATTGACTTGGGTCCTACGCCGTTATGCCTTGTCGCGTAGTTTGATGGACATTCCCAATGGCCGCAGTTCGCACTCTGTACCGACGCCACGAGGGGGTGGTGTCGCAATCGTACTGACGTACCTGGTGACGTTGGTGCTGGTGGCGTTTGCTGGTTGGGTCAGTTGGAGTGCCGCATTGCCATTATTGGGGGCTGGGGCGTTGATCGCGGTCGTTGGTTTTCTCGACGATCATGGTCATATCGCAGCACGCTGGCGTCTATTGGCCCACTTTGGCGCAGCCCTCTGGGCGTTGCTCTGGATGGGAGGGCTTCCCACGATCAGCCTCGTCGGCGTTGAGGTGGACCTTGGCTGGTTGGGTCACGTACTGGCAGCCTTGTATCTGGTCTGGATGCTGAATTTGTACAACTTCATGGACGGTATTGACGGCATTGCTAGCATTGAGGCCGTGTGCGCTTGTGCTGGCGCATGCCTGGTGTACTGGCTGACGGGTCATGAAAACCTCATGATTGCACCGATGCTGTTAGCGGTCGCGGTGCTTGGGTTTTTATACTGGAACTTCCCTCCTGCCCGCATTTTCATGGGCGATGCTGGGAGTGGCTTCCTGGGGGTAGTGATTGGCATCCTGTCGCTTCAGGCTGCGTGGGCGGCACCTGAGATGCTTTGGGTCTGGTTGATTTTGCTGGGTGTATTCATCGTTGATGCGACCTTCACCCTGGGGCGACGCCTGTTGCGCGGAGACAAGGTGTATGAAGCGCATCGAAGTCATGCCTATCAATATGCATCACGCCTGGCGGGGCGTCATTTGCCGGTTACGCTGACGGTGATGGCTATCAATCTGTTGTGGTTGTTGCCCATCGCGCTCTTTGTCGGCCTAGGGTTTGACGGCGTTCTGGGCTTGATGGTGGCCTATATTCCATTGGTGTTGCTCGCGATTAAGTTTCATGCGGGTGAGCTTGAAAAAGCGTGATAATTGATGGGCAATGGAGATTCAAGGGTTTGTTGCACACTCACATGACTGTCATTTTTTTGCTGGCAGTGCTAGGGACTGAGGTATAAAAGGGTTTATGGATAGTTTACGTACCCGGTTGGTGGGCTTGCCGCGCAGGCATAAACGTTTCTTGCAAGTGGCGACCGACATCGTTCTGGTATGGACGGCGTTGTGGTTGGCATTTGTTGTGCGCCTGGGGTTTGATGACCTCAACAACCCCTTTGTAGTCCATTTGTGGCTGTTTCTCAGTGCGCCGGTGATTGCCATCCCGCTTTTTATCCACTTTGGCATGTACCGGGCAGTGATGCGTTATTTCGGCAATGATGCGCTGATTGCAATCATCAAGGCCGTCAGCCTCTCCGCATTGTTGCTGGCTCTGGTGGTGTATTTGTACAGCAATCATCAGACGGTGGTGCCCCGTTCAATCGTATTCAACTATTGGTGGCTGAGCATGGTCATCATTGGCGGCTTGCGCTTGGCGATGCGTCAATACTTTCAGGGGGACTGGTTTACCGCCGCGCAGCATGTGCCTTTCACCAGTCGTGATGATGGCCTTATCAAAGTGGCTATCTACGGGGCCGGGGCGGCGGGCAATCAATTGGTAGCGGCCTTGCGCATGGGCCGTGTGATGCGTCCGGTGGCTTTTATCGATGACGACAGCGGCATCTCGGATCGCATCATCTCAGGGCTGAAGGTCTACAAGCCTAAGCGCATCCAGCAGATGATCGATGAGACCGGTGCTGAAGAGCTGCTGCTGGCAATACCGTCATCCACACGATCTCGCCGTAGAGAAATACTGGGTTATCTGGAAGGATACCCGTTGCATGTGCGCAGTGTTCCCGGATTCATGGACCTGGCCAGTGGTCGAGTCAAAGTCGATGATATCCAGGAAGTGGACATCGCCGACCTGCTCGGTAGAGATCCCGTACCTGCGCAGCCTGAGTTGCTGGAGCGATGCATCAAGCACCGTGTAGTGCTGGTTTCCGGTGCGGGCGGTTCGATTGGATCGGAACTTTGTCGTCAGATCCTCACGCTGGAACCCACCAGCCTATTGTTGTTCGATCATAGTGAGTACAACCTTTATTGCATCCTGTCCGAACTTGAACAGCGTGTTGAATCAGAGTCGTTGAATGTAACGCTGCTGCCGATCCTTGGTTCGGTGCGACATCCCGGCAAGCTGTTGGAGGTTATGAATACCTGGTCAGTCGATACGGTTTACCATGCAGCAGCCTACAAGCACGTACCCATGGTGGAGCACAATATTGCCGAGGGTATTCTTAATAATGTGATCGGCACCCTCAATACCGCGCAGGCTGCACTGCAGGCAGGTGTCGAGAACTTCGTGCTCATTTCGACCGACAAGGCTGTGCGGCCAACCAACGTGATGGGCAGCACCAAGCGGCTGGCGGAGCTTGTATTACAAGCTTTGAGCAAGGAGTTGGCGCCGAGATTGTTTGGTGATGCGTCAAATATCTCGCGGGTCAATAAAACCCGTTTCACCATGGTTCGATTTGGTAACGTGCTGGGCTCGTCAGGTTCGGTTATCCCGTTGTTCCATAAGCAGATCCAGGCGGGTGGGCCGCTGACGGTGACCCATCCGAAAATAACCCGCTATTTCATGACGATACCTGAAGCGGCGCAGTTGGTTATCCAGGCGGGTTCGATGGGGCAGGGGGGAGATGTCTTCGTGCTCGATATGGGCGAGCCTGTGAAAATTGTGGAGCTTGCCGAAAAGATGATTCACTTATCAGGCCTGAGTATCCGCTCCGAGAAAAACCCGCACGGAGATATCCTGATCAATTTCAGTGGGCTGCGTCCGGGTGAAAAGCTCTATGAAGAGTTGTTGATTGGCGACAACGTCGCTGCCACGAGTCATCCGATGATCATGCGAGCCAATGAGGAACTCTTGGACTGGGAAGTGCTCAAGGGCCGGTTGCAAGGCTTGTTGGCGGCTGTTGAGGAGGGGGATTTTTCGCTCGTCAGGCAGCTGTTGAAAGACACCGTCAGCGGCTACGCCCCAGAGGGTGAGATCGTTGACTGGGTGCACATTCAGCGACACCGCGAAGTCTGATCAGCGCATTGCCGCTCTGATGGACCTGTTTGCCGGTTCATCAGAGCTCGCAATAGGGTCTTGTATTAGAGCTTCCAGAGCTTCTTGTTCAGCCTGAAGCTCGAGAGGTAGACAAACAGTCTCGATATGTTCATGAACCGGTTGGGGCCTACAACGTAAAGAATCCCCTTTAGCACTGAGTTAATGATCTGGAGCTTTCCAGAGTGAGTTTGCGCATCACCAAACCCGGCCGGTTTGTATTGTCCGCCCGCCTCGAACAAGAAGTTCTTCCTGGCAAAAGTATAAACGGGGCCGCTGGCATCAAAAGGGTCATGGCCGGCAGGTAACTCATCCAGCACGCTGGCGTAGGCCCTTCTCAGCGTAGGCGATATGTATTTTCCATCGCTCATGTAATCAAATGCATAGGCGGCGCTGGAAGGGAAGGATGAGAAGTTGGAGAGTCGTTCCTTGTAATAGAAACTGACTTCCTGAAGGTCCTCACGTTGTTTCTCTCTTCCCGCAAATGCACGCTTGCTCAACAGTGCCGGGTTCTTCTCATCAAACGAACTGAAGTGGAAGAAAACCAATGGGCACTCCCCGTTTACCGTATAGCCACCCTGGCCGTCAGGCGAGAGGGTTCGCTCATGGCTATTCCAAAAAGCTACGTTGTAGCCGAGATTGAACGATACGTGCAGGGTCGGGAAGAAGCAGGGAGCAATACTGACCCATTTCTGATCAGTCGAAAGTCCGAATTGCGTTTCGAAATAGCAGTGCTCCAGGCAGCGCTCATTCCACCACTGAAGAAACCGTATGCCTTCTGAGGTATTGGAAACTGCGTAGAAGCCCAGGTTGAAGGAGCCGAAGCGCAGCATCCCGATATCACCTTCAACATGAGGCGTGACGTAGTGGGGCGTTAGAATGATGTCGCGCGTGTCGAGCTCGCCCCATAAACCATCGAGGCGGCTGAACACGCAGGTATCCGGGTCCAGGAACACCACCTTATCGTGCTGCTCAAGGAGCTTTAAGGTGATCCAGGGCTTGAGGCTGGTACTGAACTCGACGATGTCGTATTTGAAGGCGTAGTGCCGGACGTCAGCCAATCCGATCTCTTCAACCCAATAGAACTCTGCCAGGTCGGTCGGGAGGTCCATTTCGACCTTACGATCAAAAATATAGATCTTCAGTTTCGGCTGGTCGAATTTTACCAATGACTCGGCCAGCACCAGCGCCTTTGATAAGTAAGCCAGGTTGCACACGGTAAAAATGGCTGAGCGCTCGCCGGTCATGCCTTTTTCATCAGTCACGTTTAAAAATTCCTAATGTATTGATTACCCTGACGAGGATCTGAGAGGCGCAATAGAGCGTCAGTAATCTTGTTATTCTGAGCGCGAAGCCAACCTGGCGGCTCTTGAGCGCAGAAAAAATAAGTTTGAGATTCGACGAAACAGTGTCTTTTATTCTGGAACCTGAATACGCCCGCATTGAATACGTACGACCCGCGATGCGATAGCGACTATCAGCCTGCTCCGTGACATGATCGAACCCCGGTGTGGCACCACAGGCGCCAATGCGATAGCCCTTATTTAACGAGTCCAAACACAGCTTATAATCCACACTGTCAACGAAATAGCTGCAGTCCATCCAGTCAAGGGCTTTGAGTTTGTCCAGGAAATAAAGGCTGCCACTGTTAATCAGTAAAGGCACATCCTGTACCTGAGCATTTCCGCCGGCTTTGAAGGCGATTGCGCTGAACTCGCTGTATGCGTCGCTGTTGTCGGCATAGTTATTCTCTATGTAAGACAGTGTTTCGCTGCTGAATCCGGTGTCCTGATCAAAAAACAGAAGTGCTGAGTGGCCCTGTTGATAGGCATTGGCACACACTGTTGAAATGCCGATGCCCAATCCCAGATTTTTGCCACAGGTAAAATAGTGGATACGCGGGTCAAGCTCCGCGAGTTCTCGCACGTTGGTAACGTCAGGTGAGTTGTCGAATACGTAGACTTCAAATCCATCCGACGACGTTAATTCGAGCCTACGCAATAACTCAGCACCTGCGTGATAGACAACAATACCTACTGCAATCTTACGCGTCATGCCATGCCTTTGATGTGTGGAGCCGCCCATGCTGAGTCACGTTTAAACATTTAACCATTTGCTCTCTTTATCGCTCCAGACTTTCACTACCCTGGCAGGGCAGCCCACGGCAATGACGTTACTGGGGATATCTTTGGCGACAACGCTGTTGGCGCCGATGATCGCCCCATCGCCGATAGAGGTGTTCGGCAGTACGACGACATTGTCCCCGATCCATACATTATCGCCAATGGTCACGGGGCCGCTGCTGGCCAGTTTTCGTTCAAAAGGTGTTTCGTAGGGGCTGGATTGGTTTTCCCCCGAGTAGTCGCCGTGGGAGTGGTCGGTGATGTGAATCTTGCTGCCCATCAAGACATTGCGGCCAATCGTTATTCTGTTGCAGCACGCTATATGCAAATGGTCGCTGGCGGAAAAGTTCTCACCAATGTCGACCTGCGGCTGATACATGAACTTGAGGTATTGAGAGACCGCGTGCAGCCAGAGCCCTTCACCTACTCTGAAATTATTACCCAGCGTGATGTGTTCCAGGCCAAAGACCTTGGGCGCACGACCAAGATAGGCACGTTTCCCGGGGGCAGGGAGCGCTCTGAGGTGAATAAAGGCTCGCCATACAAACAGAAATTGCCCGATCACCATGGGGACGATGAAGACGTGATGTTGCTTAAGTTTTTTAAAAAAATAGGACACCGCGGTCTACTCGTGTTGGCGTGTGTAAACAGGTGGAAGCAAACTAGTGGTCTGCCACCGGTAGAGTGCGTGCGCGTTTGAGGTACAGGTTGACTGCCTTACTGAGCATCGATCTTGGAATGACTGATATCACCATGACGATCCAACTAGGGTAGCCCACGGACAGCCTGAGATCCGTTCGGTACGCTTTATAGACGCCGTAGTTTAACAACCCTCTGGCCCTCAGAGACAGCATGCCTTTGATCGTGAACGCGCCGGATACTTCGCCAAAACGGGTGCAGGCTTTAAGTTTTCCTTTCAGCGAATAGCTGACGGGTAACGAAAATATAAAGTTAACCCAGCAGGTCAGGCCGATCTTGAATATTTTGTCTGTGTGGGCCCAACTGGTTTTCGTGAGATGTGGGCTTTCAAGGGATGTGACGGATGCCTGGGGTAGCCAATGAATTTGAAAGGGGCGGTTCGCAATAGACTCGAAGAGGATGCCTGTTTGTATGAAGTTAGAATTGTGATAGCGGGAAAAGTCTGCATCATTTATCAGCGCTTTGCTATAGATCAAGCAGCTCATGCAGCTCATGAGCCCTGCGAGATCTTCCAGTAATGCATTGGCGTCTTGATAGGTGGCTTCCGGCGTTTCAATCTTGTTTACGAGGTTTACCAATACGGCGTCATAAGGGATGTTTGTTTTTAAAAGATTCAATACCTTGTCGAGATCGTCGGCACAGAATTGTGAAGTGTCGCCCAGTAGCCATGTGTATGCGGTGTCCGATAAAGACAGCGCTTTTTCAAAGTTTAAATCCGCGCCCAGATTTTCGTGGTTGCGCGAGTAGTGCAGCAGCGGGTATTCCGCTTTCCATTTTTCGACAATCTTGAAGGTTTCATCTGTCGAGGCATTGTCGGAAATGAAAATTTGAATGTTATGGCGCCTTAGTATCGGCAGGTGCGTCGCCAGCGAGCTGTCAAGGAAGTCCGCTCGATTGTAGGTAGGCAGTGCAATGGACAATACAGGATTAGGCTGAAAACTCATGATGAACGCCTTTTGAAAGATCTAAAAATCCAATAAACCCATGGTAAGACCAAGACGTACGCACTTGTAAAACCAGAAAAAAGGTATTCGAACGGAAGGTACTTCGCGGCCAGCAAAGTTGTGATCGCAACATACAGCCCATTGAGGAGCGATACCACGACCAGTGGCTCTTTTTTATAAGCCCTCATGTAGATCGCCATTGCATTGATGATCAGCTGCATCAGCCATCCTATGCTGACCATCAACAGAGGGAGGGTCGGCAGCAGGCGGTTCTCTATCAAGGGGTGGCCCTCCATCAGCCAGAGGCCGGTGAAGAGCGTTACCATGCCCGCGGCATAAGTGGCTATTGCCAGCGCTACGCCTTTTCTGAAGGCTTGATCGAGCGCAGTGGTATTACGATGGGCCGCATACATATTTATTTTTGGGGTGATAATGGTTATCCAAATGTTGGCGATACTAAACATTGCCATGCAAATGGCCATTGAGAAACCAACTTGGCCTGCTTGTACGGCCCCGTGATAGCTGAAAGAGAGAGGGGTGAATATAGACAGTACAAAATAGCCGCTGACCCAACTCAATGCGAAACGCCAAAGGAGCGGCATTATTTCCTTGAACCAAGGGTGGCTGTTGAGTTTTGTCAGTTTATAAAGCTGTCCCAGCATGGCTTTGTAGCGATGAAGGATTATTGAGGTGCCTGCCAGTGCGCCGGCTAATAATGAAAAGGCCAGAGCATACAGATCTGCGCCGCTGATCAGCAGGATAACGGTCACGCATACACTGATCACGCTGACATGGAAACGAATTTTCTGAATGTCACCCACGCTGTCGCATCCTTCTATGAAGGAGAGTGCAATGCTATTGATGAATACAATGACGGATGCCACACCGTATACCAGCCACGGAAGTTGCCAGTTTATCTGGGACGTCTTGCCATTCAGTATGAAATACCCGATCAAGAGCACGGCCGGGAAAACAACGAGCGCCATGCCGCTGGCCCAGCGCATGGCGAAAGATAATAACGTCGCCAGTCGACTGATGTGCTCAGGTGCGCCGCAAAGTTCTTTCTGATTATTGAACTTGAGGTGTGCAAATTCATGCGAGGCGAACAATAGCAGCACGGCAGAAAACCCCATGTCTGCGAACACCGCGAGTGCGGCCATGCTGATGAAGGTGTACCAGTATCCTTGGGCTTCGGATGACAGGTAAAGGGGGACCAGGATGAGCAGGGCAGGTCCCGAGAGTAATCGCCATAACTGATTTATTGCAGTGTTGCGAAAGTCGTGATTGAATATTTTTCTATAATTCATTTAATGAATTGACATCTTTCGATTTCATGAGTCAATCCTTCAATGGAGTTGAAGTGTGGTGCGTAGCCCAATGTCGATGCCATTCTGTTTTCGGAATAATAGTGCTGTTTAGCACCGGTTGCATTGATGTGTTGAGTGGTTTTTTCAACGGTGAATTGTAGGCCGAAATTGTTCCGAAGATGATCGAGTATTGAAAACTTGTCGGTTGGGGCATTGGTATAGCAATCGACAGCTACGTTGAGGTCTCCGTTGAATGTCAATGCTTTTGATATAAGCGTGTAAAAGTCCAGGGGCGTTATGTAGTCACGAAACATGTTCGCGGGAGACGTCGTCAGTACGGTGTTGTCCTTGATGGCGCGTACAGCGTCGGTTATAAAATAACGTGCGCTCAAATCTTGTGTGTGACTGAAGTAGTTGAATACCCGGATATCCACGATGCTAAGGCCCTGATGCGCTCGGTGCCTCGCCTCTGCGTAAAACTTTGCGGCAGCGTACCAATCCGTTGATTTCAAGTTGTTTATGTCAAACGTGGCGAGGGTCTGAGCCTGTGCGGGGGTTGCGAAATCACCGCCATAGGCAGCACCACTGCTCAGGAATATATAGCGGCACTCGGTGTTGGCTTTAAGGTATTCGAGTGCGAGCTTGTCATACTCATAGGTGATGTCGAAAATGGCAGATCCCATTCTCGATGCCATTGCGGGGTCGCCGACCCCTACAAAGTTGATGATTGCATCGAACGGAGTGTTTTGATCGAACTCGGCGTACTCAAAGATTTTGATACTTCGCTGTTCTGCGGATATCAATGCCGATATGTCGAGTTTGTTTTTGTCCCGCACAAACAGGCTCAACTCGAATGTTCGAGCTGCGGCGAGTGAACGTGTCAGGTCTTGGGCAATTTGGCTGTTCGCGCCGAATATTGCGATGTGCATCAGCGTGATGTCCGCGTTTTTTCAGGCAACTGCTGATCAATCGAGCGACCAAATTCTAGCCGTGGACGGCATTCTCGGGCGTCAGGCATCATCAGTTCGATCAGCGCGGGACGGGGTGATTCAATGAACATTCTGACCTGCGTCGCAAATTCATCATGGGTGCTCACGACCGCGGAGTTGATGCCGTAGGCCTCACCAATGGCTTTGAACTGTGAGGTGTAGCCATTCCAGTAGGTCGAAGAGTTGCGTCCCTCGAAGTACATTTCCTGGAACCCGCGGACCATTCCCAGGGAGTGGTTGTTAAGCACAATGATCAAGACGGGCAGTTGGTCGCGGGCGATGATATCCAGTTCCTGGATATTGAGCTGAGCCCCGCCGTCACCTGTAATGACAATGACAGGCTTGTTGCCCGCGTTGCAGGCGCCAATGGCCGCCGGGATCGCGAACCCCATGGTGCCGAGACCGCCGGAATGGTGCATGGATTGACCCTGGCTCAATCGCAACGTATGCGCCGCCCACATCTGATTGTTGCCGACGTCGGCAACAAAATCGACAGCACGCCCTCTGGTCAAAGCACTCAGGGTTGAGCAGATGACGAAAGGGCTCACCGACCAATCAGTGTACTCATCGACGAAGCTCTGATCGAAATCAGCTCGTAAATCAGCAGCCCAGGTAGCCCATGCCGTATTTTCTTGCACTTTGGAAAGAGGGAACCGTGCGAAAAACGTGTTCAGTTCCATCACGTAGGAAGAATGCGCCTTAACGCGGTTGTTCAGTTGCCCCTCCATCAGGTCGATCTGGAAAACCTGGGCTTTGCGGGCAAAATCTTCGGGTTTGGCACCGGTTTGTCGAACATCCAGGCGGCTACCCAGCACCAGCAGGAAATCGCAATTCTGCACGGCATAGTTGGCGGTACGCGTTCCGTAGGCGCCGAGCATGCCCAGGTAGTTCGCGCTCGCCGGGACCTTTTCTGCTCCCTTCAGACTGGCGACGTAAGGTATGCCCGACGCTTCCAGTTGATCGAGCCACGGTGTGAAGTTACGTGCGTTGACAGCCCCTCCACCCAACAGAATCAAAGGATTTTGGGCAGATGCCAGCGCGTTTTTGATCGCTTCCAGGTCGGACTCCTGTAAGGAAGCCTCGACCCGCTCCGGCTGTGGTACCAAAAGCGCGTGTACGACGGCGTCATCAATGTCGCTTCGCTGGATATCCATAGGGATGTCCAGCAGAACCGGGCCTGGGCGTCCCTCTCTGGCAGTGTCGATCGCCTTTTGCAGGCACGGGAGCAACTCGTCCACGTGCCTGATCTGGTAGGCATATTTGGTAATACTGCTGACCAGCGCCACGCTATCAAGCTCTTGGAAACCCTGTTGGCGGATATTCCTGTCGCCCTTGAGTTCGTAGGTATTCACCTGGCCCGTCAGGAAAAGGCAGGGATGGCTATCAAGCCAGCAGTCAGCAATACCGGTAATCAGGTTGGTTGCGCCAGGGCCGCTTGTGCCCAAGGCGACACCAAGTACCTCATGGTGTGTCGCGCGAGAAACCGCGGATGCAGCAAACGCTGCCCCTTGCTCATGGTGGACCGAGACTAGCTTGGTCTCACCCAACTGATTGATGCTGTCAACCAGGTGGGTGATCATCCCTCCGATCAACTCGTAGCCATACAACACCTTGTTCTGAGCAAGAACTAACGCAACCGCATCCGATGCTTTCATTGTTTAGAAACCAATCCCAAAGAATTCTTCCAGCTTCTCACCGACAAACTCAAAATGCTCCTGGCCTAGCGACGGCTGTACGCCGAGCCAGAAAGTCTGGTTCATGGTGCGGTCGGTATTCGTCAATTCACCCACTACACGGTACTCCAGGTTCTGGAAGTACGGTTGGCGAGTCAAATTGCCTGCAAATAGCAGGCGTGTGCCGATTTTGTGCTGGTCAAGGTACTTCAACAAATCAACACGGTTGACGCCACTGCTTTCCTTGAGTGTCACCGGGAAGCCGAACCACGATGGGTCACTGTTGGGAGTTGCTTCGGCGATTTCGAGGAACTCGGACAGGCTGGACAGTCGGTCCTTGAGCAGTTTGAAGTTGCGCTTGCGAGTATCGATGAAGTCTTGGGCTCGTTCGAGTTGGGCCAGGCCGCAGGCGGCTTGCATGTCGGTGATTTTCAGGTTGTAGCCCAAATGCGCGTATACGTACTTGTGGTCATAACCTTGAGGCAGGCTGCCATATTGCTGGCCGAAACGGTCGCCGCAAGTGTTGTCGCAACCGGGTGCGCAGTAGCAATCGCGGCCCCAGTCGCGGAACGACTCGGCAATCACCTTGAGCATCGGGTTGTTGGTGAACACTGCACCACCTTCACCCATGGTGATGTGGTGCGCAGGGTAGAAGCTGAGGGTGGCGATGTCGCCGAAAGTACCTACCAGCTTGCCGTCATACGTCGCACCGAGGGCGTCACAGCAGTCCTCCACCAGCCACAGGTTGTACTTTTCGCACAGCGCCTTGACCTTGCCCAGGTTGAACGGGTTGCCCAGGGTGTGGGCCAGCATGATCGCCTTGGTTTTCGGTGTGATGGCCGCTTCGATCAGGTCAGCGTTGATGTTGTGGGTAGCCATGTCAACGTCAACGAACACCGGGATCGCGCCAAATTGAACGATTGGGTTGACCGTGGTTGGGAAGCCCGCGGCCACGCCAATCACTTCATCGCCTTTCTTGATCGCGCGCTCACCGAGTTTGGGTGAGGTCAGCGTGCTGAAAGCAACCAGGTTGGCGGAAGAGCCGGAGTTGACCGACAGCAGGAATTTGACACCGAGGAATTCTGCCAGCTTTTTCTCGAATTCGGCATTGAAACGGCCAGTGGTCAGCCAGCCATCCAGGGAGGCTTCGACCATCAACTGCAACTCACGCGCACCGATCACTTTGCCGGACGGCGGGATAATGGTTTCGCCAGCCACGAACGGCTTGCTCGCCAATGCAACGTTGGCGTACTGCTCGACGAGCTTGCTGATTTCCTGGCGGAGCATATCGGGGGTCATGAAAAATCCTGCTAAAAAATAGAGTTAGTTGTTGCCGGCCTGCATGGCGAGCATGTAGGCATTGATTTCTTCCAGGCAATGGGCCTGCATGTCGTTGCCGCTCAACCAGGCGCGATGCCAGTTAACTATTCGGGCGAGCGTGGTCTCGAGGTTCCAGCTGGGTGCCCAGTGCAAGTGGGCGCGCGCCTTGGAAATATCCAGCTTGAGGTAGTTGGCCTCATGCGGTTGCGCGTCCTGATCCAGTTGCCAATGGGCGTCTTTACCCCAAGCCTGCACCATGTGGTCAAGGATCCACTCCACTGGGCGTGCGTCTTCATCCTTGGGGCCGAAGTTCCAGCCCTGGGCAAAACGATGCCCATGGGTCCAGAGATGTTCAGCCAACACAAGGTAACCACTCAGCGGTTCCAGCACGTGTTGCCATGGCCGGGTCGATTTTGGATTGCGTATTGTGACGGGTTGACCTTTCTCGAAGGCACTGAGGATATCAGGTATCAGCCGGTCCTCTGCCCAATCGCCGCCGCCAATCACGTTGCCGGCCCTGCCGGACGCCAGCGCGGTACCTTGCGGGTTGTTGAAAAACGATTTGCGGTAGGCGCTGGTGATCAGTTCCACGCACCCCTTGCTGTTGCTGTACGGGTCATGGCCGCCCATGGGTTCGTCTTCACGATAACCCCATTCCCATTCACGGTTTTCGTAGCATTTGTCGGTGGTGACGTTGACGATAGCCCGCAGGTTCGGGCATTGGCGGGCGGCTTCCAGCACATGCAGGGTGCCCATCACGTTGGTAGCGTAGGTCTCGACCGGTTCGCGGTAGGACAAACGGACCAACGGTTGCGCTGCCATATGGATCAGCACGTCGGGGTTAAAGCTCACCATGCTTTGGGCGATTACCGCGCGATCACGAATATCGCCTTGCTCCGACTCCATGCCTTGGGCCACCTTGGCCTCGACGAACAGGGCAGGGTGGGTCGGTGGTGCCAGGGAAAAACCTTTCACCTGTGCGCCCATGCTGGTCAGCCATAAAGACAGCCAACTGCCCTTGAATCCAGTGTGGCCGGTCAGGAAGACTTTTTTGCCTCGCCAAAAGGCTGGGGAAACGGTCGACGTCATGTTCAAGCCCAGGTTTTCCAAGGGGCTTTGCCGGACTGCCAAAGCTCTTCCAAGTAGTGTTTGTCGCGCAGCGTGTCCATCGGTTGCCAGAACCCTGGGTGTTCATAGGCCATCAGTTGGCCCTCTGCTGCCAGGTTCATCAGTGGTTCCTGTTCCCAGGTCGTACTGTCGTCCTTCAGGTACTGGAGTACTTCAGGCTTCAACACGAAAAAACCGCCGTTGATCAGTGCGCCATCACCTTTGGGTTTTTCCTTGAAATTCATCACTTGGCCCTGCTGGATATCCAAGGCACCGAAACGACCAGGCGGATAGGTCGCGGTAAGTGTCGCGGCCTTGCCATGTGACTTGTGGAAGTCCAGGGTGGCGCTGATATTGATGTCGCTGACGCCGTCACCATACGTGAAGCAAAAAGCTTCTTCGTCCTTGACATAGTCGGCGACACGACGCAGGCGACCACCGGTCATGGACTCGTCGCCGGTGTCGACCAGAGTGATGTTCCAGTCTTCAGCACGTTGGTCGTGCACCTTCATGGTGTTGTCGCGCATGTTGAAAGTGACGTCGGACATGTGGAGGAAGTAGTTGGCAAAGTACTCCTTGATCACATATCCCTTGTAGCCACAGCAGATAATGAAGTCATTGATGCCGTGTGCGGAGTACATCTTCATGATGTGCCAGAGGATAGGCTTGCCGCCGATTTCCACCATTGGTTTTGGGCGCAAACTGGTTTCTTCGCTGAGCCGTGTTCCCAGGCCACCGGCCAAAATAACTGCTTTCATGCTGTCTCCGGTTCAATTCGAGCTTACAAAGGCATCAGAATGGAAATGTTTGAGGGGCAGGCCAGCCTGTGTCAGCACTTCGCGCGCCGTATGAATCATGGCTTCAGAGCCACACGCGTAGACCGAGGTATCCGCGAGGTCAAGGTTTTCTGCAAGTACTGCTTGTTGGATGTAGCCCGTTGCACCTGACCACTGTGCATTCGCACGAGAAAGAGTGGGCCGGTAGATCAGGTCCAGTGTCGGGAAGTCGAGGTGCCAATACAGGTCTGCCTCCGTGCGACCGCCCCAATATACATAGATACGCTTATTGCTAATTGATTCAGGCGCGGCCGCCAATGCTTCGAGCATGGCCTTGACAGGTGCAATCCCCGTTCCGGTAGCCATGAACACCAGGTTCGTAGTCCGGGCATCGCGCAGGCAGAACGTTCCCAGAGGGCCTTCCAGCCGCAGTAGATCGTTGGCTTGGGCTTCGTCAAACCAATATTGACTCATGACCCCATTGGCGACTTGGCGAATATGCAGTTCGAGCTTGGCATCCTCACGGACGGCGTTGGCAATGGAGTAACTACGGCGTACGCCGTCCTTTCCAATGACATCGATGTATTGCCCGGGAAGGTAGAACAACGCACTTCTGGGCGGTGTTCTAAGCACTACTCGTACGACATCGTCTGCAAGGCGTTCCAAGGTGTCGAGGCGACAAGGCATGGTTTTGATCTGAATATCAGCCAATAACCCAAGGTCTTCGATATCCAGTTCAACGTCGGTGATCGCGGCTCGGCAGCATGTCAGGATGGTTCCCGAAGAACGCTCTTCTTCCGTCAGTGCCAGTTCGGGCTGAACCAGCTCAGTTTCGCCCTGGATAACGTTAGCCTTGCATACGCCGCATCGACCGTTACGGCAGCTATACTCGAGTACAGTCCCTTGGGACTTCGCACAATCCAGAAGGCTTTTTCCGGATTCCGCCGTAAATGTCTTGTGGTTCGAGAGCGTGACAATCGACATGTGTCAGACACCACGCTCGGGGAGGGCGTCATAAGAGATCCGTCCATCCCATTGGACGTAGGCTCTTGCACACACCTGCGACATACTTTTGATACCCATGTACGTTTACATCTCCTCTCGTCGTTGCGCTGAAAGTGCGAAGGCATAAGGCATTCAGCGCGCAGACTACATACCCAGGCCTAGGGCATTTTTGATATAGGTTAAGGCAGAAAACCAGGCTGCCCGGGAACGGTTGTTCCATGGCGGCATTTGGCCGTCAGTGTACTGTCCGACGGACGGTGTTTTTAATGTGCCTAGCGCCGGATATTCAAACGCCCGGCTGCCAGAAGTAATAGGTTTCAAGATCAGCACGATCGCACAAGGGGGCAATTTTCATGTGCGTTCGAGCTGATTTTTCCGTAAGTAATCGCGATTCTACCTGCTTGGGGCCTTAACTGGAAATGCAGGCTCTACTGACTGCAGGGTCGGCAGAGTAATACCCAGTAATCTTCCCATTTTTGACTCGTCCCAAACATGACCTAACGTAGAAAGGCAGCTTCGGAAAAGCTGCTTTTCTCTTATCGATGTCATGGAGCGTCACCAATGCAAAACATCTATATTTCCTCCCTTATCTTTGCCTTTCTCACCAGCATCTCCGTAGCCACCACCGCAGCGCCGTCCATCAAGCCTGAAGCGCCAGCCCCCCTCTCCGCGCAAACGCGTCAGGCCGAGCAATCCGCCAAGGTCAACCTGAACGCCGCCGATGCTGAAACCCTGCGCCGTGATCTCTTCGGCATCGGGGCTGCCAAGGCCAAGGCGATCATCGCCTATCGCGAAAGCAACGGTCCGTTCACCGCGGTGGACGAGTTACTGGAAGTAAAAGGTATCGGCAAGGCTTTGCTGGAGAAGAACCGCGAAAGGATCGTGATCAAGTAAGGCAAGAAACGAGGCCGGTCATTGATCGGCCTTTTCAACATTGTGCACTTGCGTCTTCAAGCTTTCCCGCACCACGTCCATGATGCGCGTCGCCAACTCTGTGCTTTTGACACTTCTAGCCAGCACCAATGCACCCACCAGCGTCGACATCATTACCAGGCTCTGCCGATCGGCATTCGGGTTTTCCAGCGCGGCTTCAATCTGATTCAGTCGAGCCTTAAGCACCGCATCCGTCGTCGGACTGTGCTGGCCCCTCAGGCCCAGTTCGGACGACATGGTCGGCAGCGGGCAGCCTTGGTCTGGAGACGTCAGGTGCCATTCCGAGAGGTAACTGTCAATAAATGCTTCCAGCGGCCGTTCCTGGCTGAACAGCATTTCGCAATGGGCATCCAGCTCTGCCGCAGCCGACTGCAGCGCCTTCTCCACCAACTCATCCTTGGATTTGAAATGCGCATAAAACCCACCATGAGTAAGGTTCAGCGCCTTCATCAGCGGCTGTAAGCCAGTCGCGCAAATACCGTCGCGACGAAAGCGGTCGGAGGCTTCTTTGATAATGCGTTGGTGAGTCTGGGCTTTGTGGTCAGATGAATAACGCATGGGGTGGCCTCGGTTACAGGCTGGCATCTTAACCAACTTGGGCCTTTTTTCATCCATGCACATTGGCATGAAACGTGATTACCTCTAACGCAGAAGATTGTTCAACAATCGCGAGGTGGTCATGACACTCAGCTTGTCTTTAGCCGACCAGATCGCCCTGGAGCTGCGTGCTGACATCATCGGTGGGCGGTTGCTGCCCGGCATGCCGTTGGTCGAAGTGGAGCTGGTGAAGGCCTACAACGCCTCACGCAACACCATCCGCGAGGCGTTGCACCGTTTGGGGCAAGAAGGGTTGACCCGCTATGTGCGCAACAAAGGGGTCATGGTCCGACGACTGGAACGAGAGGAAGTGCGTGATTTGTTCGTAGTCCGTCGCACCTTGGAACTGCAGTCCATCGCCCAAAGCGGTCCTTTGACAGCGGCCCAATCCGAACACATGCAAAACGCCATCGACGCAACCACCCTGGCCCGTGAGCGCGAGGACTGGCGTGCGGTCGCCACTCACAGCCTGGTGTTTCACCAGCAGATTGTCGGGTTGATGCGCAGCCCTTTGTTCGATGAGTTTTTTGCCCAAGTCATCGCTCAACTGCGTCTGGTGTTTTGCGCCGCGCCTGATGAACAGCGTTTTCAATCACCGTGGTTGGAGCGCGATCGTGAAATTTTCACCTTATTGGCCCAACAGGATAAACCGGCGGCAGGGGAGGCAATGAGCCTGTACCTGGATGATTCGGAACGCCTGTCGTTGGCCTTGTTTAACCGCCCCTGATTGAGGATCTGCACCATGTACAAAGACTATCCGGCCGCGTACCAAGTCAGTAAAGGTTCGGCGCTGCAGGTCGACACGGCGTTTTACGAGCGTATTCGTGATCGAAAACAGCAACGCACATTGATCGAGCAGTTCGAAGTGCCGATCCGTACGGGGAGGGCGTGGAAAGTGCCGGCCGGGCACGTGTTCCGCGTGACCACGCCGGTCGGCCCGCAGGTGGGTGATTTCAATGTGTGGAACGCCAACGACCCTCGCGAGCGATTGTGGGCTGCACGTACACGCCAATTGCAGGGCGCCCATGTCAGCACCCATGACCGGTTATGGTCGAACCTGCCATTTCTGCGGCCTTTGGTGACAATCACTGACGATAGCCTGGCCAGCTACGGTATAGACGAACATGGCGGGCGCTTGCACGACTTGCTGGGTACGCGTTGCGATCCCTATGTGAACCGCATGCTGACCGGCGAAGACTTCCACCACCATTGCCATTCGAACCTGACCCGCGCGGTTTTGCCCCACGGTCTGACCGAGTTCGACGTGCATGACGTATTGAATATTTTCCAGTGCACCGGCCTCAATCATGACGACATGTATTTCATGAAGGCTTGCCCGGCACAGAAGGGCGATTACCTTGAGTTCTTTGCCGAGATTGATTTGCTGTGTGCGTTGTCGACGTGCCCCGGCGGGGACCTGTCGCTGCCGATGTGGGGGCCGCAGGCACAGGATCCGCTGACGGTGTGCCGTCCGCTGGGGGTTGAGATATACAAGCTGGAGGATGAGTTGCTTAACTGCTGGAGCCAGCCGGAACGTGCCGCCTATAAGGGGCAGCACGGGTTGCATATTGCCAAGGCGGCTTGGGAGTAACCCAAGGTTCAGCGGTCCTGCGCGTCCTTGGCATCCGCCTGGGCGTTGCGCTCGGCCACGCGCTTGCGCTGTTCGTCGGTGAGTTCGACTTTGTTGGCGCTGTCTCGCAGCATCATCAGCCCACCGACGATCGATCCGATCGCAACTACCATAATCAACCACGCATACCACGGCATAAGGCTCTCCTTGAGGCAGATTGCCGTGGGAGAACTTTCCCACGGGAATAACTGCTTTGAGTGACGGGCTTTCTTACTAGTTCAGTGTAGGCCCGTTCTGCCTCTCAGTAGATCAGAGCCCGGTCAACATCGCATCTGCCGGTGCATCGGCACGGTCTTGCGCAGTCATCTGGAAGTAGGCAAACCCCACCACCATAAAGCCCAGGAAGATCAGCCCGATCAGCGCGTTGAACCAGGCCATGGCTACCAGGCACACCACCGCCAGTACCAATGCAATGCCCGGCACGATGGGGTAACCCGGTGCGCGGAAGGTACGCTCCAGCAGCGGTTCGCTCTTACGCAGTTTGAACAGGCTGAGCATGCTCATGATGTACATCACGATGGCGCCGAACACTGCCATGGTGATCATCGCTGCGGTCAACGTCATGCCGCCCAGGTTGATCAGGCCGTCGCTATAGATCGCTGCGATGCCGACCACGCCCCCGGCGATAATTGCCCGGTGCGGTGTCTGAAAACGCGACAGTTTGGCGAGGAAAGACGGCAGGTAGCCGGCGCGTGCCAGGGCGAAGAACTGCCGCGAGTAGCCGAGGATGATGCCGTGGAAACTGGCTACCAGGCCAAACAGGCCGATCCACACCAGCATGTGCAGCCAGCCGGAGCTGTCACCCACCACGGTTTTCATGGCTTGTGGCAAGGGATCGTTGATGTTGGACAGGGTGCGCCAGTCGCCCACGCCGCCCGCGAAGAACATCACGCCCATGGCCAGGATCACCAGGGTCAGGATGCCGCTGATGTAGGCTTTTGGAATGGTGCGCTTCGGATCTTTCGCTTCTTCAGCCGCCATGGCCGCGCCTTCAATGGCGAGGAAGAACCAGATAGCGAACGGAATCGCGGCAAACATTCCGGCAATTGCGGGTGCGCCAAAGGTGTCTGAGCCGGCCCAGCCGTTCAGGGCGAAGTTGCTGAAGCTGAACGCAGGTGCGACGACGCCCATGAACACCAGCAACTCGGCGACGGCGAGCACACACACCACCAGTTCAAAGGTGGCGGCGAGTTTGACGCCGAGGATGTTCAGGCCCATGAACACAATATAAGCACCGACGGCCGCATGTTTCGGGTCCAGCGCCGGAAATTGCACATTAAGATAGGCGCCGATGGCCAAGGCGATCGCAGGTGGTGCGAAGACAAATTCGATCAAGGTTGCGAGTCCCGCGATCAGTCCGCCTTTTTCACCAAAAGCGCGACGGCTGTAGGCAAAAGGCCCTCCTGCGTGAGGAATCGCCGTAGTCAGTTCGGTGAAACTGAAGATAAAGCAGGTATACATCGCAGCGACCATCAAGGACGTGACCAGAAAGCCCAGGGTCCCTGCGACGCCCCAGCCATAGCTCCAGCCGAAGTATTCGCCGGAAATCACCAGCCCCACGGCGATGCCCCATAAATGCAGGGTGCCCAAGGTGGGTTTGAGTTGTGTATTCATTGTGTTGCTCCCTGAACGGTTTGGAATGATTCAAGGTGTTGCAGCGTGCATGCCAGCCTGAGAATCATTGTCGTAAAGCGGAGCAACTGTCGTGTGGGGGATGGTTTAGCGTTTGAATCTTTCCAGCCTTGCACCAGTTGAGTGCGGTGGTGTTGCAACTGCCGTCATCGCGGGCAAGCCCGGCTCCCACACTTGAGCGCATTCCGCTGTGGGAGCCGGGCTTGCCCGCGATGAGGCCTTCCCATCCACTACAAATCTCCCTGTAAACCCCGCATAAACCCACTCTTTACGCCGTCTTTACGCCCCGCCCATACCCTCGCTCTCGTTCCTTTACACCACTCCTGCCGACAATTGCCCCACACGCGGCACTCGCCGCTAAACGGAGAGACTTCCATGAGCGTTCTGGACGGGGTGTCACTGCTATTGGCCGTGGCGCTGTTCATTTATCTGCTGGTTGCGCTGTTACGCGCGGATCGGAACTAGGAGCGGGCCATGCACAGTTATGACTATTGGCTGATCATTGCCTTCTTTGCGGTGGTGCTGGTGCCGGCCCCGTTCCTGGGGCGGTTCTATTACAAGGTGATGGAAGGGCAGCGCACCTGGCTCACGCCGGTATTTGGCCCGGTGGAGCGTGCCTGTTATCGCCTGTCCGGCGTGGATGAGCATCAAGAACAAAGCTGGCAGAAATACATGCTGGCCTTGCTTGCGTTCAACCTCGCAGGCTTTGTGCTGTTGTTCGCGATCCTATTGTTCCAGGACTATCTCCCACTGAACCCGCAGAAATTGCCAGGTCAGGAATGGACCTTGGCCTTCAACACGGCGGTCAGTTTCATGACCAACACCAACTGGCAGTCCTACAGCGGTGAGGCGTCCCTGAGTTATCTCAGCCAGATGGCGGGCCTGACCGTGCAGAACTTCGTCAGTGCGGCCACCGGTCTGGCAGTGCTGGTCGCTTTGTGTCGTGGGATCGGTCGCAAATCCACCAAGACCTTGGGTAACTTCTGGGTTGATATGACACGCGCCACCCTCTATGGCCTGCTGCCGTTGTGCCTGGTGCTGGCGTTGTTCCTGGTGTGGCAGGGCGTACCGCAAACCTTCGCTCACTATGTAGATGCCGTGACGATGCAAGGTGCGGATCAAGTGATCCCCCTGGGCCCGGCGGCCAGCCAGATTGCGATCAAGCAATTGGGCACCAACGGCGGTGGCTTCTTCGGCGTCAACTCGGCGCATCCGTTTGAAGACCCGACTGCCTGGGCCAACCTGTTCGAGCTGGCGGCAATCATCCTGATCCCGGTGGCGCTGGTGTTCACCTTCGGCCACTACGTGAAGGACCTGCGCCAAAGCCGCGCGATCCTTGGCTGCATGCTGGCTCTGTTCCTGATTGGGGGCGCGACCTCGCTGTGGGCCGAATACCAGCCCAACCCGACCCTGAACAATCCCGCCGTGGAGCAAACCGCGCCGCTGGAAGGCAAGGAAGCACGCTTTGGCACCACCGGTACGGTGCTGTGGTCGGTGACCACGACGGCGGCGTCCAACGGTTCGGTCAACGGCATGCAGGACAGCCTCAGCCCCCTTAGCGGAATGGTTGCGCTGGTCAACATGATGGTCGGCGAAGTGATCTTTGGCGGCGTCGGCGCAGGTATGTACGGCATGTTGCTCAACGTGCTGATCGCGGTGTTCCTCGCCGGCCTGATGATTGGTCGCACGCCGGAATACCTGGGCAAGAAACTGCAGGCCAAGGAAGTGCAATTGCTGGTGGTGACCTTGCTGGTCATGCCGGTGGGCGTGCTGGTGCTCGGCGCCATTGCCGCGAGCCTGCCAGGTCCGGCCGGTGCCATCAGTAACCCTGGCCCTCATGGTTTCAGCCAGTTGCTTTATGCCTACACCTCGGCCAGTGCCAACAACGGCTCGGCGTTCGGCGGCTTCAGTGCCAACACGCCGTTTCACAACTTGATGTTGGGCCTGGGCATGTTGATCGGCCGCTTCGGCTACATCCTCCCGGTACTGGCCCTGGCCGGCAGCCTGGCGATGAAGAAGACCGCACCGATTGGCCAGAACAGCTTCCCAACCCATGGCCCGCTGTTCGTGACCCTGTTGACCGTGACCATTTTGCTGGTGGGCGGCCTGACCTTCCTGCCGACGCTGGCACTGGGCCCAATTGCTGAACACTTGAGCATGGGCTTCTAAGGGGATATGAAAATGAATATGCCTGCAAAAAATGCGGCTCCGGTGCAAACCCAGGAGCCTGCCAAAACTGCCATCTCCGCCCTGTGGCGTCCGGCGCTGGTCCAGGCGTTCGTCAAGCTGGATCCGCGTCAACTGCAACGCTCGCCGGTGATGCTGGTGGTCGAGTTGACGGCCATTCTCACCACCGTGCTGTGCTTCGTGCCTGACACCGCCGTGCCCACCTATGTCGCGGTGCAAATCGCGGTCTGGCTGTGGTTCACCGTGCTGTTCGCCAACTTCGCCGAAGCCTTGGCCGAAGGGCGTGGCAAGGCCCGTGCCGACAGCCTCAAGGCTGGCAGTGAAGGCCTGAGCGCTCGCCGCAAAGAGGCCGATGGCAGCTTCAAGGTCGTACCGGCCACCAGCCTGCGCAAAGGCGACGTGGTGCGCGTTGCCGCCGGGGAAATGATCCCCGGTGACGGCGAAGTCATCGAAGGGATCGCGGCGGTCAACGAAGCGGCGATCACCGGCGAATCCGCACCGGTGATCCGCGAGTCCGGTGGCGACCGTTCGGCCGTCACCGGCAACACCCGCCTGGTGTCGGACTGGCTGCTGATCCGCATCACCGCCAACCCGGGTGAGTCGACCCTGGACCGCATGATCGCCTTGGTGGAAGGTGCCAAACGCCAGAAAACCCCCAACGAAGTCGCGCTGGATATCCTGCTGATCGGCCTGACCCTGATCTTCCTGTTGGTGGTGGTGACCCTGCAACCCTTCGCCCACTTCGCCAATGGCAGCTTGCCCCTGGTGTTCCTAGTCGCACTGCTGGTCACGCTGATTCCTACAACCATTGGTGGTTTGCTGTCGGCCATCGGCATCGCCGGCATGGACCGCCTGGTGCGCCTCAATGTGATCGCCAAGTCCGGCCGCGCCGTGGAAGCGGCGGGTGACGTGCATGTGTTGCTGCTGGACAAGACCGGCACTATCACTTTTGGTAACCGTCGGTGTGCGGCGGTGGTCGCAGCGCCTGGCGTCACCGGCAAGGAAGTGGCCGAAGGCGCGTTGTTTGCGTCCTTGGCGGATGACACGGCGGAAGGTAAATCCATTGTCGAATACCTGCGCGCCTTGCATCCGCAGGCCGAGCCCTCTGCGGATGAGCTGACCGCTGTGCCGTTCAGTGCGGAAACCCGTTTGTCCGGGGTCGACTACCAGGGCCGTGTGTTCCGCAAAGGCGCGGTGGATTCGCTGCTGGCGTTCATCGGTCAGCAACGGCGCGACTTGCTGCCAGCACTGTCGCGCGAAATCGACAAGATCGCCCAAAGCGGCGGTACACCGTTGCTGGTGTGTGCTGATGGCAAGTTGCTCGGTGCGATTCACCTCAAGGACGTGGTCAAGCCCGGCATCCGTGAGCGTTTCGCCGAGCTGCGCAAGCTGGGCATTCGCACCGTGATGGTCACTGGCGACAACCCGCTGACCGCTGCAGCGATTGCTGCCGAAGCGGGCGTCGACGACGTGCTGGCCGAAGCCACCCCGGAGAAAAAACTCGCGCGCATTCGTCATGAACAGAACGACGGCCGCTTGGTGGCAATGTGTGGCGACGGCGCCAACGACGCCCCGGCGCTGGCCCAGGCTGACGTCGGCATGGCAATGAATGACGGCACCCAGGCCGCCCGCGAGGCCGCCAACATGGTCGACCTCGACAGCGATCCGACCAAGCTGCTGGACGTGGTGCAGATCGGCAAGGAATTGCTGGTGACCCGTGGCGCGCTGACCACCTTCTCCATTGCCAACGACGTGGCCAAGTACTTCGCGATCTTGCCGGCGCTGTTCGCCTCAATCTACCCACAATTGGGCGTGCTCAACGTGATGCACCTGCAGAGCCCACAGAGCGCGATTCTCTCGGCCATTGTGTTCAACGCATTGATCATCGTGGTGCTGATTCCGTTGGCGCTGCGCGGTGTGCGTGTGCAAGCGGCGAGTGCGGCGGCGTTGCTGCGCCGCAACCTGCTGATCTACGGGCTGGGCGGGATCCTGGTGCCATTCGTGGGCATCAAGGCGATCGACATGCTGCTGACTGCGTTGCACCTGGTTTGACCCGAATCCTGTGGGTGCCAGCTGGGTGCCCACAGGTTGCAATGACCGAATTGAGGAATCCGAAATGTCCAACATGATCCGCCCGGCCCTGAGCCTGCTGGTACTCATGACCCTGATCACCGGCGTCGCCTACCCACTGGTCGTGACTGGCGTCGCCCAAGTCGCCTTCCCGGACCAGGCCAATGGCAGCCTGGTACGCGATGACAGTGGCAAGGTGCGCGGCTCCAGCCTGATCGCCCAGGATTTTACCGGTGACAGCTGGTTCCACCCACGCCCATCTGCGGGCGCTTACGCGACGGTTTCCAGCAGTGCCAGCAACCTTGGTCCCAGTAACCCGGCGCTGGCGACGCGCATCTTCGATGACGCAAACAAGCAGTTGGTACCCGGCCAGGGGCCCGTACCTTTGGCGTCGCTGACTACCTCTGGCAGCGGTCTTGATCCACACTTGCCACCACAAGCGATTGGCTATCAACTGGCGCGGGTGGCGGCGGCACGGAATGTGCCGGTGTCGACCTTGCAGCGCTTGCTCGATGAGCATATCGAAAGCCCGTTGGTGGGGCCGCCGGTGGTGAATGTGCTGGCGCTGAACATGGCCCTGGAAAAGCTGTAACCCGATCAATACCTGAAGGACACTGCCCGCATGAGCGACTCCGGCCGCGCCGATGCCTTGTTAGCCGATCTGCCACGGGACGGCCGTGGCCGGCTCAAAGTCTTCCTCGGGGCCGCACCGGGGGTGGGCAAGACCTACGCCATGCTCCAGGCTGCGCACACTCAGTTGCGCCAAGGCGTGCGGCTGATTGCCGGTGTGGTCGAGACCCATGGCCGCGCCGAGACCGAGGCCTTGCTCAGCGGCCTGCCGCAACAGCCTTTGCTGCGCAGCGAATACCGTGGCGTGATGCTTGAAGAAATGGACCTCGACGGCCTGCTCGCCGCCAAGCCCAAGCTGGTGCTGGTGGACGAGCTGGCCCACAGTAACGCGCCCGGTAGTCGCCATGAAAAGCGCTGGCAAGACATTCAGGAACTGCTTGCCGCCGGCATCAACGTATTCACCACGGTCAACGTCCAGCACCTGGAAAGCCTCAACGACCAAGTGCGCGGCATTACCGGCGTGCAGGTGCGTGAAACCCTGCCGGACTGGGTGTTGCAAGAGGCTGACGAACTGCTGCTGATCGACCTGCCTTCCCGCGAGCTGCTGGAGCGCCTGCGCGACGGCAAGGTCTATGTGCCCGAACAGGCCCGCGCGGCCATCGATGCGTTTTTCACCCAGACCAACCTCATGGCCTTGCGCGAGTTGGCGATGCAAACCGCCGCCGCCCATGTGGATGACGATTTGGCCCAGGGCTATCGCCAACTCGGCCAGGCCGCTCCGGCGGTGCGTGGTCGCTTGTTGGTGGGGGTGGATGGCGATGCACAGGCCGAGCGCCTGGTGCGGCATGCCAGCCGGGTTGCCCAGCGTCGGCATTTGCCGTGGAGCCTGGTGCATATCGATAACGGCCGTGCGCGCGATGAGCAGTCCCGGTTGCGTTTGCAGAATGCTCAGCAACTGGCCGAGCGTCTAGGGGGCGAGGTAGTGCTGCTGCGGGCGGGGGAGGTGGCCAAGACGCTGATCCAGCACGCCGCTGAACGTCGCGCCAGCCTGTTGCTGGTGGGACAGTCGCGGATGCGTTGGCGGCGTCGCTTGTTTGGCGGTGGCTTGGCTGCGCGGTTGTTGCGCAATGCACGCGGCCTGGAAATCAACGTCCTCGACAGCGATGACGTCCCGGCACCGCCGCGCTTGCCGGATGTACGGGGGCTGGTGTGGTTCGACTATGCACTGGCGATCGTAGCGACGGTGGTGGCGGCTGCGGTGGCGTGGGCGGTGTCCAGCGTCTTGCCGCTGCCGAATATCTCGCTGGTGTTTCTCGCCGCCGTGTTGCTGGTGGCGGTGCGCAGTAGTTTGGGGCCATCGCTGGTGTGCGCGGCGTTGTCGTTCCTGACCTATGACTTTCTGTTTATCCCGCCGAATTTTTCCTTCGCCATCCAGCGTGAAGAAGACGTATTGACGCTGTTGTTCTTCCTGCTGATGGCGGCGCTGACTGGCAACCTGGCCGCGCGCCAACGCCGCCAATTGCAGGCGTTGCGCGACACTCAGGAAGAAACCAGCGAGCTGCTCGACCTGTCGCGCAAACTCACCGCTGCCACCGATCGCCAGGCGGTGGTCAGCGCGGCTGCGCATCATTTGGAAGGCTGGAGCGACCTGGACCTGTGCCTGGTCAATCGTGATGGGCAGGGTGGTTGGACGATCGAAACTGGCGGCCCGCTGACCCTCACCGAGGCCGAGCGCGCCGCGGCTGATTGGGCTTGGCAGCATGATCAGCCGGCGGGTATGGGCACCGGCACCTTGCCGTTCGGGCGTTGGTGGTGGTGGCCGTTGTCGGGCGAAGAGGGCCCGCTGGGGTTGCTGGGCGTCAGTCCAAAACCCGGCCTGGAGCTGAGCGGACAACGTCGTCGATTGCTCACGGCCTTGAGCCAACCGCTGGCCCAGGCTCTGGCGCGTGCGCAACTGGCCCAAGAGCTGGAATCCGCTCGATTGCACGGCGAAACCGAGCAACTGCGCAGTGCCTTGCTGGCCTCGGTGTCCCACGATTTGCGCACGCCGCTGACGTCCATGCGCGGTAGCATCGACAGCCTGCTGGCGCTCGGTGAAGCCATCCCGCTGGAGGATCGCCGCGAGTTGCTTGAAGGCACCCGTGATGAGGCTGAGCGCCTGGACCGCTATATCCAGAACTTGCTCGACATGACACGCCTCGGCCATGGCGCGTTGAAACTGGCACGGGACTGGGTGTCACCGGGCGATATCGTCGGCAGCGCCCTCGGCCGTCTGCGTGCGGTGCTGGCGCCGTTGCAGGTGAGCACCGATGTGCCACCTGAGTTGCCCTTGTTGTATGTGCATGCCGCGTTGATCGAGCAAGCGTTGGTCAATGTGCTGGAAAACGCCGCACGTTTCTCACCCCCGCAAGGCCGCTTGCAACTGAGCGCCGGCGTTACGGAAAATCAGCTGTTTTTTGCCGTGGCCGATGAGGGGCCAGGCATTCCCGAGGAAGAACGGGCAAAGATCTTCGACATGTTCTACACCGCCGCCCGTGGCGATCGTGGTGGGCAGGGCACGGGCCTGGGCCTGGCGATCTGCCAGGGCATGGTCGGGGCCCACGGCGGACATATCAGTGTGGCCGACGGTATCGACGGGCGTGGCACCTGCATCACCTTGTTCCTGCCGCTGCCGACGCAGCCTGGCCTGGAGCGCGAGGCATGAGCTACCCTGTTTTCTTCACGGATTTTGATGGGACACCATGAGCCAGACCGCGACGATTTTAGTCATTGATGACGAACCGCAGATCCGCAAATTCCTGCGCATCAGCCTGGCCTCCCAGGGTTACAAAGTGATCGAGGCTGGCACTGGCAACGAAGGCTTGGCCCAGGCCGCGTTGAGCAAACCGGACCTGCTGGTGCTCGACCTCGGCCTGCCGGACATGGATGGCCAGCAAGTGCTGCGTGAATTTCGAGAATGGTCGACGGTGCCGGTGCTGGTGCTGTCAGTACGCGCGAGCGAAGTGCAGAAAGTCGAAGCTCTCGACGGTGGCGCCAATGACTACGTCACCAAACCCTTCGGCATTCAGGAGTTTCTCGCCCGCGTGCGCGCCTTGCTACGCCAGGCGCCAGCGGGCGAAGCCCAGGAAGCGGCCTTGCGTTTTGGCCCGCTGACGGTAGACCTGGCTTATCGCCGCGTGCTGCTGGACGGTGCCGAAGTGGCGCTGACCCGCAAGGAGTACGCGGTGCTGGCGCAATTGGCGCGGTATCCAGGGCGGGTGATTACCCAGCAACAATTGCTCAAGGACATCTGGGGGCCGACTCATACCGAGGACAGCCACTACCTGCGCATTGTCGTGGGCCACCTGCGGCAGAAACTGGCAGATGATCCGACCCAGCCGCGGTTTATCGTGACCGAGGCGGGAGTGGGGTATCGGTTGTTGAGTGCTTAGCTTGTAGGCGTCTGGGCGGGCCTCTTTGCGAGCAAGCCCGCTCCCACATTCGACCGAGTTTCTTCAGGCTGTACGCGGTCAACTGTGGGAGCGGGCTTGCCCGCGAAGAGGCCATCAGCAACACCAACTCTTTCAGCTCTGCTCACTTTCATACCGGTCCAACGTGTCACTGGCGATTTCCCGCCCGAGCGCGATCAGCTCCGGCGCTTTGTAGAACTCGAAAAACCGACAGACCCGCTTCGGTACGTTGATCAGCACGTCGGGTGGGTAGCCGGCAATCTTGTACTGCGCCAGCGACGTCTGCATCACCTCGAAGCTCTGGTTGATCAAATCCAGCAGTGACGCCGGGCCGACGTTATCGATGATGAACGAGCCGGTCGCTGATTTTGGTGCTCCCGGCTTTTCCGGTGCGGCGGCGGGTTGTTGGGATTCCGGCTCGGCCGACTCCAACCACGGGTTGATCTCCGCCGCTTGGGCTTCTAAGGCTTCCTGCTCCAACTTCATTAATTGTTCGGCCTGTTTGCGGCGAAATGGCAGGTGCGAGCCGAGTGATTTGGCCAGGTTATTAAAGCGGCTCTTGAAGGCGGGCGGGCGCTGGATCACCGGCAGATGGTAGTGCTTCTGGTTGGTGGCGTTGAGGTTGACCGCGATGATCAAGTCGCAATGGCTCGACACCACCGGCACGATGGGCAGCGGGTTGAGCAGGCCGCCGTCGACCAGCATGCGGTTGCCTTGCATCACCGGGGTGAACAGGCTGGGAATCGCCGCCGAGGCGCGCATGGCCTGATGCAGGCAACCTTCCTGGAACCAGATTTCCTGCTGGTTGGTCAGGTCTGTGGCGACGGCGGTGTAGGGAATGCGCAGCTCTTCGATGTTGATCTCGCCGACAATCTTGCGGATCTGCCCGAAGACTTTCTCACCGCGAATCGCCCCCAGGCGAAAACTCACGTCCACCAGGCGCAGCACGTCGAGGTAATCGAGGCTTTCAATCCAGTTCCGATAATCATCCAGCTTACCGGCGGCGTAGATCCCGCCGACCACGGCTCCCATGGAACAGCCGGCGATACAAGCGATGTCGTAGCCGCGCCGCTCGATTTCTTCGATCACGCCGATGTGGGCGTAGCCCCGGGCCCCGCCGGAACCCAGCACCAAGGCAACACGCTTCTTCATGGTCCATGTCCTCCCCAAGGCAGGGTCTCACAATGCACCCATTGAGGGGGCGGCTTCAATCTTCGCGGGCGACCTGCGAAATTTTTCCAGAATAGCCACGGTGCTCGGGTATGCTCTGGTCTGTAGGTACAATCGATTTCAGGCTAAGGACAGGCACTTTTCCATGTAGGCAACGTCTACAACGTACGACTGTTTTTTTCTTTTTGAGGTGTCATCGATGAAAGCCTGGATGTGTGTACCTGTGATCATGCTGGCCCTGGCCGGTTGTGCCGGGAAGACCGCATACCGCGACAGCTGCGGCAGCCAATTGGACGCTGCCTGGAAGGAGCTGGATCTTGCCAAGGCTGAAGGCTTTGCTGGCACGGTGAGCTACTCTAAAGCCTTGTCGCTGCTGACGGGCGCCAAGACCCAGCAACAGTTTGAAGCGTTTGAAGGCTGCTCCAACAAAGCCGAGAAAGCGCGGTTCTATATTCGTGAGTCTCGCGCCGGGCTTTGACCTGCAGCAGCGAGTAGGATTTTTTATCAGGCAGTGAGGGCAGGATGTCAGCTTTGGTCGATCAGTTAGTCGCTCAGGTCATTGGCCTGGAAGTAGGGTTACTGAGCTGCCAGGCTCGCCTCGCCGCCGTCACCGACGATGAAGCCTTGCATGACCTGCGCACCACCGTGCGCCGTCTGCGCAGCTTGTTGCGCCCCTTGCGGGGGTTGCCAGGGGTGGAACAGCTTGAGTTGGCCGCCAGCACTGTCGGCCAATTGACGACGCCGCTACGTGACCGTGAGGTCCTGGCGGCGTATTTGCACCAGCATGGTCATCACGAGGCCGCCAACCGGCGCCTGCGTCTGCAATCTGAGGCCTATCGTCAGGTAGCGCAAAGCCCGGAGCTTGCGCATTTGC
The DNA here is from genome assembly GCF_049897165.1 of Pseudomonas sp. TWR1-1-4. Classification (NCBI taxonomy): domain Bacteria; kingdom Pseudomonadati; phylum Pseudomonadota; class Gammaproteobacteria; order Pseudomonadales; family Pseudomonadaceae; genus Pseudomonas; species Pseudomonas sp. TWR1-1-4. The sequence goes on along the minus strand of NZ_JAFCVS010000004.1, from coordinate 323,104 downwards.
TGCTGATCCTAGATGCCTTTCCGCGTTTCATCCGTGCATCTGAACATCAGGGATTGCTCAAAGGCCTGCGCCCACGCATTGAAAAACGTCTGGCTAAACAATGGCAGAAACTCGGTGAGGCCTTGAAAGACCCTGATCATGACCGACACCGCCTGCGGTTGTTGATCAAGCGGGTGCGTTATGCCGCCGAAGCCTATCCCGAATTGGATAAGTTGCCGGCCAACGCGATGTCGCGCCTGAAAAAAGCCCAGGGTGCTTTAGGAGATTGGCACGATTGCTGGCAATGGTTGGTCCAGGCCGAGCATCAGGCGGACCTGCAACCTTGTGTTGCGGTGTGGCATCGCACCATGGCCAAGGCAGAAGGGCAGGCGGACCGCGTGCTGGACAAACTCAGCGCCGATTGTTTCTAAACCGGTCCGGCTTTTGGCCGGAATAGGCGCTGTACCTGGCTGGCCCGATGGTTAAGATTCCTCACCTGTTTCTTTTGATGTGAGACCGCCATGCGCTTTAGTGATTTGCTCGACGCCGCCCGCAGCAACCCGCTGGATGTCACCATCCCCGCCGAATGGGCCCAGGGCCGCGCGACCTTTGGTGGCCTGGTGGCTGCGTTACAATACGAGGCCCTGCGCGCCCAGGTGCCTGCCGATCGTCCGCTACGGTCGCTGGCTATCACCTTCGTCGGCCCTGTAGCGCCAGACGTTCCTGCCTGTTATCAAGTCGAAGTGTTGCGCGAAGGCAAGGCCGTCAGCCAATTGCTTGGCCGTGTGGTGCAGAACGGTGAAGTGGCGACACTGGTACAGGCCAGTTTCGGTGCGTCCCGCGAGTCGGAAATCGCGGTTGAAAGCGAAGCGCCGCCGGTGTTCAAACATTGGGATGAATGCCAGGAACTGCCCTATATAAAGGGCGTTACCCCCGAGTTCATGCGTCATTTGGCGATGCGCTGGAGTGTCGGCGGCTTACCCTTTACCGGCAATAAATCCCGAGACATGGGCGGTTGGGTTCGCTTACGCGGCGATGTCAAAGAAGAGCCACTGACTGAGGCGCATATCCTCGCCCTGGTTGACGCCTGGCCCCCAGCCTTGCTGCCGCACCTGAAAAAACCAGCACCCGGCAGCACCCTGACCTGGACCATCGAATTCATCCAGCCCTTGCAGGATCTGACGACCCTCGACTGGTGCCAGTATTACGTCAACATCGAACACGCCCGCGATGGCTACGGCCATGCCGCTGCCGCCCTTTGGAGCCCGGCCGGCGAGTTGATCGCCATCAGCCGCCAGACCGTGGTGGTCTTCGCCTGACCTCAATGTCGGTGGCGCTGCCGCCAGGCGCGCCACCAGCCGCCGCTTAGTACAAAGCGCGGAAAAGTCACGAACTGCTCGACCACCAGGCGCTGCACCGCATCTTTACGGTCACTGAACGGCTCACTAGCCTGGGCTTCCAGGCTATGGCCATGACGCTGCAACGCCAAGCCGGCCAGGATCCCGACCACACCCACGGCAAAACTGGCCAGGCTCAGGCTGAAAACCCCGGACACGATCAACAGAAACCCGATGATGAACAGCGGCACGGCAATCAGGTGCAACGCCAGGTTGGTCGGGTGTTGGTGGTTCTGCGGGTAGTTACGCCATTGCCAGGCGGGGAGATTGGGGTGACGTTTGCCCATGATGGTGAATCCTCTGTCCGTTGAAATAGCATGGAGAGAGTTTAGGTGGGGTTGGGGGGAGGGGCGAATTGGGGCTGGCTATTGGGGTCATAGACTGCAAGCTCCTGCCATGTAAACGACTGCTCGATTTTAAGTTTTTCAGTGAAAGCTGGCGTCGATTCTCTCGACCGTTAATTTGACAAAACTCCCATTCAATTCTGGATGGTCATAATGTATGCCTTCGTCGTTCAGCGATGTGAAGGTGAGAAGTCTCTCGTCACAGAGTTCGCCGTAAAGGATGTAGGAATAGCCAGGATCTATCTTTTCGGCCAACACGCTGCTCGGCTCAGCACGCTCAAGCACATAATCTTCAGGAATGTTTATGGTCAGCTCCACATCATAGAATTTCCCAACTTCTATTTGATAGGGGCAGTAACTAATAAAGCAATTTATGATCGTCCCCTCTATGAGCAGCGTAATGTCTTCTTGTATCTGATCATTGAGTGCTAAAACGCGCACCCGCTTATAGTTATTTGTTGTAAGGTCTGATTGTTTTGTCAGAGGGGTTGCCATTTATCATTCTCCAGAAGTTTTTTTCGATTTTGCTATGCAGAAATCGTCTTTCTGTGACCGTTTAACAGCTTTGCATACCTAGCCACAAGCTGAGTCTGGGGCGTTGATGTATACGGCTGGACCGCAGAGAGAAATATATTTGGCTTTCAACTCGATTGCCGAAGACTTGGAAGTAGCTTGCAACTCATAATAGGTTTCGTGTTTAGTTATCACGACTTTTAGCGTTTCTCTAGTCGGAATGTTTTTGATTTTGACATCGCTCAATCCGCCGCAATCCAGGCCTATTCTGCATGTGTTAAACCCCTTTTTAATCCACTTTTCCGGGGGGGTGTCAGGAATTTCAGATATGTCGAAACCTAAACCGATATTGGGTCGGTCATTGTCAATGGTCACGGAGAAAAGCGTTATTTCGCCTATTTCTACCGGGTAAGTGAATACCTTGTTGAAGAAAATCGTGTTTTCTAGCTCGTTCCAATATTTCATTTTTTATCCTTGAAATAATAATGGTCTCTAGCGCCATCTAATTTTCCATTTCTCGGCCTGTTTTTCGGTCGAAGATTGAAATGCGCGGTTTGATCACCCTTTCCGTCAGGTGCTGAAAACTTGTGACCAGCTCCATGATCTTGAATTAGAACCTTTGAACCGTCCGCCCGGGTGAATTCGTACTCTCGAGTCATCACAGGCCTTCCTTGTGCATCCAGAATTTCGTTTTTCTGCTGATCTTTCATTGATACATGTGAATATTGCCTCATTGTCCCTAATCTGGGATCGAGTACGGCATCTGGGTGTTGTGCACGCGGTATTCCCGCATCGGCCTTGGCTTGTTTGAACGCTCCATTCCTTGATACTTCCGGCGCAGACGGCTCTTTAGGTGTGCCACATTCTGGGCTTTTCGTACCTTTAGGTGGGCAGTTGGCATTCAACCCTAGTGGGTCAATCCATCCCGTAGGATTCGGCACGTATTGGTACGCGTTGATCCCACCCGCCAGCTTCACCGGGTCCGGCGTCAGGTAGCGACCAATATCCGGATTGTAGTAGCGATGGCGGTTGTAGTGCAGTCCGCTTTCCGGGTCGAAGTATTGACCTTGGAAACGCAGTGGGTTGTCGATTTTGTTGATGTCTAGACGGGTGATTTCGCCATAGGCGCGGTAATGGGCGGACCAGACGATTTCGCCATCCTGAGCGGTGAGTTCCTGTGGGGTGCCCAGGTGGTCAAGTTGGTAGTGGTAGTGACTGGTTTCCTTTGGACCGAAGCCTTCCAGCAGCGCCAACGGCCGGAAGGTGTCGGGTTCGTAGAGATAGCTGCGGTGACGGTCTGCGTGGTGTTCGGCGATGAGTTTGTCGCCTTGCCAGAAGAACTCGGTGGTAATGCCATCAACAGTTTTGCTGATACGGCGGCCAAACGGGTCATAGCAATAGCTGGCGGTCTGGCCGTTGGGTTTTTTAATCCCGATCAGGCGGTGCTGACAGTCGTAGCGGTATTCGGTGACGAGTTGATGGCCTTTGCCGCGTCGTTCGCGGATAAGGTTGCCGAAGGCGTCATAGTCGTAATGATGGTCGCCTTGGATCATCAGGCGATTGCCGGCCACGATGTCCGGGCCCGGGCGGTCTTGCATGAGAACGTTACCAGCCGGGTCGTGGCCGAAGCGTTCCTGCACGTGTTGGGAGTGGTCGGCGCGGGTGAGGCGGTTTAGCGGGTCGTGGTGGTAGTGGTGTTCGCCTTTGCGGGTGTCGAGCACACGGGTGAGGTTGCCGGTTTTGTCGTAGTCGTAATGACGGCGGTACATCGGGCCTTCGGCATCGCCAATGTTTTGGTTGAACAGGCGTCCTTGGTCATCGTGTTGGTAGCTGCTAAGCAGTTTTCCTTGCGCGCGCTGCTGTTCGCGGTCGGCGTTGAATTGATGTGAGGTCAGTACCGCGCCGTTCAGTTCAACCGTGGAAAGGTGACCACCTTTGTCGTGTTTGAAGGTGAGACGGTTGTTGTCCGGTAGACGTAGTTTTTGCAGCTGACCGCACGTGTCGTAGCCGTAGCGGAGCGTGCCCCAGCCTTGGTGTTCGGCGGTGAGGCGGTTTTGCGTGTCGTACTCGTAGGCGAGGGCCGAATGGCCATCCTCGACACTTAGGAGATTGCCTTGACGGTCGTAGGTGTAATCGACATGGTTGTCGTCGGGCAGGGTTTTTCTTACGAGCCGACCGGCATAGTCGCGCTCGTAGCGGGTAACTAGCTGACTGCCGTCATCGCCGTGTTCGGTCTTTTCCTGCAGGTTGCCGTTGAGGTCGTAGAGGTAAGCCGTGCGCTGGCCGTCAAAGCCGGTCTCCTGCTGGATCAGGCCATTGGCGTGATACTGGAGTCGGTAGGTTTCGCCAACCTCGTTTTCGATCTCGGTCAGCAATAACCGCACATTGTCGTAACGGTATTTGACCTGAGTGCCATCAGCGTTGATGCGACGGCTGATCAGGTGCAGGCCATCGGCGTATTCGTAGCGAGTGACGTGGCCGAGTTCATCGCGTTCGGAGGTGATTTTTCCGTACGCGTTGTAGCTGTATTCCCGTGTGGCACCGTCGGGCTGAGTCAGTTTCAGTAAGCGGCCTGCTGCATCCCATTGATACTGGGTCAGCGAGCTATGTTCATCCTCACGCGCAACTTGCCGTCCAAGGTTGTCATAGCGATAGCGCTTAACGCCCCCATTCGGCAACTGCTCCTCAAGCAATTGCCCACGCTCATTCCAAACCAGCCGATGACAGCTATGATCCGGCAGCCAAACCTGCGTCAGTTGCCCGCGTTTGTTGTAGCTGTAGTCAGTCGAATGGCCGTCAGGACCGGTCTTACGCGTAACGTCGCCCTGGTCATTACGCTCATACTTCCAAATCGCTTCACCACGCCGCACAACCCGTACGAACCCATTGTCATGCTCGTAGGTCGTTGGCTCATCATCCCCCGGAAACAACGCCACCAAACGCCCAGCTTCGTCGTACTGGTAGGCCGTGATCGCCCCGAGAGGGTCCTGCTCAACCGTCAGCCGGCCTTTCTCATCGTAGGATTTGAAGTGCTCAGCGCCGTCAGGATCCACCCGCTGCACCAGCCGCGCCCGCTGGTCATGCACATAGACTTCCTGGCTGCCATCGGCGTTAAACACCGTGACCTGGCCGTTATCGTCCCAGGCATAGCGCGTGTCCATCTGCGAGAAACTGGCCCAATGCCGGACACATCGCGCCGCCTTACCAGACCTTTCCCACTCCCAAAAGAAACTAGCCCCACCCGCCAAACCACGCTCAAGAATGACGTGCTGCTCGTCGTACCGATAAACCTCGCTTTCGCCTACCGCATTGGTCGCAGAAACCAACCGACCCGCCACGTCATAGGCGTAGGAAACAACGTTCTGCTCCGTCACCCAGACAAACGGACCGTCATCGACGGCCCGCTCAATCTGGTAGTCCACCGCCACAATGCGACCCAACGCATAGCGCAAAAACAACGAGCGCCCGACGCCGTTATCCAGCCGCTCAATCTGCCCCAGATAATTCCGGGAAATGCGCAACCGGTTGTCATACGCATCGCTGATCGCCGTCAGCACACCGTCGCGAAAATGGTAGAAGCGCGCCCCTTGAGACAGGACTAACTCATCGGGCAATGACCCCAAGTAGATCGCCGCTTCGGCCAGGCTGTTGGTAATCGCCGGTCGAGAGTTAGAAGGCAGGGGCAGGGTAGTCGACCGATTCTCATGATCCGTCCACACCACCGAATCCCCGGAAACACTCAACCGATGCGCCAGCGAGTGACTCCAGCCAAACCCCAACCCACAATCCACTTCCACCGCGCTGGTGCGATACAACCGGGTCCACTCAAACGGCAAGATCCCGTCCAGCGCGCCATCGGTGAGCGTCAGCAACTCCTCGCCGGTGACCATCGACACCGGGCAGCCGTTAGTGGCCGTCTTGTCCGACGACGCCGCCGCATCCCCAGCCGGATTCTTCCCAACAGCAGGCGCATCATCCACATGTTCCTGGCGCACCAACACCGTCCGCTGGGACTTGTCCCGCACCACCGGCACCGCGTTGGAAACCACCTGATCCCCAGCCTTCAACGGCACATCCGGAACCGTCCGAATCGGTGTCGCCGGGCTACCCAGCAACAGCGGCTTGGCCGTTTCGACATGCGCGTCCAACCGAGGCCCAACCAACTGATCGGCCAACATCGCCAGCCACTTGCGCACCCGACCCGACTTGATATGCCCCAACACCTGCATACCCAGCCGAACCTGCACGCCCATGCCCCGCGTCGCCCAGATCAAAAACAGATTGATCAGAATCTCGCCGGTAATCTCGCCCACCAGTTCATACATATCCGGCGGCGGTAGCATGCGTGTCCAGGCGACCATTGCCGACAGATAGATGAACAGCAGCGGCTCATCGCTGAGCACCAGCAGGCCATGGGCGATGGCGTCCTTGCCCAGTTTCAGTAGCTCGTCCAGCTCGACCTGGGTGATGTACTTCAGCAACTTCTCGCTATTGGCCTCGAGGTCCGCCAACAGGTCGTACAGCTGTGTGACGTTATCCCAGAGGTTATAGAGCGCCTTGCCAATCCCACCCGCCAACGCCACGCCTTGCATCGCACTGCGCTCGAACGGCGTGGCGTTGGCGAAGTCCTTCCATCGCGGTTTGAAGGTCTTCGTCCATTCATCACGCAAACGCTCTTCCAGCCCGGCGATCACTGACTGATAAGACGCATACAGCGCTTTGACGTGTGCCTTGGAAACGTTGGGGTAAAAAGTGATCTGGTAACGCTGGTCGCGGATGCAATCGTTGACTTCAAGAATGCCGCTGGCGTCGATGGTTCGACGGATAGGGTCACCGAATGGCGTGCCGTCCGACCCGATGGTTTGCAGCATCACCGGCGTATTACCGATGGGCACAAACCGCGTACTTTCAAACATATGCACCAGGGTCAACGAGCCCTGGGCTTTGCAAACGGCCACGGTGCGATTGGGTTTTTTGGAAGACGCGGGAGCGACGAGGGAAACTTCCTGGCCGACCTTGAACACCTGCTCCACGTCCAGCGCCGAGCCGCTCCAGAAGCTCTCGGCCCATTCGTCAAATGAGCTCAAGCACGCGCTGAAGTCACGAAAGACGCTTTCCACGTCCGGCTTTTCGGCATTCATGGGTGACAGGACGAACTGCGCGATAACCGGAATCATGAAACGACCCCATTGGGTGGGGCACTGATAGAAAGGTGCATCGGCGGTCCCTCGCGCTGATTGGTCAGGCGAGAGACTTTGGAGAGGTTGGCTGAGAAAAGAAGTCGGCGTTATTCGCAGGGAGGGCTAGGAAGTTTCGCCAAAACTTCGGGCAAACCGAGGCTATGTTGTAGGCGGTGGATTACAGGGTGAACAGTCCTACAGCTTCAACTGCCCAATCGCTTTGCTCAACTCCCCGGCCAGTGTGGCCAGTTCATTGCTGGTGGTCGCCGAGTCAACGGTCTGTTGCACGGTGTTTTCGGTTACGTCGCGAATGCTGACGACCGCGCGGTTCATTTCTTCGGCCACGTGGCTTTGCTGTTCGGCGGCGACAGCGATCTGGGTGTTGCTTTCGCGCATCTGCGCCACTGCACCGGTGATTTCGGCGAGGGCTGCGCCCGCTTCCTGGGCCTGCTGCACGCAGTCGTCGGCCTTGAACGAGCTTTCCTGCATGAAGTCCACCGCGTCGCGGGTGCCGGCTTGCAGGGCCGAGACCATGCGGGTGATTTCGTCGGTGGAACTTTGCACGCGCTTGGCCAGGTTGCGCACTTCGTCGGCGACCACGGCAAAGCCACGGCCCATTTCCCCGGCGCGGGCGGCCTCGATGGCGGCGTTGAGGGCGAGCAGGTTGGTTTGCTCGGCGATGCTGTGGATCACGCTGACCACGCCGTTGATTTTCTGGCTGTCCTCGGCGAGCTTCTGAATCATTTCGGCGGTTTGTTGCACACCGGTGGACAGGCCGGCAATCGAACGTTGCACGCGGGTGACCACTTCCTGGCCGCTACCGGCAAGGGTGTCGGCGGTCTGGGACAGATCCCTTGTGGCGCCTGCGTGCTGGGCAATGTGATAAACCGTTGCAGTCATTTCGTTGATGGCGGTGGCGGCCTGGTCGGTTTCGCTTTGCTGGCCGAGCATGCCGTGTTGCACCTCGTTCATGCTGCTGGCGAGGCGCGCGGCGCCGTCGTCCAGCTGTTGGGCGGTACGCGCTACGGTGCTGACCACTCTCTGGTAGCCGGCCTGCATTGCGTTGAACGCGCTGGCCATCTGGCCGACTTCGTCCTTGCACGCCAAAGGCACGCGGGCCGACAGGTCGCCGGTTTTCTCTACGTGCAGCATCACGTCCTTGAGAGTGTTGAGTTGGCTGAGCAGGAAGCGGATCAGCAATTGCGAGGCACCGAGCATCGCCAGCATCAGGATCATGACCGCCACCGCATAGTTGGCGAAGCGCTCTTCGAACACCTGGCTCAGGCTGGGCGCGTAGGCAAGGACGGCAGCATATTGACCATCAGGGCGGGCGACGACTTCGGCGCCCATCAGCGGGTTCTCGCCGAACACAGGCATGTGATTGAGCTCGATCCAGCCCGTGGCGCTGCCAAGGGCTGACAGATCCTGGTCCGCCAGTTGTGGGACTTGGCCGCGTTTGAACGTCAGCCAGTGCTCGCCCTTGGGCAGTGCTTCCCCAGCCGGCCAGGCGCCAAGCAGCCGCGCTTGTGCCTGCGCCGAGGCGTGGGAGGCTGTGCTGCGCGCCTGTTGTTCAAGCTGCACGGCATACAGCACCAGCAGTAGGGTCGTAATGAACGCGACCGCGTTGACGGCCCAGAATTTATATTTCAGCGAGATATTGCTAAGCCAGGCACCCATGGAAGGTTTTCTCTGATAGCGGAAACAGCATTGGCAAGGTGCCATTATTGTGCCGCTATTCAGGGAGACGGTTTTGACGTGGGTCAATGCGCCGCATCAAACCACTTCAGGCAGCCCAAAGAAGCGGCGGGCGCATGCCGTGCTGTTACGGGCGAGGTCTTCCATGCTTTCGTTGCGGTGCAGGGCGACTTCGCGCAGGACTTCCGGCAGATATGCCGGCTCATTCCGGCCATTTTTCGGCTTGGGGCGCAGGGTGCGCGGCAGCAGATAGGGGGCGTCGCTCTCCAGCATCAGACGGTCACGGGGAATTTCCCTGACCAGTGGATGCAGGTGTGTCCCACGGCGTTCGTCGCAAATCCAGCCGGTGATGCCGATGTACAAGTCGAGGTCGAGGTAGCTGAACAACGCCGCCTGTTCACCGGTGAAGCAATGCATCACGGCGGCGGTGAGGTGGTCGCGGTAGTCCTTGAGAATTTCCAGCAGGCGCTGGTTGGCGTCACGTTCGTGGAGAAACACCGGCAATTTCAGCTCGACGGCCAGGGCCAAGTGTTCTTCCAGGACTTTTTCCTGCTGCGGGCGCGGGGAAAAGTCCCGGTTGAAGTCCAGCCCGCATTCACCCACCGCACGCACGCGGCCTTCGCTGAGCAAAGCGCGCAGACGCTGGGCGCTGTCGCCGTTCCAGTCGCTGGCGGAGTGGGGGTGGATACCGGCGGTGCTGAACAGGCGTTGGCCGCTGTCATCGAGTTTTTCGCACAACGCCAGGGCCTGTTCGCTGCCCTCGATGCTGGTGCCGGTGAGCACTAATTGCTGTACGCCGGCAGCATAGGCGCGGTCGAGTACCGCTTGGTGCTTCTCGTCGAAACTAGGGTTGGTCAGGTTGACGCCGATATCAATGAGTTGCATGGTGCTATCTCCGCCTGCGGCCGGAAAGCATATCAGAGCTGTAGATTTATAAGAAAAACGAAGAACTACAACGAGTTATAGCTGTCTTTGAACGTCGCAAGTGACATTGTGGTCGGCCAGCCGCCTTTCACCCTGCCACCGTTGCGCGCCTTGCCAGCGCATAAAGCGCTCTGTTTCTGACTCCCACCGCCTCGTTTTTCGCGAGGGCGTTGGCCAGTATTCTTTTCCGGAGAGCGGATGATCCGACCCTCGGCGTTGCTTATGTTGTGCCTGACGTTGCTGCTGCCCATGGCGGCGGTCGCGCGTCTGGACGGGCCGCTGGAAGTCACCAAGCCCAGCAAGGTTCGCGACCTGGCGGAGATTCGCTCCAGCCGCACCCTGCGCGTATTGGTCAACCAGAGCCGTAACAGTTCCGGCGAGGTCCAGGGCCAGGCTATTGGTGTCGAATACCATCGCCTGCGCGCTTTCGAGCAATACCTCAATGGTCATGCCCGCGATGGCCAGGAAATCAACCTCAAGATCATTCCCAAGGCCAAGGACCAGTTGCTCGGCGCGCTGGCCCGTGGCGAAGGCGACCTAGTGGCGCCGGGTGAATTGCTCGATGTGAAGGCTGCGCACAAGATCAGCGCCAGCGACCCGATTGTCAGCGATGTACCGCTCTGGCTGGTGGGTGTGAAGGGCGAGCGGCGGTTTACCAAATTGGAACAACTGTCCGGTCGCACCCTGGCATTGACCACCGGCAGCGCGGCGGCGGACGCCATCAGCCAGGTCAACCAGAAACTGGCCCTGCACAAGCAACCGCCGGTGAAAGTGGAGTGGGTGGACCCGACACTGGCGGTGGAAGACGTACTGGAAATGGTCCAGGCCGGCATTTTTCACCTGACGATTGTTGAAAAGCCGATTGCTGAACGCTGGTCGAAAATCCTGCCCAAGTTGCGCTTCGATAAGCAGGTGGCGATCAGCGAGCCGGGCGACGAGTACTGGTTCGTGCGCCAGGATGCCTCAATGCTGCGGGCCAGTATTGATCGATTCCTCAAGACCTACCGGACGCCTTCCGACCAGGATGTGGCTTTCCAACGTATCTACCGTCGCCTCTATCAAGTACGCAATCCACTGGCCCGCGTCGACCGTCAGCGCCTGGAAAAACTGCGCCCGGTGTTGCAAAAGCACGCCCGTGAGCAGGGCATGGATTGGCTGAACCTGGCGGCACTCGCTTTCAAAGAGTCGGCGCTTGATCCTGGCGCCCGCAACAGTGGCGGTCCCACCGGCCTGATGCAGATCACGCCCTCGGCAGCGCAGCGAGTGGGAGTCAACAATATCGAGAGCCTCGACAGTAACGTGCAGGCGGGCGCGCGCTACTTGGCGATGATCCGCCGCAAGTTCTTCGCCAGCCCCAAGCTCAACGAGCGCGAGCGCATGGCGTTTGTGCTGGCGGCCTACAACATGGGGCCGGAGCGGGTGCAGGGTATGCGCACCGAAGCCAAGCGCCGGGGGCTGAACCCCAATCAGTGGTTCTTCCAGGTTGAGCGTATTGCCATGGAGCAGGTAGGGATGGGCGGCGTCAGCTATGTTAATAGCGTCAACAAGTACTATTTGGCGTTCGATCGGGAGCGGGAGTCTCTGGAGCCGCCAACGCCGAAAATCGCCTCACGGAAGTAATCGATTTTATCGATGTTAATCAGGCATTTTTTCGGCTTTTATCATTACCTAAACTGATTAATATAGCGGCCAATCAACCCCTACTTAGAAAAGGATTATCACGATGAGCCCACTGATCAAAAGCATCCTGTCCACCCGCGCCGGTTACGGCCTGACCATTCTGCGTATCGTTGTCGGCATAATCTTTGCCGCCCACGGTTCGCAAAAACTTTTTGGCTGGTTTGGCGGCTACGGCCTGGCGGGTACTGCCCAGTGGATGGAAAGCATTGGCCTGGCGCCAGGTACCCTGATGGCATTGCTGTCGGGTGGCACCGAATTCTTTGCTGGTTTGGCTTTGATCATCGGCCTGCTGGCTCGTCCTGCGGCATTGGGCCTGACCATTCTGTCGCTGGTGGCGATCTTCTCGGTGCACATCCATAACGGCCTGTTCATGGCCAACAACGGTTATGAGTTCGCCCTGGCCTTGCTCGGTGGCTCGCTGGCGGTACTGCTGGAAGGTGCCGGCAAGCTGTCTGCGGATCGCGCCATCGCCAACTGATCCCCGTAGAACCTTCAAGAGGCCCGCCCTGTGCGGGCTTTTTGCTGATCGGGATTCTTGACACCGCCCCTCCGGCTTCTCTAGGATGCCGCTCATGCGCCGATTTAAACAGCTAATTGCGGGGCGCCATGGGTGATCGTTATCGGTCCCGACAGAAGCATGTTCCATGCTTCGAAATTCCGCTAAAGCGCTGGTTCGGTGTTGCCTCTCACCTGCCCGCAGACTTTTGAGGCAGAGACACGACACGATGAATGCACTACGCCCCCTGATACGCCTGGCCCCGATCACCGCGGACCTCACTCAACGCAATCCTAAAATTCTCTTGGGCGGCAAACACCAGCCGACGCTGTTGCGCTACCTGGACGGCTGGCCGCGTCGTACGGGCCGACCATCCGCGTTCCTGATCCAGTTTGTCGAAGATGGCGATTCTCTTGCGCGGTTTGCCAGCAACAGTTTTGACCTTGCGGTTATCCAGGCGCCCAGTGCTGGCGACGCCGATGAGGTCATCCGTCAGTTGACTCGCATTGCCCGGCAAGGGCTGATCGCCCGTCGTTGAGCGTTCAGTGAATGAGGTTGCCGGCTTTCAGCCGGCGACGGCGTTGGCCCAGAAAGACCAGCCAGGCGATCAGGCATAAGGTCACGGGTATCGCAAAGGTCACCGTCAGTTTTATAACCCACTCCAATCGACGCACCTGGGCATAGGCTTCGTGCTCCAGGGTATGCAGTTCCATGGGCAAGCGCAGACGTTCCTTGTTGAGTGCCTGCAGCTGAGTGGTGGTGTCCACTGCCTGGGTGCCAAGGGCGGTTGTCCACGGACTAAGCCGCTGCCATTCCTGCTCAGTGCGTTGCAGGCGCCGCTCCAGCTCGCCGGCTTTCAGACGATAGGCCTGTTTCGCGACGTTGCGCATGCGCTCCAACCTGTTTGGCGACGTTTCCTGAGGCGCGCGCGGGCGAATGGCGGCGAGTGTGTCGGGGACGGACAGATTGTCGAGGGTATTCAAGACAAACAGCGCGTTGCCGTCGGGCGCCGAATCGTTGACCTTATCCATGAGCATGTCCGTATCGGCAACCACTACAACATGAATCTGTGCCGCTTTCTGCAAACCGGGCGGCTGCCCCTTGATGCCATCGGGAAACACCGAATAACTCGGCCCCTCGATGCGCGCAGCAATCACATGCTGTCGTTCCTGCTTCGCTGCCTCTTCAATCAATGCGTCGATCGCAGTCGCGCTTGTGAGGCCATTAACGTCCAACAGGACAGACTGTTCGGAACTTTGCAGGAGCGGGGTGAAGGTCGTGCGGCTCTTGCTCAAGGGGGAGAGGGCGCCACTGCTCGATACCGTCACCCTGCTGAGGTTCCATGTGCTGATGTCATGGGTGTTCATTGCCTGGCGAGGCAGGTTCAATCGGACCTGATTGGGCGCACCCTGTGTCTCCCTTGGCGTGTAGACGTCGTCCACCACCAGCTGGTTCGCCGGCATCTGGATACCCCAGGCGGCCAGCAACTCGCTCAGCCGAGTGTTGCCTGAAGGGAGGTTTGGGCGTTGTTCAGTCAAAGGGTCGATAAACATCATCAACCTGCCGCCCTTCAATACAAATTGTTCAATGACATACACAGTTCGCTCAGGCAACGCCTGAGGGTGCACGACCATCAGTGTTTTGATCTGCTGGGGGATGGATGCGGCAGCAGGTTCCAGATTGACCAGGTCGAATTCCTGCTGCAGTTCCTGCAACAGCCGGCTTGCGGATTTGTCCATCGCCAATCCCGACAATAGCGCGATGACCGGGCGCTCGGGGTGCTGCAATTTATACAGCAGATGGCCGATTTCATACTCAAGCAAGGGCTCCTGGTCGAGGCTGAAGGAGCCAATACGTCGTACACCGTGACCAACACGGGTGCCGATAAGGCCGAGAAACCCAGCATTGTCGTCTAGCCCGGACAGTCGGGCCTTGTAGGCATCCTCCGAAAAAGGGGCCGGCTCAATAAGGTGCAGGTTAATCATGCCGTTGGCCGTTTTCTCGTACTCCTTGAGCAGGTCTTCAATACGCTTGCTGTAGCGTTGCACCGCGTAGCTTCTTTTCGGGTCGTTGCTGGAGTTGAAGTAATACAAGTCCACTGGGTCTTCCAGCGTAGTGAGCAGCTGTTTTACCGCAGGCGCGAAGGTATGAATTTTGTGTTCAGAAAGATCCCACCGTATATCGGGAAGTTTGCCTATCCAAACCAGGTTGAACGCCAGGAAAAGCAGGAAGGTGACGGCGAGTGTCATGCTGGTGCGCAGCGAGGACCGCATTGAGGATTTCCCTTCTCAGCTGTGTGTATAGTTGAGTTTGACTATCGTCGCGGTGAGAAAGGCGAGGATCATACTGAGGAAGTAAAGCGTGCCACGAAGTGTGAGTTTCCCATCATCGATGCTGCTGAATCGCAAAGAAGGGCTGAGGGCGGCCAAGCTGTCGATCAATCCGATAGGCGCTTGATGTTCAAGTGAGTCCAAGATGGAAGAAAGACCACTGGCTGTCAGAAGCAGGCCCAGGGTCAGTACGAAGATAACTGTGCGCTGGCGTACAAGCGTACAGATAAAACAACCGACCGACAGATAACTGCCCGCCAGCAACCAACTTGCGAAAAATTGCGAAGCAATAACACTGTTATCGATCTTGCCCAAGTAATTGGCAATGATGACGAGAGGAAGCATCAGCAATAGGGCTGTGCCTACCACCAGCCAGGCAGCGAGGAATTTTCCAATCACCCATTCATAGGTAGTGATGGGCATGGTTTTCATCAGCCCGAGAAACCCTGCACTGCACTCATCCGCCCAGAGTCGCGTGGCCAAGGCGGGAATCAGCAATAAGTACAACCAGGGGTGAAATTGGAAGAATACCTGCAAGTCACTGCTGTTCTGTTCCGGCCACGGGCTCACGTATCTTGCCAATGTCACTGACAGGATGAGAAAGGCGGCGATGTGCAGGTAAGTACTGGGTGTGCAGGCATAGCTGGCGAGCTGGCGCTTTAAAATGATGGGCAGTAGTTTCAAAGGGGCGCCTCCTGGCTCAGGTGGTGGACCACATCATTCAGGCGACCTGGTTCCAGGCTCAATGAGTTGATTTTCCAGCGGCGACTGGCAATCAGCGTGTTGATATGGGGATAGATGGTGTGCCCCGGCATGGCGAGTACCGTCACTGTACCGGGTGCATGTCGATGCTCTTCGATGCCAGCCACGCCGGGCAGTACGGCCAAGGCCAGCAGATCCAGTGGAGTGTCCGCGGCCAGGGTCACTGCCTGGAAATGACGTGAGTCGCGTTGTAGATCGGGCAGTGGGGTGTCGGCGACCAGGCGACCGCCCGCGATGACGAGTGCGCGTTTGCACAACTCGGACAGTTCATCGCAGTGACGAGAGGCGATGATCACTGTCATTTCTTGCGTCAATGACTGGATAAGTGCCCTGAAGGAATGCTTCTGTTCAGGTGCGAGCCCTTCGGTTGGCTCATCCAGCAGCAACAAGGCAGGGTTATGCAGGACGGCCTGGGCGATGGCGACTTTGCGTTTCCAGCCGATGGAGAGGGCATCGAGGGGGGCATCGAGCACCGGAAACAGATCCAGTCGCGCGACAGCCTGCTCCAGCCGCGCGCGTTTTTCGGCGCCGTGGAAGCCGCGAACGGCGGCGATGAATCCAAGGAACACTTTGACGGACATCGTGGGATGGCCAAGGTCCATGGACAGTTGATAGCCAACGAGTTGCTTTGCTTTAAGTGCACGGGTTTGGATATCCAAACCCTGGATGTTTATATAACCGCTGGACGGCTGCGTTGAACCTGCCATTAGGTCGAGCAGAGTTGTTTTGGCCCTATGATCCTTTCCGAACAATCCCAGGCATTCTTGTTGATTGGCGCTGAATGAAAGGTCGCTGAGTATAGTTGTGTTACCCGTGTGTTTTGTCAGATTGCTTATTTCGATCATTTTTTTACCGAAAAAGTTTGGCATGACGTAGGGGGCGTTAAAAAAGGGTACGGGTAATGGCCGTTTTTGGGAACGCCGATAACTCTTAATAAGAGAAGTCCTACGCGCCAGTTGGGCAGGCCGCTGAAACAATGTGATAGGTTGCGGAATGTCAAATTTTTGAATGTTTATCTGTTATTTAGATAAATTTCTGCCCTGCTCAGTGAGGTCTAATAGCATGATGCTGCTACGTACCCTTGTTCTTGAACGCGATGGCCAAGATGCTCCGGTTAACGGTGCATTGCTCTGTGGCTTTGCCATAGGTCAGACGGCCTCCAACTTTCTTGTCTATAGTCTGGATGAGGAAGTTGAACCGGAAAGTTCCAGGGTTTATATCGCCTCGTTACGTAAGAAAGTTGACCGATACTTCCTGGGTGGAGTTGAGTCAAGAGAAGATTTGCAGTTGGCATTGCATGTGTTTAAGCAAATTCTGACGTTGGCCGCTTCGGGGATGAAGGCGGGCGGAGTGACGGAAACCCAGGTGCCCTATCATTTTGTCGATTTGAAAGGCTGCAAGCTGCCGCCTGCCAGGCCCGAGGACCATCATTCGGTAATCATCAAGAAGGCGCTGGTGATGAAAGTGATCACCCTGGGCATGTCTGCGCCGACACTGCCGGCGATTGAAAACGCCTCAGTGATCGTGCCGTCCATTCGTTTCTCGTCGCAAATGACCTCCCCTCCTGCTAGACGGGGCAGCGCATCCGAGACTCCCCATATGCCTGTGGATGAACATCCCGTTGAGGAGATTCGACAGAGGCCTGTCGAAGCGCCCATCGTCAGGGCGCACGCCTCACCCGCTATCCAGCCTGAACTCGATGTACCTGCGCCACCGAAGCGCTCGCCAGCCGCGGACCACAGCACGTTGTTCGAAGTGGACAGCACGTTGACCAACCTTGCCCGTGTAGCCCAAGAGTTGACCCAGCAAAAACTCGCAGCAATCGAACGGGAGACGGCACTTGAGCAATGGCAGGCGCGATTGCAGCAGGAGCAAGGCCAGTTGGAAGAGAAGGTTCGAGCACTGGAGCAGCGCATCACTCAACTGCAAGAACAGTCGCTCGCGGTCAGCCAGAGAACAGAGTCTTTGAAGGTGATGACGTCGCACGTGTCGGGCTTGCGACAGAACCTGCGGGGCATGCTGCTTGAGCTGGACCAGGTGTTGGATAACTAGACTGGTCTGGCTACTTTCACGGGTTCATTTATCATCAACGCCAGCCAGCCGAAGGCCGGGTTTGAAATCCGGGCGTATCGGCACCTGTGGACACTGCCTGGGGATGTGAGCGTTTGAGTACCAAGCTGATTACCAAAGAAGGTCATGAAGCGCTGAAGAAGGAGCTGGATTACCTGTGGCGCGAAAAGCGCCCGGACACCACGCGCAAAGTGACCTGGGCGGCCTCGCTGGGAGACCGCAGCGAAAACGCCGATTATGCTGGAACCATTTGCCCCCACTACTATTTCCTCGCTAACCCTTGCCACGCCTGGGCTGCGTAAATATTAGTCCTACTATTTCAGACCTACTATTTCGAGTAGGGATAGAGGTGATGCAGCCTATATTTTGGATGCTTACCTATGGTTGTTCTTGGTAATCCCAGGCTGCATCCTCTAGCCGCCTCCCAAAAAGTCCATCAATCCCATGCACAATTGGGCAGCTTTTTAAAATCTGTGCAGACCAACAACCGAGGTCATGATGCCCTCCTAGCAAGGCCCATTGTGGATGGTGTGCCCTGAAGCTCATCTCTGAAAATCATTACAACCGGCAGGATCAAAGGCTGTCAAAAAAACGTCGATGTTGTCCTAGGGTCATTCAGAGATATCAGGCGAGCCGAGACGTATGAGTCCATGGGCTGCTTCAGGTTTTGGAACAATGGGGTAGTTATCAAGAGGCCCTTGTGATGGAAAACTCTCAAGAGAAGCTGGCACGGAGGTGGGCAGCATGAATTTGTCGTTTGGCTTCTGATTCCCCTTCTTGATGCGCGGCGTAAGGTGCGCCCACTCACCACCGCTCCGGTTGACGTAACGGCCATCCACACCATCATCTCTGCCAGGTTCAAACCGTTTGATGCAGAGCACCTCTCATTGTCATTGAGACGTGAAAGCTCGTATTCACTCGGCCATCCATGGAGAATCAGGCGCACGGGCAGAGTCCAGCCGTTGAAAACAAGCCAAAGAAGAAGCTCAATACGGTTGAGTACAAATGTACTCTTCTGGGGGAGGCCTGGCTCCTGTCGATGGTTTTACACCGTAAAGTTGACCAGTGTCTTTGCGATGCAAGTTCATGTACGCCTAAGTCAGCCAATGCGCCACGCAGCGTGGTGTGCTGGCTGCTGGCCATCCTTTCCGGATATGCTCCGGCCACTGCATTACATCCAGCCCTCCGCGAAAGTGGCCATCGGCCAGGCAGGCTGCAATTGATGCGTAATTGTCGCCTAGGTGAATGCCGAGGCAGGTGGTTCCTCTTCCTGGTCAGGAGGGGGCAGATTCCATGGAGATTGCATGAGCTTTTTTTCGGACGAAGAGATTGATTCACTCAAGATCACACGGATGATCTTGCATGTCGTGGGTACCAAAGACTTCGCGGCCATGCCAGAGCGGGCTCTGGAGGAGGAAGCGTTCTTCATCGGCAAGATCGTGGACATGGCCACCGCGCCGGTGTTCATGTTCAAAGCGGTATCGGTGACCCGTAACGAGGTCGAGGCGATCGCAAGTGAGGACACGTCCTTCGTGGCCGGCGCTCAGGCCCTAGCCGCCAGTTTCAACCGTGCGCACGTGGGTGGCAGTGCTGATGGCGTTCTGTTGATGTTCGAGCTGTCGGTCGCAGATCCGGATGTGAAGATTTACAGCCTGATCAAGTACGACTACAAGCTTGCGTTGGAGCAGAACGATGGTGCTCCAGGAAAGAAGCTGCGGCGTATCGTGAATGCTTTGGTGGACGAGAAGAAGGCCATTCAAAAAACGGCGCTGATTCGGGTGGTCAGCGGGGTTGCCGACCAGAACATTTCGGCCACCGACCGCACCAAGCAAGGGGTGGATCTTGCCGACTACTTCGCCGATTTTTTGGCTGTGAGCAGGGCAGTCTCGGACACCGAGCTGAGCGAGATCACCCGCAAAGTCCTCAAGGCGGCACTGCAGACCTGCATTGAGCACCTGCCCGGTCAGGATATAGCCAAGGCGCTGCAGCGGGCCCAAGCCAATCTGGGCACTCGCCGGCGCATTGATGAAGAGGCGATCGTTGAGGCAGTGATGCTCGCAGCGGGGCATCCTGAGGATGAGAAAATCGCCAACCGTTTGGAGCGTGAGACGCGTAGTCGTGTCAGGAAAAGCAAGCTGCACGAGCTGAGCTTCAAGCCCGATCGCCGGATCCTCCGTCAGCCCTACATGCGCAAAATCGTCACGGCTGAGGGCGTAACCATTCTCTTCCCCGATCGGAAGGAAAATCCCAACGTCCAGGTGATACAGCTCGACGGAGATAAGAAACAAATCATCGTCGATACAGATCGAGTCAAGGAGGACAGCGTTGTCACACCAAAGCCTGGCCAGCCTGCTTAACGAGCTATCGCGCAAGCGTCAGGCGCTAATCACAGAGGGCAACCTGACCCTCATCGTTTCCGACCTATCTGCGGAAACTGCTCGGTCGATCAAGAAAGCCGCTGTCACTGCTGCCTGGTCAT
The DNA here is from genome assembly GCF_049897165.1 of Pseudomonas sp. TWR1-1-4. NCBI lineage: Bacteria > Pseudomonadati > Pseudomonadota > Gammaproteobacteria > Pseudomonadales > Pseudomonadaceae > Pseudomonas > Pseudomonas sp. TWR1-1-4. The sequence continues at coordinate 303,255 of NZ_JAFCVS010000004.1, read as the reverse complement.
TCACGATCTACGACTGTGCGAGCAGCGAAACTGACGTCGATGACGAGGATGAAGATTTCGGGCCGTTCCGCGTTGAGCTGGAGAAGCCACTTCCGGAAGCCCATGTCCAGGAACAGGCCCTCTATGTGGCGACGGAAGTAGGCTTCAAGGCGTTCCTGGTCAATGGACACTCTGCTGCGCGTTGGCACCTGCTTGGCCTAACTCAGCCTTTCAATACAAGAGCGAGGGCATATTGTGGTTGGGGTGAAGGAAGCAACTACACCGAATCACAGGCGACCAAGTCACCCCGCCTCTTGGTGAAAGAATCAGCGACCGTCCGGAAAGTACCGGAGGATGTGCGACATTGGTTGCTCGAAGAAGGGCACGTTCTCGATGAGGCTGATCCTTTACACATGCTCTGGGCCGGGCAGGCATTCGGTGCCCTGAGCCGTTGCTTTGCGAATGAAATCGACACCAGTGGTAGCAAGCTCACCTTCAAGGGGCCGCCCAAGCTCAACCTGACGATCCGAGAGGCGGTCGAGGGGAGTCCATCCATCTCGCTAAAAGACTTCGAGGTTGTCCAGGAAGCAGCGGCATGGGTGTTCGATAACGCGCGGGAAGCAGAGGTGAAGCACATCCTGTTGTCCGCCGAAATCGCGCGTTCCGGTCGGGCGGACGGGGAGGTACAGGAGTACTTCAGGGAGAACCTGGCAGCGGCCTTAGATTGCGCGAGAATCGCCCATCAAATGGCGGTCTCGGAGATCACCAAGGACACCCTTAAATCCCTGACAGATCTTCGTAAGGCCGTGACGGAGGAAACGTCGAAGGCCACAGACGCGACCCGGCAAGCAATCGCAGCGATCTCCACGGCGCTGACTGTTGGCCTGGGCCTCATCGCCGCGAGGCTCACGTTGCAGATCAACCCGTACCTGATCTCGATCGTCATGGCGGTCGCAGTTGGCTACACGGTACTGAACGTAATGTCGGGCCGTAAGTTCATCAACATCCAGCGAAAGCTTCGCAAGGACTGGCAGCCAAAGCTGTATCGCTTTCTGTCTGAAGCCGAATTCAAGAAGATGGTAGGGGATCCCATTGAGCAAGCTGAAGGGCTCTTCTACAAGGTGAGTTGCCGGGGTATTGCGATGCTTGGGGTCGCGGCTCTGGGTATTTCCATTTATGCCTTTACCTACAGCGCCCCTGCACCATCATCGTCGACGTCTGTAGTTCCTCCGCCCCAAGCTCCAGCTCCAGCAGCTCCAGCAGCTCCAGCAGCCCCGCAGCCGTCTGCCAGCGACACGGTGACTCAGCCTCAAATTAAGCCTCAGTCGGCTCCTGCATCTCAGCCCGAAATTACACCGCAGCGAGAGCCGGCGCCTCAGCCTGAGATAAGGCCACATCCAAACCCGGAGCCAAAAGAAAACGTCCCGTCGAAACCTTCAGGAAAAGGGTAAGCCCGGTCAGTTTTGAGCAGGGAATATTTGCTGCACGATCGATTACGTACAGCCCAGCCAGGTCTACGTGAAAATCGGATAGCTTGGGCCAGTAGCTAAGCACAAACGAAAACAGCCCCGCAAAGGGGCTTTCTCAATACGTTACAAACATCCTGTTTGTAGTGCGATCCTATCCAGGCACATTGCAAAGGCCGTGTTGCTCGCCGGTTGAAGAGGGAACCGAGGGTTGATGAATTAACTGTATATTCATACAGCTGTCGTGTCAGCCACGGTTTTCAGCAGACCCTTCATGGACGTCTTTCCTTCAGATGATGGAAAGCGCAACGTCTACATGCCCAAAATCCACTCTCACGCCCTGTGCCAGGATTGCCCCTTAGACTACCTGTGGCGCGCTGTCGTCGACCTGGCAATCCCGATCATCCTTGAAACCTCGGCTTTGTTATGACCGAGCGATTTCAAGCGCTGAACTTCGTCACGCAGTTTCCCTGCTTCGAGTACTCTTGGGTGGGGCGCTGACTTGTCGTCGATTGGGATCGGATGAGCCAGGCCATTAAGATCAGCTAGCTCGTTCCGGGCTCGTTCCAGAAGGTCGGAAGGGGAGATCTGCTGGCTGGCTCCCATGTCGCGGCAACAAGCGTCAGCGGATGCACATTGAGCTGCGCGGCGATCTCTAGTATTTTTTTGCTGGAATCGAGTTCTTCTAGTATTTCGTAGTCGCTAATTAATTTTATGAGGCATGTTCCATGCACTATTAATTAGATTTTCGGCTGTAATGCTAAATTCTAGTTCGCTTGGTATGTCTATAAGAAATTTTTTCACCCTCGGTTCAGATTGTAATTTTTATTATCCTAATGAACTCTTAAGATCTCGATGTGTCAGATGGTGAGCGGCTAAGGCCTGTGCCGAGCATGCTCGGCACATCTTTTGCTGAAGTTCTAAGCTGGACTTTTATCGTGATTTTAAAAGTTAAAGAAAATGCTTAGTTCTGCTTGGTTTGTTGTAATTAGTTAGCTGCAAGACGCATTACCTCGGGGCTTTCAGCAATCAGTTTTTCTAGTTTGGTTGATGCAGATGCGCCCAGCGTTACTGCAGGAGGAAGCTTTCCACATATTACGGCGATTATGTACTCGGATAATAGACAGGCTTGGTCAAGTCTTCCCAGAACTTCCAAGAAAATTTTTAGGGTTTTTTCTTTTTCCACAACTCCAAGTTCGATAGCAGCTGCATTCCGAAGCAATGCAGATCTGATAAGCCCCTCTGAGTAGTTAGAGAAGTTTTTTGAGGCGAGAACCTGGGTGTAGGGAAACCCTGGGGCTAGTCGCTTTTTATCATCTTCGATGGTACGCATCTGTTGTAGTGCTGATGCTACCGCTAGGTTGACGCCACAGATAGTCGTGTCCTGGGGAGCTAAAAATGACTCGGCGCCCAGTAATACACTCTCGGTGCTCTGGTCAACGTGAAATATAGCATCAATGCCTTTGACTCCATCTTGTAGGTTCGACAATTTCGACATGCGGCGGTAAAAACTACCTGAACCTTTCAGTGCAGGTCGAATTGAACCTTTGATAGCCCCCAGCTCTAGACACCAGGGGCATTCCAGTGGGCCTGCATCTGGTAGTACAAGGTGCTCAATATAGTCAAATGTTCTCTTCACTCTTTCTTCTGGGTAAGCGAGGCTGCTACGCAATTCTTTCTGAGCTTTGCCCGATGTGGGTCGATAAATGCCTACCAAAAAAGTAACGTCTGTTATGGCTTTGCTAAGTCTCGGTTCAACTCTTAGTAAGTTGTTGAAGTTGCTAAGTCTAGTGCCGTTGATTGATACTGTGTCATAGATTAAAACTTTGTCCGATCTTTCGATGGCGATTAACGTTTCTTCGTCGAGCATATTTTCAGGTGCTGCGGTATGGCGGTAATCGGCGCCTATCTCTATCGTTGCAGATTTTATTGCGGGGTCATCAACGAGCGTCAGGACGACCGAACGCTCTGTGGCGATTTGAGCGAGTTTATTTCTAAGGCTCTGAATGAATATATCGACTTTAATGATCTGGTTGTAGTCTAAGAAATATGCATAGTGCTTGAAGCCCTTCGACGTATCGCCTTTGTGGAAGGTAACGATGTCAGGCAGGTGGGCATGATATTTTTCGAAAAAGCCGTATCCGAGTTTGGCGATTTTTTCAGAGAGACCTACGCCTGAATCTTTAGGATCTCTGACATAGTAGGCGCTTGGGTGGATTTCAATGGCTTTGCTACCTTGTTTACAAAAATCGCAGTCAGCAAAATTGTAGTTAACTATCTTATAGTCTTCAACTACGCACAGGCTATAACTGTGCGGAGAAAAAGAGTAGACGGAAACAGTCGACAGTGTCTTAGAATCGTAAGCCCCATCAAAAATTTCTTTGAACTTTTCAACAAGGCTGCCGCTACTCACTACGCTTACGAGGAGAAGGGGAGCCTGGGCTGCTTTGAGGGCTGGTGTCGGTGCGCAGACAATGTTTCTACAATCAACCATTTTTTTTGCAGGGTGTGCCGGCAATGCGTCAAACTCTGTTTCTTTCCCCAGAATCTGTAACGCTCGCAGAGGAATGGCAGCAATTGACCAAGAGTCAATGAATATATAATCGGCGCAGTCAATATGCTTGAGGAGCCAGAACGTTACTCTATCTAGGTCATCTCGGTTTCGAATCGAGTCACCCAGGCGGAAAAAAGCATTGGTATGATTATGTGATGGTGTTGCAAAGTGATACTGAGATCCACCGTGGATGAAGCTATCACTTGAGTGTTTGTTCAACAACCGTTGCAGGTCTATTGAGGCTGCTGGAGCAGTCACGAAATCAGAATCAACGAGGCGAATATGGTCTGTGTTGATTTCGTAGGTGTGGTACTTTTTAGTTGTTTTGCAATAATATATTGCGGCGATGAATTCAACATTTACCCTTGCGAGCAGCTTCTCTCGGATTGGAGTGTTGTCTTTATCTCCCATCGCCTCAAGAAAGTCTTTGCTTGTGATAATAAGGTAACATCTGTCATAAGGTTTTGCGGACGGTAGTACCGACGATACCAGAAGTGGCTCAACCTCGGCTGGCGCAGCCATTCCAATGCAATTAATGATTACGGGATTCATAATTTAGGCCGGGATGATAAGCGATAGCGATGTTGAGAGATCTTCTATCGGAAGTCCCAGGTCAAAAACTTGAGTTTCAGTTAAGAATGTATCAGTGGTGAAATCGTAATTCACGCACAGGGTGCCAGAGGTTGTCATCACAACCATTCCTTTGAGCGTTCTTGCACATTCCATAGCTGCAAATAATCCCAATCCGCGACTAATAGGTTGCCTCTGTATCTTCGAAGTGCTGTTTTTATGGAAGGATTGCCTGACTACCTCTACTCTGTCCAATGTGGGTAGAGCGCTTTTGAGCGTTTCGTAAATTCCGGTGCCGGAGTCAACAATGTCTATGATTAGATATTTTTTTGCAGTATCCTTTTCAAATCTAAATGTCAAATATTTTCTCAGGGACTCCGGGAGGTCTGAATTTTTAATTTGCGTGAGGTTGTTGTAAATGGCTTTCGAGACTTTTATGTATCGCAGTGATACTTCGGTGCTTCTCGCATGGTGTATAGTGTTTTCCCATATTTCTTTAAGGAGAACATACAGGCTCATCGAGTTCGTGATGTGATCAAGTGAGTCTCTTGCTAAAGCGGTATCCCCGAATATGCATTTTTGGATTTTCGGGGCAAGGGCGCACTTAAAGTCTATTTCTGTAGGCTCGTTATCCCCCAAATTGAGAAAAGGGGGGTGAACGAAATATGGGTCAAGTGCATAGAGTGAATAGGACTGGTTGCCCTCAAATTTCCCATAGTCTACATTGACGGCATTGCTCACCGTCTCTACCAGTAAATCGGTAACTTCATTGTTGAACTTGTCATATATCTTAGCATCTTGCGCACAAATATTGATCATGCAGGCTGAACTGAGATAACTACCATCCCTGATGCCGTGTTGTTCCAAGTCAGTTTTTCGCAAGTGAATTTTAACTTTTCCCAGTTTTTTTCGCCTGCTCAGTGCAATGATGCACGATATAAAAAATCCTTCCGCTCCTAGCGTGAAACTGGCGTCCTTGGTGAAAGTGAAGTCTGTCGTTTCATCAAAATTAATTGTTCTTGTAAGGTAGCCTATTGAACAACCTGAACCTATGCTGATTTCACTCATAAGTAGCTCCTGCCTCGTCAGCGTACATCGCTAGTGAATCCTATCATGATCGCCTCAACACTTTTACTAGTAAGCTTGGCGAGGGTTTCTCCGATCAAGTCAGCACAGGCCATCTGACCTGAGCTGAAATAGACCGTCGTTCAGCTACCCCAGTAATCCTTGCCCATGAGTCAGGTGAGCTTCTCCGATTTCGAATACGCCGGGAAGCTTAAACAGCCCGCCGTGGGTGTTTCCTGGCAAAGATGGCGCATGCCGTGGAGCGGATTGGTCGCGTCGATTAACCGATTTCTGAACCCTTGACGACCGTTCCTCTTGGACGACAGTTAAAAGACATTGATGCGAGAAGCGCCCCTACGAGCAGCTCATTATTTGCAGCCATCAGTCGACAATGTCCGTTTCGCACTTGCCACCGGGAACCGCTGAGGTCATCATTTCGATATCATGATGGCCACTTGCCGGCCTCATGCGTTACGGACAACGAGCGCAACCGAATCCCCCCTCTGAAAACACGAAACGGCGGCCTGCTGCTCGCTTCGCTTGCTCGGTGGAATGTGAAGCGACGTTAAAAATAAATGAGTATGGATATTTTCGATGCGTTTTCTTAAAAGAGTCCTCGCAGCCATTGTCGCTTTTTTTTCACGACAAGAAACAGAAGCTAGCGAGCCCCTCATTCCCAAAATCGACCCTGAAAAGCTGAAGAAGAAACTCGATCTTCAGAGGATCGCTAAGGAAAACGGTGCCAAAGGGATTCCCGCACATAGTGCCACTCAGTTGACTCATGCTGAGCATGCTGTCCGGGGAGAGCTCGGAAGGATGCGCGAGCAGACTGTAAAGTACGGTGAGCAGCGCATTAAACAGATCCAAAATCGTCTTGACTCCATCGATATTACGGTGGACATGAACCGCGCGATTGAGCTGGGGAATGAGTTTGTGCGCTCATCTGATCATCACCTCACTCGTGAGGAAGGGCGTATGACAAGTTTCGCCACCGATGTGAAGACGAAGTTTCAAATTTTGACAGCCTTTCGTAAAGAGCATCGGTTATTAGACATCTCTGCGAAAAACCCAAGCGGCGCCTATATTTTCCTGCAAATCTTGATCGTCATCGCATGCTGCGTCGCAGAAGGTGCGCTCAATGCGACGTTTTTTGGCTCCGGTCTTGAGGGGGGACTGCTCAGCGGTTTCTCGATGGCCTTCGCTCTCTCTTTTTTCAACGTTCTCATCTGCTTCTTGTGCGGTTTTGTATTTCGCTACAAGAACCACGTCAAAGCTACTTTTCGATTCTGGGGGTGGGTGTCCTTTTCATTTGCCGCGACCGTGACGCTGGCGCTCGCGATATTGATTTCCGCTGTTCGTCATGTGCTAAGCGTAAGTGAAGATAGCTCCCAAAATCCGTTGCCACTCGCAGTTCAGAATATTCTGTCAGGTACATTTCCCATCCAAGACTTAGAATCCCTGGTTCTGTTTTTCGGGACACTCCTCTTTGGAGTTGTCGGCTTATGGAAGGGTTACCGGCTACTTGATAGTTACCCAGGATATGCACCCGTCTGGAAGCAATATTCTGAAGCCCATCATGTTTATATCGAGCTCGTTGACCAGTTGCGTAGCAGACTAGAAGTTGAGAAAACCGACGTTTTGCAGAAAATTGACAACGCCGTACAGGGGGCCGAAAAAGAGATCAACGCGTTTAGATACAACATGAATCAGAAGGCAATCGTGAAAAAGCAGGTTGCTGAAACTTTGGTTATGGCTGACGAAACGTTGCAGAGCCTGACCAGGTTTTATCAGAACGAAAATATGATGGCGCGTCCATCAGGCAGCCCTGCGCCCGAGTACTTTGATCAGCCAGTCGTGTTTGGTGAGCTTGAGATGCCAGATTTCGATGTCTCGCGTGACGAGATAAAACTCGAAGAGCAAGAGAGCCTGCTGGGCAGGATGGTGGCCCAGGTCGAGCCGATGAGAGGAAAGATACAAGCCTCGTTCAATCAGCAAAATATCCAGCTTCAACCATTGCAAGATTTGGTGTAAGGAAATTAGTTATGTCGGTTTACGCCAAACGCAAGAGTAACGCTGGGACATGGATTTTGGCTGTAGTGATCCTCATTGCGCTATCGGCTGGAGCATGGGCCTACGTTAATTTCAAGCTCGCGCAAGACACTATGGACAAGGTTACCCTGTGTCCGACCAAGGGCCCAAAGGGCCATGTCGTTGTGTTGATTGATAACACCTCTCCTTTTCCGTTCACTCAGAAGGCTGCTCTCACCCAGCGCCTCAAAAGCATGATTGCGACGGACATTCCTGAGGGATATCTGCTGTCCGTTTTTCTGCTCGGGGAGAAATTTGAGCAAAATGAAAAGCCGATTTTTGAACGCTGCAACCCGGGACAGTGGAAAGACCGAAGTCAGTTAACAGCGACCAAGAAATTTGTAGATCGAGATTTTAACGAAAAATTTGAGAATCCGTTGCACGAGGTTGTACGCAAAATTCCCCTCGACCAACACAGCAAGCTTTCCCCGATTTTTCAGATGCTTCAGTTGGTGGGGATCAACGGCTTTTCCCATGCGAACGTAGACGGCGATCGCAAGCTCATCATCTACTCGGACATGCTCGCGAACATGCCTGATTTTTCGATGTACAAAGGCGCTCTGATGTCTTTTGGAGAGTTCGCCAAAACGCCATATGGTCGAAATGCGCAGGCACCAGGATTGAAAGGGGCGGTGGTGACGATCAACCTACTTGCCAACGAACATAAAACCGCTCAAACCAATCGCCTCGGAGATTTCTGGGCGAATTACTTCGATGCCAACGAAGCGTCGGTGGACGGAATCAGCTCCATGGAGGGACTGTAAATTGGACGCTCAGAAGCTGGTGCAGCGAGTTCAAACGTATTTTTTCATCGCGTTCGTACTCAAGGTGTTACTCGCTACAGCGAGCTTTGCACTCAAAGAGCCGTTCTGGCTCGGATTCATCATCCCGCTGATTGTGATGGTCGGTTATTGGGTAGTGGGTTTTCACGTCAGAGAAAAGTGGAATACTCAACTCACCCTCGCCAAATTTGCAGACTCTGTTTACTACCTCGGGTTTCTATTCACCGTCGTCAGCATCATCATCTGCCTGCTCGACATCGAGTCGATGGGTGACAACCTGTATGGCATGGCCATGCGTTTCGGCGCAGCCATGTGCAGTACTGCTTTGGGTATGCTTGCCCGAGTGATGCACACAGGCTTTAAAGTCGATACCAACGATGCGGTCAAGAGTGTCGAGGAGCGCGCAGTACGCTCAGCTGAAGAGCTGACCATGGCTTTTGACGCTTCGAGTCAACAGCTTGCCGTCTTCAGAGACCAAGTGATGGCAGCTTCCAAGGAAGCAGTGCAGAGCGTTCATGAGCAAATTACGGCTATCGCTCAACACAGCACTAATTCCATGGATGCTTTTTTCAGCAACGCGACCGCTCAAAGCAACCAAGCTTTTGAGCGCATGCTTAGCCAGGCCAGCGAGGCCAGCGAGCAGATGCTGGACACCATCGCTGGGCTTTCTGAGAAGAGCGCGCTTACGCTAACGCTTATGGAGGGGCACGCGCTCGATTTTGGCAAGAAAGCGGGTGAGCGGCTGGAGCACACGATTTTTCCGGATAATCTGTTCACTCAAAAACTCAATCCCGCGATAACTACCCTATCCGGCGCTACGGATAGCCTCAACGAGGACATCTCCGCGCTAGCCCTGGATGTCAAAACTTCTGCTCGTATGGTCGGCACTGCGATCCGCAGTCTGAATACCAAAACGCAGACTATCGGCGACGCCGTTGTAGCAGTCGGCTCGATCGTCGAAAGCCAAGACCGACTGATCGAATCGATGAAGTCTCAGAGTCATGACGTCATGGAGCGAGTTGAACGCATTCAGAAAGAGTATCTGGACTCCTTGGACGATCAACGGGAGGAATTCATGGCTGACATGAAAGCCAACCAAGAGGTGTTCTCTCAAATCGTTCAGAAAATTGATGAGCTGCGCCTCAGTGTAACGGATAACAGAGCTGTAGAAGGGTTTGCGCGTGAAGTGGCGGAGTCTCTAAAAACCATCGGTGAAACCGGCATGAAAAATGTCGAGACACTTGCTGACTCCATGCAGACGAACCTGGCTCCCCTAGTCGATGCAGTTGTAGCCAGCAACGAAGTGCAAAGAACGCTCGTTAGCCACATTGAGCTCAGTACTCAACAATTGGGAGCGGCTCAATCTCAAATGCTTGATGAGCTAAGAAGCGCGATTGAGCAGGGCGCCAATCCGGTGTCTCTTCCAGGCGTGATCAATGAGGTAGCCCATTTCTCTAGCGGCGAAAATGTCGTCGATTCAACGCGTACCAGTGATGGCGTGGCTGACGTGAGAACTGCTTGATGAGTTCTAAAAATGATCAGGTTTTCCAGCTATCGCTCACCGAAATATGGATCATCCTTTGCTTCATCCTATTGCTGCTCATGGGGTACAAGGTTTGGCAACTTACCCAGAAAAACGACGAGATGGCGGGCAAGCTCGCCAGCGTGCAGAGTCTTGATGAGCGCGAACTGGCAATCAAGGCTGCGACTGATGATCTCAGAGCACGCCTGAAATCCATAGGAATGAAGAATCCTGACGAAATCATTTCAAAGCTCATCGACGCGTCCAAAGCCAAAGAAGAGGCTGGCCGGCTGAAGGTGTTGCTGACTCAAAAAGATGAGCAACTCTCAACGATGGTTGCTATCGACAAGGCGTTGCAAGAAGCGAGCGGTGGTTCTAAAGGAGAGGAGGCCAAGCGGTTGGTTCTTGAGACAATGATGTCTTTTGAGCAGCTCAAAAAATTGGTGGCTGACCCCGATGGAGGTGTTCGGCCCACTGACGTCGTTAAGCGAGTTGCAGCTCTTCAAGAGACCGAGCAATCACTGAAGTCCGCCATGGGGCGGAAAGGTGACCTGACGGCAGAGCAAATTTCAGAAGTGGTGAAAAATGCTGACGCTTTCGCATTGGCAGAAAAGCAAGGTGTCAACCCTGCGACGTTGCAGAAAACAAATAGCGATTTGAAGGGGCAGGTTCAGTTCCTCCAAAACAAGCTCAACAAAGGCAAAGGCGGCGATCTCCCGCCTTGCTGGGCTAATGAGGCGGGCAAAGCAGAAATGTTCCTCACAGTATTTCTGAAAGATGACTCCATTAGCTTCGAGCCGGCCTGGCCATCGACGCGGACAGCAGACGCGGAAGCGCTGCCAAACTTCACTGCACTTATGGCCAAAACGACGCGTTCCTATGAAGACTTTCTTCAAGCAGCACGTCCAATCTCTGACCTGGCCAACCAGCGGGAATGCAAATTTTACGTGCGACTGGCAAGCCAGATCGATGGTGCTGTGTTGTCCGACCGACGTCGACTGATGATTGAGACCTTGTTTTACAAGGTGGAAGTCAGACGCTAGGCCTACATCTTTTGCTACGGTGATTGTGAAGAGTCGGTCTGACCTTACTGATTGGGAGTAGAGCGCAAGCACCGGTGCCGGCACAGGTGATCGACAAGGGCATCCCCACTGCCGGCTTGCTGGCCCACGTGATAGTGGCCATGTTCGCAGACCATATTCCGTTGTAACGGTCGCTTACTCCTTAGACTTGGCATGCCCTAGCATGCTGCAAGCTTCACTCTGACTCAGCCTTCAGCTGGCACCGACCGCTCCCAAAGAAACCCCACGGTTGACCGACTTATCCCGAGCCGCCTAGCGGTCTCTGCCTTGCTCAAGCCAATCTCTTTGCACTCCAGCACTTTTTTCAGCTTGACTAGGTTCACTGGTCGAGCGGCAGGCCGCTTCACTAGATCAATTCCAGCAAGATGCGCGGCAATATCGTCGTCGCTGACGCGTTTTTGTAGCGCCTTCAGCTCCTCTGCGGCCTCTGCGAGCAAAGCCGAGGAGGGGGTCTTATCCCGTGTCGAGAGAATCAGTGCCATGAAAGCCAAAGGGCTCATGCCGAGAGCCTCGGCAAGCTCTACGAATTTATCAATGGTGGGGCTGCTTTCGGCGTTCTCGATTTTGCTCAGGTATGTGCGCGATGCAGCATGGGCAAGGTTTTCCTGAGTGAAGCCTAGATTTCCTCGAACTGCTCGAACGACCGCTGCCAGTGCTGGCTTCAACAAGATGATGTCCTCAAAAGAGAGGATGTAGCCATGTTGTCGTGTACAGTTACACGTTATATGGTGTATAAAACTGTACTGGTTGCTGTCAGTGATCTCGCTTGCACTGGCCGGCGCGCCAATAAGCGGCGTGTAAGGGCACTGCGGGCTCAGCATGCACAGCCTTGGGTATGGTTTTGCGTACGCAGCGTGACTACGGTTGGAGGCTCACTCAATTCTTCCAATTATTTACTAAATCGCACCGCGTACAGCGAGCCTACTGGAAGAGGAGGCGGTGTAATCGCTCGTCGTTCGTAATAGTTTTATCAATTGTCGAGAATCAAGCAGATGTCTAATTGTGATTGGGTGCCAGACCGCCGGGTGGTCGAGGAGCGTCAGGGCGCCCTCCCAGGTATGCCCCCAGAGGTCATCCGGGCACAGCACGTCGACTGGTCGGTCGTTGTCGACGCTTATCTTTTCAATGCTGCAAAAGTAGGGGAGCGATACGTCGCGCTTGTCTACAGCGACCAATCGGGAGTCTCTGAAAACGGTATGACAGTTGCGACGCATCCTGTGCAATGCGTCGACGAGAGGCATGGCTTCAAGCTGGTTCGTACCGTCGGAGGAGATCACTACGTGATCACAAGCGAGCACGAATGTTGAAAGTCTAGAGGCCCAGATTATCTGTAGCACCGAGCCGGATGAAGAATAGGACAATTAACCTCAACTTCATTTCCAACGTTTACCGCATGAACGACGCCATCAGGCAGCGTTCGATGGATCTTTAGATAGCCGCGCCTGTAGAGAACCAATGCGCATAAGGATGAAAAATGGCTGACCTCGAAAAGATAACAGTGACAATAAAAAATTATGACGTCCAGGCGCAAGGCGATCTTGATGCGCTTTACAGTCGAGTGAGACTTGAAGATGTCAATGGAGAAACATTCTATTTCAAACAGGTGGTTGTTCCGAAGTACTTGAAAAATCACGGTGCGATGGCGACCGAGACCCCACGAACCTGGTATTTCAAAAGAATCTCCAAAAAGACCGTTGTGGTGCTGGCTTTTGAAAACAAAGCTGGAAAAGTTGAATACGATCTGGATGACATCCGATTGATCGCTAGATCGACAGTATTGAAAGGCGTGGTGTTCTCGCTCGGCTCAATCCCTGCGGCCATTATTGCTGCTACGGCCACATTCGGCCTTGGGTTATTGATCATTCCTATGGGCCTTTGGTACGGATACAGGAACATCTTCAAGCTACCTGCAATGCTGAGTCGCAAGACACTCCTTAACGATTTTGCGCAGCATGGAATCATAGTTCGTTAACTTCCACGAATGTCGATTGGACATGCGTTTCGGTTGCGGTAGTCGAGAGGCCGCTAACTTATGAAGCTGATCTCCCTGTCTCCCGTCCGATCTTCGCTTGTGTGGGGTAGCCTGGGCTTGCAATCCATGGATAAGGCTAATGGACACAGCGCCGCACCAACTCAACTAACCATCAGTACTTACGTGCTCCCAGGGCGTCGTGATGAGTGATATCTGGCTACGAGAACGAGAACGAAGGAAGGCGCTATGGCAGCTCGCTGAACTGGTACCAGGCGATCCAAGCGCACGGGCGATCCTGGAACGATTGGATGAGCTTGAACGACTTGATCATGAAGTTCCATTGAGCGCCTGCCATCTCGACCACGCTGAGCTTGTTCGGCTGCCTAGGGAGGCTCATCCTGTAGGGTGCTGGATAATTCGGAACGCAGATATCCCAGAACCTTGGAGATCCCGCTTCGCGGTGGCTCTGGGGCCAGCAGGTCGCGTGGAGGCAGGATTCTACTGGCATGATTGGACTGATTTTCTAGAGGCTTGGGCGCGCGAAGTCGCGCACGTGGAACAACATCGATTGGCACTCGATGACGAGTAACAGTAATTCCCCTAATGCCCGCGATGTTGCTCCAGTGGATCAGAGTGGTCTCTTGAACGTGGGAAGCAGGGAATTAGTCCGCAGGAGGAGAATGATGGAGCAGCACGTAAGAACGCTGGGCCGTGACAACCTGTCAGAAATCGAATCTGTTGAACGACTAGTAGCGTCAATCGGGCCAGCGGCGTTCGAGGCCGATGTACGTTTTTTATCGAGCCTGCACACCGTTCATACCGAGTCAGCTATCCAATCAATCAACCGCCTCACCCATCCCTCCCTAATCGGGATGAGCGAGACACCCTTCCGAATTTTTCAACGGCTGTGTGACGAACTGGTGTTACGAGCGCCGGCGTTGCTTCAGCGCCCAAGTTACCGGTACAGAAATGGTGATAGCACAGCAGTCCCTTTTGAGCTCTGGTTGGCCGTAGTCCGGCATGCTAGAGCGCATTTTGACCCAGCGGGGTTGGACGCGGAATTCCTGGTCGCAAGGATGCGGGAAGGACGTTCCAGCCAGGAGGCCTTCGATGCCCTTATTGCTTCGAAGCGCCCCAAGTGATGGTAGACATCATACGAAGCGGTCAGCACACTAGGTGCTCGTCACGCCTTCACGGCATGACTACGCCCCTGAGGTTGATCAGGAAGGGTTACCTCCCGCGTTGCAATGGTGTGATGACGATTCCCCAGAGCGCCTCCGCAGCACCTTCTTGAGACAGCTTCTGGTCGTGTCCGGAATAGTGGGACATGCCCAGAGTTTTCAAGTACAGGGTTTGATCATCTGCATTTACCGAAAGGGATTCGTTGTAGCTATTGCCCGCGAACGTGTCGCCTTGGCTGTAGTAAATCCCGGCACCCATCTGACCTCCTGTAAACACCGTCCCCCTAGCAACATCCCGTCCGTCCTTGTAGATGACCGCAGAAAAGCGATTGGCGTCGACTCGACGATACACGCCCTCATAGCCAGGATTACGGGCTTGAAGCTCTTGCAGGGAGTTCTCGAAGTAGCGTGCGATGTACTCGAAGGTGTCCAGCAAGAACTGATCTTTGTCCCGCTGGGTGAAGCTTTTTGCAACTCGAAGGTTACTCGACCGGGGGCTAGTGGTCGCTGACTGGGAGGGGGGCTGTGGAGGAGCCGGTGCCGCGCGCGAGATTTGCGATGCAGGACTGGGCATATCCTGGCGGCATCGTTCTGCAGCCTTGCGTACCGCTTGCGCTACTTGCAGGAAAGCTACATCACGGTCAGGCCAAAGGGTGACGGGCTTACCATCCTCGGGCGTAGCAAGCAGCTTGCCGAACGGAGCATGGTGCCAATCACACGCGCGCAAAATCACAGGAATGACGATCGCTTCATTTGCCGAGTGGCGCTCCATAGCGCGAGTCATCTCGATGTTGTAGCAATAATCTGAGGCGATGAAGTCCGGGCTAACCAGGAGAAGGACGATTTCGTCACTGTTGATATGGTTGTCGATGGCTGAATCGATTTCTTGACCTGCGCCGATCCTGCGGTCGTGCCAGGTGTCGATAACGCCCTGGCGCTTGAGCATCGATAGCTGCTTTTCCAGCTGATCACGGAGCGCTTCATCGGCATGGCAGTATGAAAAAAATACGCTTGGCAAGATCAACACTCCATGGGTTTTTGATGACTTGAGATCTTAGGGTCTGTCCTATGCCGAAGTACAGACATTAGCCGCAGAGACGTGCGGGACTACAGGCACGCAAATGGGCCAATTACTTTCCTCCCAACCCTGGCCCGAGTTGATAGTGCGATGGCCCCGAGCACACGCAGTCGGGGATCGGTAGCGAGCGGGCTTTAGGGTGGAACTCGATCAAGTGCCGAGTATGGATCACCACGCGGTATATGAAAGTTGATTTGGTCTTTGGTTTTTCCGGCCCTTGCACGTCTTGCCAGCAGGCAAGGCAAGGGGCTGGCCGGGGGATCGTCATTTCTGCCAAAAGACGTTGCTTTTGCTTTCATTACAAGACACATCGCAATCTCGCAAACTTTTTGGCCGGGGTAAGTCTGTCTGGAAACTTTTGCGTGTCAGGCAAAGTGCAAGTTGCTGAGCGATTCACGATGCCTAAATCGACGTAGTTCTGGTTTTCGATATATTGGGCGGGCTTCATGGTCACTTCAGTGCGTTAGCTTCGAGTAGCGCTTCTTTAAGAACTGCGAGGGCGTACTCCAAACGTCGGTCTTCCCGAGGATCACCGCTTGCAGGCGTGTGCGACTGACAGTGATGTAAGAGGGCCTCTAGATCGTTCTGGTTAAGATCGAATTCGATTTTCATCAGCTTGCTCTGAGTAAGTGAAGGGCGACCAGCTGTGGGCTGGGAACGGCTAAATATAATAAACGAGGTTTGGCGTGCAGGATGAGGTAGTAAAGTTGCTCTGGGAACAGTCTTGGCAGGTCTTCGGCGAGTCTCTGAGCACGGTGTTAGGTGAGGCCTTGGCTTGCTATAGGCGCAGCGCCGGGTTCGATGAGATGCAGCGCCTGTACCCGAGTGCAGTAGGTGACGAGGCTATTCAGGTTTTAAGGCAAGCGCTAGTGCGCCAGTGGCCCCACGGCCATGGTCAGAGCTCGCACGCTTATGTTGAATTGCGAGGTCGCCTTAGAGAGCACGTCGAACAGTATCTGCTTCGCCGCCTCGTCCTAGGCAATCAAGTCGTGCCGGCGCTCCGAGACTTCCTGTTTGCTGCTGATTTGGGCGTGTGAAAGGTGGAAATTTTGCACCTCACTTAGCGTTGAGTTGGCTGACGACACCCGCTCGCGCACTTGGTCATAAGTGCCCAGTTGACGCTGACACTCAACAACCGTCGGATTTGGCCGGGCGGATTGGGGCATGGCAGCCATTTCCTGGTCTCGTCGGAGCGCGGCACAAAGCGTCAAATATGCCCCCGTCAATCCCCCGGTCATCGCAGTTCGCTGCTCAAGGTATCGTTTAGCTAAGGCTGTTCTTCACTATCCGGGATGAGGCTCGACACTAGAACGTGATCCGCCTGGTCGTGTCCATTTGAAGTCATCCTCGATAGTTCGGATCGGTGAATTTCTCGGACGGCTTCAGACAAACGTTCATATATGCGACAAAAGATTCAAATTTGCGACAATTTATTCACCCCCCCCCTCTTGAAAATTTTTAAGCGAGACGGAGTTCTTATATTTGAGAGCAAGAGTAAAGCCGCAGTGGCCCAGACGCCGCTTTTCCCACAGGATCACACCGGCTTTTAGGTCTGATATTTACGGCTTCTGGATCACACGGGTTTGAGAATTTAGAGTGAAGCTGAGGTTGGAATGGCGGGTCGTGGGGGGCAAAGAGAAATCGCTTACTTTGCAGCCGCAGGCTGCTGCTTACGCTTTGACGTCAAACCAATAGGGCTTTTTTGCTGGGATCAGTCCGTCTGAAATTCCACCCGTCTCGTACAACAGGCGTCTGCAAGCGTCCATCCCCTTCAATGTTCTAGCAAGACGCACCCGGTGACCTACTGCGCGCTTCGAAAATTCGGATCTGTAAACTAAATTTTTGATCTGTAAACCTCGGCGGTTAACACGTCAAAAAATTGGTTTACAGGTGGATCTGGATTCTCGCCGCGCTTCGGACGATGTTGCCAATTTATTGATGAGTGCGAGCCCGACATCGGATCCTATGGCCCCACTGTCTGATCGTCAGCTCTGTTCTATCGTCTGCGAAGCCTATGGGGATGATCTCCCTGTAATCCTTCGATCGAATGTAAGCGCCTACGAGCGTCGTCCTGGGCTGAATAATCCTATCCGTGCTCACAAGTCGGTCATCGGCGTTGATGGTGTTACAGCGCTTCGAGAGGCCCTAGTTACACAGCGTTCGAATGGTTTCCATCAGATCCAAGGTTGCTTGGAGATCCGCGAACCTTTGGCTTGGCATCTTGTACGCCATCTGCAGCAGAAGCTGATCATCGTTGGGCATGCCTCTGCTTCAATCCGCGACCAGCGTTTTGCGGCAGACTTGGGCTTCGAGTTTGTCCCGGTGATGCGACTAGTCGCGCATTGGGTCACGGCGGTGCTGGTCGTCATCAGTTGTGGCAATCCCTTTGTCCGATTTCGATCGCAGCTGTTTAATCGATACACCCGCTTCGCTGAAGTCTTGCATCATCTCCGCGAACTTTATGGGGGCACTCTCCTGAAGGACTGTTATTGGCCAATTGCAACCCTCCGCTGCAGGCAGCAACCGGCCAGAAGCGGACGGTGGATTACCGTAGGCGGCTTTAGATCATTCACCTTCTACAATCCGGGGCTGTCACGGCGCTGACTAGCAGCGTCATGCGAAGGACGACGCAGACGCAAGCCGCAGTGGTGTGCGATGGTTTTTTCATTACCAAGTCTTTTCGCAGGGACACCACACAAGCAGCCTCAAGCCTGCGCAGCGATACTTGCTTTGCTTTGGAACATGGCGGTGTCGGCCTTGAAAATCAGATCATCCAGACCCTCGCCATCTTCGGGATACCACGCGACCCCTAGGCTGGCGCTGACCTTGAGCTGGCTGTTTTTCCATGGAATGGGCAGGTTGACGGCCTTGCAGATTTCATGGGTGATGCGCTGGATATTGCCTCTGTGATGCGCGCCGTCGAGCAGCACTACGAATTCGTCACCACCCATGCGCGCAGCTATTTCGAACTCGCGAATATTGGATTTGATGGCCGTGGCTACATGGATCAGGATGGCATCGCCTGCCTGGTGGCCAAAACGATCATTGATCTGCTTGAAGTGATTTAAGTCGATATAGCACAGGGCCAGATGTTCCCCACGTCTCTTTGCGGCCAGTAGCTTCTGACTAGCAAAGGGAATAAAACTATTGCGATTGGGTAAGCCAGTCAGGCTGTCATAAAAGGCCAGCTTGTGTACTGCCTCTTCGGCGAGTTTGCGCAACTTGATCTCGTTGCGCAGATGGCGCTGGGCATTTAAAAGAACCAGAGCAAACATAAAGACAAGCACACAGCCAATACTGATCAGCACAATGGTCTTGCGCAGCCGCTCGACCAGTTGAGGCGGGTTTGGATCGTAAATGAAGTTTTCCAGACCGGCGATATTGTCGACCATACCCAGTTCGAGAAAGGTTTCAGCCATTCGTTGCCAACGCCCTGGGTTCATATGACCGATCTCTATCAGGTCAGATACCACCAGCGGACGCATGGCCTCAGCTTCGAATTGCAAGTGGGCGCGACTTTTCTTCACCGAATACTGATTGAGCAGCAGGTCTATGATTTGCTCGGGGTTATCCATCGCGTAACGCCAGCCGCGCAAGGTAGCGCGGCGGAAGGCCTCGACCCGCTGTGGATTTTCGTCAATCTCGGCCTGGCTGGTGAACAGGATGTCGCTGTAGAAGTCGATCCCATAACTGGCGGGCGAGATGATGTTGTAATCAACGCCCCGCTCTTGCAGGTAGAAGGGCTCGTTGGTCAGGTACGAGTTGAACGCCGCCACCTTACCGCTGGCTAGATCCCCAATTTGAAAGCTGCTGGGTAGAAGTTGCAGTTTTTCGAGGGGTATACCCTCGCTACGGAACATCGCCAGAAAATCAGCATCGGTCTGTGCATCCATCAACATCAGCGGCTTGCTGATCAGATCGTGCACAGTGCGAATACCTTGGTCTGTGCGAGCCACGAGCACGGAAGGCGAATGCTGAAAAATCACCGCCAGCGCTACTAAGGGCTTTCCATGCAGGCGTGCGTAGAGCAATTCACTATTGGCTTCGCCATATTGGGCACGCCCAGAGAGCACTTCTTCGACTGGTGTGACACTGGGGCCACCTTCGTGCAAGCGCACGTCCAGTCCTTCTTCGCGGTAATAGCCCTTTGCGATGGCTGCATAGTAGCCCGCGAACTGGAACTGATGTTTCCAACGTAGCTGTAAATCAATCACCTGTTCGGCGCCATTCTGTTGAGCGCCAGGAACCGCCCACGCAGCCTGACCCCAGACCAGCACAAAACAAAGCAGTCGACGCAGTCGAACCAGGAGAAGTCTCTCCGGCGCGCCTGGCGTGTTAGAACAGCAACAGAGGCTAGGCATGGTGATAGTCCGTGAATCGCGCTTATCGCTGAGCGAGCAAAGAGTGGTGCGTCATTTTGACATCACTCATGCGAGGCCAGCAATCGCGCGCCACGATAGCCAAACAGACCGTTGTCCTCGCTTGCGCCTTGATTGGCGTTTGCTTCCCTACTACAGACAGCTACCGGCCAAAAGCAGTCACTCGTCCCACACGTTTTTTCGGGTTGGCATCACTCAGGTCGTGATGCCTTCATTTACCTTGGAACCGCTACTGACGGGTATGATCTAATTTGCACGGCTGAGTGGTGCTAGACCGCTTCTAGACGGACAGCGACGGTCATACCACGACCGTCGCCGTACGCTTTCAGACCTCTGTCTGTTCCGCCGTCTAATGCTAGGCTCTGAACAGGAACAGCCCTTCACGCGTCTTGCTCAGGTTCTGGATCACGCGCGGCCCTTTTGAGCGACTGGATCAGGCGCTTGAAGCCCTTGGTTTGAGCAAACTTTTTATAGAGAGCCGGGGTGATTTCAGACAACTTGGCAACAGCTTCCCCCATCGTATTCCTGAGCTCTGTCGAGTACCTGAACGCCGCGATCTGCTCGGCCTTCGCATCGAAAAGTTTAGCCAAGGCTGGAAGGCCGTCGGGGTTGCGGCTCAGGTACGCCAGGAACAGGACGATCCGTTGAACCTCTTGCGGATTAGACGGTTGAACATCCGGAATGAGGTGGCCATACTTCGATAACGGGATTGCGAAATCGTCAGGTTCCACGGACTCTGCGAAGAGCATCGTTCTCAATCGGATACCTATGACGTCACGCTGCTGGGCATCAAGCAACTTGAGCAGCGAATCCATCACGGCGTACTGGGCCGCTCCCCACTGCGAAGTCACGGTACCGTTCGCGAGGGAGTTGAGAACATCGATCAAGGCATCGCCGACAGCCGCGATCGACTGCATGGGCTCTTTATTGCTCACTATCCCATTCAGGATTACCTGGTGCTGTTTGGCCCCTGCCGAGATGATCTGTACCCACTTATCACGAGTCAGCTCCTCACTCGTGAGCTGCTTGAGTAGACCCGCCCGAGTTTTCGGCAGGACATTTTCATCCGCCTCCATGACGACACTGATCAATCGGACGTCCGCCTTAAGAGCGTCTTTGGAGGCTTCTGCAATAAAAACGTCCCAAGCTGTGAGCCAAATCGCTAAATCGGCCTCAGCAAGGCCAACCTTCGAAAGCGCCTGGGAAATTACACTAAATTTGGTAGTAACCCTGTCGCAGCTCAGGGGCCCAATACGCCGCTCTCGAATCAGGTACGCCAGGTAGGTAGCAACCGACTCGCCCACTTGGGGGTCGTCAACCAGTTGGAACAAAGCAGCTGTGGTAAGCGATGCGTTCGCCAGAGCCCGAAAGACTGACGACTCGAAAACACCATCCAGATCATCGAGCTTGGAGAGCAAATCGGCGTCGGCTTGCCGAATGTATGTCACCGCCGCCACCGCCTTAATCAGCGGACTGGTATTGTTCGCCAGCAACGTTGTGGTCGCAGCGCCGATGACCTGGTCGACATTCGCGGCCAACCCAAGTCCCAGCACCGCGCTATTTACTTCGCCTGCAGCACCTGTGAATTTTGCCAGGATGGCGACGTCACCAGCCGACATACCACCGGTAATACCGCCGCCAAATTTGCGCTCGCCGTACAACCATTCGAGCGCAGGCACGACGCAATCAATCGGCAATACCGCTACACCCATCTGGTGATCAGCACAGCTGGCCAGCTGCGCATGTGCGTCTGGCAGACCCACGTTCGCAAAGGTAAACCCACTGGCCTTGATCACTTTCAGGCGTGCGATATCAGGCAGCAGGTGCATAACACACTCGGAACGCTTAACAACGAACTCTTCAAACTTCAGTCCTAGCGCTTGAAGGTAATTGTCGTATTCCTGGATGAAATTCCAGGCCGACTTCAGCTGTTCAGGATCGAACGCAGCGTTCAGAATTTTCATCAGGCTGGTTTTCAGCTGGCCGCCATGAGCACTCAGTAGCTGCCCCTTCAACCCATGGCCTCTGCAATAACGTACGGATTCGTAGAACTCCTCAGACCCTGCTTTGGATTCGCCGAACAGTTCAAGTTGCGCGCTATTGATAAGCCTCAAGAGAGGCTCAATCCAGTCGCCTTCACGTGCCTGATGTGCCCCGGATATGGTTGGCAGCAGAGAAGCCAGCGATGGACGCAGAGATAGGAAACGCCTCATGGCGTCAGAGAAGCCGAACAGTGGAGTAAGCCCGCCCAACGCGTCGTGATCCTCGCTGGCAAAGGCTTCTGCCAATGGCGTGTCCAAAAGCTCAGCGATTGCGATATCACCCGTAGTCAGATAATGAATCTGCAGGAACTGGATCTGCCACCCGGTCTCCATGGAATCACCAAGAGTGGCACCTAGCAGGGTTTTAGTGTCCATGACCAGCCCAGCTTGCTCCTCACCAATTCCTTTCTGATAGGTATCCGAGAAACCATCCGTGCGCAGTATCTCCACCAGCGAAAGGTCGGCATATTTGCAGAGCAGAAGATGGCTGGCGATAGCCAGGAGGCTGATCTCCTCCCCCACTACCAATGCTGTCGTGGCGATATCATTGATGAATTTCTTCTGCAGCCGGGGCGTGACCAGATTGTTGGCCATGGGACTGTGGCGCTGCAACAGCTGTGCGCACTGCTCGATGACGTTGCCGTCAACATCCGGGAAGCTATGATTCCACAACTGACGGAAGCCATCTTTCCAGCCCGAGGTGATGACCGGTGGAGAACGGAAAACCACCGGAAATTTTTTCGCTATGAAGTCCCTGGCATCGTACCGTCGATCACCTTCTGCCTTCAGGTAATCCGCAACCTTGTTTGAGCAAAACGGAACGATTACCGTCAGATTCGCAGCCTTGCTAGCGACCTCAATAAAGATCTCCAGGTCGCTCCACACCGACCGCAGGCTGTCCTTTGGCAGGCGATCAAGGTTGTCCAGGATGATGACATAACGCTGGTCTTCAACCACCTTCAGCTGTTCGAGAAGCGTCTTCTTGAGATCAAGGGACGTCACCTCCTTGCCAACCTCAATCTTCTCCTCAATATGATCGTCACTAGAGCCTTTAAACAAACTCAGAAGGCTCCATTTCTGAGCGCCTACTCGAACCTTCCTATGGCAAAACTTGGCAACGACAAGGATCAGCACCGGGCTGAAAAATGAAACGAGGTGCACGGCAATAAGCCACCAAAACGGGTCTTGCAACGTGTTGGTAAGCGCAGCGGCTTCGGGCGATGTCCCTGTGATGGCAGCATGGGAACTACGCGAAAGTGCAAAAAGCTCCCGGAATGAGCTGGCGGCAAAAAACAGGCTGGCGACCAGTGCCAACGCCCAGGCACTGACACGGCTCGTTGTTCGCTTGTTGTACTCGAACAAGCGTCCGAGGGCTCGATCGCGAGAGGCTTTCAGGGTCTCAGCAGCCCTGCTGACATGAGGCACTTCTTTGAGCACCTCATCGGTGAAAAGCTCGATGAAATTGCTCTTCGTCGAACCCTGGTAATTCTGCTCGCAGTCGAAAAACCAGACCCTGAAATCAGAGTCAGCAGCCGTCAGCTTTGCCTTCAGCATGCTCAGAATGGAGCTCTTACCGGAGCCAAACTCACCATCCAGGCCTACAACCTTTGAGGGGCTGTCACTCAGCAAATGACCGTGGATTGCGCTCGCCACCTTGTCATGGCTACCACCGGGGAACACGTCCTGAGTTGCAGGGTGTTCAGTATGGAAATTGATCAACCGCATAGAAGTCCTTTTATGCCATCCCTGCGCATCATTTCATCCCCGTGTGCAAGGAATGTCGATAGAGCCCGATTGCCCCTTACCAAGCGATTACATCGCATATGACGGCCCACTGTAAAAACCACCATATGTAGTTATTAATCTGCCAAAAAACACAAGATAGTGACATATTGCGTGTATGGCAAGCTGCCATGAACGCCAAACTAAAGTGTCATGCTTGGAGGCTTCTGGTAGAACGATTTTGCGTTCAAAAACAGCCTTACAGATCACCGCCAGCGTAGTTAAATCATCCAGAGCAGGGAGAGGGAATGAGCGAACAGACCGGGCCATCAAACGATCAGGACGTGGCGCTAGGAGCCGGACAGGAGCCGGACAGGAATTCTGGCAGGGAGCCCGACATGGAGCTGGTTCTGGGAGCTCCTGCACCACCGGAAACGGTCATCGGTAACGAACCAGATCGCTCCCGGCTGGAATTTGCTTCTGTCAATGATTTCCAGCAGACCGAGATCAGCCGGCTGCTGGAGACCGTCGATACGCTCGACTTCTACTCGTTCGACTCTGAGCTGAGCGCACGCTCCAGGCAGGCGCTGGCGAACAAGAACTACAGCGGCTACCGGGCTTACAGAGTGCTCATGGTGGTGTGCTCTTACCATTTTTCTGTAGATCGCCAAGATGCCTTCGGCCCAAGGCTGATCAGGGATGGCATGCGCACGCCCATCCCCGCTGACATCGCTGGAGAGCAGAGCCAGGCGCTTGCCACTATCGCCGAAATGATTGACCACCCCCTCCTGCGAGCTCGGGTTGCGGATGTGGCTTGGTATAACCACAGAAACCTGCATCGAAGCGCCGTCTTGGCAATCACTTCCTACTGTCAAACGATCGAATTCTACTTGAACGACAAGCTCTCGTTCAGGTACGAGCCACCCTCTGGGCTGTCCTCCAAAGTCGTCGATCTGATCGAAAGGGCTTTCCACATCGTAGCCGGCACAGGCAAGCGAAAAACACCGTCCGAGATCGTGATCGCAACGTGGAACAGTCTTTACACCCATGCCGAGAAACTGAGGTGTTTCACGTCGCTTGATCGATTGGCTCGGCTAGGCCAGTCCTTCAACCTGATCGAATGGGCGCAAGTTGCACAGGATGCGGAGAGGTCGGCAAGCGCAGCCGCTGCCAGCGACTACGCCATGGCCGTCAAAGTCGTGTGGGAGCTTGCCGCCCTCGCCCATCATCAGTCCAAAGATCACGCAGGCTTCAAGCGCTGCAAGTTAAAGTCGATCGAGCAGACGCTCAGGATGCGAGAAGGCGTCGACAGCTTCATGGCCAGAGCCAGCTGGACGCGGGATGCCATACGGGAGCTTCGCGCTATTCCAGGCATGCAAGCAGAACTGGAAGCGTTGAAGGCCGAGTTGCTGGAGCTGCAAGCGCAGGCTGCTCACGAATTCTCTTCCTTCCAGATCCCGATGGATTTGAGCGAGGAGCGCCAAGGCACCATCAATGTCTTCAAGGATCTGACGCTTCCAGAATTCCTCTACACATTTGCCCGGATCTGTGAGGTACCGGAGAAAATGGCGCTGCACACGGACATCATCCGTGACCGTAGCGACTCACTCCTGTCCGACCTCTTCAACGGACAGATCTACACCGACGTCCTGGGCCGGGTCGTCACACAAGCACCGACCATCAATCTAGACGACACGCCGCCACCTGAGTGGTATGACCATGAGAGCCTTCGCTACTTGGACATCCAGTACCAAATGTGGGTTGAAAGCCGAGTAAAGCCGGCCGCCCAAATCCTCATGAGCAAATTTTCTGTCGACGATCGACACCTGATGGCCATCGTGTCAGCCAGCCCATTCGTGCCGTCAGGGTTCGAGCACATTTATGCCCTGGGCCTCGCGCGCTTCCTTCAGGGCGACATGGTGTCCGCCTGCCATCTGTTGTTCCCACAGCTCGAAAACTCGCTACGCCATGTGCTCAGTGACGCTGGAATCGATACATCGAAACTGGACGAAGAATTGCTGCAAGAAGACCGGTCGCTCAGTGGGCTGCTGAGTAACCGACGAGAGCAGTTAGAGTCGGTTTTCGGCATCGACCTGATCTACACGATTGACCTGCTGTTCAATCTCAAAGGCGGCCCGTGCCTGCGCCACGAAATAGCACACGGCAAGCTGGCATCTGGTGCCTGCTACCTGCATTCCAGCATCTACGCGTGCTGGCTCATGTACTACCTGATGTGCTTGCCGCTGCAGCGGTGTTGGAACACCCATGTCGCCCCGCAGCTAGAACGTGCTTCACTCTAGCCAATGTCAGCGTTTACTGAACGGCTGCTTTTGGCCGATTCTGTTGAAAAAGTCGGATTTCAGATTGCCTGAACTCAAGCACGACCACTACTGGAGAACCTACTCACCACATTGAGTGGTTTTTCGGCCCTTCGGTGACCTTTGCTGCTCTGTTATTGGGTTAATTTGAGGTTTTTTGCTTGGTGCAGGCGCACCTATCCCGTGACTGGTGGCCCTTGAGATGAAAACTTGGCCAGCCGTCGCAGGTTCTGCACTGCAGCGGCCAGCGTGAATTCATCCGTCGCGCCACTCATGCCACGTATTCGCAAGCGATCCAATTTCAGGATGCGCTTGAGGTGGGCAAACAACATTTCGACCTTTTTACGTTCGTGGCGAGAGCGCTGATACGCCGCCGTTGCTGCAATGCGCCGGGCCACATCCCGAGCAGCTTCATGGACGCTGCGGGCGATCTTGCGAAACGCAGTGTTCGGGCAGCACTTGCCTTTTATCGGACACGTCGCGCAGTCGGTCTGTCTGGATCGGAAGATGATGGTGTTGGCTTTGGTGACGTGTGAACGCTCATTTTTGAAGGCTCGCCATTCGCTGCGCAATGGGTTGCCGGCCGGGCAGGAGTATTCTTCAGCCTCTTCATTCCAGTGGAAATCGGTGTTCGAAAAACTGTCGTTCTTGCGCTCGGTTTTGTCCCACACCGGCACATGCGGCTCGATGTCTTTTTCCTCCACCATCCAGGCCAGCATCGGCGCGGTACCGTAAGCAGTATCACCGATGAGGCGCTCCGGTTTGATGTCGAACTGCGCTTCGACCCGTTCGATCATGGTCTTGGTGCTCTCGACTTCTGCGGTTCGATGAGCTGGTGTGGGTTCCACATCCATGATCACGCCGTGCTTAGTATCGATCAGATAATTCGTGGAGTAAGCGTAGAAAGCTGGGCTGCCTGGAGCAGCTGTCCAGCGGGCCTGAGGATCAGTCAGCGATAGGCGCTTCGGTAGCGTTTCGGCCAATGCCTCTTCATCGAGTGCCTCAAGGTACTCACGCACGGCGCGGATGCTCAGGGGGGGATCGCTCCAGTTGACCTGTTCATCTCTCGGGACGCCGCGCTGCCGACTCGCATCCGCTTTGATGATGCTGGCGTCCACGGCAAAGCCTTCGCCCTTGACCAGACCGGCGTCCATGCAGCGACGCAGCACTTCATTAAACAACCAGCGAAACAGATCGCTGTCCCGAAAACGGCCGTGTCGATTTTTGGAAAAGGTCGAGTGGTTGGGGATTTCGTCTTCAAGGCTCAACCGGCAGAACCAGCGATACGCCAGGTTCAAATGGGCCTCTTCGCACAACCGCCGTTCGGAGCGAATGCCGTAGCAGTAGCCGACGATCAGCAAGCGGATCATTAGCTCAGGATCAATCGACGGACGCCCAATCGGGCTATAGAAATCGGCGAGGTAATGGCGCAGGTCGCTCAGATCGAGGCACCGATCAATGCTGCGTAGAAGGTGATTGGTGGGGATATGATCTTCAAGGTTGAACGAATAAAACAGTCGCTCCTGCCCACTCGATAACTGTCCCATCATACTGCGTGCTCTCCCGCCGGCCGATGTAGTGATTTTGTCGCAGGCCAAACAGGAGAGCTACCTTTTTCAAAGGATCGGCCGATAGCTGTTTGTCAAAACTACCGCTGCTACCATAGTCTCCACAACCCGCGTCCCTGTGACTTATGCATTATTACGACGAAATCAGCTTAGCCAACGTTTACCTGGAAGACAGCTACGTGCTCGCTATTGAGGAAGGTGCATCAACCTTGTCATTCACAATGGACTTGGTGCTCCTGGAAACACATCCGCTGTTTGAGAAGCCAAAAGCTAGTGAGCGGTACTGTTATCGCAGAGCCCGCATTCTTTTCCGTGAAACGCAGCTTATTCTTTGGCACAAAAGAAGTGCTCTGGTTTTCACTGATGCAGATGACAACGTTGACTTGGGCAACATAGACACTTTCACGATAGAGGGGCGCACCTACCATCTGACAGGGGATTGGGGGGCCGTATCGGTTAGGTGTGGCACTCTACTGGTTGATCTCGACGCGCCGGTTACACAGTGAAATCACTACACCGAATGGGGGGCAGTTTTCGACCGATTCTGCCGAAAGCGTCGGTTTGCTCGAAATCCGCGCAAAATGATTTCAATCTACGACGCTTATTTTTTTCCGTCGGAACCGAAGCCGACTTTTTCAACAGAATCGGCCGAAAGCCGTCATTCATGACGGCGCTATTTAAACCGCAAATGCTTTTTGCTGCGCCGTTATCGGGCTCTCACCGTCCATAGCTCATTTACCTTGGTCGTGTAGCTCTGACTCATCAGCCCCCGACGCATTGCCCAACCAGGTGCGACAGGCACACTAGCAACCCTGAGAACTCCCTTTCCCCACCGGCCATTGATCTCATCCAGGACGCTCATGACCTTGTCCGCCATCACGGGCTGGGACTGCGCAAACAGGTCATCAGTGAATTCGCCGGGCTGCCGTAGATCCATCAGCAGAACCTCTGCCTTGCTGTACTTGAAGCCCGGTCGAAACAGCCGATTGACTGCTTCGGTGGCCGCCTTCGTCATCAGGCGCACATCGTTGGTCGGGTAGGGCAATTCCACCAGCGCGCCGTTCGCATATTTCGCCTCTTCAGGATTGAACATGCCGGTGCGAATGCTCACGCGGATTTTTATGCACAGGGAGTTCTGCGCGCGGAGCTTTTCCGCCGCACGCTGGGTGTAGGTCGCGACGGCTTCCTTGATTGGCTCGATCTGTGTGAGCCGGGTGCCGAACATTCGGCTACAGCAAATCTCTTGTTTGGGTGGGTCAGCTTCACCTAGTTCGAGACATGGAATACCGGCGAGTTCGCGTGCCGTCTTCTCGATCACCACGCTGAATTTCTGGCGAAGCATCGTCGGATCAACTTTCGCTAAATCCATGGCGGTCTTGATCCCCATCGCTTCCAAATGCGCCTTCATCCGCCTGCCGATGCCCCATACCTCGCCGACATCGGTGTTACGCAGCGTCCAGTCGCGTTTGAACGGGTCGCACAGATCCACCACGCCACCGGTAATATCCAGCAGACGTTTGGCTGTGTGGTTAGCGAGCTTGGCGAGTGTCTTCGTGCGCGCGATCCCCACTCCGACAGGAATGCCTGTGCGCTTGAGAAGTGTGGAGCGCATGTGCCTGCCAAACGCGGACAGATCTCCAGGCATGCCAGTCAAATCGGCGAATGCCTCATCAATGCTGTAGACCTCTAACGCTGGCACCATCGATTCGATGATCGTCATGACGCGTTCGCTCATGTCGCCGTATAAAGCGTAATTACTGCTGAAGGCCATGATTCCATGCCGGCGTAGATGGTCTTTGATCTGGAAGTACGGCTGGCCCATTTTTACAAAAGGCTTGGCGTCGTAGCTGCGCGCAATCACACAGCCATCGTTGTTGGACAGCACCACGATAGGTGTCTTTGCTAGGTCGGGTCTGAACACTCGCTCGCAGCTCGCATAGAACGAGTTGCAGTCAATCAGGGCAAATACAGGTTCACGTGTTGTCATGATCACGCACGCTGTATTTCACCACACCCCAGATCACCAGCTCATCGCCCTCCATGACATGCCTTGCCGGATATTTTGGGTTCTCCGATACAAGCATCACGGCGTTCTCACGCAGAAGCAGGCGCTTGCAGAAAGGCTCCGAGTTCAGCGCGGCGATGACTATGTCGCCGCTGACCGCATCGATGCTCCGATCAACGACCACTAGATCCCCTGAATAGATTCCTGCGCCCTGCATGCTGTCCCCATCGATTCTCACCAGGTACACGTGCGGGGCTCGAATATCGAACAGCTCATCAAGGGAGATGTGCTTTTCGATGTGATCAGCCGCAGGGGAGGGGAAGCCCGCCGGCACCTTGGATGAATAAAGGGGAAGCTTCTTACCGCCAGTAGCGAGTGGGCCGAGGATGGTGATGCTCATGATGCAAGCCTTAAAGTTGTAGACTGTACGTATATACAGTTAACGATTTGCTTCGCTTGCGGTCAATCTCATAAGCATCACTATTCGACGGGTGACAGCATGTGCGGACGCTACTCGATCTACGAGTCAATGGATCACTACCTGAGGGAGCTCGCGCCAGAGCAGTTAGTGATTAACGGTTACGATCTTTGGCCAGTAGAGCGATACAACGTCGCACCCTCGACCCGCGTGGAAATTATTCGGCCCTTAGAAGAAAAGCTGAGCATTGATAAGGTGAAGTGGGGATGGTCGCCATTTTGGGCGAAAGGAAAGCGTCCTGATCCGATAAACGCTAGGGTTGAAACAGTCATGAGCGGGAAATTCTTCAGTCAGCTCTGGCCAAACGGTCGCGTGCTTGCACCGGCAAACGGTTGGTTTGAGTGGGTCAAAGATCCGGCTGATCCAAAGAAAAAACAGCCTTACTTCATAACCCTGAAAGAGCAGGCTCCGATGTTCTTCGCTGGATTAGCTGAGGTTCACCAGAGCCTGGAGCCAGACCCTCGTGATGGCTTTGTCATCATCACTGCTGCCAGTGATGAAGGGATGGTCGATATTCATGATCGGAAACCGCTGGTCTTGGCACCTGAGCACGCCCGTGAATGGATCGCCTCAGATACTACACCTGAACGCGCGCGGGAAATCGCGATGGAACAATGCCGGCCTGCTACCGATTTTCATTGGTATAAGGTAAGCAAAGCTGTGGGTAGCGTTCGTAATCAGGGCCTAGAACTTGTTAAGGCGCTCCCGGAGGAGTCAGACGTCGAAGAATGATGAGCCTGCGCCGTAGGTACCGTAATGTTGATGGAAGGCAACTGCGGCGTTGCTAAGCCTTTCAACTCAGTTGATGCCCTCAGGATTTGGACACCATTCGCGTGGCCTGACATAAATTAAGGACAAAATATGTTCAGCAAATCTCAGATCATTACCATCCCAGTCCTGATCTCATCGGTACTTTTACTAACCGGCTGCCCGCCACCAGCGTCGTTTACTCAGTGGAAACGTGCTTCGACCTCTGTAGAGGGCGTCAAAGCCGCTATGGCAGAATGTGGCGACCCTGTAGCAGGGCCACAAAACCATTTCCCAATAAACGAACAAATAATCCACTTTCAGTGCATGCAACGTCTCGGTTTTACTCGAAAAGACGGCTTTGAATACTGCGACATAATGAAGAATATGCCGGCCTGTGTTGAAGAAAGGCAGGGGAGGCCGCTCATCTTGTCCCAGCTCGAAGCGTTACCGTTTGTCGAAGACGAAGCATTTCACCCAATCAAGCCTAATTCAGGCCGGGATGAACGTATGCAGGTCTCATGGCGTAGAGCGGGAGCGTCACGCCATTTTTCATTCAAGGTAGCTAATGACAGCGAAGCCCTGCCGGTGATGTATGCGTGCGGCTATGCGAAGCCACTTGGGTCGAATCTGGACGTCGCAAGCATCGGGCGCACTGCAGAAGTGCAGCGTTGCATGATTGATCATGGCTTTGAACCCAAAAACAAAATTATGCTGGTTTGCCAGACTTACCCCCAAGTGACGGGCTGTTCGTCGACAATGCCACCGAGTTGAGCAGGCAGAGAGCAGGGCCGGGAGGGGCTTGCTCGTTCAAGATAAGAGAAAGTCCTAGACGCGCGACCTTTCAACTCATGGGCACAATTGGATTTTCTACATCGATTTAACGGATAGCACTTCCACGTATTTGTATTTTTTCTTGGCAGCCTTCACCGCATCTTGTTCGGCGAGCAACGAGCTCAACGTATCAGCCTCGTGAATCAACTCGGTCATTTTTCCCTCGAACTCGTTTCCAACCCGTAGCGTGACCCGCAGCCTGGGCGTAAATGCTTTCGCCACCTTCTTCTTGGCTGCTGAAGCGACAACGGGTTTCGCGAGCACAACTTCTTCCACAGGCTCATTTACTAGAGGCGCAGATATCTGCTCTTCGGGCTGAGGCGTATCGAATAGGGCACGACGCATTTCTTCTTCAGTTAATTCAGAGTTCATAGAGCATCTCAAAGGGGGCGGTAATCAGCTCGACGAATTCTACTAGGATTGCTGCTCCAGCGTGTCCTCTGGAAGCATGTATGCCCACTGAGAATTCGGGCTACGTGGTCACAACATTTCAACGTGGTAGT
Source organism: Pseudomonas sp. TWR1-1-4 (assembly GCF_049897165.1). NCBI lineage: Bacteria > Pseudomonadati > Pseudomonadota > Gammaproteobacteria > Pseudomonadales > Pseudomonadaceae > Pseudomonas > Pseudomonas sp. TWR1-1-4. The sequence continues at coordinate 271,320 of NZ_JAFCVS010000004.1, read as the reverse complement.
GGGCTTGATAGCGATAAATATGATGCAACGTAAGCTAGGCTATTGAGGGCTTAAGGATTCATCGCAATGGTTGTCTGGCTTCGTCTTCGACAACTGAGTGAACTGCTCCAATGCGTTTTGGAAATCCTCCAATGCAAAGCTTACCGGCTTGCTCTCGGCGATCCATTTTGTCGAGATTCCAACTTCCAGCTTGTCCGAAATACTTCGACCGAAGCGCCGCCAGTGTACGGTGTCAGCATCGATTACCTGCTCTGCGACCAAGACGATACAGTCAAAATTCATGTCATCGCTACAGACCAGTAACGGCACGATTGTGGAGCTTCCATCCTCCGCCGGGATGATGCGACGGTTCGCAAGAGCGTCTTCGTCTTCGTCGATAAGCCAGATCAGAGAAAGACCAAGGCTTGCGACGTCTGACCATTCGAGGTGAGTGGACAGCCATTGCTCAATGCCAATGCCGTCAATCATTAACCATGCGCAGGCGCTCCTGGCGAATCCAGGTCGGTAGTAAGCAGCGCTGATAACTTGGTGCATGGCGAAGTCCTTTAGTGCAGTGCGGCTGTGTCATAGAAAATGATGATACTCCATTGGTATCACGCCTATCGTCTTAGCGCCTGCTTCAAGCCGAACGCTTAAACCAGATCAACAGCCCTGACCTCCTTAGCTCGTTAAAGGACAAAGCTGGCACTCTGTACTGTGCAGGATCTGAATAAAACTACAAGGAGGCGTGAGATGCGCGACAAGCAGATTTGGGAGCTGACAGCGAGCGATCTGCACGATGTTGGGGTATGGTGCTTTCCGATGGACGAATCCGTTGAGGATGAATGCACAGTCCGACCTTGTGTTGAGGAAGTAGGCTTGGCGATGATCGTGCGAGCCGAATTTTGCGATGCCGATGGCACTCGCTATCTGGGTTACGTGCACTGGAGTCTGGTTGAACATATTGGCCATCGACAACCCACGCTGTTCCTCAATGACGGCACAGCTGTCTCGTTCTGGGGAGGAGTTGTTAAACCCTCATGGGATGAAGCCTCAGATGAAGCGAAACGGATTTCTTTCCCCATCACATTTAAGTCTGAACCCTTGCTCGGGCTCACGCCGATGGTTGGCTTCCTAGAAGGGATGTATTACTTAGATAGCAATGACCAGATTTCTTGCCTTTCGATAGGTGAAAGGTGAGGACAATAGCTACCCTAATCTGACTTACACCAGTGCTTGAAAGCGGCAAAAAAGCCAGAGCTATTCGACCAGTTTTGGCCGATTGCTGCCCGTCACAAACGGCAAAAATCGGCCATAAGCAGACAGTCGGATAACCCAGCCAGGGTTTGAGATGAATCAGGCATTGTTAACAAGAAGGAGGGAAAGTGGGAACGATTTTTTTGGGGGGAGAGGAATCATGTCCTTATCGGCAATAATATTTTCTTCAGAGCAATTGGCCGTCGGAGACTTTAAAGAAGTCATATTGGCCGATGGTGGGCATGTAAGTTCCGGCAAGCCTTTTCGGGGTAGCATCAGTGGGGGTGATTCAGATATTTGGTTAGCTTTGCATTCGAAGGATGTTATTGACGAGTTCTACGATGCTGAAGACCATTCAAGAATGGGAGGATGTCTTGGGGGCCGTGCCGCAAGTGATGATTGAGGTTAATCTTGATCATACTGAACATGCGAAATTAATGTACTTGAAGGTTTTTTTGAGCTTTGCCAAAGCTTGGCCTTGTATTTTGCATGACGTAGATGACGCTGTTCTTTCATATAGCTCAGTATTAGAGAAATATAAAGCTCTTTTGGGATAGAAGTGAGCCATCAGGGCAACTCGTTAGCAGGGCATCCATCGACCGCTTTTGGCCGGAAGCAGTAGTTCCCGGATGTCCGCTACTGGTCGAGGCTGTGTGAAAACGTTTTTCCGCGCGACAGGTACTCAAAACCGGACTGGAAATCGCGCTTCTACGCGAAATCCACATCTGCTGACGTGCCGATAAATTTCAGATTTAACGTAAACGCGCGCACTTCAATTTTGGCGAAGCGTTTTTACACACTCTGGGCCGATTGTAGACCTTCGTGAAAGGCAGCAGTCGGCCAGAAGCGGTCTTTGGGATCGACGCTTTAACATGTTGAAATCGCACCCTGTTAATGATTAGGTTGTTCATTTTCAGGAAGCATTGTGAATGCCTGTTTTTGAAATTTTGCCTCTGGAAGCAATCGGCCCCGTACGGCTTGGCGCTCCACGCGCAGAAGCAAGGGAAGCAATGTCTGTGAATGGATTCCCGCTTGAACGATCCTATGGCCGCGTCGATTATTTCTGCGAATCTTCCATTCAGCTTGAATACGGCCCTGGCGATGAAGTCCAATTCATAGGCGTCACCGGAAACTCTCAGCTCAATTTCACGTTTAGAGGGGTTGATGTTTTTGCGATATCCGCGGCTGAACTGTTTTCACTAATGGCTGCCTCGGACGATTCCGGCCCCCATGAGTTCGACCGGTATGAGTACCGCTTTCCGAACCAGATAATCACGCTTTGGGATGCTGATGAACAATATGACCGTCAAGGTGGAGAAGAACGTGAGGTGTGGGGCCAAGTCGGGATCGGCAATGATGCTTATGTAGCAGCCATCGAAGCTATTGAGAAAAAGCTATAGCTGGGTAGACGCTACTCGCGCAGGAGTGGGGTTGAAAGGCTGCGACGGTCACCGCTTAGCTGAAATCACCTTGGGTGACCGGTAGCTATGAGTCGATAGAAGCCTGTTATGACCGGCAGAAACTGGCCAATAGCTGTCAGTCGTTCCATAGGCAGCACGCCATGGTGAACTGTGCCGGAATGCGTCTGAAGCCAGTGCTTTTCTTCCGTGCTGTGCTGATTATTGAGCTGGCAGTATTGGACAGGAGAGGGTGGGTTAAGGTTTATCCAAGCGCGGCCATCTGCATGTAAAACCAGGCGGGTCAGTCATGGGATTCCCCTTGTCTGTTCGTACTTGCGCCTTCAATTGTCCGACGTTGATCCGGGGCGTACTTACCACCATTGGCGCGGTTGAGCTGCAGACGCTTGGAACGACCCGCTATGCCTGTAAGTCTACCTGTGTCTACTCACGGGTAAGGTACAGTGCAATGGATAAGACAATCACCGTCGATCAACTGGCGACCACTGACCTGAGATCAATCAACGAGATATGGCTCGGCGGGACTCATACCCAGCTATGCCTATGGCGTGGCGAACAGGTCTTCACCCACGAGATGATGAGCGAGGGCACCCACGATCAGAATGTCAGACGTCTTTGCGTGAAGGTGGTCAACCCTGGCGATCACGCTGCTATGGCCAACGTTGAGTTGATGGTGCGCGAACGGCTGGAAAAGATGGGGAAGGAAGGCGAGTTTTATCCGGCTGAGGAGACGGACACTCATCGATAGCACCCAGCAGCTCTGGTAAAAAAATAGGGTCTCGGCTAGTCGTGAGTGCCTCAGTACGCCATTTGAGCATGTGTTGCGATTTCCGCTTTATGGGCAAATTGCACTAGCTCTGTGCTTTGGCGCTCCTGTACTGTTCGTTCCACCAGATGACAAGTTCAGCATGTTGCTCGTGAGTGATCCATGCGAAATTTGTTTTGTCCGCCGGGTCGCCCCCAAAGACTAAGGGCTTCGTATACCACTTGATCTTGCCAGCGAAACGCTCGTCCGGCTCAAGGGAAATCTGCTGGGGAAGGGCAAACGGCGCGGCATAGGACGCATCGAGTGGCAGCGTCGGAATGGTAAACATTACTCCGGAAGAGTTGATGACGATAAAGTCGTCCCATCCTCTTAGACCTAATAGCGTGTACCCCGGAAGATGATGATCAAATCCGTAGGCCTTCATGGCAGCTAAGCTCTCATCCTCCGTGAAGATGATGAAATAGTCGTCGTTTTGCCAACCTTCGTTCATTAGGGGATGACTCACTTTTGGCAGATAGGGAGGTACTCGGTGTGCTACCAGCGTCTCGTGGCCGACAGAGAGCAACGGTTGCTTACAGTCGGATGATTGTCTGATCACAGAAGGGCTGCATTGTTTTGGTACAGGCGCAAATCACTGGGAGCGTAGACGTTGCCATTCATTCCAGCAGTCCTCCGCGACGATGTCTGGATAACCACGATCTTCTTCCATTGCCAAGGCTGCGCTAAAAGGCAAAGCGATGCAGGTGGATCTGTCTCGGATTTCACACACCTCAATCTCGGTAAGCGGCTGGCCCTTTTTATCCTCGGCGGCTTGCAGCACTGCCGCCAGAGCCGGCACAAAGACTAGACATAACGGATCTGTAGTCATCAGTTTCTTCCCTGAGTCGATTAGAAATTGCATGGTAGGCCGGTTTCGGACATCAACATTACCTCGAAGTGCGAACGTCAATGTTAGCGTAGCGCGCTGCTATGTGGTGGCAGGAAGACTTATTGTCGCTTGGCGGCAGACCTTCAATGATGATCCTGAAACGCTTAGGATTACTCACTCAATTCAGTACCAAACTGGAGCAGGCCACGGTTTATGGATATCGAATTTCGCGGTAACGGCAAGCGTGATAATCCGTCTGTAGGTACATGCGATGAGTACGGCGTGAGCGGGATTACCAGCTTTGACGATCTGACCGAAGCTCGTCGTAAGATTGCTGAGGCGCATCCAGGCTTTAAACCTCTGTTCTCGCTCGATGATCTGCACCAAGCCCGCTACACCTCGGGACATGTGCGCAATAATTTAGGGATGGACGATGCATCGGAGCAGGACATAGCGGGCTTGCCTCCAGAGTGCTTTGAGAATGGTGAATACATAGGCTATCCGACTACGAAAGAGGAGTTCGCAATCTGTCTTCGCAATTTCATGACCCTGGTTGCAGCCACGTCTTTCGAGGATGCTTGTACTCATGGTTTGACGCTAGATCATCAGGCCCTCCAGGAGTGGATCGGTTACCAGAACAACCCTATCTCTCTTCTAGAGCAGCCTCTTTCAGCGCTCCTGGTACCCGTTCAGCAGTCCTGCCAGGCACTCGCGTCTTTTCCGAATGGCTATTTCACTTCGGATCTGGATCCCGCGAAAAACTTTGCCGTTGCGCGTCATTTTTCAGAAGCGCATGGCTATGAGTTGATGGGCGTAGGTGCTTCTTACATCGGCTTCATTCGTGCTGAACCGCCTGATACATCACTTGCTAACGTCGTAGCCAAAGACTTCTGTGCGCTCTATAACACTAGCGATGAAAACCTACAGGGACGTGTTTCCAAAGTTGCGCAGGCGATCTCCGGTCGGACGCATCTTTGGCTCCGTTACGTGGAGTGAGCTTCGTCGCATCCAAAGTCCGGCTGAATAGTTAACAAAGCTTGAGAGAGGTCTGGAGCTTTTTGCCGCCTCGTAGGAGGGCAGTATCCACACATCCACTACAATCAGGCACATGATTGGCGCTGCTCGTTTTCCGCTACGTAACGTCAATTTCGTCTGATAGCTGTCGATATGGAGAGCAGCCGTCCCAAGCTCTGAACAAGTTTAAGCCTGCCCAATTCCCGCTGTTTACAATTGCCTGCTGACAAAAAGGATTCTGTACATGCTTTTTTCCCTGCTCGACAAATTTTTCAATCGACCGCTAACTGATGAAGCATTTGCCAAAAAATTTATGGATTCGACTCGTAAAGCTGGCTTCAGCGAGAATCTGAGTTTTGAGAAGAACGAGTTCCGCATCCGCCATGGGGATGGATCGTACTTCAATCTCCATAATGCCTTTCGCGACTATCAAAATGCAGACAAAGCACAGAAATCCGCCGTTCTGACCGGATACGTATCGACGCTGTTAGAGGCGGGTAGAAAAACCGAGACTGTGTTTGATAATGTCAAAGCGCAGCTGCGTCCGGTGATTCGCAACCTTGCCATGCTTGAAGAAATTCGACTGGAACACGCCCGTAAAAATGGCGACAAGCAGTACGATTATGTTTCACAGCCTTTGGGCCGAGACTGCGTTATTCTGCTTGCTGTCGATTCGCCCGAGTCCACTGCCACCCTTACCAATGGCCCCGAAGCACATTGGGGTGTGACGATGGAAGAGGCGGTAAAGATCTCCATCGAGAACCTGCGTGATACGACAAACGAAGCCTTCGGGGAGATTATTCCAGGCCTATACGCTGGGGAGTGGGCGGATGGGTACGACACCAGCAGGGTGTTGTTGCCAGATGTCCTTCAGCGCGTGCCAGTTAAAGGTCGGCCAGTGTTCATGGTGCCCAGTCGAGACGTCCTGATGGTCACTGGAGACAAGGACGAACAGGGAATTCGTCAGATGGTAGAGCTTGCTTTCCAGGCTCTTGAAAGGGGGCGTGCTGTCTCTACCGATATTTACACCTACGAAGGTCGCGATATCATACCGTTTAACTGTGATGATGAAGGGGTCAGCAGTCGGTTGGTTACACTGGAGCATTTGCTGCTGCAGAGTAATTATGCCAATCAGAAAGAGTTGCTCGACAAGCTCAATCTGGAAAAGGGCATCGACATCTTCGTCGCCTCCTACAACCTCTTCCAAATGGCTGACCAACCAAACCAGACGGTATCGATGAGCGCCTGGACAAAAGGTGTGCTGACGCTGTTGCCCAAGACAGATCGCGTCGCGTTGGTTGAACCTGTTGAGGGTGGGGAAGCGACAGTCAAAACCGTCTCCTGGAGTGAACTTGAATCCGAGCTTGGCGATCTGCTGGCTACAGAAGCGGGCTATCCACGTCGCTATCGGACACTGGGATTTCCTTCGGTTGAGCAGCTTAATCGCCTGACTACCTTGTAATCAGTGCTCTACTACTCTGGCGCACTGCAATGTAGGTATCGCTGAGCTGGCAAAGCAGCAGTCGCAATTTATCATTACGATACACTCCCATTTTGATTGCTTATCCTGGTGGGAAAATTTGGGAGTTTACCGATGTGGGGTTGGTGGCTTCTCTAGCGCTACTGAGTCGGGCCGCAAGATCTGACTGACTTACTTCAGTTGGCGAGCCGCTGTGCGCGGGCAGGCTGTGGCGAACCGAGCTCCCGCGTCCCGCCGTATCTCGGCCCTGCGGGCGTCCATCTTTCACGCCTTCGGCTGTGCCAGCCTGCGCGCTCCGCTTGCGTCGGCTACTCAGCGCTTTTCGACGTTCTGTACCCGAGCAGTTTATAGAATCTAAACATTGATACTTCTGCTTCATTCAAGTGTCTGTTCTGTTGTAACGTGACAATACTAATTGCTCAGGAAGCTCCCATGTCCAAACTCGCAGAATTTCGCCAGCTTGAAAAACATCTCGCCGCACAGCTTGAAGCGCTTGAGGCCCTGAAGGGCGACGCTGGTCTTAAGAAAGAAATCGAATTCGAAACGAAGCTGCGTGATTTGCTCGCAAAATACGGCTATAGCCTGAAGGACGTGATCAACCTGCTAGATCCACAAGCAGGCCGTCGCGCTCAAGTATCTGAACCTAAAGCCACACGTAAAGCCCGCCAGGTTAAGGTTTATAAGAACCCACACACCGGTGAAGTCATCGAAACGAAAGGCGGAAACCATCGCGGCCTCAAGGAATGGAAAACTGAGCACGGCGCAGCGACTGTCGAGTCCTGGCTAGGCAAGTGATTTGAAATTGAGTAGATGAGGGCCAGTGATGGCCCTTTTTTTAGGGCCTAAATTTTGTTGCGCCGGCAGCGCTTCAAGCAATAGCGAACGCTATGACCACCGTTGATTGACATTGCGCAGCTAATCTGAAAAGGCTTCGATACCAAGCTTTGGAGTAAAAGGTGCAGATATATCGCAGATCAGCCCGGCAGGATTAAAAGTAAACACCGCTGATCCATCGAAGGCGTTTCTGAGTGTGCCACCTATCATCAATGTCCCATAACCTTGGCGGCTAGGCTCTTGCACCGTAGGCCCTTCACTTTCCGTCCAACATATTCTCAAAGCTGAGTGTGTATCTAACTCACCCTTCGGCAAAATATTCCATTTTATCTCCAGCACGCCGCCGACATTGGACAGAGAACCGTACTTCGACGCATTAGTCCCTAACTCATTGATTGCAAGCGCCAACGCGCAAGCCGAGTCGGGGGACAAGAGGATTTCAGGCCCGCTTATAGATATCTTATGTTCCTTCAAATAGGGCGCTAGGATTTCATCCATTAGTTGGGATAAACCCATCGCTCGCCCACTGAAAGCAAGTGAGTGAGCGTGATGCATCATTGTCAGGCGTTCGCCGAAAACCCTCCGAAAATCGCTAGGATTGGGGTAGCGTTTGATCGTCAGGTTGGCTAATCCCCCGACGGTTAAGTAAAGGTTTCGAACGCGATGCTCCAGCTCTCCCATCAAGAGTTGCGCCGTTTCCCTGGTTCTACTGTAGGCGCAAATCTTAGCGCAAAGCGCAGCGAATGATCCCAGGAATTCGATTTGCTCTAGGTCAAGCGGCGCCGCTTTAGGATGAATGACGGCAACACTGCCATGAGCTTCGCCGTCCGAGGTGAGTGCAGGTATAGAGATAAGAGACGCTAATTCGTACTGTGCAAAGAGCCCTTTCCACTCATCTGAAAAGCGCTCGTCGTTAGCCACGTCTGGAACGTTGATTACCTTGCCTGTCAGTACGCCGAGACCGCACGATCCTCTTTTTCCGTTAATGACATTACCTTCCAGCCTACGAGCGAATTCATCAGGCAGGCTGGGGAAAATTGAGTGGCGAAAAGTTCTTCCCGGCTTATCGAGTACGTTGATCCCAACAATGCATCCAGGAAGTTCAACCTGCAGCATGCACGCGATTTCGTGGAGTAGGGGATTTGGCGGTGAGCCTGATGACATGACATAGAGCGCACGATTTAGAAAGTGCTCAAGCATCTGATGCATGCGGGCAGACCTTAAAAATAGACAGCGCTCATTTTACATAGCGAAGACCAGTGTGCCACATGGGCGTGGTACGTTTCGTCAGACTTCATGGATTGACGGCGTGGTAAGAGGTCTCGGATACGCGGTCTTGTTACTCAGATGCGTTACTGCCGAGTGCTGTGATGATTCGATTTTGGAGGGTTGCCTCATCAAATGGCTTTTGGATTACTGAGGCGGTTTCAAGTCCCAGTACATCAATGTCAGCGTATCCTGTCACGAATACGATGGGCATCTGAGGACGCTTCATTTGAATAGCTGAGGCTAATTCAGAACCGGTCATGCCAGGCATGGCAAAGTCCGTGACCACAATGTCTATGGTCTGATCAATTTTTTCCAGGGCTTGAATGCCATCGCAGGCCTCAATTACGGCATATCCCAGCGATTCAAGCATCTGAAGCGTAACGGCTCGTACTGCCGGGTCGTCGTCGACCAGAAGCACAGTCTTTTCAGCAGCGTTTGTTGATGAATAGAGAGGCATAGCGACATTCGCCTGCTTCTTGGTTGACGCATCCACGCTAGGCAAATACACCCTAACAGATGTGCCTATACCCTCTTCTGAATCGATGTTCACTCCACCACCTGACTGCTTCGCGAAACCAAAGACCTGTGCGAGTCCTAAACCTGATCCTTTACCCACACCCTTTGTAGTGAAAAACGGCTCGAAGGCTTTAAGCAATGCTTCATCCGACATTCCACTACCGGTGTCACTGATGGTCAAAACAGAGTAGGTGCCGATTTCGGGGTCTTCAGGGCGAATCGGAGGATTTTCGACCACGAGGTTAGACGTCGAAAAAGTGATAGTCCCGCCAGTAGGCATCGCGTCTCGCGCATTGATCGCCAGGTTGAGAACGATCATTTCTGTCTGAGTTGGATCGCCCATAGCATTACGAAGCTCAGGGGCCAGGTCATACCGTATTGAGTTTTTTGCACCTAACGCCCTGGCTATTAGACTGCCCATGTCTCTTATTACGTCATTCAAATTGATGACGACAGGTACTAGGCGTTGCCTACGAGAAAACGACAGTAATTGTGCTGTGAGCTTGGCACCTCGCTCTCCTGCTTCTTTGATGTTAGTCAGGCGGCTGATTGTTTTGGCCATCGTTCCCTTCTCAATATCCCGAATGGCAAACGTTGTGCTCGTCAGGATAACTGTCAGAAGGTTATTGAAATCGTGTGCAACACCCGCAGTTAGCTGACCGACTACCTCTAGCCTTTGCAATTGCTGTAACGCTGATTCGACCCGTTCTCGCTCTTTGATCTGGTCACGTAAGCGTTGGTTGGCAGCAGCCAGTTCTTCAACCACGGCTCGTTCATCAGTGATATCGCGAACAGCGGCATACATTAGCCCGTTCTCTGGAACAATTGTCCATGACATCCATCGGTAGGCGCCAGATATGTGCCGCAGACGATTCACAAAACGGGTTGAGACAATCCCGCGTGCGATGTTCTGGGTTTCTTTGACAGTGGCATCAAGATCATCAGGATGTACGAGTTCCCATAACCTCATTTCGTTGATCTGGGAGTCAGACCATCCGAGCGCAGACCTCCATGCGGGATTGGTGGCTATGGGCGTCATATCAAATCGTAGAACGGCCAGAAGCTCCCTTGATAGATCCCAGATTCGATCTCTCTCAAGCGTCCGCTGTACCACTCGCTGACCAAGTTCCTCATTGCGTTCAACAAGTTCATTGGTCGCACGTTTGCGTTCGCTTATGTCTTGCACGATCCCAGTGAAACGAACGCATATGCCATTTTCAAAAACGGATCTGCCACTCGCGAAGATCCAGCGTTCACGATTCCCTTCAAGGAATATGCGGTACTCCACCTGATAGTTCTGCTGAAGTGTGATTGCGTTATGAACGTTTAGCTCTACTAAAGCACGGTCGTCAGGGTGGCAGCGGTTGAAAAAATATTCCAAGTCGATATTGGCTGTAGGCGGTAGCTCGTATAGAGCTTTGCAGCGCTCGTCCCAAAGCAACCGGCCTGATACAAGGTCGAGCTCCCAAACCCCCATCATGGCAGCTTCAATCGCGAGCCTTGCCCGGACTTCAACCTCTTGCAGTGCAGCCTCAGCTTTAAGCCGTTGTCTGCGCTCTCGAACCTCCAAGACTGCACGCCGGACTGCTTTCGGCAGCATTTTCATGTTCTGCTTTAGAACGTAATCCACTGCTCCCATGCGGATCATTTCTACAGCTTGCTGCTCTCCAAATATCCCAGACAGGAAGATAAACGGCGTCTCCGGGGAGAGCTCCCGAGCGATGCTCAGAACTTCCGCACCGGAGGAGCCTGGAAGTAGGTAATCGCACAGAATGACGTCGAAATCAGAAGCACGAAGCTCTCGCTCAGCTTCAGAGTGGTTGTGCACTAAGGTAGCGTCGACTTTAAAGCCACTAGCTTCTAAAGCTAGGATCGTCAGCTCAGCATCATGCGGGCTGTCTTCAACCAGCAATATTTTCAGCTTGTTCAGGGGCATGGAGATGAGCTGTTCTTAAAGTCGCTGATGTCAGGAATTTGTACGGCGTACAGCTCTGACAGAGCCAGGTGGTGGTTCGTTCAAGACTGCCCAGAAAATGCCGAGATCAGATATCGCTCCCACAAATTCTTTAAACTCAACGGGCTTCACCACGTAGGCGTTGACGCCTAACTGATAAGCGCGCGAGAGGTCGGGCTCCTCTCGGGACGATGTGAGCATCACTACTGGGATGCTGCGAAGATCCTCACTAGCGCGAATAGCCTCCAATACCTGAAGACCGTCTACTTTGGGTAGCTTTAAATCCAATAACAAAACCGCCGGGTTTCCGTCCCCCCGATCTGAAAATATGTTTCGTTTGAATAAATAGTCGAGCGCTTCCGCGCCGTCTCGAACCACGACAACTTCGTTTGCGAGCTGGCTTCGCTCAAGCGCTACGAGCGTCAGCTCCAGGTCGTTGGGGTCGTCTTCTACTAGCAGTATTGGTTTAAGCATAATCAGATCTCTTAATCGTCAGCGCACAGGGCTGAGGTGTTTTTTTGGCAATGAGAATGAGAAAGTAGCTCCCCCATTCAAACTGCCTTCAGCTTGAACGGTGCCGCCATGGCGCTCGATGATGCGCCTGACATTCGCCAGTCCGATTCCGGTTCCTTCAAACTCGTCTGAACGGTGCAGTCGCTGGAATACGCCGAAGAGTTTTTCCGCGTACTTCATATCGAACCCAACACCGTTGTCTTTGATACTCACTACTACACTGTCCGCAGAGCTAAACGCCTCTACGTGAATCACGGCTACCGGCTCGTTTCGAGTGTATTTAATTGCATTGGAAATAAGGTTGCGCAGAGCAAGGTGCAAAAAGGCAGGGTCTGCAATGATCACCGGCAGATTTAGAACCTTCCACTCAATCGTACGGCCTTCGTATTCTGGAGCCATCTCACGTTTGATCGATTCGATCATCGCTGCAAGGTTGACCTCGCTGAGCCTCATTGCTGAGCGCCCCATCTGAGAGAAGCTTAGAAGGTTATCAACCAGCGTTCCGGCAAATTTAGCCGACTCGCCGATAGTCCCGAGGAAGCGCTGGCCGCGCTCTGTGAGGTTTCCTTGCTCCATATCACCGAGAAGCTCTGCGTAGCCTGCAATGTGGCGTAGAGGTGCACGTAAGTCATGTGACACGCTGTAGGAGAACGCCTCAAGCTCTTTATTGGAACGCTTGAGTTCATCCGCCATTTGAGCGAGCTCTTCAGCCTTGCGCAGAACAATTCCGAGTACGGCGAGGCGCAACTCGGCTACACCTTCGATTTCGCTATCGTCCCAAGGAGTGGAAAAGCCTTCCACGGTCTCATGCCACATCGCGAAACTCTGACGGGGTGACAGTTTTCCGCCATCATCAATCACTTTGTTTGGTTTTCCGGCCCAGTTCACGACGTGGACTTGTTCAGGCTTAAACCAAATAATGTAGCTTGAATGCACTTCTGAAATGGATACGGAAAGTAATCCACCTACGGATTTCGCAATGCCTGGCAGATTAGGAATATCGCGTCCGACATTATCGCTAGAGAAAACCTCAGGCCCTTTACGTTCGTCCAACCAGGTTGTCAGCGCTTTAACCTGATGCTTGGTAGGTGTCACTCCGTAGAGGTCGCACTCTGTGTCGGATACTACAGCTGCACCCGATGCTCCGACGAAGCCAAGAAAAACGTCAGGCACGGATTGAATGCCTTTTAAAACACTGTCGTGGTCTGCCATAGCAGCCAGCATCTGCACGATTTGTTTACGTAGGCTCAGCATCTTTTGGCTGCGTAGATGCGCAACCTTGGTCTCCAGCTGTAATGACAAAACCCGGCCTAGCAATTCGCAGGCAGTACGTGATTGAAAACTGACGGGTCGAGGTGACTTGTTGTGACAGGAAATCAGCCCCCATAGCTTTCCGTCCATCACAATGGAGATCGACATGGATGCACCTGTTCCCATGTTCCGCATGTAGTGCAGGTGCACCGGCGAAACACTGCGCAGGGTTGCGTAACTCAAGTCGAGTGAAAGCCCAGTCTTGGGGTTTTCAACGGGTATAACCGGAGATGGTTGGTAATCGACGTCGGCAATAATCCTGATTCGATTCGCGCAATAAAGCTCGCGTGCTTGCTTTGGGATGTCTGACGCTGGAAAGCAAAGACCGAGGTATCGGTCGAAACCTTCATCGGCGAGCTCCGCGTTCACAAAGCCGTTTCCCGCCTGATCGAATCGGTAGGCGTTAACGCGGCCATAGCCAGTGATGCGCTTTACGAAACCTACCGCTCGTAAGCACAGATCATCAACGCTCTCATCTTCACGCATTTGACTGATGAAGGAGCGGATTAGGGGGTAGAGGCGGCCATGCGCAACGGCAACATCGCTGGCAGGTTCGAACTCTGCAATCAATACACCGTCATTCCGATGAAGCATCATTGCCACCAGCGAGCCTGTTCTCTCTCCTTTCAGGAGGGTGGCGTCACCGACGTGGAATGCTTGGAGTTGCTCTTCATCAAGCTCACTCAACTGATCGACAAAAGCCGACCCATGTTTGATCAGTTCGTCGAACCGAGTACCCAACAGATCCGCAGCGTTGACGCCAATCCAATCAATCACGTTGGCACTCGCTTGCAGGATCGTCATCGATGACTCATCGATTGCCAGGAGAAACCCCTGTGGCTGGATGCTACCGGGCGTTCTGATTGGTTCCCGCGCGCAGTTATCGATAGCGTTTTGAAGAGACTGCGCATTGTCGGTGCTAGTCAAAATCTTTTCCTCTTTAAGGCGTCAGAAGCGGTTGACGAAGGCTTAACAAGCTTTAGGTCGCCAATTTCATTCGCTCCAAAAAGTCGGTCATACGTTATCAAAGTTTGAAAACAGATTCCTTGAGAGTTCCGTATTTAAAGCGCCGTTTCCGACGAAGCAAGGTTGGGGCTACAGCGCTACGCATTAAAGCGGAATGACTCGCAGTGTCCGGCGCATGGTGGTTGGAGGATCTTGAGGCGATGCACCAATTCAATGGCAGCTGGCTGTAGCGCCGAGCAACCGTGGCAAATGAGCGTACAGTGTACGTTGCATCACCAACGAACGATTACCACTACGGGTGGCAAATGATGGAACTACAGCGTGACTGCAGCCTGGCGTGGCGTGCGGTCACTGAATTGCTCGCACGCGTTGCGGTATCAAAAAATAGAATTGAAGTTATCCGTCTGGAATGTGACGCTCATGCTCTTCTGTGGAGGCTGGAGATGGAGGAAGCTCTTTCAAGCCATGATACTGATAATTTTCGCGTCCTCCTTCAGGTTCAGCTTGAAAAACGATTGAGTCAATTTCGGACGCTATGACTGGAGCCATTTCTGACTTTTCTTCAAGGCATATGCTCTGAGCATCTGACGGATGCAGCTGCTCGATCTTTCTTCATTCATTCAGAACAGATAGCCTTATCAGGTGCACCAAATGGCATGTCGAATGCCCTCTATTTCTTTTCACCGCGTCGTTGCTTTGTTGCGCCGGCAACGCTCCGAGCAGTAGAGCACCTCTTGCCAGCAGCGTGCCCATTTTTTTCTCCAAGTAAACGGTAGGCCACAGGTCATGCAGGTTTTGACTGGAAGCTCACTCTTTTTCAAAATCCCCTGCCTTCATCCATTTCTGCGAGCAACCACTGTCCGCGTTGCCACAGCGCCTGCTGTTTGGATTCATCCATACGGTCGAGGTTTTTATAAATCATGGCCATGCGCTGATTGCCGCGAAGGCGCTTGCCGTGGCGCATCAGAAAGTGCCAATAGAGCGAGTTGAATGGGCAGGCGTCGCCTGTCGTGCTTTCGCAAACTTTGTAAGCGCAGCCTCGGCAATAATCAGACATACGCTTGATGTATTGCCCGCTCGCGCAATAGGGTTTCGAGCCTAGATATCCGCCGTCTGCGTGCATAACCATGCCGAGTGTATTGGGCAGCTCCACCCAATCGAAAGCGTCCATGTAGATCGCCAGATACCACTCACATATCTGACTCGGTGCGATACCTGCCAGCAGGGCGAAATTGCCAGTCACCATGAGACGTTGAATGTGGTGAGCGTAGGCATGCTCAAGGCTCTGGTTGATGGCTTGGCGCATGCAATTCATCTGCGTGTCGCCCGTCCAGTAGAACGCTGGGAGCGACCGCGTATTACCGAACGCGTTGCCATCGGCGTAGTCAGGCATTTTCAGCCAGTAGACGCCTCGGACATATTCCCGCCAGCCGATTAGTTGTCGGATAAAGCCTTCGGCAGCGTTCAGCGCGATGTTGCCTGACAGGTATGCCTCCTCCACATCACTGCACAGCTGACGAAGATCCAGCAGTCCAATATTCAGCGCGGCGCTTATTCGGGCATGAAACAGGAAAGGCTCGTTACTGGCCATCGCGTCTTGGTAGTCGCCGAAGGCTGCCAGGCCCCAGTCGAGGAAGTAATCCCAGAGAGCCTGAGCTTCAGCGTGGGTTACCGGGTAGTCGAAAGTGTCGAGAGTGCCATAGTGGCTTGTGAAGTCCTTGGCCACCAACGCCAGTACATCGCGAGTGATTGCGTCAGGAGTAAAACGCGCGGGGGATGGAGGCCTTACGCCCTTGGGTAAAGCCTTTCTGTTTTCCGCATCAAAGTTCCATGCGCCTCCGACCGGACTGCCGTCCCCATTGAGTAATAGCCGGCTCTTACGGCGCATCTCGCGATAGAAGAACTCCATGCGCAGCTGCTTTTTGCCATTCGCCCAAGTAGAGAACTCGGCACGGGAGCAGAGAAAGCGAGAATCCGAATGCCATTTTATCGCTAAACCACAGTCCTTTATCGATTGCTCCAAGCGCCAGTCGCCGCACTCGGTGATGTGGATTTCATCCGGTCGCAAAAGTGCGTGCCACCGCTCTAACTCGCGATACACCGATCCAGTATTTTTTGGGTCATCAAGCTTGACGTACCGCACCTTAACTCCCCGTTGCTGCAACGCCTCGGCGAAGTGGCGCATAGCACTGAAGATGAGGGTGATCTTTTGCGGATGATGAGGAACATGGCTGGCTTCCTCCATTACCTCGACAAGCAGCACCGTATCGCGCTGTGTATCCAAGCCCTGCAGTGAAGCAAGATCGAACGAAAGCTGATCACCCAAGATCAGTCGCAGGCTGCTTGCGCTATTCATCATTACCTCTGGCAGGCGCCGTCTTGCTGCCTGGGTCGCGTTTGGTATCAGGCACTGCGCATCTCTCATCGCGACACCGAGCGCTGCCATCAGGATGGGGCAGCCATGCTAAATGGGGACGCAAGCGGCAAAATAGGCGATAGCCAAGGTTTAAAAGTGGCCTGGTCAACCGCCATGATAACGGCGCGGCCCAGATACCAAGGCCCGCAGCTCGCCAGCTCCAGAGCGTAGCGTCTAAGCCAGTGACCCAGGTTCCATCGCCCAGCCTGGCGTGCAGTATCGACTGCATTTCAACGAGCGTGAGCCCAAGAGATTTTGCGTCGAAGGCACCATCGCTGATATCAATGAATAAAATGCGATTAGGCGAGGCCCGCTCCCTTAGGAGCTTGATCTCCCGGGCGCAAAGAGGGCACTCGCCGTCGAAATACAGCGTCAGTGGCCATCGCTCATTCTTGTACAACTACTGATACCTTGTATAAGTTTTTAGACAAGATATGCTCAAAAAACTTCGAAGACAACCGGGCCTGATCCTCGAAACGAAATCAGGTTCCAAGCGGTGCCTGCTCGGGGATTTCAGGTTGGCTTCTGGGGCTGGAGCTAAGACATGTGGCCACGGCAGCTTGCCGACTTGATGGTGACGTTCGTCGCCTCACTGCTTTTCGTTCGTCTGATAGCTAAACGTGTTGCAGATCACGCCGATAGACCTTTTAACACCCAACAGGCTGCTTCCCATGTTCAATACAAAAATCAAGAACCAGCTCCAGGCTCAAACAGCTGAGCTTTCGGAGTTGCGCCAACTGCGTGATGGCCTCCACCGTGAAATGCTGACGCTGAGTATCGATACTAATTTTGCGATTACCGCCTGCAACGACAATTTTGCACAGGCTTTGGGGTACACCCAGAATCAGCTGATAGGTCGTGCCATGGCCGACATTGTTCCGCAGTACGTTTCCAAGCTCCCCTGTTTTCACAATTTTCGGGCAGCCGTCGCCGCCGGGAAATCGATCTCTGATGAATACAGGTACCTGCATGCTGATGGCTCATTGGTTTGGATTCATGCCCATTGGCAGCCCGTAACCGATGCGACTGGCCGGTTGAGTCATATTGCAGGCTATGCGACGAACATTACTTCCAGAGTGGAAAAGGCATCGGAAAACGCCTCTTTCATTGACGCACTACTGCGCTCGACAGCGGTCATTGAATTCGACCTGTCCGGGCATGTGCTCATGGCGAATGAGCAGTTTTTAAAAGCGATGGGTTACAGCCTAGGACAAGCGCAAGGTAGCCACCATCGTATTTTCTGCCGGCCAGAGGAGACTTCATCCCAGCAATATAGGGATTTTTGGTTGACGTTGAACAAGGGGGAATTTGTCGCTGGCCGATTCCAACGTGTTGATAGTCGAGGTCAGATTGTATGGCTGGAGGCGACCTATAACCCCGTCTATGACACAGAAGGAACACTCCGCAAGGTCGTTAAGTTTGCAACAGTTATTACCGAACAGGTTGCCCGAGAACACCAAGTAAGTGAGGCCGCACAAACGGCATTTGAAATCTCTCAGCAGACTGACGTCACTGCTCAGCGTGGTGCAATAGTGGTTAACGATACGATGCACACCATGCGCAAAGTCGCTGTGGATATGCAGGCTGCCTCGGGAGGCGTCGAAGCGCTTGGAAAGCAGTCGCTGTTAATCAGTTCGATCATTCAGACGATCAGTAGTATTGCTCAGCAAACGAACCTTTTGGCATTGAACGCTGCGATTGAGGCTGCACGCGCAGGTGAGCAAGGCCGAGGTTTTGCAGTCGTCGCGGATGAGGTTCGACAATTGGCCGGGCGCACCAGCACGGCGACTGAGGAAATCGCATCGGTTGTTTTGGAAAATCAAAAGCTGGTGGATCAAACCATAGCAGAGATGGCGAACAGTAAGTCCCAAGCTGAGCAAGGTCTTGGGCTAGCCACGCAGGCAGGGCAGGTTATTGTTGAGATTCAGGACGGAGCCAAGAAAGTTGTTGAAGCGGTTGGTAAGTTTGCGACTCAGGTGGCTTAGCACGCTCAATCGTACTGCGTTGGAGTTCGCCCCTAGGGAGTTGTCGAGTGTGTGCAAAGTGAGGCGAGGTCGACGGTTCGGGCTTGTTAGGGTTGTCGTTGAGCTCCGGCCCTCGTTACCAGTCGTAGTCATATCCGACAAACCAACCACGCTTGGCTAGTTGTTAAGTTACGTCATGACGCCCGCGTCACCAAAAAATCGGTGGTGTCTGGATAGTAAATACCTGCCAGCGACATCATCGATACCTAGGTCTCGCGGTCGAAGTACGATAGAAAATGCCAGCCGCCAATTGTACTCCCCACGTGTGGAAAATTGATCGCAGCTTTGCCTGTTATGTAGTGCTCGCGTGAGACGCGTTTGAGATCAAAATCAAAAAAGCGGCTACCTCATGGGAGTTTTTTGAGCCGGGCTAGGCCCTGCTTGATGTGTCCGGCGTTCTCGCCGATTGTCTCCAGAGCACCACGGACGTTGTTTCCTACCTCCACATGTCCGTGGGCTTCTACGTGGAGCGTCAATTCCATCAGGGCTGCCTCTAGGGCGAGTTGGTTTTGGTACATCCTTTCCAGCACATCCGACAACGAGTATTCCTTAGGCATTGATGTGATCTCCTTCTGGGATGCTGAGCATAGCGCAGGATACGAAATGGTTAAGTGCCTCTCAGTGGGCTAACCGGGGCAACAGGACGATACCTGGAAGACGAGAGATAAGTTTGCCAAGACTGGTTCATCTTTGAGTAATGGATGATCGACCGTAAGCGTCTGCCGAACACACCTTCAGAATCCCCAAATTAAGGGCGATGGTGTCCACCTAAAAATACGTGGACACCATTGCCCTTAATTCAAGGAATCTCATGCGCCAGCGCACCTCTTATCCCAAACTGTTCAAAGCCCAGGTCGTTCAGGAATGCCTACTCCCCGATGTATCCATCGCGAGCGTTGCCCTGCGTCATGGCATCAACACCAATCTGGTTCGAAAGTGGATTCCCGTTCTCCGTGACCAATTGCCATCCGCTCTCCCGGCTTTCGTGCCATTAAAGTTGGAGACTGCTTCGGTACCAGTCCAACAGGCAGTAGCCAATATCGAAATCAGTTTCGGCAAGCAAACACTCATAGTGAGCTGGCCAACTTCAGATCCTGACGGTTGCGCACGTTTCATCCGTGGTCTGATTCAATGATTCGTATCGACTCCATCTGGCTCGCCACCGAACCTATGGACATCCGCGCGGGTACCGAAACGGCATTGGCCCGTGTGGTCGCGGTATTCGGTGCGGCGAAGCCGCACTGTGCTTACTTGTATGCTAACCGTCGCGCGAATCGGATGAGGTAAGTCAATCCAAACCTGATCTGCCAGTGCTCTACACCACCGGTTACACCCGTAACGCCATCGTGCATAACGGCATGCTGGATCGCGGCGTCTCATTATTGCCCAAGCCGTTTACCCTGCGCGAATTGGCTCTAAAGATCCGCCAAGTGCTAGACCGGTAATTTAGCATTCAGGAATGCAGGGGAAGCACTCTAGGTGTGTTCGCCATTCGCTTACGACGCTTTTCGTTATGCCGCACCTGAACGTGCGCTTAAACTAGTCTTCGAAGGCGTGGCATCAACGGGGGTGGGATGTGCAAGATTTTGACCTGATGTGGCAAAAGGCTGAGCAGGTATTTGGTGACAAAGCCAAGGCAGCTGTGTGGTTGTCGACGCCTAAGCACTCATTCGATGGCATGAGTGCAATCGACTATGTGAGAGATCAAGAAACCTTGGCGCGGGTGATAGAGGTGCTGGCCCAGATCGAGCATGGATATCCTTAGAAAGGATCCCTGAAAACTAAGCTATGGCTTAGATTTTCGGTTCAACTGCTCCATGATCCGCGAAATCGAAAATATAGTTTAGATTTCGTTTGGATGACTGGTACGTACCTGCGCCGGGCCGACCTGACTGCGCAAGGTGAGTAGGAGGGATGGTAACTGCGTATCGTTCCTCACCGAGACTGCAACCTATATGTCCGAAGCGAAAAGCCTCGACAACATTGCTACGTAAACCTCTTTGTTGACCTGTTAACTGCAGTGCTTTACAAGTCAAAGAACAGGTTTACAAGATCTCATGCCCAGTTTGCCGGATCGTATAATACGGCAGCGCGGCTGTACCCTGGATGGGAGTTACGTAGCCTGTCGAGAAGAGACAAAGGGCTTCACTTCTCTGTCGTCTACCTCCTGAAGCCTGAAGTATTGCCCGTTGGTCTTTAACGCATGGATGATGCGGCATTGGGCATAAGCGGTGCTGTATGAAGTGCTCGGGCCTTGGATGTTGAGCACCAGTTCCTCTCCGTAGCCTCCCTCGTACCTCAAACCTTTTAAAGCTCCCATCGCCTCGCCATTTGCCTCGGCGATTTCGATTACCAACTCCCGTATAACCTTTTGATCGGTGCTGGTCACCTCAGCTGAAAATCTGACTTGACGCTGACTACTAAACCCTCCGCCACCACTGGCTGAGCCCATGCGGTTGAATGTGATGTAAGCGAGCAGAACTACTTCCATGGTGTGTGCCTTCTATGTGAGTCTGACTTCTAGGTAGCAGGGGCGTCAGCGTAAACCAGGTCATTTCGCCCCTGTGCTCATGCTCATTCGCGTCCAGCAGTGCTCAACGATTGCGCTGTAGTGGTGCGATGAGAAGGCTCCAAAACGTTTCGGCGCCGCCTTCTTGTGAGAGCTTCTGGTCTTGCCGAGTGTGGAACGCCATACCGAACGTCTTCAGGTACATGGATTGGTCGTCCGTCTCTACGGTGAGTGCCTCGTTGTAAGAGCCACCGCCAAACGAGTCGCCATGACTAGGGGAGGGCGCTGAACCGCCAGTGAAGTCGTTGCGCTCGGCCTTGGGAGCAGAACTCGGTCGGTCACGGCTGCATCGCTCAGTGGCCTTACGAACCTCCTTCGCAACTTGCAAGAATGCCCCGTCTCGATCCGGCCAAAGTGTCACGGGCTTACCGTCCTGGGGTGTGCCAAGCAGTTTGCCGAACGGCGCGTGGTGCCAATCGCAAGGCCAAGAATTACAGGAATGACGATCGCTTCCCCCGCTCCATGACGCTCCATCGCGCGAGTCATCTCGATGTTGTAGCAGTAGTCGGAAGCGATGAAGTCGGGGCTCACCAGCAACAGAATTGATTTCATCGCTGTTGATGTGATCATCGATCGCTGCATCGATTTCTTGGCCAGCACCGATTCTGCGGTCGTGCCATGTCTCAATGACGCCCTGACGCTTGAGCATGGAAAGCTGTTTTTCGAGCTGGTCGCGCAGCGCTTCGTCAGCATGGCAATACGAGAAGAACACGTTCGGCAAAATGGTTACTCCCATTCAGGTAGGTGCTGTTCCGATCATATGGTTTGCTCACCGCAGAAGTACAGGTCTGGCTTGGCTCGTACGCTTACTGCGATGTACCTCTTCCCACCCGTCAGCTGAAGAAGAATGGGGCAGGCAAGGGAGTAAGGGTCGTGACTTGGTCGAAGATCATCTGGGCTAAGTCATAGCGGATGATGTGCTTCCCGTGTGGCGTTGGCCGCACGAACTGACGTATCTCCGCAGGCGCGAAGGTGAATCTAGACGGAAGCCCCAGATGTCGTTTAGCCGTGCCGTCAGCGCTGTTGCATTGTTCGCAAATGATGACTGGGGCGAAAGAGGTGATGCGACGAGGTTGACCAGGAGGCAGCTTGCTCGCGCTAAGGTCTGCTCCATGATCATGGTGTTCATGAAGACCTGCCGCCCAGTCTTCTCGTCTGTATGGTTTGTTCGGGTAAAGCATTGTCCAACGCAGTAGCTCGAGTCGAGCCCGATCGCAGCACGGGCATCGCCAATAATCGGCAAGCTTGGCCCACTGCAGGCGGCAATGTGCGCCATCAAAGCTCAGGTAATCCTCCCAACTAGGAATTCGCCGGCGCCGATTGCTATCCAGTGTTTTCTCTCTGTTGGCATTCTTGATTTTGGTACCGTCGCACGCCAGGCAGCAGCCGTTCGCTACAAACTCAGGCTTGCAGGGACAGAGGCTCTCGGTCATGAAAGTCTCAAAATTTGATTGCCAAATGATTTGGCTCGACCAGCCTGCGCTGACCGGCTCGACAGGGGGGATGGTGATTTCACTCTCACCGATAGCTGCTCACGGCATGCGGGTCTCTAAGGGTTTCATCTGTCCAGCCAAGGCCAATACAGAACATGAGGGTTAAGGAGGCATAGCTGAACACTGCATACACGCCTCCTGCGCAGTTCATAGTGCAGGTGCGGATTTACGTCGGTGAGCTCATTCCAACCTCCTGTCCTGGTGGCGCAGGCTGAGCTCGACGTAGCTCATATCTGTGAGCCAGGACTGACTTTGATTCTACAATTCAGTCTTTTCACCTGGAGCTGATCCGTACTGGATACTCACCACAAACCAAAGCGCTTCCCCGGTGGGGGTTTGCACTACGAACTCATCACCCTCGGCTTTCTTCAACAAGGCGCGGGCCATGGGTGAGTCGATGGAGATGTAGTCGTTGCGTCCGTAGATTTCGTCATAGCCTACGACCCGAAAACGCTTCCGCTCCTCGTCCTCATTTTCGATCTCGACCCATGCGCCGAAGAAAACCCGACCTTCTTGTTCCAGCGAGTAATCTACGACGCGGATGTCTTCTAGCCGCTTACGAAGGTACCGGATGCGTCGATCAATCTCACGCAGTAGCTTCTTGTTGTACTGGTAATCAGCGTTCTCACTTCTATCCCCGAGGGACGCTGCCCAGGTGACCTTTTGAGTAATTTCAGGTCGATAGGTGTGCCAGAGGTGATCGAGCTCTGCTTTTAGAGCAACGTGACCTTCTCGGGTGATGATGTTGGTGGCCAACCTCTACTCCTGGAATCTCAAATGGTGGCTGGGCGCTAGCCCCAGACCAGGTTCAGAAAGAGCTCAATAATCACAGGTAGCGCAGTACGCTACAGCCCCCAAGGCTAGTTTCCATTTGTAGGAAGACTATCACGCTGACCTGATCATGCAGTACATAGGCACGGGTACGATAGGTTCGAGGGTCGTTTGTCAGTCAAGAACAGCGCGGCGGGAAAGGCAGGGCGATTAGTGTAGCGATCATTGAATTCGGGCCAGCCCTGTCAAGGGTGGCCGTCAAAATCGGAGAATATTCACGCAGCAAATCAAGCAATTGAGCACGCTACGCTTCAAAGGTGCTCAAGTGCTTTTTTCAACGCGTCGAACGTCCCTGGCCGGAATAGTTGTTCACCGTTAGGGCCGTAAGCGTCCCCCCGTGTACCTCGCTTGACAGACCGGTCGCTAAGAAATTCGTCAGACATGAGGTAATCCAATGCACGTCTTTCCCCTGGTGATAGTTTGAAAAGATCAGATGGCTTCTGGCGGAGATCAAGAGATAATACCTTATTCGGAGGTAGGATCTCGCGAAGCTTGAAATCTGCGGCTTTGAGTTCGGCGAGTAACATCTTAGTTAACAGCTTTTGCTCGCCCATGGGTAATGCTTCGATCCATGAATACTTCCCAGTCACAGCCTTTGGTTTTGGTGGGACTTGTGCGGCAAATGCGTCGATAAGGGCGCGGTACCGCGCGCCCCCTTCGTTATGCAGGCTTTGTTTTGAAGGCACACCGTAGACTGCACCTACTTTCGCGATCATCGCGTAACTGAAGTCGGTGCTCTTACGTTCCTTCTGCTCCTTACATGCAAGATAAACCGCATCGAGGGTTTTGTGGACGCGCGGTAAGCTCGCTGCCTTTAATTGCTCCAGCAATTCTTCAGGGGACATCATGCGTAGGCCTCCTCCTTAATAATGATAGAATGATTTTTCTTGGCTTGAGACGCCTTGACGTCCTCAGTAAGAAAACCAATAGTTTCTTTGGTTTTGTTTTTGCCGTCGTTCTGGAGGATTAAGATTTGTTGGGCTTTTACCCCGGAAAGTAATTTTTTGAATGATGATTCTGACAAGCGCTCATCCGCTGGGAGGTCACGCATCATGATGCGACCGTCGACTACGGCGTCAAGCTTCGCCCAAGATTTCAAGCGGGAAAGCATATATTTCGTAATCTGGTTTCCGATTGAAAGCTGTTGCCTGGCGTCAAGCATAAAGAGGGAAGGTGTCATGTCATTAAACTGGATCATTCGATCGAGCAATTGCGTTCGCGGAGTGACTGCAAGTTCTGCTTTTGCCGAGATGTAAATTTCGGCGTTTTCACAAACTTCGTTAAGTTGATGGAAGAATGAGGATTCTTCGAATTCAATCATGATTTCATGATCAGTCTGCAGGATCAATTGAGTGGAGTCAGAGCTATCGCCGCTTTCCACACGCTCGTTCAAAATTGCCTGGCATTGTTTTGCAAGCCGGTTTATGGAGTTCATATCTGCCAAGTACATATCGGCTTTCCTCGAAGCGCTCTCTATTTGACCGTTAATGGAGACCTTCTCCAGTTTGAGCTCGTTAATTGGCGTCTCATCGAATTCTCGATTTTCGTTTTGGTTTTCGTTTTCGGCATCGAATTGCATGATCACCAGCTCTTGTAGTTTTTGGTTGATGGTCGCTATTTCCTGTTCCATCGCATCCAAGTGATCAAACTGCATCCTGGCGGAAAGCGAAATTTCATTTGCCAAGGAAAGCAGGCCGCCAAGGAATACGGGGCCGGTAACAAAATGCCTACAGCGTACGCAATTTTCACTCCCCAAATAACCTGCTGGAACTGGAATGCCTTTGCCAAGTTCATTTAAGTATCCGTCGCCACAGCGGCTGGCGGCGAAAATGCACATCCCATAATCTCGAAATAAAGCGCTTCCGGCGGCAATTTCCCCGGTAAATCGTCTGATGGCTTCTTCATTGTTAGTGATGAGGTCACCTTTAACCTGGTTCGCGCGGCCCTGCTCAATCATCTGCCAAGTTGCCTTGGCTTTGTTGGCGAGAGCCCGCTTCTCACCTTCTTCAAATTTCATACGGAGCATCTCTCCGTTGACTTTTACGTAATAGATCGACATGACTACCGAGCTGTGCCCAGCGATTTTGATAATAATTTCCAGAGGGAGTCTGAACTCCATTACATAGGCAGTAATTAGGCTGACTCGCATGGTGTGAGAGGTATATTGAGAGGAGTAGGAACTGATATTGTTGGGGTCGCCGTCGAGGGTGGCCAGCGCTATGCTGGCGGGTTGGATATTGTACAGGGCAATTGCAATGCGAGAGCCGAGACGAGCGCCAAAGCTTCCATTGCATTCTTCGAGGTTGAAGTCTCGGAAAAGAAAACAGTTTTCTTGCTTGGCTTTCCTATCCTCTAAGTTTAAATTGGTGTTTTGGCAATTCTCCCACTGCATGGGTTTAGTGATCGGGTTGTACTTTGTTTGCCACTCTCTGAATCGTATGCACCAAATCGCCAGCATTTCAGGAATCCATGGTATGTCATATTCTGGCTTCTTCCGAGAAGTTTTATTTGTCGTAACATGCATTCCAAGTTCATTGTCTTGAAATTTTTTTACAAATCCTTGGTTTTTCTTTTTGCCACGGAAAGGCAAGGGATTCGGTTTCCAGACAATTTTTCCATTTTCCAGTAATGGGATTTCAGCATCGCCCTCTCCCGAGTCAATGTATGCCAACTGTATTCCTCGAAGTGGAACGGATGCTAGCGCATAGGTATGCATCCAAAATCCGGGGAACCAGATTTTGTACTTTCCTTTCTCAACCTTCCAGACGCAGTCAGGGTCGTCTCGATCAATTTTGTCTTCGTCGATCTCCATCCAGTCAGCTTTAAAGCTATGAAGGTGAGTCAGGTCTGAGAAGCTATTGGCCGTCACAGGGATAATCCAGTCCCTAAGTTCGGCAACGAAATGGTAGGCGAGAGCGGATTTAACTGTTTCAGATGGGGTGATTTGTACACCAAGCTCTTTGTTGAACGGTGCGAATGGGTCGCGCGCACCCTGAACCAGAGTGCGTTCCCCCGTGTCTTCACAGGTGATGCTGAGATGATCTTTGATGAAGTATTCAGCGAACTCCCGAAGCGCATGAACAGTTTTACGCTGTATGGTTTCCTTAAGGGTGCCTACGAATAGCTCAAGTTCCGCGAGAGTGAATCTGTCAGTTGTGAAAATCGCCGTAGGTTCCTGGCCAATACCCAAAGGGGCAAGGAAATCTCGGACGAATCGCACAAGATAGTTTTCTTTGCTGCTACCCCCTTTTATCACTTTAAGGTGAGCCCCAATGACGTGCTGCCAAGCGGCATAGCTTTTCGGGATCGTGATGATGGTATAGGGCTGTTCCCGATTCAGATAGTCAGGCCAGTTGATCCAGGAAGATTGGTAGACTTTGTCCGGGGTCAGCGGAAGGCGACGATCTCCGATGGAAATAATGTATTTTTTGTAGTCGGCAGCGGATGGAAGAGCCAAGTCCTTAATCAAATCTTTAGCTTCTTCAAAGCTATAGGGGCGTTCTATTGCGCAGAAGTCGTACCAGTCTTTCCATTCGCCATGAAAGTCGCGTGATGGATTGCAAGGAAGGCAAGGGTAAAGTGCCTGCTGGTTTCTGTACTCAGTGCTGTTTTTGATACCAATAACTTTAACCGCGAACTTAGCCTCTTCATAGGATGCGCAGCGCTCTGGTAGAATGAAATCCGTCCAACTGGTGAATTCCTTGTAGACCTCGCGGGGGGCCAGAGGCAATTTCGGATCACGTGGTGCAAGCTCTTGATAGTCTTTATAAGTAATGATGCCCAGTGCGCGAGCAGCTGCTCCTGCTGAGCGAAGCGTTGGATAGAAGGCGCCAACCAAGAACGGTCGCCAGCCCGTTGCGGGCCATTGATCTTCGTAAATAATGTCGGGGCAGCGAGGCAGCATGCAGTCTTCATGAAATCGCTCAGAATACTCCGCTTTGGTTCGGATGCCGAGGCGCTGAACCGCCGCCGTAGCTTCGCCTATATCTTTGTATAGGGGGGCGTCTCCCAGAAACTCTTCCCAGCCTTTCCAGTTGTCCTTGTATACCTTTTTAGGATCTTTGGGCAACCTTGGGTCATCGTTTGCATAACATGCAGCATACTCTTCGGCACTTCTGATGTTTGCCGCCTGGGCAGCCGCCTGCGCTTCAAAGTAAAGTTCGTAAGGCTCTACCCTCTGTTGAAGAAATGTGGCCCAGTCGACCCAGTGATTTCTATAAGTTCGGCAGGGGGAGCTTGGAAGCTTCGGGTGAGACTTTCTCAGCTCGTCGTACTGGCGCTTGCTTGCTACGCCATGTTGCAACAGCATTGCCTGTGCATCCTCGTAAGTCAGTGCGGCGGGTCGTTTCTCGCTTCCAAGATAATCGTTCCAATCAATCCATTCTTTGTATGCCTTTTCAGGAGCAACATACAATCTTGTGTCAATCTTTTGGCAGTTCCTCCTGTAGTCTTGCATGTTTTTGAATTTGTGGCTGCGCACGATCATCCGTGCTTCATAAAAATCTTGATATTTTTCTTCTTTGTTGAGGAAGGCGTCCCAAGATATCCAGTCTTTGGGGTACTTTGTATGAGGGGTAGCAGGTAGTTTACGATCAAGTTTGTATTTTTCCTGATATTCCCGTGCACAGGTAATGCCCAGTCGAAATGCAGCGGCTTGCGCCTCCTCATACGTATAGATGCTGACTTTCTCTCTGCCAAAGTAATCGTCATAACCTGTCCACGCTTCCGCATAGCGAGCGTCCGGGCATGCAGGAAGAAGAGGGTCTTCAGAGCGCCGTTTTTTGTATTCCGCTACCGTATTGATGCCAAGCTTGATGCAGGCTTCACGAGCTTCTTGGTAAGTGTTGTAGAGGCTAAACGCTGGCATTGGATGTACCTATTAAGTGAAGCAGATTAATTTTTGGTGTGAGGGTTCGCTTCTGCGCTGTATGCCCAGAAGTAAAGTGATTGTTATTTGGCTTGTCAGGCCATTCAGCTATAGTGAATGGATGATGTCTATTGCCTTCGTTCCCATGTGGTGTCTCGATAACTGACGATAGGTCGAGCTTTAGAGCGATTGTCTTCGTTGTCTGACTGTGGTGTAGTTTTGCCGTAAGCTTCCGTAGCGCGCATTTTCTCCCTCAAATCTTTTGCTGTCCTTTGAATGTAAACAAGGCAGGAGTCAGGGTGGGCGTGGTGCATAGCGTGCATGATGTATGATTGGATAAAGCCGTTTTCTGCGAGGCGATAACCATAGGCGTGTCTATGACCGTGTTCAGTTGTGCCGTCATATTTTGAGCAAGGTAGCCCTATTCTTCTTACAGCTGCTGTGTGCAGGCGTTGGAAGTTGTTAATGGTTTCGGGTCTGCCATTAGAATTCGTAAAGGCAAAGGGGTGTCTGCCCTTGGCATCGACTCTTTGGTAGAGTATGTAGTTATGAAATGCAAGTAAGAACTCTTGAGCCTTTGACGGGGGATAGAACTCTACTGCAAAAAACATTTGTTGGTTGGTGGTAGGTGCTTTCCAGCCTGCATGCAGCGCCTCTTCTTCTAGATACTCGTTCCTAGGCTTCATACGGAACTTTCGATTCAAGTAATCTTTGCGATTGCTATAGCCGTTCGGAGCAGTTCCATATGCGGGGTGGTGGACTCTTACTATCGCTTCATTACGAGTGGTGTCGATGTCGATGTCGTCAAGGTATATGTGAAACAGCTCGCTTTTTCTCAGGCCGCCAGCATTCATGAGAATGGTCATTGCTTGGCTTTTGTAATCAGTACGAGCATGTTTTTCTTGGCTACGAGAGCTTGCGATGATAAAGCCTTTATCGAGAAGTTTATTGTAGTACTCCCGTGGGAATCGCTTCGCCTCGTCGAGTATGATTGCCGATGATTTGTCTCTGGATACTTCACGAGTGAAGTGATTCGAGTTTCTGTCGTGCTCAGAAGTCAAGTGGTTGAGAAGTTTTCCATCCTGGCGATGATGGTACGCGCACCAATTTAATTTTTCCTCATGGGTGGTGGCTTCTCTAATAGGATTCATGATTATGCCGCTATGACCTGGTTGTTTGGCTAGCCAATCTGCGTAGGCAGTCAATAGAATAACTATGTCATCTGCATACTCATGCCGACGATTGGGCCAGTAAAGTCCGGTCGGGTCTTCCAGGTCTAAATCAATGGTGCCGTTTGTTAGTGCATTGCGAAATGATTTCAACAGTATGGTGGGGCTGCTGAAGGAGATTCCGCTCAGAGCTATGTAATCCAGCAGCATGGCTACCGCAGCAGTTACTTTCTTTCGCCATGAATTGCTCCTTTTTTTCTCACTCAAGTATTCGAGCAGAGAAATGAGAATCCCTTGGCTAGTGACCAGGGCAGGTAGCCGCATTTTGTGGAGCCGGGTGGGGCTTTGGTAGTCCACCTTAATCTTGAGAGAAGTTCTCATTCGCATTGTTACGACTTGCATCAGCTTAGGCTTCCCTGCCAGGTCGGCTGCGGGGTGACAAAACGTAAGGTCGAGCAGTTGACATGTGCGGTCGTGGTGGCGCGTGCTGACCTAAATCTAGGGCCGTCGGTGAGAGGACAACAAGCCTGGGTCGGAGCCATTATAAAAAAATCAGGAATCATGCTTGACGCCTTAAGTACACTCGGTGTACTATATATTGAATTACTGTTATGATACTACCATTGCGCGGCGTAAAAATACACCCTTCTAAGGTGCCGCACCCGCACCCGCACCCGCACCCGCACCCGCACCCGCACCCGCACCCGCACCCGCACCCGCACCCGCACCCGCACCCGCACCCGCACCCGCACCCGCACCCGCACCCGCACCCGCACCCGCACCCCGCACCCGCACCCGCACCCGCACCCGCACCCGCACCCGCACCCGCACCCGCACCCGCACCCGCACCCGCACCCGCACCCGCACCCGCACCCGCACCCGCACCCGCACCCGCACCCGCACCCGCTGAGAACCAGTCGGCTCCAGTCGCTGCTCACTTGGGTTACCTCATTCTCTTTCTCTTCCAGCTTAGGCCCGCAGCCGTGGGCACATCATCATGAGTAGTGCTGGGCGATGTCGTGCTTGCTGAGATTTGACTCGCGACTGGCTAGAGGTTGGGGTGGTCATGTCGATGGCGAGGGTGTTGTCGACAGGTGCTCACCGGATTAATGCGTTTTGCTCCGATTCAGTGGGGTGGTGTCGGGAAGCGTTCACTTGAGGTGCTGCTGTGGGGCGGGCGTTCGCTCCGGTCGCGCTTCATGCTCCGGCCCAGGAGCAGATGGCATTTGGCGGTGGAGCTAGGAGGTCTGCCAGGACAAGGGGGCGTGCTACCTCGTGATGGTTTTGCGGGCTTCTTTTCTGGAATGTACTCCTCGGAGCTACTTTTCGGGTTCCATGCTTCGGGTGGGCGGTGTGCTGGATGAGTGGCGACGCTGCTTCTGGAAGGGTGAGCTCGATAGGTCACTTTATTCTCCGGTGCCCCTCCTGATGCCAACAGGGTGAAGTCGGCTCTAGCAGCTTGGGTGGATCAACGTCAGTGTCGTGCTGGGCGCCTTTCTCTTGGAGGTAATGCTTGATGGGATCGGTTGATGCGGGTGAGCTGCTTCGGGTTGGTACGAGCAGCCCTAGGACAGGCTTCATGGATGCCACCTTTCCAGTCGCACCTCATTCACAGCGCTTCTATTTATAAATAGCTTTCGTTCTGGCGGGACACTCTCCGGTAGGGGGCGCTTTGAAAATGGGGGGAGGTTTCTGGGGTGATGGGTGGTCTGGCGCTGGATCTTAGGATGCTTTTTTGAGGGGCGCTCCGGGTTGATTTATCAGTCTCTCTCGCTCCGAGGTGGGTGTCAGAAAAATGGCATTTTCTAGAGATGGCATTTTTTTGTTGGGGTGATCAGGGGAGGGGGTTCGGATTGGAGCGCACTCTGGGCGAGGCATTTTACTGGGCCCGCACCGCGCCGTGAGCTTGATGATTTCTTACGGAGTATTCAGTTTGGGAGGGGCGATCAGGCTTGGGAGGGGTGGGGGGAATGGCTTTCCGGAGTGGGATTGGGTTGGTGGGTGGGGATTGTGTGTGGATTCGGGAGTGGGGGAGGGAAATAGTAGTTCTGGGGTTGGGGTGATAATACCAGTACAACAAGAAACTGTTGCGTGAGATCGACCGTCGCGTGCGTTACCTGCGCAAGCGCCTGGAAGACATGCGGGTGGTGGAGTACATGCCCGAGCAAGAGGGCAAGGTGTTCTTCGGAGCCTGGGTGGACATCGAGAACGAGCAAGGTGAGACCAAACGTTTTCGCATCGTCGGATATGACGAAATTTATGATCGCATGGACTACATCTCCATCGACTCACCCATGGCCCGCGCGTTGTTGCGCAAGGAAGTAGACGATGAGGCCATCGTGCAGACCCCGGGTGGAGAAGTGTGCTGGTGGATCACCGGCATCGAGTATGTGAAGTGAGCAAAATCGGTCCGCGTTCAGTGATGAACGCGGACCGACTGTTTCATCCTTCGCGTAGCACGGTCAGCGGGCTGGCGTTGAGTGCGCGGCGAGTGCCGAATACACCGGCACCGCCGATCAATACGGCACCGATTACCGGCAGCAACAACAGCCACGGATGAGGCTGCCAGGCCAGGTCAAACGCATAGCGATACAGTACAAAGGTCACCAGCTCGGTCCCCAGCGCTGCGAGCAGGCCACTCACGGCACCCAGCAAACCGAACTCGATACGCCTGGCCTTGACCAGCAGCTTGCGTTCCGCGCCCAGTGCACGTAACAGCGCCCCTTGGCGGATACGCTCATCGAGGGTGGCTTGGAGGCCGGAGAACAGCACCGCCATCCCCGCCGCCAAGACAAACAGCAGTACGTATTCCACCGCCAGGGTCACTTGGGCGAGGATGCTGCGCAATTGTTCCAAGAGTGCTTCGACTTGCAGGATGGTTACCGCCGGGAAAGCACGGGACAGGTCGACGATCTGCTGGTCGTGCCCAGGCGCCAGGTAAAAGCTGGTCAGGTAGGTGGCGGGCAGGTCCTTCAAGGTGCCTGGTTGGAAAATCATGAAGAAGTTGGGCTGGAAGTTATCCCAGTTGATGGTCCGCAGGCTGGTCACCCGCGCTTCACGGTTTTCGCCGCCTACCGTGAACACCAGGTGATCATCGAGTTTTAGCTTGAGGCTTTGCGCCACCTTGGCCTCGACCGATACGCCGGGGATTTCATCGGTGGGTTGCTGTGACCACCACGAACCGGCGGTCAGGGCGTTGCCTGGTGGCAGGTCGGCAGCCCAGGTCAGGCTCAGGTCACGTTGTACCGCGCGATCGCCGCTGGAGTCCTTGCTGACGATTTCCTGCACGGGCTCGCCATTGATACTGATCAAGCGACCTGGCACCACCGGATACAACGGCGCGGACTGTGCCTGCAGTTCCAGCAGGCGGGCGCCGAACGCGTCCTTGTCGGCCGGCAGGATATTCAAGGCGAAATAGTTGGGAGCGTCCTTGGGCAGTTGGTTTTGCCAGGTGTCGAGCAGCTCGCCACGCAGCAGGGCGATCAAGCCCATGGAGAGCAGGATCAAACCGAATGCCAGGGATTGACCGGCTGCCGCCAGTGGATGACGCAACAGTTGGCCCAGGCCCAGTCGCCACGGCAACGAGGCGCGCGCCAGCAAGCGACGCAGGCTTTGCAACAGCAGCAGGAGCAGGCCGCCGAGTATCAGCGCAGCCACCACGCCGCCGCCGAGCAGGGCGAAGGTCAGCACCAGGTCGAGGCTCAGGCGCCACATGGTCAGGCCCAAGGCAAACAGCGCCGCGCCATAGACCATCCAGGTACTGGAAGGGATCGGCAGCAGGTCGCGCCGCAAGACCCGCAGCGGTGGCACGCCACCCAGCGCAGCCAGGGGCGGTAGGGCGAAGCCGGCGAGGGCGACCAGACCGGTGCCGATCCCGGCGATTGCCGGTAGCAGCCCGCCGGGAGGTACGTCTGCCGGCAGCAGGTCATGGAGGAAATAGAACAGGCCAAACTGCGCCAGCCAGCCGAGCAGGGCGCCGGTGAGGCTCGCCAGCAGTCCCAGTACGCTCAGTTGCAGGCTGAACAGCAACATGGCTTCACGTCGCGACAATCCCAGGCAACGCAGCAAGGCACTGGCGTCGAAGCGTCGGGTGGCGAAGCGATTGGCCGACAGCGCCACGGCCACACCGGCCAACAGCACTGCCACCAGGCTGGCCATGTTCAGGTAACGCTCGGCCTTGCCCAAGGCACCGCCGATCTGCTGGTTGCCGTCCCGCGAGTCCTGCAAGCGTTGGTTTGCGGCGAGCCCCGGCTTGACCAGGTCACGATAGGTTTGCAGCACGGTGCTGCCCTGTGGCCCGCGCCACAGTTCGCGATAACTCACGCGGCTGCCGGGCTGCACCACACCGGTGGCGTCCAAGTCTGCCAGATTGATCATCACCCTCGGTGTGAGGCTGTAGAAGTTGCCGGCACGGTCCGGCTCGTAGGTCAGCACGCGGGCCAGGCGCAGTGTCTTCATGCCCACATCGATGCTGTCGCCGACCTTGAGGTCCAGTGCCGTCAGCAGTCGCGCTTCCACCCAGGCTTCGCCGGGTTTCGGTCCGCCGCCTGGAGTTTCATCACCAAAGGGCGCAGCCGCGCTTTTCAGTTCGCCGCGCAGCGGGTACTGCTCGTTGACCGCCTTGATGCTGGAGAGCTGGATGCCGTTATCGGTGGCAATGACGCTGGAAAATTCCACGACGCGGGCGTGATCCAGGCCCAGTTCAGTGCCTGAGCGGATTTGCTCTGGCCGTGCTGGCGAGCTGCCTTCAAGTACCAGGTCGGCGCCGAGGAACTCGGTGGCGCGCAACAGCATCGCACCATTGAGGCGCGCACCGAAATAGCCGATGGCGGTGCTGGCGGCCACGGCCACCAGCAAGGCGAAGAACAACACGCGCAATTCGCCGGCGCGGGCGTCGCGCAGCAGTTGGCGCATGGCAAGGCTGAACAGGCGCAATAGCGGCAAACGTGCCATCAAGGCTCCAGGGGCGCGACCATCAGGCCGGCTTCAAGGCGGATCAGGCGTCGGCAACGATGGGCCAGGCGCTCGTCGTGGGTGACCAGCACCAAGGTCGTGCCGCTCTCTTTGTTGAGTTCGAACAGCAGGTCGCTGATGCGCTCGCCGGTGTGGCTGTCGAGGTTGCCGGTGGGTTCATCGGCAAACAGCACGTCCGGCTCCGCGGCAAAGGCGCGGGCAATGGCTACCCGT
The DNA here is from genome assembly GCF_049897165.1 of Pseudomonas sp. TWR1-1-4. NCBI lineage: Bacteria > Pseudomonadati > Pseudomonadota > Gammaproteobacteria > Pseudomonadales > Pseudomonadaceae > Pseudomonas > Pseudomonas sp. TWR1-1-4. The sequence continues at coordinate 236,619 of NZ_JAFCVS010000004.1, read as the reverse complement.
TGTTGCTCGCCACCGGAGAGTTGGCGTGGCGAGTGAGTCAGGCGTTGGCCCAGCCCGACACGCTCCAGCAGGTGCCGGGCGCGTTCGCGGGCATCTTTGCGGCCGTCCAGCTCCAGCGGCAGCATGACGTTTTCCAGGGCGTTGAGGCTGTCGAGCAGTTGGAATGACTGGAACACGAACCCTACGTGCTCGGCACGGATGCGCGCGCGCTGGTCTTCGTCGAGGGTACTGAGCGCCTGTCCAGCCAGGGTGACTTCGCCGCTACTGGGCAGGTCGAGGCCGGCCAGCAGGCCGAGGAGGGTGGATTTGCCGGAGCCGGAGCTGCCGACGATAGCCAGGCTATCGCCCTTGTTCAGTTCCAGGCTCAGTTCGTGCAGGATAGTCAGTTCACCTTCCGCGCTGGGAACCACTTTGCTAAGGTTCCGCGCGGTGAGAATGCTTGCGCCCATGGAGAATCCGATGCGAATGTGGTTTTTGAGTGCTGGCCTGGCCTTGATGTGCATGGCCCAGAACGCAGCGGCGGGTACAGTCCTGATCGTTGGCGATAGTATCAGTGCCGGTTTCGGCCTGGATACCAGCAAAGGGTGGGTTGCCCTGTTACAGCAACGGCTCAAGCAGGAAGGTTTCGACGATAAAGTGGTCAATGCTTCCATCAGTGGCGATACCAGTGCCGGAGGCCTGGCGCGGCTGCCGGCGGCGCTTGCAGAGCATAAACCGGACGTGGTGGTGATCGAGTTGGGCGGTAACGATGGCCTGCGCGGGCAGCCGCCTGCGCAATTGCAACAAAATCTTGCGTCGATGATTGACCAGTCCAAGGCCGGCGGGGCGAAGGTGTTGTTGTTGGGGATGCAGTTGCCACCCAATTATGGCCCGCGATACACCACTGCATTTGCCGAAGTCTATGGTGTGCTGGCCAAGGAAAAAAACGTTCCACTGGTGCCGTTTTTTCTGGATGGCGTGGGTGGCCACCCGGACCTGATGCAGGCCGATCAACTGCACCCGGCGGTCGGCGCTCAGGGCAAGTTGCTGGAAAATGTCTGGCCGACGCTAAAACCGCTGCTATGACGCTTTTCTACCGGCAGGCTTTCGGCTAAGGTGGCGCCCCCCCGATTTGGAGCCCCTGATGTCGCGTCCTGCCTGGTCCCTGTTTAACTACCAACTGATCGAGCCGGACGAGCAGCTGGATCTGTTCGCCTGCCAGGAAGTGCGGGTGCATCTGGTGGCGCGTCAACTGGAACTGGGCGGCTCCATTGATCGCACACTGTGCGGCACATTATTGCCTGCGCAACCGCGTTGGTCGCGGGTCGATCGTTCGATCTTCCAGGACCAGCGCCTGTGCCCTTTGTGCCGCGCCATCCTGGAGTCCCAGAAGCGGGGCACGCCGCCGATCTGGCCGGAGCTGCGTTTCGAGTTGTAGGGGGCAGCTAGAAGCGCGCTTCACGTATACAATCGATGTTTACCTACCCGTCGTTCTGCGAAGGATTTACCGGATGTTGTCGCGCCTTTCCGTCGTCACCTGCTGCCTGTCTCTCGCTGCACTCTGTGCGGCCGGTTCTGCGTCAGCCCTGCAGTTGCCCTTGCCACCACCAGGTGAAGACATCGTCGGCCAGGTCCAGGTGATCAAGGCCAAGTACGAAGACACCTTTGCCGACCTGGGCACCACCTATGACCTGGGTTACTCGGAGATGGTCGCGGCCAACCCAGGCGTGGATGCCTGGTTGCCGGGAGCGGGCACCGAGATCGTGTTGCCGACGCGCTTCATCCTGCCGCCGGGCCCGCGCGAAGGCATTGTGATCAACCTGGCGGAATATCGACTCTATTACTTCCCCAAGGGCCAGAACGTGGTCTACACGTTCCCGCTGGGGATCGGTCGTGAAGGCTGGGGTTCGCCCATCGCCCACACCAGCATCATTGCCAAGACCCCCAACCCAACCTGGACGCCGCCTGCGTCGATCAAGGCCGAGCACGCCGCCAACGGCGACCCGCTGCCCAACGTGGTGCCGGCCGGTCCGGACAACCCGCTGGGCCCGTTCAAGTTCACCCTGGGTACGCCGGGTTACCTGATCCACGGTTCCAACATGAAATTTGGTATCGGCACGCGTACAAGCCACGGCTGCTTCCGCATGTTCAACAACAACGTGCTGGAGATGGCGGGCATGGTGCCGGTGGGGACGTCGGTGCGCATCATCAACGACGCCTATAAGTTCGGTCGCAGTGGCGGCAAGGTCTACCTTGAAGCGCATACGCCGTTGAATGATGACGGGACGCCGTCGGTGGTCGACAAACACACCGCCGTCATCAACGCTTTGCTCAAGCGTGAAGACTTGGCCAACCAATTGCGCGTGAACTGGGACCAGGTGCGTGACGTGGTTGCGGCGGAAGACGGCTTGCCGACGGAAATCGGCGTGCCTGGCGCAGCCTCGGTGGCCGCCAGTGCGCCGATCGATCTGCAGCAGTAACGCTGTTTGATCAACAGCCCGCTACGGCGGGCTTTTTATTGCCCGCGATTCGGGCACAAACCCCAGGCAATAAAAAAGCCGACCCATAAATGGATCGGCTTGATAACAACCCCGAAGGATTATTACTTGCGGCTAGCTTTTTCAAGCATACGCAGAGCGCGCTCGTTAGCTTCGTCAGCAGTCTGTTGTGCTTTTTGAGCAGCAGCCAGAGCTTCATCAGCTTTACGGTAGGCTTCGTCTGCACGGGCCTGGGAGCGAGCTGCTGCGTCTTCAGTTGCAGTCAGACGAGCTTCGGTTTCTTTGGAGACGCTGCTGCAACCGGTAGCCAGAACTGCGGCCAGAGCCAGAGCAGAGAATTTCAGAACGTTGTTCATCGTGTTCCCCTTCAAGGACTTTCTATTAGATGGCTAGTTCGCCCAGAGTGAGCCAATAGCCGGCGTACATACTACCCATTACTTGTAGTAAGTAAACTGACGTAGCGCAAGAAGCAAAAAAAATTCTCGCGCCGAATCTATTTTGGCTAATCTTTTGGAGGTTTGTATAAAAACCGTCCAATTTTTTTCAAACAGGCAAGAATTGGATCCAGGCTGAAAGGGCCGGCCCGCATGTGTTAAGCCTTGTAAACAGATGAAAATTTATATATCCACGCTGACACTTTCGTTCAGCCTGGCTTTGCGTTGCCCAGCATCTTTTACGCATGTAGAGGTGACTTTAAGAGCGCCTGTTCGTCTTAAGGTTCAACTGCCGGCAATGTTCAGGCTTTCGATCCCAGGTTGATCGGAGCCCTTTCTATATCCACCAGCGGTAGGGGATGACGAGTGCGCCTTGAGCAATTGCAGGATTGGTGCTTACTATTCCCTACGTGCTGGTTGTAAGCGCTCAGGGTTTTCTCGTTGTCGAAACCGGCACGGGGTGGCGTAGATGTTCCTTCGCCGGAAAAACATCGGTAAGGTAGGGGTCAGAAACCAAGACCCGCGAGGAGTAGTGATGAGCGAGGCGTTGTCCATCCACCATGACCAGGCTGGTCATCAGTTCGAGACCAATGTGGACGGTCATCGTGCCTATCTGACCTATATGGACCTCGGCAAACAGACCCTGGATATCTATCGGACCTTCGTGCCCAACGCACTGCGGGGCCGGGGGATTGCGGCGGCACTGACCGAGGAAGCCTTGAAGTTCGCCGAAGAGGCTGGCTACACGGTGATCCCGTCCTGCTCCTATGTCGAACGCTACATGGAGCGCCATCAGCGCCATGCAGCGAAGCTGTAAACCGTAAACAACACCATGAAAAACGCCGGGCTTAGCCCGGCGTTTTTGTGTGCGCAGTTTAAAGTCAGGTGCGTTTGCGTTTAGGCAGAACGTCCTTGAGCTTGGCATGCATGCTGCGCAGCGTGTTTTCGGTGGCGGCCCAGTCGATGCAGGCATCGGTGATCGACACGCCATACTGCAAGTCGGCCAGGTCTTTAGGAATCGCCTGGCAGCCCCAGTTCAGATGGCTCTCGACCATCAGGCCGATGATCGACTGGTTGCCTTCCAGGATCTGGTTGGCGACGTTCTCCATCACCAGCGGCTGCAGGGCCGGGTCCTTGTTGGAGTTGGCGTGGCTGCAATCGACCATGATGTTCGGCTTGATCTTGGCCTTGTTCAGTGCCTGTTCGCACAGCGCAACGCTGACCGAGTCATAGTTGGGCTTGCCGTTGCCGCCGCGCAGCACCACGTGACCGTAGGCGTTGCCCTTGGTGGTGACGATGGACACGCCACCTTCCTGGTTGATACCCAGGAAACGGTGCGGGCTGGAGACCGATTGCAGCGCGTTGATCGCCACGGTGAGGCCACCGTCGGTGCCGTTCTTGAAGCCCACTGCCGAAGACAGGCCGGACGCCATTTCACGGTGAGTCTGGGATTCAGTGGTGCGTGCGCCGATGGCCGACCAACTGATCAGGTCCTGCAGGTACTGCGGGGAGATCGGGTCCAGGGCTTCGGTGGCTGTGGGCAGGCCCATCTCGGCCAGGTCCAGCAGCAACTGACGACCGATGTGCAAGCCGTCCTGGATCTTGAACGAGTCGTCCAGGTACGGGTCGTTGATCAAGCCTTTCCAGCCGACGGTGGTGCGTGGTTTTTCAAAATAGACGCGCATCACCAGGTAGAGGGTGTCGGACACTTCCGCCGCCAGCACTTTGAGGCGCTCGGCGTACTCGTGGGCAGCCTTGAGGTCGTGGATCGAGCAAGGCCCGATGACGACAAACAGGCGGTGGTCGGTGCCGTCGAGAATGTCACGGATGACTTCGCGGCCCTTGGTGACGGTCTGCAGGGCAGCGTCGCTCAGAGGGATCTCGCGCTTGAGCTGATCGGGCGTGATCAGAGTCTCGTTGGATTCGACGTTTAGGTCATTGATCGGTAAATCAGCCATCGTGTTACTCGTCAGGGTCACGGGTGCCGGCCGCCAGCCATCCCCGTGCGGCGGAGCACAGCATGATTTGAATGCAGGGGGGAGGAACCTTAGCGCGTAACACGGGCCCGCGACAATGGGCAAAGCCCGCTTTAATCCAGCGCTGGCGCCACAAAGGCCTCATGGGAGAACTCGCTGGCATGGCGCGATACCCACTCGCGGGCCAAGGCTTCGAGTTGCTGGGGAGTGGGTTTGGCGTCTTCGTGCTGGCGGCAGTAGCGCTCTATCCGGCATGCTTGTTCACCCATGCGTGCACCAAACAGCGCATGTTCATCGGTAAACGAGACACCCACACGGTAGCCGTTCTCCACCTTGCGGCACCATGCCACGTAGCCCGGATAACGCGCGCTGGCGCCGAGGGAGGGAATATGCAGATCAACCGCCGTGCCTTCGCGCCAGGCACGTGGCCAATGGCAAGCGATGCCGCCCAAACCGGCCGTGTGCAGGCGTTGGCGGGGGATGGCAGGAGAGGGACGTTGGATTAACTCGACAGCGACATCATCAGGGTGAGGTAAAAAACGACCCATGTACACGGACTCCGAGCACCGTCCAATTGACGGCGGTGGCAGCAGTATAGTGAAGGAACTGGAATTGACCGACCTGGATATTGACCAGCAATTGCTGGGATTGCCAGGTATTTCGCTGGTTGTGTTTACAAGCCATGGGTGTTCCAGTTGCCGGTGGGCGCGCCAGCAGTTGCCGGGGTGGCCGTTGCCAGTGGACCGGGTGTGTTGGGTGGACGCCGGGCATAACGGTGGGGCGGTCGAACGCTACCAGATCTTTCATTTGCCGGCGCTGTTCGTGGTGTGCGAGGGTCAATTCCTTGGGCAATTACAGACGCGTCTTACACCTACCGATCTAAACGACTCCATCCATCAAGCGCTTACCCGCACTCCAGAGGATCTGCCATGACCGCACAAGCCCCCCGCATTGGCATCATCGGCACCGGCGCCATCGGTGGTTTTTATGGATTGATGCTGGCGCGTGCCGGTTTCGATGTGCACTTCCTGTTGCGCAGTGAATACGCGGCGGTCAGCGAGCACGGCCTGCAACTGAATAGCACGGTGCATGGCCCTTTGCACCTGCACCCGGTGCAGGCATATGCCCGCGCCGCCGATATGCCGTCGTGCGACTGGTTGCTGGTGGGCACCAAGTCCACCGGCAATGTCGACCTCGCCCCCACCATCGCCCAAGTGGCGGCGCCGGACGCCAAGGTGGTGCTGCTGCAAAACGGCCTCGATGTCGAAGACAGTCTGCGTGAACACCTGCCAGCGTCGCTGCACCTGCTTGGCGGCCTGTGCTACATCGGCGTGCACCGCTCTGCCCCCGGCGTGATCGAGCACCAGGCGTTAGGCCGGGTCAACCTGGGTTATCACAGCGGCACGGCGGCCAATGATGAGGATGCGCAAAAGGCGATTGTCGAAGCCGGGGCAGCGCTGTTTCACGCGGCCGGCATCGAGTCCCAGGCCATGGCCAATGTGCATCAGGCCCGTTGGCACAAACTGGTGTGGAACGTGCCCTACAACGGCCTCTCCGTGTTGCTCGGGACAGGCACCACGGCGATGATGGCTGACGAATCCAGCCGCGAGCTGATCCAGGCGCTGATGGCTGAAGTGGTTCAGGGCGCTCACGCCTGCGGCCATGAAATCCCCAAGAGTTACGCCGAGCAGATGTTCACCATGACCGAAACCATGGACGACTACCTGCCGAGCATGTATCACGACCACGTGCACAAGCGCCCGCTTGAACTGGAGGCGATCTACGCAAGGCCACTCGCTGCCGCCAAGGCTGCAGGTTGCGAACTGCCGCGGATGCAGGCGCTGTACCAGGCCTTGAGTTTCATTGATCGGCATAACCGCTGAGTCGGGGGGGACACATTATGGCAAAGGGTTTGGGCGACAAACTGGTGCTGGCGATTTCATCGAGGGCACTCTTCGATTTGAGTGAAAGCCACAAGGTCTACCTGGCCGAAGGGGTCGAGACTTACCGCCAGTACCAGATCGAACACGAGGAGGAAATCCTCGAGCCCGGTGACGCCTTCCCGCTGGTCAAGAAGCTGCTCAGCCTCAATGCCAGCCTCGGCCGTGCCCGGGTCGAAGTAGTGCTGGTGTCGCGCAACAGCGCGGACACCGGCCTGCGCGTGTTCAATTCAATCCAGCATTACGGCCTGGACATTTCCCGCGCCGCTTTCGTAGGCGGGCGTAGTCCTTATCCTTATCTGGCGGCGTTTGGCTGTCATCTGTTTCTCTCGACCCATGCTGAAGATGTGCGCAGTGCCCTCGATGCCGGGTTTGCGGCGGCGACGATTCTGTCCGGCGGCCCGAACCGCGCCTCCAGCGAAGAACTGCGCATTGCCTTCGACGGCGACGCGGTGTTGTTTTCCGATGAGTCCGAACGGGTCTATCAGGCTGGCGGACTGGAAGCATTCCAGGCCAATGAACGGGAGTCGGCGCGCCAGCCTTTGCATGGCGGCCCTTTCAAAGGTTTCCTCGCAGCGCTCAACCTGTTGCAGCGCGAGTTTGCGGACGAAGCCTGTCCGATCCGCACCGCGCTGGTCACCGCCCGTTCCGCGCCGTCCCATGAGCGGGTGATTCGCACCTTGCGCGAGTGGGATATCCGCCTGGACGAATCGTTGTTCCTCGGTGGCCTGGAAAAATCCGCATTTTTGGAAGCCTTCGCCGCCGATGTGTTTTTTGATGACCAGGCCGGGCATTGCGAGAAGGCCATGGAGTTCGTCGCCACCGGGCATGTTCCCCATGGCATCAGTAATGAGGTGAAGTGCTAAGTCAGTCGAAGTCAGCAAGGCACTGCTAAGCTGATTTCATCTCCGCCATCCTGGCAGTTCCAGGGGGTTCTATGATCCGTTCGATGCTGTACGCCACAGACCTCGGTCTGTACGCGCCTTATGTGATGCAACATGCGCTGGCGCTGGCCCGAACGTTCAAGGCGGACCTGTATGTGATCCATGTGGTCGAGCCCATTGGGCTGTTCGCCGAATCGGTGCTACAGAGCTACCTTGATGAGAAGGCCCTGAATGAGTGGCAGAGCCAGGGGCTGACCACGGTGATGGCGACGATCGAGCAACGGGTGCTGGACAGTTTTCGCGAGGAGTTGGGGGAAGGCGAGCAAGACCTGAAGTTGATTCGCTCGGTACGGGTGATCCAGGGGGATCCGTGCGAGGTGATTCTCGACCAACTGCGCAAACTTTCCGTGGACCTGCTGATCGTCGGCAGTCATAGCCATGCAACCGCAGCGGCTACCCCGTTGGGGCGCACCGCTGCACGGGTGCTGCAGCTGTCTACGGTGCCGGTTTACCTGGTGCCTTCATTGCAACGTCGCCGCAGTGATGACGTGTGATGGGTGAAAACGATAAAAAGTTCTAGATTTATCCATCGAACCTTTAATATAGTTATATACCGTCGCTGATACCCGTGGCGTCTATCTGCTTTGAGGGACACATATGAAGCTTCAACAACTGCGCTACATCTGGGAAGTGGCGCACCACGACCTCAACGTTTCCGCTACCGCTCAAAGCCTGTACACCTCGCAACCCGGTATCAGCAAGCAGATCCGCCTGCTCGAAGACGAGCTGGGCGTCGAAGTGTTCGCGCGCAGCGGCAAGCACCTGACCCGCGTCACCCCGGCCGGTGAGCGCATTATCACCACCGCTGGCGAGATCCTGCGCAAAGTCGAAAGCATCAAGCAGATCGCCCAGGAATTCTCCAACGAGAAGAAAGGCACCCTGTCCATCGCTACCACCCACACCCAGGCGCGTTATGCATTGCCGCCGGTGATCCGCGATTTCATCAAGCAGTACCCGGATGTGGCGCTGCACATGCACCAGGGCTCGCCGATGCAGATCGCCGAGATGGCCGCTGATGGCACTGTCGATTTCGCCATCGCCACCGAGGCCTTGGAGCTGTTCGGTGATCTGGTGATGATGCCGTGCTATCGCTGGAACCGTTGCGTGGTCGTGCCTCAAGGTCATCCGTTGGCCAAGCTGCCGAAGTTGACCCTGGAAGCCTTGGCTGAATACCCGATCGTGACTTATGTGTTCGGTTTCACTGGCCGCTCCAAGCTCGACGAAGCCTTCAGCCATCGCGGCCTTACGCCTAAAGTGGTGTTCACTGCGGCCGACGCCGACGTGATCAAGACTTACGTGCGCCTGGGTCTGGGCGTGGGTATCGTCGCCAAAATGGCGGTCGACACGGCGCTCGACAAAGATCTGGTGGTGCTGGATGCCAGCGAACTGTTCGAGTCCAGCGTGACCAAGATCGGTTTCCGTCGTGGCACCTTCCTGCGTGGCTTCATGTGCGATTTCATCGAGAAATTTGCGCCGCACCTGACCCGTGAAGTCATGGCCAAGGCGATCCAGTGCCACAACAAGCAGGAACTGGAAGCGTTGTTTGATGGCGTTGAGCTACCCGTTCATTAAGTGAATGAATGCGCTCCTACAGGTTATTTGGCGTCGGTAACCGTGAAGTGTTGCCGAGCGCCCGCCACCAGAATCTCCACCTCATCGCCTTCGAACTTGCCCAGCAGGCTTTTGCCCAGCGGCGAGCGCGGGGTGATGACGGTGACCGGTTGCCCGACCACATCCACTTTCAAACCTGCCGCATCTGGCGCCAAAAACAGCCATTGCTGGCGACCGTTCTCGTCTTCCAGCCCCAGTAGCGCGCCAATTTCTATACCGCGTTGATCATCAAAGGCCCGCAGCTGCATGCTCTGGCATAACGCCAACGCCTGCTTGATCTCCTCCACGCGTTTGGCTTGCCCCGCCGCCAGGTAGGAAGCCTCCAACCCCAGGGTGTCGTATTTGTTCTCCGCAATGTTTTCTTCGTGGGTCGCGGTTTCGTAAGCGGTCTGCGCTGCGCGTTGGGCAATATCGAGATCAAGGGCGAGCTTCTCTAATACAAGCTGGTGTACGGCATGTTTATTCATTGGTCATCAATCGCAGAATTGCAGGACATTGGCCCGGGTCTTTTCGTTGGGGGCGTTCTGGTCCTGTTGCAGCCAGAACTGGCATTTGGGGTTGGACAGGTTGCGCGCATTGTTGCGGGCCTGGTCCAGGGTTTGCTGCTGTTCCTGCTTCTGCAAGTTCTGCTGGTACTGCTCGAACATGCGGTTTGGCGGTTCAGGTGCCACCACCGCTGGCTTGCCCAATTGCTGCACGGCTTGGGCCACCGGCGCCAGGCTTTGCGGGAACAGGTAGCGCGAGGCCAGCCAAGCCGTCAGCGCGAGGGCGATAAACCCCAGCCACACGCCAAACGCGATTGCAGCGCTTAGCTTGAACAGCGATAACGGACGATCGGACATGATGGCCTCCTGGCGGGCATAAACGGCGTGGCGGCGATTGTCGCACAGCCACCGTGCAGAATAATCGCGATCAAGCCTTCTGCATCCGCGCATTTATGCGGACAATCGAGCCTTTGAGCATTGGAGCCCGGAATGAAAGCCCGCTGGGATATTTTTTGTAGCGTCGTCGACAACTACGGCGATATCGGCGTGACCTGGCGCCTGGCTCGGCAGTTGGTGGCGGAGCACGCCTGCGATGTGTGCTTGTGGGTCGATGACCTGCGGGCATTCGAGCGCATGTGCCCGCAAATCGATGTGCAGCAAGACCTGCAATGGCAGGAAGGCGTCGAAGTGCGCCACTGGCCCGCCAAGTGGGTGAAGGTGCCGGCAGCCGACGTAGTGATTGCCGCGTTCGCCTGTCAGTTGCCGCCCGACTATATGGAAGCCATGGCCGAGCGCGAACGTGTGCCGTTGTGGATGAACCTGGATTACCTGAGTGCCCAAGACTGGGTGGTGGGCTGCCATCGGCTGCCGTCGGTGAAATTCAAGGGCGTGCAGAAGTACTTCTTCTTTCCTGGGTTCCGACCTGGCACCGGCGGCCTGTTGCGTGAGGCGGGATTGCTGGAGCGGCGTAGGGCGTTTCAGCAGGATGCCGGCGCGCAGCGAGACTTCCTGCAAGCCTTGGGCATAGTTCCCGCACTGGATGCGCGGCTGATCTCACTTTTCGCCTACGAAAACGTGGGGCTCGCCAGTTGGCTGGACGTGTTATCGACGGACGGGTGTGCCACTCATCTGTTGGTCCCCGAGGGACGTATCCTGGGCGACGTGCAGCGCTGGCTCGGTGTGGACCGGCTGGTCGCAGGGGATATCCAGCAACGCGGATCGCTGACGGTGCAGGTCATCGCTTTCGTGCGCCAGGAACAATACGACCGCTTGCTGTGGTGCTGCGACTTCAATGCCGTGCGCGGCGAAGACTCGTTCGTGCGTGCCCAATGGGCAGGGCGTCCGCTGCTCTGGCACATTTACCGACAGGACGAAGACATCCATCTCGACAAACTCGATGCCTTCCTGGAGCTGTACACCGCCGACTTGTCTCCAGCGGCAAGCGCTGCTTTGATCGGTCTCTGGCAGGCCTGGAACACGGAGGGCGACATGGCCCAACCGTGGAAAATGCTGCTGGAACACTGGCCGGAAGTGAATCTGCACGCCGAAGCATGGTGTCTGGAACAGGGTTTGCAGGCCGATCTTGCGACGGCGCTGGTGCAGTTTTATGAAAGTTGGATATGATACGCCACCTTGAATTTTGTAAATCCCATCCAAATTTCGGATATATGCAATGAAAACTGGTAAAGAACTGAAACCCGGTACAGTGATCCGTCTCGAAAACGACCCTTGGCTGGTTCAGAAAGCTGAGTTCACCAAGTCTGGTCGTAACAGCGCAATCATGAAGACCAAGCTGAAGAACCTGCTGACCGGTTACAAGACCGAGATCGTCTACAGCGCCGATGACAAGCTGGATGACGTGATCCTCGACCGCAAAGAAGCGACCCTGTCCTTCATCAGCGGCGACACCTACACGTTCATGGACACCACCGACTACACCATGTACGAGCTGAACGCTGAAGACATCGAAGCCGTTCTGCCGTTCATCGAAGAAGGCATGGAAGACGTCTGCGAAGCTATTTTCTTCGAAGAGCGCCTGGTTTCCGTAGAGCTGCCGACCACCATCGTGCGTAAAGTGGCCTACACCGAAGGTTCCGCTCGCGGCGACACTTCGGGCAAAGTCATGAAGCCTGCCAAGCTGGCTAACGGCACCGAGCTGCAAGTCGCTGACTTCATCGAAATCGACGACCTGATCGAGATCGACACCCGCGAAGGCGGTTCGTACAAAGGTCGCGCCAAGAAGTAATTCTGGCCCTGCCGATACGAAAAAAAGCCCGACCTTGAGTCGGGCTTTTTCGTGGGCGTTACGTTTTACTTCAGGTGTTGCTTCAATTCATCCGAGGCCTGGAGCAGTGCCGAACGCACCGCTGGGACTTGGCTGACCACGTTGAGCAAACCGTAGTCGTGGATCATGCCGTTGTAGCGCACGGCGGTCACCGGCACACCGGCGGCGTCCAGCTTGCGGGCGTAGGCTTCGCCCTCATCACGCAGCACGTCGGCGCCGGCGGTCTGGATCAGGGCGGGCGGCAGGCCCTTCAACTGATCAATGCTGGCCCGCAGCGGCGAGGCGTAGATCTCGGCGCGTTGCTTGGCGTCGGTGGTGTAGTTGTCCCAGAACCACTTCATCATGTTGCGGGTGAGGAAGTGACCTTCGGCATATTGGTTGTAGGAACCGGTGTCGAAGTTGGCGTCGGTCACTGGCCATAACAGCACTTGGAACTTGATGGCCGGGGTGCCCTTGTCCTTGGCCATCAGGCTGACCACCGCTGCCATATTGCCGCCGACACTGTTGCCCGCGACCGCCAGGCGCTTGCCATCGACGTTAATCTCTTGGCCATGCTCGGCCACCCATTTTGTGGCGCCGTAGGCCTGGTTGATCGCCACCGGATAATGCGCTTCCGGCGAAGGCGTGTAATTGACGAACACCGCCACCGCCCCCGAACCCACGACCAGGTCCCGCACCAGGCGTTCATGCGTCGGGTAATCCCCCAGCACCCAGCCGCCGCCGTGGAAGAACATGAACACAGGTAAGGTGCCCTTGACCCCGGCCGGACGCACGATGGTCAGGTCCAGCGGCTTGCCATCGACCTGGATGGTCTTCTGGCTCACCTCTGCGGCTGGCAAGGTCAGCTTCACACCCGCCTGGGCGCCGGTCAGAACAGCACGGGCGTCCTTGGGCGTCAGTTGTTCCATCGGTTTGCCGGTGCCGGCGTTCAACACATCCAGAAAGGCTTGGGTGTTGTGTTCAACTTCACCTGGCGCCGCAAAGGCGTGGGTGACGGACAGGGCGAGCAGGGTGCCGGTGAGTGCTTTACCAATTGTGTTCATTGCGTTCTCCAGGGGCGGCCGAGGTCATTTAGACAGTCACGTGCAGGCGTACATCGACGTTGCCACGGGTGGCGTTGGAGTACGGGCAGACTTGGTGAGCGGCGTCGACCAGGCTTTGCGCGTCGTCTTGAGCCAGGCCGGGCAGGCTGATGTGCAGGTCAATATCCAGGCCGAAACCACCGGGGATCTGGCCGATGCCGACGTGGGCAGTGATCGAGGCGTCATCCGGGATTTTGCGTTTGGTCTGGCTGGCGACGAATTTCAGAGCGCCGATGAAGCAAGCCGAGTAGCCGGCAGCGAACAGTTGTTCAGGGTTGGTGGCCTGGCCACCGGCACCGCCCAGTTCTTTGGGGGTGGAGAGCTTGACGTCGAGGATGTTGTCGCTGGAAACAGCACGACCATCACGGCCGCCGGTGGCGGTAGCTACTGCGGTATAGAGCGTTTGCATGGTGTTTTCCTTTTTGGTTATTAGCGCTAAATGTTTGCGCGCTAAGTAGTTGGTGAGGCGAATGTATAGCGCTAATGTTTTGCGCGCAAGATAAATTTATAGAAATATTCTGAGGCGGGGACGAACGGTCATTTTCTGCGGGCGCTGCGGACGCGACGCCCTTGATGGGAGAGGTTAAATGTTGCCTTGCAGGTTGGCGCGCAAGGCAATCAGGTCGCCCTGCAACTTGCGCAATTGCTCCAGCTCCAGGCCGCTGGCGCCGAGGATGCACTGGGGTATGCCCATGGCCTTGTCCTGCAGGGCGCGGCCGGCGTCAGTCAATTCCACGACCACCACGCGTTCATCTTCGCGGCTGCGGGTGCGACTGAGCAGGCCTTCAGCTTCCAGGCGCTTGAGTAGCGGCGTGAGCGAACCCGGATCGGTCAGCAGGCGACTGCTGATTTCGCCGACAGTCAAACCATCCTCTTCCCACAGCACCATCATGGCCAGGTACTGCGGGTAGGTCAGGCCGAGTGCTTGCAGCAGTGGCTTGTAGACCTTGGTCATCAGCAGCGAGGTGGAGTGCAGGGCGAAGCACAGCTGGTTGTCCAGCATCAGGGATTCGCACGGGTCGGGATTTTTGCTCATGGCGGTGCCTCCGGAAAACGTATCTGTGCTGGAATCTAGCGGGCAAATCTTTAATGCGCCAGATAATTCTGTCCGAGCGGTCAGACCAAGCCACTTTGCAAGGCCAGGTCCCAGGGCGGCACGGGGCTGAAACGGGTTTTGAGGTATTCCAGCAACAAGCGGCTGCGTGCGTTGGGTTGCTGTTCCAGGCGCAGCGCATAGATCCCGGTGGTTTCCGGGCTAGGCAGGCCATTTTCGCAAAACAGTGGTAGCAATTCGCCGCGCACCAGGTATTCACTGGCCAGCCACGTGGGCAGGTGGGCAATGCCCAGTCCGGCCAGGGCGCCGGACAGCAAGGCTTCGGCGTTGTTGGCACTCATGCGGATGCGACGTGGACGATAGGTCGCGCGGCGTCCATCCAGCTCGAAGCGCCAGGCGAACGTGGGCGCCAGGCCATCCCAGTCCAGCCCGTCGTGCTCGCTCAGCTCCCGAGGGTGGTTTGGCGTGCCACGGCTTTTCAGGTAGGCCGGGCTGGCACAGGCGATACGCACGATGCTCGCCAGGGGCGTGGCGATCAGCCGCGTGTCGACGAGATGCCCGGCACGCAGCACCAGATCAACCTTGCCCAGGTGTGCGCCTTGCATGTCCACAAAGCTGTCGATCAGATGCAGGTGCACGTCCAGCCCGGGGTACACATTCAGGAAGTCGGCAATCACTGGCGCCAGGTGCCGTCGACCAAATGCTGCCGGCGCATCCACCCGAATCAGGCCCTCCGGGGCATGGCTCAAAGACACCGCCTCGGCTCGCGCCAACTGCAATTCGCTGACGATCCGCCGCGCCCGCTCGGCAAAGGCCAAACCCGCCGGGGTCGCCACCACCGCGTGGGTGCTGCGCTGGAACAAGCGGCTGCCCACCGAGCTTTCCAGGCTGTCGATACGCCGCGCCACGGCAGAGGGCGTCAACGGATGACGGCGTGCGGCAGCGGAAAAACTGCCGGTTTCCAGCACGTCGAGAAACAGGCTCAGTTGATCAGTCAGGGTATTCGGGTTCATCGAAAGATCGCTTATGCGAGATTGGCACAACCATTGTGCGTTGCTGTGCGTTTCCGTGCCAGCGTCGACTGCGTAGCATGCAATTCCTGGGATTGTGGAGTGACAAGCGGTGTTGGATTTAGCGATGTACCTGGTATTGGGCGCCGCCCTCGGCACGGTGGGCGGCCTGTTTGGCATTGGCGGCGGGCTGATCGCGATC
This sequence comes from Pseudomonas sp. TWR1-1-4, assembly GCF_049897165.1. Classification (NCBI taxonomy): domain Bacteria; kingdom Pseudomonadati; phylum Pseudomonadota; class Gammaproteobacteria; order Pseudomonadales; family Pseudomonadaceae; genus Pseudomonas; species Pseudomonas sp. TWR1-1-4. The sequence continues at coordinate 221,120 of NZ_JAFCVS010000004.1, read as the reverse complement.
CCGGTGCTGGGCGTGTTGTTCGGCCTGGATCAGCAGTTGGCCCAGGGCACGGCGCTGGTGATGGTGGTGCCTAACGTAATGCTGGCGCTGTGGCGCTACCACCAACGCAACCGTATCGAATTGCGCCATGCGCTGCCGTTGGGCGTCATGGGATTCAGTTTCGCCTGGCTCGGGTCGATCTGGGCGGTAGGCCTGGACGCTGGCGAGATGCGCATTGGTTTTATTGTCTTCCTGATGACGCTTTCGGCCTACAACCTGGTGCGCATGTTCACCCGCAATGCGCCACCAACGGCGCAGATGCGTTACTCCTGGCCATGGCTCGGGGTGCTGGGGGCGGCGTCCGGCTCCATGGGCGGTCTGTTCGGTGTGGGCGGCGCAGTGGTTGCCACGCCCGTGCTGACCAGTGTGTTCGGCACCACCCAAGTGGTTGCCCAAGGCCTGTCCCTGGCCCTGGCATTGCCGAGTACCGGCGTGACACTGGTGACCTACGCTTGGCACCAGGAAGTGGATTGGATGATCGGCGTGCCCTTGGCCGTCGGTGGTCTGCTCAGTATCAGTTGGGGCGTGAAAGTCGCCCATGCCCTGCCAGAGCGCGTACTGCGCGGGCTGTTCTGCGGCTTCTTGGTGGTGTGCGCGGTGATGCTGACCTTTAAAGTCTGAAACCTTCGATGATGTAGTCCGCCAGGCAATCGGTGATGGGCGAATTCATCCGCGTGTTACGCAGCAAATGCAGATTCATTGACGGCAATGGCGGGAAACCCTCGTCGCGGCCGAGTATGCGCAGGTCATCGGTCACCAGGCTCTCCATGCTGACCATCACCGCCAGGCCCGCATTGACCACGGCCTGGATCGCCGACACGTTGGAGCTGTGGTAGGCCAGGCGGTAATCGCGCCCGGCCGCGTCCAGTGCCGAGCGGGCCCACTGGGTGTACAGGCAGTCGGCGCCGGACATCGCCAGGGGCAGCGAGTCGTGCTCATCGCTGCAGAAGCACGGCGCTGCCGCCCACACCATGCGCTCGGTGCGCAACAGTTCACCGATCTCATTGCCAGGCTCGCGACTGACAACGGTCAGTGCCAAATCCCGGCGCTGCATCAAAACCGTGGACGCCTCGCAGTGCATCTCGATCTGGATCAGCGGGTACGCCTTGGAAAACTGCTTGAGGATGCCCGGCAGGAACCGCATCACGTAGTCGTCTGGTGTACCGATGCGCACCAATCCCACCATGTGCGGCTCACGCAGGGTATTGAACACCTCGCTGTGCAGTTTCAAGATGCGCCGCGCATACCCCAACAACACCTGGCCTTCGGGTGTCAGCCGAACCTGCCGGCCATCGCGCTCGAACAGCTTGCGCTGCAATACGTCTTCCTCCAGGCGCTTCATCTGCATGCTCACCGCCGACTGGGTGCGGTTTACGAGTTCGCCAGCGCGGGTGAAACCGCCTTGGTCGGCGATGGCGACGAAGGTGCGCAGGACTTCAGTGTCGATGCTCGGGAAGCTGGACAATTGATCAATCTCTGAGATGTATTGCATAAGAAACATTCGTTGGATTGATCTTAAGCCCAGGCACACACTTGCGCCATCCCCACTGGAGGGCGAGAAGATGAAAGGTCAAAGAGGTTTTGTGTTGATGGCGAAACGTCCGTTTGCCGGGCTGGTTCACAAGATTGTCCGGTGGCAGGCGCTGCATGAGGAGCGCCAGATGCTGGCGACCTTGAGTGATGATGCGCTCAAGGATATCGGCCTCAGCCGCGGCGATGTCGAGCACGAGCGCCACCTGCATTTCTGGCAGGATCCGCTGCGAAAATGATCGCGGATGCAGTAGGGTAGTCGGCGAGCCCACACGGAGAGCCCCATGCCCGCCGATCTGTCTTTTTCACTCAAGCAAGCTCGACGCATGGCGCTGGCGGCCCAGGGATTTTCCGGGCGCCAGGCGCCGGCACTGATCAAGGCTGTGCACCTCAACCGCATGATCGAACGCCTAGGGGTGTTGCAGATCGATTCGGTCAATGCCGTGGTACGTTCCCATTACCTGCCGCTGTTTTCCCGCTTGGGCAACTACTCCCCGTCGATCCTTGAGCAGGCTGCCTGGAGCCAGGGGCGACGGCGTTCCCTGTTTGAGTATTGGGGGCATGAAGCCTCTTTGCTGCCGATGGCGTTGTACCCGTTGATGCGCTGGCGTATGCAGCGGGCGCAGCAGGGGCGGGGCATCTATTCGCAAATGGCGCGTTTTGGCCGTGAGCAGCAAGCCACCATTCAGCGGGTGTTGCAGGCGGTCGAGCAGCAAGGCGCATTGGGGGCTGGCAGTTTGTCGACCCGTGAGGAGCGCGCCGGTCCGTGGTGGGATTGGAGCGATGAAAAACATGCACTGGAATGGCTGTTTGCCGCCGGCTTGGTGACGGTCGCCGGCCGACGCGGTTTTGAACGGCTCTACGACTTGCCGGAGCGGGTCATCCCCAGCGATATCTTTCAAACCGCTGTGACTGAAGCCCAAGCCCAGCGTGGTTTGTTGCTGCACAGCGCCACCGCGTTGGGCGTGGGGACTGAAAAAGACCTGCGCGACTACTTCCGCCTCGATCCGGCCGACAGCCGCATTCGTCTTGCCGAACTGGTGGAGGACGGTCAACTGCGGGTTTGCCAAGTGCAAGGCTGGAAACAGCTGGCTTACTGCCTGCCCGATCCGAAAGTGCCGCGCAAAGTGCCGGCCAGTGCGTTGCTGTCGCCGTTCGATTCGTTGGTCTGGGAGCGCAGCCGTACTGAGCGACTGTTCGATTTCCGCTACCGCCTCGAGATCTACACCCCGCAAGACAAGCGGGTGTACGGCTACTACGTGCTGCCGTTTCTGCACAACGAGCGGATTGCTGCGCGTGTGGACCTGCGCGCCGAACGCGCCAATGGGCGCCTCGCGGTGCACGCCGTGCATGAGGAGGAACCGGGATTGGATGATGAGGGGATGGCGGCGCTGGCGTCGAACCTGTTGCAAATGGCCGACTGGCTTGGACTGGAACAGGTCCAGCTCAATTGCCAGCGGCCAAGTGCCGACAGGTTGCGGGTGGCAATGTTGTTGTGAGCGGGCTTTTTGTGGTGAGCGGGCTTGCCCCGCGCTGGGCTGCGAAGCAGCCCCAGTAAGACCACTGAATTTCTTCAGATAGAACACAGTGACTGGTTTGGGGCCGCTGCGCAGCCCAGCGCGGGGCAAGCCCGCTCACCACAAGAGGCCCGTTCGCTCAAAGGTCAGCGCTTGACTTGCTTTAGTGTCTCGGCAATCAGAAACGCCAACTCCAGCGACTGATCGGCATTCATCCGAGGATCGCAGTGGGTGTGATACCGATCCGACAAGCCATCTTCGGTGATCGGTCGCGCGCCGCCGATGCATTCGGTGACGTTCTGCCCGGTCATCTCGATATGGATCCCGCCGGCATATGTGCCCTCGGCCTGATGCACCTGGAAGAAATCCTTCACTTCACCCAGGATCTGCGCAAAGTCGCGAGTCTTGTAGCCGCTGCTGGCCTTGATGGTGTTGCCGTGCATCGGGTCGGAACTCCATAGCACCTGCTTGCCTTCGCGCTGCACGGCACGGATCAAGCCTGGCAAATGATCACCGACCTTGCCCGCACCCATGCGTGCAATGAGGTTGAGGCGGCCAGGGTCGTTGTCCGGGTTGAGGATGTCGATCAGGCGGATCAGGTCATCCGGGTTCATGCTCGGGCCGACCTTGACCCCGATCGGGTTGTTCACCCCGCGCAGGAACTCGACGTGGGCACCGTCCAGTTGGCGGGTGCGGTCGCCGATCCAGAGCATGTGCGCCGAGCAATCGTAGTAATCGTTGGTCAGGCTGTCGCGGCGCACAAAGGCTTGCTCGTAGTTGAGCAGCAGCGCTTCGTGAGCGGTGAAGAAGCTGGTTTCGCGCAGTTGCGGCGAGCTGTCCATGCCGCAGGCGCGCATGAACGCCAGGGTTTCGTCGATACGGTCGGCCAGTTGGCTGTACTTCTCGGCCAGCGCGGAGTTGGCGATGAAATCCAGGTTCCATTTGTGCACCTGGTGCAGGTCGGCAAAACCGCCTTGGGCAAAGGCGCGCAGCAGGTTGAGGGTGGCGGTGGACTGGTGGTAGGACTGCAACAGGCGGTCCGGGTCCGGCACACGGCTTTTTTCGTCGAAACCAATACCGTTGACGATGTCGCCACGGTAGGCGGGCAGGGTGATGCCGTCGATGGTTTCATCGTTGGCCGAGCGCGGCTTGGCGAACTGGCCCGCCATGCGCCCGACTTTCACCACCGGGCAGCCGGCGGCAAAGGTCATCACGATCGCCATCTGCAGCAGCACCTTGAAGGTGTCGCGGATCTTCGCCGCAGAGAACTCGGCAAAGCTCTCGGCGCAATCGCCGCCTTGCAGCAGGAACGCACGGCCCTGGGTCACTTCGGCAAACTGACGACGCAACTCGCGGGCTTCCCCGGCAAACACCAGTGGCGGATAGCTGGCCAGGTTCTGCTCCACTTGCAACAAGTGCGCAGCGTCCGGGTACTGGGGTTGTTGCTGGATCGGCAGGGCGCGCCAGCTGTCGGGGCTCCAGGGTTGGCTCATCATGAACTCGATTGGCTGATTGACGGTGGGGCGCCAATGTTATCAGCAATTAGTGCGTGACCTGTTGCCGCCGGTTGGCCGACAATCGCGCTTTTGCCGTGCGGTAAACCCTTTAGGAGTAGTGATGACCGAGGAGCGTGTCGAGCGCCTGCTGGCTGAAGTCCATGATGACTTCGGCATGATCCGTGTGCTCGAAGTGGCCGATTACCGTTTTCTCGAGTTCGGCGATGCCATCGAGCAAAGCTGTGTGTTCACTGCTGACCCGAGCTGGCTGGAGTACGACTACACCCGTGCCATGCTGATCGGCGCGTTGTGCCATGAACAGCCGGAAAGCGCGCTGTTCCTCGGCTTGGGGGCGGGCACGTTGACCCAGGCGTGCCTGAAGTTCCTGCCGTTGGAAGACGTGGAAGCCATCGAGTTGCGCCCCGACGTGCCGCGCCTGGCTATCGAGTACCTGGGGCTGGACGACGACCCGCGTTTGTACATCCGCATTGGCGATGCCCTGCAATTGCTCGACAGTGCCGAATCGGCCGACCTGATCTTCGTTGACCTCTACACCGACGTCGGTCCCGGCGTCGGGCACCTGGCCTGGACCTTCCTGGAAAGCTGCCAGAAAAAGCTCAACCCCGGGGGCTGGCTGGTGATCAACCAGTGGGCCACCGATGATGGCAAGCCTCTGGGCGCCGCGTTGTTACGTGGCTTGTATCACCGGCATTATTGGGAACTGCCGGTGAAGGAGGGCAATGTGATTTTGCTGGTGCCGTCGGAGCTGGATCAGGCGCTGGACCTGGAGTCGCTGTCCGCTCGCGCTGAAGCCTTGGCACCGCGCCTTGGGTATTCGTTGCAACCGCTGATCAAGGCGATTCGGCCGGCGACTTAGTCGCCTGTCACGACGATGGCGTTGGTACTGCCAACTCAAATACCTTTGAATACGCCGGGCCGCTTCTCGATCATCGCCCGCACGCCTTCCTTGGCATCTTCGCTGTTGAGCAGTTTATCCACCATCGGCGGCAACGCCGCTGCCGCCACGGTTTCGCCTTCCATCCGCGCCAACCGCGCCGACATCAACGTGGCTTGAACGCCCAGCGGCGCCTGGCGGGCGATGCGGTTGGCCAGTTCGACGGCACGGGGCAGCAGGTCTTCGCTGGCCATTACTTCCTGCACCAGGCCCAGGCGCAGGGCGTCATGGGCGTCGAATTCATCGCCGGTCAGCAGCCAGCGCATCGCGTTGCCCCAGCCGGCAATCTGATGAAAGCGCAGCGTCGCGCCGCCAAACGGAAAGATCCCACGCTGTACTTCCATCTGCGCAAAACGCGTGTTGCTGGCGCAGAGGTTGATGTCCGCGGCCAGCATCAGCTCTATCCCGATGGTCAGGCAGTAACCCTGGGCCGCGACGATCACCGGTTTGCTCACGCGTGGGCCGGCAAATACGCCCCAGGGATCGCAACCTCCCAACGGCGGCTGCCAGCCACCGGCCATCACACCGCTGACATTGGCCAGGTCGAGCCCGGCGGTGAAGTGGTCGCCATGGGCAAACACCACCGCGACCCGCGCGTCGGTATTTCGATCAAATTCGCCATACGCCAGGCTCAGCTCATTGAGCAGGTCCAGGTCGAACGCGTTGCGTTTGGCGACCCGGTCCAGACCCAAAAGCAAGACATGACCCTGGAGTTCACGGCTGACGCGGCTGCTACTGGCTTGATTCATCGGGTGTGCCCTCGGGCGCGGGAAAAGGTTTCGGACCAAAGGTCTGAGAGGTCAGGTGAACCGTTTAAGCGTTATGACCAGCAGGGCCGGGCCTTTGAAAAATAGACCTTACCGGTGTTATCTGCAAAGACTGTGACACAGCGCGGTTTATCGGTACTTTCCGATAAAAAAAGCTCCCTTTTTCAGCTATTTCCGGTATAGTGCGCGCCGGCCTTTAACCGGGCCGCGTTTAGGTAGCGCAATTCCCCGAAGTCAGCTTCGGCTGCACGTCCGCACAGCGGACTCTCCCTTGACGAATCTTTTTCATTCATTCGTTTTCGCAAATCCCCGCCGACAAAGCAGCCAGGGCGACTCTTGAGTCTCAACACGGCATGCGCAGCTTTGGAGCATGGGTCTTTGCGGATGCACTTAGAGGCAGACCCATGACCCAGGAAACCGGCGGCTTCGCCGCTTTTAATCTGAACCCGAATATTCTTGCAGCCGTCGCAGCGACTGGCTACGAAGAGCCTTCGGCGATTCAGCAGCAATCGATCCCGATCATCATGGCCGGTAAGGACATGATTGGCCAGGCGCAAACCGGTACCGGCAAAACTGCCGCGTTCGCTTTGCCAATCCTGCACTGCATCGATCCTGCCAAGCGCGAACCGCAAGCCCTGATCCTGGCGCCAACCCGTGAGTTGGCGCTGCAAGTAGCAACCGCTTTTGAAACCTACGCCAAGCAAATGCCAGGCGTAACCGTTGTGGCCGTTTACGGCGGCGCGCCTATGGGCCCACAACTCAAAGCAATCCGTAATGGCGCACAGATCGTTGTTGCCACCCCGGGCCGTCTGTGCGACCACCTGCGTCGTGACGAGAAAGTCCTGTCGACCGTGAACCACCTGGTTCTGGACGAAGCTGACGAAATGCTGAAGCTGGGCTTCATGGATGACCTGGAGGTCATCTTCAAGGCACTGCCACCAACCCGTCAAACCGTACTGTTCTCGGCTACCCTGCCACAGTCGATCCGTGCCATCGCCGAGCGTCACCTGCGCGATCCTGAGCACGTGAAGATCCAGACCAAGACTCAGACCGTTACCGCGATCGAACAGGCTCACCTGTTGGTTCACGCTGACCAGAAGACCTCGGCTGTATTGAGCCTGCTGGAAGTCGAAGACTTCGACGCCCTGATCATGTTCGTGCGCACCAAGCAAGCGACCCTGGACCTGGCCAGCGCCCTGGAAGCCAAAGGCTACAAAGCCGCTGCGCTGAACGGTGACATTGCCCAGAACCAACGTGAGCGCGTGATCGACTCCCTCAAGGATGGCCGTCTGGACATCGTTGTGGCGACCGACGTTGCTGCCCGTGGCCTTGACGTTCCACGTATCACCCACGTGTTCAACGTTGACATGCCTTACGATCCAGAGTCCTACGTTCACCGTATCGGCCGTACCGGCCGTGCGGGTCGCGAAGGTCGTGCACTGCTGCTGGTGACTCCACGTGAGCGCCGCATGCTGCAAGTGATCGAGCGTGTAACCGGTCAGAAAGTTGCCGAAGTCCGCCTGCCGGATGCCCAGGCCGTTCTCGATGCGCGCATCAAGAAACTGACCAACAGCCTGTCGCCGCTGGTGGCTGACGCTGAATCGACCCACGGCGACCTGCTGGACCGCCTGACCGCCGATATCGGTTGCACCCCGCGCGCCCTGGCTGCAGCCTTGCTGCGTAAAGCCACCAACGGTCAAGCATTGACGCTTGCAGCCATCGAGAAAGAACGTCCACTGGTTCCGAACAGCGCGCCACGCGGTGATCGTCCAGAGCGTACTGGCGACCGTCCAGATCGTGGTGATCGTGAGCGTCGCGCTCCGGTGCCATTGGCTGAAGGCCGTGCTCGTTGCCGTACCGCGCTGGGCGCGCGTGATGGTATCGCTGCCAAGAACCTGCTGGGCGCTATCCTCAATGAGGGTGGCCTGGCACGCGAGGCCATTGGTCGTATCCAAGTCCGTGACAGCTTCTCCCTGGTGGAGCTGCCAGAAGACGGTCTGGAAAAACTGCTGGCCAAGCTGAAAGACACTCGCGTTGCCGGTAAGCAGCTGAAGCTGCGTCGCTACCGCGAAGATTGATCTGCCCTTGGGCTGATTGATCGCAAGTAAAAAATCCCCGACTGGTTCGGGGATTTTTTTTGGCTGGCGTTCGGTAGGCGCGCAAGGGCTGCTCACGTGGTGGGGTAGCGCTTCATATGAGGCGTACTCTGGTGACGCAGTTCAGAAAGGTCGGTTTTCGTTGTCAGGTAATGATCAAATCAGGTTTAAGTAAATTCCGAGCGCATGAGTGACCTGTCTGACAGTCTGCTTGTAAGTGAGTCACTACTGTTGAGTGATGATTGAACTCACTGGAAAGAGGCTGCAGCTGTTATGCGCATTGATTATACACTCCGTCCCCCATCAAGAATGCCTGAGCCTGATATTCATCCTCCCGTGCAACCGTCCATTAATAGGAAGGACGAGCCACGTGTTGATCACTTCCAAGAAGATGAAAATAGTCTTCCGTCGTCAGGGAGGGCTAGCCTATTGAGTGATGCACTAGTGCGTCTGAAAAAAGAAACCAGCCCAGGCGCTGTACCATCATCGATCACAAGCCATAACTCAGCGCTTGATAAGGTGAGCGATCCAAAACTCGAAATCAAGAAAGAAGCCACAGCACCGAATGGGCTGTATGGTGTGAGTTACTCACTTCCCGCACCATCCCCTGGGTTAAACAACATTACGTTTCCAATGAGTATTGATGAAGGCCTTCAAAGAAAAACAGGCAAGGATGCGGGTATTTATTACGCGATGATGTTTGGACTCAATGACGACAGTGGTAAGCCTCTCGGCCGTGGCTATATAGGGCTGCAGCCACGTGGGGACGGCAAAGCGTTGGTGGTGTTTTCTGGACACGGTCCGCATTTCAAAGCGCCACAGGGTCGCGCTGAGTTTGATGGGGAAAAGGGTGCCAGCAATAGCACATTGGTCGATTTCAAGTTTGGGCATAAGTATAATCTGACGATAGTGCGAGACCCTGAAGATCCCCAGAAGTTGAGCGCTTATATCCAGGATGTCACGGATCCGAATAATCCGGGTCCCAAACACCACGTCAAAGATCTTTATGTCGACAGAAAGGTTGCGCTGGCCGGTAGAGACACTGGGTTTGTCGAACACTATGGCGCAAAGATAAACAAAAGTTCACAGATTGCTCCAACGACCGGCAGTTTTTTAGCGCCCTTTACTACAGATGATAAGGGCGCTGTTAAAGTGGGCGAAATCAACAGTAGCGGTTTATACGGTAGGTATAAGAACTCGATAGTAGGTACCCAGCAGATTACCAAAGACTCGGGTGTAGGAAAGGAAATCCACTTCTCCTTAAAAGGAGTGGGTTATGAGAAGAAGGCCTAGGCCGCGGACTGGGTAGTTGCCGGGCTAGCGCATTAGTGCCTATCACCTGCGGACTGTCCCATTCCTGCGATGGGCGCTGTTAGCCGAAGCGGTAGATATCCATGCCTAGTGCGCCCAGGGTGAAACCTTGGTGCGCGATGCTGAAATCACCACCGGCTCCACGTGCAAAGTACAACGGCAACAGGTGCTCATCACTGGGATGGTTGCGCACGGCATTCGGCGCCTGGCGGCGGTAGTCGTGCAGCGCCTTTTCATCGTCGGCGGCCAGCTTATCGACCACCCAGTCCCGGAAGTCTCGCGCCCAAGGCTCGATGCTCTCGGGCCCCGCACGCCAGTCCAGCTCGCCCAGGTTGTGGGTGATGCTGCCTGAGCCGATCAGAAGCACGTCATGCTCGCGCAGGCTGGCAAGGGCGTGCCCGACGCGGGTCTGCAGGGCAGGGCCCATGCTACTGGGCAACGACACCTGCACCACCGGGATATTCGCCGCCGGGTACATCAGCGACAGCGGCACCCAGGTGCCATGGTCGAAGGGGCGACGGTCATCAGTGCGTGCATTCAAGCCGTCGGCCTTCAACAACTCGACAATTTCAGCGGCCAGTCGCGGGTCACCCGGTGCCGGGTACTGCACGGCAAACAACTCGCGGGGGAAGCCGCCGAAGTCGTGCCAGGTTTCGGGCGCGGCGCTGCCGCTGACCAGGAGTTCGTGACTTTCCCAGTGTGCCGACACCACCACGATTGCCTTCGGGCGTGGCATCTCGGCAGCGAGTCGCTGGAGGGCCGGGCCGCTGGCGCCGGGTTGCAGGGCAAGCATGGGCGAGCCGTGGGAGATAAACAGGCTGGGGAGCATAAGGGGGGTCCTGAGCGTTAACATGGGCCCATCTTCAGTCAGATCATTGATCTAAATCTAATATAAGTTTTAGTACCATTTGATCGAATTTTATGGAGGATCTATGGAGCCTAAGTTTTGGCAGGAACGCTGGGCACGCAATCAGATCGGCTTTCATTTGTCCGAGGTCAACCCTTACCTGCAACGACATTGGCCGCAACTGGCGGTTGCTGAGGGTTCCAAGGTGCTGGTGCCCTTGTGTGGCAAGAGCCTGGACCTGGTGTGGCTGGCCAGTCATGGGCTGCGGGTTATGGGCGTGGAGCTGTCAGAGCAGGCCGTCGAGGCGTTTTTCAGCGAGCAGAACCTCGTGCCACGTATCACTCGGCGAAGTGCCTTTACGGTGTACCAGGCTGATTTGATCGAAGTGTGGTGCGGCGACTTCTTCGCCCTGGATGCCGAAGCTTTGGTGGGTTGCGCCGCGTTGTATGACCGCGCCGCCCTGATCGCCTTGCCACCGCTGATGCGGGCGCAGTACGCCGAGCATTTGAGCCGCCTGCTGCCGTCGGGTTGCCAGGGGCTGCTGATCACCCTTGATTACGATCAGACGCAAAAGGCCGGGCCACCGTTTGCAGTGACTGATGATGAGGTGAAGGTGTTGTTCGGTTCGGACTGGACCTTGCGGGCGCTGCAAGAGCAAGACGTCTTGGAGGAGAGCTGGAAGTTTGTGCAGGAGGGTGTCACGCGGCTCGATGAGCGGGTTTATCGGCTGACCAAGGCCTAAATTGTGTCCACAAAAAAGGGGCGATCCAATCGCCCCTTTTTTTGCCTTGCGGGTTATCAGCCCATGCGACGCAGTGCGTCGATACGCTCTTCCAGCGGTGGGTGGCTCATGAACAGGCGAGCCATGCCCTGCTTGATGCCGCCGTTGATGCCGAAGGCGGTCAGGCTGTCCGGCATGTGCACCGGCAGGCCTTGCTCGGAGCGCAGGTGTTGCAGCGCCGCGATCATCGCCCCGGTACCGGCCAGGCGGGCACCGGCTTCATCTGCACGGAACTCTCTCTTGCGAGAGAACCACATAGTGATTGCACTGGCCAGGAAGCCCAGCACCAACTCGGCGAAGATGGTCGCCACGAAGTAGGCAATACCGCGTCCACCTTCGTTCTTGAAGATCACTTTATCGACAAAGTTGCCGATGATCCGCGCAAAGAACATCACGAAGGTGTTCACCACGCCTTGTACCAAGGCCAGGGTGACCATGTCACCGTTGGCCACGTGGCCGATCTCGTGGGCCAGCACGGCCTTCACTTCATCGTACGAGAAGCGTTCCAGCATGCCCTGGCTCACCGCAACGAGCGCGTCGTTCTTGTTCCAGCCGGTGGCAAAGGCGTTGGCTTCATAAGCCGGGAAGATCCCGACTTCAGGCATTTTAATGCCGGCTTGGCGGGATAGCTCCTCGACGGTCTGCAGCAACCATTGTTCATGCCGGGTACGGGGTTGGGTGATCACCTGGGTGCTGGTGCTCATCTTCGCCATCCACTTGGAGATGAACAGCGAGAACAGCGAGCCGGCAAAACCAAAGACCGCACAGAAAACCAGCAGCTGATTGAGGTTCAGGTCAACCCCGTTGGCCGCCATGAACCCATTGAAGCCGAAAAGGCTCAAGGTGATGCTGGCAATCAGCACGACCGCAAGGTTAGTGGCCAAGAACAGCAGGATGCGCATCATGGTTGTAGAATTCTCCTCATGCTTAATATGTCGCGTACTGCGGGGTATATAAGGTGCGGCATGGGGTGATTCAACCGAGCGACTATTTCAAACTGTGTCCTACAGCCTGAATGTAGAGTCTTGAAGGGCATTTCCGATAGGGAAAACAGGGCTGAATCGGTTCGCCGGTACCTCGCTGTCCCGTGAATACAGGGGGTCGCTGGCGTTTTCAGTGACGGCGAAGGGCCTGTACGGGGAAAAGCCAGAGAAGTGTTGCTAGATACTCGCTGTACGACCGATTGTCGGCCGTACAGCGTCGTTCGCGTTACTGGCGATAGGACTTGAGGAAGTTGCCGATGCGACCAATGGCCATGTCCAGGTCATCCACGCGTGGCAATGTCACTACACGGAAGTGATCTGGCCACGGCCAGTTGAACGCCGTGCCTTGCACCACCAGCAGCTTTTCCGACAGCAGCAGGTCGAGCACGAATTTCTCATCGTTGAGGATCGGACACACTTTTGGGTCGATCCGCGGAAAGGCATACAACGCACCCATGGGTTTCACGCAGCTCACACCGGGAATGGCGTTGAGCAGTTCCCAGGTGCGATTGCGCTGTTCCAGCAAGCGGCCTTGAGGCAGGACCAGGTCATTGATGCTCTGGTAGCCGCCCAAGGCGGTCTGGATCGCGTGCTGGCTCGGCACGTTGGCACACAGGCGCATGTTGGCCAGCATGTCGATGCCTTCGATGTAGCTCTGGGCGTTGTGTTTGGGACCAGAGATGGCGATCCAGCCCGAACGGAAACCCGCCACGCGGTAGGACTTGGACAGGCCGTTGAAGGTCAGGCACAGCAGATCCGGCGCCAGGGAGGCGGTGCACACGTGCACGGCGTCGTCGTAGAGGATCTTGTCGTAGATCTCGTCGGAGAACACCACCAGGTTGTGCTGGCGCGCCAGTTCCAGCATGCCCAGCAGGACTTCCTTGGAATACACCGCGCCGGTCGGGTTGTTCGGGTTGATGATCACCAGGGCCTTGGTGTTCGGGGTGATCTTGGCCTTGATGTCGGCCAGGTCCGGGAACCAGTCCGCGCCTTCGTCACACAGGTAGTGCACCGGGTGGCCGCCGGCCAGGGTCACGGCGGCGGTCCATAACGGGTAATCCGGCGCCGGCACCAGCACTTCGTCGCCATTGTTGAGCAGGGCCTGCATGGACATCACGATCAGCTCGGACACGCCATTGCCCAGGTAGATGTCTTCGATGCCGACACCTTCGACCTGCTTTTGCTGGTAGTACTGCATCACCGCCTTGCGCGCGCTGAACAGGCCTTTGGAGTCGCTGTAGCCCTGGGCGGTGGGCAGGTTGCGGATCACGTCCTGGAGGATTTCGTCCGGCGCTTCGAAACCAAAGGGCGCCGGGTTGCCGATGTTCAGCTTGAGGATGCGATGGCCTTCCTCTTCCAGGCGTTTGGCGTGCTTGAGCACTGGGCCGCGAATGTCGTAGCAGACGTTGGCGAGCTTGTTCGATTTGCTGACCTGCATGGCGATGTGATCCTGAAAATGAACGATCCAGACGGTGGGGACACTACCGTACTGCGAATCCTGCGGGCCCGCACCCATAAATACGTTTGAATGCCGGTAGCGCGGGTGCCAGACTGGCGTTTTGAAGAGGCGCAATCATACGTGCCGCCTGATCCATGGAAAAGACACAGATCAGGCTTTTTCAGTTGCCGAGGTGTACCGATGGAAAAGTTGCAGAAAACCGTTGATGAGTGGAAGGCGATGCTCGATCCGGAGCAATACAACGTGTGCCGCCTCAAGGGCACCGAGCGACCTTTCAGCGGCAAGTACAACGCCACCAAGACCGACGGTGTGTACCACTGCATTTGCTGCACTGAGCCGTTGTTCGACTCCAAGACCAAGTTCGACTCCGGCTGCGGCTGGCCGAGCTTCTACGCGCCAATCGCCGACAGCGCGATGATCGAGATCCGTGACGTCAGCCACGGCATGATCCGCACCGAAGTGACCTGCGCCAAATGCGATGCTCACTTGGGGCACGTGTTCCCGGATGGTCCGCCGCCGACCGGCCTGCGTTACTGCATCAACTCGGTGTGCCTGGACCTCGTTCCGCGATAAACATATCTTCTGTGGCGAGGGAGCAAGTTCCCTCGCCACAGAAGCGGTTATCGTTTGATATCGGCCTATCATTCTGGTCAATTAAATTGCACGCAATTGAATTGACCACTATGTTTATCCTTTCTTTCCGTTATCGAGACACTGCCATGAGCAACAACCTGCTGAGCATCCCTTGCACCACCATCAAAGGTGAGCAAAAGACCTTGGCCGATTTCGCCGGCAAGGCCATCCTGGTGGTCAACACCGCCAGCAAGTGCGGCTTCACCCCACAGTACAAGGGCCTGGAACAGCTCTGGCAGCAGTACAAGGACCAGGGATTGGTGGTGTTGGGCTTCCCCTGCAACCAGTTCGGCAAGCAGGAACCCGGTAACGAAGGCGCGATTTCCGAGTTTTGCGAGCTGAACTTCGGTGTCAGCTTCCCGCTGTTCAAGAAGATTGACGTGAATGGCAGCGATGCCCACCCGTTGTTTGTGCAACTGAAACAACAGGCGCCGGGTTTGCTCGGTTCCAAGGGTATCAAGTGGAACTTCACCAAGTTCCTCATCGGCCGCGACGGCCAGGTAGTCAAGCGCTTTGCGCCGACCACCAAGCCGCAGGACCTGACCCAAGAGATCGAAGCCCTGCTCAAATGACCGTCTCCCTGGCGCTCGATAATCAACTGTGTTTCAAGCTTTACGCCGCCTCCAGGGCGGTGACCCGCGCGTACAAGCCGATGCTCGATCAGTTGGGTCTGACCTACCCGCAATACCTAGTGATGCTGGTGTTGTGGGAGTGGCACGCCACAGCGCCGGCGCAGCCCACGGTCAAGGCGTTGGGGGAGCGCTTGATGCTGGATTCGGGCACGTTGACGCCGCTGCTCAAGCGCCTTGAGCAACTCAGTCTGGTCAAGCGTCAGCGCAGCGCCAAGGATGAGCGGGAGGTGCACCTGAGCCTGAGCGAAACCGGTGTGCGGCTGCGTGACCGGACCCATGGCCTCAAGACCCGGCTGCTGTGCGACAGCGGCATCGACCTGAACCAGGCTGACGCCTTGCGCGCGGGCTTGGACCAGTTGCTTCGACAGATCAGAGAGTTGTCGTCTTCGGCACCCACAGCTCAAGCAGACCACTGAGTTCCTCACGACGGAACGGCTTGGCCAGGTAGTCATTCATGCCCGCGGCCCGGCAACGCTCGCGCTCTTCGGAGAGCGCGTTGGCGGTCAAGGCAACGATCGGCAGGTCCGGCCAGCGCCCGCTGCGACGGATCTGCCGACTGGCCTCGTAGCCGTCCATCACCGGCATATTGCAGTCCATCAACACCAGGTCGAAGCGTTGTTCCTCAAGGAGTTTGAGCGCCTCGCCACCATGGGCTGCGACGATTACCTCACATCCCAGTTTGCTGAGCATGCCCTTGGCCACCAGTTGGTTGACCGGATTGTCCTCCACCAGCAGGATGCGCGCCCTGTGCGCCAGGGGCGCGGCTTCCATCTGGATCGGGTCGAGGACCAGTTGCGTATCGCTGCGCAGGTTACGGTGCAGGATCTGATACAGCGCATTGCGGCTCAGCGGTCGCGCCTGTTGTTGCAGCGGCGCGAGTGCGGCGACTTCCTCGCTGGGCATGAAGTTGCCATAGGCGGTCACCAGCAGGATTGGCGCGCTGAGGGTGGGGCGCAGGCGAAACAGGCATTCCGGGCAGTCGGTGATCAGCAGGTCCGGGGTTTGCCCGCTCACGTCATCGTCTTGCGAGTAGCAGCGGGGTGTCAGCCCCCAGTGAGGCAGCAGGGTGGTAAGCAGTTCGGTGAGGCCGCTGCCGGCATGGGTAATGGCGATGACCTCACCCTTGAGCGGCAGTGGCTGGACGGCGGGCAAATGGGTTGGCAGCGGCAGATCGGCGCAGAACTGGCTACCGAAGCCCACTTCCGAGCTGATGCTCAGTCGGCCTTTCATGGCTTCACACAGGTTGTGCGTCAGCGCCAGGCCCAGGCCCGTGCCGCCGAACTGGCGAGTGATGCCGGCACCGGCCTGGGTGAAGGGCTGGAAGATCTTTACCTGGGCTTCCTGCGCAATGCCGATGCCGGTATCGCAGACCTCGATGCGTACCTGGCCCTCCCGCGCGCTGAGGCGAACATCTACCCGTCCGAAGCGCGTGAATTTGAGGGCGTTGGACAGCAGGTTGCTGACGATCTGTCGCACACGGGTCGGGTCGCCCAGGACCTGGGCGGGAAACTGCGGGTCGATCAGGCACGTCAGTTCGACGCTCGGCGCGGCGTTCTGCGACAACAGGTTCGCGGTGTCTTCCACCAGAGAACCCAGGTCGAACGGGATGCGCTCCAACTCCAATTGGCCAGCGTCGAACTTGGACAGGTCGAGGATATCGTTGAGCAACTCCACCAGCACTTTGCCCGAGTCATGGGCAATGGACAGTTGCTGACGCTGCTCGGCGTTGAGTGGGCTGTCGAGTGACAGCGCGATCATCCCCAGCAGGCCGTTGAGCGGTGTGCGGATTTCGTGGCTCATGTTGGCGAGGAATGCCGCCCGTGCTTGGGCCATGCCAAGCGCGTGGATCTTCGCCGCTTCCAATTCATCGTTGGACTGGCTCAGCCGCTGGTTGCTGGCCTTGAGCTCCAGGGTGCGTGCGGACACGATGTCTTCCAGTTGCCCCAGGTATTCGGTCAGCCGATCTTCGGCGTGGCGGCGTTGCTGGATCTCCGTCTCCATGTTTTCAAACTGCTGGTTGGCAACGTTCACCAACACGCCGATTTCATCGTGCTCGTGGCCGGGCGGGCAGTCCAGGCGTGCCTGTCGGCGGTTGCTCAGCTCGCGGATGATGCGCACCAACGGCTGGGTCAGCATCACGTAGAACAAGCCCAACAGAATGCCGGTCAGCAACAGGCTGCGGACGAAGCCGTTTAGCAAGGTGATCTCGGCACGGTGCAGGAAGCGACTGCCAAAGGCATAGGTGTCCACATCCAGGCGCAGCACACCAAGGGACTCGTTGGGCATGTGGCTGAGGAACAACCGGTCTTCAAACTGACGGTTGGCGCCGAACAGGAAATCGCTGACGGGGCGGTAAGTGCTTTCTTTACGCGGGCGGTCGACATCGGCCAGCACCACGCCGTTGTTGTCGATCAACTGGGCATGAATGATGGCGGGGGAGTGCAGCAGGCCCAAGGTCAGTTCCTGGGCCAGTTCGGCGTCGATGTTATAGGCGATGCGTGAGGCGGGGTTGTGGCTGATTTCGATCAGCGAGCGAATTTCACGGTTGATGGATGCGTCTTCGCTGGCATAATCAATGCCGATTTGGATCAGGCTGAGCAAGGTTCCCAAGACGAAACCGACCAGCACAGTCAATCTGGCTTGTTTATAAGACAAGCGGTGGGCGAACTTGATATCCATTGAGTGTCGAACCACTTCACGTTTCCCTTCGCCCGGCAAGCATAGCTGAACATCCACAGGCTCTGGCTTACCCGGCATGAATCGTTTTTTTACGCAGCCTCGTGCGGTCTGCCGCAGGGTTGCCAATACGCCATCTTTTGCAAGAACTTGCCAGAGGAATAATTGTGGATTCTCGATTGAGTGCTTTTCTTGAGCGAGCCGATGCAGTGCTCGCCCGCCTGGAACCCCTGTTGCCCGCGCCCCGCCAAACCATCGATTGGAACCAATGCCTGGCTGCCCGCTGGCAGCGTGAAGGGCGCAGTGGTTTCCTGTTGCCGCTGGACGTGAGCCTGGAGATGCGCCTGTCCGATCTGATCGGCGTGGACAAACAACGTGAAACACTGGCGCGCAACACCCAGCAATTCATCGACGGTCTGCCCGCCAACCATGCACTGCTGTGGGGGTCGCGGGGCACCGGTAAATCGTCCATGGTGCGCGCCTTGCTGGCCCAGCACGCCAAGGCCGGTTTGCGCCTGATAGAAATCGAGCGCGACCATTTGGCCGACCTGCCGCGTGTGGTCGAGCAACTGGTCAAGCTGCCGCAGCGGTTTATCCTGTTCTGCGACGACCTGTCGTTCGAGGCCGGCGAAGGTGATTACCGCGTGCTTAAAAGCGTGCTCGACGGCTCCCTGGAGCAAGCCCCGGAAAACGTGCTGTTGTATGCCACCTCCAACCGCCGCCACCTTGTGCCGGAAAACCAGAGTGACAACGATAACTGGAAGCGCGTGGATGGCGAGTTGCACCCAAGCGAAGCGGTGGAGGACAAGATTGCCCTATCCGACCGTTTTGGCTTGTGGCTGTCGTTCTACCCCTTCACACAAGAGCATTTCCTGGATGTGGTGGAGCACTGGATCGGCGAGCTGGCGAACAAGGCTGGTTTGCAGTGGCAGCGCGATGAAGCCCTCGACATCCTGGCCGTACGCTGGGCCACCGGTCGCGGCAACCGCAACGGCCGTTGTGCTTATCAGTTCGCTCGTTACTGGGTGGGCCTCAAATTGCTGGAGCGTCAATCATGATCGACCTACAAAGCGCCGGCACGGGCCTGGACGGCTATGCCATGCTCTGCGCGCAGTTGGAGTCGCTGCTGGCCGATGAGCGGGACTTCATCGCCAATAGCGCGCAGTTCTCAGCGTTCCTGTTCAACCAGTTGGATGACTTGAATTGGGCCGGCTTCTATCTCAATCGCAATGAAGAACTGGTGCTCGGCCCGTTCCAGGGCCAGATCGCCTGTGTGCGCATTCCGTTTGGCCGTGGAGTGTGCGGTGCCGCGGCCGCCTCGCGGCAGACCCAGCGCGTGGAGGATGTGCATGAGTTCCCAGGGCATATCGCCTGTGACAGCGCGTCCAACAGCGAGCTGGTGGTGCCCCTGGTCAAGGACGGCAAACTGATTGGCGTCCTTGACCTCGACAGCCCGTCGCTGGCGCGTTTTACCCTCGAGGATCAGACCGGTATTGAACAACTGGCGACGATTTTCCTTCGCTCGACCGACTGCTGATCATGGGAGGGGCGGTTCCCGCCCCTCTACTGTCCCTTCAGACCGTGAAGTTGCATTTTCAGCAACCTCTCCAATTCCAGCATGAGCTTTTCCAGGGATTTCGCGCCGGCTTCGATCAACGCCCAGTCATCGCCGCGGGTACACGCCTGTTCAAGGGTTTCGCACTGCCTGGCAAGGGGACCTGCCTGGACAATGCGTGCAGCGCCCTTGATTTTGTGAGCCTGTTCGGTGATCTCCTGAAGCGGGGCGTGAGCGCTGATCAGCGCCGTCATTTCCTGGCGATCGTGCTGACTGCTGCTCAACAGTTCTTGCAGTAAACGCCAGCTCAACTGCGGGTCGCCGCCGGTCAGCGCCTCGAAGTTGCCAAGGTCCAGGTGCAGGTCAGTGGCTTGCGGGGCGATCTTCGCCAGTTGCCGTTCCAGTGCCGTGAGGCTGATCGGTTTGAACAGGCAGTCGTTCATGCCTGCTTCGGCGCAGCGTTGCTTCTCTTCAGGTTGGGCATTGGCGGTAAAACCCAGTACCACACAGGACGCCAGTTGCTCGCGTTGTTCGAACTCGCGAATCGTGCGACTCAGCTCGTAGCCATTCATGATGGGCATGTTGCAGTCGGCGATCACCAAATCGAAGTGTTCCTGGCGCCAGGCCTGGAACCCGGCGGCACCATTCTGGGCGGCGGTGAACTGATGTCCCAGGTAGCCTAGTTGCTGACACATCAGCAGTCGGTTTGCGGGGTGGTCGTCCACCACCAGCACGTTGAGTACGGGCGCCACTACGGGCGCCTCGGGTTTCTGCTCAGCCGCTGGCTGTTCCGGCTGCAGGCGGGTCATGTTGAGGCTGACATGCGCCTGGGTGCCCACCATGGGCACGCTGCTCAGGCTTAACTGCCCACCCATCATTGCGCAAAGACTGCGGCAGATCACTAGCCCCAGGCCTGCGCCACTCCTGGCCAGTTGTCCGGAGTTGTCGGCTTGGGCAAAGGGTTCGAACAGGCGCAACTGATCATCCCGGCTGATGCCTATCCCGGTATCCTCGACCACCAGTTTCATCTCGACCTGCTGCGCCAAATCGGTAGGCAATACCTGCACCTTGATTTTCACCTGGCCGCGCTCGGTGAACTTGATCGCGTTGCTGACCAGGTTCGACAGTACTTGCTTGAAGCGCAGCGGGTCGATCAGGACCTCGGTGTTATCCAGGTCAGGTAGGAACTCAAGGGACAGGCTGAGGGTTTTCTGACGTGCCAGGCCATCGAAAACACGCACCACCGACTCGATCACTTCTCGCAGATTGACACGCTCCGGCGCAAGGCTTAGGCGGCCTGACTCGATGCGTGCGATGTCGAGGATATCGCCGATCAGCTCTAGCAGGTCCTTGGCCGAGTTGTATGCCACCTCGATAGCGGGGCGATCAAGATGGCCCTGATCGGCTCGCTTGAGCGTCAGTTCGAGCATGCCGATCACTGCGTTCATCGGCGTGCGAATTTCATGACTCATGGTGGCGAGGAACGTGCTTTTGGCTCGATTGGCTTCATCGGCGCGTTCTTTGGCGGCGCGGATTTCATCGAACAGCTGGCGTCGTTCGCTGATGTCGATCCAGCCGCCAATGATGCCTTGCACTTCCCCGGTAGAGTCACGGTAGGGCAGGATCCAGTGGTAGATCGTCAGTTTCTTCCCCTGGATATGCAGGGTGCGGTCCAGGATCAGCGGGTTGCCCTCAGCCATCACCCGCTGGTAATCGGCATGGTACTGCGTCGCGTCGGTTTCAAGGGCCGTGCTCATCTGGAGGGCGTTTTTGCCGATCACGTCTTCGCGCTTGACGTTGAACACCTGCAAGTAGCTGTCGTTGCAGGTCTGCAACAGGCCTTTGCGGTCACGTACATAGATCGGGTGTGGGGTTTCATTGACCAGCGCACGCATGAACTCGAATTGGTCACTGAGGGCGCGCTCGGCCATCTTGCGGTGCTTGATCTGGCGGCGCATGTAGGCGTTCCAGCTCAGGGATATCAACAGTAAAAGCCCGGTGCCGATGATGATACGGGCGATCAATTGGTGATAGTTGCGCCAGTAGCTATCGGAGGCTGCCGTATAACCTCGCCAGCGACTGTTGATGATGCCCAATTCATCCGGAGCGATACTCAACATGGCCTTGTCGAGAATTGAGCTGAGTTCGGTGGCGTTGCGCGAGGTAGCCAGTGAATAGGTAGCGGGCATCGTGCCGATACTGAAGCTGATCTGGACCTTATCCTGAAAAATGGAGGAAGAGAGGTAATAGTTGGCGATCACCAAGCTGTTTACCGCGCCGTCGACCTGCCCTTGCACCAACAACTCGGCGGCCTTGAAATTGTCGCCTGTTTCCACCAATTGAATCGTTGGTAAGTTCTCGCGCAGGAACCTTGCCATTGGGCTGCCTTGGGTGACGGCCACACGTCTGCCTTCCATTCCCTCCAGACTGGTTGGTGCCTGGTTTTCCTTGCGTGTCAACATCACGTAGGAGTTTTCCAGATAGGGGCGACTGAAGTTTAACTGGGCCTCCCGTTCGGCGGTGGGAATGATAGCGCCGATGATGTCTGCCTTGCCGGCGTCGACCTGTTCGATCATTGACTGAACGACGCGCTCACGCTGGATCTCGAAACGTAACCCTGTACGCAGGCGAACCAGTTCCAGCAAGTCAGCGGTGATGCCGCGAAAGTTGCCGTCGGCATCGAAGAACGTCAGTGGCGCGAAGGTTTCGTTCACGGTCACCTTGACCACCGGGTGGTCCTTCAGCCAGCGCTCCTCACGCGCGGTCAATTGCAGCTTCTGGTCAGTCAGCAGGATATCGCTGCCAGCGCTCCAACGTTTGGCGATCGCTTCCCGTTCGCTGGTGGGCACGGCCGTCAGCACGGCGTCGACAATACTCAACAGCGTCTGCTGGTGCTGGGGCATGGCAAAGCTGAATCCATAGGCCTCATGCTTGCCGAAATTGGCCATGCGGATGTTCTTCAGGTAGCCCTTGTTGATCATGTAATGGGTGGAAATGGTATCGCCCAGGAACACATCCGCCTGGTCGAATGCCACCGCATTCAAGGCATTTTGATAAGAAGGGTAGATGCGGATGATCGCCTCGGGGTACAGCTTTTCCACCTCGCTCAGCGGCAGGTAGTGGTAGACCAGCGCCAGGCGCATCCCGGCCAACCCATTGTTCAGGCTGCGGGTCTCACCTTCGCGGGTGACCAGGACCGGCTGGTCCACTGCGTAGGGCTCGGACAACGTGAGGTTCGGGTTTTCCGCCTCAAAACCGTTGGAAGATCCCAGCAAATCGATATCTCCCGCTTCAAGCGCGCGGATCGCGGCCTCTCGGGAGGGGTAGCGCAAGACTTTCACCGGCAAGGCCAGCGCCTTGGCCAGCAGGCCGGCGTAATCGGCGGTGATCCCCTCATAGTCGCGACCGCTGGAGGTGAGGTCGAAAGGGGGATAATCAGGCGCCGCAGTGCCCAGCACCAACGCGCGCTTGTTTTGCAACCATTGGCGTTGAGCCTTGTTCAGGTGGGTTTCCAGTTGAACCGAGCCTGCACGGCTCAACAAGGAGAAATGTTCCGAGCCCGTCGGCTGGTTCGCAAGTACGACGGCGCTGAAGCACAAGCCGGCACTTAATGTAATCAGATAGTCCTTTATACGCCTGGGCATCCGCTTTCTCACACTAGCGCGTTTCGTTTTGCCATCTCGATAAGTTCTACCAAGGATTTGGCTTGAAGTTTCTGCATCAGCCTTTTTTTATAAGTGCTTACTGTTTTGTTACTTAAAAACATGCCTTTGGCAATTTCCTTGTTGGTTCGCCCTTGTGCAAAAAGTTGCAAGACCATGAGTTCCCGGTCATTGACGGTTTTGAATAATTCAAGTTCTTGGGATTCCACGCCGTCTGCACCATTGGTATTCAGTGCCTGGCTGGGAAAATAGTTGTAGCCGGATAATACCGCGCGAATGGCGCTCAGCAATTCACTCAGGTCGCCTTCCTTGCACACGTACCCGTCCGCGCCGGAGCGCATGCAGCGTGTAGCGAACAGGGTCGGTGACTGGGCTGTCAGGATCAGGGTTTTCATCGGCGTGTTCATGGCATTGAAGCGGCAGAGCACCTCGAGCCCATCCAGCTTGGGGATGCTGATATCCAGAATAATCAGGTCAGGCAGGCATTCGCGGACCATTTGTATGGCGTCGCACCCGTTATCTGTTTCGCCCACTACTTTGTAGCCTTCGTGCTCCAATAACATTCGAATGGCGAGCCGTATAACCGGGTGGTCATCGATAATAAAAACTGAGTTCATGATCACATTCCGTACAAGTGCAAATAAAGCGGGCACATTAGCTCAGAAGAGGAGGGAGGAGCATGAGTCAAGGGCTGAGTAGATATAAAACAGGAAAAGTCCTACATCAAAAAAGGTAACGGCCTACTAGTTTGCGAGGCTTAGTGAAGCGCTACCTCACGGCTTTGGACGTGAACAAGCTAGAGGCTGCCGTTGTGGATTTAACTGGCTCTTTGCAGTCATATTTCGTCTGCACATGATGTTTAATTCCTACATTTTTAATTTGAAGAGTGGACGGAGCAAGTGCGCAAACTCTTCCTTGTTCAGCGGTTTTGATAAATAACCGAGTAGAGGCAGGCCACGTTCCATGGCTTGGGTTATCAGGCCGGCAAGTTCTGTCACCGGTAAACCACTCAACAGGATGGCGGTCGTGGTAAGGCGTCGGCGACTGGCGATTTCAATCAGTTCGAGCCCCGGTAAGTCGGGTAGGCATTGGTCACACAAGATAATGTCGAAGGGCACTTCGGCCTGCGACATCAAGCAGATTGCCTGCTCGGCGCTTTCGGCCGGAGTCAGTAGTGCGAACCCGAAGCTTCTGAGCAGGCATTGGGTGGCGAGGAGTTGAAACGGATGATCCTCAACCAGCAGGATACGGAGCGGGTAACTGGGCATTGGGGCCACACGGTGAGTCAAGCATCGAGGGAGGGCGTGTAGGAACAGTTGGCCCGGATCGCCCAGAGCGTGCGTGATTATTCATCGGGTGGTTGTGCGAATTCGATCAGGCTGCTCTGTTACCGTCGTAGGTCGATTCTCCATTAAGGGGCAGGCAGCTTGATCGTGTTCGTTATTGAGGGCTGGAACGCCCGGTCATTTCCCGCGCCATTTCGGTTGCATAGCTGTCGGTCATGCCAGCGATGAAGTCGATCATGCGCAGGAACGAAGTGTGCAACGGCCATTCGGGGTTCGGCGCGTTGTTGCCCAGCAGATCGAGAATACGTCGGTTCTTGAACGACGGCGTGCGTCCGCCATGCTGCTCCAGTGCCGCACCGCAGAACGCATTCAAGAGAATTTCCAGGGTGGTGTAGGCGCCAATCTCATGCAAGGTCTTGCGCTTGTCCTGGAAGATCTTCTTGCGCGCCATGTCTTTGGCATCCAGCACACAGCGCTTGGCTGGGCCATGCATGTGTTCAACCAGGTCGCCGGGCAGTGTGCCGGCGAGCAAGGCGTCCTGTTGCTCGACGAAGGCGCTCGCTGCGGCGTTGGTCAAATGTTCGATGGCCTTGCCACGCAAGATCGCCAGCTTGCGTCGGCGCGAGTCCTGGGCGCCGAGTTGACGATAGGTCTGGGGTAGGTCATCGCCCACCAGGTTGAGCAGCAGCGACTCGACTTCGGCGTACTCCAGCAACTCCATTTCCAGGCCGTCTTCCAGGTCGATCAGGGCGTAGCAGATGTCATCTGCCGCCTCCATCAGATACACCAGCGGGTGCCGGGCCCAGCGTTGCTCTTCGAGTTGCGGCAGGCCGAGCTTGTGGGCGATCTGCTCGAGGATTGGCAGTTCGCTCTGGTAGCAGCCGAACTTGTGCTTCTTGTAACCCAGGGAGTCGGCGTGCCGGGCAGTCCAGGGGTATTTCAGGTAGGTGCCCAGGGTGGCGTAGGTCAGCCGGGTGCCGCCGTCGAACTGGTGGTACTCAAGCTGGGTCAGCACCCGAAAGCCCTGGGCGTTGCCTTCGAAGTTCAGGAAGTCATTGCGCTCGGCGCTGCTCATGTCATCCAGCCAGCCACGTCCTGCTGCTTGTTGGAACCAGTGGCGGATGGCGTCTTCGCCGGAGTGCCCGAATGGTGGGTTGCCGATGTCATGGGCCAGGCAGGCCGACTGCACCACCATGCCCAGGTCGCTCGGGTCGCACCAGTCGGGCAGGGCGCTGCGCAGGGTTTCGCCGACGCGCATACCGAGGGAGCGACCCACGCAGCTCACTTCCAGGGAATGGGTCAGACGCGTGTGAATATGGTCGTTGCTGGAGACCGGGTGCACTTGGGTCTTGCGGCCCAGGCGACGAAACGCGCCGGAGAAGATAATACGGTCATGGTCTTTGTGAAACGGGCTACGCCCCAGTTCTTCCGGGCTGTGCAGCGGTTTGCCAAGACGTTCGCGAGTCAACAGGGTGGGCCAATCCAAGGCGGGTACTCTCCGTGCGGTGAATGACCCTCCCAGCTTCCCGGTTCAGCGCGGCCTGGGCAAGCGAAAATCTACAGCCCGGCCGCATCGATATCGATTAACAGTAAGCGCTGACCGTTATCGAAGAATTGTCCGGCGGTGAGGCAATACTGGTTGGTGGTGGCGTCGCGGTAGGTCGAGGACAGGGTCAGGCGGCGCTCTTCCCAGCCCTCGGCCAGCAGATGATAGAAGTACGGGCGCCACGACCAGTTGTGACCCAGGTAGCGGCTGTCGGATTGCCACGCGTCCTGGCGCCACTCGAAGTTCGGTGTGAGTTGGGTGCCATGCCGGTCGCACTGATAGAAGCGCAGCAGCCAGGGAAACGCCGGCAGTTGCGGCAGTTGGTTCAGCGGCGATTGCCCCTGGGCCCAGGTTTGCAGGATCTTCATCAGTTCGGCCAATTGTTGGCGCAGTTGCATGACGCGCCCGCGTTCCGCCAGCTTCTGCTGGACGTAGGTTGTGCGCAACTGGGCGAAACGCGGCACGAAGGCCTCGGCGGCGAACCAGTCCAACTGCGCCTGGGCAAACAGATAGCCCTGCACATAGCGCGAGCCGCACTCCAGGGCGAAGCTCAACTGGGCCTCGGTTTCCACGCCTTCGGCAATGATCCAGCAGCCGGTCTTCTCGGCCATCTGCGCCAGGGCTCGCACCACTTCACTGCTCGGCCCACCACGCGCGGCGTCCTGGAACAGGCGCATGTCCAGCTTGAGGATATCCGGCTGCAACGCCAGCACCCGGTCGAGCTGGGAATAGCCGGCGCCAAAGTCGTCGATGGCGATGCGCGCACCGGCTTCGCGGTAGCGCGCCACCACGTCTGCCAGGCGCCGGATGTCGCCACCTAGTTCGGTGATCTCGAACACAATGCGCTGCGGGTCGACGCCATGGTGGTGGATCTGTTTCAGGCTTGGCAGGGCTTGACCTGGACGCAGCCGATTGATCCAACGCGGCGAGATGTTCAGGCTCAAGAACCAGTCTTCGGGCGCTTCGTGCAAGCGGCTCAGCGCGTTGTCGCGAATCTGCCGGTCGAGCCGGCGCAAGGTTACGCCCGGCGTGCGCGGGTCAGCGAACAGCGGGCCCACGGATTGCAGGCGGCCGTCAGCCTGGCGCAGACGGCCCAGGGCCTCGACGCCGGCAATGCGGCCGGTGGCGGTGTCGATAAACGGCTGGAAGCAGGCGAGCGGTTGCCCGTCGATCACGGGGCCTCCTTAAGAACGGTGGCGAAAAAAGGCCCGGCCCTCGAAAACGAGGGCCGGGCCGATTCTGTTAGCAAGAATGCAGCCAGCCAGGCTCAACTTTTACGCGAAGAGCCCTGCATGGCCAGTTTGATCAGTGGGATCAAGCCGGCGCCGAGGCGCACCAGGCGCGTCAGGCTGCTGATGCCGCCGCCCTTGGCGCCTTTGCCGGTAAAGAAACCCATCAGCGTCACCGCGGCCACGCCCCACAGCGGCGCGTGCTTGATGCCCAGGCTGTCTTGCCAGTTGCTCCCCAGGTTGCGCACCTTGTTCAGGGGCAGCATCAGTTGCTGGGACTCGTGGCGGATCTCCTGACGGTGCATTTCCATGCGCAGGCGGATCAACGCCTTGCGCATTTCCCGGCGGGAAGTGGTTTGCGGGATTTCAGTGATGCTCATGGCAGCAGGCGCTCCCGGTCATTGGCCAGCTCTTCGAGGGTGGCGTGGAACGGCGTGGATTCATCGAACACCGCCGCCTTCAAGCGCACCCCGCAGAACGCGGCGGCCAAGCTGTAGAACACGCAGAGGCAGATGATCCCGGTCAGTCGGTAGCCGGTGTCCCACACCAGGATCATCACCAGGGTCGACAGCCCCACCAGCAACAACAGCGCAAACACTAGCGCCAGGCCGGCAAACAGCAACAGGCTGACGGTGCGGGCTTTCTGTTCCTGCAATTCAATGCCAAACAATTCGACGTGGCTATGCAGCAAGCCCAGCACGGCCGCGCCCAGACGTCTTGAGGTGGTGCCCGTGGACGAGCCCGTTTCGCCGATAGACATGATTAGCGCCTTGTGGCCAGCAGGCCGATCAGAAAGCCCACGCCGGCAGCAATGCCCACCGACTGCCAAGGGTTGGCCTGCACATAATCTTCGGTCGCAGTGACCGCCGCCTGACCGCGTTCGCGCAGGGAATCTTCGGTCAGTTGCAGGGTTTCGCGAGCCTTGAGCAGGCTTTCGTGGATCTTGCTGCGCAGCTCGTCAGCTTGGTCACCCGCCAGCACCTTGGTGTCATCCAGCAACTTTTCGGTGTCGCTGACCAGGGTTTGAAAATCCGCCATCAGTATTTCTTGAGCAGTCTTTGCAGTTCTTCTGGCCATGGTTATCTCCGTGATTGGCTGATCTGTAGGTTTCGAGTCACCGGCTTCGGTGAAGGTTCAGTGCAATTGTGTGGTACAGCTTTTGCTTTGCCTTGGTGCGCAGGCCCGAAGGCGTGCGCTGAATCTGGGCGGTCAGGCAGGAAGCCTTGAAAAACCTTACCCTAAATAACTGAAATTCGCGGAAAAACCCTATCGGCAACGGCCTGTTGTGTTGATCGCTGCGCTAAAGCGGTTCACGCCCTCTAAAGAGGGGTGGGGCCGGCGGTGCCAATTTAGTGCGCGCAATTGAGGCTTGAACCGCTTTGGTGCTTTTTGCCTTTATCGCAGGCCTGCCAATCTCCATGGAAAATGTGCAAAGTGCAGTGGACACCCTCGTCCATAGTTCCAATACCCTGTTTATCCTGATCGGCGCGGTCATGGTCCTGGCCATGCACGCCGGCTTCGCCTTCCTCGAAGTCGGTACGGTGCGCCAGAAGAATCAGGTCAACGCCTTGTCGAAGATCCTCAGCGACTTCGCCATCTCCACTCTGGCCTATTTCTTTATAGGCTATTGGATCTCTTATGGCGTGAGCTTCATGCAACCGGCGGCGGTGATCAGCGCCGATCACGGCTATGGCCTGGTGAAGTTTTTCTTCCTGCTGACCTTTGCGGCGGCGATCCCGGCGATCATTTCCGGGGGCATTGCCGAGCGTGCAAGGTTTGCTCCACAGCTCTGCGCGACCGCGTTGATCGTGGCGTTTATCTATCCGTTTTTCGAAGGCATGGTGTGGAACGGCAATTTTGGTCTGCAGGCCTGGTTGCTCGCGACCTTTGGCGCCAGCTTCCATGACTTCGCGGGTTCCGTGGTGGTGCACGCCATGGGGGGATGGCTGGCGTTGGCGGCGGTGTTGCTGCTGGGCCCGCGCAACGGGCGTTATCGAGAAGGGCGCCTGGTGGCGTTTGCACCGTCGAGCATTCCATTCCTGGCGTTGGGGTCGTGGATCCTGATCGTCGGCTGGTTCGGCTTCAACGTGATGAGCGCGCAGACGTTGAACGGCGTCAGCGGCCTGGTCGCCGTCAACTCGCTGATGGCCATGGTCGGAGGTACGGTTGCGGCCCTGATCATCGGCCGCAACGACCCAGGCTTCCTGCACAACGGCCCGTTGGCCGGGTTGGTGGCGATTTGCGCCGGCTCCGACCTGATGCACCCGGTAGGCGCGCTGGTCACGGGTGCCATCGCTGGTGGCCTGTTTGTGTGGTTTTTTATTGCGGCCCAAGACCGCTGGAAGATCGACGATGTGCTGGGTGTGTGGCCCCTGCACGGTCTGTGCGGAGTGTGGGGCGGCATCGCCTGCGGCATATTTGGCCAGACCGCCCTGGGTGGCCTGGGCGGCGTGAGCCTGATCAGCCAGTTGATCGGCACCGCCCTCGGCGTGCTGGTGGCGCTGGCCGGCGGCCTGTTGGTGTATGGCGTGATCAAGCGCGTCACCGGGCTGCGCTTGAGCCAGGAGCAGGAGTATTACGGCGCGGATCTGTCGATCCACAAGATCGGCGCGGTCAGTCAGGATTGATCGGCTCGTCTACCTGCCGATAAAAACCGTGCAGCAGGCGATAGCGGTTCTGCCGCACTTCATCCACCCGCGCCTGCACCTGTTGGTCCGGCAGGCCCAGCAGGATCAGGGCGTGGGAGGCGAGCATCAGGCTCGACTCCAGCAACTCGGGCACTACTTCACTGGCGCCCGCGGCTTTCAGTTCAGCTAACTGGCTGTCATCGCGGGTGCGCACCAGGATCGGCACGTCGGCGTTGATCCGACGCGCTTCCTTCAACACCACCAGTGCGACATCGGTGTTGTCCACCGCAATTACCACCAGTCGCGCACGTTCCAGGCCTACTGCGCTGAGCAATGCGCCACGCCGACAATCGCCGTAATGCACGCTGCTGTCTTCGGTGGCGGCTTCCTGCACGCGTTCCGGGTCGTCGTCCAATGCAATGAACACCTGTTGCTCTTTGCGCAGAAAACGTCCGATGGATTGGCCGACGCGTCCATAGCCACAAATCACCGCGTGCCCGCGCAACTCAGCGTTGAGCGCGGTGATTTCTTCCAACTGCACCTGCTGGTTGGGCTTGCGATGCAGCCGCAGGGCGATGCCGGGTGCGGCGCGCAACAGCAGCGGTGTGAGCAACATCGAGCAAAAGGTGGCCGCGAGCAGCAAGCCGTTGAATTCGTCAGGTATCAACCGGCTCTGCTGCATCTGTGCCATCAACGCAAAGCAGAACTCGCCGCCCTGGGCCAGGGCCAGGCCGCTGCGCCAGGCGGTTTCACTGTCGCTGCCGCGCAACTTGACCAGCACGGCGACCACACAACCTTTGACCAGCATCAGCGTTAGCGTTAGCCCGAGGATCAGCAGGCTATGGCTGACAAACAATTGCAGGTCGATCAGCATGCCGATGCTGACAAAAAACAACCCCAGCAGGATGTCGCGAAATGGCCGGATATCCGCCTCGATCTGGTGGCGGTAGTGGCTTTCGCCCAGCAGCATGCCGGCCAGGAAGGCCCCCAGAGCCGGGGAGAGCCCTAGCAGGTGAGTGAGCCAGGCGGTCAACAACACAATCACCAGTGCCAGCAGCACGAACAGCTCCGCTGAATGGGAGGCGGCCACTTCATGAAACAGGCGCGGCAACAACCAGCGACTGGCCAATAGCAGGCCGACAAACAGCACCACGGTCTTGCCCAGTGTCAGGGGCAGCGCCCAATACCAGGCTTGCTCGCCAGTGCCAGCGAACACCGGCACCAGGGTCAGCAGCAATACTGCCACCACATCCTGGAACAGCAACACGCCAATCGCGTTCTGGCCATGGCTACTGAAGATTTCCCCGAGGCTGGTCAGCTCCTTGCTGACGATGGCTGTAGACGACAGTGCCAGTCCTGCACCCAGCAATAATGCGATCCCAGGCGCCACCCCCAGGACCATCAACAAAAGTCCCAGCAACACGCCGCAGCCCAGCACCTGCAAGCTGCCCAGGCCAAACACCACACGGCGCAAGGCAAGCATCTTGGTCAGGGAAAACTCCAGGCCCAGGGAAAACAGCAGGAACACCACGCCCAGTTCGGCCAGGTCGGGCAGTTCTTCGCTGTCATTCACCCAATCCAATGCAGTGGGCCCCACGGCCAGGCCGACGCACAGGTAGCCCAGCACGGGTGGCAATTGCAGGCGACGAAACAGCGCAATCACCACCAAGGATGAGGCCAGGATAATCAGCAGGTTGGCAAACACACGCATCTCCGTTGCAGGTGGGCAGGCAAAAAGCCGCGAGAATCGCTGAAACAGTTATAGGCCATGGTGACCTGAGTCAGGGTTTATAGAGTGGGCTTCGGCGGTCACCGGGCTTAGAATGTGTGCCTGTTTTCTGATCAGGTCCATTCGTCATGCTTCCTGAATGCCAGTTGTTCGGCACCGTGGGTTGCCACCTGTGTGAGATTGCCGAAGTCGAAATCATGCCGCTCGTCGAACACGGGTTGCTGGTGGAATTGGTGGACATCACCGATCCCGAGGACCTGACCGATGCCTACGGCCTGCGGATTCCGGTACTTCGCCGAATAGACACCGGGGCGGAACTGGATTGGCCATTCGACACACAACAGGTTGTTGCCTTCCTTCGTTAGGTTTATGCGATGGCAGGTTTCCAAATATTAAGTTACTGTATGTTTGTACAGCGATTGAATTGAGGGAACGCCCGTGGTGAATGTCGAACAACTGAAAAGCAGCGTCAATCGCATGTCCGCCAACGTCGTGCGCGACGCGGTGAACGAGCTGCGCCTCGATGGCTTGGTCACGGAAGGCAAGACGCCGTTTAACAAAGTGCATTTCAATACCTGCTTCGCCGAGATCGAGGCGCTGTTCCAGCGCGCCGGTTACCACAAGCAGTTGGATGTGGTGGGTTACCAGGGCTTGTTGTACGCGTTGTACGATCCGGGCCGCTGGGAAGCGGTTGACGTGTTGCGTTGGCTCAAGGAGTTCACCGAGGCCGCCAGTGCCTCGAAGATTCTGCGGGCAGAGTTGGCCAAGGCCTGAGATCCGCCCTAGGCTCAATCCCGCGCAATGCGGGATAATGCCCGCCTGTTAGGTCAAAGGCTTTGAGCATTTCATGTCCACCTCCGGTTTTTCCGCGTCCCAGCACCAAGCCAGCACCTTGTATCTGCCGCCCGGCCCTTGGGCGACAGTGCTGGATTGTCTGTGCGAGCACTTCCCGGCGATCAGCCGCGAACACTGGCTGGACCGCATCGCCCGGGGGCGGGTGCTGGATATCAACGGCAACCCGATCAGGCTGGACCTTGGCTACAAGGAAGGCCTGTGCATTTATTACTTCCGCGAAGTGCCGAATGAGAAAGTCATCCCGGTGCAGGAAACCATTCTGTATGCCGACGAGCATCTGCTGGTCGCCGATAAACCACACTTTCTGCCGGTGACTCCGGCAGGCGAGTACGTCGAGCAAACCCTGCTGCGCCGCCTGATTCGTCGGCTGGATAATCCCTCACTGGTGCCCTTGCACCGCATCGACCGGCACACGGCGGGGCTGGTACTGTTTTCGGTCAATCCGGCCAGTCGTTCCGCGTATCAGCAACTGTTTCCCACGCGTCAGATCGATAAATTCTACGAAGCCATCGCCCCAGCGTTGCCTGACCTGACCTTTCCCAGGGAGCATAAAAGCCGACTGGTCGATGGCGAGCCGTTCTTTCGCATGCAGGAAGGCCCTGGCACCGCCAACACCGAAACGGCGGTGGAGGTGCGCGAGAAAAACGGCGATCTGTGGCGCTACGGCCTGTTCCCGGTGACCGGCAAGAAGCACCAGTTGCGTGTGCACATGAGCGCCCTCGGCGCGAGTATTTGCAACGACCCGTTCTACCCCGACGTGATCAAGGACGCGGTAGACGACTACGCCAACCCCCTCAAACTGCTCGCCCAGGGGGTGCGGTTCATCGACCCGGTTACGGGTGAAGAACGCAGTTTCCGCAGCCAGATCACCCTCGACTGGTAACCGCCAGAAACGACAAGGCCCGCGCGAGGCGGGCCTTGTTGGCAAACGCTAAGATTTACAGGTCTTTAACGGTGCGAACCTGATCTTTGTTGATGCGGGTGCGCTTGCCGTCAAGTTGTTCGAATTCGTAGAAACCCGAATCTTCGTTGTATTTCGGGGTGTCGACGGCCTGGATTTCGCGACCGTCATTCAGGGTGATCACTGTTGGCGAAGCGCAACCGGCGAGGGTGGCGAGGCCCAGTGCAAGCATGAGAGCGGCGATGGTCCGTTGAGTCATGAGTTTGTCTCCGAGAGAATACTTTTTAATTGCTGACCTTGTGACGCGCGGGGCGCCGACAAAGTTCCTTGTGCGAGGTTCATTCTGACACGCCCGACGGCGTCTGTAACAGCGCTGGCGTATTAAGGTTGGCCAGGCGCGGGTCATCTGCCGGGCACTCCAAGCCTACGCCGCCCAGTTGCAGGAGGACCTTGCGCGGGCTGCGCTCGCCGGCGTGCCAGGCCCTGTCCACCGCATCGCGCAGGCCGGTGGGGACGATGCAGATCAACGGTTCCCAGTACGCACCATGGCGCACCATCACCGGCAGCAGCGGGTCGCGTTGCGCGGTCTCACGCAGCGCCTGGATCAGCCCAGCGTCGATAAGCGGCACATCGCACGGCAAAATCAGCAGGTGCGCATGGCGTGCGGCGGCGAGTCCCGCACGGATGCCGGCGAGCGGGCCGGGAAAGTCCGGGCTGTCGTCATTCACCAACTGGTCGGCATAGAGGGCATAGTGCTCCGTGTTGCGGTTGCACGAGATGATCAGGTCATCCGTGAGCGGCCGCACCAGGCCCTGTAAATGTGCAATCAACGGCTGGCCGCGCCATTCCAGCAGGCCTTTGTCCTGGCCGCCCATACGCTGGCCGCGCCCACCGGACAGCAGCAAAACCGAACAGGGCAGGGGGGACGAATCGATAGGCATGGCAGTTCCGCAGCGGCAGCAAAAGGGGGGGCTGTGATATAACATCGGGCTGTTCCTTCGACAACCGGACCGTGCCATGAAAGCCAAGGCAGATGCGCCCTTCGTACCCCTGAATATCGCGGTATTGACCGTCAGCGACACCCGCAACCTCGAAACCGATACCTCCGGCCAGGTCTTCGTTGACCGACTGACAGCCGCCGGCCATAACCTGGCCGAGCGCGTGCTGCTCAAGGATGACCTCTACAAAATTCGCGCCCAGGTCGCCCACTGGATCGCCGAAGATGTGGTGCAAGTCGTGCTGATCACCGGCGGCACCGGCTTCACCGGCCGTGACAGCACCCCCGAGGCGGTGAGCTGCCTGCTGGATAAGCAGGTCGACGGCTTTGGCGAACTGTTCCGCCAGATTTCCGTGGCCGACATCGGCACGTCCACTGTGCAGTCCCGCGCCCTGGCCGGTCTGGCCAATGGCACCCTGGTGTGCTGCCTGCCGGGCTCTACCAATGCGGTGCGTACCGGCTGGGACGGCATCCTCGCCGAGCAACTGGACAACCGTCACCGCCCATGCAACTTCGTCCCGCACCTGAAACAGGCCGAACCCTGTGAATCCCGTGGGTAAGCCCGGCAAGACCGGCGCGCTGCTGCCGGTAGAGGACGCTTTGGCCCAACTGCTGGCCATGGCCGAAGCCGCGCCGATTCGTGAGCAGGACGCCCTGCTGCTGGCGGAGTGCGACGGCCGTGTACTGGCGCAAGACTTGATCTCAACCCTCGACCTGCCGCCGTGGCCAAACAGTGCCATGGACGGTTATGCCGTGCGCCTGGCGGATTGGACCGGCGAACCGCTGGTGGTCAGCCAACGCATTTTCGCAGGCCAGGCGCCACAACCCCTGGCCGCCGGCACCTGCGCCCGCATCTTCACCGGCGCCCCAGTACCGGAAGGGGCAGACTGCGTGGAAATGCAGGAGAACGCCGTGGTCCACGCCGATGAGCGCGTGAGCTTCACCGAGCCCCTGCACCTCGACCAGAACATCCGTCCCCAGGGCCAGGAAACTACCGTAGGCGAGTTGGTATTGTCGGCCGGCACGCGTCTGGGCCCGATTGAGCTGGGACTGGCGGCGTCCCTCGGCCATGATCGCTTGGCGGTGATACGTCGCCCGCGCGTGGCGGTGTTGTCGACCGGCGATGAATTGATCGAACCCGGCTTACCGCTCGGGCCGGGGCAGATCTACAACAGTAACCGACGCGTGCTGTGCTCATGGCTTACGCGCATGGGGTGCGAAGTGATTGACGCTGGCATCCTGCCTGACGACCTGGAGCAAACCCGCGCGCGCCTGGGCGGTTTGGGCCGTGTCGACTTGATCCTGTCCACGGGCGGTGTGTCGGTGGGCGAGGCGGACTTCCTTGGGATCGCCCTGCGTGAAGAGGGTGAGTTGGCGTTGTGGAAACTCGCGATCAAACCCGGCAAGCCGCTGACCTTTGGCCACTTCCGTGGCGTGCCGGTGATCGGCCTGCCCGGCAACCCGGCGTCGACGCTGGTCACGTTCGCACTGCTGGCACGCCCTTATCTGCTGCGCCGCCAAGGGGTGCAAGACGTCGAGCCGCTACGCTTTGAAGTGCCGGTAGGGTTCGAGTGGCCCAAGCCAGGCAACCGTCGCGAATACCTGCGCGGTCGCGTCGAGCAAGGCAAAGCGATCATCTACCGCAACCAGAGCTCCGGTGTGCTGCGCAGTGCGGCGTGGGCGGAAGGGTTTGTGGAGGTGTTGGAAGGCACGACGCTGGCTATCGGCGATCGGGTCAACTTCATTCCGTTGAGTGAGGTATTTAGCTGACACACAATTCACCGGTGGCGGGGGCACAGTCAAGATAAGTCCTATGAGCCATCCAGAACGGGCAGGTTAATTTTCTGGGTCTTGGTTACTGGAGGCCTGACGATGACTATCCAACCTGCTACTTCCGTTCCTGGCGTGGCGGCACCCGCTCTCGCCGAACCCGGCTTGCCCACTGCAGCGTCGATCAATTCAAGCACTGCACGTGGGGTTTTGAATCAACTGATCGGCACGCCGCTTTCCGAGAATACTTATCGGGAGCGGCTTGCCTGCATGATCGCCGATCCGAGCATTACCTCCTGGCAGGCGCTGACGCGTGATCCTGGGCAGTTGCAACGATTGCAGGACAATGAGCGGCTGCGATGGGCCGACCCGGCTGCGGCTGACGAAACCTTGCCGACACTTGCACAGGCTCTGGGCAAGAAAAATGTCTGGCTGCCCGAGGTGGATAGCCTCAATGCCAACATCCTGAAGCACCTGACCGCACAGGTGGCAGAAAAATACCTGACGCAATTCCAGTCCATTCTTCAAGACCCGGCACCTGCCTTGTTGCAGGATGTCTCGATAGTTCGGGGGGCGCCATCAGCGGGTAAAACCACCTTTCTCACCGGCCAGTTCGCGCTCAACACCGATGTTGTCAAGAACATGATCCAAAACCGCATGCCCGGCACGAGCATGTTGCAGGTGCACGACCAGGGCGCGGCGTTGGTTCAGCAGTTCATGAGCCCCATGGAAAAGCGCCTGGGGCAGCCACTGACGCGGGATGCGTTGTACCTGTGGCCAAACGATTTCAATCAGAAAATCGCCGATATCGCACGCTTGAGCCAGGAACCCAAGTTGCATTTCCACGATATCCAGGTGGACCTCGCGACTTTGTGCTGTCGGATTCTCAAGCGCGGCACCGATGAGGCGGTGATGGACTTCAATGTCCTGAGCCAGTTTTTCAGTGCCGGTCTGGAGCATCGTGGCCCGAGTATCGAGTCGGTCAAGAACAGTCAGGACAGGCTTAAGGAGTATTCACTGTCGGCCTGGAACGGTCAGCAGAATGTGCTCGTTGCTCAACGCGCACCCGGTGCCAAGGATTTTGTGATCAAGGATCAAGCCCTGTTCGATAAGGTCACTGCCCGGGATAGCCGTTCCGTACAGGCAGAGGTAGAGCGTGTTCGCAACACCGTGATTGACGCGCCGTTCATCGAGGCCTTCAGCGCTCCACTTACGCCTGCGCAGGCGAGTGCGTTTGGTGCGGCATTGCGGCGGTATGAGGGGCAGACGTTCGAGCAGGCGTTGAAACAGCACGCTCAGCGCAAGCCGGTTGCCACCTCGGTAGCGGCCCGCGTGTTGGCCAGTGTGGTGCCGGGCTGATTCAGTAGTCATCCCCGCGTTCGGTCACGTCGCGCTCTACCGGCGCGGCGTGCGGGTCATACCCCACCGGGAACTTGCCCTTCAGCGTCCAGGCAAACGCAATGATCTCGGCAATCGTGCGGTACAGCTCTTCCGGGATACTGTCGCCCAGCTCCATCCGCGCCAGCAGCTTCACCAGCTCGGCGTTTTCATAGATCGGCACTTCATTTTCCCGCGCCAGCTTCAGGATGGCTTCGGCCAGGGCATCGTCGCCCTTGGCGGTCAGGGTCGGCGCCTGCTGGCCGTCGTACTTGAGGGCAATCGCCTGGCGCGGTGGGTTGGCGTTTTTCATGCAGTTTCATCCACCCAGCGTTGCTCCAGTCCGGTCTTCGGCCCGCGCGGCGGCGTGCCGAGGTGGCAATCGAGGTCGCCGACATTGATGCCCGATGTCACCAGGCGCTCGCGCAAGCTGCCCAAGTGACTCTCGATCAAACTGGCGGTGAACGGCCGCGAGGCCCATAGCTGGCTGGACAGTTTGCCCTGGCTTAATTGCGCCTGCACCTGCAGCGGCCCCAGCGGCTCCATGTCGAAGGCCAGTTCGACGCGCCAGAGCATCTGCTTGGCGTCCTTTTTCTCTTTGCGCTCAGGCTGATCCTTGTCCGGCGCCGGCTCTTCGCGCTGGAACTTGACCTGCAACGGCACGATGTCTTGCAACGTGCGCATGGGGATCTCCAACTGCCAGGTGGTTTGCAGGCGGCCATCGGCGGTGGTGCCGGTCTGTTCCAGGCTCGACAGCTGATGGCTCTGCAACCGCGAGATGGCACCAGCGGCCAGGCGCAGCAGGTTTTCCAGGTCGCCTTCGCCTTCCAGTTTCGCCATCAGCCGCTCGGGCAGCGGGAAGCCTGCGGGTATCTGTCGGGCGCTGACCTGGCCGAGGGTGCTCAAAGGGCTGCGCACGAAGTTGGGCAGCACTTGGGCCAGGGTGTTGGCAGCGAGGATGGCATTGATGTTGGTGCTGGCGGGCAGGGCCGGCAGCAAGTCGGCGACCAGGCGCAGCAAGGCGCCTTTCATGTCCAGCGGTGGGATTTGCGGGTTTTGCCCCGCGAGTAGCTTGGCTTCCAGAAAGGCACCGCTGTTCTGGATGACTTGCGCCAATACCTTGGGATTGCTGACCTGCGCCAGGTCGGGCAGGGCAGCGAGTAAACGCTCGGCGGCGCCGCGCAGCTCGGCGGAAGTACTGTCGCCGCGTGGCAGGTTCTGCAGCGCAGTGAAGACGGCATCCAGCGAGCCCTGGCGACTTTGCTGGGTCGACAGTTGTTGGGTGACGGCCAACTGATCCTTGAGTCCGCTCAACGGCACAAAGCTTAAAGTCTGCGCGTTCTGTACCACGGCACTGAGCAGGCTGCCGACGCGCAACGGCTGCGGGCTCTCCACGGTCAGGGTCGCGCCGGTCAGTGCGCTGTTGAGCACGGTAACCAGCGAGCGATAGATCGCCGGTTGCGCCGTGCCCTGGGGCAACATCTGGGTGGTCAGCACCTTGGCCTGAAGCAGCGTGCCCACCGGCATCTGGTTCGTGTCGATGCGGGTGAGGGCGGCGACATTGGCGCTCAAGGCCTGTTGCAGGCTGAGGGTCAGGTTGCCGGTGGGCGTCTGGCTCACCGCCACATTGCTGCCCAACGGCAGCGGCTGTGGGCTGCTGGCCTGCACCAGCGTCTGACGGCCGCCTTCAAGGGTCAACTTGAGCAGCAACTGAAAGGCTTCACCGCCTTGTTTCAGGGCGATGACTTCGGCGTTCGCGGTTTTCCCAGGGTCGATCAGGCCGATCTGCGGCTCCAGCAGTTTCAGTAACTCGCCGGCCGCAGGCGCAGGGCCGGGCCCGGCTGCCGGGGCGGGTGGAAGCGTAGGAAGGTTGATCTCACCGGTCATCGCGCGCATGGTCTCTGGGGAAATTGCCCTCTTTAGAGTAGGGCATCACATGTATAATGCCGCCCGTCTGCAAAGAGAGCGGTAAAAACCTCACAACTATTTGATCCAGCTCTCTAAAATCGGTCGCCAAAGCCGTTATTGTGCATTTCTCTTTAACGGCCGCTGCACCGCCGACTTGAACCGTAAAGGCCCGCGATCTTTTGACCAGCCCTCTTCTTGAAGCCGTAGCGCTCTCCTGTGAACGCGACCTGCGCCTGCTGTTCGAGCACCTCGAACTGCGGCTGGCGGGCGGCGACATGGTGCAGGTCAGCGGCCCCAACGGCAGCGGCAAGACCAGTTTGCTGCGCCTGTTGGCCGGGCTGATGCAGCCGACGGCAGGCGAAGTTCGGCTCAATGGCAAGCCCCTCCACGAACAACGTACCGAACTTGCGCGCAACTTGATCTGGATCGGCCACGCCGCCGGCATCAAGGACGTGCTCACCGCTGAAGAAAACCTCAGCTGGCTCAGCGCCCTGCATCATCCGGCTTCCCGCGATGCCATCTGGCAGGCCCTGGCCGCTGTCGGCCTCAAGGGTTTTGAAGACGTTTCCTGCCACACCTTGTCCGCCGGCCAGCAGCGCCGCGTGGCCCTGGCACGTCTGTATCTGCCGGGCCCGCCGTTGTGGATTCTCGACGAACCGTTCACCGCCCTCGACAAACAAGGTGTGGCTCAGTTGGAAGAACACCTGGCCCAACATTGCGAGCGGGGCGGTCTGGTCGTTCTCACGACCCACCACACGTTGACGCGTATGCCCGCCGGCTATCGTGATCTTGACCTGGGGCGGTGGTCGGCATGAGTGTATTCGCCCTGTTAGTCGCTCGTGAAGCGCGCTTGCTCTGCCGTCGCCCGGCTGAACTGGCCAACCCGCTGGTGTTCTTCGCGATTGTCATCGCGCTGTTCCCGTTGGCGGTCGGCCCCGAGACTAAACTGTTGCAAACCTTGTCCCCAGGACTGGTGTGGGTGGCTGCGCTTTTATCGGTCCTGCTCTCGCTGGACGGGCTGTTTCGCAGTGATTTTGAAGACGGTTCCCTGGAACAGTGGGTCCTTTCGTCGCACCCTCTGCCACTTCTGGTACTGGCCAAGGTACTGGCACACTGGGCTTTTTCCGGCTTGGCGCTAGTCTTGCTCTCGCCGCTGCTGGCGATGATGCTGGGCTTGCCCGTCGAATGCCTGCCGGTGTTGCTCCTGTCCTTGTTGCTCGGTACGCCGGTGCTCAGCCTGTTGGGGGCGGTGGGCGCAGCGTTGACCGTGGGCTTGAAGCGGGGTGGCCTGTTACTGGCCCTGTTGATTCTGCCTCTGTATATCCCGGTGTTGATCCTGGGCAGCGGTGCTTTGCAGGCCGCGCTCATGGGCATGCCGGCGACCGGTTACCTCTTGTGGCTTGGTAGCCTGACCGCCCTGGCGGTAACCCTGACACCCTTTGCTATAGCGGCCGGCCTGAAGATCAGCGTCGGCGAATAATGAGGTCTGGTTAAGCGTTGTCTTAACCAGTAAAGACCCTAAGCTTTTCGCAACGACGAAAAGCTACCGTGATGGAAACAGCAATGAACTGGACCTGGTTTCACAAGCTCGGCTCGCCCAAATGGTTCTATGGCATCAGCGGCAAGCTGCTGCCGTGGTTGAGCGTCGCCGCCGTGTTGCTGATTGGCATCGGCCTGGTCTGGGGCCTGGCCTTCGCGCCGCCGGATTACCAGCAAGGCAACAGCTTTCGCATCATCTATATCCACGTTCCCGCCGCGATGCTGGCCCAGTCCTGCTACGTGATGCTGGCGGTGTGCGGCATCGTCGGCCTGGTGTGGAAGATGAAGCTCGCGGACGTGGCCCTGCAATGCGCCGCGCCCATCGGTGCGTGGATGACCGCCGTGGCGCTGGTCACCGGTGCGATCTGGGGCAAACCCACCTGGGGCTCGTGGTGGGTGTGGGATGCACGACTAACGTCCATGTTGATCCTGCTGTTCCTGTACTTCGGTCTGATTGCCCTGGGCAACGCGATCAGCAATCGTGACAGCGCGGCCAAGGCTTGCGCGGTGCTGGCGATTGTCGGCGTGATCAA
Organism: Pseudomonas sp. TWR1-1-4; assembly: GCF_049897165.1. Taxonomy (NCBI): domain Bacteria; kingdom Pseudomonadati; phylum Pseudomonadota; class Gammaproteobacteria; order Pseudomonadales; family Pseudomonadaceae; genus Pseudomonas; species Pseudomonas sp. TWR1-1-4. The sequence goes on along the minus strand of NZ_JAFCVS010000004.1, from coordinate 179,884 downwards.
CATCCCGATCATCAAATACTCGGTGGAGTGGTGGAATACCCTGCACCAGGGCGCCACCTTCACCCTCACCGAAAAACCGGCGATGCCGGTAGAGATGTGGGCGCCGCTGCTATTGATGGTGCTGGGGTTCTACTGCTTCTTCGGCGCCGTGCTGCTGATGCGCATGCGCCTCGAGGTGCTCAAGCGTGAAGCCCGCGCCAGCTGGGTCAAGGCCGAAGTGCAAAACAGCCTGGGAGCGCGCGCATGAGTTTTGCTTCTTTCAGCGAGTTTCTCGCCATGGGCCATCACGGCCTCTATGTCTGGACGGCCTATGGCATCTGCCTGGCGGTGCTGGCCCTCAATGTCGCCGCGCCGATCCTGGCCCGCAAGCGTTACCTGCAACAAGAGGCGCGTCGTCTGCGCCGGGAGACCGATAAGTGAATCCGCTGCGTAGAAAGCGTCTGTTGATCATCCTTGCCATCCTGGCCGGCGTTGGCATTGCCGTGGCCCTGGCCTTGAGTGCCCTGCAGCAGAACATCAACCTGTTCTACACCCCGACCCAGATCGCCAATGGCGAAGCCCCTGTCGATACACGGATTCGCGCCGGCGGCATGGTGGAGCAAGGCTCGCTGAAGCGTTCCGGTGATTCCCTCGACGTGACCTTCGTTGTCACCGACTTCAACAAAGCCGTGACCATCACCTATCGCGGCATCCTCCCGGACTTGTTCCGCGAAGGCCAAGGTATCGTCGCCCTGGGCAAGCTCAACGCCGACGGCGTGGTGGTGGCCGATGAAGTGCTGGCCAAGCACGATGAGAAATACATGCCGCCGGAAGTCACCAAGGCCCTGAAAGACAGCGGCCAATCCGCGCCAATGCCTGCCAAGGAGGGCTAAGCCATGACGTCCGCACTGTTTATTCCGGAGCTGGGCCAGTTGGCGATGATCCTCGCCCTGTGCTTTGCCGTCGTCCAGGCCGTGGTGCCGCTGCTCGGCGCCTGGCGCGGCGACCGCCTGTGGATGAGCCTGGCGCAACCGGCGGCCTGGGGCCAGTTTGCGTTTCTGCTGTTCGCCTTTGGCTGCCTGACCTACGCCTTCATGACTGACGATTTTTCCGTCGCCTACGTCGCCAATAACTCCAATACCGCTTTGCCCTGGTACTACAAATTCAGCGCCGTGTGGGGCGCCCACGAAGGTTCGCTGCTGCTGTGGGCGCTGATTCTCGGCGGCTGGACCTTTGCCGTGTCGGTGTTCTCGCGCCAACTGCCGCAAGTCATGCTGGCGCGGGTGCTGGCGGTGATGGGCATGATCAGCATCGGCTTCCTGCTGTTCCTGATCATGACGTCCAACCCGTTCAGCCGCATCCTGCCGCAGATTCCTACGGACGGGCATGACCTCAACCCGCTGCTGCAAGACATCGGCCTGATCGTGCACCCGCCGATGCTCTACATGGGTTACGTCGGTTTCTCGGTGGCCTTCGCCTTCGCCATCGCCGCCCTGCTCGGCGGGCGTCTCGATGCGGCCTGGGCGCGCTGGTCGCGGCCGTGGACCATCGTCGCCTGGGCGTTCCTCGGGATTGGTATCACGCTTGGCTCCTGGTGGGCTTATTACGAACTCGGCTGGGGCGGCTGGTGGTTTTGGGACCCGGTGGAAAACGCCTCCTTTATGCCATGGCTGGTGGGCACGGCGCTGATTCACTCGCTGGCCGTCACCGAAAAACGCGGCGTGTTCAAAAGCTGGACCGTGTTGCTGGCCATCGCGGCATTTTCCCTCAGCCTGCTTGGCACTTTCCTGGTGCGTTCGGGCGTGCTGACCTCCGTGCATGCGTTCGCCTCCGACCCGGAACGTGGTGTGTTCATCCTGATCTTCCTGCTGTTTGTGGTCGGTGGCTCCCTGACGCTGTTCGCCCTGCGCGCGCCAGTGGTCAAGAGCCAGGTCGGTTTCAACCTGTGGTCGCGGGAAACCCTGTTGCTGGGCAATAACCTGGTGCTGGTGGTGGCCGCGTCGATGATCCTGCTCGGCACGCTGTACCCGTTGGTACTGGATGCCCTGAGCGGCGCCAAACTGTCTGTCGGCCCGCCGTACTTCAACGCGTTGTTCATTCCATTGATGGGCTTGTTGATGGTGGTGATGGCCGTCGGCGTGCTGGTGCGCTGGAAAGACACCCCGGTGAAATGGCTGGCGGGCATGCTGATGCCGGTGCTGCTGGGCAGCGTGGCTTTGGCGGTGTTCGCCGGGTTTGCCTACGGCGACTTCAACTGGGCCGTACTCGCCACCTTCCTGCTCGCCGCCTGGGTATTGCTGGCCGGCGTGCGCGACCTCTTCGACAAGACCCGCCACAAAGGCCTGATCAAAGGCCTGCCAACCCTGACCCGCAGCTACTGGGGCATGCAGATAGCCCATATCGGCATCGCCGTGTGTGCCCTAGGCGTGGTGCTCTCCAGCCAGAACAGCGCCGAGCGCGACCTGCGCCTGGCGCCGGGTGAGTCCATGGACCTGGCCGGTTACCACTTCATATTCGAGGGTGCCAAGCACTTCGAAGGGCCGAATTTCACGTCGGACAAAGGCACGGTGCGCGTCGTCCGTAACGGTAAGGAAATCGCTGTGCTGCACCCGGAAAAACGCCTGTACACCGTGCAGAGTTCGATGATGACCGAAGCCGGCATCGACGCCGGTTTCACCCGCGACCTGTATGTGGCGTTGGGCGAACCCTTGGGCGACGGCGCCTGGGCCGTGCGCGTGCACGTCAAACCGTTCGTTCGTTGGATCTGGTTCGGCGGCCTGCTCACCGGTTTCGGTGGTTTGCTGGCCGCGCTGGACCGGCGTTATCGGGTCAAGGTCAAGAGCCGGGTGCGTGAAGCGCTGGGCCTGCAAGGAGCGGCGGTATGAAGCGTTGGTTGATGGTTGTGCCGCTGGCGATGTTTCTGCTGGTGGCCGTGTTCCTTTACCGCGGTCTGTACCTGGACCCGGCCGAGCTGCCTTCGGCGATGATCGGCAAACCGTTCCCAGCGTTTTCGTTGCCGGCCGTGCAGGGCGATAAAACCCTTACCCAGGCCGACCTGCTGGGCAAACCGGCACTGGTCAACGTGTGGGGCACCTGGTGCATCTCCTGCCGCGTCGAACACCCGGTGCTGAATAAGCTCGCTGAGAAGGGCGTAGTGATCTACGGCATCAACTACAAGGACGACAATGCGGCGGCCTTGAAGTGGCTGGCCGAGTTCCACAACCCGTACCAGCTGGATATCCGTGATGAAGACGGCAACCTCGGCCTGAACCTCGGCGTCTATGGCGCCCCGGAAACCTTCTTCATCGATGCCAAAGGCGTGATCCGCGACAAGTACGTCGGCGTGATCGACGAGGTGGTGTGGCGCGAGCAACTGGCCGCCAAGTACCAGGCGCTAGTCGATGAGGCCAAGCCATGAAGCGTCTGTTAGCCGCTGCGGTGCTGGCGCTTGGACTGGTCGGCGTCGCCCACGCCGCCATCGACACCTACGAATTCGCCAAGGACGGTGACCGCGAGCGCTTTCGCGAATTGACCAAGGAACTGCGCTGCCCCAAGTGCCAGAACCAGGACATCGCCGACTCCAACGCACCCATCGCCGCCGACCTGCGCAAAGAGATTTTCCGCATGCTGGGGGAGGGCAAGGACAACCAGCAGATCATCGACTTCATGGTCGACCGCTACGGTGATTTCGTGCGCTACAAGCCGGCCCTCACCGGCAAGACCGCGCTGCTGTGGTTCGGCCCTGCCGGACTATTGTTGGCTGGCGTCGTCGTCATGGCCGTGATCGTGCGCCGCCGCCGCGCCGCGCCGACTGACGGTTCCGACGCGCTGTCCTTAGATGAGCGTAAACGCCTCGACCAATTGCTGGACACCAAGACTGATGATTGATTTCTGGCTCGCAGCCGGTTTGCTGCTTCTGATTGCCCTGAGTTTCCTGCTGATCCCTGTACTGCGCGGCCGTCGTGCCCAGCGTGAAGAGGATCGCACCGCGCTGAACGTTGCGCTCTACCAAGAACGAGTGGCCGAGTTGCAAGTGCAGCAGGACGAAGGCGTGCTCAACGCCGCTCAACTCGACACGGGCCGCGCCGAAGCCGCCCGCGAATTGCTGGCCGATACCGAAGGCGTGGAAAAACCCCGCGAATCGCGCCTGGGCAAGCCATTGCCATTTTTGGCGGCGTTTTTGGTGCCTGTCCTGGGCGTTGCGCTGTACCTGCATTACGGCGCCAGCGACAAGGTTGAACTGACCCGCGAATTCTCCCAGCCGCCAGTGTCTATGGAAGACATGACCCAGCGCCTGGAACGCGCCGCCGCCGCCCAGCCGGACTCGGCGGAAGGCCTGTACTTCCTCGGTCGCGCCTACATGGCCCAGGACCGTTCCGCCGATGCGGCCAAAGTCTTCGAACGCACCGTAGCGCTGGCCGGACGCCAGCCGGAACTGCTCGGCCAGTGGGCCCAGGCGCAATACTTTGCCGACAATAAACAGTGGTCGCCCAAGGTTCAGGCGCTGACCGATGAAGCGTTGAAGCTGGATCCGAAGGAAGTCACCAGCCTTGGTCTGCTCGGTATTGCGGCGTTTGAAGGCCAGCGTTATCAGGAAGCGATCGACTACTGGAACCGGCTGTTGGCGCAACTGCCACCGGAAGACAATTCCCGTGCAGCCCTGCAAGGTGGCATTGATCGCGCAGCTGAGAAGCTGAAAGAAAACGGCGGCACCGTCGCCCCTCAAAAAGCCGCGATGAAAGTTCGGGTGGATCTGAGCGCCGACGTGAAGGCCAAAGCCCTGCCCACTGACAGCGTATTCATCTTCGCCCGCGCGGTCTCCGGCCCACCGGCGCCATTGGCGGCCAAGCGCGTCACCGTCGCCGAGCTGCCGATCACCGTCGAACTCGGCGATGCCGACGCGATGATGCCGCAATTGAAACTGTCCAACTTCCCCGAAGTCCAACTGGTTGCGCGCATATCCCGGGCTGGTGTTCCGACCGCTGGCGAATGGATCGGCCGCAGCCAACCCTTGGCCAGCAGCACCACTGCCGTGCAGCAGCTGACCATCGACAGTCCGGACAAGTAATCGAGGAAACGCCTATGACCGCATTTGCACGCATCACCTTGCTCAGCCTGGTACTCGGCCTGAGCGCTTGTGCGGTCCACCGCCCACCTCCCGCGCCCACCGGCCCGACCATTCCTCCGTCAGGCCCGTCGACCCAGCCGAGCACCAAGCCCTCGGGCCCGGTGACTCCAGCACCGAAACCCGTGCCGACCAAATCGCCGACCTTCGCCCCACCACCGGGCGCTGCCAGCCACTGGGACGGCAAGATGCAGGTGTATGTGCTGGAAGAACAGCCCGACACCTTTTACCGCCAGCGCACGTATTACCGCTGGAGCAACGGCTGGAGCCGCTCGATCAGCCCGAACGGGCCGTGGGAAGAGACCGACGTGCAAGGCGTGCCGCCGGGACTGAGCAAGCAATACGCACAATGACAAAAGGCGACCTTAGGGTCGCCTTTTTCATGCCTGTGAAACACGTTCTCCAATCCAATGAAGATCACCTGTGGGAGCCGGGCTTGCCCGCGATGGCGGCGTGTCAGGAACCGAATCTGCGCGACGGCAAGATCGTCGACCTCGCCGAAGGCCGTAGCCAGTTGCCCCAGGCCCAAGACCTGGGCGGCGATTTCCTCTTGCCTGGCCTGGTGGAGTTGCACACCGACAACCTGGAAAAACACATGACCCCGCGCCCCGGCGTGGACTGGCCGTCGACCTCGGCCGTGCTCAGCCACGATGCGCAGATCATCGCAGCGGGCATCACCACGGTGCTCGATGCCAACTCCCTGGCGTACAGCGACCGTTATCGCGCCGCCATCGTCGAGCATTGCCTGGCGCGCGGCCTGTCCGTCGCCAGCCACGACGATGCGACATTGGCCCATGTGCAAGAGTCGGCGCGCTACGGCATGACCATCGCCGAATTCCCCACTACCCTGGAAGCGGCGAAGGGCTGCCAGGCGCTGGACATGAAAGTGTTGATGGGCGCGCCGAACGTGGTGCGCGGCGGGTCGCACTCAGGTAATGTGGCCGCCGCCGGCCTGGCGGCCGAGGGATTGCTGGATATACTTTCCAGCGACTATTACCCGGCCAGCCTGTTGCAGGCAGCCTTCGTGCTGGCGGACCAGCAGGACGACGGCGACCTGTCGCGAGCGGTCAAGATGATCAGCCTGGCGCCGGCAAAAGCTGCCGGCCTGGGCGATCGCGGCGAAATCGCCATCGGCCTGCGTGCCGACCTGGTCCAGGCCCGCAGCCGCGAAGGGCTGCCTGTGGTGCAACAAGTATGGCGACAAGCGAAGAGGGTGTTTTGATGGCAGGCAGGTTGATCTATCTCATCGGGCCCTCCGGCTCGGGCAAGGACAGCCTGCTGGATGCTGCACGCCCACGCCTGGCCGAGCGCGGTTGCCGCGTCGTGCGCCGCGTTATCACCCGCTCGGCGGAAGCGGTGGGCGAGGCGGCGCAAGGGGTCAGCCCGGAGCAGTTCGCCGCGCTGCAGGCCGAGGGTGCATTTGCCCTCAGCTGGCAGGCGAATGGCTTGTCGTATGGCATTCCCAAGGAGATCGACGAGTGGCTGGCGGCGGGGGACGACGTGCTGGTCAACGGTTCGCGCGCGCACCTGGCACAGACGCGCGCGCGTTATCCGACGTCGCTGGTGTTGCTGTTGACGGTAGATCAGGCGGTGTTGCGCCAGCGTTTGATCGCACGCGGGCGTGAGGCCCTGGCGGATATCGAGGCGCGTCTGGCACGCAATACGCGGTTCACCGCTGAGTTGATCGCGGGGCATGGGGCGGGGTTGTTCATACTGGACAACTCCGGGCCGCTGGAACAGACGGTCGAACGCCTGCTGTGCTGCCTCGACCACGGGCACTCGGCATGCGCCTGACGCTGCTCGGCACCGGTGACGCGCGGCAAGTCCCGGTGTACGGCTGCGAATGCCCCTCGTGCGGTCTGGCGCACAGCGACGAAAGCCTGCGCCGCCGCCCGTGCAGTGCACTGATCGAATGCGGCGACCAGCGCTGGCTGATCGACAGCGGTTTGCCCGACCTCACCGAACGCTTCCCGCCGCGCAGCTTCAACGGGATTTTCCAGACCCACTACCACGCCGATCATGCCCAGGGTTTGCTGCACCTGCGCTGGGGGCACGGGTGGGTGATTCCGGTGCACGGCCCAGCGGATCCGGAGGGGTTGTCGGACTTGTACAAGCATCCGGGCATCCTGGATTTCAGCCAGCCCTTTGCCGAGTTTGAAACACGCCAATTTGGCGAGTTGAGCGTCACAGCGTTGCCGTTGCAGCATTCTAAGCTAACCCTGGGCTACCTGCTGGAAGGCGAGGGGCGACGCATCGCCTACCTCACCGACACCGTCGGCCTGCCACCGAAGACCCTGGCCTGGTTGCAACGCGAACCGCTGGACGTGCTGGTGCTGGATTGCTCCATGCCGCCGCAGCCGCAAGCGCCGCGAAATCACAATGACCTGACGCTGGCGTTGCAGAGCATTGAGGAAACCGGTGCGCAATTGGGGGTGCTGACCCATGTGGGGCATACGTTGGATGCGTGGTTGCTGGAGCATCGCCACGCGTTGCCACGGCATGTCACGGTCGGCTGGGATGACCGGATCATCTGAACACCCTCCAACCCCGCAGGAGCCGGCTTGCCGGCGCTACACCATTAAACCTTCAACGTATTCGATAAACGCCTTGGCCTTGGCACTCGGCATTCGACCCGTCGGTAATACCGCCCAGAGATCCTTCGGCGGGAGTTCCCAGTCGGTCAACACGGCCTTCACCTCACCCCTGGCCAATTCCGGGCCGAACATCCATTCGGACGTCATCGCCAGGCCGTGGTGGGCGAGCACGCCAGCGCGCAAGCCTTCGGAAGAAGTGACGCGCAAGCGCCCGTGAGCAGCTATGGCCTGCTCGTGAGGGCCTTGTTTGAAGGGCCAGAGCGGGCTCTCCCCGAGGCTGTAGATAACGGCCTGGTGGTTGAGGATATCCGCCGGGCTTTGTGGCTCGCCGAAACGTTCGAAGTAGGCTGGTGTGCCGAACACCCGGCTTGGGCTTTGGCCAAGCCGGCGAGCAGTAAGACCGGAGTCACTCAGGTTGCCGATACGCAGGGCGACGTCGATGCCGTCTTCAACCAGGTTGAGGATGCGGTCGTCGAGCAACACGTCGATGTTCAGGCCAGGGTGCTGGTCAAGGAAGGGGCCCAGGTTGGGAATGATCCGCATACGGGAGAATGTCACGCCGGCGCTGACCCGCAGGTTGCCCGTTAATCCTGCACCCGCGCCCCGGGCGGCCTCGTCAGCTTCGTCGGCTTCGAAAATCGCGCTCTTGGCTTTTTCGAAAAACGCCAGGCCTGCCTCGGTGGGCGTCAGACCCCTGGTCGAACGCAGCACCAACCGCACGGCCAGGCGTGCTTCCAATTGCGCGATGCTTTTGGACACGGCGGGTTGGCCGATGCCCAGGCGCTTGGCAGCGGCCGAGAAGGAGCCGGTCTCCACGACGTGAACGAAGGTTTCCATGGCAGTGAGACGGTCCATCGGGTGTTCCTGTTGGCTGGGCGGCGCTCAAGCCTAAGGCGATGGGCTGCCGGTGTCATGCGTTTCCCGTGTTGTACTTTCAATATTCAGTAAAACAGCCGTCAGTCAGGGGTGTGAATTTTGTGCTTGAGTAAAGATAACTCTAGGGTTACTTTTATTCAGGCCAAGCCAAGGAGGCTCGGGTGCAAAGCAGGTTATTGATCAAGGAACTGCAAGAGGCAGGTTGGGTGCTGGATCGGGTCACGGGAAGTCATCATATTTTTACTCATCGCTATAGCCCTTACACCCTTCCAGTGCCCCATCCAAAGAAGGACTTGCCGCTGGGCACCGTCAGAAGCATCAGGAAACGCGCCGGCTTGTTTCAGTTTTAAGGAGAACATTCATGCAATACCCAATCTGTATCGAATGGGGCGATGACTTCACCGCCACCGGTATCCAGATCCCCGATATCCCAGGCGCAGTCACCGCCGGGGACAGTTTTGAAGAGGCCTACAACGCCGCAGTCGAAGTCGCGCACATCATGCTTCAAGAGATTGCCGCAGAAGTCGGGACGATTCCGATGCCGACGTCGGTGGCCAACCATCACGCGCACGAGGACTACGCTGGCATGGGCTGGGGGATGTTGGAGCTGGACATCTCGCCCTACCTGGGCAAGACCGAGAAGGTCAATGTGACCTTGCCCGGTTACGTCATCCAGCGCATCGACCGGTATGTGCGTGAGCACAAGGTCAAGAGCCGCTCCTCCTTCCTGGCGGATGCCGCGCTGGAGAAGCTGGTGCGGTCCTGAGGGAGCGTTAAGGGATATGTCCTGACCGTTGGGAAAATCGCGTAGTTGAGCGAGAGGTGCTGTTTTAGATTTTGTTTTTCTCTCGTCAAAACAACGCGATGCCGCCCGGGCCTTTGTGTTGTCGAGTGTTTCAATTACAAAGGAATTCCGGTCCCTCAAGCAGTGGCAACCGTGGCCTGACGTGAAGCACTCACGAACCGCAGCAGCGCGATCAAGGGGAACGCGCTGCCCACCAGCATCACGCCCAGCCAGCCGCCGTGTTCATACACGCTGCTGGCAATCGCGGAGCCGAAGGCGCCGCCAATGAAGATGCTGGTCATGTACAGCGCGTTCAGGCGGCTGCGGCTGTTGGCGTCGAGCGCGTAGATGGCGCGTTGGCCCAGCACCATATTCATCTGCACGCAGAAGTCCAGGACCACTCCGGTCACGGCCAGGCCAATCACGCTGTACAACGGGTGCACGAAGGCCGGCAGAAAACTCAGCGCCGCAAACAGCATGGCCAGCAACGACGCGCGGTGGGTATGGCCGGCATCGGCCAGGCGGCCGGCGATGGGCGCGGCAATGGCGCCCAGCGCGCCGACCAAAGCAAACAGCGCGATCTCGCTTTGGCTCAATCCGTGGTTGCGCGCCAGCTCCAGTGGGGCAGCGGTCCAGAACAGGCTGAAGGTGGCGAACATGCAACCCTGATAAAACGCCCGTTGGCGCAATACCGGTTGCTCACGCAACAAGGTGCCGAGGGAGCGCAGCAACTGGCCATAGGTGGCACTGTGGTCGGGCTGGCGCTTGGGGATGGTGATCAGCAACACCACACTGATAAACGCCATCAACGCCGCCGCCGCCATGAACATCGCGCGCCAGCCGAAGTGGTCCGCCACCACGCTGGACACCGGCCGAGCCAACAGGATGCCGAGTAACAGGCCACCCATAATGCTGCCGACCACGCGGCCACGGGATTCGGCGGGCGCCAGGTGCGCAGCCAGCGGGATCAGGATCTGCACCGACACCGAACTGAAGCCGATCAGCAGCGATACCAACAGGAACAGATTCGGCTGCTCGGTAAACGCCGCACCCAGCAGACTGGCGATGGCCAGTACGGTGGTGGCGATCATCAGCTTGCGGTTTTCCAACAGGTCACCCAGTGGCACCAGGAAAAACAGGCCCAGGGCGTAACCGATCTGCGTCAAGGAGACGATCAGGCTGGCCATCGCAGGCGTAAGGCCGATGTCCGGCGCGATCAGCTCGATGATCGGTTGGGCATAGTAGATATTGGCAACGATGGCGCCGCAGCAAAACGCAAACAGCATCACCATGCTCCGGGTCATGGTGGTTGTAGCGTGGGAGGTAGCGTTCATGGTGTTCTCATAAATGCGAAGGAAAGTGGGGCGAGCCTAAAGACAACACCGTAGCCCGGGTAGGCCGCTGGCAGTGATAACACTCATGCCCGGTAATGATGAGTGAATCGTTAACTTTCTGCGCGAAGGGTAATGATACATTCAGAAACAACTGCCGAAACAGGAAATCCCATGAAGATCACGTTGAACAAGATGCTCCTGGCTTCCACCCTGGCCGCTGCGATGGCCGTAGGCCTGGCCCAGGCTGCCGAGGCTCCCCGCGTGGGCGTACGCGGGGCCATTACCGCGATGGAAGGCGACGCGATGCACGTCAAGGTCAACAGCGGCGAAGACGTCATCGTGCACCTGACCCCAGGCACTCAGGTGCGCGCGGTTACCCTGGCCAAGATCGATGAGATCAAGCCGGGCAGCTATATTGGCTCCGCCGCCATGCCCAACGCCGATGGCACTCTGACCGCGCTGGAAGTGCACGTCTTCCCACCGGCCATGGCCGGCACGGGCGACGGGCATCGCGCGTTCGACCTCAAAGAAGGCAGCAGCATGACCAACGGCACCGTCGGCGACCTGGTTGTGAGCAACGGGCGCACCTTGACCGTGAAGTACAAAGGCGGCGAACAGAAGATCGTGGTGCCGGAGGATGTGCCGATCGTCAACCTGGAGCCGGGGGATCGCAGTTTGCTCAAGGCGGGGGTAAAGGTGGTGTTGTTTGCGGCGCAGGGGGCGGATGGGACCATTACCGCGCAGGCCATCTCAGCCGGTAAAGATGGTGTGACACCGCCAATGTAAAGTCTGGCGCAGAACCAAATGTGGGAGCGGGCTTGCTCGCGAATGCGGTGGATCAGCCAATGAATCTGTTGACTGACACACCGCATTCGCGACCAAGCCCGCTCCCACTGTTTTACTGCGTTTATTCAGTTATTGACCGGAGTAGATCTGGTCAAACACCCCACCATCATTGAAGTGGGTCTTCTGCACCGTGCGCCAGTCACCAAAGGTCTTCTCTACCGACAGGAAGTCGACTTTCGGGAAGCGGTCGGTGTACTTGGCCAGCACCTTGGGATCACGTGGACGCAGGTAGTTGTTGGCCGCTATTTCCTGGCCTTCCGCCGACCACAGGTACTTCAGGTAGTCTTCAGCCGCCACGCGGGTGCCTTTCTTCTCGACCACTTTGTCGACCACCGATACCGGTGGCTCGGCTTCGGCGGAGACGCTTGGGTAGATCACTTCGAACTGATCGCGGCCGAATTCACGGGCGATCATTTCCGCTTCGTTTTCAAAGGTCACCAGCACGTCGCCGATCTGGTTGGTCATGAAGGTCGTGGTAGCGGCACGGCCGCCGGTGTCCAGCACCGGTGCTTGTTTGAACAGCTTGCCGACAAAGGCCTTGGCCTTGTTTTCGTCGCCGCCGTTCTTCAGCACATAGCCCCAGGCCGACAGGTAGGTGTAGCGGCCATTACCCGAGGTTTTCGGGTTGGGCACGATCACCTGCACGCCGTCTTTCAACAGATCCGGCCAGTCTTTCAGAGCTTTCGGGTTGCCTTTGCGCACGATGAATACGGTGGCGGAGGTGAACGGTGCGCTGTTGTTCGGCAGGCGGGTGACCCAGTTGTCCGGCACCAGTTTGCCGTTGTCGACCAACGCGTTGATGTCGGTGGCCATGTTCATGGTGATCACGTCAGCCGGCAGACCGTCGATCACCGAGCGCGCTTGTTTGCTGGAGCCGCCGAAGGACATCTGCAGGGTCAGTTTGTCGTTCGGGTGCTCGGCTTCCCAGTGCTTCTGGAACGCAGCGTTGTAGTCCTTGTAGAAATCGCGCATCACGTCGTAGGAGACGTTGAGCAGTGTGACGGGGGCGGCCTGGACGGCGCCCGCCAGGGCAAGGCCGGCGGCCAGGAGGGAGGCGCTAACGAGTTTTTTCACTGCTCATTCCTTGTTGTTCGAGAAGGTGGTCGATTGAGTAGGGGCAATTTGCCAGCGACTATAGCGGGCGCCGCATAGACGTTTAAAGATTAAAACGTACTTTGCTTATTCCACTTTACGGAAAAGGTTACTCCCGCAGCGCGAGCAGAAGGCGGCATTCGGCTCATGGCTGTTCTTCTTGCACACTGGGCAGTCGGTTTGCAGCTGTTCGCCGCGCATGGCACTCGCCAGTTCAGCGGTGAAAATCCCGGTGGGCACGGCAATGATCGAATAACCGGTGATCATCACCAGCGACGAGATCACCTGGCCCAGCGGCGTCTTTGGCACGATGTCGCCAAAGCCAACGGTGGTCAGGGTCACGATGGCCCAGTAGATGCCCTTGGGAATGCTGGTAAAGCCATGCTCCGGGCCTTCGATCACGTACATCAAGGTGCCGAACACGGTCACCAGGGTGCACACGCTGACCAGGAACACCACGATCTTCTGCTTGCTGCCGCGCAGCGCCGCCATCAGGTAGTTGGCCTGCTTGAGGTACGGGCTGAGCTTGAGCACGCGGAAGATCCGCAACATCCGGATGATGCGGATGATCAGCAGGTACTGCGCGTCGCTGTAATACAGCGCGAGGATGCCGGGGACGATGGCAAGCAAATCCACCAGCCCATAAAAGCTGAAGGCATAGCGTAACGGCTTCGGCGAGCAATACAGGCGCAACCCGTATTCGATCAGGAAGATCAGCGTGAAGCCCCATTCGATATAGGCCAGCACATCGGCGTAGTTCTGGTGTATCTGGTCGATGCTGTCGAGCATCACGATCACCAGGCTGGCGAGGATGATCAGCAGCAAGATGCCGTCAAAGCGCCGCCCGGCGACCGTGTCACTTTGAAAAACCATGACGTAGAGCCGCTGGCGCCAGTCGTTGTTGCTGTCCATAAATCCCGCCTGAAACGAAGTTCGAGCAAGCCTAGGGGGATTCGAAGGGCCTGTCCATGCGGGGTTTCTGAAGCACGCGACCGCCTGCGCGCACCAGCCAGCAGGCGAGGATGAACGGTGCGGTCAATGCCGGCAGGTGCAGGGCGGCGAAGCCTGGGGTGAGAAGGATCGCCAGCAGGATGCCGAGCAGCGGCAACCAGGGGTGGCGACGCACCTGGCTCAGGGCCAGCGCCGCCAATGCCGGGTTGTAGCTGTGCAGGCCGAGCAGGGCGCTGGCGGGTTCTTGCAGCCACAGCGCTATCAGCACGCCGGCGGTGGAGCCGACCAAGGCCCATACGGCGGCGCGGCGGTTGGCCAGCCACAGGCCCAGTGCAATCAAGGCACCGGCCACTGGCTGGTTCAGCAGCATGATTTGCGCCAGCCCGGTGAAGGGCGCGGTGAGCGCGGCCAGGGTGTCGGGTTCGCTCAGGCTAAAGGTGCTGTCAGGCACTGTGCCTATCAGCAACCAGCCGAGCAGGACAAACGGCGCGGTATAGGCCGGCAAGTCATCCGGCTGGCTGGCGTGCTTCAACCATTGCCGCGTGAGGATCGCACTCAAGCCGCCGCCCGCCAGGATCAGCGGCGGCAGCAATGCCGACCAGGCGAAGTGCTGGCTGATCAACAAGCCCAGCAGCACGCCGTTGTAGCTATACAACCCGGCCTGGCGCTCGGCCTTGGGATAGCCCCGGCGCTGGGCCGTGAGCAAGCCCGCGACGCCACCCAACAAGGCGCCGCCGAGCAAGGTCGGCGCGCCGATCAGGATCGCCAGCAGGCACAGCAGGCCGCACAGCGGCTGGCGTTGCAGGAAGATCTGGCTGAAGCCGTTGAGCAGCGCTTCGGCCCAGTCGGGGCAGGTGGGGTTGTGCATGGTGGTTAGTCAGTGAGACTGAGTTGCCCCCATCGCAGGCAAACCAGCTCCCACATTTGACTGTGTTCGCAGATCAAAATGTGGGAGCCGGGCTTGCCCGCGATGGGGCCCGAACAGGCGCTAGATCAATGTCTCTATACGCAAAGAGTTCGTCGACCCCGGCTGCCCAAACGGCACTCCGGCGGTAATCACCAACGTATCCCCACGCTCCGCCATCCCCTGTGCCTGGGCAATCTCCAGCGCGGTGGAACACACCTCATCCACCTGGCGCAGCCGATCATTGACCACCGAATGCACGCCCCAGGCCACGCTCAACCGCCGCGCCGTGGAGAGGTTGGGCGTGAGGTTGAGGATCGGCGCTACCGGCCGTTCCCGCGCCGCGCGCAGGCTGGAGCTGCCCGACTCGCTGTAGTTCACCAGCACCGCTACCGGCAGGATGCTGCTGATACGGCGGATCGCGCAGCTGATGGCGTCCGATACCGTGGCATCCGCCTTCGGTCGGCTGACATCCAGTTGCGCCTGGTAATCCGGGCCGTTTTCCACCTGGCGGATGATCTTGCTCATCATCTGCACGGCTTCCAGCGGGTATTCGCCGGAGGCGGTTTCCGCCGACAGCATCACCGCGTCCGCGCCTTCGGCCACGGCATTGGCGACATCGGTGACTTCGGCACGGGTTGGTGCAGGCGAGAAGCGCATCGACTCCAGCATCTGCGTCGCCACCACCACCGGTTTACCCAGTTGGCGGCAGGTGCTGATGATGTCCTTCTGGATCTGCGGCACGCTCTCGGCGGGCACTTCAACGCCCAGGTCGCCTCTTGCAACCATGATCGCGTCGCTCAGTTCGGCGATTTCCTGCAGGCGCTGCACGGCCGAGGGTTTCTCGATCTTGGCCATGAGGAACGCCTTGTCGCCGATCAGCTCGCGGGCTTCGCGAATGTCTTCCGGGCGCTGCACGAACGACAGCGCCACCCAGTCCACACCCAGTTCCAGGCCGAAGCTCAGGTCGCGCCGATCCTTGGCGGTCAGTGGGCTCAGTTCCAGCAGTGCTTGTGGGACGTTCACGCCTTTGCGGTCCGACAATTCGCCGCCATTCAGCACGGTGGTGTCGATGGCGTCGGCATGTTTGGTGATCACCCGCAGGCGCAATTTGCCGTCGTCCAGCAGCAGGTCCATGCCGGGCTCCAGCGCCGCGATGATTTCCGGGTGAGGCAGGTTGACCCGCCGCTGGTCGCCCGGTGTTTCGTCCAGGTCCAGGCGCAATGCCTGGCCGCGCACCAGTTGCACCTTGCCCTCGGCAAAGCGTCCGACGCGCAGTTTCGGCCCTTGCAGGTCCATGAGGATGCCCAGCGGATAATTCAGCTGGCGCTCGACCTGGCGAATCCATTGGTAGCGCTGGGCATGGTCGGCGTGGTCGCCGTGGCTGAAATTGAGCCGGAAGATGTTCACCCCGGCTTCCACCAGCTCGCGAATGTCGTCGATACCGTCGGTGGCGGGGCCCAGGGTGGCGAGGATTTTGACCTTCTTGTCAGGCGTCATGTTTGGCAGTCTCAAGGATCAGGATGGCGCGGAAGTCGTTGACGTTGGTGCGCGTGGGCTCGGTGATGATCAAACCGTCGAGGGCGGCGAAATAGCCGTAGCCGTTGTTGTTATCCAACTCATCGCTGGCCGACAGTCCGAGGGCTTCGGCGCGCGAATAGCTGCACGGCGTCATGATCGCGCCGGCGTTGTCTTCCGAGCCGTCGATACCGTCGGTGTCACCGGCCAGGGCGTACACGCCGGGCAGGCCCTTGAGGCTGTCGGTGAGGCTCAACAGGAATTCCGCATTGCGCCCGCCACGGCCATTGCCGCGCACGGTCACCGTGGTTTCGCCGCCGGAGAGGATTACGCACGGCGCCGCCAGCGGCTGGCCGTGCTGCACGATCTGTCGGGCGATGCCGGCGTGTACCTTGGCCACGTCCCGCGCTTCGCCTTCGAGGTCGCCGAGGATCAACGGGCTGAACCCGGCCTGGCGGACTTTTACCGCCACCGCTTCGAGGGATTGCTGGGGACGTGCGATCAGTTGGAAGTGGCTGCGGGCGAGCACCGGGTCGCCGGGCTTGACGGTTTCCGAGGCCGGGTTCTGCAACCAGCTGCGCACCGAGGCGGGGGCGTCGATGTGGTAGCGCTTGAGAATCGCCAGGGCTTGTTGCGAGGTGCTCGGGTCGCCGACCGTGGGGCCGGACGCGATCACCGTGGCTTGGTCGCCGGGCACATCGGAAATCGCGTAGGTATAGACCGTCGCGGGCCATGCCGCTTTCGCCAATCGGCCTCCCTTGATGGCCGAGAGGTGCTTGCGCACGCAATTCATCTCGCCGATGGTCGCGCCGGATTTGAGCAGGGCTTTGTTGATGGCCTGTTTGTCGGCCAGGGTGATGCCTTCGGCGGGCAGCGCCAGCAGCGCAGAGCCACCGCCGGACAACAGGAAGATTACGCGGTCGTCTTCCGTCAGGTTGCTGACCAGTGCCAGCACGCGCTGGGCCACGGCCAGGCCGGCAGCATCGGGTACTGGGTGAGCGGCTTCGACCACTTCGATTGTCTTGCACGGCGCGCCGTGGCCGTAGCGGGTGACGACCAGGCCGGTGACTTCGCCCTGCCAGCAGTTCTCCACGACCAGCGCCATGGCGGCGGCGGCTTTGCCGGCACCGATCACGATCACACGGCCGCTGCGGTCGGCGGGCAGGTAGGGTTCAAGGACTTGCCGGGGGTGGGCGGCGTCGATGGCTGTGGCAAACAGCTCGCGAAGCAGATGTTGCGGATCGACCGACATAAGCGGGCTCCCGGGGATTCTTGTTATTAGGGGTGAGACTTGGAATAGGGATTAAAGGTGGGAGCTGGCTTGCCTGCGATAGCAGTGTGTCAGGCAGCAAATCTCTAGCTGGAAGACCGCTATCGCAGGCAAGCCAGCTCCCACACTGGATTGCATTTCAAGTGAACACTTACTTATCGCGAATCGAGAAATTCGCCATATGTTCCAGGCCCTTGATCAGCGCCGAGTGGTCCCAATTGCCGCCGCCAATCGCCGTGCAGGTGCTGAACACCTGCTGCGTACCGGCGGTATTCGGCAGGTTGATCCCCAGTTCCTTGGCACCGGCCAACGCCAGGTTGAGGTCCTTCTGGTGCAGGTTGATGCGAAAGCCCGGGTCAAAAGTGCCCTTGATCATGCGCTCGCCATGCACTTCGAGGATTTTCGACGAAGCAAACCCACCCATCAGCGCTTCACGCACCTTGGCCGGGTCGGCGCCGTTCTTGGCGGCGAACAGCAGCGCTTCCGCCACCGCCTGGATGTTCAGCGCGACGATGATCTGGTTGGCGACCTTGGCGGTCTGGCCATCGCCATTGCCGCCCACCAACGTGATGTTCTTGCCCATGGCCTGGAACAGCGGCAGCGCGCGTTCGAAGGTCTGCGGCTCGCCACCGATCATGATGCTCAGGGTGCCGGCCTTGGCGCCGACTTCACCACCGGACACCGGTGCATCCAGGTACTGCGCGCCGGTCTCGTTGATCTTGGCGGCGAACGCCTTGGTGGCGGTGGGAGAGATCGAACTCATGTCGATCACCACCTTGTTCGGCGACAGGCCGGCGGCGACGCCGTCTTTGCGGAACAGTACGTCGTCGACCTGCGGGGTGTCCGGGACCATCACAATGATGAACTCGGCTTCCTGCGCCACTTGCTGCGGGTTGGCCAGGGCCACGGCGCCTGCGTCGATCAGCGCTTGCGGCGCCTTGCCATGGTGCTCGGAAAGGAACAGTTGGTGACCTGCTTTCTGCAGGTTCGCGGCCATGGGTTGGCCCATGATGCCAGTGCCGATGAATCCGATTTTAGCCATGAAAGAATCCTCTTTTATTAGATGGCGTTGTGGGTCTTCAACCAACCCAAACCCGCTTCGGTGGTGGTCAACGGCTTGTATTCACAGCCGACCCAACCCGTGTAGCCGATGCGGTCCAAATGTTCGAACAGGAAGCGGTAGTTGATCTCACCGGTACCCGGCTCGTTGCGCCCTGGGTTGTCCGCCAGCTGGATGTGGTTGATCTCACCCAGGTGCGCGGCCATGGTGCGGGCCAGGTCGCCTTCCATGATTTGCATGTGATAGATGTCGTACTGCAGGAACAGGTTGGCGCTGCCCACCTGTTCGCGAATCGACAGGGCTTGCGCCGTGTTGTTCAGGTAGAAGCCTGGGATGTCTCGGGTGTTGATCGCTTCCATCACCAGCTTGATGCCCACCGCTTGCAGTTTTTCAGCGGCGTACTTGAGGTTGGCGACGAAGGTTTTTTCCAGGGTTTCGTCGTCAACGCCTTGTGGCCGGATGCCCGCCAGGCAGTTGATCTGGGTATTGCCCAGCACCTGGGCGTAGGCGATGGCCAGCTTGACCCCGGCACGGAATTCTTCGACCCGGTCCGGGTGGCAGGCCAGGCCGCGTTCGCCCTTGGCCCAGTCACCGGCCGGCAGGTTGAACAGCACTTGGGTCAGGCCGTGGGCGTCGAGTTGCGCCTTGATTTCGGCAGAGCTGAATTCATAGGGGAACAGGTACTCGACACCTTCGAAGCCCGCATCGGCGGCCGCTTTGAAACGGGCAAGAAAGTCCTGTTCGGTAAACAGCATGGACAGGTTGGCGGCGAAACGCGGCATAAGGTTCTCCTTAATCGAGCAGGGAAATGGCAGTCGGCGCATCGTTGCCGACCAAGGCCAGATCTTCGAATTCGTTGACGGCGTTGATCTCGGTGCCCATGGAAATATTGGTCACGCGCTCCAGAATAATCTCAACGATTACCGGAACCTTGAATTCTTCGATCATTTCCTCGGCGCGGCGCAGGGCCGGCGCGATCTGGCTCGGCTCGAACACACGCAAGGCCTTGCAACCCAGGCCTTCGGCAACGGCCACGTGGTCCACGCCATAGCCATTGAGTTCCGGGGCGTTGAGGTTGTCGAAGGACAGCTGCACGCAGTAGTCCATTTCAAACCCGCGCTGAGCCTGGCGGATCAGGCCGAGGTAGGAGTTGTTCACCACCACGTGGATGTACGGCAGCTTGAACTGTGCGCCCACGGCCAGTTCTTCGATCATGAACTGGAAGTCGTAGTCGCCGGACAGCGCCACCACTTTGCGGCTCGGGTCAGCCTTGACCACGCCGAGGGCGGCGGGGATGGTCCAACCCAACGGGCCGGCCTGCCCGCAATTGATCCAGTGGCGTGGCTTATACACGTGCAGGAACTGCGCGCCAGCAATCTGCGACAGGCCGATGGTGCTGACGTAGCAGGTGTCTTTGCCGAACACCTGGTTCATTTCTTCATACACGCGCTGTGGCTTGACCGGCACGTTGTCGAAATGGGTCTTGCGGTGCAGGGTGGCTTTGCGTTGCTGGCAGTCATTGAGCCAGGCGCTGCGGTCCTTGAGCTTGCCGGCGGCTTTCCACTCGCGGGCCACTTCAATGAACATCGTCAGCGCGGAACCGGCGTCGGACACGATACCCAGGTCCGGGGTGAAGACGCGGCCAATCTGGGTCGGCTCGATGTCGACGTGAATGAACTTGCGGCCCTCGGTGTACACCTCGACCGAACCGGTGTGGCGGTTGGCCCAACGGTTACCGATGCCCAGCACCACGTCCGACTTGAGCATCGTCGCGTTGCCATAACGGTGGGACGTCTGCAGACCGACCATGCCGACCATCTGTGGGTGATCGTCCGCAATGGTGCCCCAGCCCATCAGGGTCGGGATCACCGGGATGCCGGTCAGTTCAGCGAATTCAACCAGCAGCTCGCTGGCGTCGGCATTGATTACGCCACCACCGCTGACCAGCAGTGGGCGCTCGGCCTGGTCCAGCAGCGCCAGGGCTTTTTCCACCTGCACGCGGGTTGCCAGCGGCTTGGCGAGGGGCAGGGGTTGGTAGGCGTCGATGTCGAATTCGATCTCGGCCATCTGCACGTCGAACGGCAGGTCGATCAACACCGGGCCTGGGCGGCCGGAGCGCATTTCATAGAAGGCTTTCTGGAACGCGTACGGCACTTGGCCAGGTTCCAGGACGGTGGTTGCCCACTTGGTCACCGGCTTGACGATGCTGGTGATGTCCACGGCCTGGAAGTCTTCCTTGTGCATCCGGGCGCGGGGCGCTTGACCGGTGATGCACAGGATCGGGATCGAGTCGGCCGACGCGCTGTACAGGCCGGTGACCATGTCAGTGCCTGCCGGGCCCGAGGTACCGATGCACACGCCGATATTGCCGGCCTTGGTGCGGGTGTAACCCTCGGCCATGTGGGAGGCGCCTTCAACGTGGCGAGCAAGGACGTGATCGATGCCACCCACTTTCTGCAAGGCCGAATACAGCGGGTTGATCGCGGCGCCTGGGATACCGAAGGCGGTGTCCACACCTTCGCGACGCATCACCAGGACGGCGGCTTCGATTGCTCTCATTTTGCTCATGATATTGGTGCCTCTTGCGTTTTGTAATTGTATACAAGTGGTGTCTGGACAAAGTGTATTCACGGCGAGCGGCGTAGGTCAATGCATTTTATAAACTGGCCTATGCGTTCGTCGGAACGGCTTTTTTCGACGTATGGAGCCTTTGTGCGAAAATATTGTATACAAAATTAAAAGTCATTGTGTTCTATTTGTTTGATCGAGCATCTGATCATTCAGACCTCCATCGCTTTCCCAATAACAAAAGAAGGACGGCACCATGAGCGCTTTAACCTTGAAACTCGCCACCCAACTGGCCAGCCAGGCCCTCAGTGCAGGGCGTACCATCTGCGCTGCACCGCTGACCATCGCCGTGCTCGACAGCGGCGGCCATTTGATCACCCTGCAACGCGAAGACGGCGCCAGCCTGCTGCGCCCGCAAATCGCCATCGGCAAGGCCTGGGGCGCAATTGCCCTTGGCAAGGGCTCGCGCCTGCTGGCACTGGACGCGCAGCAGCGACCGGCGTTTATCGCGGCGTTGAACAGTTTGGGGCAGGGCAGCGTGGTGCCTGCGCCGGGTGGGGTATTGATTCGAAATCAGGAAGGCGCGGTGCTGGGGGCGATCGGGATCAGCGGGGATACGTCGGACATTGATGAGCAGTGTGCGATCACGGCGATTGAGGAGATCGGGCTGTTGGCAGACGCCGGCGTATCAGCCTGACACCACCCTTTGTAGGAGCCGGCTTGCCGGCGATGGCGCTCGAAAGAGCGCCGCAGAATACGAAAGTCTCATCGCCGGCAAGCCGGCTCCTACCAAGGTCAGTCCGGCTCGCAGCCTTTGAGCACCAGCCGGATGATCGTCTGCGCCGCCGCCTCGTAATCCGCCTCATCCAGCTTGGCCTTCCCGGTCACTGCCGAGATCTGCCAGTCGAAATCCGCATAGGTCTGCGTCGCCGCCCAGATGCTGAACATCAAGTGATTGGGGTCAATCGGCGCAATCAGGCCGCGATCTACCCAGTCCTGGATGCAGGCGATGTTGTGCTTGGCCTGGGCGTTGAGCTGTTCGACTTGGTCGGCGCTGAGGTGCGGGGCGCCGTGCATGATTTCGCTGGCAAAGACCTTGGAGGCAAATGGCAGGTCGCGGGAGATACGGATTTTCGAGCGGATGTAGTTGCTCAGTACTTCCTTGGGCGCGCCGTCCGGGTTGAACGGCGTGGAAGCGGCCAGGATCGGCTCGATAATGCTCTCGAGCACCTCGCGGTAGAGGTTGTCCTTGGACTTGAAGTAGTAATAGACGTTGGGCTTGGGCAGCCCGGCCTTGGCGGCGATGTCGCTGGTTTTGGTCGCGGCGAAGCCCTTGTCGGCAAACTCCTCGCTGGCCGCCCGCAGGATCTTTTCTTTGTTGCGCTCGCGAATGGTGCTCATAAACCTGGAGTTTCCTTGCCAAGACTGGCGGTTGCGCATGGTAGCACCGGCCATCTGCGAGCCTCAACAATCTGCCCGCCGGGCCTTGCGCCGCGCTATGCTCGCGTCATCCCACTCTTACGGAAGCGCGATTCATGGCAGGAAGCAGCTTGTTGGTGTTGATCGACGATATCGCCGCAGTACTCGATGACGTTGCCCTGATGACAAAAATGGCGGCAAAGAAGACCGCTGGCGTCCTGGGTGATGACCTCGCCCTCAATGCCCAACAGGTTTCCGGCGTGCGTGCCGAGCGGGAAATTCCCGTGGTGTGGGCGGTGGCCAAGGGCTCCTTCGTCAACAAGCTGATCCTGGTGCCAGCGGCTTTATTGATCAGCGCGTTTGCACCGTGGGCGGTGACGCCGTTGTTGATGCTCGGCGGTGCCTACCTGTGTTTCGAAGGGTTCGAGAAGCTGGCGCATAAATTCCTGCACAGCAAAGATGAAGACCATGCGCAACATGTGCAGTTGGTCGAGGCCGTCTCGGACCCGGCAACCGACTTGGTAGCCTTCGAAAAGGATAAGATCAAAGGCGCCATCCGTACCGACTTCATCCTCTCCGCCGAAATCATCGCCATCACCCTCGGCACCGTGGCCGATGCGCCCTTGATGCAGCAGGTGATCGTGCTGTCCGGCATTGCCATCGTCATGACCGTGGGTGTCTACGGGCTGGTGGCCGGCATCGTCAAGCTGGATGACCTGGGTCTTTGGCTCACCCAGAAACCTGGCCAGGCGGCGCGCAGCATCGGTGGTGCCATCCTGCGTGCGGCGCCGTACATGATGAAGAGCCTGTCGGTAATCGGTACGGCGGCGATGTTCCTGGTGGGCGGCGGGATTCTCACCCACGGCGTGCCGGTGGTGCATCACTGGATCGAGACGGTCAGCCAGGGCGCAGGCGGGGTGGCGTGGTTGGTGCCGACGCTGCTGAATGGCGTGGCGGGGATCATTGCCGGGGCGGTGGTTTTGGCGGTGGTCAGCGGGGTGGGCAAGCTCTGGAAAACTGCTAAGGCTTGATCGCGCGACAATAAAAAAGGCCATTCAATCGAATGGCCTTTTTTGTGGGCGTTTACTCGGCAATCTGCAGCTTTCGCGATTCCGTATAGATGTAGCGCACCTTCTCGTACTCGAACGGCGAGTTCATCTGGCCATACCGGAAGCTGGTCTGATAACGCTTGTCCACTGCGCGCAATGCCCAGATTTCCGGGTGGTTGGAGCTGACTTCGGACACATTGAGGAAGTTGATCTGGGTTTCGGCACCGTAGTCGACGATCAGGCCGGTGGTGTCGCGCAGGTTCGATGGGCCGAAGATCGGCAGCACCACATACGCGCCGCCGGGTACGCCGTAGAAGCCCAGGGTCTGGCCAAAGTCTTCGCTCTGGCGCGGCAGGCCCATGGCGGTCGCCGGGTCCCACAGGCCGGCGATGCCGATAGTGGTGTTGACCAACAGGCGGCCGGTGGTTTCCAGGGAGCGATGCCCCTTGAGTTGCAGCAGGCTGTTCAACAGGTTGGGCACGTCGCCCAGGTTGTTGAAGAAGTTGCTCACGCCGGTGCGCAGGAAACTCGGGGTGACGTAGCGGTAGCCGTCGACCACCGGCAGGAACACCCATTGGTCGAAGCGGTAGTTGAAGTGGTACACGCGACGGTTCCACGACTCCAACGGGTCGTACACGTTGAGCGCGGTGAGCGATGAACGTTCGAACTCGCGCTGGTCCAGGCCGGGGTTGAACTTGAGTTTGGTCAGCGGTTCCTTGAAGCCATCGGAATCGACTTTGACTGGCTCGTGGGCCTTGCTGTTGTCGGCATTGGCCACGCCTGCGCACATCAGGGCGGCAAGCAGCAGAAGATATTTAGCCACGGAAGAACTCCAGCATAGCGTCGGCGTTGACGCGGTAATTGAGGTTGCCGCAATGGCCGCCCAGCGGGTAGACGGTCAAGCGATCGCCGAAGGTTTTACGCAGGAAGCCGAGGTCGCCAGGGCCGAGGATCACGTCGTCGGCGTTGTGCATGACGGCGATCTTCGGGTTGGTGTGCAGGTAGTCCTTGAGGGCATACAGGCTGACCTGGTCGATCAGTTGCAGCAGGCTGCCGCCGTCGGAACGGGCGCGCCACATTGGGATCACTTGTTCGGTGAGGTAGCAGTCGAAGTCGCACTGCAGTGCACGCTTGAGGAATGGCGTGAGGCTGGTGCCTTCGGTGATCGGGTACTTCGGCGGGATGATCAGTCCGCGGCGGTTGATCAGGTCCGAGGTAAAGGCGATGTCGGCTGCCGAGAAGCGGAACGAGGTGCCGATCAGCATGGCCATCTGTTCGTTGGTCAGGTGCTGCTTGGATTGCTGGAAGTCGTAGAGCAGGGCGTCGTTCAGGTCGATGTAGCCCTTTTGCTGGAAGTAGCGGGTCAGCTTGTTCAGCACCAGCTCATAGAAGGTGGTGGTGTTGTTGATGCCTTTCACCTCGGTCTGCACCAGCTTGTCGAGGTTGGTGATCGAGGTGTAGAGGTTGACCGGCGGGTTCAGCAACAAGACTTTCTTGAAGTTGAAACTGCGGCGCGTCTCGTCGAGCTTGCTGACGAACGCTGCATCCAGGGCACCGAGGCTGTAGCCGGTGAGGTAGAAGTCAGTCACTGGCAACGAAGCGTTCTGCGCGCGCACGGCTTGCATCACGCGGTACATGTCTTCGGCGTCTTCCTGGGTGATGCCCGGCGTGGCGAAGCGCGAGGCGGCACTGATGAAGTCGAAGCTGGTGGGCGACGACAGTTGCACCACGTGGTAGCCGGCCTGGTAATACAGCTTTTTCAGGTATTCGTTGATGCTGCTGTCGAAGCGCGCACCGGTGCCCGCGATCAGGAAGATCAGCGGCGCGGCGCGGTCCTGCTTGGCGATGCGGTAGGTGAGTTTCTTCACCGCCCAAAAGTTGTCCGGCAGGCTGAATTCGCGCTCGGGGCGCATGTTCAGGGTGTAGTCGGACTGATTGATCTCGTCATCGCTCGGCAATTTCGGCCGAAGGTCAGGCGGCGTGGTGGCGATGGTGGCTTCAAACGGGTTGGTCAAAGGGTAGCCATAGCTGGCTTGGTCAATGTCGACGGCCAGTGCTGACGCACTCAGAAAAAGGCTGCCCAGCAAGGCAGCACAGCGCAAGGAACGGAGCATGACTTAATCCCTAGGAGGAAACGTACTTAATGAAGTTCGCAGGCTATGACCGCCGTCCAGTCGCCGAAGTGCCATCACGCGGCACGAAATGTCGGAAAAAAACGTCGGAATCGGGGTAATAGTAGCCAGACGATACACTTTGCCACGCTTTGGTGAACACTAATTGTGTGTATGCGCCTTGCTAACGGCTGCCGGGGCATTAAGCTGAGCGCCGTTTTTGCCTATCGGAGTACCCCATGTCCCGTCGTTTGCCGCTGATTTTGCTGCTTATTGCACTGCCGCTGTGGCTGGCCGCCAGTTACGGTGCGCGCTATGGCTTTATGGAAGATGGCCAGTGGGTGGGCCTCTGCGCGGACGAGGCGAGCCGCTGGGAATGCCAGCTGCGTTCGAACCTAGGGTTGATGATCCACTTCAAGGTGCTTGGCTGGACGGCGTTGATCACGTCGGTGCTGGCGTTTTTCGTGCCGGGTCGGGGGGGGTGGGGGTTGGCGGTGCTGGGGATGGTGTTCGGGTTGCCGGCACTGGCGTTGTACAACACCACGTTTGCGGTGTTTGCCGTGGTGATTGCGGGGTTGCGGTTGGTCAGGAAGCCCCGCGGCGCCTGATAGGGCCTCTTCGCGAGCAAGCCCGCTCCCTCATTTGACCGAGTACATCCTTGGAATGCGGTCGAATGTGGGAGCGGGCTTGCTCGCGAAAGCGGTCTTAAGTCTTGCGTACCCGCAAGCAGCGCCACAAGGCTGCCGTCATGAGCAGGCTCACTACCGCCCAGCCCCAAGCCTGCTGGTTCAATAACCCCTCACGGTACAACTGCGGCGCAATGCCCGCACCGATGATAAAGGCCAGCAACGCAATCTCCCGACGCGGTCCCGTCACCGGACGTATCACGTATACCAGGGCCGGCAACACCAGCGCCGCGCTCGGAAAGCTGCGGTAGCGCGGGTCGAAGACCAATGCCAGCATCATTACCGCTCCGGCAAACCCGGCAATCGCCACCAGCCAGCCTGCGCGTTGCTCCAGCCAGTTGAACGCTCGCTCACGCCAACCTTCCTGTGCACTCAAGGCCAAGGCCGCATGGGCCAGCACCAGCAGGTTCAACACCAGCAGCAACCCAGCCCACACCCATTCATCATTGAAGCGCGCCGTCACGCGGGTCAGCTCGGCCCAGGTGCCAATGGAGCAGGCCGCAACGGCGCCCAACAACGGCAGGGCAAGCGCGGCACGCGCGCTGCGTACTCGACCACCCAATGCGAGGGTGCCCAGCAGGATAATCCCGCCGACGCCCAACCACAGCGGCCAGTACGGCACATTGGTCACCGGCCCGGCGAGGATGCCCTTGTCCTGGCGATCGGCATCAAACAGGCCCCAGTAACCACCCACGGCGCCTTCACTGGCACGCTTCCACGGCTGGTCAAAGGCTTCGATCAGGTTGTAACGCCAGCCATTGGCCTCGGCCATGGCCACGAAGCCGCGCATGAACTTGGCTTCATTAACCCGGCTCGGCACGGCCGTTTCGCGCTGGCGGCCTTCGCTTGGCCAGCCGGTTTCACCGATGAGTATGTCCTTGGGCGCAAACTTGTTGCCGAAGGTCTGGCGCACATCGCCCACGTGCTTGAGGGCCTGGTCGATGCCCGACGGGTCATCTTCCCAGTAAGGCAACAGGTGGATGGTCAGGAAATCCACCGCCGGGGCGATTTCCGGGTGCTGCAGCCAGAACTCCCACACATCCGCGTAGGTCACAGGCTGCTTGATCTGGCTCTTGACCGTCTGGATCAGCGCCACCAGCTGCTTGGCGGTCACTTCCTTGCGTAGCAATGCTTCGTTGCCGACGATCACCGAGGTTACGACATCCGGGTGGGCGTTGGCCGATGCGATCAATTCGTTGATTTCTTTTGCGGTCGCGACCGGATCACTGCTCACCCAGGCCCCGGCCATCACCTTCAGCCCGTGCTTGCGCGCCATGTCCGGCAAGGCTTCCAGGCCGGTCATAGAGTAAGTGCGAATGCACTCGAAGCGCGTGGCCAGCAGGGCGAGATCAGCGTCCATGCGCTCCGGACGCAGCGTGAATGGCTGGTCGAACGGCGATTGGTCTTTATCGAACGGTGTATAGGACGCGCACTGCATCTTGTGCGTGGCGCTGGCGACGTCGGGCAGCACCACAGGCCGGCCGAGGCCATACCAGTAAGCGAACAGGGCCAGCAGGCCGAGGATCAAGGCGAAGCAATAGGGCAGGGCAGGGAAGCGGGCAGTCGCGGGCATGGTCGGCTTATCTGGAAGAGCAAAGGCGCGCATCTTACCCGGATTTGGCCCGACTCAGTGGGGCTGCATAATTTTGACATGCAAAGTTCGGGCGGGATTTTGGCGTCAAGTCCTACAAAACATCCTACTGGCGATGTGATGTCGTTCCTTGCTTGTAGGATGTCGCTGACAGAGCAGGTCCAACACCCGAGCAGGTTGATGATCGAAGTGTCAGTACTCCGCTGACGGCGCACTACCGTGATCGATGCGCGTGAAGGGGGCGCGGTGCACCACATAACAACAGGTTGACGTCGCTCGGCATCCGCCGGGCGCAGCACTTTCGGGGAAGTACTATGAAGATGCGACGACTCTTGGGCGCAGCTGCCACTCTGGTAGTTGCGATGAGCTCCACACTGGCCAGCGCCGACAGCAAGACCCTGAGCATCGGCTATGTGGACGGCTGGTCCGACAGCGTGGCTACCACCCACGTGGCGGCAGAAGTGATCAAGGCCAAGCTCGGTTATGACGTGAAACTGCAAGCCGTCGCCACCGGGATCATGTGGCAGGGCGTTGCCACCGGCAAGCTCGACGCCATGCTCTCCGCCTGGCTGCCGGTCACCCACGGTGAGTACTGGGCCAAGAACAAGGACAAGGTGGTCGACTACGGCCCCAACTTCAAGGACGCGAAGATCGGCCTGATCGTACCGGAGTACGTCAAGGCCAAGTCCATCGAAGACCTCAAGACCGACACCACCTTCAAGAACAAGATCGTCGGCATCGACGCAGGTTCTGGCGTGATGCTCAAGACCGATGAAGCGATCAAGCAATACGGCCTCGATTACAAGCTGCAAGCCAGCTCGGGCGCGGCGATGATCGCCGAGCTGACCCGTGCCGAAGACAAACAGGAATCCATTGCGGTCACCGGTTGGGTGCCACACTGGATGTTCGCCAAGTGGAAACTGCGTTTCCTGGACGATCCAAAAGGGATTTATGGTGCTGCTGAAACCGTCAACAGCATCGGCAGCAAGGGCCTGGAGAAGAAAGCGCCGGAAGTCGCGGCCTTCTTGAAGAAATTCCAATGGGCCTCCAAGGATGAAATCGGAGAAGTCATGCTGGCGATTCAAGAAGGCGCCAAGCCTGATGCCGCCGCCAAGGATTGGGTCGCCAAGCACCCTGAGCGTGTCGCCGAGTGGACCGGTAAATAACACCCGAAGCGTCTAGACAGCACCTTGCAAGCCCGCCTGGCGTTTTCGTCAGGCGGGCTTTGTCGTTTTTGTGCCAAAGGCTGTCAATTCGATCAGTTCAAAACTGGCGACAACGCCTATGTCG
This sequence comes from Pseudomonas sp. TWR1-1-4, assembly GCF_049897165.1. NCBI lineage: Bacteria > Pseudomonadati > Pseudomonadota > Gammaproteobacteria > Pseudomonadales > Pseudomonadaceae > Pseudomonas > Pseudomonas sp. TWR1-1-4. The sequence goes on along the minus strand of NZ_JAFCVS010000004.1, from coordinate 150,837 downwards.
TTCTAATACTAAGGTCGTCTGGAACCCTTTGTGCAGCCGCATACAGTGGATACGTTCCAATAATAAAAAAGCTGTGCTGCGAGGATAAAAACAATGAACGACAGCATTTACCTCTCGATTCAAAACAGCCCGCGTTTCAAGGAGCTGGTGAGAAAAAGGGAAAGGTTCGCCTGGATTCTCTCGGCGATCATGCTAGGGCTTTACTCCGCTTTCATCCTGTTGATCGCCTACGGGCCACAAGTACTGGGGGCCAAGATCAGCCCCGGCTCGTCGATTACCTGGGGCATTCCCCTGGGCGTCGGGCTGATTGTGTCCGCCTTCATCCTGACCGGCATCTACGTGCGCCGGGCCAATGGCGAGTTTGACGACCTGAACAATGCGATTCTCAAGGAGGCTGCGCAATGATCCGGCGTCTACTGGCAATATTCGGCGCTTCGCTCTTTGCTCCGGCCGTTTGGGCGGCGGATGCATTGACCGGTGAAGTGCACAAGCAACCCCTGAACGTTTCGGCCATCGTGATGTTCGTCGCGTTTGTCGGCGCGACCCTGTGCATCACCTACTGGGCCTCCAAGCGCAACAAATCGGCGGCCGACTACTATGCGGCCGGCGGCAAGATCACCGGTTTCCAGAACGGCCTGGCAATTGCCGGTGACTACATGTCGGCGGCGTCCTTCCTGGGGATTTCCGCGCTGGTCTACACCTCTGGTTATGACGGCCTGATCTACTCGATCGGCTTCCTGGTGGGCTGGCCGATCATTCTGTTCCTGATCGCCGAGCGCCTGCGTAACCTGGGCAAGTACACCTTCGCCGACGTGGCGTCCTATCGCTTGGGCCAGACCCAGATTCGCAGCCTCTCGGCCTGTGGCTCGCTGGTGGTGGTGGCGTTCTACCTGATCGCGCAGATGGTCGGTGCGGGCAAGCTGATTCAGCTGCTGTTCGGCCTGGACTACCATGTTGCGGTGATCCTGGTCGGTATCTTGATGGTGATGTATGTACTGTTCGGCGGCATGCTGGCGACCACCTGGGTACAGATCATCAAGGCTGTATTGCTGCTGTCCGGTGCCTCGTTCATGGCACTGATGGTGATGAAGCACGTCAACTTCGACTTCAATGCCCTGTTCTCCGAGGCGATCAAGGTTCACCCTAAAGGTGAGGCGATCATGAGCCCCGGCGGCTTGGTGAAAGACCCGATTTCCGCGTTCTCCCTCGGGCTTGCGCTGATGTTCGGTACGGCTGGCCTGCCACACATCCTGATGCGCTTCTTTACCGTCAGCGACGCTAAAGAAGCGCGTAAGAGCGTGTTCTACGCCACCGGTTTCATCGGTTACTTCTACATCCTGACCTTCATCATCGGCTTCGGCGCGATCCTGCTGGTCAGCACCAACCCGGCGTTCAAGGATGCGGCAGGCGCCTTGCTGGGCGGCAACAACATGGCGGCGGTGCACCTGGCCAACGCGGTGGGTGGCAGTATCTTCCTGGGCTTCATCTCGGCCGTGGCCTTCGCCACCATCCTCGCGGTGGTTGCCGGCTTGACCCTGGCCGGTGCGTCGGCGGTGTCCCATGACCTGTACGCCAGCGTGATCAAGAAAGGCAAGGCCAACGACAAGGATGAGATTCGCGTTTCGAAAATCACCACCGTTGCCTTGGGCGTCCTGGCGATTGGCCTGGGTATCCTGTTCGAAAGCCAGAACATCGCGTTCATGGTTGGCCTGGCGTTCTCCATTGCCGCCAGCTGTAACTTCCCGGTGCTGCTGCTTTCCATGTACTGGAAAAACCTCACCACTCGTGGCGCGATGATTGGCGGCTGGCTGGGCTTGATCAGTGCCGTTGGCCTGATGGTGCTGGGCCCGACCATCTGGGTCTCGATCCTGCACCATGAAAAAGCCATCTTCCCTTATGAGTACCCGGCGCTGTTCTCGATGATCATTGCGTTCGTCGGCATCTGGTTCTTCTCCATTACCGACAAGTCGGCGGCGGCAGAGAAAGAGCGTGCGCTGTACTTCCCGCAGTTTGTGCGTTCGCAAACTGGCCTGGGGTCGAGTGGGGCGGTTTCTCACTAAGGTTGTAGCTGGATAGGAAAATACCCCGGTCGAAAGGCCGGGGTATTTTTTTGTCTATAAATTAGGGATTGATCTGACAAAACTGTTTCTCAAATCCTGCACAAATAAAAACGGCCTCCACTAAGGGAGGCCGTTTTCAGTGCAACTAAGCGATGCTTACTTGCGATCTTCCAGCTGGGTGATGTCACGCGACTCGTAGCCGGTGTACAGCTGGCGCGGGCGGCCAATCTTGTACGGGCTGGAGAGCATTTCTTTCCAGTGGGAGATCCAGCCCACGGTCCGCGCCAGGGCGAAGATCACGGTGAACATGCTGGTTGGAATGCCGATTGCCTTGAGGATGATCCCCGAGTAGAAGTCGACGTTCGGGTACAGCGAGCGTTCGATGAAGTACGGGTCGGTCAAGGCGATCTCTTCCAGGCGCATGGCCAGTTCGAGTTGCGGATCGTTCTTGATGCCCAGTTCCTTCAACACTTCGTCGCAGGTCTGCTTCATCACGGTGGCGCGTGGGTCGCGGTTCTTGTAGACGCGGTGACCGAAGCCCATCAACTTGAACGGATCGTTCTTGTCCTTGGCCTTGGCGATGAACTTGTCGATGTTCGAGACATCGCCGATTTCATCGAGCATGGTCAATACGGCTTCGTTCGCACCGCCGTGGGCAGGGCCCCAGAGTGCGGCGATACCGGCGGCGATACAGGCGAACGGGTTGGCACCCGAAGAACCTGCCAGGCGGACGGTGGAGGTGGAGGCGTTCTGCTCGTGGTCGGCGTGGAGGATGAAGATCCGGTCCATGGCCTTGGCAAGCGTCGGGCTGATCGGTTTGATCTCGCACGGCGTGTTGAACATCATGTGCAGGAAGTTTTCCGCGTACGTCAGGTCGTTGCGCGGGTACATCATGGGTTGACCCATGGAGTACTTGTAAACCATTGCGGCCAGGGTCGGCATCTTGGCAACCAGGCGGATCGCGGAGATTTCGCGATGCTGCGGGTTATTGATGTCGAGGGAGTCGTGATAGAAGGCCGACAGGGCGCCGACCACGCCGCACATAACGGCCATCGGGTGGGCGTCGCGACGGAAGCCGTTGAAGAAGGTCTTCAACTGCTCGTGAACCATGGTGTGGTTCTTCACGGTGCTGACGAACTGGGCTTTTTGCTCGGCTGTTGGCAGCTCGCCATTTAGCAGCAGGTAGCAGGTTTCCAGGTAGTCCGATTTCTCAGCCAGTTGCTCGATCGGGTAACCGCGATGAAGCAGAATGCCATTATCACCGTCGATATAGGTGATCTTCGACTCGCAAGAGGCGGTCGACATGAAGCCTGGGTCGAATGTGAAACGGCCCGTGGCCGTCAGGCCCCGTACGTCGATAACATCGGGACCAACGGTGCCGGTTAAAATGGGCAGCTCGACGGGGGCTGCGCCCTCGATGATCAACTGCGCTTTTTTGTCAGCCATGTGGCCTCCTATTTATGCTTCAAATCATCAGACAGACCCCCCACGCAGGGCCCGCACCACTATATTGATATAAATCCAGATGTCAATTTGCCTAAAGTCTTGCAGCAGAAGGCTTTAACCGTACTTTTTCCTCGAAATTGCCTGCCATTTACGCCTTTTATTCCCCCAGCGCAATCCGCTATTAGGGTGAGGAGTGCGCGTTGTCATTAGTAACCTAACTGTCTATACTCGGCCACCGACCGCCAAGGGCTTTTGGGCTTGCTTTCATTGGGGGTCGCACTCCCTGGGTGGTGCTTACCTGACCAGTGCACTCCCCAACAACTTTGCCCTGATTGTTAGGGGCTCTTCAGTGTGAAAAAAAGCCGTGAATAGCCAACGACCTGTAAACCTAGACCTAAGGACCATCAAACTCCCCATCACCGGCGTTACGTCGTTCCTGCACCGTGTTTCCGGCATCATCCTGTTCCTGGGCTTGGGCATCATGCTTTATGCATTGAGCAAATCCCTGGGTTCCGAGGAAGGATACGCCGAGGTGAAGGCATGCTTGACCAGCCCGCTGGCCAAGTTCGTAGCATGGGGCCTCCTGTCTTCTCTTCTGTATCACTTGGTAGCCGGTGTGCGCCACTTGATCATGGACATGGGCATCGGTGAGACGCTGGAAGGCGGCCGCCTGGGCTCGAAAATCATCATCGCCATTTCCGTGGTGCTGATCGTTCTGGCAGGAGTTTGGATATGGTAACCAGCGTTACGAACCTTTCGCGTTCGGGCCTCTATGACTGGATGGCACAGCGTGTGTCTGCGGTCGTTCTCGCGGCTTATTTCATTTTCCTGATCGGATACCTCGTCGCAAACCCGGGCATCGGCTATGAGCAATGGCACGGCCTGTTTTCCCACAATGCGATGCGAATCTTCAGTCTGCTGGCCCTTGTTGCCCTGGGCGCACACGCCTGGGTAGGCATGTGGACCATCGCGACCGACTACCTGACGCCGATGGCGCTGGGCAAGTCCGCGACTGCAGTACGTTTCCTCTTCCAGGCAGTATGCGGCGTCGCGATGTTCGCTTACTTCGTCTGGGGTGTGCAGATTCTTTGGGGTATCTGATTCATGGCTAACATTCCAACTATTTCATTCGACGCCATCATTATTGGTGGCGGCGGTGCTGGCATGCGCGCTGCGCTGCAGCTGGCCCAGGGCGGTCACAAGACTGCCGTGATCACCAAGGTGTTCCCGACCCGTTCCCACACCGTATCGGCCCAGGGTGGCATCACCTGCGCCATCGCCTCCGCCGACCCGAACGATGACTGGCGCTGGCACATGTACGATACCGTCAAGGGTTCCGACTACATCGGTGACCAGGACGCGATCGAATACATGTGTCAGGAAGGCCCGGCCGCGGTGTTCGAGCTGGACCACATGGGTCTGCCGTTCTCCCGTACCGAGCAAGGCCGTATCTACCAGCGTCCATTCGGCGGCCAGTCGAAGGATTACGGTAAAGGCGGGCAGGCTGCCCGTACCTGCGCCGCGTCCGACCGTACCGGTCACGCGCTGTTGCACACCCTTTATCAGGGCAACCTGAAAGCCGGTACCACGTTCCTGAACGAGTACTACGCGGTCGACCTGGTGAAAAACGCCCAGGGCGAATTCGTCGGTGTAATCGCCATCTGCATCGAAACCGGTGAAACCACCTACATCCGCGCCAAGGCTACCGTGCTGGCGACCGGCGGTGCAGGCCGTATCTACGCGTCGACCACCAATGCCCTGATCAACACCGGTGACGGCGTCGGCATGGCACTGCGTGCTGGCGTACCGGTGCAAGACATCGAAATGTGGCAGTTCCACCCGACCGGTATCGCTGGCGCTGGTGTACTGGTTACAGAAGGTTGCCGTGGTGAAGGCGGTTACCTGATCAACAAGCACGGCGAGCGTTTCATGGAGCGTTATGCTCCGAACGCGAAAGACCTGGCGGGTCGTGACGTTGTGGCTCGTTCGATGGTTAAAGAGATCATTGCCGGCAACGGCTGTGGCCCGAATGGCGACCACGTACTGCTGAAGCTCGATCACCTGGGCGAAGAAGTACTGCACAGCCGTCTGCCAGGTATCTGTGAGCTGTCCAAGACCTTTGCTCACGTTGACCCGGTGGTTGCTCCGGTGCCGGTTGTTCCGACTTGCCACTATATGATGGGCGGCGTGCCGACCAACATTCATGGCCAGGCGATCACCCAGAACGCCGAAGGCGAGGACGAGATCATCCACGGTCTGTTCGCTGTAGGCGAAGTGGCGTGCGTATCGGTTCACGGCGCCAACCGCCTGGGCGGCAACTCGCTGCTCGACCTGGTGGTCTTCGGCCGTGCTGCCGGCCTGCACCTGGAAAAGGCGCTGACCGACGGCATCGAATACGACGACGCTACCGACGCCAACATCGAGGCCGCCCTGGCGCGCCTGAACGCTCTGAACGAGCGCACTGATGGCGAAGACGTGGCTACCCTGCGTCGCGAACTGCAAAGCTGCATGCAGAACTACTTCGGTGTATTCCGTACCGGCGAATACATGCAGAAGGGTATCGCCCAGCTGGCTGACCTGCGCAAGCGCATCGCCAACGTCAAGATCAACGATAAGAGCCAGGCGTTCAACACCGCTCGTATCGAAGCCCTTGAACTGCAAAACCTGCTGGAAGTGGCCGAAGCGACTGCAATCGCCGCCGAGGTTCGTAAGGAATCCCGTGGTGCCCACGCCCGTGAAGACTTTGAAGATCGCGACGACGAAAACTGGTTGTGCCACACCCTGTACTTCCCGGGTGACAAGCGCGTGACCAAGCGTGCCGTGAACTTCTCGCCGAAGACGGTTCCGACGTTTGAACCGAAAATTCGGACTTACTAAGGGTGGCTGCCATGTTGAAAGTCAGTGTTTACCGCTACAACCCTGATCAGGACGCCGCGCCGTTCATGCAGGAATTCCAGGTCGATACCGGCGGTAAAGACCTGATGGTGCTGGATGTATTGGCACTGATCAAAGAGCAGGACGAAGGTTTCTCCTATCGTCGCTCTTGCCGTGAAGGTGTGTGCGGTTCCGACGGCATGAACATCAACGGCAAAAACGGCCTGGCGTGCATCACGCCGCTGTCCGCCGTGGTCAAAGGCAACAAGCTGATCGTTCGTCCACTGCCAGGTTTGCCGGTTATCCGTGACCTGGTCGTCGATATGAGCATCTTCTACAAGCAATACGAGAAAGTTAAGCCGTTCCTGCAGAACGACACGCCGGCTCCGGCCATCGAGCGTCTGCAGTCCCCGGAAGAGCGCGAGAAGCTCGACGGTCTGTACGAGTGCATTCTGTGCGCTTGCTGCTCGACTTCGTGCCCGTCCTTCTGGTGGAATCCGGACAAGTTCCTGGGTCCAGCTGCCCTGCTGCAAGCGTACCGCTTCCTGGCAGACAGCCGTGATACCAAGACGTCCGAGCGTTTGGCTTCGCTGGATGACCCGTTCAGCGTATTCCGCTGCCGCGGGATCATGAACTGCGTCAACGTATGTCCCAAAGGCCTGAACCCGACTAAGGCTATTGGTCACATCCGTAACATGCTGCTGCAGAGCGGCGTGTAACTGACGTTGTAGTAAAAGCAGGACCGTTGTGCCCGTAAATGCTACGGCGCAGGCTTCAACCGGCGCCGTAGTTTTAACTTGAGCAGCGACTTACAAAGCCGCGGCTCTTATTTTGAAGAAATGAGACAAGCAGGGGCATTCGGGTTGGTACCCGAACTATCAGCGTGATCCTAAGTGGCTTGTTTTGGTCGCTGCACTTGGCCGTTTGCAAGCAAACTCGGTGTTTTCGCCGGTGGTGTCCCCAAATCGAGGGTGACCAAGCATGCAAGAAAGCGTGATGCAGCGCATGTGGAACAGCGGCTATCTTTCAGGTGGTAACGCTGCCTATGTGGAAGAGCTTTATGAGCTCTACCTGCACGACCCTAACGCTGTGCCAGAAGAATGGCGCACCAAATTTCAGACGTTGTCTTCAGACGGCAACGCTGCCACCGATGTATCGCACGCAACGATTCGCGATCAATTTGTGCTGCTGGCAAAGAACCAGCGCCGCGCCCAACCGGTTTCTGCCGGGAGCGTGAGCAGTGAGCACGAGAAGAAGCAAGTTGAAGTATTGCGACTGATCCAGGCCTACCGGATGCGCGGCCACCAGGCGGCCCAGCTTGACCCGCTGGGGCTCTGGAAGCGTCCTGCACCTGCTGACCTGTCGATCAATCATTACGGCTTGACCAATGCCGATCTTGATACGACCTTCCGTGCCGGCGACCTGTTCATCGGCAAAGAGGAAGCGAGCCTACGCGAAATTCACGAAGCGTTGCAGCAGACATATTGCCGCACCATCGGCGCTGAGTTCACGCACATCACCGATTCCGAGCAACGCCACTGGTTCCAGCATCGCCTGGAAGGTGTGCGTGGTCGTCCGGTATTGTCCGCTGACGTACGCAGCCACCTGCTTGAGCGCGTAACCGCTGCCGAAGGCCTGGAAAAATACCTGGGTACCAAATACCCGGGCACCAAGCGTTTCGGCCTGGAAGGCGGCGAAAGCCTGATCCCGATGCTCGACGAGCTGATCCAGCGTTCCGGTTCCTACGGCACCAAGGAAATCGTGATCGGCATGGCCCACCGTGGTCGCCTGAACGTGTTGGTCAACACCTTCGGCAAGAACCCGCGTGAGCTGTTCGACGAGTTCGAAGGCAAGAAGAAGGTCGAGTTGGGTTCCGGTGACGTTAAATACCACCAGGGCTTCTCGTCCAACGTGATGACTACCGGCGGTGAAGTTCACCTGGCCATGGCCTTCAACCCATCCCACCTGGAAATCGTTTCTCCAGTGGTCGAGGGTTCGGTCCGTGCTCGCCAGGATCGTCGTAACGACACCACCGGTGAAAAAGTTCTGCCAATTTCCATCCACGGTGACGCGGCATTTGCCGGTCAAGGCGTGGTCCTGGAAACGTTCCAGATGTCGCAGACACGCGGCTTCAAGACTGGCGGTACGGTTCACATCGTCATCAACAACCAGGTAGGTTTCACCATCAGCAATCCGCTGGACGCGCGCTCCACCGAGTACGCGACCGACGTTGCCAAGATGATCCAGGCGCCGATCCTCCATGTGAATGGTGATGATCCGGAAGCTGTGTTGTTCGTGACCCAGTTGGCCATTGACTACCGCATGCAGTTCAAGCGTGACGTCGTGATCGACCTGGTCTGCTACCGCCGTCGCGGTCACAACGAAGCTGACGAACCAAGCGGCACCCAGCCGTTGATGTACCAGCAAATCACCAAGCAGCGCACCACCCGCGAGCTTTACGCCGAAAGCCTGACCAAGGCCGGTGTGGTTGACGATGCGCGTGTTCAGGCCAAGGTCGATGAATACCGCAACGCGCTGGACAATGGTCTGCACGTAGTGAAAAGCCTGGTTAAAGAGCCGAACAAAGAGCTGTTCGTGGACTGGCGTCCGTACCTGGGCCACGCCTGGACTGCGCGTCACGACACCTCGTTCGATCTGAAAACCCTGCAGGAATTGTCCGCCAAGCTGTTGGAAATTCCAGAAGGCTTCGTGGTTCAGCGCCAAGTGGCGAAGATTTACGAAGACCGTCAGAAGATGCAAGCCGGCGGCCTGCCGATCAACTGGGGTTACGCCGAAACCATGGCGTACGCGACCCTGGCGTTCGAAGGTCACCCGATCCGCATGACCGGCCAGGACATCGGTCGTGGTACGTTCTCGCACCGTCACGCGGTATTGCACAACCAGAAAGACGCGGGCACCTACATCCCGTTGCAGAACCTGTACGAAGGCCAGCCACGTTTCGATCTGTACGATTCGTTCCTGTCCGAAGAAGCGGTTCTGGCGTTCGAATACGGTTACTCGACCACCACGCCAAACGCGCTGGTGATCTGGGAAGCCCAGTTCGGCGACTTCGCCAACGGCGCCCAAGTGGTAATCGACCAGTTCATCACCAGCGGCGAGCACAAGTGGGGTCGCCTGTGCGGTCTGACCATGTTGCTGCCACACGGTTATGAAGGTCAGGGTCCTGAGCACTCCTCGGCCCGTCTGGAGCGTTACCTGCAGCTGTGCGCCGAGCACAACATCCAGGTGTGCGTGCCGACTACCCCGGCCCAGATCTACCACTTGCTGCGTCGCCAGGTGATCCGCCCGCTGCGCAAGCCGCTGGTAGTGCTGACACCGAAGTCGCTATTGCGTCATAAATTGGCCATCTCGACCCTGGAAGATCTGGCTGATGGTTCGTTCCAGACTGTTATTCCAGAAATCGACACGCTGGACGCAGCCAAGGTGACTCGCCTGGTCCTGTGCAGCGGTAAGGTCTACTACGACCTGCTGGAAAAACGTCGTGCCGAAGGCCGCGAAGACATCGCCATCGTGCGTATCGAGCAGCTTTACCCGTTCCCGGAAGACGACCTGATGGAGGCCATCGCGCCTTACACCAACCTCACCAACGTGGTGTGGTGCCAGGAAGAACCGATGAACCAGGGCGCGTGGTACAGCAGCCAGCATCACCTGCGTCGCAGCATGGGTAACCACAACAAGGCGCTGAACCTGGAGTACGCCGGTCGCGATGCTTCTGCTGCACCTGCATGTGGTTATGCGTCGATGCACGCCGAGCAGCAGGAAAAACTGCTGCAAGATGCTTTTACTGTTTAACGCCTTCGCGCTGACTGAAACCGAATTTTAAGGACACACAGATAATGGCTATCGAAATCAAAGCCCCGTCATTCCCGGAATCGGTTGCCGATGGCACCGTTGCCACTTGGCACAAGAAACCAGGCGACGCTGTAAAGCGTGACGACCTGATCGTTGACATCGAGACCGACAAAGTCGTGCTGGAAGTATTGGCCGAAGCTGACGGCGTGCTGGGCGCAATCGTTGCCGAAGAAGGCGCTACCGTTCTGTCGAACCAGGTACTGGGCTCGATCGAAGAGGGCAGCGCTGCTGCCGCTGCTCCTGCTGCCGCTGCACCGGCAGCCGCCGCTGCTCCTGCCGCCGCTCCGGCTGCTCGCGCTGAAGACCCGATCGCTGCACCAGCTGCCCGTCAGCTGGCTGAAGAGAACGGCATCAACCTGGCGTCCGTCAAAGGCACCGGCAAAGACGGTCGCATCACCAAGGAAGACGTGGTTGCTGCTGTTGAAGCCAAGAAAAACGCTCCAGCTGCCGCACCTGCCAAGGCTGCTGCCCCGGCCGCTGCTGCTCCTGTGTTCGCCGCTGGCGACCGCACCGAGAAGCGCGTTCCGATGACTCGCGTACGTGCCACCGTGGCCAAGCGTCTGGTTGAAGCCCAGTCGAACATGGCGATGCTGACCACCTTCAACGAAGTCGACATGACCGAAGTCATGGCCCTGCGTTCGAAGTACAAGGATCTGTTCGAGAAGTCCCACAACGGCGTGCGCCTGGGCTTCATGTCCTTCTTCGTGAAAGCGGCCACCGAAGCGCTGAAACGCTTCCCGGCAGTCAACGCTTCCATCGACGGCAACGACATCGTTTACCATGGCTACGCCGACGTCGGCGTTGCCGTGTCCAGCGACCGTGGCCTGGTGGTTCCAGTACTGCGTAACGCCGAACTGATGAGCCTGGCTGAAATCGAAGGCGGCATCGCCACCTTCGGCAAGAAAGCCCGTGACGGCAAGCTGACCATCGACGAGATGACCGGCGGTACCTTCACCATCACCAACGGTGGTACCTTCGGTTCGATGATGTCGACGCCGATTGTCAACCCACCACAAGCGGCAATCCTGGGCATGCACAACATCATCCAGCGTCCGATGGCCATCAACGGCCAAGTCGTGATCCGCCCAATGATGTACCTGGCGCTGTCGTACGATCACCGCCTGATCGATGGTAAAGAAGCCGTGACTTTCCTGGTGACCATCAAGAACCTGCTGGAAGACCCGGCTCGTCTTCTTCTGGATATTTGATTGAAGCAGCTTCAAGTTGCGAGCTACAAGCTGCAAGTAAACGCAGTTTGGCTTGCAGCTTGAAGCTCCGAGCTTGAAGCTTGAAGCTAATAGAGGATCTATTTTCATGACACAGAAATTTGACGTCGTAGTGATTGGTGCAGGTCCTGGCGGCTACGTTGCTGCCATCAAGGCCGCACAACTGGGCCTCTCGACTGCTTGCATCGAAAAATACACCGACAAGGAAGGCAAACTGGCACTGGGCGGTACTTGCCTGAACGTCGGTTGCATTCCTTCCAAGGCGCTGCTGGACAGCTCCTGGAAATTCCACGAAGCCCAAGACGGCTTCGCGATCCACGGCATCAACCATGCTGGCGTGACCATGGACGTGCCAGCAATGGTCGGCCGTAAAGCCAACATCGTTAAAGGCCTGACTTCCGGCGTTGCCACCTTGTTCAAGGCCAACGGCGTGACTTCCCTGCAAGGCCACGGCAAGCTGCTGGCTGGCAAGAAAGTTGAAATCACCAAGCCAGACGGCTCGACCGAAATCATCGAAGCCGAGAACGTGATCCTGGCCCCAGGTTCGCGTCCAATCGACATCCCGCCTGCTCCAGTTGACCAGAACGTGATCGTTGATTCGACTGGCGCCCTGGAATTCCAAGCAGTGCCTAAGCGCCTGGGCGTGATCGGCGCTGGCGTAATCGGCCTGGAGCTGGGTTCGGTATGGTCCCGCCTGGGTTCCGAAGTCACCGTGCTGGAAGCCCTGGACACGTTCCTGCTGGCTGCCGACACCGCTGTGTCGAAAGAGGCGCTGAAAACCCTGACCAAACAAGGTCTGGACATCAAGCTGGGCGCTCGCGTGACCGGCTCGAAAGTCAACGGTGAAGAAGTTGTCGTCAACTACACCGACAAGGATGGTGAAAAAACCATCACTTTCGACAAGCTGATCGTAGCCGTGGGTCGCCGTCCAGTGACCACCGACCTGCTGGCAGCTGACAGCGGCGTGACCCTCGACGAGCGCGGTTATGTGCACGTTGACGATCACTGCGCGACCACCGTGCCTGGCGTCTACGCCATCGGCGACGTGGTGCGTGGCATGATGCTGGCGCACAAGGCTTCCGAAGAAGGCATCATGGTTGTCGAGCGCATCAAGGGCCACAAGACCCAGATGAACTACGACCTGATCCCATCGGTTATCTACACCCACCCGGAAATTGCATGGGTCGGCAAGAACGAACAGCAGTTGAAAGCTGAAGGCGTTGAAGTTAACGTCGGCACCTTCCCGTTCGCCGCTTCTGGCCGTGCCATGGCAGCCAACGACACCGGTGGTTTTGTCAAGGTCATCGCTGATGCCAAGACTGACCGCGTATTGGGCGTCCACGTGATTGGCCCAAGCGCCGCAGAACTGGTTCAGCAAGGCGCGATCGGTATGGAATTCGGCACCAGTGCCGAGGATCTGGGCATGATGGTCTTCTCCCATCCGACCCTGTCCGAAGCGCTGCATGAAGCCGCGTTGGCAGTGAATGGCGGCGCCATCCACATCGCCAACAAGAAGAAGCGCTAAGCGAGATAATAAGAAACCACGGCGGAGTTGCCCGTCGTGAGCCTTGCGCGCAAGACTCACCGCGGAATATCCGCTGGACGCAGTCTTGCGCAGCTTTACGGGCCTTGAGCCCCGCAAGTTGCGCAAGCAGCAGTCACAGGTGGCGCGGCACTCATAATGAGCGCAGCGCCGAATGCGCAGTACCTAACGAAGACGGTAAAAAGCATGAATCTTCACGAGTATCAGGGTAAGCAGCTGTTCGCTGAATACGGCCTGCCAGTTTCCAAGGGCTACGCAGTAGACACCCCGGAAGCAGCAGCAGAAGCTTGCGACAAAATCGGCGGCAGCGAGTGGGTTGTCAAAGCCCAGGTCCACGCCGGTGGTCGCGGTAAAGCGGGCGGCGTTAAGCTGGTTCGCAGCAAAGAAGACGCCAAGGCCTTCGCACAGCAGTGGCTGGGCAAGCGTCTGGTGACTTACCAGACTGATGCCAATGGCCAGCCAGTCACCAAGATCCTGGTTGAATCGTGCACTGATATCGCTAAAGAGCTGTACCTGGGCGCTGTCGTTGACCGTTCGAGCCGTCGCATCGTGTTCATGGCTTCCACCGAAGGTGGCGTGGACATTGAGAAGATCGCCGAAGAAACCCCAGAAAAAATTCTGAAAGCTACTATCGATCCACTGGTTGGCGCTCAGCCATTCCAGGGTCGCGAGCTGGCTTTCCAGCTGGGCCTGGAAGGCAAGCAAGTTGCCCAGTTCGCCAAGATCTTCGTCGGTCTGGCCAAGCTGTTCCAGGATCACGATCTGGCCCTGCTGGAAGTGAACCCGCTGGTGATCAAGGCTGACGGCGATCTGCACTGCCTGGACGCCAAGATCAACATCGACGCCAACGCCATGTACCGTCAGCCTAAGCTGAAGACTTTCCACGATCCGTCGCAAGACGATCCGCGCGAAGCGCACGCTGCCAAGTTCGAACTGAACTACGTAGCCCTGGAAGGTAACATCGGCTGCATGGTCAACGGTGCTGGCCTGGCCATGGGTACCATGGACATCGTCAACCTGCATGGCGGCAAACCAGCCAACTTCCTCGACGTGGGCGGTGGTGCTACCAAAGAACGCGTAACCGAAGCTTTCAAGATCATCCTGTCCGACTCCAACGTCGCTGCAGTACTGGTCAACATCTTCGGCGGCATCGTTCGTTGCGACATGATTGCCGAAGGCATCATCGGTGCAGTGAAAGAAGTCGGCGTTAAAATCCCGGTTGTTGTTCGCCTTGAAGGTAACAACGCTGAACTGGGCGCTAAAGTACTGGCAGAAAGCGGTTTGAACATCATCGCGGCTACCAGCCTGACCGACGCTGCTCAACAAGTTGTCAAAGCTGCGGAGGGCAAATAATGAGCGTCCTGATCAATAAAGACACCAAAGTTATCTGCCAGGGTATTACCGGTTCGCAAGGTAGTTTCCACACCCAGCAAGCCATCGAATACGGCACCAAGATGGTTGGCGGCGTAACACCTGGTAAGGGCGGCACCGAGCACCTGGGTCTGCCAGTGTTCAACACCGTGAAAGACGCTGTAGCTGCCACTGGCGCCACCGCCAGCGTGATCTACGTTCCAGCTCCTTTCTGCAAGGACTCGATCCTGGAAGCAGCATTCGGCGGCATCAAGCTGATCGTCTGCATCACCGAAGGCATTCCTACCCTGGACATGCTGGACGCTAAAGTTAAGTGCGACGAGCTGGGCGTAGTCCTGATCGGCCCTAACTGCCCAGGCGTGATCACTCCAGGCGAATGCAAGATCGGCATCATGCCAGGTCACATTCACTTGCCAGGCAAGGTCGGTATCGTTTCCCGTTCCGGCACCCTGACCTACGAAGCTGTGAAGCAGACCACTGACGCCGGTTTCGGTCAGTCGACTTGCGTCGGCATCGGCGGTGACCCGATCCCAGGCTCGAACTTCATCGACATCCTGAAACTGTTCCAGGAAGACCCGAAGACCGAAGCGATCGTAATGATCGGTGAGATCGGCGGTTCGGCTGAAGAAGAAGCGGCTGCCTACATCAAGGCACACGTGACCAAGCCGGTTGTTTCCTACATCGCTGGTGTGACTGCCCCTGCTGGCAAGCGCATGGGCCATGCTGGCGCAATCATCTCTGGCGGCAAGGGCACTGCAGACGAGAAGTTTGCTGCCCTGGAAGACGCAGGCGTTAAAACCGTGCGTTCGCTGGCAGACATCGGCAAGGCTTTGTCCGAGCTGACCGGTTGGGCTGTCAAGTAAGCCTCGCGCTTAACTGACGCTTCACCAACACAAAGGCCACCTTCGGGTGGCCTTTGTGCTTTCAGTAACCACATTTTCTGTAGGAGCCGGCTTGCCGGCGATAGGGCCTTCAGCCTTTCGCTGAATTCAAGGACGCTATCGCCGGCAAGCCAGCTCCTACAGTTTTTTGTATGGCATGGCTGAGTAACTTATCTGCATTGCCAGATTAAATATGAAAACGCGACATAGAGATGTCGCTTATCGGACAGTCCGCCCCGCAACAGTGCGTTCGTCAGCCAATTTCTGTACCCTAGCCGCCTCTTTATGCGTGCGCATCCCAAAAGGAAGCCCCGCGCTAGACCGGTCGGCTCCCATAAGGGCCGGCAGTATTTCCCTCATCCATAGGGAATCCCTCTCTAAATTCCGATTCAGTAGTGTGGTATTTCCCGAAATGAAAGTGTTGAAAAGCCAGGATATCCTGGCGTTGGGCTTTATGACGTTTGCCCTGTTCGTGGGCGCCGGCAACATCATCTTCCCGCCTATCGTTGGTTTGCAGTCCGGACCTCACGTCTGGATGGCAGCGCTGGGCTTTCTGATCACGGCCGTCGGCCTGCCGGTGGTCACTGTGATCGCCCTGGCCAAGGTCGGCGGCGGTATGGACGCGTTGAGCAGCCCGATCGGCAAGATCGCCGGTGGTCTGCTGGCGGCGGCGGCGTATCTGGCGGTAGGGCCGCTGTTCGCCACCCCGCGTACCGCCACCGTGTCCTTTGAAGTGGGCCTGGCGCCGTTGACCGGCGAAAGCCCGCTGGCGTTGTTCCTCTACAGTTCGGTGTATTTCCTGGTGGTGTTCTTTGTCTCCCTGTACCCAGGACGACTGCTGGACACCGTGGGGCGCTTCCTCGCACCGCTGAAGATCATTGCGCTGGCCATCCTCGGTATCGCCGCCTTTGCCCTGCCGGCCGGTGAAGTGGGTGTCGCCACCCCAGAATACGTGGCTGCGCCGTTCTCCCAAGGTTTCATCAATGGTTACCTGACCATGGATACTCTGGGGGCACTGGTGTTTGGCATCGTGATCGTCAATGCGATCCGGTCCCGTGGTGTTGAGTCGCCGAAGCTGATCACCCGCTACGCGATCATTGCTGGCCTGATCGCCGGTGTGGGCTTGGCCCTGGTGTACATCAGCCTGTTCCGCCTCGGCTCTGGCAGCCACGCGGTTGCCGCCGGTGCAAGCAACGGCGCGGCGGTGCTGCACGCTTATGTGCAACACACCTTCGGTTCCCTGGGCAGCGGCTTCCTGGCCGTGCTGATCTCCCTTGCATGCCTGGTCACCGCCGTAGGCCTGACCTGCGCCTGTGCCGAGTACTTCAGCCGTATCCTGCCGCTGTCCTACAAGACACTGGTGGTGATCCTGGCGCTGTTCTCGCTGTTCGTGTCCAACCTGGGCCTGACCAAGCTGATCGCGTTCTCGATCCCGGTACTCACGGCGATCTACCCGCCGTGCATCGTGCTGGTGGCGTTGAGCTTCTGCAAAGACTTCTGGCTGGAGCAGGGGCGCATCGTCGGTCCGGTGATGCTGGTGTCGTTCATCTTTGGTTGCATTGATGCGCTCAAGGGCGCTGGCCTCGCGGATTGGATGCCTGCGCAATTGGCCAACCTGCCGCTGAGCGAGCAGGGCCTGGCGTGGCTGGTGCCGTCGGTGATGACACTGGCTGTGGCGTTTGTGGTTGATCGTATGCTCGGCAAGCGTAGCGAAGCTATCGCTTAAACAAGCGGGTTTACGTTACAAGGAAATGCCTCGTATCAATCGATACGGGGCATTTTTTATGCTTATAGAACACGATCCTGTAGGAGCTGGCTTGCCAGCGATAGCGGTGTGTCAGCCAACGTATTCCGTGATTGATATGCTGCCATCGCCGGCAAGCCAGCTCCTACGATCGCTCGTGTTTGCCAAATCGCCGCTTAATAGGACCCGCATGTCGTTTATCGAGACCAATCAAATCCACCTGCTTGCCGCCCTCTGGTTCGTCCTGTGCTGGGGCGGCTACACCCGCTATGCCACCTGGAAAGCCCGCGACACGGCCTGCCTGGCCAGCGTGCTGCATCTGTATCGCGAGGACTGGATGCGCCGCATGCTGCTGCGCGACAACCGCATCGCCGACGCCAGTGTGATCGGCAACCTCGAGCGCAACGCCTCGTTCTTTGCCTCCAGTACCCTGATCATCCTCGCCGGTATTCTCACCGTGCTCGGGGCCTCGGAGCGTGCGGTGTCGTTGCTGGCGGATATCCCCATGGTGCAGCAGGCGTCCCAGGGCATGTCGGAGATCAAGTTGTTGTGCCTGGCGCTGGTGTTCGTCTACGCGTTCTTCACATTCAGCTGGTGCATGCGCCAGTACAACTTCGCGGCGGTGCTGGTGGGTTCGGCGCCGATGATCGGTGAGCGGCATGTGTCGGAACAGGAGCGCAATGCGTTTGCCCTGCGCGCGGCGCGGGTGATCTCCATGGCCGCTAACCAGTTCAACTTCGGCCTGCGCGCTTATTACTTCGGCATGACGATGCTGGCGTGGTTTGTCAGCCCCTGGTTGTTCATGTTGATGAGCAGCGGGGTGGTGTTGGTGCTGTACCGTCGGGAGTTTCATTCCGACGTGCTGCAAGTGATGGTGTATACGCAAACGGACGCGCCGCCGCCGGAACCGGCTAAAGAAGTGGGCTAACTAAGGCCTCCAAATAGAAACCCAGACAAAGTAAAGCCCGCTATCTAAGCGGGCTTTCTTTTTGCAGCCAGGCTATTTCAAGCCGCGGTCTCAAGAACCGGTGGCTGGGGTAGCAGGTGCTGCTTCTTTTGCGGCGGCTGCGTTCGATTCAGCCTGAGCTTTGGCAGCATCGGCGTTTTCTTTCGCAGCGTCGTTCACTTTATCCTGAGCCTTCGCCATATCTTTCTGAGCTTGCTCAGAGTGCGCGGCGGCGTCTTGGGCTTTGTCTTCGGATTTCTTGTCGCAGGCAGCGAGACCGAGGGCAGCGGCGAGCATCATGGAAATAGCTAAAGTCTTGCGCATGGGTGTTTCTCCTTATTGAAGATATCTACTGGCCTTTCGAGCATGGCGGTTCGGCATTAGTTCCTTTTATTCCATAGATATATAAATCGCTGACTAACCGGAACTTTTGCCCACCCACCCCTTCCGCGAATCAACACTAATAAGAGTCTGGAACGAATGACCGAAAATCCCCTGTTAGAGCGCGCGACGCGCTTTGTTTCGGCCTTGCGCCATTGTCAGGTGCTGGGCATTACCGCTCATCAGGCCAGCGAGGAGGGCATCACCTTGATCATGCCCTACGCCACGCATTTAGTGGGTGATCCCCAGTCGGGGGTGATCCATGGCGGCGCGCTGACTTCTCTGATGGACACCGCCTGCGGCATGGCCACCCTGTGTGTGCTGCCGGAATTCGAAGTGTGCCCGACCCTCGACTTGCGCGTTGACTACATGCATCCCGCTGCGCCCCACAAACCCGTGTATGGCTTCGCCCAATGCTACCGGGTGACCACCGACGTCATCTTCACCCGCGGCTTTGCCTTCCAGGATGACCCCCAGCAACCCATCGCCCATGTGGTGGGCACGTTCATGCGCATGGGCAAACGCCTCAGGGGCACACAAGGATTGGGCAGCGCGATAAAGGGAGAACAGGCATGACGCACCGATTCAAGACCCGCCTGGAACATGCCCATGAGCGCGGTGATTACGAGGCGCTGCTCAACCTCATTCCTTACGCCAAGCTCATCGGCATTGAATGCACGCGACTGGGGGATGAATTGCTGTTCCGCCTGCCGGCCAACAAGGACAATATTGGTAACCCCATATTGCCAGCGCTGCACGGTGGCGTGATTGCGGGCTTCATGGAGCTGTCGGCGGCGCTGCACCTGTTGGTGTTCACGGGCGCGCCGGGCATCCCGAAAATCATCGACTTTTCCCTGGATTACCTGCGCGCCGGGCAGTTTCGCGACACCTATGCCAAATGCCAGGTGTGGCGCCAGGGTCGACGGGTGGCGAACGTGGCTATCACCGCCTGGCAGAGCACGGCCGCAGAACCTATCGCCACCGCCCGCGCGCATTTCAAGATCGAGGAACAGAGCCGCCCTTGAAATCCTGGTCTTAGCCCCCAACTTTGATGACAACCCGCCGCCAACCCTCAAGGGCGCGGCCACTGCCATCCAATTGGAGTTTGATGACCATGAGTGTGGAAACTCAAAAGGAAACCCTGGGCTTCCAGACCGAGGTGAAGCAACTGCTGCACCTCATGATCCATTCGCTGTATTCCAACAAGGAAATTTTCCTTCGCGAATTGATCTCGAACGCCTCTGACGCTGTCGACAAATTACGTTTCGAAGCCCTGTCCAAGCCTGAGTTGCTGGAAGGTGGCGCCGAACTGAAAATCCGTGTGAGCTTCGACAAGGACGCCAAGACCGTCACGATCGAAGACAACGGTATCGGCATGAGCCGCGAAGATGCGATCACCCACCTGGGGACCATCGCCAAATCCGGTACTGCCGACTTCATGAAGAACCTGTCGGGCGACCAGAAGAAGGATTCGCACCTGATCGGCCAGTTCGGCGTGGGCTTCTACTCGGCCTTCATCGTCGCCGACCAAGTGGAAGTATTCAGCCGCCGTGCCGGCCTCGACGCCAGCGAAGGCGTGCATTGGTCGTCCAAAGGCGAGGGCGAGTTCGAAATCGCCACTATCGACAAGGCCGACCGTGGTACCCGCATCGTCCTGCACCTGAAATCCGGTGAAGACGAATTCGCCGATGGCTGGCGCCTGCGCAACATCGTCAAGAAGTACTCCGACCACATCGCTTTGCCGATCGAGCTGCCGAAAGAACAAGCGGCCGCCGAAGGCGAAGAGGCACCTGCCCAGGAATGGGAAGTGGTCAACCGCGCCAGCGCGCTGTGGACCCGTCCGCGTACCGAGATCAAGGACGAGGAATACCAGGAGTTCTACAAGCACATCGGTCACGACTACGAAAACCCGCTGAGCTGGAGCCACAACAAGGTCGAAGGCAAGCTGGAATACAGCTCGCTGCTCTATGTACCGGCCCGCGCTCCGTTCGACCTGTACCAGCGTGAAGCGCCGAAAGGCCTGAAGCTGTACGTACAGCGCGTCTTCGTGATGGACCAGGCGGAATCGTTCCTGCCGTTGTACCTGCGCTTCATCAAAGGTGTGGTCGACTCCAACGATTTGTCTCTGAACGTGTCGCGGGAAATCCTGCAGAAAGACCCGATCATCGACTCCATGAAGTCGGCGCTGACAAAGCGTGTACTCGACATGCTGGAAAAACTGGCGAAGAACGAGCCTGAGCAATACAAAGGCTTCTGGAAAAACTTCGGCCAGGTCATGAAAGAAGGCCCGGCGGAAGATTTTGCCAACAAAGAAAAAATCGCTGGCTTGCTGCGTTTTGCTTCGACTCACGAAGAAGGCGGCGAGCAAGTGGTGTCCCTGGCCGAATACCTGGCACGCGCCAAGGAAGGTCAGGACAAGATCTACTACCTGACCGGCGAAACCTACGCTCAGGTCAAAAACAGCCCGCACCTGGAAGTCTTCCGTAAGAAAGGCATCGAAGTGCTGCTGCTGACCGACCGTATCGATGAGTGGCTGATGAGCTACCTCAACGAGTTCGACGGCAAATCCTTCGTCGACGTGGCCCGCGGTGACCTGGACCTGGGTAACCTGGATTCCGAAGAAGAGAAGAAAGAAGCCGAAGAAGTCGCCAAGGCCAAAGAAGGCTTGGTTGAGCGTATCAAGGCGTCCCTGGGCGATGCGGTCAGCGAAGTGCGGGTTTCCCACCGTCTGACCGACTCCCCGGCGATCCTGGCCATCGGCGAAGCGGACTTGGGCATGCAAATGCGCCAGATCCTCGAGGCCAGCGGCCAGAAAGTGCCGGATTCCAAGCCGATCTTCGAATTCAACCCGGCTCACCCGCTGATCGAGAAACTCGACGGCGAGCAAAGCGAAGAGCGGTTTGGCGACCTGTCGCACATCCTCTTCGACCAAGCGGCCCTGGCCGCTGGCGACAGCTTGAAAGACCCGGCCGCCTATGTGCGCCGCCTGAACAAGCTGTTGGTTGAACTGTCGGTTTGACCCTGACGTAGAAAAACCCGCTTCGGCGGGTTTTTTCGTTCTAGTGCACCTCAACTGGAGTAAATGATGAGCCAAGTCACAGTACGTTCCGTGGTCTATCAGATTGATGGCCAGTCTTACGAAAGCCGTCTCGCGTTCGATGCCTGCCACAAGGGCCCGCTGCCGGGCCTGCTGATGGCGCCGAACTGGATGGGAGTGAGTGCGGGTGCCGAAGAGATCGCCAAGAGCGTCGCCAGCAAGGGCTATGTGGTGCTGATTGCCGATTTGTACGGGCAGACCGTGCGTCCGTCGAATGGCGATGAAGCCGGTGCGGCGATGATGCCGTTGAAGAACGACCGTGCGTTGTTGAACAAGCGTATGCAGGCGGCCTTCGAGCAGTTGCAGGGCCAGACTGAGGCAGCGGTTGATACCTCGAAACTGGCGACCTTTGGTTTCTGCTTCGGCGGGTGCTGCTCCCTGGAGCTGGCGCGTACCGGTGCGCCGGTCAAGGCTGCCATCTCGTTCCACGGCACCCTCGACACGCCGAACCCAGCGGATGCGAAGAACATCAAGGGCTCAGTGCTGGTGCTGCATGGCGCTTCTGACCCATTGGTCCCTAAAGAGCAACTGCCGGCGTTCGAAGATGAAATGAACGCGGCCGGTGTGGATTGGCAATTGCTGAGCTACGGCGGCGCGGTGCATTCGTTCACCGACCCGCATGCGAATGTGCCGGGCAAGATGATGTACGACGCGAAGACGGCCAAACGGGCGTTCCAGTCGATGCATAACTTGCTGGATGAAGTGTTCAAGGGCTGATTTTTCAGCGCCTGTTTTGGCCTCTTCGCGAGCAAGCCCGCTCCCACATTTGACGCTGTTCACAAGTCAAAATGTGGGAGCGGGCTTGCTCGCGAATGCTACCTCACCGGCAACTCAATTCTTTCAGACTCACCCGGCACCGTCGGCCAATCCCCAGCCGCCCACCGCTGCCTGGCCTGTTCGATCACCGCTGGATCACTCGCGACAAAATTCCAATTGATCCGCCGAGGCCCATCCAGCGGCGCGCCGCCAAACACCACCAGGTGGCAATCGCTTTCGGCAAACAGTGTCATCTCCTGACCAGCCGGCAGCACCACCAGGCTGTGCACTTCAAGCGTCTCGCCGTCCAACTGCGCTTCCCCCTCCAGCACATACACCGCGCGTTCCTCATGCTCATCCGGAATCAGCAGGGTTGTGGCCGTTTGCATCTGCACCTCGGCATACAGCGTGGGCGACAGCACCGGCACCGGCGATTTGAGGCAGAACCCATCGCCCGCGATCAGGCGTATCTGCACGCCCAGATTGTCACTCACCGGCAGACTGGCTGCCGGGTGATGGCTGTAATGTCCCGGCCCGGTCTCGTGGTCCTTGGGTGAGGCCAGCCACACTTGCAACCCATGCAGGCTAAAACCGCTGGCCTTGAGCGGCTCAGGGGTGCGTTCGACATGGGCAATCGCGCTGCCGGCCGTCATCCAGCTCACATCACCGGCCTGCACCACCTGATCCGAACCCAGGCTGTCCTTGTGCTGCAGCGCACCTTCAAACAAATAGGTGAGGGTCGACAGCCCGATATGCGGATGCTGGCGGATATTCATGCCATCGCCCGGTGCATAACGAGTGAGCAGCATATGGTCGAAGAACACAAAAGGCCCGACGCTGCGGCATTCCCGCGACGGCAGCGGGCGCAGGATCGGTTGGCCTTCGACATCTTCGGGGCGAGGGCGGATCACGGTGAGGGTGGTCATGGTGCGTCCCAGTCTGAGCGGGTTAGATGCTGCTGAGCATAACCCGCTCGGAAGGATGTTGCCGCTACTGGCTGAAGGCGCCTTCCGACAGCTTTGTCTCGATGGTGACGTCGGCGGTGGTCATCAGCTTGTGCACCGGGCAGCGATCTGCCACACGGTGCAGTTCGTCGCGTTGCTCGTCGGTGAGCACGCCCTTGAGCGTCAGCTTGACGTTGAGCTTGTATTTGCCCTTTTGCTCTTCGGTGGCGTCGTGGGTGACTTCCACAGTCACGCCGGTCAGCGGAATGTCTTTCTTCTGCGCGTAGAGCTTGACCGTCAGCGCTTTGCACGACGCCAGCGCGGCATCGAAGTAGTCATGGGGTGAGGGCGCCGAATCGTCGCCGCCCAGGCTTTTAGGCAGGTCGGTAAACAACTCATGGTTATTGATATTGACGCTATGACGGAAGTTGTCCTGGTTCAGGGTATTCACGGTAACAGGCATGGTAAACCTCACAGGGTGGCAGGATGAAGGTCATGCAGTTATAGAGCATGCTGGCACTTCGGTGTTCCGCGTTTTTTTGCCGGATGAACCCTGGCAGCCTGAGCAAGGTCTACCCGTATCAGCCCTTATCGAGGTTTTATCGTGCCGTTGACCCGCCTGACGCTTGCCCTGTTGCTCACCGCCAGCAGCCTTGCTGCGCAGGCCCGCGACTATGCCTACAGCGACGCGCACCTGCATTACGTGGATTTCTTCCAGGAAACCGCGGGCATGGACAAGCTGCTCAAGGCCATGGCTGACAGCCGCATCGAGCATGTGATGATTTCCGGCATCCCGGTCGCCAAGAAATGGCACGAAGATGAACCCAAGCGGCCGCGCTACTACGCCGGTGACGATGCCGATGCCTACTGGTACAGCGCCACCGATGTGATTGTGGCCGCAGCGGTCAATAAACTGAGCCTAGAGCAACGCCAGTATTTTCATCCGTTCCTGTCCGGTTTCAACCCCAACGACAAGAACTCGGCCGCCCATATCCAGCGCATGCTCGACCTCAACCCAGGGCTGTGGCAAGGCATCGGCGAGGTCTTCACCCGCCATGACGACCTTACCGCCATCACCGCAGGCGACACCCCGCGTGCCAATAACGAAGCCATGACCCGCATCTATCACCTGGCGGCAGAAAACGACCTGCCGGTGATGCTGCACTCCAACATCACCTCCAAGCGTGAGCGCAATCCGCTGTACCTGGCTGAAGTGGAAGAGCCGCTGCGCAACCATCCGCACACCCGCTTTATCTGGGCCCACGCCGGCACCAGCAAGGAAATCCACCGCCATCAGGTGCAGATGGACTTTTTGCTGCCGACCCTGAGCCGCCTGCTGGAGGCTTACCCCAACCTGTACATCGACCTGTCCTGGAGCATGCTCACGCCGTATTTGCTGGATGACGCAGGGCAGCCGCGCCCGGAGTGGGTCAAGCTGGTGGAGCGTTTCCCGGAGCGGTTTATGCTGGGCTCGGACGTTGTAGGGCGGTTCAACAAGCTCGGTAAGGAAATGCGCCGCTTCGACCCGTTCCTGGATGCCCTGCCGGAGGACGTCGCTCGCAAAGTCGCACGGGACAACTTTTTGGCGATCCTGCCTAAAGCGCCCCGCGATGGTGTAGCACGTTGATATCGCGTTTTCGTCTTACGCAAAACGAGCAATAGGCCGATACCTTTCAAGAGCCAGCTGCAAATGGATGCAGCGCAATTGGAAGGAGCCAAGGCATGAGTATCAGAAGTCTGAATATCGCCCCGCGCGCGGGCTTGGGGTTTGGCCTATTGGCGTTGATGGTATTTGCCCTGGGCGGCTTTGCCCTGTTGCAGATGGCCAATATGCGCCAGCAATCGGACCAGGTGGAGAATAACTGGCTGCCCAGCGTGATGGCGGTGGGGCAGATGAGTCAGGACTTGCTGCGTGTTCGGGCGCTGACCTTGCGCCTGCTGGTCAATCGCGATTCCCAGGCGCTGGCGCAGAACGAACAGAAACTGGGCGAGCTGAAAAGCGGCCTGCATCATGCGCAGACCCTCTACGAGGCGCTGATTGTGCTGCCCGAGGAACGCACGCTGTTTGATCGCTTCAAGGCCCAGGAGCAGCAATACCTGCAACGCCAGGAGCAGGTCATGGGGTTTTCGAAGGCCAACCAGCTGGAAGACGCGATCAGGGTGGTCAATGGCGAGATGAACCAGATCGCCGATGAAATGGCCACGACCCTGCACGAACTGGTCAACCTCAACAAAGCCAATGCCAATCAAGCTGCAAGCTTGGCGCAAAGCGTGTTCAGCCAGTCGCGCAGCTGGGTGGTCGGCATGATCGTGCTTACGGCGCTGATTACCATCGGCCTGGCGGTGTGGCTGACACGCAGCATCGTGTTGCCCCTGGCCCAGTCTCTGAAAGTCGCCCAGGGCGTGGCCAGCGGCGATCTGACCGGCGAGATCCATGGGAGTGGCAATGATGAGCCGGCGCGCCTGCAGCAGGCGCTCAAGGGTATGCAGGAGAACCTGCGCGATACCATCCGGCGTATCTCCGAGTCGTCGAACCAGTTGGCGTCCGCCTCGGAGGAGCTTAGCTGCGTGACTGAAGACGCCACCCGTGGTTTGCACCAGCAGAATCAGGAAATCGAGCAGGCCGCCACGGCGGTGAACCAGATGACGGCAGCCGTGGAGGAGGTGGCAAGCAACGCAGTGGCCACGTCCCAGGCGTCCCGCGAGTCCGACCGCATTGCCCAGCATGGGCGCGAGCAAGTGCATCAGACTGTGGTGTCGATCGAGGCGCTGGCCACTGACGTGACCGACAACGTGACGCAGGTCGAGGATCTGGCGCAGAAGGTTTATGGCATCAGCAAGGTGCTGGACGTAATCCGCTCGATTGCCGAGCAGACCAACTTGCTGGCGTTGAACGCGGCGATTGAAGCGGCGCGCGCCGGGGATGCTGGGCGTGGGTTTGCGGTAGTAGCCGACGAAGTGCGGGCTTTGGCTCATCGCACCCAGCAGTCGACCCAGGAAATCGAGCAGATGATCAGCGGGATCCAGCAAGGCACCGATCAGGCGGTCAGCTCGATGCAGCAGAGCAATACGCGAGCACGCTCGACCTTGGATATCGCCAAGTCGGCGGGCACGGCATTGGAGGAAATCGCCTCGGCGTTCACCTTGATCAATGAACGCAACCTGGTGATCGCCAGCGCATCCGAGCAACAGGCGGCGGTGGCGCGGGAGGTGGATCGCAACTTGATCAACATCCGCGACCTGGCGCATCAGACATCGACCGGGGCGAATCAGACCAGTGCGGCGAGCCAGGAGTTGTCGCGCTTGGCGGTGGACCTGAACACGATGGTGGCGCGATTTTCGGTGTAGGGCCGGGTACCGAGTTGGCGCTATCGCAGGCAAGCCAGCTCCCACGGGGGAATGCGTTTCAAATGTGGGAGCTGGCTTGCCTGCGATGAAGCCGACTCGGTCTCAAATCCATTACCCACAAAAAAGCCCCGAACCAGTCGGGGCTTTTTCATGCAATCAAGCTACAGGTCTTACTGACCCTGCCAGCGTTTCAGCACCAGGGTAGCGTTAGTGCCACCAAAGCCGAAGCTGTTGCTCATCACGGTGTCGATTTTTGCATTCTCAACGGTCTTGGTCAGGATTGGCATGTCAGCCACCACCGGATCAATCTCGTCGATGTTGGCCGAACCGGCCATGAAGTTGCCTTCCATCATCAGCAGGCAGTAGATCGCTTCGTGAACGCCGGCGGCGCCCAGGGAGTGACCGGACAGGCTCTTGGTAGAGCTGATGGCCGGAGCCTTGTCGCCGAATACTGCACGCACGCCTTCCATTTCCTTGGCGTCGCCGACCGGAGTCGAGGTGCCGTGGGTGTTCAGGTAGTCGATTGGGGTATCTACAGTGGACATGGCCATCTGCATGCAACGGATGGCGCCTTCACCGCTTGGGGCAACCATGTCGTAGCCGTCGGAAGTGGCGCCGTAGCCGACGATTTCCGCGTAGATCTTGGCACCACGGGCCAGAGCGTGTTCCAGCTCCTCGACCACCACCATGCCGCCACCGCCGGCGATGACGAAACCGTCACGCTTGGCGTCGTAGGCGCGGGAGGCCTTTTCCGGGGTTTCGTTGTACTGGGTGGACAGTGCGCCCATGGCGTCGAACAGGAACGATTGGCTCCAATGTTCTTCTTCACCGCCGCCGGCGAACACGATGTCCTGCTTGCCCAACTGGATCTGCTCAACCGCAGTACCGATGCAGTGTGCACTGGTGGCGCAGGCGGAGGAAATCGAGTAGTTCACGCCCTTGATCTGGAAAGGCGTGGCCAGGCAGGCCGACACAGTGCTGCCCATGGTCCGCGTGACACGGTACGGGCCGACACGCTTCACGCCTTTTTCGCGCAGGATGTCCAGCGCTTCCATCTGGTTCAGGGTCGATGCGCCGCCGGAGCCGGCGATCAGGCCGGTGCGTACGTTCGAGACCTGGTCTTCGCTCAGGCCGGAGTCGGCGATTGCGTCTTTCATCGCCAGGTAGGCGTAGGCGGCAGCGTGGCCGACGAAGCGATAGATCTTGCGATCGATCAGCTCTTCGAGGGGCAGGTCGATGGAGCCGGAAACCTGGCTACGCAGACCCATTTCGGCATATTCCGGGTTGAAGCGGATGCCAGGGCGACTTGCACGCAGGTTAGCGGTGACGGTCTCTTTGTCATTGCCCAGGCAAGAAACAATGCCCAGACCAGTGATAACGACGCGGCGCATGCGGATAACCCTTAAAAGTTGTCAGTGGATGTGAATACGCCGACCCGAAGGCCTTCGGCAGTATAGATCTCGCGACCGTCGACGCTCACCGAACCATCGGCGATGGCCAGGTTCAGCTTGCCCTTGAGGACGCGCTTGATTTGAATGTTGTAGGTGACTTTCTTGGCGGTCGGCAGGACCTGGCCAAAGAACTTCACTTCGCCCGAACCCAGGGCACGACCGCGGCCCGGCAGGCCTTGCCAGCCGAGGAAGAAACCGACCAGTTGCCACATGGCGTCAAGGCCCAGGCAGCCTGGCATCACAGGGTCGCCTTCGAAATGGCAGGCGAAGAACCACAGGTCCGGGGTGATATCCAGCTCGGCGACCAATTCACCTTTGCCGTACTTGCCACCCTCTTCGCTGATATGGGTGATGCGATCCACCATCAGCATGTTCGGGGCGGGCAGTTGCGCGTTACCTGGGCCGAACAGCTCACCGCGACTGCAGCGCAGCAGGTCTTCCCGAGTAAAGGCGTTTTGTTTGGTCATGCGAGCTCCTCAATAATCCCATGCGGCAGGGTAGGGTAAATCTTCCCGAACCGAATGAAGCGTTCATGCCTCATGTCGGCAGCCTACACATAGACTATTGCGTTGTAGTGAAAGTCACAGCGGCAAGGCACTGAATGTACACTTGTTCACTGAAATTTTAAACCGGGCCTGTTTATGGGCCCGTTCGGGTGCCTAAGACTGCCGCACTTTCGCCTTTCACGCCAGTCGGAGTTGGCTGATGGCGCGGCGCTATTGCACCCAACGCTGCAGGATTTGCTGCAAATCCGTGCGTTTGAACGGCTTGGCCAGGTAATCGTTCATTCCCGCTGCCAGGCAGGCTTCACGGTCGCCCTGTAAAGCGTTGGCGGTCAGGGCGATGATCGGCAGATCGGCACAGCCCGGTAACTGACGGATTTGCCGGGTGGCTTCATAGCCGTCGATGACCGGCAGCCGACAATCCATCAGGATTGCGGTGAAAATCAGGCTCTCGGCGCTGCGGATCGCTTCGGCGCCGTCGGTGGCCAGGCTCACTTCGAAGCCCAGGCTGCGCAGCATGGCCTCAACCACCGTGCGGTTGACCGGGTTGTCTTCCACCAGCAGCACATGACGACCATCACCCGCGCCGGCTTTGCCGTCGGCGTCGCTGGCAATCGGCGGCACGCTGTGCTGGTCGATGGCCAGGGGAATTTCCAGGGTAAACACCGAGCCGCGGCCTTCTTCGCTTTGGGCACGCAGGGTGCCGCCCATGCGTTCGGCCAGGGTGCGGGCGATGGGCAGGCCCAGGCCGGTGCCGCCGTAACGTCTTGAAATGGAACTGTCAGCCTGCTGGAACGCGTCGAACATCGCCTCCAGGCGTTCGGCGGAAATGCCTATGCCGCTGTCACGCACGGTGCACGTGAACCACACCAGTTCATGGTCGAGGGTCTGCCAGTGGGGCTCGACACTGACGCTGCCGTGCTCGGTGAACTTCAAGGCGTTGCCGATCAGGTTCACCAGGATCTGACGGATCCGCGTCGGGTCACCCTGCACCTGCAAGGCGTCCATCCCCAGCGGGATCGCCAGTTTCAGCGCCAGCCCACGTTGCTGGGCGCTGTGCTGGAAGGCCTGCGCGCAACTGTTGATCAGGTCCGCCAGGTTGAACGGAATATGCTCCAGTTCCAGGGCGGCGCGTTCGATACGCGAGAAGTCGAGGATATCGTTGATCACCTTGAGCAAATGCTCGGTGGACTCCGAAGCCAGTGCCGCGTACTCGGTCTGCTCCTCGGTCATCTCCGTGGTTTCCAGCAACTGCAACATGCCCAGCACGCCATTCATGGGCGTGCGCAGTTCATGGCTCATCATCGCCAGGAACTCCGACTTGGCGTTGTTGGCGCGCTCAGCTTCTTCGCGGGTCTGGATCAACTGGGCCATGGCCTGCTGTTGTTCGCGACTGGCCTGGTTGAGGCCTTCGGCAAGGTTGTTGATATGCCGCGACAGGTCGCCCAGCTCCGAGTCATCCACAATCGGCAGCGGCGTCTGGTAGTCGCCTTGCTGGATCGCCTTCACCGCATGGCCCATGGCGCTGATCGGCTGGGACAGGCTGGCGGCCAGGCGCCGCGCGAGCAGGAAGGTAAACAGCAGGGCAAACAGCGCGAGGATGCCGGCCTTGAACAGGATCTCCTGCTGGCGCTGGCTGAACGCGTCGTTGGACATGCCGACGATCACCCGGCCCAGGTAATCGGCGCGCGGTGCCTTGGATTCGTTGAGGTTGTCCTGGAAGAAATCGTTACCCAGTTGAATGTGTTGCAGACGAATCGGTGCCTGGAACACTTTCACCGACAGTGAGCGGTCGTGCTTCTCCGACGGTTGCTCGACATACACCAGGATATTCTCGCTGCTGTCCTGGATCTCCAGGAAGCGCACGTGCGGCGTGGCCAGCGTCGCGCGCAACAGGCTGTCGAGCACGTCATTGTTGCCGGAAATCACCCCGTATTCGGTGGCCGGCGCCAGTTGGTTGGCGATCAGTTGGCCGGTGTGGTCCAGTTCCTGGCGCAAATCCTGGATACGCACAAAGGTGAAGAAGCTGATCAACAGCAACGTCAGCAACAGCGCCGGGCCCAGGGTGATGAGCTGGGTACGGGTGTTGATGTCCCAACGACGACGCAAGGTCATGGGCGTTTTTCTCCTTCGGCCAATCGGGTGGCGACGCTGGCTTCGTCCACCTGTTCGATCCCCAGTGAGCGCGCGACTTGCGGGTTGCCCACGACTTTGAAGCGATCCGGGTACAGCGAGCGCGGCCAGTTGGCCGGCGAATGGTCGAGTAGACGGTCAAGCACGGCCAGCCAGTCAGCCTGGTCGCTGTAGGTGCTGGCCAGGCTGCCGGCTCGTACGAAGCCCGCGTTCGGGCCTATCAGCGGCAATTGCTGGGCGTAACTGCTCAGCAACAGGTTCTTCGCGGTTTTCGGGTTGTACAGCTGCGGGTCGTCGAGGCCGAGCAGCACATCACTGTTGCGGAACAGGATTTGGAGCGGTCGACTGTCATTAATGTTGTCCCAGAGCTGGGGCACGATCTCCAGGCCTAGCGAGGTGGAGTGCTGTTTCAGCTCGGGCAGCAGGAATTCGCTGTCGGCGCCATAAAGCACGCCGATACGCCGCGCCTGCGGCAGGATGCCCGCGATCAGGCGCAATTGGCGATCCAGCGGCGGGTCGCTCCACAGCAGGCTAATGCGTGGGTGCGGCATGCTGCCCAGGCGCTGATGGGCTTGCAGGCGGCTGATGCGCAGCACCAGGGTCGGTGGGCCCTGAGGCTCTTGCAGGCGCCAGTCGAGGCCGGGCAGGTCCAGCAGGATCAAGCGCGTGGTTGCCGGCAGGCGGCCGGGTGCCGGCAAGTCTTTGAGGGCTGTAAAGGTGACACGGTCTTCGGGGCGTTGCTGTGCCAGGGCCTGGGCAAAGGCTTGCACACCGGCGCCGTCTTCAGCGGCGGTCAGCAGGATATCGGCACTCCACGCCGGCGCGGCCAACAGCAGGCAGGCGAGCAGCACGGCACGCCGCCAAAGCCGAGTGATCAACACGCCAGTCATCCGTGACGAGTCGCCCATGTCAGAACTCTAGCTCGGCACTGAAGTAGAGCACGTGGCGATGGTCATAATTGTTGTCGGCCCAGGTGGTGGGCTGGTTGTCGAGGCGTTCTTGCAACATGCCGGCCAGCTCCACGTTGGCTTTGCCCAGGGCAATGCGCTTGGCGACCCGCAGGTCGACCCGTTCGAAGCGATATTGGTTGAGTGCGTCATCGCCATAGTAGAACAGCGCGCTGGACCAACCCTGGCCCCACTCACGCAACCAGCCGGCGGAGCCACTGTTGCGCGCGGTCTGGGCTTTGTCCAGCGGGTTGCTGGTGCTGGCGTCGACGTAAGCATAGGTGAGCCGCAGGCGGTCGGCGTTGCTCACACGCCAGTCGAATTGGGACTCTGCGCCGGTAAACCGGGCGCTGTTGGCGTTGCTGGCAATGTACTGGTTATTGCGCAGCGGCGAGCTGATCATGTCGGTGATCTCGTCGTAGAACAGTTTCACGTCCATGTTCAGCCCGATGTCGGCAAAGAAGCCGTTGTACCCCAGTTCCCGTGACTTCATCATCTCTTTATCGAGGTTACCCGGGCCCCGGGTCTTTACGAAGTATTGCCCGGTGGTCTGCCCGTAGGCCGGGGAGCTGAGGTTGGTGACGCGGTAGCTCCAGTTGACGTTGTTCTCGAACATGTCCGGCGAGCGGATCGCTTCGGAGTACACCGCACGCAGGCCGTGGCGCGGGTTGATCAGGTAGTTGACCGCCACCCGTGGCGTCAGCGAGTTGCCGCTCAGGTGGGTGTCTTCATACATGGCGCCGCCTTGCAGCAGCCAATGCTCGCTGGCGCGCCACTCCAACTGGCCGAACAGGCGCCAGGTGGTGTCGTCCAACGTGCCGTTGAAGTAAGTGTCGGAGTCGGCGCGGTCGTAGCGGTAGTTCATGCCGCTGACCAGGCGCAGGCTGTCGGACAGGCTGAGGGTGTCTTGAATCTCCAGGTCGTAGCGGCTTTCGCGGGTGCTCTGGTCGATGTCGCCGCACACGCTTTGACTGGCACCGTCGCGCCACTGTTGCAGCACCTGGTTGGCCAACGCCTGCTCGGCTGCGCTGCCCGGTGGTGCGCTGCCCTGGCTGTAGGTGTCCATGTGCCGGGCCAGCAGTTCGGCGTAGTTGGGATTCATCTGCCACAACTGGGTCAGCTCGGGGCTGAACGAGACCTTGGCGTCACATGCCTTCCAGATTTGCTGGCGGTCCCACTGCTGGGCGGAGCCCTGGATATACAGACTGTGATCCGGGTTGAAGTCGAAGTTCCAGCGCAGGGAGCCGGCATAATCCTTGGCGGTAACGTCGGAATTGTTACCGCCCTCGGTAATCCCGGCAAAGACCGGGCTGTAGGTATACGGTCGCTGGTTTGTGCCTTCTTTCGCATCCAGTTGCAAGTCGATGCTTTGCTGCGTGTTCAGCGTCTGGCTGATCGCCAGGCTGAAGCGGCTGAGGCGGCGGCTGTCACGACGGTCGGCCCCGGATGCATCGCTGTCGAAGCCGTCGTCTTGCTGCCCGGACAGGGACAGGCGCAAGTCGCCGGTTTCCCAGCCCGCGCCCTGGCTGGCATAGAAATCATTGATGCCGCGTTCGCCGCGTACCACTTTTACCCGCGTGCCGTGGCTGTTGGCCGGCGAGCGCGTAAGAATGTTCACCACCGCCATCAAGGCATTGGCGCCGTAGCTGACGGTATTGGGGCCACGGAACACTTCGATGCGCTCGATATCCTCCATGGCCACCGGAATGTCGCTCCAGTCCACGGTGGCCAGGCCCGCGCGGTACACCGAGCGGCCGTCGATCAACACCTGCATGCGCCGCGCATCGCTGGCACTGGTGCCGTGGTAGTTCACCGCCGCCTGATTGCCGCTGGTGTAGCCGACCATCATCCCCGGCACAAGGCGCAGCAACTCACTGATATCCCGCGCGCCACTGGCTTTGATCAGCTCGCTGTCGATCACGGTCATGCTGCCGGGCACGGCGGCGGCCGATTGCTTGAGGCGCGTGGCCGTCAATACCTGGGGCAGCGGCTGGCTGTCGAGGAACAGGTCGTCGGCCATGGCAGGCGCGCAGCACAACAGCATCAGCCACAGAGATGAACGGGGAGGAGGGCCCAAATACACGGCACGGCCTTGATAATTGCGGATAGCCGCCCATGTTAACTGAGGTGGGGCCTTTTGCCAGTCGCCGGACTTGCAATTACTCCATGTAAATGTGGCATTTTCCGACAAACGCACGAATTGATACGGGGGCTGGCCGCCAGCGGGTCGGCCCGTATAATGCCGCCATCGCCACTGGTATGGATTAACGGATTGCATATGACTGAACAGCGCCCTATTGCGGTCCTGGGAGGCGGAAGTTTTGGTACCGCCGTGGCAAACCTGCTGGCCGAGAACGGCCACGCTGTGCGCCAGTGGATGCGCGACCCCGAACAGGCCGAGGCCATTCGGGTGCACCGGGAAAATCCGCGTTACCTCAAAGGCATCAAGATTCATCCGGCGGTCGAGCCGGTCACCGACCTGCTCGAAACCCTCACGGCGTGCGACCTGTGCTTCGTCGCGCTGCCCTCCAGCGCCTTGCGCTCGGTGCTGGCGCCCCACGCCGAGCGTCTGGCCGGCAAGTTGCTGGTCAGCCTGACCAAGGGCATCGAGGCGCAGACCTTCAAGCTGATGAGCGAAATCCTCGAGGAAATCGCTCCCCAAGCGCGCATTGGCGTGCTGTCCGGGCCGAACCTGGCACGGGAAGTGGCCGAACACGCGTTGACCGCCACCGTAGTCGCCAGTGAAGACGAAGAACTCTGCGAACGTGTCCAGGCCGTGTTGCATGGCCGCACTTTCCGCGTCTATGCCAGCAGCGACCGTTTTGGCGTCGAGCTCGGCGGTGCGCTGAAAAACGTCTACGCGATCATCGCCGGCATGGCCGTCGCGCTGGGCATGGGCGAAAACACCAAGAGCATGTTGATCACCCGCGCCCTGGCCGAGATGACCCGCTTTGCGGTGAACCAGGGCGCCAACCCAATGACCTTCCTGGGTCTGGCGGGCGTGGGCGACTTGATCGTCACCTGCTCCTCACCGAAAAGCCGCAACTACCAGGTGGGTTTCGCCCTTGGCCAGGGCCTGAGCCTGGAAGACGCGGTCACGCGCCTGGGCGAAGTCGCCGAAGGGGTCAACACGCTCAAGGTGCTCAAGGCCAAGGCCCAGGAAGTCGGTGTGTATATGCCGCTGGTCGCCGGGTTGCACGCGATCCTGTTTGAAGGGCGCACCTTGGACCAGGTCATCGAGTTGCTGATGCGTGCCGAGCCGAAAACCGATGTCGACTTTATTTCCACCAGTGGTTTCAACTGAGGAACGCGTCATGAACGATCCGAAAGCAGCTCCCAAGTACGAATCCATTGGCCTGCGCATTCTGTGGATGCTGGTGTTTGCCCTGGTGTGGCAAGTGGCGCAGTTCCTGCTCGGCGCGCTGGTGGTGGTGCAGTTGATCTACCGCCTGGTCTACGGCGCCCCGAACCTGGGCCTGATGAACTTTGGCGACAGCCTCAGCCAGTTCCTGGCGCAGATCGGCCGCTTCGGCAGCTTCCACACCGACCAGAAGCCGTGGCCGTTCGCCGACTGGCCGACCCCGCGCGCACCCGAGGGCGAAGCCGCCCACAGCGTGCCGCCGGCGCCACACCCGGTGCGCGATGAAGAGCCGAAACTGTGAAGCTGTGGATCCTGCGCCACGGTGAGGCCGAAGGGCAGGCGCGTACCGATGCCGAGCGCAACCTCACCGAGCATGGCCGCGCCGAAGTGTTGCGCAGTGCTGCGCAACTGATCGGCCAGCCCCTCAGCGCGATCATTGCCAGCCCCTATGTGCGGGCGCAGCAGACCGCGCAGCTGGTGCGTGAGGCCTTGGGCTTTGAGCCTGAGATTCGCACAGTGCCGTGGCTGACGCCCGAGGGTAATCCGTCGCAGGTGCTGGAAAAGCTCGACACTGATGACAATGTGCTGCTGGTCAGCCACCAGCCGTTGGTGGGCAGCCTGATCAGCTTTCTGCAGCACGGCCACCAGCGCCAGCCGCAGCCGATGCACACCGCCAGCCTGGCGGAACTGGAAGGGGATTTCCCGCTGGCGGGGCTGATGAGCTTGGTCAGTGTGAACAACCCGTAGGCTTTATCGCGGCTTTGTGTGTGCTATATAGTCAACCAAGCAAGTGCTTGGTTGGCTATCGTCGGACCACAAAGGAGCGCGTCCCATGCCCGTCGCTTTTCGTTTGCCGTTGCAGGTCTTCTTCGAACGTGAAGCGCGACATCCGCGCCAAACCTTTCTGGTGCAGCCGGTCGGTGGTGGCGACGTGCAAAGCCTCACCTGGGGCGACGTCGGCCACCAGGCCCGCTGCGCCGCGCACTGGCTGCGCGCCCGGGAGTTGCCTCCCCGCTCGCACATTGCGCTGATTTCGAAAAACTGCGCCCACTGGATCATTGCCGACCTGGCGATCTGGATGGCCGGGCATGTCTCGGTGCCGCTGTATCCCAATCTCACCGCTGATTCTGTCGCCCATGTGCTGACCCATTCCGAGGCGGCGCTGGTGATTATCGGCAAGCTTGATGATTGGCCAGCCATGGCGCCCGGCGTGCCTGCGGATGTGCCGACCATCAGCCTGCCGTTGTGCCCAGCGGGCGAATTCGATTTCAGTTGGGCCGATCTGCAAGCCTGCTCGCCGATCCAGGATGAGCCGGCACCTGCGGCCTCGGACCTGGCCACCATCATTTATACCTCCGGCACTACTGGCCTGCCGAAGGGCGTGATGCACACCTTCGGCGCGTTGGGGTTTGCCGCCACCCGTGGTACGGAGTTGTTTGGCTTGGGTGAGGGCGACCGGTTGTTGTCCTACCTGCCGCTGTGCCATGTGGCGGAGCGGATGTTTGTCGAGATGGCCTCGATCTATACCGGGCAAACCGTGTTTTTCGCCGAAAGCCTGGAGACGTTTCTGACGGACCTGCGTAGGGCACGTCCGACCGCACTGTTTGGCGTGCCGCGTATCTGGACCAAATTCCAGATCGGCGTCTACGCCAAGATTCCCGCAAAGCGCCTGGACACCTTGTTGCGCCTGCCCTTCATCGGTAAGCGTGTGGGCCACAAGGTACTCGCCGGCTTGGGCCTGGACGCGTTGCGTATCGCGCTTTCGGGAGCGGCGCCTGTGCCTGAGGCGTTGCTGCGCTGGTATCAACGCCTGGGCCTGGATGTGCTTGAGGTGTATGGCATGACCGAGAGTTGCGGCTACTCCCATGTCTGCCGCCCCGGCCAGCAGACCCTCGGTTGGATCGGCTTGCCGTGCCCCGGGGTGGAAGTGCGTATCGACCCGACAGGCGAAGTCCAGGTCCGCAGCGGCGCGACCATGCTCGGCTACTACAAGGACCCGCAGAAAACCGCCGAAACCATCACCGCCGAGGGTTTCCTGCGCACGGGCGACAAAGGCGAGCAGGACGCCGAGGGGCGTTTGCGCCTGACCGGACGGCTCAAGGAGATCTTCAAGACCAGCAAAGGCAAATACGTGGCGCCGGCGCCGATTGAAAATCGCTTGGCCGAGCATTCGCGTATCGAGCAGGTGTGCGTGGTGGGTGATGGATTGATCGCGCCGATAGGCTTGTGCGTGTTATCGGCAATGAGTGAGGACTTGCCAACCCTGCGTGCCAGCCTGGAGCGCTGGCTGGAACAGGTCAACCGGGCGCTGGATAAGCATGAGCGCCTACGCCAATTGGTGGTGGTCAAAGACAGTTGGGCGGTAGAGAACGGCTTCCTGACGCCGACCTTGAAGATCAAGCGCAACGTGATCGAATCGAGTTACGGCGAATATTTCCAGACATGGAGCGAGCGTTCCGAAACCGTTCTGTGGCAGGATTAGGGCCGTAATAAAACCAATAAGGACACTCTCCATGAGCCTGTGGCGCACCCAACCGAATATCGAGCAACTCAACGCAATCCAGAAAAACACCATCGGTGAACTGCTGGACATCCGTTTTGAAAGCTTCGACGACGAATCCCTGACCGCGAGCATGGTGGTCGACCATCGCACCCATCAGCCCTACGGCTTGCTGCATGGCGGCGCCTCGGTGGTGTTGGCCGAGAGCGTCGGCTCCATGGCGGCCTATCTGTGTATCGACCCGAGCAAGTTTTATTGCGTGGGCCTGGAGGTCAACGCCAACCACCTGCGCGGTGTGCGCAGCGGGCGGGTGACAGCGGTGGCCAAGGCCGTCCATATTGGCCGCACTACCCAGGTCTGGGACATCCGCCTGACCAACGATGAGGGCAAGGCCAGTTGCGTGTCGCGCCTGACCATGGCCGTGGTGCCGCTGGGCGAGAACCCGCCGGCACGATAGGTGTGGCGTGAGTGTCATCATTCCTGGCAGTTACAGTCATTGCTGTGCCGGCCGGGCATGGTGACAATCAATCTCTGTTTTTGTAAATGGATCCGGTATGTCGCAGCACGTGTTTTTTGCTCACGCCAATGGCTTCCCCTCGGCCACCTACGGCAAGTTGTTCGCCGCTCTGGCTCCGGAGTACGCGGTGGCTCATCTGCCACAGCACGGTCACGACCCCCGGTTTCCGGTGGACGATAACTGGCAGAACCTGGTGGACGAGCTGATCCACCACCTGGAGCAGCAACCGGAACCAGTGTGGGGCGTGGGCCATTCCCTCGGCGGTGTGTTGCACCTGCACGCGGCCATGCGCTGCCCGCAGTTGTACCGTGGCGTGGTCATGCTGGATTCGCCAGTGCTGACCCGCGCCGACCGTTGGGTGATTCGCGCGGCCAAGCGCTTCGGGTTTATCGACCGGCTGACCCCGGCCGGGCGCACCTTGGGCCGTCGAGAAGAATTCAGCGACCTGGACGCGGCGCGCAGCTATTTCTCCGGCAAAACCCTGTTCCGTGGCTTTGACCCCGAATGCTTTGACGCCTACCTGCAACACGGCCTGCTGCAAGTGGGCGATCGCCTGCGGCTGCGTTTCGATCCGGCCACCGAAATCAGCATCTACCGTGGCGTGCCCCACACCAGCCCCGGCCAAGTGCGCCAGTTGAAGGTGCCACTGGCGGTGGTGCGCGGCCGGCAGAGCAGGGTGGTGATGCGTCACCACGCCAGCGGCGTCGGGCGCCTGCCCATGGGCGAAATGCTCACCATGCCCGGCGGCCACATGTTTCCTCTTGAACGGCCCCAAGACACCGCGACGCTGATCAAGAACCTGTTCTCCCGCTGGGAATCCCGCGAGCGCAACTGCGCATGAGCACCCCGGTTGAAGAAGTGCGCCTGAGCCTGCCCCATATCGAACTGGCGGCCCATTTGTTCGGGCCCGAGGACGGTTTGCCGGTGATCGCCCTTCATGGCTGGCTGGACAACGCCAACAGCTTTGCGCGGCTGGCGCCAAAACTCCAGGGGTTGCGCATCGTTGCGCTGGATATGGCTGGGCACGGGCATTCGGCGCATCGTCCTACCGGTGCCGGTTATGCCTTGTGGGATTACGTCTTTGACGTGCTGCAAGTCGCTGAACAACTGGGTTGGAAACGTTTTGCATTACTTGGCCATTCTCTCGGCGCCATCGTGTCCTTGGTGTTGGCCGGCGCGTTGCCGGAGCGTGTGACGCACCTGGGATTGATCGACGGTGTGATCCCGCCGACCGCCAGCGGTGAGAATGCCGCCGAGCGGCTGGGCATGGCCTTGCAGGCGCAATTGAACCTGCAGGACAAGCGCAAGCCGGTCTACAGCACCCTGGATCGCGCGGTCGAGGCACGCATGAAAGGCGTGGTGGCTGTCAGTCGCGAAGCCGCCGAACTGCTGGCGCAGCGCGGTTTGATGCCGGTGCCGGGTGGTTACACTTGGCGTAGCGACAGCCGTTTGACCCTGGCCTCACCGGTTCGCCTGACTGAGGAACAGGCGATGGCTTTCGTGCGACGCGTGAGTTGCCCTACCCAGTTGGTGGTCGCTGCCGACGGCATGCTGGCGAAACATTCCGAATTGCTTTCCCAGTTACCCTTTACCGTAACCACGCTGCCAGGCGGCCACCATTTACACCTGAATGAAGAGTCCGGCGCGGTCCTTGTTGCAGACTGTTTCAATCGGTTCTTCTCCGCGCCTTGACTTGGGGCGGTCAACTGCCGAGGCTGGGCGGATTGAAAGGGAGTCAACCATGAACAAACTCAACACCGCTGCGACCTCCGATGGCCAGGGCTCGTTGATCTTATGAGCGTGCGTAAAGGATGTATCCGTATCCTGGGCTTGAGCCTTTTGAGCCCACTGGTATTCGCCGCCGACGTACCAGGCAGCCAGGACCTGCCCACCGTGGCCCGTCAGGTCGACTCGCAAATTGTCGACTACCGCCCCGCCGAAGAAAAAGAACGTATCTACCCCATGGGCGCGATCCGCAAGATCAGCGGCCAACTGCGTTATGAAGGCCAGTCCATCGCCCGCGGCCAGACCACCGCCATCACCTATGAACTGCCCGCCGAACACAGCTCCAGCGCCGCGTTCACGGCCACGCGTGAAGCCTTGCAGGAGAAGGGCGCGCAGTTATTGTTCTGGTGCCAGGCACGGGATTGCGGTGAAAGCAGCCTGTGGGCCAATGAAGTGTTCGGCAACGCCAAGCTGGTCGGCGCCGACGGCCAGCAGGAATACCTGCTGCTGCGCCTCGCGGCGCCGCAGGAAAACTCCCTGGTGGCGCTGTACGGCATCACCCGTGGCAACCGCCGCGCCTATTTGCATGTGGAGCAATTGGATGCCAGCGCGCCGCTGGCCGAGCTGCTACCCACCTCGGCGACCCTGCTGCGTGAATTGAAAAGCACCGGCGAACTGGATTTCCCTGCATTGGGCGGCGACCCTGACGACACCTGGCTGACCCTGATTTCCCGTGGCCTGAACCTGGATGCCACGTTGCGCGTCAGCCTGACTGGCCCGACCGCCGAAGCCTGGCGCCAGGCGCTGGTCGACAAAGGCGTGCGCGCTGCACGCATGGAAACCGGCACGGGTGACGCCAAGGGCCTGCACCTGCATCTGATACGCTAGGCGTAACAGGGCGAACGGACCCGCGCCGTTCGCCTAAGCTGTCTTCCTACAGTCTTCCTTTCGAGATCCTACATGCTCAATAACGATCGCCTACTGGTGCAAATCCTGCTGCTGGTGCTGTTCGGTGCCAGCTTCTGGGTGATGGCGCCGTTCTGGTCGGCGCTGTTCTGGGGCGCGGTGCTGGCGTTTGCCAGTTGGCCGCTGATGGTCCTGCTGACCCGCTGGCTGGGTGGCCGGGAATCCTTGGCTGCCGGCATCCTGACGTTGGGTTGGATGCTGCTGGTGGCGCTGCCGCTGGTGTGGCTGGGTTTCAACCTTGCGGACCATGTGCGCGATGCAACCGCATTGATCAAGGATATTCAGGTCGATGGCTTGCCGGAAGCGCCTACCTGGCTCGGCTCGATCCCCTTTGTCGGCGAGCGGCTGGTGGGCATGTGGGACAGCATTGATCAGCAGGGTGCAGCGTTGATGGTCAGCATCAAGCCGTACCTGGGGCAGGTCGGCAATTGGTTGCTGGCGCGCAGTGCGCAAATCGGTGGGGGGATTCTGGAACTGACCCTGAGCCTGGTATTCGTGTTCTTTTTCTATCGGGACGGGCCGCGCCTGGCGATGTTCGTCCACCGTCTGCTGGAACGCTTGATCGGCGATCGCGCCGGCTACTACATCGAACTGGTGGCCGGCACGGTGCAACGGGTGGTCAATGGCGTGATCGGCACCGCCGCCGCGCAAGCCCTGCTGGCGTTGATCGGCTTCTGGATCGCCGGCGTGCCGGGTGCGTTGGTGCTGGGCATCGTCACCTTCCTGCTCAGCCTGATCCCTATGGGCCCGCCGCTGGTGTGGATCCCGGCCACGGCCTGGCTGGCCTGGAAGGGCGACTACACCTACGCGGTGTTCCTCGGCGTATGGGGCACGTTCATCATCAGCGGCGTGGACAACGTGCTCAAGCCCTACCTGATCAGCCGTGGCGGCAACCTGCCGCTGGTGATCGTGCTGCTTGGGGTGTTTGGCGGCTTGATCGCCTTTGGGTTCATCGGCCTGTTTATCGGCCCGACCCTGCTGGCGGTGGCCTACAGCCTGTTGATGGATTGGAGCGCGACCCAGGCCCAGGGGCGACGGGAAGACAAACCGCTTTAAGCCCTGGGCAACCACATCACGGCGGTCAAGCCACCGCCGGGGGTTTCTTCCAGGTGCAGCCGACCCCCGAGGCGTTCGGCCGCTTCCTTGGAAATCGTCATGCCCAGGCCGACCCCGCCAGAGTTGCGATTGCGTGAGCCTTCCAGCCGATAGAACGGCTCGAACACCGCCTCACGCTTGTCGGCGGCGATGCCGGGGCCGTGGTCGATCACGCGGATCACCAAGGCCTCGCGGCTGTCCGTCAGCTCGATGCGCGCCGTACCGGCATAGCGCAGGGCATTGTCGATCAGGTTGTTGAGGCACGAACGCAAGGCCATCGGCTGCACCTGCAGCGGCGCGCAGGTGCCGGCGAATTGTACGTCGGAGCCTTGGTCCTGGGCGTTTTCGCTCATGGACTCGACCAACGCTTGCACGTCCAGCCAGTGTCGGGTTTCGCTGGTGCGTTGTTCGTGCAGATAGCTCAGGGTGGCGTCGAGCATGCCGATCATGTCGTCCAGGTCCTGGCGCATCTGGCCTTGCAACCGGGTGTCTTCGATCTGTTCCAGGCGCAGTTTCAAGCGTGACAGCGGCGTGCGCAGGTCATGGGAGACCGCGCCGAGCATGCGCGCGCGTTGGCTGACCTGTTCGCGGATGCGCCGTTGCATCAGGTTGAAGGTCGACGCGGCTTGCTGTGCTTCACGCGGTCCCGACTCGTCGAGGGGCGGGCTGTCGAGGTCCAGGCTCAAGCGCTCGGCGGCTTCGCTCAGGCGCTGAATCGGCCGGCTCAGCAGCTTGGCGCCGTACCAGGCGGCGATGATCAACGAGATGAACTGGAACGTCAGCGGCACCACCG
The DNA here is from genome assembly GCF_049897165.1 of Pseudomonas sp. TWR1-1-4. Lineage (NCBI taxonomy): Bacteria > Pseudomonadati > Pseudomonadota > Gammaproteobacteria > Pseudomonadales > Pseudomonadaceae > Pseudomonas > Pseudomonas sp. TWR1-1-4. The sequence continues at coordinate 108,356 of NZ_JAFCVS010000004.1, read as the reverse complement.
GGCCGCCAAACCACGGTCGCTTGTGCTTGGGCAGGGGCTTCATCGTGCCGTCAGGCTGTTCGACAAAGGTTTCCTGTGGCGGCGGCGGGGGCGGGCCGTAATAGCGAAACCAGGAGATCGCCAGCACGTGGGCCAGCACAATCGCCACCAGCAACACGCCAAACAGTCGACCGAACAGCGTGTTGAAGGCGTTGCGCATCAACCGATATCCCGCGCATCGAACAGGTAGCCTTCGCCGCGCACGGTCTTGATCAATTGCGGGGCCTTGGGGTCGTCCCCGAGTTTTTGCCGCAGGCGCGACACCAGCAAGTCGATGCTGCGATCAAAGGCTTCAATGGAGCGGCCACGGGCGGCATCCAACAATTGTTCGCGGCTCAACACCCGGCGCGGGCGCTCGATGAAGACCCACAGTAGGCGGAATTCCGCGTTGGACAGCGGCACCACCAGGCCATCGTCGGCCACCAGTTGGCGCAATACGCTGTTGAGACGCCAATTGTCGAAGCGGATGTTGGCGCGCTGTTCGGTGCGGTCATCGCGCACACGGCGCAGGATGGTCTGGATGCGCGCTACCAGCTCACGCGGCTCGAACGGCTTGGACATATAGTCGTCGGCGCCCAGTTCCAGGCCGATGATGCGGTCCGTCGGCTCGCAGCGGGCGGTGAGCATCAGGATCGGAATGTCCGACTCCGCGCGCAGCCAGCGGCACAGCGAAAGGCCGTCTTCACCGGGCAGCATCAGGTCGAGCACCACCACATCGAAGGTTTCAGCCTGCATGGCCTGGCGCATGGCGGTGCCGTCGGTGACGCCGGTGGCCAGGATGCCAAAACGGGCGAGGTAGTCGATCAGCAGTTCGCGGATCGGTACATCGTCGTCAACGATCAGCGCGCGGGTGTTCCAGCGCTTGTCATCGGCGATCACTGTGCCTTTTTGCTCGTCGTTCACAGAGACGGAAGGGGTCTGCATAATGCGATCATCTGCCTGGTCGTTGCGGTCAGCATAGGCGTCCAGCCCCATGGCTGGAAGTGCTGGTCGGTGGGTCGTGCGAGCGAGGCTAGCGGTGGGGCGTGTTGGGGGCATGTCGTGAATGTATCAGCTTTGAAATAATTGCCCGTAAATGCCTGCCCGATGGCGCTTGGTCAGTATTTACCGATCATCGGATCCCGCAACGCCGCCGCTTGCGCTACAATCCGCGCCGATTTCGACTTGCCTGAGAGCCCATTCCAATGTCCGTCTGCCAGACTCCTATCATCGTCGCCCTGGATTACCCCACTCGTGACGCCGCACTGAAGCTGGCTGACCAGTTGGACCCGAAGCTTTGCCGGGTCAAGGTCGGCAAGGAACTGTTCACCAGTTGCGCCGCAGAAATCGTCGGCACCCTGCGTGATAAAGGTTTCGAGGTGTTCCTCGACCTGAAATTCCACGATATCCCGAACACCACCGCCATGGCGGTCAAGGCCGCTGCCGAAATGGGCGTGTGGATGGTCAACGTGCACTGCTCCGGTGGCCTGCGCATGATGAGCGCGTGCCGTGAGGTGCTGGAACAGCGCAGCGGTCCCAAGCCTTTGTTGATCGGCGTGACTGTGCTCACCAGCATGGAACGTGAAGACCTGGCCGGCATCGGTTTGGACATCGAGCCTCAGGAGCAGGTGCTGCGACTGGCGGCCCTGGCGCAGAAAGCCGGTCTCGACGGCCTGGTGTGCTCGGCGCTGGAAGCCCAGGCCTTGAAAACCGCGCACCCGTCGCTGCAACTGGTGACCCCGGGGATTCGTCCGGCGGGCAGTGCCCAGGATGACCAGCGCCGTATCCTGACGCCGCGACAGGCGCTGGACGCGGGTTCCGATTACCTGGTGATTGGCCGTCCGATCAGCCAGGCGGCCGATCCGGCCAAAGCGTTGGCGGCAGTCGTTGCCGAGATCGCCTGAACAACACCCCCTGTAGGAGCCGGCGTGCCGGCGATAGCGGCCTTGAGATCAATGCTCAAGGGCCTCATCGCCGGCAAGCCGGCTCCTACATAAGCTGGGGGTCAGTTGACCTTCAGCACCAACTTGCCGAAATTCTCGCCGTTGAACAGCTTCATCAACGTCTCCGGGAACGTCTCCAGCCCCTCCACGATATCTTCTTTGCTCTTGAGTTTGCCTTGGGCCATCCAGCCGGCCATTTCCTGCCCGGCAGCGGCGAAGCCTGCGGCGTGGTCCATCACTACGAACCCTTCCATGCGCGCGCGATTGACCAGCAGTGACAAGTAGTTGGCCGGACCTTTCACGGCTTCCTTGTTGTTGTACTGGCTGATGGCGCCACAGATGACCACGCGGGCCTTCAGTGCCAGGCGGCTGAGGACAGCGTCGAGAATATCGCCGCCGACGTTATCGAAATACACGTCCACGCCCTTGGGGCACTCGCGCTTGAGGGCAGCGGGCACGTCTTCGCTTTTGTAGTCGATGGCGGCGTCGAAGCCCAATTCATCTATCAGGAACTTGCACTTGTCGGCGCCGCCGGCAATGCCCACCACGCGGCAACCCTTGAGCTTGGCGATCTGCCCGGCAATGCTGCCCACGGCGCCCGCCGCGCCGGAGATCACCACGGTTTCGCCGGCCTTGGGCGCACCCGTTTCCAGCAGCGCAAAGTAGGCGGTCATGCCGGTCATGCCCAGCGCGGACAGATAGCGCGGCAAAGGCGCCAGTTTCGGATCAACCTTGTAGAAGCCACGTGGCTCGCCGAGGAAATAATCCTGCACGCCAAGGGCGCCGTTGACGTAGTCGCCGACAGAGAATTTCGGGTTGTTTGACGCGATCACCTCTCCCACACCCAGTGCGCGCATTACCTCACCGATGCCGACAGGCGGAATGTAGGACTTGCCTTCATTCATCCAGCCGCGCATGGCTGGGTCGAGGGACAGGTATTCGTTGTGCACCAGCACTTGGCCCTCTTGGGGCGTGCCCACCGGGACTTCCTGATAAGTGAAGGTGTCCCGGGTGGCTGCGCCGACCGGGCGCTTGGCGAGCAGGAACTGGCGGTTGGTCTGGGCGGTCATGGCAGCGACTCTTCTGGAAATGAACCTGAAGTGATAGACCTTCAACGGGTAGGGAGCAAGGTTCACCGAGAGCGCGAATGCCGGTCGATAGGTGGTGTTGATAGTTGACCTATCTCTCTTATCACTGCGATCCATGCAGCGCCAACCGGCGGTTTGATAGTGCTGACGCGTCCAAGGCGGCGTTGGCTAGACTCGACCCACGGCTATTTTCTCCCACAGGACATCTTCTATGAGCATGACGTTTTCCGGCCAGGTCGCCCTGGTGACCGGCGCCGCTGCCGGTATTGGCCGCGCCACCGCGTTGGCGTTCGCCGCCGAAGGCTTGAAGGTCGTGGTTGCCGACTTGGACGCGGTGGGCGGCGAAGGCACCGTCGCCCTGATCCACCAGGCGGGTGGCGAAGCGCTGTTTGTGCGTTGCAACGTCACGCTGGAGGCGCAAGTGCAGCAATTGATGGCCCAGACCATCGCCGCCTATGGTCGCCTGGACTATGCATTTAATAACGCCGGGATCGAGATCGAAAAGGGCAAGCTGGCCGACGGCAACCTGGATGAGTTCGACGCAATCATGGGCGTTAACGTCAAAGGCGTGTGGTTGTGCATGAAGCACCAGTTGCCGCTGTTGTTGGCCCAGGGCGGCGGCGCCATTGTCAACACCGCCTCGGTCGCGGGCCTGGGGGCTGCGCCGAAGATGAGCATTTATGCGGCCTCCAAACATGCGGTGATCGGCCTGACCAAATCGGCGGCCATCGAGTATGCGAAGAAGAAAATCCGCGTCAACGCAGTCTGCCCGGCGGTGATCGATACCGATATGTTCCGGCGCGCCTATGAGGCCGACCCACGCAAGGCTGAATTTGCCGCCGCCATGCACCCGGTCGGGCGCATCGGCAAGGTCGAGGAAATCGCCAGCGCGGTCTTATACCTGTGCAGTGATGGCGCCGCATTTACCACAGGCCAAGCTTTGGCGGTGGACGGTGGTGCGACCGCTATCTAGGACCTCACGCCGCCCTTCATTCGAAAAGGTTTGGGGGGGTGTGGGGCGTTTCCATAGCTGGCACCGTGCCCTGTCAGAATGTGTATCAATAGGTAAATAATTCAATAAAATCAATACTTTAATAAGACTTGGCGCGCGGTCGAAATGCGCTTCTGTGCTTAACTGTTCTGGGTTGAATATCAGTCAGTTGAAGTGAGTGGCGCATGGATTTAGGGATCGATCGACAAGCCCTTGTACCGGTGGTGCAGCAAATTATCAGCGCTGTGGCGCAATGGATTCGCATGAGTGGGGTGAGCCCCGGCACACGCTTACCGTCCGTTCGACAGGTGGCCCTCGATAACCTGCTCAGCCAATCCAGCGTGATCGAGGCGTTCGAGCGGATGGTCGCCCAGGGATTGCTGGTTTCCAAGCACGGTTCGGGTTTCAGCGTGGCCCAGCCGTCAACGTTGTATGAGGGCCAGTGGTATGAAGGCGCGGAGCGGGAGTGGGGCGCCTTCGTCGATAGTCCGCTGGGCGAGTTGAAGCTGGGCTGCGGTTGGTTGCCCGATGCCTGGCGTGAAAGCGATGACATCAGTTACGCGATTCGTGAAGTCACTCGAACCGACACCGCCGGCCTGTTCAATTACAGCACGCCATTGGGGTTGCCGGCGCTGCGCGAGCAAGTGTTCAAGCGTCTGAGTCGAATCCACATTGCCGCCCACCAGGACCGTATCCTCATCACAGCGGGCGCGAGCCATGCCCAGGACCTGCTGATACGCACGTTGCTCAAGGCCGGCGACTGCGTGGTGGTCGAAACACCCGGGTACGGCAACCTCTATCGGCAATTAGGCTTCCACGGCGTGCAATTGCTGCAAGTGCCGCGAACGCCTGGTGGCCCTGACATTCCGGCGCTGGAAGCGCTGCTGCAGCAGCATCGGCCCAAGTGCCTATTCGTCAACAGCCTGTATCACAATCCCACCGGCTCCAGCTTGAGTCGTACCGTGGGCGAGCGTTTGCTGGCGCTGGCGCAGCGCGACAACTTCCTGATCATCGAAGAGGATGTCCTCGGCGACCTGCAGCACCCCAGTTGTACGCGCCTTTCGGCGTTACCCCATGATGATCGGGTGATCTACGTCGCCAGCTTTTCCAAGACCTTGAGCAGTGCCTTGCGCGTGGGTTACCTGAGTGCCAGCGCCGCGATCATCGCGCAGTTGGCCAGCCTCAAGACCCTGACCGGTTTTGGCACCTCACGCTTCGCCGAATCGGTGGTGGCCACGCTGCTGGCTAATGGCACTTATCGCAAATGGGTACAGCGCTTGCGCAAGCGGCTGAATACGCAAATGACGGCTACGCTGCAGGTACTGGAGGACGAGGAGTGGGAGGTGTTCGCCGCACCTGCTGGCGGCATGTTTTTGTGGGCGCGACCAAGGGCAGGCGATCCATCGCGGTTGCAGGCATGCGCCCGCAGACTCGGGGTTTTATTGTCGTCGGGAGCGCTATTCAGTCCAACCAGCGAGCCCAGTGAGTGGTTGCGTATCAACGTGGCCTATGCCGATGATCAACGGGCCTTGGCGTTGTTCCGTGCCATGGGACCCGCCAGATCGACCTCGACCATTCTGAAAACGACGGGCGTGTAGCTTTTTGCCATTATTGTGGCGCCAACGACTTGTGTTCAGTGCCTTGTGGTTGCGAATCTCGCCTGTGTAAACCGGGCTTGATGGCAACCGCCATTGCAAGAGGATTCAAGTGCAATGATTTCGGCCGTGCAACGACAATTCGCCAACCTCGGTATGGCGAAAAAACTGGGCTTGGGTTTCACCCTGGTATTGCTGCTGACGGCCTTGGTCGCGGCGATCGGTGTGTGGTCCCTGCAAACCGTTGGCCAGCGTTTCGAAGGGCTCAAGGCCATGTCGTCGCTTAACAGCGGCTTGCTCAAGGTGCGCCTGATCGAGCAGGACTACGCGTTGCATGCCGACCCCAAGGCCGTTGACGCCCTGCACGAAAGCGTCGATGCCCTGGCGGCTCTCGCGACCAGTCTCAAGTCCCAGTCGGCGACCAACGTGCCGGTGATGACCGATGTCGAACAGGCCTTGGCGGCCTACCGCAAGGCGTTCGATGAGTTTGTCGAATTGACCCAGACCAAAGACCTGGCGTTGGAAATGGCCAGTTGGTCGGTGTCCAGTGTGGCCAATAACCTCGACGTGTTGCAGGCCGGGCTGGCGGACGACGGCGCCTATGGCTTGAAGGAAAGCCAGGGCAAGGAAGGCGCTGAGTTTATCGAGCAGGCGGGGCAGGTCAGCCAGGTGTCGCGCCTGATGCTGCAAGCAATGAATGAAGCCCATGTGCGGCTCGACCAGAGCCGCAAGGCCGATCAAGACGACGCAGAGCAGGGCAAGATCGAGCAGGCTGACCAGGCTCTTGCCCAGGTCGAGCAACTGAAGACCTCAGTCAAGGACTCCGGCTACCAGACCGTGCTCAATGAAGTTTCCGGGCATATCGCCGCGTTCAGTGAAAAACTCGGCGAGTACACCGGGCTGCTGGCCCAGGAAAAGGTGGTCTACAAGCAGCTGCATGATAGGGCGGAACAGGTCGTCAGCCGGGTCAACCAGGCCTACGACGCCGAAGACCAGTCGATGCAGGCGCAGTTGAAGAAAAGCGCAATGCTGATCATCGGCTCTTCGGCCTTGGCGTTGTTGGTGGGTTTGATTGCGGCCTGGGTGATCACCCGCTTGATCGTCGCGCCGCTGCGCAGCGTGATTGCCGTGGCCCAGCAGATTGCCGCCGGCGATTTGAGCGGGCGCATGGAGGTCAGCCGTCGTGATGAAATCGGCCAGTTGATGCAGGCGATGCAACAGATGGGTAATGGCTTGAGCCAAATGGTCAGAGGCCTGCAAGCCGGTATCGAGCAACTGGCCAGTTCGGCGCATTCATTGTCCAGTGTCACCGAGCAGACCAACGTCGAGGTCAGCAGCCAGAAAGAAGAAACCGAACAGGTCGCCACGGCGATGAACCAGATGACTGCCACCGTGCACGACGTGGCTCGCAACGCCGAAGAGGCCGCGCAAGCCGCACAGACGGCAGATGATAAAGTCGACAGCGGCCAACAGGTGGTGCGCCAGAGTTTGCAGCGCATTGAATTGCTGGCCACATCCAGCACCTCTGCCAGCGCCAGCATCGAGAGCCTGAGCGCTGAAATTCAAAATATCGGCACCGTGTTGAGTGTGATCAAAAGCGTGGCCGAACAGACCAACCTGCTCGCTCTCAACGCCGCCATCGAAGCCGCCCGCGCCGGCGAGCAGGGCCGAGGTTTTGCGGTGGTCGCCGATGAAGTACGGGCCTTGGCCAAGCGTACCCAGCAATCCACCGAGGAGATCGAACGACTGGTCAGCACCTTGCGCAGCGCTGCCCAGTCCTCGGTGCAGCAGATCCAGCAAAGCGGGGAGTTGGTGAAGCTGGCGGTAAGCGATGCCCTGGAAACCGAAAGTGCCTTGGGCAGCATCGCAGTGGCAGTGTCGCTGATCCAGCAGATGAACCAGCAGATTGCCGCGGCGGCCGAGGAGCAAAGTTCGGTGGCCGAAGAGATCAACCGCAGCGTCACCAGCATCCGCGCCAGTGCCGATCAGTCGGCGCTGAGCATGCAAGGCAACGCCGCGTCGAGCATTCAACTGGCGCAGTTAGGCGCGGAACTCAAGGGCATGGTGGGGCACTTCCGCCTGTGATCGCCGCGCGTTGGCAGCGACCACAGGGGAGGGTGGTCAGGCGTTGTTGGCGAGGAAGGTCAGCAGGGCTTCGTTGACGAAGTCCGGGTTTTCCCTGGCGCTGATATGGCCGGCTTCGGGAATCAGGATCAGGCTGCAACCGATCAGGCCCGCCATCTCCTCGGACTCGGCGGGAGGGCGCGGTTTGTCATGCTCGCCGCACATCAGCAACGTGGTGTCGGCGTCCAGGCGCGGCAGTCGCTCCAGTACGTCTTCGCGACTGAAGATCAATCGACCCAAGGGCACGATGCTCTGCAACAGACGTTCTTTCGAGTAACCCTGCAGTTGCCGGCGGAAATCCTGGTACAGCGCTGATTCGCGGTCGATACCCGGACGGAAGAAGATCGGCGCGACCACATCCAGCAACGGCTCGGGGATGGCACCGGCGTCTTCAATCATCTTGAACAGCGAGAAGTAATACTGGCGCGTGGCCTCGGGCTCGGCGCCCAGGTAGGTGTCCATCAGCACCAAGCTGTTGATCCGCTCGGGCGCCAGCAGTGCCAGGCGTGCGCCCCACATCCCGCCGACCGAGAGCCCCACCAGGTTGATCGCTGGGATATCCAGCTGGTCGAGCAGGGCCAGGGCTTGGCGCGCGAGGTCGTCCAGGGAATGGGTTTGCGCGGGCAATGCACCGGATTCACCATGGCCCCACAGCTCGGGCACGATCACACGGTATTGTTGCGACAGCGCTTCGATCTGCGGCGCCCACATGTCGGCGTCCCACAGGTAGCTTGAGCCCAGCAGTACGACCGGGCCGGTGCCCTGGTCCAAGTAGTGCAGCGGTTGTCCATCAATGACGGCGACAGGCATAACAGGCCTCTGACTTCACGGAGTAAGGGGCACTTTTTTACGCTAGTCGGGGGCGGGGGGATAGATGCAAAGTGATGGCATCTTGTGAAGCGGTAGGTTGTTTGTACAGACCTGGTCTTGTAGTGAGCGGGCTTGCCCCGCGCTGGGCTGCGTAGCAGCCCCAATAAAAACCCCTCGTTCTGGCAGACAGATCGGGGGGTTAGGTTTTAGGGCCGCTGCGCAGCCCCGCGCGGGGCAAGCCCGCTCACCACAGGCCCGCCCAACTACCGCGCAATCAGTCGTAGATGACTTTCTTCTTCCACTCGGCGTCGGCATCCACCACTTTGAGGCCTTCGGTCAGTTCGTTGACCTCGTCTTCGGCGGGCTTGCTGTTGGTCAGCACCGTGGAGTTGGCGCGGGCAAGCTGGGCTTCCAGTTGTTGCAGCTGTGCGCTGTAGATCACCGGCTCCGGCTGTTTACGCAGGTATTGCACGCCACGCTCGAACGCCAGGCGTGCCTGGCCCGGCTGGCCTTGTTGCAAGGCGTGCTGGCCGAGGTTGTTGAAGAACTCGATGTGCAGCAACACCAGGATATGGCGGATTTCCCGGATCCAGTGCTTGGCCTCGTTGGCCGGCAGGAAACCGTCCTGGGCGGCGCGTGTGACCTGGCCGTGCAGGGCTTCGAGCAGGAAGCGCACATCCTTTGCCTTGGCTTCGGTCTGGATCGGCGCGGGCGGATTGTTCACCGGGATCGATTCGCCTTGGGCCACCAGCGTATTCAGCTCGGCGATGCGAGCCTTGAGCGGTGCGCTGCCTTTGTTGAGGTTCAACAGGCGCTGGTTGACGTTGAGTTCCAGGCGGGTCATCAACAGTTTGAGCGCCGGGGTCATCAACTGGCCGGGGAAGGTCTCGGTGATTTCACCGCAGCGACGCAGGCGATCATTAAGCTCGATCTCGGTGCGCTTCTTTTCCAGCTTGTTGTTTTCCACCACGTGGTTCATGTAGCCAATGGCGATCAGTATTACGATCCCGGCTATTACCAGCAGGGTGATCATGAGTGGTGTCACCGGTGTGACCTCTTTATAGGGTTTACAGTGGAGTGTAGTGACTGGGCCATCCGGCGGATAGGACTGATCGACCAGTTGCCCGGGTAGTTTGCTTCTATATATAGATAGGCGCTCCCTGCATGGATGCACATTGCCATCATTTGCTGGAGCGAACTATAGCGTCTTGTCGGGCGCCAGAATATAGGCGTCAAAGCCCGGACACGCACAATTCGCCTTCAGGCCCTGAAAGCAGGTCGAAGTCATTGATTTTAATAAATTTATCCTTGGGGGTTGACGACCTTTCAATCCATCCATAGAATGCGCGCCACTTAACGCGTAAAGCACACAGCGAAACGCAGCTAAGTAGTGAATGTTGTACGTGTGTCCCCTTCGTCTAGTGGCCTAGGACACCGCCCTTTCACGGCGGTAACAGGGGTTCGAGTCCCCTAGGGGACGCCAATATGCGGGAATAGCTCAGTTGGTAGAGCACGACCTTGCCAAGGTCGGGGTCGCGAGTTCGAGTCTCGTTTCCCGCTCCAAGTTTAAGCAGTGTGGCTCTCGGGCGGCACTGAGTGAAACCAGGGCATGATCTTCGGATCTAACCTCTGGACACTGAAATACACACCATGTGTTTCAGTTGTGTGTCCCCTTCGTCTAGTGGCCTAGGACACCGCCCTTTCACGGCGGTAACAGGGGTTCGAGTCCCCTAGGGGACGCCATTTGCGGGAATAGCTCAGTTGGTAGAGCACGACCTTGCCAAGGTCGGGGTCGCGAGTTCGAGTCTCGTTTCCCGCTCCAATTTAAGCAGTGTGGCCTTCGGGCGGCACTGAGTGAAACCAGGGCATGATCTTCGGATCTAACCTCTGGACACTGAAACACACACCATGTGCTTCAGTTGTGTGTCCCCTTCGTCTAGTGGCCTAGGACACCGCCCTTTCACGGCGGTAACAGGGGTTCGAGTCCCCTAGGGGACGCCATTTGCGGGAATAGCTCAGTTGGTAGAGCACGACCTTGCCAAGGTCGGGGTCGCGAGTTCGAGTCTCGTTTCCCGCTCCAAATATCGATCTACAGAGTTCCATGGAAGTCTGTAGGTTATTGAAAATAGACGCTTAGGCGTCTTTTTTCGTTCCAGTGCGATCAGCCGAGAACCATCGGTATCTCGACGTTTTCAGTCCAGAAATGAGTCCATGAAATCCGAATGGTCGCGATAGCGTTTGTCGCTGGAGAGGAGCGTTTGCGGGTACGGGCATCTTTCCCTGAATCCTATTCAGGAACTCGTACTATGGCACCTTCCACGCGCAGCGGTTCGCCAGTTCAAGGCGACCGGCAAACACTAAACCCTCGGTGATATGGGTCGACAGCTCGGCATTTTCCCCACGCATATATAGCGTCCCACGGACACTTGATCCTCCTAGACTGGTTTTTTCACCGCCCCGTCTCAAGGAGAAGCCGATGTCCGAGAACAATCCACTTTTGCAGCGGTATGACTTACCACCATTCTCTGCCATACGAGCAGAGCATTTGATACCGGCTGTCCAGGCGATCATTGCTGAAAGTCGTGTCATGACCACAGAGATCATTGCCAGCCAGAAATCCTTCCCAACATGGGACGATCTCGTGCTCGCCATAGATGAGTTGGAAGCCCGCCTGGACGGCACCCTCACTATCCTCCAGCTACTGGGTTCCGCCCGCATAGCGCCGGTCTGGCAGGAAGCAATTACGCGCTGTCAGGAGCTGGCAGAGCAGTACAAGAGTGAGCAGGCACAGAACAGCGAGCTGTATCAGCTGTATCGGCGGCTCGCCGATAGCCCGATTGCTGCGCTGTTCAATGAAGAGCGTAAACGTGCACTGCATAAAATCTTGCGCAAGTACCACTTGGTCGGCCTTGATCTGTCGTCCGAGCAGCAGTTGCAACTGACAAGCCTGAACATGGAAATCAGCAAGTTTCAGTTCGAGTTTCTGGCACGGGTGGAGGATTCGAACACGGCATGGAGCAAGCACATCGAAGACAGATCGTTGTTGATCGGTTTGCCGAACGCTGTGCAGGCACGCATGGAGGTCGCGGCTCAAGCAGCAGGTTTGACGGGTTGGTTGCTGACCCTTTCAACTCAATCCTATCGCGACATTGTGAACTATGCGGACAACCGGGACCTGCGTCGGGAAATGATGGCTGCTTACTACAGCCGTGCTTCTGGCACAGGTCCTGATGACCTGATTACCAACAACGAAAGGGTGTTGACGGTACTGCTTGATGATCGCCATAAAAAAGCGCAGCTCTTGGGTTATTCCAACTTTGCCCAACTGGCGGTGGGGGATCAGATGGCGGACACGACCGAGCAGGTCGTCGACTTTTTACATCACCAGATCGAGTTGTCGCGAAGCCTGTTTGCCCAAGATGCGGAGCAGGTTGAGAGCTTCGCTGCACAGCATGGAATTACGGATGTGAAGCCTTGGGACATTCATTATTTCGCTGAAAAAATTCGCCAGGACGTGGCAGGCATTTCCCAAGAGGCATTTCGCAACTACTTCCCCTTGGAGACGGTGTTGCAACGATTGTGCGCCTTCACAAAAACGCTGTTCGGTGTTGATCTGATCGAACACGCGGCTGCCGATACCTGGCATGAGGATGTGCGGGTATTTGAACTCAGAGAGTATGCGGAGCCAATCGGATATTTGTTCATTAACCCCTATCGCCGACAAGAAGCAGCGGGATTTGGTGATGCTTCAGGTTTACGTAACCGGCGGATCACCGCCGAAGGCAGGCCACGAAGCCCCTTGGTGGTGCTGAACAGCCGGTTGCAGCCCCCCACCGATACCCAACCCTGCTTGCTTGATCATTTGCAACTAAGGGTCTTGTTGCACGAGTTTGGTCATTGTCTGCAGCATCTGTTAACCGTCGCACCGTATCGGGCGATATCAGGCATCGGTCAATTGAGCCATGACTCTTCGGAGTTCGTCAGCCAGGTTCTGGAACAGTTTTGCTTCAAACAGTCGTTCCTGATTTGGTTATCAGGGCATTTCCAGACTGGACAACCCCTGCCTGACGATATCGCCTATAGGGTGAAGCGATTTGTCCATACTCAAACCAGTTGGGAAACGGCCTCTCTCTTGCTCGCCGGGCTCGTCGACTTCGAGTTGCACCGGACTTACGGCGACGGTCGAACACCTCATGATGTCTTCACCAGTGTCAATGCAGAAGTCGGGCTCTTGCAGTGGCCTGTTGATACCCGTCCAGTCAACAGTTTCGAACCGTTGGGGAGTGACTATGGGGCCAGAACTTATTCCTACAAGTGGTCGGGTGTACTTGCCAGGCAGGCGTTTGAACGTTTTGAGCGCGAGGGGCTGTTCAACCCTACTACCGGCAAGGCATTCCGTGATGCGTTCATCACCCAGGGTGATACCCGACCACTGATGACGTCACTTGAGCTTTTTCTCGGTCGCTCATAGAACGAGTCCAGTCTGTCCCATCAATTGGACGTGTCGAGTCAATTTGGCATTTACCACTGCTGCCATTCTCCGAGACCTATTATGTTATATCGGCATTTCATCCCCTTTTTATTACTTGCTTTGTATTGTGTTACCGGTCAAATCCATGCCAGAGATTTGACTGAAGGAATGACGGATCAAACCTCATCCGTGGCATTGCTTAACCACGACCAGCGTTACTCGCTATGGTCTGGCATCGGTCATTTGAAAAACGCCATCGGCCAAACCTGCAATGCGATATTACTGGATACCCGAAACCGTCAGGATAATGCCGTCGGCCCAGCCTATGTGCTGACCAGTGGGCACTGCGTGTTCTTTAGCTACGGCACGGCATATATCAACCAAACCATTGAAGCGAGTATCACCTTCAGATACTTCCACGATACACCTGCACAGCACCGGACTTTCCGGGTTAAAACTGCCCATTGGAGCAGCATGGTCGGCACCGATTTGGCGGTTCTTGAACTTGATACGCCACTGACCACACTCATCTCAGAGGGAATCATGCCACTCAAGCTCGCGACCCATCGCCATTCAGGCGAGCGTGAAGTAATCAATGTGGGATCCCCGATTGGGTTTCGACAGAACGGGCTGCGCATGAGCGTCTGCAAAGAAACGGGGGTAGACAGTTTTGTCGAACATCCTGGCGTATTTCCTGGCGCGATAAAAAACCGTTGTCGAGATCTTCAGTCCGGAAGTTCCGGAAGCCCGATGTTGGATCGCAGTACCAATGAAGTGACGGGCATTGTCAGCAAAGTAGCAGCGGTCATTAAAAACGACGTCCTTAACAACTGCCAAAACAACTCGGCGTGCGAAGCGGCCAAGTTCAACTACAGCTATCCAGCCAACGACCTGCATCATTGTTTTGTTGATGGTCAATTCTTGAACAGTACGGTGGATTGTCAGCTGAAAGCCGTCGAGATCATCATTGAAGAACCGTGGAAACTGAATCCTTATGTGCATAAGCAGCAGGACGTGCTTGGACGAAACGTCCGGCCCACCTGGAATATCAGATTCTCGCTCCAAAATGCTTACTATCGATTCAAGGCAGTACATGACGTTAAGGAATGTAGGTTTCCCAACGATTATCACAGCGCGATAGCGTCAACCGATGGCTATATCAATCAAGAGATCGGGCCGGCGCTAGGGGCTCATGTGTTGTGCATTGTAGGGATAGATAGCCAGAACGAAGCCCTGACGCCTGCCTTGCTCCACAATGTATTCACGCACTCCGTGTTCTTGACCGCTCCAGCGCCGACACCTCGGATCAACCTGAGTTACAGCATCGATTGGGACAACCAACACACAGATTTCACGCACCACCACTTCTATATGGACGCTTCGAATGGCGCTTCTTGCCAAGACATCGACGATGTCCGTTATACGCTTTCCACCGGCAGTTCTACCTATCGGGTATCTCAGCTACCCATCACGTTGTGCAGCTATGCACGCAACCTTGCGGGCCAACCATCCGCCGTACGTACGGATGTGATCGAAAGATCAATGTTTTTCCCGCCCATACAAGCGAAGAAGCCATCGCCACGACTGTAATAAGGCCTCATCATGGAAGATAACCCTCCCTATTTTTTCACCGAAACACTTGCAGTAAGAGAACAACTGACGGAGCGCCAGCGCGCGCGAGCGTTCACCCTTGAGGATCTCGACTGGCTCGACGCGGTGTATTCCGCCACCCACGCTGCGCGCATGGCGCACAAACCACCCATGCAAGTTGAAAGCCTTCATTTGACCACGCCCGGAAAACCGTCAGTCGAACTCGCCGGTGCGTTCATGATGAGACCTGCGCCCGGTGGTGGCGCGTTCCTCTACACACCGTGCCGGGGCCTGGAAAGATTCGATAGCGTTGCCAGCGTAAAATCGACAATGAGTACCTGGTTGGAGGTATCCGAACAACGAGAAGCGTTGTTTCGTTACCTGTCTCTCTCTCAGCGAGCGGCGTTGAGCACCAACGAAACACTCACGCTCACCACTGTATCCGTAGCCGGCGCCGTTTTTGAAGAACAACAGCGCGCACTCCAAAATAACCTGCGCAACAATGCTCAGGGCATGCTCGAGGAGCTGTACTCAGCGCCAAGTTTGACGTCAATGCTGGAACAGGCGATCAATACGGCGCTGGCTGCACACTTTCCGGGCTTGAATCAGCGCGATACACGCGTGAGCTGCCACATAGCCGAGACATCCCAAACCACAACTCGCTCATTGAGCGAAACCGTGCTTGCCTACTTCGTCGACAACAGTTGGCCTGCAGGCGAAACCCGGCAATACAGTAACCTTGGCAGAGCCCCCGACCCTCAGCAGTCAAACCGTGCGGCGGACGATCAGTTGCATTGGGAGAGGTCTGTACAAACGCTGGCCCAAGGGTTGATGGAGCAAATAAAAACCCAGCTTTCACTATTTTGGCAGGCGGCGAGCCGAGCAGGGCCCTCGCGCCTGGATTACTTTGCGGCGGCCATGAGCGACAGGTTCCGGGTCAGCCTGCTTGATCAGCAGCAACAGGCGAATATTTCCACGGACCAAAGTCTTGAAATCCAGACACGCCTGCTGACCTCCGATGCACTCTCTTCTGACAGTGCCAGCGCCCTGCGCGTCGAAAAAGTACTGTTGGGCGAATCAGATGTCTCCTTTGTTGAACTGGCCGGCGCCCTCATGATCCGTCCAATAGAAAGCGAGACAGATGCACAGGCCATTCTTTATACCCCCAGTGAAGGCGTACTGGCGGACCCTGATGTGGAAGAGTTGAAAACCCGTCTTCAGGAGAGAGTGAACTCACCGAAGCAGCCTGACGACTGGAAGAACTACCTGTCTCGACCGCAACGTTATTTCGATATCAGCTTCAGTACCTCAACGGTCATTACGAGCCCTCTCACAGGAGCGGTGTTCCCGGGCCTGATGCGTACGGTCATCGAAAAACAGGCTCAGAACCTGGAGTATGGCCTGGAAATGTACCGTCAGAGCAAAGGCACCATGGACATCGACGCGCTGATTGACCATCTGCTTGATGTTCGCGCGATGATTGATCCAGCGTTACGGGGATTGGATGCCAAAGGACGTTGGAGCACTCAGTTGGCGGCGTCCTGGTACCCCTCTGCTGACCTTCCGCAAGAAGGGCAGTCAGCCCTGCAAACAGTTCGCACGGAACTGCGAGAACTCGAAAGTCTGCATACCGAACTGGAGGGCAGACTGGCAACTCGCCCGACTCTCTACCGTTCCGCCATCGCACAACTCAATTCTGAACTCTCCAGCACAGAAGAAGCCTTTCGCGATGCCGCGAATATTTTTATAAATACCTACAGCAGTCCTCCCGGTGATACCGAACGTCGTACACCGGTATCGTCGGTCAATATGGTCGACCATTTTCTGGCACGGTTCTGCGGGGAGTCGGAGGTCCTCACGCCTTCGCCCAACAGCGGATTCTTTTCAGTAGCCTCCGAGGGTGTTGCTAAAAAGGTGCCCGATCTGGAATTACCCGCCTTCAACACAATCATCGAAACCTCGCTGAAAGGCTTTAAAGGCCACCTGCGTCTGGTGGACCAACGGGTTCCCGACCTGCGGCTTCTGCTCGAGAGGGCGATGACCATTGGATTGAAGGCGGAAGCAAAGCTCAGGGTCCTGGACAATTCACTACGGCCCAGCGACCGGGCAATCATCCTGACGGTCCTTGACAGTTACAAACGTGATACGCGACGTAGCATGAACGCTTTCCGACCCGATGCCTTGTCACTGACGCTGACGACTGCCGAGCGGGACGTCAGCGCCGCATTGAGCAACTGTTTTGTGCTAACCGAACGAGGGGGACGAGATCCCGAATATTCCGGCAAAACCATTCTTTGGAGCCCAGCGCTGGGGTTGGAGGTTTTCAGTTCATTGGCCGCCCTCAGAACCACGTTGAACCAGCGCTTGCTTGAGCCCGAAGAACGCATTGCACTGCTGGAAAACCTCCCTCGGTCCGAACGCCTCCTGCATCAGGTCTATACCGTTGGGTCTTTCGAGTTGATCGAAGACGGTTTGGTCGCATACCTGCACCGGCACTACGAGCAGCAAAGAAAAGCCGAGATCACTCACCTGCTTAGCCCGAAGCTACCTGCCCAATACCTGCAGGACATTTGGCAGGTCCAAATAACGCAGACACTCGCACCGACTAACGTGGAGCGCTCTACGGCAATCGCCCAGGCACTGATCCTGCGGCACTCATTACCTGAATGGTTGGCCAACGCTCCCGTAGCGGACCAGCAACTACAGGTTGAACTGCTGGAGCAGTATCGAAACAGCGTGGAAGCGGACAAAGACTACCTTCATGGTATCGACTCACTGGCCGATTTCACGCGCAACAAACTGTCAACGTTGTTACGCACGCTCGACAACCAGAGCCGCGTCACCCCCGATCAGATTGAAGTCACCGTCCCTGCACACAGGAGCGCTGTCGAGAAGACGTTGACCCTGGTCGATTATGCGACGAGCCATCGAGATGAATGGGGAACTGAAGCACCGCGCTTTACTTCGACGGGGTCAGCGTTGCTCTCCAGCCAGCTGGACGCAAAAACCCTTACCACACACATCCAGGCGCTGAACATCAGTGGCACCTATCAAGACTATCTACGAGGGCTCTTCACGGCTGCTAACCCCGACCTGCTTGAGCGTCAACAGCGGTTCGCCCGGCAATTACCCTGGCAACTGATGCAACATGCACATGCCCAATTCCTGGCAAAGCAAATGACTGCAACAGCGTTCGGTTATATCCAGCAGATCATGGACATGCCGGATTCGATTGCCCGTGCTGCCGTTACAGGTGCCAATGCCACCATCCGCCCGCTTGAACTGCTGACCTCCATAGGCGCCACAGCGGTCAAAGCCGTGGGCATTTACGTGATCAGCCCTGCATCAGGTCAGGGGCCTCACGTTCTCTATGCGCCTTACAGTCAAGGTCACTGCCTTAAGGAATATGCCGACGAAGCGAGTTTACTGACAGAACTCTGGTCACTTGGCCCGCTACAAAGTTGGGTGCTCAGGTTGCTTCCGCAGGCAGCACAATCGGCAATCACGACGTTTTTCAACCCGAACAATGCCTCCAGAAGCTCGTTGCAACTGGCCTCAAATCCCATCGTCGGGTGCTTGTTCAAACAGCTATTTGCAGACAACTTCGAGCTGTTGTTGAAATTGTTGGGATGCCATTCCATCTCCAACGCCGTTGCCTATTGGAACCTGGCGAAGAGCGTTTTCTCCAGCGGTATATACCAAGGCATTCCGTTTCTGGCCGCAAAGCTGGAATACCCGTTGCTCGTCTGGCAGAGCTACATACTGTTCAAGGCTTCTGCCGACGCGTTGCAAGATCATCATTGGCGCACGGCAATCTCGCAGTTCGTGAGTGGCGTTGCGCAAATGGCATTGCTTCGCCGGTCAATGCCAGAAATTTCAGAGCAGACGTTACCTGTGCAACCTGATGCCATTACGTCCGAAGCCGTTGCAACATGGCCCGCCATCGACATCACCGCGCCTGAAAGAACCCGGTTGCAACCCCATGAGGTAACCGATCTCGCGCTACAGGAGATGACCCGCGTTGGCGATCTTGGGCTCTACCAATCAGCTCAGAAACGCCACTATGCGCCCGTCGAAGGCAAAGTCTTTCAAGTCAAACAACAGGGTGAGCACTGGCGTATTTTCAGTTCCCTGGGAGATGGACCGCTGATACGAAAAAACACCCGCCAACAATGGATGCTCAGTAGCCAAGTTCCGTTACTGCATGCTCGACGAGCACTCGCTAAACTGAGCAATCAATTTTATTCATGCCCGCTAGCTCGTGAAGGTATGAACATCGAAGCATCCGGTATGGAAGCCATCCGAACCCTCTATCCCAAACGGGGTTTGATGATCACTGAAGCATTGGCCATGGCGACCTACTATACAAAAAACGCGCAGGAGAACTTACGTCTGGTTGCCGCTACCCTACAAGCCTCCACTCCCACGCTCGCAGTTATCAAGGAGACCTTCGATTTACAAGTCGTAGAAATGAAACATATCGAGAAAATACAGTCAGTGGTTGACAAGGTATTCAACGCTCTCACAGCCCCTTCACTCAATACCTTGAACTCAGAACGCTTCGTCGTTGGGGTTTCGCGCGGCACCCCGCCCCCTGGTAATACGGCTGTCATGGCGTTTGTCGTGGTGCCTGACGCAGACCAGGTCATTTATTTAACCCAGGAGTTTTTCAAGCCTACGTTGGAGTACAAGCCGTTTCTAACCAAGCCGTTTTATGTCAACGTCCATGCCCGTGCTATCGCCCTCATCCATGAACTCTCTCATCATGTGTGCGCAACGGAGGACATTGCCCGCCTGGATGCCTCTCATCCATTTCTCGATCTTATCAGGAATGACACTCCGGATAACCGGGCCTTCAAAGCACGCCTGAAACAGCGCCAGACTGAACGCCTGTGTCTCTTTACGCCGTTCACGGAACTGTTCCAGATCGTGAAGAATGTAGATCCACAAGACAGCCTTTTACAGCATATTTTGTCGGTTACCGGGGGAGATGCACTCGACGATGCTCGGCGAATATTTCGCAGTGACCCTCTCAAGAGAATGGATACGATTTTGAGCAACGCTGACTCCGTGGCGCTGCTGATCAGTCGACTTGGACGTCAGCTTGACCTCTCTCCCAGCGCAGGGGAGTCCGTCTACAGCGTAGATGATGCTTCTATGAAGAAAGGACCCGTGCGGCGAACCGCATCGTAGTCTTGAAGGTCCTATCGTTCGTCACGGGGCGGGTCCGGCAATGCCCTCCTGCCCTGGCAGGAAAAACCGTGCAAACAACTCGGACTGAGACTTGATGCTCAGCTTGTTGTAAAGGTTGCGACGGTGAACTTTGATGGTCTCGGTCGACAGGTTCAGCTTGCCGGCGATCTCTTTGTTGGAAAAACCGCTCAACAGCAGCCGGAGCACATCTTTTTCGCGCGCTGTGATTTGTGCGCCAAGTTGCATGATCGCCTCAGACCACGGTGGCGGCTCGGCTTGGCTTTTTTCCGCATCACCCTCAAAGCACATGCGTTGATGCATCAAAGCCATCACCCAGGGCTTGATCATGTCCAGCGTCGTGATCTGCTGCGGGCTGTATCGCACGTTGCTGCCAAATGACATGCACAGCGTCCTGTCAGCGTCGAGCTGTACGTTGTATTGCACCTCGTCCACGCTGACGTACTGGGCGAAATACTGGTGGTAATACTCGGTGGTCAGAAAGTGCTCCGGCGCGATGTCGGACAGATGGAAAAAACCACTCTGCGGGTTCTCCCGGTTGGCGATGTAAAACGGGTCCAGCAGGTACAGCCCTTTTACATAGCGCTGGGTCAGCGCGTCCACTTCGTCTGCATCGGCGACTTCGGTCAGGCTGATGACCCGCACCTGTTGGTCGCTGAAGATCAGCACAACCCAATTGTCGATCTGGACATATTCCTTTACCACGCGAACCAGCGAACTCCAGAACGCCGGGCGGTTCAGCTGCATGATCAGCGTTCCGGCGGACCGATGCCAGGCCAGGTTGTGAAGGTCGAGCGACATTTACTACCCCTTTAGGGTTAGGTATTCATGGGGCTGGGCTAAGTACTTCTGGGTATTTACTAATCGGGCGTGCCGAGTATATTCACCCTCCAGTGGATGCAGGCCATGATGGCCTGTCGTTTTGACAAGGATAGCGAGATGAGTCAACCCCAGTTGCGCGCCATTTTTATGGCTGCGCTGGTGTCTGTGTGTGCCAGTGCGCCGGTCTCGGCGGCCGAACCCCGGGTCAATCTGTATAACTGGTTCGGGCTGATCGCGCCGGAGACGCCCAAGGAATTTGAACAGAAAACCGGTACCCGGATGCACCTGGATGCCTTCGACAGTGCCGAGATCATGCAGAGCAAGGTCATGGCCGGGCGCACCGGGTATGACGTTGTCGTCGCCACCTCGAATGTCTTGCCCAGCCTGATCCAGGCCGGTGTGCTTGCGCCGCTGGACCGTTCCCAACTGAGTAATTTCTCGCACATCGATCCCGAAATGCTGGCGCTGCTGTCCGCCAACGATCCGGGTAACCGGTATGCCGTGCCGTATTTGTGGGGCACCACCGGCATTGGTTATGACGTGGATAAGGTCAAGGCCGCCCTGGGTGACAATGCCCCGGTGGACAGCTGGGACCTGATCTTCAAGGAAGAGAACATCAGCAAGCTCAAGTCGTGTGGCGTGGCGATGCTCGACTCGCCGAGCGAAATCATTTCGATCGCCTTGCATTACCTCGGGCTGCCGAGCAACAGCCAGAACCCTGAGGATTACCAGAAAGCCCAGGCGCTGCTGTTGAAGATCCGTCCTTACGTCCTCTACTTCGACTCTTCCAGGACCGACGCTGATTTTGCCGACGGCAATATTTGCGTGGTGGTGGGTTGGGCGAGCGGAGCGCTGACGGCGCAAGCCATCAATGAGAAAAACAACACCGGCCGCAAAATTGCCTACAGCCTGCCGCGTGAAGGCGGGCTGGTGTGGTCGGAAAACTTTGTGCTGCTCAAGGATGCGCCGCATGCCAAGCAGGGGCTGGCGTTCATCAACTACATGCTCGACCCGCAAGTGATTGCCAAGAGTTCCAACCACACGCTGTACCCCAACGCCAACAAGGATGCCACCGAGTTGGTCGAGCAGAAGTTGCGCGACAACCCCTGGATTTACCCGTCCAAAGAGACGATCGCCACCTTGGTTCCCCTGGAACCGTTGCCCTTGAAATTGGAGCGAATCCGCACGCGGGTGTGGACCAAGGTGAAGAGCGGGACCTGATCGGGTGAATGAATAGGCGGTCCGGGCTGCAGCAGACGTGTCAGTGAAGGAGAACCATCATGGGCCAAGCCGAATATCAGCGCGACGTGAAGTCGGACGATGACAAGGCGTACAAGGACATCGAGGAACAGATCGGCCACTGTACGCCCGAACAAGCCTGGGCCATGTATTACGTCTCCACGGGCATGGTGCGTGAGTACATTACGCGGGCGGTGATGGAGCATATCGGCCGGGGCAACCGGGCGCTGCTGCTGGAGTTCCCGGAGCTTGCCCGGACCGAGGAGCGATCACGCTTCCTGCTGCCGCTCTAACCGAATGCCGATCAGTGATGATCGGCATTTTTATGCGCGCGCGGGCTTGCCGCTTGGGCCAGGCGTAATGTGGCCTCGCGGATCTCTTCCTGGTTCAGCGAGGCGAACCCCAGGCGCAGCGCATTTTCTGCTTGGTCCATCGGTGAGAACTGCCGGCCGCTGCGTACGACCAACCCGTGGTCTAGGGCCGCGCTTACTATCTGGTCAACATCGATTGCATCGTCGAAACGCACCCACAGCGCCAGGCCGCCTTCGGGCTCGCGCACTTGGATCCGATCACTGAACGCCGCCTGCAGGCAGTCTTGCAAGGTCTCACGGCGGGCGCGGTATTCCTTTGATACCCGGCGCAGGTGCTTCTTGAGTTCGCCATCGTTGATCAAGTCGGCAAGCATCTTCTGCGCGACTGCGTCGGCATCGCCCAGCATCAGTGCGGCATTGCTATGCAGGGCTTCGACCACCTGCGTGGGAGCCACCACATAACTGCAGCGAAACGTCGAGCCGAGGACCTTGGACAACGAACCGACATAGATCACATGTCGCTGCGCGCGATCGCTGGCCAGGGGCAGGTAGGGGCGCCCGCTGAAGTGAAATTCGTGGTCGTAATCTTCTTCGATGATGCAGAAGTCATGCAGCGCCGCCAATGCCAGCAACTGTTGCCGCCGCGCCGCGTGCAGGCTCACGGTGGTGGGGAACTGGTGGTGTGGCGTGAGGTAGATCATCCGCACCTTGTGTTCGCGACACAGGCGATCGATCTGGTCCGTGCGACAGCCTTCTTCGTCGATGTCCACCGTGACCAGTTGCGCACCCAACCTGCGGAAAATTTCCCATGCTGGCGGGTAACTCAGGCGCTCCACCAGCACTACGTCGCCGGGTTTGAGCAACAGGCTGGCGGTCAGGTACAGCGACATCTGGGTGCCTTGGGTCAGGCAGATGTTTTCGGCGTTGACCGTCAACCCACGGTTGTTGCGCAGCATCTCGGCCAGCGCGCAGCGCAGATGATAGCCGGTGCCCTCGCTGCCGTAGCGCAGGGTGTTGGACGCAAAGCTGTTACGCAGGGCATTACGGTAGTAGCGGTGCAGCACGGCTTGGGGCAGCAGGCGGTGGTCGCTGGTGCCGTTGTCGAAAAACAGCGCGTCATGCCGATGATTCAGCGCTGTCACCTGAGCGTTCTGGGCGAAATAGGGCGCGGTTGTCTGCGCCAGGATGGGCGGCGCGAAGGGCGCCTGCGCGCGGCTCGGCAGTTGCTTGGCCGTCAACTGCGCATTGACGAAGGTCCCGCGTCGCGGCTCGCTGACCAGCCAGCCTTTGGTCATGGCCTCTTCGTAGGCCAGGATAACGGTCTTGCGGTTGACGTCGAGCAACTGCGCCATCTCCCGGGTGCCCGGCAGCAAGGTGCCGGGTGGCAATCGACCTTCAACGATCGCGGTCACCAGGCCTTCGGCGATCTTGCGGTAAGACGCCTGGCTTGCACTGTCGTCCAGCTTGAGCAGCGGGCGCCATTTTCGCATCTGGACCATCTAAAGTATCCAAAACTGGAGGTTTTAATGGGCCTAGTCTAGCGCAACAATCACGGCTCACTCACCCCGAGGTTGTTATGAATACACGTCATGTCATCGAACTGTCCCCCTCGGGGAAAACCTTTGAGGCCGGTGACGAACTCTTGCTGGATGCGATGCTCGCCAACGGCCTGTCGGTGCCGTTTTCTTGCCGACGCGGAGCCTGTGGCTCCTGCAAGGTGGTGGTCGCAGAAGGGGTGTACCGGGCCAAGCAGCTGGCGCCGGATGCCCCCTTACCCTGCTATCCGTTGGCAGTCAATGAAATGCTGTTGTGCCAGAGCCACGCCTGCGGCGACATGCGCCTGGAAATCCCCGGTTGGTCGCTGGATACACCCGCGCTGGTGGTCGAGGCGCAGGTCGTGAGCAAACGCGCACTGAGCCCCGACATCATTGAGCTGGTGCTGATGCCGGACAGGCCGCTGGCAGCGCGGGCGGGCCAGTACCTCAAGTTCCGCCTGGTCGACGGCGACTCGCGGTGTTTCTCGATCGCCAACCTGCCGGCCGAAGACGATGGGCGCCTGGTATTCCAGATTCGCCGGGTGAGCGGCGGGCTGTTTTCCGAGACACTGCTGGGCGGCCTGGAGGCCGGCGATCTGGTGCAACTGGAAGGACCGTTTGGCGCCTGTACCTGGCAGGACAATGACAATGCGCCCGTCGTCTTGTTCGCCACGGGCACCGGCTACGCGGGTATCAAGCCCATCCTCCTGACGGCGTTCACGCGCGATGTGGATGTGACCTTGTACTGGGGCGGCGGGCAGCCAGCAGATTTCTATGACCGCGCGTTCCTGGATCAATCGGTCATTGATCACCCACGTTTTCACTGGCACCCGGTGTTGGCTTCCCAAGGGCGAGTGCAGGAAGTTGCCTTGAGCCATGGGCATGACTGGGAAGCTGCCCAGGTGTATGCCTGCGGTAATGGCGCAATGATCAGCCAGGTGCGCACGGAGTGTCTGGACGCCGGCTTGCCCGGCCATCGATTCGTCGCGGAGGCCTTTGTGCCCAGTGGCCGGTCGAGTGCCGGCACGACACCCAAGGCGCTGCACCCGATCTGGGAGAAAGTCGGCCCACGTTATTCACTGGACGGCATGCTGGCCGCGCGCGATCAGTCAATCCGTGCCTTGGCGGCGATTGCCAGCCGACTGCAGGTGGGCATGACCACCGGCGAAGCCCTCGACATGGCTGCTGACCAACTGCAAGCCATGGGCGCTTCCCACACCTGGCACCCGACCTATATCCGCTTTGGCGACGACACCGTACGCCCACCGCGCGAAGGCATTGACCGCCAGCGCAGGCTGCGCGCCACCGATATCGTCGTGGTTGATTTGGGCCCGGTGTGGGACGGTTATGAAGGTGACTACGGCGATACCTTTGTGTTCGGTGACGCGCCGCTGCACCTGGCGTGCAGGACCGCACTGCATGAGGTGTTCGACGAAACCCGCGACGCCTGGCTGAAGGGGCTTACCGGTCGTGAACTCTATGACTTCGCCGAGCAGAGCGCGGTGTCAAAAGGCTGGAGGCTGGCACGTAATCTCGCGGGCCATCGCCTCGCGGATTTCCCCCATGCGCTGTTCGAGAACAAGGAGCTGGCTGATCTAGAGATCCCGCCGAGTGAAATGGCCTGGGTCCTGGAAATCCAGCTGTGCCATCCCACGGAACCGGTCGGTGGTTTTTTCGAGGATATGTTGATGTTGCAGGCCTGAAGAGCCCGCCGTTGCGGCGGGCTGCTTTTTATCAGAGCTTCGGCAGTTGGCCGATACGGCCCATCATTTCGGTGACGATCTGCAGGTCCAGCAGGAACTGGTCAACCGTCTTGAACTCGTTGTCGGTGTGCCCTGTGTACTTCACTTCCGGGCGCGCCAGGCCGAATTGCACGCCGTTGGGCAGTTCATGCACGGAGGTTGCGCCGGCCGAGGTGCCGAACTTGTGCTCCATACCCAGATTTTCACTGGCCACGGCCAGTAGGGCTTTCACCCATTCACCTTCCGGGTTGCGGTACATCGGCTCGGCCACCGAGTAGGTGAAGCCCACCTTGACCTTGGTTTTCTTGTCCCAGGCGCTCAATTTTTCGGCGATCTCGGCTTTGAGTTTTTCCGGTGACTTGCCCTTCGGCACGCGCAGGTTCACCGCCAGTTTGAAGGCCTTGTCATCCAGGCCGACAAAGGTCAACGAAGTAGTCAGCGGCCCCATGAAATCATCCGAGAAGCCCACACCCAACTTGCCGCCCAGGTAATCCAGGCCCCAGTTGTCAGACGCGTAACGTGCAGCATCCGTGATGTGGTTGTGCTTGAGGGCGATCTTGCCATCGACGCTATGGATCAGCTCCAGCATGCGCGCCACCGGGTTGACCCCGGACTCCGGCTCGGACGAGTGCGCGGACACGCCGGTGACGGTCAGCTTGACGTCTTTGCCGTCGACCTTGGCGGCCACTTCAAAATCGCCACCGTTGTTCTTGGCGTATTCAGTACCGGCCTGTTGCAGGCTGGCAGCCAACTCGGCAGGCTTATCGCTCACGAACGTCGCCACCGAGGCTGACGGAATCTGGTTGGTCGCCATGCCGCCGGTCATCGAAATGATTTCCGCGCCTTTGCCTTCACCCTTGCGGCGTGGGAAGGTGGCCATCACCGTGCCGTAACCTTTCTCGGCGATCACCACCGGATAGCCGCCATCCAGCGCCAGGTTGTATTGCGGTGTCGGGTTCTTTTCAAAGTAATAAGGAATTGCGTCGCCGGAGGTTTCTTCGGTGGTGTCCACCAGCAGCTTGAAATTGCGTGCCAGCGGCAGTTTCTCTTCTTTGATCACCTTCATGGCATACATCGCCACTACGATGCCGTTCTTGTCATCCTCGGTGCCACGGCCGTACATGCGGTCACCGATCAGCGTGACCTTGAACGGGTCGAGCTTGGTACCGTCTTTCAACACCCAGTTTTCCGGTGTCACTGGCACCACGTCCGCGTGTGCGTGGATACCAACTACTTCATCACCGCTGCCTTCCAGGGAAATTTCGTACACACGGTTGTCGATATTGCGGAAGGTCAGGTTAAAGGCCTTGGCCAGTGCCTCGATCTTGCCGGCGATCTTGATGAATTCCGGGTTCTTGTACTGCGGCAGGCCGTCCACGTTAAAGGTCGGGATTTCCACCAGTTCGCGCAGGGTTTCGGTGGCGGCCTTGCCGTACTTCACTCGGGTGTAGATACCGAGCAGGCGATTGATCTCGTTCTGCTGATCCGCGCTCAAGGTTTTGTTATCAAGAAACGCACTGATCGCCGGGCCGACATCGCTGGTCTTGCCCAGGTCGCCCTTGGCCAGGGCGCCGAGGAAACCACGGAAATCGGTGACGGACGTTTCGTTGAAATGCTTCAGAATCGCTGTGCTTTGGTCCGGAGTGACGTTGGCGAAAGCGGGGCTGGAGATGGCCGAAAGGCTCGCCGCGAACAGGGTGGCAGCCGCCAATTGCTTGAGTGGAAAGTGCATGAAGGGACGCATTCCTTTGCAGGTAGTGAGTAGGACGTTTCTGATCAATCTGTCAGAAACATTTCCACACACTACCACTACTCAGGTGCCTCTGGTCAATGCTGGCCAGGGTGGGGCTCGGGGTACTCCTCGGTCACGTTCAAGGCTCTAGCGTAGGGTCCGTCCCACAATTGCTCATGCAATGCCCCGACACGCTTGGCCATCGCTTCGCTGCGCATCACCACCTCCAGATTGCGCGAATTATCCAGATACCCGCCCAGCCAGTTGCTGGTGCCGATCCAGGCAACCTGTCCGTCGATCTCCATGGTCTTGCTGTGGATTACCCGCGCATACGGGATAAAACCTTGCTTGGCCTCGGGGAGGGTGACGATTTTGATCTGGACGTGAGGCAGCACCGCCAAGCTTTTGAGGTAGGGCAGTTCCAGCTTGTCGGTATTCCAGTTGGACACCATCAGCTTGATCGACACCCCACGTGCCGCCGCCGCACGGACGGCATTGTCGATCACCGCGTAGTACGGGCGGGTCTTGTCCGGGCCGTAGGACAGTGGTGCGTAGTCCAGCAGTTGCACGCGCACTTCGTGTTTCGCTTCGCTCAGTAAACGCGGCAGTTCCAGCTGTGAATCGCCTACGCCCGGTGGGTTGTAGCGTTGCGGGCTGGCCACCAGGTAGTTACCGGTGCGCGGTGGTGCATTGCTCACGGCAGGCAGCGGTACCGGTTGGTTGTCGGCCAAGGCCTGCTGGGCTTTCCAGTCCTGTTCGAAGATCGCCTGCACCTGGCTCACCACGGTTGGGTCGGTGATACGCAGCCCGGTTTCGTGGATATGTTCCAGCGAGCGCCAATCGAAATTCTGGCTGCCGACAAACGCCTGTTTACCATCCACCACCAGGTATTTGGCGTGGATGATCCCACCGCTCACGCGTGCGTAGGGCAGCACACGAAAGGTCAGGTTGGGGATTGCGCGCAGGCGTTCCAGGGTGGACGCTTCCGACAACTTGATGCCTTTTTCTTCCAGCAAAAAGCGAATCTTCACACCGCGTTTGCCGGCGGCTTCCAGGCGTTCGATCACACGGTCCATCACGGAGCCTGGATGATCGGCGGCGTAGAACTGGCCAATGTCGATACGGTTTTTTGCGCCGTCAAACAGCTCGCTCCACACTGGGCCGGGCTGGCGCAAGTCGTCGGTGCCGAGGGCGGTATCCACCGGTACGGTATGCACCAATTCAAAACCCGGAATCGAAAAGTCCGCCAGGGCCAGCGGACTCATGAGCAAGCCTGCCAGGCCAGCGATACGCAATTTCAAGGAAACGGACATGACACTCTCTTCAACTGATGTGGTGAGCGGGCTTGCCCCGCGCTGGGTGGCGCAGCCGCCCCAAACAGCCCACCGCGGTGTCTCAGAAAGACCGAGGTGCCTGGATTGGGGCGGCTGCGCCACCCAGCGCGGGGCAAGCCCGCTCACTACGGGGTTACGCCGTGCGGCTGTGCAGCGGCGTCGGCACCAGGTGCGGTACTTCACTCTGCACGCGGGCGCCGGTGGCGGCGCGGATCAGCAGGATTTTCAGCTGATCGTTGATGCGTTCCAGGCTGTCCTGGAAGAAGTTATGGAACACCACGCAGAACAGCGCGATGGCGATGCCCAGGCCGGTGGCGAACAAGGCCGTGCCGATACCACCGGAAATCTGCCCTGGGTCGGACACGCCCGCCGTCGCCAGTGCCTTGAAGGTGTCAATGATGCCGAGGATGGTGCCCAGCAAGCCCAACAGCGGCGCGGCGGTGGTGATGGTTTCGATGATCCACAGGCTGCGGGCCAGTGGTGCACGGGTGGTCAGGTACTGGGTTTCGATGACGTCATCCAGGTCCTTGCGCGAACCTTGTGAGGCTTTCTGCGCCAGCACCGGCAACACCATGCTCAGCGGCAGGCTGTCACGGCGGGTCAGACTTTCCGGCAAGTCGCGTTCGCTGTGCACATTGGCGCCCAGTACCTCGGTCAGCGCGCGGGCTTGACGGCGTACATACGCGAAATAAATCCCGCGCTCGATGGTGATAAAGATCGCGATGGCCATCGCGGCATACATCACATAAAAGGTGATGTCGTGGAGCAGGTTCATGTCCATGTTCAGTTACCTCGCAATTAGAAGTTGGCTTCCAGGGAGACCGTCACGGTGCGTTCCAGGCCCACGATGTAGGCCGGGTCGCCGTCGCGGAAGCCGCTGTAGCTGGCCGCGTTGGTCTTGGTGGTGTACACGCCGTCCAGGTACTTCTTGTCGAACAGGTTGTCGACGTTCAGGCGCAGGGTCGCGTCCTTGACCACCTTCTTGTCCACCGGCAGGTAGATACCCGCGCCGGCGTTGAACACGGTACGCCCGGAGATGGCTTCGTCGTTGGTCAGGTCGCCGTAGAGCTTGCTGGTGTACTTGCCGCCGAAGGTGCCGTAGAAGCGGCCGTCGTCGTAGCCGATGTTGGCGGCCAGCATGTTTTTCGGCACGTTGGCGAACTGCTTGCCGCTGGTGGGCAACAGGATGGCTTTGCCGGCGTTGTACACGGTCAGGTCGTCTTGCTGCTCGGCCTTGGTGTAGGTGTAGGAGGTGTAGTAGTTGAAGTGATTCGGCAGCAGGCCGCTCCACTCCAGCTCCAGGCCGCTGTTGTTGACGGAGCCGGCGTTGATGTCGGCGAAGTCGCCGTTGATGTCGCGCGACGACACCTGGCGATCCTTGAACTGCATGTAGAACAAGGTGGCGGCGACGGTCATGTCTTCATCGGTGTAGCGCCAGCCCAACTCGTGGTTCCAGCTGGTTTCCGGCTTGGAATCGATGGAGCCGACGCCCTTGTCGTACAGCACATAGTTCTGCGGGATGCGCATGTTGCGCGACAGGCTGTAGAACAACTGATCG
Organism: Pseudomonas sp. TWR1-1-4; assembly: GCF_049897165.1. Taxonomy (NCBI): domain Bacteria; kingdom Pseudomonadati; phylum Pseudomonadota; class Gammaproteobacteria; order Pseudomonadales; family Pseudomonadaceae; genus Pseudomonas; species Pseudomonas sp. TWR1-1-4. The sequence continues at coordinate 78,242 of NZ_JAFCVS010000004.1, read as the reverse complement.
CGTTCATCCAGCTGGTATTTCAGGCCGGCGTTGGGCAGCAGTTTGTTGTAGGTCTGGTTACGTTTTTCCGGCTGCTCGGTGAGGCTGCCGTGGTTGGTGCCGTCACGCTTGACGTTCATGTAGGCCAGGCCGGCGATCAGGGTCCAGTCCGAGTTGATGTACCAGGTGTCCTGGGCCCAGACCTTTTGCGCCGGGGTGATGGTGAAGCGGTCGCGACCCTGGATGGTGTTGCCATTGGCATCAACCACGGCCTCGTTGGAGTCCGGCCAGGTGTCGACCGGCTTGCCACTGGCCTTGAGCGGAATGAACGGCTGGGTCTGGCTTTGACGTGCGCGCTCGTACCAGTAGCCGACTTGCAGGCTGTGATCGCCCAGGTCCCAGTTGAGTTTGGTGGTGATGCCCGGACGCCAGGTCTGGGTGCGCGAAGGGCGGTAGTACACACCGTTGTTCGGGGTGCCGTCGGCGTTGTATTGGGCGCCGGTCGGCAGGTTGCCCAGGTCGAACACGCCGCCTTGGTTGGAGCCGCGGTTCAGCGCATAGCTGGACGAGCCCACGCCGCTGCCGTTACCCCAGTAGTAATACGGGATCACCGACAGCGCGAGGTTGTCCGCCAGTTTGAACTGGGTGTTGAGCACGGCGGTGAATGTCTGGAACGGGTTCTGCGCCAAGGCGTAGTAGCTGTTGTACTTGCCGTTGCTGCCCACGGTAGGCGTGGCCGGGTAGGGGTCGTACTTGCGGCCGTTCTGCTGGTACTGGGCCTTGGTCAGTTGGCTGTAGCTGTTGTTGTCCTGCTCGTGGTACTTGAGGATCAGGTTGGCGGTGTTGCCATCGCCGGCGTCGAAGAAGCTGTTCCACTCGACTTTGTCCGCGCGCACGGCGCCCGAACCGCGCCACATCTGGCCTTCGGTGTGGGACGCCGACAACCAGTTGCTCAGGCCATTGATCTCGCCGGTGTTGAGGCGGGCAAAGGTCTTGCGCGTGGCGTTGCTGCCCATCACCTGTTTGACGAACGCCCCGGTTTCCTTGGTCGGGCGAATGGTCACGATGCCGATGTTGCCGCCACTGGAACCGATGTGCGGGCCGTCGGCCTCCGAAGAGCCTTGGGTGACGAAGATCTGCTCGATGTTTTCCGGGTCGCCCAGCAGGTTGGAGTACAGCGCGTAGTTGCCGGAGTCGTTGATCGGCATGCCGTCCACCGACATTCCCACCTGGTCGGAGTTGAGCCCGCGCATGGTGAAGCGAAAGCCGGACAGGCCGGTGTTGTCTTCGCTCGAGATGTTCAAGCCCGGCGTGTACTTGAGCTTGTCCACGGCGTTGCCGGTGGCGGTCTGTTTATCCAGCGCTTCCTTGGTCACGGTGGAGCGGCCCTTGATGCTTTCTTCCTGAACCATGTAGCCGCCACCTGCCGTGGCCTTGCCCTGAACCCCAATCGTCCCGACGTCGCTGTTGCTGGTGTCGGCCATGACCATTCCATGGCCCATGCTTGCGGCAACGAGTGCCAGATGAATCCGTGTGAACCTCATCTCTGTCGTCCTGGTGTCGGGTGCTTATTGCACGCTGTAGTTGAAGGTGGCGGTGAAGCGCTGCTCATTGCGGCCCCCGAAGGCTTGCTCGGGGAACGGCTTGACTTGCTTGATACGACGCAAGCTGTTGGTGGCGGCCCGGTTGAGCAACATGCTCGACGCCTGGGTCTGCAAACCGGAGTCGAGAACCCGACCCTGGCGGTCTACCAACAACCAGACCACCACTTCGCCGGTGGGGCGTTCGAGGGAGGCCTGGCGTCCGGTGGGGTACTGCTTGTAAGTGTCCAACTCGTTGCGCAACCCCTTGAGGTAACCGCCTTCCAGGGCTTGGCCATCGACCTTCGGTGGTGCGGGTGTCGGCGCGGCCTGGGCCACGGGCGCCGGTGCCGGTTTGGCGGCGACTGGTGGTGGTGTCGGGGCGGGCGTTGGCTTGGCGACCACTGGCTTGGGCACAGGTTTTGGCTTGGGCTCAGGCTTGGGTTTCGGCAAGGGTTTAGGTGGCGGCGGTGGCGGGGCCGGTTCGGCCTCTTCATCCTCGATCACCGGCGGTGGCGGCTCTTGTTCCACCACCGGCTCGGGGATCACTTCCGGCTCTGGCTCGACCAGCGCCAACTCGACCGCCGACTCGTCATACACCGGCTCGACCTTCAAGGTCTGGGACTGGATACCCAGTGCAATCAGCACCAGGGCGATCAGGGCCGGGACACTGCCCAGCAGCTGACGCGCACGAAACAAGACGTACATGATCAGGACTTACGCGTGGCAATGGACACGGAGGTAAAGCCACCCAGACGCAGGGTGTCCATCACCTCCACCAGACGCGAAACCTCCACGCCTTTGTCGCTGTTCACGATGATGGTCGACTTGGTGTCAGGCTTTTCGGCCGCCTTCAGCGCCGGCACCAGCGCATCGACTGTGAGGTCCTTGCCATCCAGTTGCAGTTGGCCTTCCAGGCCCAGGGTGAGGATGAATTTGTTCTGTGGTTTGAGCTGCTGTGAACTGCTGGCGCTGGGCAGTTGCGTCTTCATGCCGAGGGCCGGAATCACGTTCAGGCTCACGAGTACGAAAAACACCAGGAGGAACATCATCACGTCGATCATCGGGATCAGTTCGATGTGCGCCTTGCGTTTTTTCGGTTCGTCCCAGGTTCTCATTCCGTTACCCCGTTATTGAATTAGGGGCGACACGCTAACAACCAAAAATGACCGATTGGTTAACTTTAATTGACGTTTTGAGGGCTCTAGGACAAGTCTTTCAGGCAATTCTCAAGACATTTTTGTGACGTAACAGAATTGACATGCAGCAGGGGCATTCTCAGAAACTTTACATCGAGGGCCCCTGGAAATGAGCCGTGAACTGCCACAGATATCCACCCCGCGACTGTTAATGCGCGCACTGGAAAACCATCAGGCCAAGACGTTGTGCACGCTCGCCAACGGCCCGAAAATCGCCGACAACACGGCGAGTATTCCATCGCCCTACACCCTCGAAACAGCGCAGGATTTTATCGAGGGCATGCAGGCAAAATTTCGCTCTGATGGGTTGTTGAGTCTTGGGGTGCATGTGCGCGACACCGGTGAATTGATCGGTATCGCCAGCCTGCGCATCAATGCGAAACATCACTATGGGCATCTCGGCGGCTGGGCGGCGGCGAACGCGCGCAACCTGGGTTATGCGACCGAAGCGGCCACCGCGCTGATGGACTACGGGTTTGCCGAATTGGGCCTGCATCGCGTGGGCAGCCAGTGTTTTAGTCGCAACAAAGAGTCGGCGCGAGTCATGGAGAAAATCGGCCTGCAGTACGAAGGCTGCATGCGCGGGGCATTTCTCAAGAACGGCGTGCATGAAGACATGCTGGTGTTCGCCACCGTGCGTGAGGAGTGGGAGTTTCGGCCGTGAGTGGCGAGGTCGATCATGGCCGACGCCGGGTGCTTGCCGGGCTGGCTGTCGCCACCACGTTTTCGATCCTCAGTCCGTTTGCGCGCAGTGCCGGCGTGGATTATCCGTTCACCCTCGGCGTGGCTTCCGGTGACCCGTTGCCCGATGGGTTTGTGATCTGGACGCGCCTGGCGCCGTTGTTCAATGCCGTGGATGGCCGGGGTGGCTTGAGCCGTTCCGTACCTGTGCGTTGGCGGGTCGCCAGCGATGCCGCGATGACCCGCGTGGTGCGCCAAGGCGAAGCCATGGCCAGCGAGCGCTGGGGGCATTCGGTGCATGTAGAAGTCGCGGGGCTCGAGGCGGGCAGACCGTACTGGTATCAGTTCGAAGGGCTGGGTACGCAAAGCCCAGTGGGGCAGTCGCGCACGGCGCCGGCGGTGCATGCCATGGCGTCGGCGCGTCTGGGGTTTGTCTCGTGTTCCCATTGGGAGCGCGGCTATTTCAGTGCCTATCGCCATTTGGCAGAGGAACAGCCCGACCTGGTGTTCTTTCTCGGCGACTACATCTACGACAGTTCCTACGCGGCGGATTCGGGCAAGATCATCCGCCCCCATGGCAGCGGCAATGCGGTGAGCCTGAGCGACTATCGCAACCGCTATGCCTTGTACAAAACCGATCCGGATCTACAGGCCCTGCACGCCGCTGCACCGAGCGTGGCGACCTGGGACGATCACGAAGTACAGAACGACTACGCCAACCGCTGGTCCCAGGACCCGAAGATACCGGTCGGGCAATTCCTGCAGCAGCGTGCGGCAGCCTACCAGGCTTACTACGAGCATATGCCGCTGCGTGCCAGCAGCTTGCCGAAGGGGCCGGACATGCGCATTTATCGGCGCCTGGACTACGGCCGACTGGCCCGTTTCCACGTGCTGGACGGTCGGCAATACCGTTCCGAACAACCGTGCATTCCGGCCAATGGCAGCCACCAGGGGCATATCGCCGATAACCTCTGCCACGACTTGCGCGACCCTGGCCGCACCATGCTTGGTTGGCAGCAAGAAGCCTGGCTGGACCAGGGGTTTGCCCAGTCGAAGGCGCAGTGGAACATCATCGCCCAGGACCTGCTGGTGGCACCGCTGACCCAGCGTGACCTGACCAACCACAAGCCGGGGCGTTGGACCGACGGGTGGGATGGCTATATGGCCAACCGTTCGCGGATGCTGGCGTCCATCGAGCGTAACCGGGTCAGCAACCCGGTGTTCTGGGGCGGTGATATCCATTCGTTCTGGGTGACGGACTTGCATGCCGATGGAAATAACCCGGACTCGCGGGTGGTGGCCACGGAATTCGTCGGCACGTCGGTGACGTCTGACGGACCGCCCTTTGATGCGTTCAGCAAGCTGTTGCCGCTCAACCCGCATGTGAAGTTTTTCGATAGCCGTCAGCGGGGATATGTGTCGGTGGAGGTGGAGGAGGGCAAGATGCTCACGAACCTGCGGGTGATTACCGACCCCCGCGACCCGATGGCCACGGTATCGACCCTCAAGTCGTTTGTGGTGGAACCGGGGCGGGCGGGGGCGAGTGAGGTTTAATCGAGTTCGTAGCGCACGGACAGCGCGCCCTTTTTCTCTGACAAGGTCAGGATGGTCACCTGGCCCAACTCGCTCAGTGCCTGTACATGAGTGCCGCCGCAGGCGTACGCGGGCAATTCACCAAAGCCGACTTCGCGGGTGCCGTCTTCCAGGTTCATGTGCCGTGGGTAATCCGCAGCGATCCATTGGTTGACCTGTTGCTGGATCGCCTCGGCGTCCATGGCTTGCGCCGCTTCGCCACGGATGAAGGTGATCTTGCCTTCGCCGGGCCAGTGATGGGCCTTGATCGGCATCCAACCCAAGGTCTCGCCCACGTTGCCGATCAAGTGCCCGGCGGAATGCAGCCGGGTGTTCAACATACGGCGCTGTTCATCGACCCTTGCGGTAATCGGACCCGGTTCCAATGGCCGGTCGACGTAGTGCACCACGCGGTCTGCTTCCTGGGTGACGCGCAGCACAGTGGCTTCACCGAGCCAGCCGGTATCGAAAGGTTGCCCACCGCCCTGTGGGTGAAAAATCGTCGACTGCAGGATCACTGCAAATTGCTCCTCATGGGGTGTGCAGCTCAACACTTCCAGCTCGGCAGTCAGGTGATCGTGGGTAAAAAACAGGCGCTCGGTCATCATCTACATCCGCATCAGAGTTCTGCGAGCAGTATAAATAGTGCGTAGATGGGTGATAATCCGCTCAATTATCAATGGACCTGTGCACCATGAGCATCAATCTTCCTTTGCCGCTGCTGGGCGAAATGGCGATTTTCGTCAAAGTGGTGGAAGCCGGCAGTTTCTCCGAAGCCGCCCGGCAACTGGGGGCTTCGCCTTCCTCGGTGAGCCGTAGCATCTCGCGCCTGGAGAAGGCCCTGGCGACGCGCTTGCTGCAACGCACCACACGCAAATTGCGCTTGAGCGAAGGCGGGGAAGAGGTACTCAAGCGTTGCCAGGAGATGGTCAGCGCGGCGCGTTCGGTGATGGAGATCAGCGGCCAGTTCACCCATGAAGCCGAAGGGCTGGTGCGGGTCAGCGTACCCAAGGCGGTGGGGCGGTTTGTGGTGCATCCGCATATGCCGGAATTCCTGCGGCGTTACCCCAAGGTGGATGTGCAGTTGATCCTGGAGGATCGCCAAGTGGACATGATCGATGACAATGTCGACCTGAGTATCCGCATCACTGACAGCCCGCCGCCGGGGTTGGTGGGCCGGCAGTTACTGCCCATCGAGCATCTGTTGTGTGCGACGCCGCAGTACTTGGCCGAACACGGGACGCCGGAGCATCCCCATGATCTGCTGGCGCACAGTTGCATCTACCTCGGGGAGACACCCGGAGACTCGCGCTGGAAATTCCGCCAGGCCGGCAAGGCGGTGACGGTGGCGGTGCGTGGGCGTTATGCCGCGAACCACACCGGGGTTCGGCTGGATGCGGTGTTGCAGCATGTGGGGGTTGGCAGCTTGCCGTATTTTACGGCGCGCCATGCGTTGGAGGAGGGGCGGTTGGTGCAGGTGTTGCCGGCGTGGGACTTCATTGCGTCCTACCATGGCGAGGCGTGGTTGCTGCATTCGCCCACGCGGTATTTGCCGCCGAAGTTGCGGGTGTTTATTGATTATCTGGTGGCGTGCATGGCGAAGGAGCCGACGTTGCGCAAACGGTAGGAATGCGGTCGAAACCGTAGGAGCCGGCTTGCCGGCGATTGGCCCTTGAACCCAGTGCAGGACTCAAGGCCGCCATCGCCGGCAAGTCGGCTCCTACAAGGGAATCAGTGCTTGCTCTGGTCAACCGGCATGGCCAGCAGCTGCTTTTCCTGGTTCCAGTCGAACGGTTCGTCGTTCTGTTCGGCTTCGAAGCGACGCTCTTCCAGGGCCTGGTACAGGTCCAGTTCTTCGTCGGGCATGAAGTGCAGGCAGTCACCGCCAAAGAACCACAGCAGGTCGCGCGGCACCAGGTGGGCGATTTGCGGGTAGCGCAGGATGACCTGGCTCATCAGGTCCTGGCCCAGGTACTGGCTTTCGATCGGGTCGATCGGCAGCAGGGCGCGCAATTCGTCGAAGCGCTCCAGGAACAGAGAATGGCTTTCCTCGGGTACCTGTTCGGCTTCGCCGACGGCAACCAGGATGCTGCGCAGATGGTCGAGCAAGACGAGATGATCGGCAACGACGTTGGACACGAGATAAGTCCTCTAAAGCAAAAACGGGCGCGAGAGTATATGCCTCTCGCGCCCGTTTTTATATGACCGCTCGACTCAGCGGACCTTACCCTCAGCCTGGGACAGCTCTTCCTTGCTGAAATCATCCACGTCGATCACCTTGCGCCGTGCCGCTTCGGCATCACGCAGGGTTTGTGCTTCGGCCGGTTGCAACACGCCTGCGTGCAGTGCCGCATCGATGGCGTGCTCGCCGGCAGTCGGTTTGACCTGGCCGCTCTTGAGCGCGGTGTGCAGTTTTTTCTGCAAGGGATGGCTGGCGCCAAGCAGGTCGTAGGCATGTTGCAGGGCGCCTACCGGATCTTCCGCCGATTGCGGGCGGTAGCAGCCGGCCAGCAACTCTTCCAGGGTCGGGTCACCCTTGGCGCGGCCGATCACCGCCGCCACTTCGGCATCCAGTGCATCTGACGGTCCGGTATGACGACGGCCGAACGGGAACACGATCACCCGCAGCAGGCAGCCCAGCACCTTGTTCGGGAAGTTGCTCAGCAGTTCATCCAGCGCACGCTCCGATTCACCAAGGCTTTCTTCCATGGCCCAGGCGAACAGCGGTTCCAGGTGGTCCGGCGAATCCAGGTCGTGGTAACGCTTGAGGGCGGCCGACGCCAGGTACATATGGCTCAGCACATCACCCAAGCGTGCCGAGAGGCGTTCGCGCCGCTTTAGCTCGCCACCCAGCAGCATCATGCTCAGGTCGGCCAGCAGCGCGAACGCAGCAGCCTGGCGGTTGAGTGCGCGGAAGTAACCCTGGCTCAAACGGTTGCCCGGGGCCTTCTCGAAATGCCCTACACCGAGGTTCAGCACCAAGGTGCTGGCGGCGTTGCTCACGGCGAAACCGATATGTTGCATCAGCAGCCCGTCAAACTCCTTCAACGCCTGGTCATGGTCTTCGCGACCGGCCAGGGCCATTTCCTTGAGTACGAACGGATGGCAACGAATCGCGCCCTGGCCGAAGATCATCAGGTTGCGCGACAGGATGTTCGCGCCTTCTACAGTGATGAAGATCGGCGCGCCTTGCCAGTTGCGACCCAAGTAGTTGTTCGGGCCCATGATGATGCCCTTGCCGCCATGCACGTCCATGGCGTGGCTGATGCACTCGCGGCCACGCTCGGTGAGGTGGTACTTGAGAATGGCCGACAGTACCGAGGGTTTTTCCCCCAGGTCCACGGCGTTGGCGGTGAGCATGCGTGCGCTGTCCATCAGCCAGGCGTTGCCGCCGATACGCGCCAAGGCTTCCTGGATACCTTCGAATGCCGACAGCGGCACGTTGAACTGTTCGCGCACCTGGGCGTATTGGCCGGTCACCAGGCTGGTGAACTTGGCCGCGCCAGTGCCCACCGCAGGCAGGGAGATCGAACGGCCCACGGAGAGGCAGTTCATCAGCATCATCCAGCCCTTGCCGAGCATTTCCTGGCCGCCGATCAGGAACTCAAGCGGGATGAACACATCCTTGCCGGAGTTGGGGCCGTTCATGAACGCGGCGCCCAGGGGCAGGTGGCGACGGCCGATTTCTACGCCGGGGGTGTCGGTAGGGATCAGTGCCAGGCTTATGCCCAGGTCTTCCTCTTCACCCAGCAGATGGTCCGGGTCATGTGCCTTGAAGGCCAAGCCGAGCAGGGTCGCGACCGGGCCGAGGGTGATGTAGCGTTTTTCCCAGTTCAGGCGCAGGCCAAGGGTTTCCTTGCCTTCCCATTCACCTTTGCAGATCACGCCGGTGTCGGGCATAGCGCCCGCATCCGAGCCGGCCAGTGGGCCCGTCAATGCGAAGCACGGGATGTCATCGCCACGTGCCAGGCGCGGCAGGTAGTGGTTGCGCTGTTCTTCGGTGCCGTAGTGCAGCAGCAGTTCGGCCGGGCCGAGGGAATTGGGCACCATCACGGTCGAGGCCAGGTCACCGCTGCGAGTGGCGAGTTTCATCGCGACCTGGGAGTGGGCATAGGCGGAGAAGCCCTTGCCGCCATATTCCTTGGGAATGATCAGGGCGAAGAAGCCGTGGGTCTTGATGTGTTCCCAGGCGGCGGGCGGCAGGTCCATGGCCTGTCCGATTTCCCAGTCGCTGACCATGGCACAGAGTTCTTCAGTGGGGCCGTCGATAAACGCTTGTTCTTCTTCGGTCAGTTGCGCTTTGGGATAAGCCAGCAACTTGTCCCAGTCCGGGCGACCGCTGAACAGTTCGCCGTCCCACCAGACGGTACCGGCGTCGATCGCGTCGCGCTCGGTCTCGGACATCGGCGGCAGGACTTTCTGGAACCAACTGAACAGTGGCTTGGTGAAGTATTGGCGGCGCAGGTCGGGCAGCAGCAGGGGCGCGGCTACCACGGCGATCAGCACCCAGAAGACCAGCAGCAGCCAACCCGGTGCGTGGCTCCAAGCGCCCATCGCCAGCAGGTAGACGGCGACCACGCCCAAGGCGGGCAGGGGCGCGACGCGGCGGTGTGCGAGGTAGGCAATGCCGACCACCAGCACCAGTATCCACAACAACAGCATATTCAATCCTCCGTGAAACCAGGGGCGAAACCACCAGGGAGCTTAGTCGGCATCCGAACAAGCGGGGTGATCAGGGTGTAACGAGATTTGGCCGATTCGTCGTTATCTCCCCGGCAGGCCTGTGGTTAGACTCCAGGCTTCCTTCGGAGATAAAGCTCATGGATACCTACCTGAGTCCCAGCCGCTTCATCGATAGTGACCACCCTGCGGTGGTGGAGTTCGCCGAAAAACACCGTGGAACCCGTGCGAACTTAAGTGACCAGGCAGTCAGCCTCTACTACGCCGTGCGTGAGGCGATTCGCTATAACCCCTACACCTTCAGCCGCGACCCAGACACATTAAGTGCCAGCTTCGCCTTGGCCAGCGGCGAAAGCTATTGCGTGCCCAAGGCCACCTTGCTCGCCGCCTGTGCGCGCCACTGCGGCATTCCGGCGCGCATCGGCCTGGCGGATGTACGCAATCATTTGTCGACGCCGCGCCTGATCACCTTGCTCAAGAGCGACGTATTCGCCATGCACGGCTATACCGAGCTTTACCTCAACGATCGCTGGGTCAAGGCCACGCCTGCGTTCAATCAGCAGTTGTGCGATGTATTCGATGTGCCGCCGCTGGACTTCGATGGCATCCACGACAGCGTTTTCCACGCGTTCAATCGCCAAGGCCAACGTTCGATGGAATATGTGGTCGACCACGGGCAATTTCCTGACGTGCCCGAGGCGTTTTTCTTCGCGCATATTCAGCAGTGTTACCCCCACTTGTTCAGCGAGGACATGCCGACCCTGCTGGGCGATATGCAGAGCGATTTAAGCCGCGCGTGAACCGGCGTATGCTGCTGCGTTCATCAAGCCATGTTCATCAACAATAAGGCGCGGTCATGCTGAAAATCTGGGGTCGTAAAAATTCATCAAACGTCAGGAAGGCACTGTGGTGCGCCGAGGAACTCGGCCTGGACTATGAAGCAATTGATGCGGGCGGGGCTTTTGGTGTGGTCGATACGCCGCAATATCGGGCATTGAACCCCAACGGTCGGGTGCCGATGATCGAAGACGGCGATTTCGTGCTGTGGGAGTCCAATACCATCGTGCGCTACCTCTGCGCCAAGCAGGCGTCCAGCTGGTATCCGACAGAGGTGAAAGCCCGGGCCAACGCGGAAAAGTGGATGGACTGGACCACGTCGACTTTCGCCGAACCGTTCAAGATCGTGTTCTGGGGCGTGCTGCGCACCCCGGCGGAAAAACAGAACTGGGACAACATCCATGCCGGTCGCCAGGCCTGTATCGATGTGCTCAAAACCGTTGATGAAGCGCTGGCTACACAGCCGTATCTGTCGGGCAGCGAGATCGGCATGGGCGATATTCCCCTGGGCAGCTTTATCTACGCCTGGTTCGAAATGCCCATCGAACGGCCTGCGATGCCCAATCTAGAGGCCTGGTATGCGCGCCTGCAACAACGTCCGGCCTACCGCAAAGCGGTCATGACTGCGTTGACTTAATACCCACTATTAATACGGGTGACTGTACTTGTGCGGCGCGGGCAAGCACCATGCTTGTCATGCGCCGCCGTTGAACTACCTGGGCTGCGCCCCCATCTACTCTTTCTATTCCCTTCTTTGGTGCGTATTCCGATATGAGTTCCGCTCTGTCCATCCGGCAGCTAACCAAAACCTACGGCAACGGTTTCCAGGCCCTGAGTGGTATCGATCTGGACGTTGCCGAAGGTGACTTCTTCGCCTTGCTCGGCCCTAACGGCGCCGGCAAATCCACCACCATCGGTATCCTCTCGACCCTGGTCAACAAGACCAGTGGCACGGTGAATATCTTCGGCCATGACCTGGACAAATCCCCGGCGGCGCTCAAGCGTTCCATCGGCGTGGTGCCCCAGGAATTCAACTTTAACCAGTTTGAAAAGACCTTCGACATCGTCGTGACCCAGGCTGGCTACTACGGCATTCCGGCGAAAGTCGCCAAGGAACGCGCCGAGCAGTACCTGACCCAGTTGGGCCTGTGGGACAAACGCGACGTGCCTTCGCGTTCGCTGTCCGGCGGCATGAAACGCCGCCTGATGATCGCCCGCGCACTGGTGCATGAGCCGCGCCTGCTGATCCTCGACGAGCCCACTGCCGGCGTGGACATCGAACTGCGTCGCTCGATGTGGACCTTTCTCACCGAGCTGAACGAGAAGGGCATCACCATCATCCTCACCACCCATTACCTGGAAGAGGCTGAGCAGCTGTGCCGCAACATCGGCATCATCGACCACGGCACCATCGTCGAGAACACCAGCATGCGTAACCTGCTGGGTCAGTTGCATGTGGAAACCTTTTTGCTCGACCTGAAAAACAACCTGTCGGCGCCGCCGCAACTGCTCGGCTACCCGAGCCGCCTGGTGGACAGCCATACCCTGGAAGTGCAGGTGGACAAGGCCATGGGCATCACCGCGCTGTTCACCCAGTTGGCGGCCCAGCAAATTGAAGTGCTGAGCCTGCGTAACAAAACCAATCGCCTTGAGGAGTTGTTCGTGTCCCTGGTGGAGAAAAATCTGGCGAAGGTGGCGGTATGAGTTCCGAACTGCAACCCAACCTCGTCGCGCTGCAAACCATCGTCTATCGCGAAGTGAAGCGTTTTACCCGGATCTGGCCGCAGACCCTGCTGCCGCCGGCGATCACCATGGTCCTGTACTTCGTGATCTTCGGTAACCTGATCGGCCGGCAGATCGGTGACATGGGTGGCTTCACCTACATGGAGTACATCGTGCCGGGCTTGATCATGATGTCGGTGATCACCAACTCCTATGGCAACGTGGTCTCCAGTTTCTTCGGCAGCAAGTTCCAGCGCTCCATCGAAGAATTGATGGTGTCGCCGGTGTCGCCCCACACCATCCTGATCGGCTACACCCTGGGCGGTGTGCTGCGTGGCTTGATGGTGGGCGTGATCGTGACCCTGCTGTCGCTGTTCTTCACCCACCTGCAGGTGCATCACCTTGGAGTCACCATTCTGGTGGTGGTGCTGACGGCGACGATCTTCTCGCTGCTGGGCTTCATCAACGCCGTATTTGCGCGTAACTTCGATGATATTTCGATCATCCCGACCTTCGTGCTGACGCCGCTGACCTACCTGGGCGGGGTGTTCTACTCCATTACCCTGCTGCCACCGTTCTGGCAGACCGTGTCGCTGGCCAACCCGGTGCTGCACATGGTCAACGCGTTTCGCTACGGCATCCTGGGGGTGTCGGATATCAAGATCAGCGTGGCGATCACCTTTATGATCGTCGCCACGGTGGTGTTGTATATCGGCTGTGCGCGGTTGTTGGTGAGCGGGCGTGGGATGCGTACCTGAGCAGCGATCCGCAATGAAAAAACGGCCTCGGATGAGGCCGTTTTTTTTTGCACCGCTGTGGGAGCTGGCTTGCCTGCGAAGGCGGTCTGACAGCCGACCTGGATGTTGGATCTGATCGGGTACATATCCGTTATTTGGGTAACGGCTGGTATTGGTTCCGCCCTTACGGCGGGTCACTTTGGAAAAGCCCCAAAGTAACCAAAGGGCTCTTGCCCCAACACTCGGCACCTCGCCTAGGCTCGGTGTGCCCGTAATCCGACAGGTATTTGGGGGGCCGCCGCCACGCGCCATCCATGGCGCGGGGCGGCTAAACCGACATCCCTGCCGGTTTACCCCCCCAAATCCCTGTCGAATTCCGGCCAGCGTGTTTGACGGGGCGCCTAGGATCAAGATCAAAAGCAAGAGCACGGCGGCCTGACAGCCGGCCTGAGTGGTTGGATCAAAGGCAGGTAGGTGTAGGAACTGGCTTGCCGGCGATGCAGGCGGCTCGGTATAGCAGGTACACCCAGCGTTATGCCTTCGCCGGCAAGCCGGCTCCTGCAGGGGAGGTTCAGGCGTTGAGTGCCAGTTCGATCAGGGCGTGCAGTTCTTGCACTGTCAGCGGGGCGTTCGAAAATAGAATGCGAAACACCGTTGGCGCTGCGATCAGGTTGATCAGGTGGTCCACGCTCGGCGGCGTGCTTTGCGGGTAGCGATCGACAATCGCCTGCAACTGCCCACTCAGGATGCTCACGCAGTATCCCGGCGTGATCGTGCACTGCAGGTCGCGCATCATGTTGCGGCCCGGCTCCGAACTCATTTCATCCAAGTATTGCTCGGCCCAAGCCTGCAGGTCGCCGCGCAGGCTGCCGGTGTTGGCGGGTTCGCTGTCGGGGCGCATGCGCGCCAGGGCCACGTCCGCGAGCAGCACGGAGAGGTCGCCCCAGCGCCGGTAGATAGTCGAGGGCGTGACGCCTGCGCGTGTGGCAATCATGGGCACGGTGACGCTGGAGCGCTCGTGGGCTTCCAGCAGTTCACGCACCGCCGAATGGACGGATTCTTGTACCCGGGCACTGCGGCCCCCCGGGCGAAGGCCTTCTTTTATCGCCATGTTTGTGACCTTAACACAAAGAATTTGCTTTAAGCGCTGGCGGGTAGCACACTCTGCAAAAGCAAAATATTAGCTTTAGCGGAGCGTGTGCATGTCCAGTCCTGTTTCCCATCGTTCCAGCCTGGTGTTTCTCGCGATCACCTTGCTGACCTTCCTGGCCGCTTCGAGTGCGCCGACGCCGTTGTACCACCTGTATCAGGAAGGCCTGCATTTTTCGGCAGGCATGCTGACGCTGATCTTCGGTGTCTACGCCCTCAGCCTGCTGGCGGCGCTGTTGACCGTCGGCTCTTTGTCGGACCACCTGGGGCGCAAGCCGGTGATTTTTGCTGCGCTGCTCCTGGATATGCTGGCGATGCTGCTGTTTATCAATGAAGGCAGCGTGGCCTGGCTGATTGCCGCCCGCACGTTGCAAGGGTTTGCCACTGGCATGGCCACCGCCGTATTGGGCGCGGCACTGCTCGACACCGACCGCCAACAGGGCCCGCTGGTCAACAGCGTGGCGCCGCTCTTGGGCATGGCTTGCGGGGCGATGGGCAGCAGTCTGCTGGTGGAATTCGCGCCCCTCCCGACCCAGTTGATCTACTGGACATTGCTGGCCTTGATGCTGTTGCAGGCCCTCTACGTATGGCGCCTGCCGGAAACGGTGAGCCGCATCCCCGGCGCACTGGCGTCGCTGCGCCCAACATTGCATGTACCGCCCCAGGCGCGCCGGGCGTTGTGGCTGTCATTGCCGGTGGATGTGGCGGTGTGGGCGATGGGTGGCTTCTACTTGTCACTGGCCCCGTCGCTGGTGCGGGCCGCCACCGGGTCTACCTCCAACCTGATCGGTGGCGGCCTGGTGGCCGTGCTGACCCTGAGCGGCGCGTTGATGATCTTTACCTTGCGTAATCGTCCGGCCGACAAGGTGCTGCGTCTCGGCGCCGGCTTGCTGGCCATCGGTGTAACGCTGATCCTCACGGCGGTGCACAGCGCCAGCCTGCCCCTGTTCTTCATCGCCACGCTGATCGCCGGCAGTGGCTTTGGCGCGGGCTTTCTTGGCGCCTTGCGCAGTGTGGTGCCGTTGGCCTTGCCCCACGAGCGCGCGGGGCTGATGTCGGCGTTCTATGTGCTGAGCTACCTGGCGTTCTGCTTGCCTTCGTTACTGGCGGGCAACCTGATTCGCAGCTTTGGCCTGATCGCCACCACCGACGGCTACGGCGCGGTCCTCATCCTGCTGGCTGTCGGTGCGCTCATTGCCTTGCTGTTGCAGGATTCGGCGCGCGTGCGGGCGACGACAGGCGGCTGATGGGTAATAATCAGTGCCCGTATCCGCCTGATCGAGATTCGCGCATGAAGATCATCCGCAGCAAGGACTTCACCGGCAGCCGTGCCTGGGAGGCGCTGGACATCGCCAACATGAATGGCATCACCACGCGCCTGCACTGGACCGACCAGCCCTATCGCTGGCATATCAACGACGGCGAAGAAGTGTTTGTGGTGCTCGATGGCCGGGTGCAGATGCACTACCGCGACAATGGTTTCGAACAGGTGGCGGAGCTGGGCGTCGGGGACATCTTTTACGCCAGCGTCGGCACCGAGCACGTGGCCCACCCGCAAGGGCCGGCGCGGATTCTGGTGATCGAGTGCGAAGGCAGCGTCTGACGATATATAGGTAAAGTAGATAACAGATAGAGATATTACCCGTTATATAGATATTCGATTCGGTTCTACCATGGTCTCACCCTCATGCGAGGAAGAGGATTGCCATCATGACCTGCTCGAATAGCATCAGTTACAAACCCTTCAGTCACCTGACCCATCCACGGGAAGTGATCCGCCAGTTCACGCCGAACTGGTTTGCCGCCACCATGGGCACTGGTGTGCTCGCACTGGCCCTGGCGCAGTTGCCAGTCAACCTGCCTGGCCTGCACGCCATCGCCGAGGCGTTGTGGTTGTTCACTGTTGGCCTATTTGTGTTGTTCAGCGTGTTGTACGCGGCCCGCTGGGTGATGTTTTTCCACGAGGCGCGGCGTATTTTCGGTCACTCCACCGTCTCGATGTTTTTCGGCACCATCCCCATGGGGCTCGCGACGATTCTCAACGGCTTGCTGTTATTTGGCCTGCCGCGCTGGGGCGCCGGTGTGATACCGCTGGCTGAAACCCTGTGGTGGTTGGACGTGGGCATGGCCCTGGCCTGCGGCGTGCTTATCCCCTTCATGATGTTCACCCGCCAGGAACACAGCATCGACCAGATGACCGCCGTCTGGCTGCTGCCTGTGGTTGCCGCTGAAGTTGCCGCGGCCAGTGGTGGGCTGCTCGCGCCGCACCTGGCAGACGCGCATTCGCAACTGGTGATGCTGGTGACCAGCTATGTGCTGTGGGCGTTTTCGTTGCCTGTGGCGTTCAGCATCCTGACCATCCTGATGCTGCGCATGGCCCTGCACAAACTGCCCCACGCCAATATGGCCGCGTCGAGTTGGCTGGCCCTGGGTCCCATCGGCACCGGTGCGCTGGGCATGTTGCTGCTGGGGGGCGATGCGCCGGCGATCTTTGCGGCCAATGGCCTGCCGGGTGTCGGTGAGATCGCCAACGGCCTCGGCCTGGTAGCGGGCATTACGTTGTGGGGCTTCGGCCTGTGGTGGATGCTGATTGCGGTGCTGATCACCCTGCGTTACCTGCGCGCCGGTATCCCGTTCAACCTCGGTTGGTGGGGTTTCACCTTCCCGCTGGGCGTGTATGCCCTGGCGACGCTGAAGCTGGCGAGCCTGCTGCACCTGGGGTTCTTCAGCGTTTTTGGCAGCGTGCTGGTGGTGGCATTGGCGCTGATGTGGCTGATCGTGGCCAAGCGCACCGTGCAGGGTGCCTATAAAGGTGAGCTTTTTGTTTCGCCTTGCATTGCAGGACTAGCGAATAAGTAAGCCGGATTAGGTAAAGTCGTGGCCTGACAGCTTTTACAAAAAAACAGGCCACGCAGGAACACGGACGATGAGCCACCCCTCGCAATTCACCTTGCTGCGCACACGGCGTTTCCTGCCGTTTTTCATCACCCAGTTGCTGGGCGCTTTCAACGACAACATCTTCAAGCAATCGCTGATCCTGGCCATTCTCTACAAGCTCACTATCGACGGTGACCGCTCGATCTGGGTCAACCTCTGCGCATTGCTGTTTATCCTGCCGTTCTTCCTGTTCTCGGCCCTGGCCGGGCAGTTTGGCGAGAAATTCAACAAGGACGCGTTGATCCGCGCGATCAAGATCGGCGAGATCGTGATCATGGCCGTGGGCGCGACGGGCTTCCTCACCAACCACCTGGAGCTGATGCTGCTGGCGCTGTTTGCCATGGGCACTCACTCGGCGCTGTTCGGCCCGGTGAAGTACTCGATCATGCCCCAGGCATTGCATGACGATGAGCTGGTCGGCGGCAACGGCCTGGTGGAAATGGGCACGTTCCTGGCGATCCTGGCCGGCACCATCGGCGCCGGGATCATGATGTCGTCCACCCATTACGCCCCCGTGGTGTCCGTGGCGATTGTCGGCGTAGCGGTGCTGGGTTACCTGGCCAGCCGCAGCATTCCGCGCGCGGCCGCGTCGACCCCGGAACTGCGCTTGAACTGGAATATCTTCAGCGAGTCCTGGGCCACCCTGCGCTTGGGCCTGGGGCAGACGCCGGCCGTTTCGCGCTCCATCGTCGGCAACTCGTGGTTCTGGTTTGTCGGTGCCATCTACCTGACGCAGATCCCGGCCTACGCCAAGGAGTGGTTGTACGGCGACGAGACCGTGGTGACACTGATCCTCACGGTGTTCTCGGTGGGTATCGCACTGGGCTCGATGCTCTGCGAAAAGCTCTCCGGGCGTAAGGTGGAAATCGGCCTGGTGCCGTTCGGCTCATTCGGCCTGACCGTGTTTGGCCTGCTGCTGTGGTGGCACTCCGGCGGCTTCCCGCAGAACGTGCAGGCCAACGATTGGCTTGCCGTGCTCAGCTACGGCCAGGCGTGGTGGGTGCTGTTCGATATCCTCGGCCTGGGTGTATTCGGCGGCTTCTACATCGTGCCGCTGTATGCACTGATCCAGTCGCGTACCGCCGAGAACGAACGCGCGCGCGTGATCGCCGCGAACAACATTCTCAACGCGCTGTTCATGGTGGTCTCGGCCATCGTGTCGATCCTGCTGCTGAGCGTGGCCAAGCTGTCGATCCCGGAACTGTTCCTGGTGGTGTCGCTGCTCAACATCGCGGTCAACACCTACATCTTCAAGATCGTCCCCGAGTTCACCATGCGTTTCATGATCTGGCTGCTCAGCCATTCCATGTACCGCGTGGAGCATCGCAACCTGCAGGCGATCCCGGATGAAGGCGCGGCGTTGTTGGTGTGCAACCATGTGTCGTTTGTGGATGCACTGTTGATTGGCGGCGCGGTGCGTCGGCCGATTCGCTTCGTCATGTACTACAAGATCTACCGCTTGCCGGTGCTCAACTTCATCTTCCGCACCGCCGGGGCGATTCCGATTGCGGGGCGCAACGAAGATATCCAGATCTACGAAAAGGCCTTCACGCGCATTGCGCAGTATTTGAAGGAAGGGGAGTTGGTGTGCATCTTCCCGGAGGGCAAGCTGACCGCCAATGGCGAGATGAACGAGTTTCGCGGGGGCGTGACGCGCATCCTTGAAGAAACGGCAGTACCGGTGATTCCGATGGCGTTGCAGGGGTTGTGGGGGAGTTTCTTCAGCCGCGATCCGAACAAGGGCTTCTTTCATCGCATCTGGTCGCGGGTGGTATTGGTGGCGGGCGAGCCGGTGGCGGTCGAGTCGGCGACCCCGGCGCAGTTGCAGGAGAAAGTTACTCAGCTGCGCGGCACGGTCCTGTAGGAGCGCGGCTTGCCGGCGATGGCTATCTTCAGGCCGCCATCGCCCGCAAGCGGGCTCCTACAAGGGTTATGTGGAGATTTTCAGGCCAATAAGCCCACAAATGATCAACGCCACGCTGGCCAACCGGAACAACGCCATGGATTCCCCAAACAGGATAATCCCAGCGATCACAGTGCCCACTGCACCCACGCCGGTCCAGATGGCATAGGCGGTGCCCAGAGGCAGTTCCTTCATGGCGAGCCCCAGCAGGCCAAGGCTGATGGCCATGGCGGCAATCGTCAGGGCGGTGGGGAGTGGCTTGCTGAAACCGTCGGTGTACTTCAGGCCGACGGCCCAGCCGACTTCAAACAGACCCGCGAAAAACAGAATGATCCAGGACATGATGACCTCCTAACACTAGGTGGGGTCGTCCCCGGAGTAGTCGCTTGAGCGCGTCGCGGGGTCGTCCCCGCGAAGCGCGTTAGAGTGCCGAAAAGTGCTCGGCTGATCAAGTTTGCGGGGTGTTCTCCAGGGCGCGACGGTCTTCCTTTTCGCTCATGCGGCGGAAGTAAGTCGACAGCAATGCACCGGAGATATTGTGCCAGACACTGAACAAGGCACTCGGCACCGCCGCCAGCGGCGAAAAGTGCGCACTGGCCAGCGCGGCGCCCAGCCCGGAGTTCTGCATGCCCACCTCCAGCGCCAGCGACTTGCGCTGCGCCAACGGCAACTTGAACACGCGGCCGGTGAAGTAACCCAGCAGGTAACCAAAGCTGTTATGCAGCATCACTACCGCCATGATCAACAGGCCCGACTCGGCAATCTTCGCCTGGCTCGCCGCCACCACCGCCGCGACGATGATCACGATGCTCACCACTGACACCAGCGGCAATACATCCACCGCATGGCGAACCCGTTCACCGAGTACACGTTGCGCCAGTACGCCGAGCACGATCGGCAGCAACACCACTTGCAGGATCGACCAGAACAGCTCCATGAACGACACCGGCAGCCAGGCCGAGGCCAGCAGCCAGATCAATGCTGGCGTGAGCAGCGGGGCGAGGAGGGTGGTGACGGCGGCGATGGCCACCGACAACGCCAGGTCGCCACGGGCCAGCCAGGTCATCACGTTGGACGAGGTGCCGCTTGGGCAGCAACCGACCAAGATCACGCCGACGGCGATTTCCGGGGGGAGATGGAAGGCCTGGCACAGCAACCACGCCACGCCCGGCATGATCACGAAATGCGCAACCACGCCCAATGCCACACGCCAGGGGTGGCGGGCGACTTCGGCGAAGTCATCGAGTTTGAGGGTCAGCCCCATGCCGAACATCACCAGGCCCAGCAGCGGGACAATGGCGCTTTTAAGGCCAATGAACCAGCCGGGTTCGAGGAAGGCGACGACGGCGAAAATCAACACCCAGTAGGCGAAGGTATTGCCGACGAAGCGGCTCAAGGCGGCGAGTGCGCGCATGGGGATGTCCTTTTTTGTTGGATTCGATCAAATGTGGGAGGGGGCTTGCCCCCGATTGCAGTCTGTCAGTCATAGGTGTTTTAACTGACAGAATGCTATCGGGGGCAAGCCCCCTCCCACATTTTGAATTTCACACGGTTTAGATACCCTGCGGAGTCTCTTCACCGCCCAATGCTTCAACCAGCGCCGGCAAGAAATCGCCGAACGTCAGCATCATCAGGGTAAAGCTCGCATCCAGTTGGCCCAGGGCCTCGTCGCCGCCGTCCTGTTCCGCCTGGTCTTGCAGCAGGTCTTCGAACTTCAGGCGCTTGACGGTCATTTTGTCGTCGAGCATGAAGGACAGCTTGTCCTGCCAGGCCAGGGACAATTGGGTCACGACTTTGCCGGTGGTCAGGTGCAGTTGGATCTCTTCGCCGGTCAGGTCCTGGCGCTTGCAGCGCACGATGCCGCCGTCTTCGTGGGTGTCGCGCAGTTCGCATTCGTCGAGGACGAAGAAGTCATCGGCCGGCTTCTGGGTGGTGACCCAGTCGGTCATGATTGCGGTTGGCGCAGTTTTCACCGTGAGCGGGCGAACGGGCAGGGTGCCGATCACTTCACGCAGGGTCGACAGCAGGTCTTCAGCGCGTTTCGGGCTTGCCGAGTTGACCAGGATCAGGCCCTGTTTCGGCGCGATGGCGGCGAAGGTGGAGGAGCGACGGATAAAGGCGCGTGGCAGGAAGGCCTGGATGATTTCATCCTTGATCTGATCGCGTTCCTTTTTATAGACCTTGCGCATCTGCTCGGCCTCGATTTCTTCGACTTTCTCTTTCAGTGCGTCACGCACCACGCTGCCCGGCAGGATGCGTTCTTCCTTGCGTGCAGCGATCAGCAGGAAATCACCGCTGACGTGAACCAGGGGAGCGTCTTCACCTTTACCAAAAGGCGCGACGAAACCATAAGTGGTCAATTCCTGGCTCGCGCAAGGGCGCGCCAGTTTGGTGGCCATGGCCGCTTCCAACGCCTCGGCATCAACAGGCAGATCTTGGGTCAGGCGATAGATAAGCAGGTTCTTGAACCACATGGGGTGAGTCTCTCCTTTATACAAAGGGGGGCATTATTCTCTTGATAACGTCCCAGGCCAACCCTGCCTAAGCCATTGGAAGCTATCAAAAAAAAGATTTCAGAAAGTGCTTGCCAGACTTAAGGTCGCTCCGTAGAATGCGCGCCACACCGAAACGAAGGGTGATTAGCTCAGCTGGGAGAGCGTCTGCCTTACAAGCAGAATGTCGGCGGTTCGATCCCGTCATCACCCACCATTCGCTTCATGTGTTACGCGCAGCGGTAGTTCAGTCGGTTAGAATACCGGCCTGTCACGCCGGGGGTCGCGGGTTCGAGTCCCGTCCGCTGCGCCATATTCGGTAACCTGGAACACTGAACGCCAGGTCACCACAGGAAGCCCGCTCAATGAGCGGGCTTTTTGCTGTCTGGGGTTTGCAAAACCAAAAAAACGCCGCCGATCATTTCCGATGATCGGCGGCGTTTTTTATGGGGCAATCAGAAATCCCAGCGAGTGGTGACCATGAAGTTGCGCGGCTCACCGTAAGCGGCCGAGTTATAGAAGCCGATGTTGGTGTAGTAGTGCTTGTCGAAGATATTGTTGACGTTCAGCGTCGCCGACAGGTTTTTGCTGACCTGATACTTGGTCATCAGATCCACCAGCCAATAAGCATCCTGGGAAAACTCTTCATACCCACCCTTCGGTGAGTTGTAGATGTCCTGCCAACCCACGCTTTGCCAACGCACACCACCGCCGACGGTCAGTTTGTCCAGGTTGCCCTTGAGTTTGTAGGTGGTGAACAGCTTGACCTGGTCTTCGGGTTCGAAGGTGGAGATCTTTACGTCCTTGTCGTCGCGCACCACCTTATGGGTGTAGCCGGCCTGGAGTTGCCAGCCGGGGGCAATCTCGCCGGACATCTCCAGTTCATAACCCTTGGTGACGGCCTTGCTGCTTTTATAGGCGTAGTTGTTCGGGATCGGTGTCTGGTTGTTGTATTCGTCGTCGGAGAGTGCGCGATTGGACTCGCGGATTTCAAAGTACGCCGCGCTGGCGTTCACCCGTCCGTCGAGGAAGTCGGCTTTCACGCCCAGTTCCCAGTTCTGGCCTTCATCCGGTTCCAGCAACTTGTTGTCGCGATCGCGGTTGTAGTTTTCCTGCGGCATGAAGATATCGGTGTAGCTGGCGTAGACCGCGTACGTGTCGTTGAGGTCGTAGACGGCGCCGATGTACGGGACGAAACGCCCGGACTCGCGGTAGTTGGGGTTGTAGCCCGTGACCTGATAATTGACCACGCGACCGCCCAGCAGCAGCTTGAGGTCATCGGCGAGGTTCAGTCGCGTGGTCACATAGGCACCGGTCTGGCGCACGGTGTCATCGGTAAGCGATTGCGCCTTGCCCCAGTCCGGTATCGTGGCGTGGCCATGCCAGTTATTGAAGTCGACGATATTGGGGGAGAGGTTCCAATAGCCTTTGCCTTTCCATTCCGATGCGCTGATCGAGCCGCCCAACACCAGTTCATGCTCGCGACCGCCGAGGCTGAATGGGCCGCTGAAGTACAGGTCGGCGGAATCGCTGACGGTTTCCCCGGTGTACTTGCCCGAGGTGAGTTGCGCGGTGCCATCCGGCTGCGGTTGGTCGCCCTGGATCGAGCCCATCAGCGCGTGATAGCCGTTGATCTTGTGATCCAGTTGCAGCTTGGTGACCCAACCATTGCCCAGGTCGTGTTCGAGCATGGCGAATACGGTGCGGGTGTATTGCTCCCAACTGCTCCACTCCGCGGCGTTGTTGAACGAGCGCTTGACGCTGTTGCGGTCGCCCTTGGAGTTGATCAGCGGGAAACTGCCCGACCACGATGAGCCCTTCGGCAAGGTGTCCTGGTAATCGCCGCCTACGGTCAGCAGCGTATCGGGTGACAGGTCGAACTCCATGATGCCGTAGTACGTCGGGCTCTTGCGCGAGTAGTGGTCCATGAACGAATGCTTGTCCTGATAGGCCGCCACGGCGCGGCCACGCACGTTGCCGCTTTCGGTCATGGGGCCGCTGACATCCAGCTCGCTGCGGTAGTTGTCCCACGAACCGGCGCCGAGGGTCGCGTGGCCCTGGAAGTCTGCGGTGGGTTTCTTGCGCACCAGGTTGATCGTCGCGCCCAGTGAGCCTGCACCTGTGAGCAGGCCGGTGGCGCCCTTGAGCACTTCGACACGGTCATAGATCGCCATGTCGCTCAAGGTGTTGCCCGCCGAGTAAGCGACGTTGCGTGCGGTCGAGGGGATGCCGTCGTATTGGAAGTTATTGATGGAAAAGCCCCGGGCGTAGTAGTTGGTACGCTCGGTGTCGAAGGCCGAAACGGTGATGCCGGGGGTATGGCGCATCACGTCGTCGACGTTGTTCAGGCCGAAGTCATCCATGTGCTGACGGGTGACCACGCTCACGGACTGCGGGGTTTCCTTGGGCGTCAGCACCAGGCGTGTGGAGGTCGCGATGGTGCCGGGCGTGTAGGAACCGGTGCCTTCGGTGACGTTGCCCAGCTGGTTGGCGGTGACGGCAGTCGGGCTCAGTTCCATGGTGCCATTGCCGGCGATGGGGGCGGGTTGCAGGGCGTATCCCTGAACGCCTTGCACGGCGCGGTAGCCGCTGCCTTCCAGCAACCTGTCAAACCCGTCCTGAATCCCGTAATTGCCTTTCAAGCCTGGGCCTTTGAGGCCCTCCAGTTCGTGGGACTGGAACACGATGGCCACACCGGCCTGCTGGGCGAAGCGGTTGAGCGAACTGCCCAGCGGTCCGGCGGGGATGTCATAGGACTGGGCGGCGACACTGACGGCGTCCGCCTGGGCCAGGCCGATGTTCAAGGTGCCGGCAGTGAACAGGGCCAAGGAAAGCGGTGCACTTTTCAGTAGCCGAAAGCGTCCGCGTGGGTAGGAAGGGGTGTGCATGGTGAAGGCAGTCCTTTATGTGTCGAATTACCTTCCTTGACGGGCAGCCTCGGAAAAACCGGAAGCAAATGCGAATAATTATTTATTGGGTGCTGGCTCGGGGCCAACCACGATCAGCCATGGAGTGTAGGACTGCACCCGGATCGGCAGCGTTTGCGCGAGTAATTGCAAAGCCTGGTCGCTGTCATCCAGGGGAATCACGGCAGACACGCGCAGGCTTTGCAGCGCGGCGCGATCAAACTGCACGCGGCCGCTGCGGTGCCGGGCGATTTCGTCGAGCACGTCGGGCAAGGGTTGGTTCTCCACCACCAATTGATGGCGGCGCCAGGCTTCGTTGATGCTGCTCGGCTCAACAGTGCCGGCCAGGCGCACTTGGTTCGCGTGCATCAGGGCTCGCGACCCTGCATCGACTTCCAGTGTCTGCTGGCCGTTCGCGCTTTGTGCCGCCACGCGCGACTGGAGCATGCTCAGCACCGTGACATCACCTTCGCGCTTGACCACAAACCGTGTGCCCAGCGCACGCAGCGTTCCTTGGGGCGTCTGCACGACAAACGGCCGGGTGCTGTCGTGGGCGACTTCCACCAGGATTTCGCCTTGCAACAGCTCGATACGGCGCTGCTGGCTATCAAAATGCAGGTTCGCTGCGCTGATGCCATTGAGCGTCAGTGTCGAACCGTCCGCCAGTTGCAGGGTTTGCCATTGGCTCGGGCCATTTCGTACATCGGCCATCCACTGCCGCGGATAGGGGCTGATCAACAAGGCCGCTGCTGGGATCGCCAGGCTGCACGCCAATACCAGCGCGCGCAGGGCGTGCTTGCGGCGACGGGTTTTCGGCTGCGCAAAGGCCGCATTCAATGCGGCGCGGGCAGGGGCTTTTTTACCGCGCAAGGCCTGCATGCGCGAAACCATAGTTTCCATGCGTGCGGCGGCTGCAGCGTGATGCGGGCCTTGTTGCTTCCAGCGCTCGAACGCCTGCTGCTGGGCCTCGTCCCATTCGCCGTCGTGCAGGCGCAGCAGCCATTCGGCGGCTTGTTCTTCGACGTCCGACATGCTCGATCAGGTGTCCATGCTGTGGCTGCAATGCATAAGCGCCTGGATCAGGTACTTGCGCACGGTGCGTTCCGACAACTTGAGCTGCCGGGCGATCTGTTGCTGGGTCATGTCTTCGAGGTAATACAGCACGAAGGCCTGGCGCGAGTATTCGTGCATGCCTTCCAGGATAAAGGCGATCTGTTCGAGGGCTTCGAGGGTGGTGTGGATTTGCTCCGGGGATTGGAACCCTTCGAGCGTGTCCACCGTCAGCGCCAATTCCTGCAGGTAAGCCTGTTCAATCTGCTTGCGCCGCGCCTGGTCAATGAGCAAGCGCCGGGCGGTGGTGCTCAGGTACGCGCGGGGTTCGCGAATGCCGGCGACGGATTCACGCGCGTTCAAGATGCGTGCAAACGTGTCCTGCGCCAGGTCGGCGGCATTCTGTCGACAGCCCAGCTTGCGTCTTAGCCAAGTGAGCAGCCAACCATGATGCTCGCTGTAGAGCTGGGTAATTTCCCGTTGGAAGGGCGGTTCACCCGCAGACATAGGCGTGGCTCAGGTGTTATTGAGAATGGTTTTTAATTGTGCGGCCAAGGGGCGGGTAAACGCAATAGACTCGCGTTTGAAGGCGTAGAAGCCCGTTTTTGCTGGGTTTTGTCGTGCCTGAGAAAATATTTCAAATAAATTGCATTTAAATCAAGACATTGCGGATTTTTGGTGTATGATGCCGCCCACACCGAAACGAAGGGTGATTAGCTCAGCTGGGAGAGCGTCTGCCTTACAAGCAGAATGTCGGCGGTTCGATCCCGTCATCACCCACCATTCGTTTTACGTGTTACGCGCAGCGGTAGTTCAGTCGGTTAGAATACCGGCCTGTCACGCCGGGGGTCGCGGGTTCGAGTCCCGTCCGCTGCGCCATATTCGGTAATCTGGAACACTGAACGCCAGGTCACCACAAGAAGCCCGCTCATTGAGCGGGCTTTTTTTCGTCTGCGATTTCTTCTTCTTATGCCCTGTCAGTGTGCACTGCTTATTCGTCCTGAACTGTACGGGTGCGCCATGACGTGAGGGAATACCCCCATGCTCATTGGTTGATTGCGCCGTCGGACGCTTAAACGTTTATCTATAGCCACGCGAAGACTTCCAGGCGAGTGACCGGCAGCAGGATGCTGCGGGGGCTCGCTCTCCAACATAAAAATAGTCTGCAAGGGGAATGGCTCTCTATGAAATATCCACTGCGTCCGTTGGTGTTCTGGCCAACGTTCCTGATCCTGCTGGCGGCGGTGATCGCCAGCTACGTCGACCTGAATGCGTTCCTTGCGGTCAGCAAACAGCTCAACAACCTGATCCTGAAAAACTTCTCATGGCTGTTCAGTGCAGGCTCGTTTGCCATGGTGGTGCTGACCGCTGTCGTGTACTTCTCTGCACTGGGCAAGGTGCGTATCGGCGGTGAAGATGCCCAGCCTCTGCTGAGCAAATGGCGCTGGTTCATGGTGGCGCTGTGCACCACCCTGGCGGTGGGCGTGCTGTTCTGGACCACCGCCGAACCGCTTTACCACCTGTACGGCCCACCCACCAGCCTGCCGATCGAGGCGGGCAGTTCGGCGGCGAAGAGCTTTGCCATGTCGACGATGTTCCTGCACTGGACCATCACGCCTTACGCCATCTACCTGGTGCCCTCGTTGGTGTTTGCGTTGGTGTTCTACAACCGTCGCAGCAATTTCTCCATCGGTGCCATGCTTGAACCGTTGCTGGGCGAAGCGCGGGTCCGGCGCTATGCCGGGCTGATCGACACCCTGGCGATGTTCGCCCTGGTGGCCGGCATGGCCTCGTCCCTGGGCACCGGCGCGTTGACCCTGGCCGGCGGCCTGGCCCAGTACATCGGCGGTGAAACCACGCCGTTTCGCCTGGCTATCATCATTGCGATCATCGTCATCACCTTTGTCGCGTCGGCCGCCAGCGGTCTACAGAAAGGCATTGTGATGCTGTCCTCGTTCAACACCTGGATCATGCTGGCCCTGGGGCTGTTTGTGCTGCTGTGCGGGCCGACCCTGTACATGTTCAGCCTCGGCGTCGAGTCCTTGGGCGTGTACCTCGACACCTTCTTCAGCCGCAGCCTGTTCACCGGCGCCGCCAGTGGCGACACCTGGCCGCACAGTTGGACGGTGTTCTACTGGTCGGTGTGGTTTGCCTGGGCGCCGGTCAGCGCGTTGTTCCTCGGCAAGATCGGCCGTGGCTACACGGTGCGTGAATTCATTCATATCAACATGCTCTACCCGGCGTTGTTCACGGCGGTGTGGATCTGCATCTTCTCCGGCACCAGCCTGTACTTCGATGCGCTGGGCGACGGCAGCCTCAACCGTGTGCTGAACGAGCAGGGCGTGGAACACGTGCTGTACCAGATGTTCCAGCAACTGCCGGCCAGCGGCGTGATGATCGCGTTCCTGCTGTTCGTCGCGTTCATCTCTTTTGTCACTGCCGCGGACTCCAGCACCGACGTTATCGCCAACCTGTGCAGCAAAGGCGTGACGGCCGATTCTGACCTGGACGGCAACCCGCTGCTGAAGATTGTCTGGGGCCTGATCATCGGCTCGGTATCGTGGGTGATGGTCGCGTTTGTCGGCATCGATGGGGTGAAGATGCTCTCCAACCTCGGCGGTCTGCCGGGCATGATCCTGGTGTTGCTGGCCAGTACTTCGCTGATCTTCTGGTTGAAAAATCCCGCATTGCTGGATGTGAAACGCCTTCAGCGTACCCCCGAGACGGAACTGCGCGGCGCTAGCCCGGTGCCGGATTTCGCCCGCTGATCGATTGAATCGCTGTAGGAGTTACTGATGGAAATCGTCACTGAATTTGCTTACACCGTGCGCGAAATCGAGCACTGCCTGATCCCCTTGAAGGATGGTACTCAACTGGCCGCCCGCATCTGGTTGCCGGAAGTCGCCGGTGTGCAGACCTTCCCGGCAATCCTGGAATACCTGCCGTACCGCAAGCGCGATGGCACCGCCGTACGCGATGCGCTGACTCACCCGTGGATGGCGGGGCAGGGCTACGTGTGTGTGCGGGTGGACATGCGTGGCAACGGCGAATCCCAGGGCCTGATGGCCGATGAATACCTGCTGCAGGAACAGGAAGACGCCCTCGAAGTGATCGACTGGCTGTGCCGGCAACCCTGGTGCGACGGCAATGTCGGCATGATGGGGATTTCCTGGGGCGGCTTTAACGGCCTGCAAGTCGCGGCACGCCAGCCCGAGGCGTTGAAAGCAATCATCACCTTGTGCTCCACCGATGACCGCTTTGCCGACGACATCCATTACAAGGGTGGCAACCTGTTGATGGAGAATTTCGGCTGGGCCGCGACCATGCTCAATTTCAGCGCAGCGGTGCCGGATCCTTTGCTGGTGGGCGACGACTGGAAAGACCTCTGGCACCAACGCCTGGAAACTATGCCGCTGCTGGCCGAAACCTGGCTGCAACACCAGACCCGCGATGACTATTGGCGCCACGGCTCGGTGTGCGAGGACTATTCGAAGATCAAGGCGGCCGTGTATGCCGTGGGCGGCTGGGGCGATGCCTACCGCAACACGGTTTCGCGCCTGATGGAAAATCTGCCGGGCCCGAAGAAAGCCATGATCGGCCCGTGGATCCACAAGTACCCGCATTTTGCCGTGCCCAACCCGGCCATCGGCTTCCTGCAAGAGGCCAAACGCTGGTGGGATCACTGGCTCAAGGGCATCGATAACGGGGTAATGGATGACGCAGCCTGCACCTTTTACCTACAGGATATTCTGCCGCCGAAGGGCAGTTATGCCGAGCGGCCAGGGATCTGGGTGCAGACCTCGGGTTGGCCGGATCCGCAGGTGCAATGGACGGATTTCAGCCTGGGCGATCAAGGCCTGAGCGCGGGCTCACAGCCCTTGGCGGCGCCGCGCAGCCTCTGTTCGCCGCTGACCACCGGCCTGCACCAGGGCGAGTACTGCGCCATCTGGTTTGGCCCCGATGGCCCAACGGATCAACGTCGCGATGACGCCCATTCGTTGTGCTTCGACTCCCTGCCGCTGACCGAGCCGCTGGCGTTGCTCGGCGATGCACGTCTTACGTTACGCCTGGCAAGCGACACTTCCTGTGGTCAATTGGTCGCCCGGCTGAATGCGATAGCGCCGGACGGGCAAGTCACCCAGATCAGCTACGGTGTGCTTAATCTCACACTGCGTGAGGATTTTTCCCAGGTAACGCCGGTAGTCCCCGGTGAACCCATGGACGTGCAGTTAAACCTCGACCACATCGGCATGCGCCTGCCCGCCGGCTACCGTTTGCGTCTGGCGCTCAGCACGGCGAGTTTCCCGCTGCTGTGGCCGAGCCGTGAATTGACCACCCTGACGTTGCTACCCACCCTGCAAAGCCTGCAACTGCCGATATTCAAAGGCGAGGCGGTGGACTGCCCGTTCGAAGCACCGCAGTCGGCTACGCCGGTAGCGATGGAGGTCCTACGCGCCGCTGCGCCGAAACGCACCTTGATCGAAGACGTCGGCAGTGGTGAAGTCTGCGTGAAAATCGAAGATGACTTGGGTTCGGTGCGTTTTACCGACCATGGCCTGTCGGTGGACCAACGTTGCACCGAGCAATACCGCACCTTGCCCTGGGATCCGCTGTCGACGCAGGCTGACATTGAATGGCACTACCGAGTCGGCCGCGACCAGTGGGCCGTGGAGGTGGAAAGCCATTTGAGCGTGCACGCCGACGCCGAGTGGTTCTACATCGAAGCGGAGCAGACCGCCTGGGAAAATGGCCAGCTTGAGCACCGTAGGCAATGGAGTAAGCGCGTGGCCAGGGTCGCACTCTGAGCAGGCAACTGGCAGGATGCTCGCCAACGTGATCTCTGCGGGCCTGGGGTAACCTGGGCCCGTTATTGCCAATGGACTTGCTCATGTCGCGCCGAAACGTTGATCTTCCTCCCCTCAATTGCTTGCAGACCTTCGAAGCGGCCGCCCGCCATTTGAGCTTTACCCAGGCGGCCCACGAACTGAATCTGACCCAAAGTGCGGTCAGCCGGCAGGTCAAACGTCTCGAAGAAGACCTGGCCCGTCCACTGTTCTATCGGCTGGCCCAGGGCTTGAGCCTGACACCCGCTGGGGTGCGTTATTTCCGTACCGTCCAACGCCTGTTGCGCGAGCTTGATCGCGAGTCCGCCGAGTTGCGCAGGCGCGGTGCCGATCGCCAGTTGACCCTGGCCAGCACGCCCACCATCAGTTCCATATGGCTGGCCGGTCTGTTGCCGCAGTTCCAGCACGACCACCCGGACTTGGATATCCGCATCCTGTGCAGCGAAAGCCCCAGCCACTTGGATGTCAGCGAATATGACCTGGGCCTGTTCTATCACCTGGATGAATTGGCCGCGCCCCACGGCCTTGAACTGTCGCCGGTGTTCGACAGCGAGCAGGTCATCACCGTGTGCAGCCCTGGTTACCTTGAGCGTCACGGCCCGATTCGCGACCTGCACCACTTGCTGCACGCTCATACCCTGCTGATCGTCGAGGACCACCACCACGACTGGTTGACCTGGGCCGACTGGTTCACTGATGCCGGAGCCGACTATTACACCCCGCGTCATGCCTTGAGGACCAACAGCTATCAACTGTTGATGCAATCGGCGGTGATGGGGCATGGCGTCGCTTTGGGCTGGAAGCGCTTGCTGGAAAGCGACCTGGATTCCGGGCGTCTGCAAATGGCCTTGCCCCACAGCATGCACAGTCGCGGTCGCCTGCACCTGATGCAACCGCACCACCGCAACCCGCCGGCGGCGGTGCGTAGTTTTCGCCAGTGGTTGCAGGCTCGAACGGCAGAGGCAGGACAGGTCGGATAAGGCTCAGTGCTGGCCGGTTTTTTTCTTTTTGGTCTGGCGTGTCGCCAGGTGTTCGAAGCAAAAAGAAGCGGTGCCGAACACGGCGATCAGGGTCAGTACGATCATGCCGAGGGTTGAGCTTTCCACGATGACTTCCTACGGGTGTTGGGGTAGGTGCTCAAGGTAGAGGCGAGGTGAAACCGGCTCAATAGACCCGACGCAATCCTTACGCCGTCGGGCCCATTGTTACGCATTCTTTACGGGGCGTTGCGGCTGTGGCGGTAATCGCTGACCGCCTCATACACGGCCTTGCGCAAGCGGTTGATACCGCCGATGGGGCGGTGCTCCGCTACACCAAACCAAGGGTTGAACGACTGGTTGTCGCACGCCAGGTTCTGCTCGGGGGTGTCGAAATCCTGCGCCGGGATGCGTACCTTGGCCACGGTTTCATAGGGCGCATCACTCTCCTTCCATTCGATGCTGGTGTCTTCGATCGGCATGAATTTTTGTGGGTTCTGCCGCTGGATCTGCAGCACGAAACACGCAGGCTTGCGGTCGGTGGATAGCTGCTGGCTCAGGGCGCTGCGCAGGAAGTTTGGCAGGTCCTGGTTTTGCTTGGGCAACACATACTCCGGGCAACTTTGCGGGTCGGGCGCGACACGGAACTTGGCGTTGGCCGCACCGAACTTGTAGGGCGACACTGAAAAGTACGTGGTTTGCGTCGGGCTGGCCGGTGCCGGCGCCAGGGTCGCCAGGGCGATAAACAGATGTCGCACCTGCCAGGTCCTTGGGTCGACCGTGGGGAAGAACGCCAGGACTTTCTTGCCGTCCGCTTGCGCGCCGATGTTCTGCGCGTACTCCGCCACATCGCTGACAAAGAAGTTTGGATGGCTGAACATCACGAAGTCCTGTTCCGTGCGCGCCTGTTGGTCGGCCAGCAGTTGCTTGCCCGGCACATCCAGCAGCTTGAGCGCCATGCCCCGCGCATCACGGATGCTGTCGAACTGCGGGTAGGCGTTGCCGTTGGACAGTCGCATCATCGCCTGCCAGGTCTTGCCTGGCTCGGTGAATACGCCCTGGCGCAGCGCCGGGTCGAGGTCGGCCAACACGCTGACTTCGGCCTTCACGCACCCATGGGCCTTGGCATGGGCATCGCGCAGGTAGCGCGTGCCTTCACGGTGCTGGTCAACGATGCGCACCGCCGTCTGGATGATGCCTTGGGTCATCGCCGCCTCACCGGACGGAATTTGCTCGTTCGGTGACACCGGGCCGCTGTGCTGCCAGGCGTACCAGGCACTGGCGCCCAGCCAGCCGAGCAGGCCGAGGCCCACCAGCCACAGCAGGGTCTTGCCGAGGAACGCGCCGATGCGCAGCCACAGGCGTGCGAGCAGGGAAGGTCGGTCGTAGGGTGATCGAATCATCATGGCAGTTGTTGCTCCAGCGGGCCGCCCAGCACTTTGAGGTATTCCA
Organism: Pseudomonas sp. TWR1-1-4; assembly: GCF_049897165.1. NCBI lineage: Bacteria > Pseudomonadati > Pseudomonadota > Gammaproteobacteria > Pseudomonadales > Pseudomonadaceae > Pseudomonas > Pseudomonas sp. TWR1-1-4. The sequence goes on along the minus strand of NZ_JAFCVS010000004.1, from coordinate 45,545 downwards.
GCAGCGCCCAGCGTTCCTGCGGCAGCAGGCCACGGCCGATTACGCCGTTGCCACGCTGGCCAGCGCGGAATTCGTGACCGCTGTTGTGGTTGCCGGTGATTTTGGTATCGAACACAAAGGCATTCTTGAACGCACCGGTCTCGAAGCCGAGGTGGCGCGGGTCGTAGTTGAACGTGCCTTTATAGAATGTGGTGCTGCGCTCGTCCTGGGGCGAGAGCAACTGGTAGATCGTCGGCACCGAACCGTTATGCAGGAACGGCGGCGTCGCCCAAACGCCTGCCAATGGCCGCGCCTTGTAGGCACGCAACTCGCGCACGCCGATGGGCAGGCCGTAACCGTCGAGGCGCGGGCGCTCGGCCGGGGTCACACCAGCGGCGCGGTAGGCATGTTCTTCGACGAAGGCGGTGACGTAGGCGAGGCCCTTGGCCACGGACATCTTTTTCAGGTCCAGTGGCTCGGTCGGTGTCGGGTGCAGCTCGACGTTGAGCTTGGCCAGTTCCGCCAAGTCCCATTGCAACGCGCTGAGGTCATAGCGCTGATCGGCGATGTTGCTGGCGGTGCCGGGGTCGGTGCCGATGTAGTCCACTGGCAGCATTTTCAGCTGTTGCACCGGGCGTCCGCCTTCCTGGATGACGCTGGGCACATGGCAGCCGGCGCAGTTTCCGGCGAACAGTGCACGGCCTTGGGCGGCGAGCGGCTTGTCGATGCTGCCGAACAGGTCCTCGGGCCAGGTCGGTGGCTTGAGGCGTTGCAGGGTTTCTTCGATCAGGTTGAGGTCGCGCACCCTTACGCTGGACGGGTAACGCGCATCGCCCTGAAGCGGCTGGCCGGCGGCGTCGAAAAAAGTAAGCGTCGCACCGACACCCAGGGCTTCACCGATATTGCGTGCCATGGGTTGCTGGGCCGAACCGTTCCACTGCACCCAATCGAACGTCCAGATATCCCACAGCTGCGGGTAGTCCACCGGTGCGTTGGCGACGCGATAGTTGTCCGCAGAAATGGCATCGCCAAAGCTGGCATTGGCGATACGGCCAAAGGCGTCCGTGCGGCCGGGGCCTTCTTCGGTGGGGTAGAGGCCGCGGTGGGTATCGTTCCAGGCCACCTTGAGGAACTTGTTCAGCGACTGCTTGAAGTCCTGGCGCAATTGCTTGTGCTCGGCGTCGTAGCGATCCCCCAGCACCTGCCGGGCGAAACGCTCGAACTTCCACGGGTTGTAATAGGTGGCGGCGAGGCTGGCAACCAGGGCCTGGCCAAAACTGCCGCCGCGCAAGGTTGGCACGCTGGAAGGCAATACGTGCTGGGCGGAACCGCCATCGATACGCAGGGCCTGGTTTTTGTAACGCAGTTCGCCGGTGTGGCAGGCGGCGCAGGTGATATCCAGGTATTCGGCGTTGCTGTCGGCGTTTTTATGCCGGGCGAAACCCACCGGCAGGTTGCCGGGGTTTTGTGCGGTGGGCACTTGCTTGGGATCGACCAGGAAACCGAAGCGCGCCAGATACGCCGGCGTAGCAAAACGCTGCTCGGAAAACGGCAATTCCAGGGCGGTGAACCAGTCGTAGTGCAGGCCTTTTACCTGGGTGCCCTGGGGCGTGAAGTAATAGGTCTGTCGGTCGGCGGCACTCCATTGGTCCTGGTAGTGCACCTGCTCCACGGGCACGTAGTCCGGCAGCTTGGGGTTGATGGTGTAATAGAGCACCACGGCCAGTACTAGGACCAAAATGGCGAATATCAGGAGTAAAACACGGGAAAAAATGCGCAAGATAACTATCCTTGTCGAGTTGTAGCGCTGTTATGCCACTACGGCACAAGTGCGGCAAGTGGCCATGAGCCCGGTAGTGGGCGGCCCCGCGATCCGTCGCGGGCCTCCATCATGAATGAAAATGCTTTTAAACACGTGAACTTATCAGAAGTTTCCCGCTCACATGCCGGTAGCCATTGGTCGTGGCCGCCTGATAAGCTCGCGACTTTATTCGAATGCCCTTTTGGCGCATGAACAAGGAAATAGCATGAAACAGCATCGGTTGGCGGCGGCGGTGGCCCTGGTTAGCCTGGTACTTGCGGGTTGTGATTCGCAGACCAGCGTAGAGCTGAAAACCCCGGCGCAGAAAGCTTCCTACGGCATCGGCCTGAACATGGGCAAGAGCCTTGCCCAAGAAGGCATGGATGACCTGGACTCCAAAGCAGTAGCCCAAGGCATCGAAGATGCCGTCGGCAAGAAAGAGCAAAAGCTCAAAGACGACGAGCTGGTTGAAGCGTTTGCCGCACTGCAGAAGCGTGCTGAAGAACGCATGACCAAAATGAGCGAAGAGTCGGCAGCCGCCGGCAAGAAATTCCTCGAAGACAACGCCAAGAAAGACGGCGTAGTCACCACCGCTTCCGGTCTGCAGTACAAGATCGTCAAGAAAGCCGACGGCGCCCAGCCTAAGCCGACTGACGTGGTGACTGTGCACTACACCGGCAAACTCACCAACGGTACTACCTTTGACAGCTCCGTGGATCGCGGTAGCCCGATTGACCTGCCTGTCAGCGGCGTGATCCCAGGTTGGGTCGAAGGCCTGCAACTGATGCACGTCGGCGAGAAGGTCGAGCTGTACATTCCTTCCGACCTGGCCTACGGCGCACAAAGCCCAAGCCCAGCGATCCCAGCCAACTCCGTGCTGGTGTTCGACCTGGAACTGCTGGCCATCAAGGACCCAGCCAAGGCTGACGCTCCTGCTGCACCGGCTGCCAAGAAGTAACAGGCGCCTGAACACACAACGCCCCGTCTCGACGGGGCGTTGTTGTTTATGGGGGTTGCAAAATCCGAGCCCGCGAACATCCGATCGAACGCCTGCAACCTGCAACAGTCTGATATAAGACTCGAGTACGGGTAGCCGCACATCAATGCCAAGTCAATGAAATCTTGGGTTTTTTTTCAGTGCGCAAAAAACGCCCGATCTGACTGCAAGCCTTGTAGTACGTGGCTTTCAGCGCAGAAAATAGGCTCTGTTCACAAGGTTATCCACAATTTGTGTGGATAACCTTTTATATCGCCTGGAACTGGAGTGACCGATGAAACCACCCTTCAATTTCACCCGATTCCTGCCCATGGCTGCACGTCTCCTGGGCCGTGGCCGCTTGCCGACACTGCTATTCGCCGTCGCTGCCAAGGGCTCCAGCCAGGGTAATCGACTGGGCAAGCTCAAGGATGACCTCAAGTTGCTCCAGGCCTTGTGCCTGGCTTACTGGCGCGGCGAGTACCGGGCGATCAGTCCCAAGGCACTGATCTCGGTGGTGGCAGGCTTGATGTACTTCCTTAGCCCGATTGATGCGATCCCGGACTTTATCCCCATGTTTGGCATGCTGGACGACATTGCCGTGCTGGCATGGGTCATGAAGACCCTGGACGGCGAACTGAGCGCTTTTCGCGCCTGGCGCGACGCGCAGCGTCCGGAAAAGCTTGCCGTGGTTGAGCGCCTACCTGCGACGCCCGCGCTGCTGTCCAAGGAAAGCCCGCAAAAAAACGGATGATGTGACTATCCCCCTGCGACCTTTGTGGCTGTTAGGATTACACTCCTAAGGAAAGAGCTTACTCAGTAAGTGTTGTTATCCTACGGGGCGGTCATGGATATTCAGATAATTTCACGCAATGGCGAACCCGAATACGCGGTGTTGCCATGGGACCAGTACCAGGCGCTGCTAAAAGCTGCCGGTCAGCAACAGCCAACGCTACCTCCTCTTTCATCGACTGCCCAAGCTGCCCCTGATCAGGACCTGCGCCCGCTCGCAGCCCTGCGCGGCTTGCGCGAAACCAAAGGCCTGGCTATCGAGACCCTGGCCCGCACCGTGGGTATCAGCCCCTCGTATCTTGGATTGATTGAAAGTGGTGAACGCCAGCCGGATGCCGCGATCCGCCGCAGCCTGGCCTGGGAATTGGGCGTTGCAGGTTGGAGGGATGAATCTTGAGCCTACGTATCAGCCGTCAACACTGGGATGGGTTACTCAACGAACTGGACCAGGCGCGCCGCCAGCGCCATCTGCTGACCTACCGCGCGCTGCTGGAGCGCCTGCAATTCCCTACACCGGCCATGCAAACCCTGGCCGCCGCCCTGGAACACCTGGCGGCGCTGGACGCCAAGGCCGAGCAGCCGCTGCGCAGCTCGCTGGTGATCAGCCAGGGCGCCAGTCGCCTGCCGCGTACCGGTTTCTTTGAATGTGTCGAGCGCTTGGGCCGCTTCAGCGGGCCGTCCGACGGTGTGGCCGCGGCCTCCTGGCACGCCTCCGAAGTGGTGCGGGTGTTTGAATACGAATACCCGGAATCCGCAGAGGCCTAAAGCGCTTGGGGCAGCGCGTCCATGCTGTCGATCACATGGATGCTATAGCCGGCCATGTCCTTGGCATGGTGCTTGGCCTGCGAGGCCAGCTCCGCCAACTGGCTGGCATCGAGTTGTCCACAGGCCTGTGGATACAAATGCACCACGCCGATGGACAGTGACAGCAGCGCAAACTCCTGGCGCACGCCCTGGCGGTTGAGCGCCACGAAACAGCCTGCTTCAAGGTGTTCGGCACGGTAGAAGCGCCGGCATTGGGTGTGGAAGTCATCCAGCAGCTGATTAAGGCGTTTGCGCCAATCCTGCGGGCCCAGCACCAGCAAAAAATCATCACCGCCAATATGCCCGACAAAGTCGCGGCTAGGGTCGACACGGTCGTTCAAGCACTGTGCCAGGCACAACAACACCTCATCCCCACGCCCATAGCCGTAGATATCGTTGAACGGCTTGAAACTGTCGATATCCACGTAGCAGATTACCGATTCACGCTGTTGCTGCAACAGGCGCGTCAGGCACTGCTGGATCGGCACATTGCCCGGTAGCAGGGTCAGTGGGTTGGCGTAGCGCGCTTGTTGGATCTTCAATTCGGTGATCAGCTTGAGCACATCGATCACCCGGCCCAGGCCCAGATAATCGCCATTGAGCGTGATGATGAAGTCTTCTTCGATGCGTTGCCGCGCGCGGCTGGTGAGCAAACGGCTGACTTGTTGCAGGGACTGGCTCAGCTCCACTGCCAGAAAGTCGGTGCTCATCAAGCGACTGATGGGCTTGCGCGCAAACAGGTCGGTGGCGAAGGGTTTCAGCAGCGCATCCGACAGTGAATGCCGGTGAACGATACCGATCGGGTGCCCACGCCCATCCAGCACCGCCAGGGAATTGAGGTTGGCCTGGCGCCGGAATGCTTCCAGCACCTGGGCGGTGGCGGTGTCCTGATCCACCGCAGGCTGTTCGCTGAGTAAGGCGCTCAGGTCGCTGCCTTCGTCGTTCAGCGCCACGTTGGCGCTGTCGGGCTTGGGCAGCATCAGGCGCGCTTCCTGCGGCGGCTGCTCCTGCGGGCGGCAGAGCAGGTAACCTTGGACCAGGTCCACGCCCATCTCCGTCAGTACGGCCAACTCTTCAGGCAACTCGATTCCTTCGGCAATCACTTGGGCACGCGACGCCTTGGCGATTTGCAGGATGGAGCCGACAAATTCCCGTTTGAGCGCGTCCTGATGGATGCCGTCGATGAAGTGTCGGTCGATCTTCACATAATCCGGGCGCAACTCCGACCATAGGCGCAGGCTGGAATAACCGGCGCCCAAGTCATCCAGGGCAATTGAGAACCCCATGTTGCGGTAGTGGTGCAGGGCGGTTTGCAGCAGGTCGATATCGTTGGTGGGGGTTTGCTCGGTGAGTTCGATCACCACTTGGCTGGGTGGGATGCCGAAGTCACGCAGCAATTGCAGGGTACGCCCCGGTTGATGCGCGGTTTCCATCAGGGATTGTGGCGAGACGTTGAGGAACAGCTTGCCCGGCAGCTTCTGTTCACTGAAACGTCGGCACGCGCTTTCGCGGCAGGCGATCTCCAGCTCACTGAGTCGCCCGGCCTGGCTGGCCACCGAGAAGAGGGCGATGGGGGAGTGCAACGGGCTGTTGGAAGGACCACGACTAAGGGCTTCATAGCCGAGAATGCGCCGTTCAGACAGGCTGATGATCGGTTGGAACAGGCTGTGCAAACTGCCTTGAGCCAGGATAACGCCCAATGCATTCAGCTGTTCGGTCATGGTCATGGCGATCTCGATCGAAAAAAAAGGACCGCAGGCTGGAAACCTGCGGTCCTTCATTTCACGACAGAATGATGTCTATATGATGACACTCTGCTGAGCGATCACATTAAATCGCCATCATTTACTGCTTGGCCACCTGCTTAGTGATCTTCAAGTAGTCCAGCAGGATCCGGCCCGTCTCGGCCAGGTAGGCGTCGTCTTCCGGCTTGGTTTTATCCGCTTCGGTCGGCAACGCATCTTCGTCTTCTTTCTTCAGCTCCTTGAGTGGATCTTCACCCTTGGCCTTGCGGCGGATGTTTTCCAGTGCAAGTTGCTTGTTCTCAATGTCGGTGTGCTGCGCGCGGCGGTCCACTTCGTTGAGGCTGACGGTTTTTTCTTCCATCAGCTTCTTGGCCAGGGCCAGCTTGTCGCGGATGAACACGAACTCGGCATCCTTGGCGGAGCGGGTGTCGTGGTCAGCCTTCAACTGCGCCAGGAATGGCTTGAACGGATCCGAAGCGGGCTTGATCGCCGGGCGGATGGTGTCCCACGGCATGGCTTCCGGCAGGGCGCTTTCGCCGATTTCCTTGGTGTCGATGATCGACGGGAAATCGATGTCCGGCAGTACGCCCTGGTGCTGGGTGCTCTGCCCGGAAACCCGGTAGAACTTGGCCAGCGTCAGTTTCAGTTCGCCATGGTTCAGCGGCTGGATGGTCTGCACGGTGCCTTTGCCGAAGGTCTGTCCGCCGATGATCAGGGCGCGGTGGTAGTCCTGCATGGCGCCGGCGAAAATCTCCGAAGCCGAGGCCGAGAGGCGGTTGACCAGCAGCGCCATCGGGCCTTTGTAGAAGGCGCCCGGGTTCTCGTCTTCCAGCACATCCACACGGCCGTCAGCGTTGCGCACCAACACGGTCGGGCCCTTGTCGATGAACAGGCTGGTCAGCTCCGTGGCTTCCTGCAGGGAACCGCCGCCGTTGTTGCGCAGGTCGATGACCACGCCGTCGACTTTTTCCTTCTGCAGTTCTGTCAGGATTTTCTTAACGTCGCGGGTGGTGGACTTGTAGTCCGGATCGCCCGCGCGGAACGCCTTGAAGTCCAAGTAGAAGGCCGGGATTTCAATCACGCCCAGCTTGTAGTCCTTGCCATCCTGCTTGAGGTTGAGGACTTTCTTCTGCACGGCCTGGTCTTCGAGCTTCACCGCTTCACGGGTGATGGACACGATCTTGCTGGTCTGGTCGTTCGGTGCATTGGTGTGCGGAATCACTTCCAGGCGCACCACGCTGCCTTTCGGCCCACGGATCAGCTTGACCACTTCGTCCAGGCGCCAGCCGACCACGTCGACCATTTCTTTGTCGGCCTGGGCAACACCGATGATCTTGTCGGCCGGAGCCACTTGCTTGGTCTTGTCTGCCGGACCTGCCGGCACCAGGCGCACGATCTTGACCTGGTCATTGTCGCTTTGCAGGACGGCACCGATGCCCTCCAGCGACAGACTCATGTTGATATCAAAGTTTTCCGCGTTATCTGGCGACAGATAATTGGTGTGCGGATCGTAGGACATCGCGAAGGTGTTGATGTAGGCCTGGAAGATATCTTCGGCACGGGTCTGGTCCAGACGTGCCAGTTGATTCTTGTAGCGCTTGGTCAACAGCTCCTGGATGGCCTTAGGCTCTTTGCCGGCGATCTTCAGGCGCAGCACCTCGTCCTTGACGCGTTTGCGCCACAGGTCATCGAGGGCGGCGGTGCTGGTCAGCCAAGGCGCGTCCTTACGGTCGACCAGCAGGCTTTCCTTCTGGGTGAAGTCGAGCTTGTCGACGCCTTTGCCCAGCTCACCCAGGGCGAAGTCCAGACGCGCTTTGACGCGGTCCAGGTAACGCTTGTAGATGGTGAAGCCGGGTTGCAGGTCGCCGCTCTTGAGGAAGTCGTCGAACTGCGTCTTCCACTTGTCGAACTCGGCGATATCACTGGCCAGGAAGTAGCTGCGCGACGGGTCCAGCAGCTTGAGGTAGCTGTCATAGATGATCACCGAGCGCGCGTCGTCCAGCGGCGGCTTGCTGTAGTGATGGCGCTTGAGCAGTTCGACGACGTTAAGGCTGGCAATCACCTCATCGCGATCCGGCTGAAGGTTGTCCCAGCTGTTGGCTGCGAACGTATTGGTCGATGTCGACGCGAAGCCGAGACCAATGAAAAGAGCGAGGGCGGTGCTGGGGAACAAATGCTTCATGCTGATTCGACGCGGGGGCAATTGATAACGCATATTAGGCCGTCTTTGAGGGAGCCGGTTCCATATGGTCCGGTCGCATAATGCAAAAAGCCCGGCGATACAGCTACGGGCTCAGTCCAGACTCACTATGGAGGCACTGTGAAAGCATTGCAAGGCGTTGACGGTCATGTGGAGTGGTTGGAAGAACCCAGTCCTACCTGCGATGTAGGGCAAGTTCGCATTCGCGTGGCGGCAGCGGGCCTGAATCGCGCCGATTTATTACAGCGCGCCGGGCTTTATCCGCCGCCGCCGGGCGCGAGCCAGGTGTTGGGCCTAGAGTGTTCCGGGGTGATCAGCGAAGTGGGGTCGGGCTCATCCTGGCAGGTTGGCGACCGTGTCTGCGCGCTGTTGGCCGGCGGTGGCATGGCTGAAGAAGTGGTGGTGGATGCGCGTCATGTATTGCCGGTGCCAGAAGGTTTGTCGCTGATCGAAGCGGCGGCATTGCCTGAGGTGTACAGCACCGCGTGGCTCAATCTGTTCCAACTGGCCGGTCTCAGGCCTGGCGAAAAGGTGTTGCTGCATGCCGGCGCCAGTGGTGTGGGCTCGGCGGCGATCCAGTTGTGCAAGGCGTTCGGCAGCCCGTGCTGGGTCAGCGTCGGCTCGGCGGAGCGCCTGGCCTATTGCGAAGAACTCGGCGCCCAGGGCGGCGTGGTGCGCACCGATGGCCTCGAAGCGTTGCGGGATTTCGGGCCGTTTGATGTGATCCTCGACCCGGTCGGTGGCAACTATGCGGCGCTGGACCTGAAGCTGCTGGCCCTGGACGGCCGCTGGGTATTGATCGGCTTGATGGGCGGCCGTGAGGCTCAATTGGACTTGGCGCAGGTACTGGGCAAGCGTATCCAGTTGTTGGGCTCGACCCTGAGAAGCCGCAGTGATCAGTTCAAGGCCGACCTGTTCAGTGACTTGAGCCAGCATGTGTGGCCGTTGTTTGTTGAAGGGCGGCTGAGCCCGCAACTGGCCAAGACCTTCCCGATCAAGGATGCCGAGGCGGCGTTTGCCGAGCTGGCGACCAACCAGATTTCCGGGAAGTTGGTGTTGGTGATCGACGAATCTTTGGCCTGAATTGCAACGCGATCAAAACGGTAGGAGCCGGCTTGCCGGCGATGGCGGTGTATCGATGAAGAATGTTTCATCTGACACACCGCCATCGCCGGCAAGCCGGCTCCTACAGGGAGCGGTGTGTCAGGTCCAATCGTGGATTGGCCAGCCAGCTTTTTCGGCGTGCTCGCGCAATACCGGGTCCGGGTTCACCACCTGCGGATGATCCACCTTCAACAGCAACGGCAAATCATTGCGCGAATCCGAATAGAAATACGCGTCCTCCAGCGTTTCACCTTCCTTTTCCAACCATTCCAGCAACCGAGTGATCTTGCCCTCGCGATAGGTCAGCACACCCACGGTGCGTCCGCTGTACACGCCATGGCTGACATCCAATTCAATCCCCAGCACTTCATCAATCCCGATCCGCGCCGCAATCGGCGTGACCAGGTGCGTGCCCGACGCCGAGATCACCAGGATCCGATCACCCTTCGCACGGTGCCGAGCGATGGTCTTGGTGGCGTCGCTGTAGATCAGCGGCTCGATCACGTCCTCGACCCACGGCTCCACCAGATGCTCGATTTCCTCCGGCGTGCGGCCGATCATCGGCTCCAGGCTAAAGTCCATGAAGTCTTCCATCCTCAGCTTGCCCTGGCTGTAGGCGTCCATCAGTTCGTGGTTCTTGCGCATGAACGATTCAGGGTCGACCCAGCCCAGGCGGCCCATCTGCTCGCTCCACAGGGTGGCGCAGTCGCCGTGGATGAGGGTGTCGTCCAGATCAAAAATTACCAATGCCATCCGTCATGCTCTCTCAAATGAAACGTTGCATCAGGCTACTTCACACAGGGCGCTTGGGTCGATGGAAAGTGCCAGGCGTTGTCCGTCCGGGTGCAGGTCGTCGGCCGAGCGGTTGAGCACATCCACCACCAGCTCCACGCCGCGCGCCTCGATGCGATAGCGAATCACGTTGCCCAGCAGGCTGTGGCTGCGCACCAGGGCGTCCAGTTCGCCGTCGCGGCTCAGTTCGATGGCCTCCGGGCGAATGGCGATGCGGCTGTTGATCGGGCGTTGCAGCAACTGGGTGGCCTTGTCGGCGTCCAGCAGGTTGTAGTTGCCGATGAAACCGGCGGCGAACACATCGACAGGCGCGGTATAGAGGGTTTCGGCATCGCCGCTCTGCACGATCTTGCCCTGGTTCATCAGGAAGATCCGGTCGGACATGGTCAGGGCTTCTTCCTGGTCATGGGTCACGAAGATGGTGGTCAGCCCCAATTCGCGCTGGATCTGACGGATCTGTTCGCGCAGGTGCTTGCGAATGCGTGCGTCCAAGGCCGACAGCGGCTCATCCAGCAACAACAGGCGCGGGCGGGTGACCAAAGAGCGGGCGAGGGCCACGCGCTGGCACTGGCCGCCGGACATCTGGTGCGGGTAACGACCGGCCAGGTCCTTGAGTTCCACCAGTTGCAGCACTTGCTGCACGCGCTTGTGGCTGTCGTCGGCATTGACCTTCTGCATGCGCAGGCCGAAGGCGACGTTCTGCTCCACGGTCATGTTGGGGAACAGTGCATAGCTCTGGAACACCATGCCGATGTGACGTTTCTGCGGGCTCAACGGGACGATGTCCTGCCCATCCAGCAGGATTTTCCCACTGTCCACCGAGGTCAGGCCGGCGATGCAGCGCAGCAGCGTGGATTTGCCGCAACCGGACGGACCGAGCAGGGTGACGAACTCACCCTTGGCGATCTCGCAGTTGATGTCACTGAACACCGGAGTGCCGGCGTAGCCTTTTTGCAGGTGTTGGACGCTGACGAAGCTCATTGGCTTTTGTCCTTGTTCAAGATATTGGCGGCCCAGGTCAGCACCAGCACAAAGAAGAAATAGGAAATCACGACGGCACTGGTGAAGTGGCCGCTGCTGTTGCGCATGTTGTTCAGATACACCTGTAATGTTTCGTAGCGGGTGCCCACCAGGATATTGGCGAACACGAACTCACCGAACAGGAACGAGAACGACAGCAGCAACGCCACCATCAAGCCTTTGCGCAGGTTCGGCAGCACCACCAGGATCGCCGCTTGCCAGGTGCTGGCGCCGAGCAGTTGTGACGCGTCCATCAGGTCGCGCAGGTTGATCGCCTGCAGGTTGTTGGTGATCGCCCGGTACATGAACGGCAGCGCCACGGTGAAGTAGCAACCGATCAGAATCCACGGCGTGCCGACCATCGCCATCGGCCCGGAGCCATACAGTTGCAGCAGGCCCACTGACGACACCACCGGTGGTACCGCGAAGGGCAGCAGGATCAGGATGTTCATCAGCGCATCGAGCTTGGGGAAGTGGTAATGCACCACAAACAGCAGCGGCAAAATCAGCACCACCGACAGGATCAGCGCGCCGACGCACACCAGCAACGATTGCCCGAAGGCCATCAGGAAGCGCGGGTCGCTCCACAGCTGCACGTACCATTTCACCGTGAAGCCGGCGGGCAGGATGGTCGCCGACCAACTGCTGGCAATGGAGTAGACAAAGGTGCCTATCAACGGCAGTACCAGGATTGCAAACAGCAGCCACACCACCACCCGATGGTAGAGGGAGGCCGGGCCGGCTTCAGCGCGAGACATGGTAGCTCCTCTTGAGCAGCAGTTGATGGACCACGGTGACCACGGTCATCAGCGCCACCAGCACCACGGCCAGGGCGCTGGCCATGTTCGGGTCGAGGGACACATCACCGGAGACCAGCCCGGCGATACGGATCGGCAGCACGTTGAAGTTACCGGTGGTCAAGGCGTACACCGTGGCATAGGCGCCCAAGGCGTTGGCCAACAGAATCACGAACGTACCGAGCAGGGCCGGGGTGAGCACGGGCAGGCCGATATGCCGCCAGAACTGCCAGCCATTCGCGCCGAGCAGTGCAGCCGACTCACGCCAGTCTTCGCGCAACGCATCGAAGGCCGGGTACAGCAGCAACACGCCCAGGGGAATCTGGAAGTAGGTATAGAGGATGATCAAGCCGGTCTTCGAATACAGATTGAAGTCCTGAATGATCCCCGCCTGCTTGAGCATGATCGTGATGCTGCCGTTGAAGCCCAGCAAAATGATGAACGCGAAGGCCAAGGGCACACCGGCAAAGTTGCTGGTCATGTTGGCGAAGGCGGTGACGAAATTGCGCAGCGGCGAATCCACCCGGCGCAACGAGTAGCTGCCCAGCGTGGAGATGATGATGCCGAAGATGCTGGAGTAGAAGCTGATCTCCAAACTGAACTGGATGGCTTGCAGGTAGAATTTCGAGCTGAAGATGCGCACGAAGTTTTCCACGCCCCAACCGGCCTCTTCCGTTTGCAGGCTGTTGATCAGCACCCACACCAGCGGGGCAATTTCAAACACGATAAAGAACAGCGCGAAGGGCACCAGGCACAGCAGCGCCAACCATTTGCCACGGATCATTTCAACAGCTCCCGGCAGACAGGTTTGTCGTGGGGCACGCCCAGCAACTCGCAGATGGTGCCGCAGAGGTCGGTCTGTTTCGGTGTAGCGTTGGGGTCGAGGCTGAAGGCATTGCCGAGAACGAACAGCGGCACTTCGCGCTCTTCCGGCAACAGGCCGTTGTGGGAGCGGTCGTTGTTCATGCCGTGGTCGGCGGTCACCAGCACTTGGTAACCGGCATCGAGCCAGACTTGCAGGTAGTCGGCCAGGATAATGTCGGCCGAGCGTGCGCTGTTGCGGTATTGCGGGGTGTCGAGGCCGTGCTTGTGGCCGGCGTCGTCGATGTTCATCGGGTGCACCACCAGGATGTTCGGCGCGTGTTTGAGGCGCAGGCTCTCGGCGTCGGCAAACAGGTGGGAGTCCGGGTAATGGTCATTCCAGTAGAAATGCCCGTGCTGGATCGCCAGTGACTTGTCGTCGGTATGACGGTCGCGGGCGGCGAGGAAGGGCGTACGGTTGTACAACTCGCTGACCCAATGGTAAGCCGCCGCTGCCGTGGTCAGCCCGGCGTCGGTGGCGTAATGGAAAATGCTGCGTTGGTTGGACAGGCGCGAGACGTTGTTGTGCACGATGCCGCTCTGGATTGGAGGCACGCCGGTGAGGATGCATTCATACAGCGGGCGGGACAGGGCGGGCAGTTCACATTCCAGTTTGTAGAGGGCTGCGCGTCCTGCGCCGATGTAGGCCTGCAAGTGCCCCATGGCGTGTCGGGCAACCTCGAAGTTCAGGCCGTCGAGCACGACAAGGATGACAGTGTGCTTCATGGGGGCTGGCGCTCCGCAACAGATGGGCTTGGATCAGGTGGTATCAGATCGGTAGGAGCCGGCTTGCCGGCGATGATGGTGTATCAGTCAACATACAGGTTGAATGTTCGACCGCGATCGCCGGCAAGCCGGCTCCTACAGAGGTTTGCTTCGATTACTTCATCTCTACGATGACCTGCTCGTTCCACAACTGAGGCAGCTTCTTGGACGTGGCTTCCCAGGCATCCGCATCCTTGATCGGCTGCGGGTTGGCCTTGGTGTACTGCTCGCCCGGGATCAGGTTCTTGGCGATGTCGGCCGGCAGTTTCAGGTCGGTTTCAGCGCGAATCGGGCGCGCATTGCCTTTCGCCAGGTTGAGCTGGCCGGCGTCGCTGAAGATGTATTCGCGGGTCAGCTTGGCGGCGTTAGGGTGCTTGGCGTATTTGTTGATGATGGTGGTGTAGCCGGATTTCACCGAGCCGTCCGATGGGATCAACACCACGTAGTCATCCGGGTTGGCCATCTTGGCCTTGTAGCTCAGGCCGTTGAAGTCCCAGACCACGCCCACTTCGACTTCGCCTTTTTCCATGGTGGCGATGGTCGGGTTGGACAGCGAAAGACGGCCTTGCTGGGCGATCTTGGTGAAGAACAGCAGGCCGGGAGCGATGTTCTTTTCGTCGCCTTTATTGGCAATGGCCGCTGCCAGTACACCGTTGGCTGCTTGTGCCGCGGTGCTCACGTCACCGATGGAGACCTTGTACTTGCCGTTCTGCAGGTCCGCCCAACTGGTTGGCACTTCAGAACCGTGCAGCAGCTTCTTGTTGACGATAAACGCGATGGTGCCGGTGTAGGCCAAGGCCCAATGACCATCTTTGTCTTTAGCCCAATCCGGAACCTGGGCCCAGGTGGACGGTTTGTATGGTTGGGTGACTTCCTGCTTCACCGCGATCGGACCGAACGCTGCGCCCACGTCGCCGATGTCGGCGCTGGCGTTGTCTTTCTCAGCCTTGAACTTGGCGATTTCCTGGGCCGAGCTCATGTCGGTGTCGATGTGCTTGAGGCCGTAGGTCTTGGCCAGGTCTTCCCAGGTGCCTTTCCAGTTGGCCCAGTCATCGGGCATGCCGACGCTGTTTACAGCGCCTTCTGCCTTTGCGGCAGCTTCCAGGGTTTTTAGATCGGTATCAGCGGCCATGGCGGCGGTGCACATGGCAATGGTCGAGCCTAACAGTGATGCCAGGAAAAGCTGTTTCATCCGAAGCTCCTTTGGGCGTTTTCAACGCGGCGGTTTTTTCTGCTGTGTTGTTGGTCTAGGTCAGAGCAATACCTGAGCCAATCTAGACGCGATGGATGACAGTTTCATGTCGATGTCGTTTTCAAAGCTTAGATGTCGCTAAGTTCAGGATGAGCGTAGACCATGTCCAAGTGCCCGCATTGATTGGACTTGGCCGATGTATTGCAGGGTGTTCTGCGGGGGATCGACGCGGACTGTCATCTGTCGGTCATCTGCAATGCCTAGGCTGGCGTGCAACCGCAACAGCCCAAATGCAGCGCGGTTTATGCACCCGAACGGTGCTGGTCTAGTCCAGATAGGTAACGTTGATGCGTGATGAGGCAATCAAGGCGGTGACATCCATTGGCCTGGCGCTGCAAGAGCAGATCGACCACGGTTTGTTGCCGCCTGCCAGCAAACTGCCCGCCGAGCGCAAGCTCAGCGAGTTGTTTGGTACCACCCGGATTACGGTGCGGGAAGCCTTGTTACAACTGGAAGCCCAAGGCCAGATCTATCGCGAGGAGCGGCGCGGCTGGTTTGTCTCGCCGCCACGGCTGGCCTACAACCTGATGCAACGCAGCCACTTTCACGCCATGGTCAGCGACCAGGGGCGCGTGGCGTCCACCGAAGTGATTTCGGCGCGGTTGCAGCCGGCATCGGCGGCGGTGTGTGCGTGGTTGCAGTTGCCGGCGCTGTCCAGTGTGATCCAGATCTGCCGGGGCCGGCGGATCGATGGGCGCTTGGTGCTGTATGTGGAGCACTACCTGAACCCGCAGTATTTTCCCGGGATCCTGGCGTGTGATTTGAATCAGTCGATGACAGAGTTGTATGCGCGCAAATACGACCTGCACTACGGGCGCGTGCGCTTTGAAATCGTGCCGACCTCACTGCCAGTGGAAGCCGCCGCCGCGTTGCGCGTGTCGGTGGGCAGCCCGGGCTTGCGGATCGCCCGGGTCAATTATGACCAGCACCAGCGGTTGATCGATTGCGACCTGGAGTTCTGGCGGCATGATGCCATTCATGTCGGTGTGGATGTTACGGGGTCAGCGCCTTGATCACCTGATCCACATTGGTTTCCAGCTCTGTCACCGGCTCGGCACCGTCCACATTCAACACCAACAGCTTCGAATCACCGGCAGTAATAGCCGCCTTCACCGCCTCACTCGGCTGCCGATGATGCAGCACCACCGCGACCTCATTGTCCTTCAAATCGGCACTCAGTTTCTGCAACGCCTCAGGCGTCCAATCCGCGTCGGGCCGTGCATCGGTGCTGAGCACTTCCAGGTTCAAACTGCTGACCAAGTACGCGAAGTGATCACTCAAGCTGACCACGCTCAGGTTATCCGCCTTGGCCAGTCGTGCTTCGCTGTCGGCGGTGAGCTTGAGCAGGCGCTGTTTGAGGGCGGCGAGGTTGGCGTCGATCTTCGGCTTGGCGGTGGGGGCGAGGCGGCTTAGGTCGGCGGCCAGCACATCGGCCATGCGCCCCATGTTGTTGCTCGATTGCCACGGCTGGCTGTTCAAACCATCGGTGACGCCCGGCTGCACCGCGATGCCAGGCAGACCGCCGTCCACCGGGCGTGCAGCATCGACTTCGACGATGCGGATATTGCTGCGCCGCGCCACCGGGTACAGCGGGTCGTCGGCCCACAGCGAACGCAGGCCGATGGCGGCGTCGGCATCCAGCGCCAACTTATTCAGGGCGGGGGCGCCACGGCCGGTGAAGTAGGACACTTGTCGCGAACCGGGCAGATTGGCCGGCGCGGCGCGTTCAAGCTGCACGTCGGTGCCTTTGAGCAGCACTTCAGCCAGGCCGTAGGTGATCGGCAACGAGGCCAGCACTTTGACCGGCTTTGCCGCGTGGGCAGCCGGTTTGGCCGCTTCAGCCGCCATCAACGGCGTGGTGAACAAACAAGCGATGGCCAGGGCCAGGGGAGAAAGAACGGAGCGCATTATCCAAGATTCCCTTTAAGGCTGGGCACCGTGCCGCGCGCGATGGCGGCCAGGGCGAAGGCGATACCGGCGACCAGGATGATCGCGGCGCCGGACGGCACGGGCAGGTCGAAGATGATCGGCAGCAGGATCCCGCACAGGGTGCTGATGGTGGCAATCGCGACGGAGATCCAGAAGAAGCCCTTGAGCGACTGGCTCAACAGGCGCGCCGCAGCGGCGGGAATCACCAGCAGCGCACCCACCAGGATCGCGCCGATGACCTTGACCGCCGCGACGGTGATCAGCGTCACCAGAATCACGAACAGGTAGTCCAGGGTCTTCACCGCTACACCGCGTACCGCCGCCAATTGCGGGTTGAAGCTGGCCAACATGATGCGGTTGTACAACGGCAGTGCCAGGGCCATCACCAACGAGCCGACTACCGCCAGCACCAGCAGGTCGTTGCCGTTGACCGTCAACACCGAGCCAAACAGTACGTTCTCGAGGATATGCACGTTGATCTTGCCGGCCAGGATCAGCAACAGGCTCGCACCCAGCGCCAGGGACACCGACAGGAACACGCCGATCAAGGTATCCGGCGCCAGGCCGGTGCGGTTGCGCAGGTAGTTGAGCAGGATGCCGAACAGCAGGCAGTAGCCGAACAGCGCGCCATACGGGCCGGTGTAGGGTTCACCGAGCAGGATGCCCACCGCCACGCCGGTCAGCGCCGCGTGGCCGACCGCTTCGGAGAAAAACGCGAAGCGCTTGACCACCACCAGCGTGCCCAGGCCGCCCAGTACCGGGCCGATCAGCAGACCGGCGAGCAGGGCGTTGACCACAAAACCGTAGGCCAGCGCCTCCGGCAGATAACCGGCAGAGGCCCAGCCCTGGACCATCAAGCGAAAGGCTTCATAACTCATTGCGCCGGGCTCCGAGGGTGGGTAGAGAACAGGCTCAGCAGGCGATCCGGGGTCAACGCCTCTTTGGGCGTGGCGTCGAACAGCACGCGGCGGTTGAGGCCGGTGACGCGGTCGGCCAGGCGGCCCACAGCTTCCAGGTCATGTTCGATCCATAGCACGGTGATTCCCGCCAGGCGCCAGTCATTCAGCAGGCGCTCAAACACCTGGATACCGGCTTCATCAAGCGCCGACATCGGTTCATCCAGCACCAGCAGCTGCGGCGCCGGGATCAGTCCCTGGGCCAGCAACACGCGCTGGCGCTCACCGCCGGACAGCGCGCCCATGCGCCGCTTGCGTTTGTCTTGCATGCCGACGCGCTCCAGCGCATCGCCAATCGCGCCGGCGTAATGCTTGGACAGGCCCAGAAACGCCGGACGCCGTTGGCACATGGCCGCCATGAAATCATCCACGGTCATCGGCAAGCCCCGGTCGAACTCCAGGGCCTGGGGCACATAGCCAATGGTGCCGGGCGTGGCCGGCCAGTGCAGGCTCAACCTTCCCTGATGAGGTGTCTGGCCCAGCAGTGTCTTGATCAGTGAGCTTTTGCCGCCGCCGTTGGGGCCGACCAGCGCATGAATGCTGCCCGGCTGTACCTGGAAGCTCACGTCATCAAGGATCACGGTGCGACCGAGCGTTAGCGCAATCTCGTCGAACTCAAGTGTCGGGCCGACGCTGACTGCACTCAGTTGTTCCGCCGCCGTCATGACCCGGACTCCTGAATGGCTCGCACCACCGTGTTGAGGTTGCCGGTCATCTCGACTTCGTACTTCTCGGCGCTGTATTCGCCGTAGGAAATATGCGACAGCGGGTACAGCTTGACCCCGGACTCACGTTGGATGGTGTCGACGTAGGTGGACGGGAAATCCATCTCCGAGAAGATCACCTTCACGTCCAGGGCGCGCAGTTCATCGATAGTCTTCTTCAACTGACTCGGGCTTGGCTCGATGCCGTGGGCCGGTTCGACCACAGCGGTGACTTCCAGGCCGAACTCGCGCAGCAGGTAGTCATAGGCCGCGTGCACGGTGGCCACGCGCAGGTCCGGGTTGGGCGCGCTGGTCAACTTGGCGAGGGCATCAGCGCGCATCTGGCGCAGGCGCTTGCCGTAGGCGCGGGCGTTCTGGGTGTAGGCCTTGGCGTTGTCCGGGTCGAGCTTGCCCAATTCGCGGGCGATGTTGTTGACCTGGGCAATCGACGCACTGATCGACAGGAAGGTATGCGGGTTGACCACCTTGCCCGCGCCGCGCGCGGCGTTACCGGTGGCCGCCAGCAGCGGTACGTTGGCGTTGGCCTCGATCACCGGGATGTCCGGGCGTTCGCTGGTGGCGATCATGCGGTCGGCAAAATCATCATGGCCGACGCCGTTGAGCACAATCACGTCCAGGGTGCCGATGCGCTTGATGTCTTCGGCGCGTGGCTCGTAGGCATGTGGGTTGAAACCGGCCGGAATCAGCGGCACCACTTCGGCCTTGTCGCCGACGATATTCGCCACGTAGCTGTAATAAGGGTGCAGGGTGATACCGATACGCAGGCGCTTGGCAGCCTCGGCGTTAGCCAATGGAGCGAGCATCAGGCTGAGCAGGCCAACCAGCAACAGGCGCAACAGGGGAGATGAAATAGACATGGGCAATCGGTCTTCTCGTTCAGTGACGGTGCTGGCGGGTGACGCCGGCATCGAATTGCGCAACCACTTGCTGCCAGCCGGCCGCAATCAGCGCCTGGTCAGTGAGGTCGGAAGGGGCGGCGAGGTTGGCCTGGCGATTGAGCCAGATATCCGGTTCGGTACCGTGCACGCGCATCAGCAGCGAGCCGGCGGTGGCCGGTGCCTGGCTCAAGCCCAGGTAGGCCGAGGGCTCAAGCAATCGCCAGCGATGATCGCCACGGCTGACCGAACTGGCATCCTGGGCAAAGGGCGCGAAGCCTTCTTCGGCCAGTTGCGCCGGGCTGGGCAGCGCGCTTTGCTCCTGCTGCAACAGCTGGATCTCATCCAGGGTCACCCGCAGGTCGGCGTAGATGCCTTGCTCGGCGGCGCTCAGGTCGCGGCGCGCATCCAATTGGTGGCTGGGCACGGCCGCCACTTCCTGGGATTCACCGTGCAGCGCGATCACCGAGCCTGCCACCGCGAGGATGATCAGGCACAACAGCAGCACGTAGAGGGTTTCATGACCGGCGCCGGCGGGGCGTACAACCTGTGTGGTCGTCATTGCGGCTGGATATCCGCTTGGTCGATTTCCACCACGTGGCCGGGGCCTGCATCAAACAACACGTAGAACTCGGCAGACGGTTTCTTGAAGGTCAGGGTCGAGTCCTCACCCAGCTTGCCGGGCACCAGGATGGTTTCGTCGTAGCCGATCACATCGAGGGTCACGCCGGGTGCGCCGCTGCCGTCGGAGAAGCCGCCTTTGCACTGGATCTGCTCGCCGGGGATTTCCTTGCACTCACACATCGGGTTGTGGGCCAGGGCGACGGTACTGAAACCGGCGCACATCAGCAGGACGCCACAGGCGCGGGTCATGCGCATCAAAGTCATGGTTTAACTCCTTGCTTGTTCAGCCAGGCAATAGTGGCAGGCGAGGCCTGGCTCAACGGGATGGAACCCTGGTGCATCGTGCCGTCCCAGCCTTCCATGGTGACCCACAGTTCGGCGTCGGCGGGTGTGCGTTCCGGGATCGGCAGGCCGGCGCCCATGCGGTACGGCGTGCCAAAGAAGATCACCCCGGCGGCGCGCATGCTGCGCGGCTTGCCGATGCGCAGGTAGGTGGCCTTGACCTGTTCGGCACAGGTGTCGCACAGGGCGGCATTGAAGAACTTCATCGGCCCGGCTGGGTCGGGGCGCGGGCCTTCATTGCGGAACTCCGCCAGGGTCAGGCTCCAGGGCCCGACCTGCACCTCACCGGCCACTCGCTCGCCGATGCCGGTGTCGCCACGAAACAGCGCCGCGTCAGCGAAGTACTTGGGCATGAAGCCCAGGGGGATCAGCAACAGCAGCACATTGATGTGGAAGCGCCATTTCAGCCAGAAGGCCCGCAGCGCCGAAGGTTTAGCAGCAGCGACCTTGCTCATGGGGTGACCTCCGAGGTTTCAGCCTGCCTGGCGGGGGCGGCCGCCGGCTTGTGTTGGGTCTTGGCTTCACGCTTGAGGGCATTGAGGGTGGCCAGGGCGGTGCGCTTGGTCCAGATCAGCAGGCCGCTCAACACCATCATGCTCATGATCAGGCCAAAGAATGCCCAGATCAGCTTGATCCAGATCCCACCAAAGTCGCCGGTGTGCAGCGGGCGCATGGATTCGGTGACGAACTCCAGCTTCGAGCGGTCGGACAGCAAGTGCGCCGCCGCGACTTCGCCGTCATAGGGGTTGATCTGCGCGGTCTGGAACATCAGCGGATACCAGCCGCGCCCGCCGATCTGCAGGTGGCTATAGGCATTGAGCGGCAGGCTGATGAAGCTCGCCTCCAGGCCAGGAATGCGCTGTGTGGCGATCTTGATCGCCTCGTCCACAGGAATCATGGGAGCCGGCACGCCGGGTGCCGACATCGGCACTTTTTCCCGTGCAATCACCGGGATGACCGGCTCGGTGGAAATCGAGATCTGGTTATCCCCCAGGATCGCCCGGATCAGGAACCAGATGCCGGTGACGGAGATCACTGCGATGAACCAGATCGACCAGATACCGCTCAAGCGGTGGAAGTCGCCCCAGAAGATCCGCGCACCATGGCGAATACGCAGGGTAGGGCGTAGGAATCCTTTCCAGAAACGCTTGTACACCACCAGCCCGGTGACCAGCGATGCCAGCAGCGGAATACCCAGTGCCGAGACCAGATACCAGCCCCAGCTGTAGCCATTGGTGAACGGCACCAGCCACCAGCCGTGCAGGGCGCGGGTAAAGGCCTGGAAGTTGAACGACGGGCTGATGCCCTGGATCGCACCGGTGTAGGGGTTGACGTAGACCTCGACGGAGCGCCCGTCGGGGTAGCTGAGGTCGACGCTGAGGGCGAAATGGGACTCGTCGGGGTGGCTGATCGACTGGACGAACACCTGAGGTTCTTCGCGCTTGATCGCGGCGATCACCTGGTCATAGCTCAGCGGTTCGGCGTCGTCCGTCGGCTTGCTCGCGCGGATATCCGGGTTGGCCAGCCAGACGATCTCCTGGCTGACCACCGCCAGGGTGCCGGTGACGCAGACGATCAGTACAAAGAACCAGATGGGCAAGGCCAACCAGCTATGCACGAGAAACCAGAGTTTGGAGCGTGACTTCTTCGACATGTGAATGAGGGTCTTGATCGGAGGGGGGCAGTGAAGGCCCGGAAAAGGCCAGTCGTAGCTTTTGCTGACGCGACAGGCTGTATCTAAGTTAAGACGGATGAGAATGAGAAATCCCTAACCCGGATATGAAAGAAAATGTTTCAGGTTCACATTCAGGCCGCTTAAACGCCTTGATCGAACACGAAACATGTTCCAAGCCATCACCCAAGCGGCATTGATGGGGCCGAGGCGCTGCGTAGGATGGGCTTATACCGTTGAGTGAGCCCAAGAAATGACTGCCAGAACCCTCTACGACAAACACATCGACTCCCACACGGTGTGCCCCCTGGATGACCAGGGCCATGTCCTGCTCTATATAGACCGCCAGGTGATCAACGAATACACCAGTCCCCAGGCCTTCAGCGGCTTGCGCGAGGCTGGGCGCACGGTGTGGCGTCCGGGCACGGCGTTGGCCGTGGTCGACCATGTGAACCCCACCACGCCCCAGCGCATCGCGGCGATGCCGGATGCAGGCGGCGCGCGGCAAGTGTCGTACCTGGCGGAGAACTGCCGGGACTTCGGCATCGAGCTGCTGGACATCCTCGACAAGCGCCAGGGCATCGAGCACGTGATCGCCCCGGAACAGGGTTTTATCCTGCCCGGCATGGTGATTGCCGCCGGAGACAGCCACACCACCACCTACGGCGCCCTCGGGGCCTTTGGTTTTGGCATCGGCACCTCGGAAATCGAACACCTGCTGGCTTCCCAGACCCTGGTCTACAAACGTCTGAAAACTATGCGCGTGACCGTAGACGGTGACCTGGCGCCGGGTTTGACCTCAAAAGATGTGATCATGGCGCTGATCGGCAAGATCGGCGCGTCCGGCGCAACGGGCTACGCCATTGAATTTCGCGGCTCCACCATCGACGCGCTGAGCGTCGAGGCGCGCATGACCATCTGTAACATGGCGGTGGAAGCGGGCGCTCGTGGCGCCTTCATGGCGCCGGACGAGAAAGTCTTCGCCTACCTCAAGGGCAAACCACGCGCACCTCAAGGCGAGCTGTGGGAAAAAGCGCTGTTGGAGTGGCGAAAACTCCACACCGATGACGACGCGGTGTTCGACCGGGAGGTGCAACTCGACGCCACCACCCTGGAACCCATGGTCACTTGGGGCACCAGCCCCGACCAGGCCGCGCCCATCGGAGCCCGCGTGCCCGACCCGCAGGACGTCAGCGACCTGATCCTGCGCCAAGACATGCGCCGTGCCCTCAACTATATGGGCCTGGAAGCCGGCATGCCGCTGAGCGAGATTGTCATCAGCCACGCCTTCATCGGCTCTTGCACCAACGCCCGTATCGAAGACCTGCGCGACGCCGCCAGCGTGGTGCGTGGCAAACACGTGGCCGGCCACGTCCGCGCGATGATCGTGCCCGGCTCCACCGAAGTCCGTGACCAGGCCGAGGCCGAAGGGCTGGCGGCGATTTTCATCGACGCTGGCTTTGAATGGCGCCAGTCGGGCTGCTCGATGTGCCTGGCCATGAACGACGACGTGCTGTCCCCCGGCGACCGCTGCGCCTCCAGCACCAACCGCAACTTCGAAGGTCGCCAGGGCGCGGGCGCACGCACGCACCTGATGAGCCCGGCGATGGTCGCCGCCGCTGCCATCAGCGGCCACCTGACTGATATCCGCCACTTTGGAGCGCGCCCATGAGCCTGCAGCCCTTCACCCTGGTCACCGGCAAGGCCGCGCCGATGCTGGCGGCCAACATCGACACCGACGTGATCATGCCCAAGCAATTCCTCAAGGGCATCGACCGTAGCGGCCTGGACCGCGGGCTGTTCTTCGACTTGCGCTTCTTGCCGTCCGGCGAGCTCAACCCCGACTTCGTGCTGAACCAACCGGCCTGGCAGGGCGCGAGTTTCATGGTGGTGGGGCCGAATTTCGGCTGCGGTTCCAGCCGTGAACATGCGGTATGGGGCTTGAAGCAAATGGGCATCCGCGCGTTGATCGGTAGCAGCTTTGCCGGGATTTTCTATGACAACTGCCAGCGCAACGGGGTGTTGTTGATCACTTTGGACGAGTCGGTGTTGCAGAGACTGGGCAAGGCTGTGAGCCAGGCAGATCAGGCGCAGATCAGCGTGGACCTTGAAGCCCAGGAAATTCGCTTGGCGGATGGCCAGGTGATCCCTTTCCAGATCGATAACCTGCGCAAAACCGCGCTGTTGCTGGGCCTGGATGCCATCGGCAGTACCTTGCAACGCAGTGAACAGATCAAGGCTTTCGAGCACCGGCACCTGGCAGCCAATCCCTGGCTGAGCTAAATCGAGAGCCCTTTGAAATGCTCCTGCAAAAACTCCACGCAGGCGCGCAGCTTTCCGGAATACGCCAACCGTGTCGGGTACACCGCCCACACGTTGGCGCTCTGGGTATAACCGTGCAGCACCTGCACCAGCTTGCCTTGTTCCAGTAACGGCTTCACATCCCACATCGAGCGCAGCAACACCCCGCGCCCATCCAACGCCCACTGCAACACAATCTCGCCATTGTTCGACGACAACGGCCCGCGCACGCGCACGCTTTCCTGGGCGCCGTTGTGTTCCAGGTTCCAGATGCCAAACGCGTTATCGCGCTCCTTGAGCACCAGGCAGTCGTGCTGCTCCAGGTCACTCAACTGTTGCGGTGTTCCGCGCCGCTGCAGATAAGCCGGCGCTGCGCACAGTACGCGGCGGTTGCTCACCAGTCGGCGGCCAATGTGCTGGCCAGGAATGTCGTCGCCCACGCGGATCTCCAAATCGAAGCCTTCGCTGACGATGTCTACCACGCGGTCGAACAGGTCCAGGCGGATTTCCAGGTCCGGATACTGTTCCGCCAGCAGCGACAGGGCCGGCGCCACATGGTTGCGGCCGAAACCAAAGCTGCTGCACAGGTGCAGACGGCCACGGGGGCTGTCGTGTGCGTCGGAGAGTTCATCGGAAAGTTGCTGGAAGTCTTCCAGGATACGCACAGCCCAGCGCTGCACCCGCTCGCCGTCTTCAGTCAGGGCGATGCGCCGGCTGGTGCGGTGCAACAGGCGGGTGGCCAGGGTGGTTTCGAGGATCTGGATGCGCTTGCTGACATAGGCCGGCGACAAGCCCAGTTCATCGGCGGCCGCTGCGAAGCCGGCCTTGCGGATAACGGTCAGGAACACCCGCAGGTCTTCGGGTAGGGGCACGGTATCTTTCTTATTTGTCATCAGAAACAGGGCTGGCGGCATGAGCCGCCAGAATAGCACCGGATCGGTATGCCTTCCGGCACACCCGGCCCTCTTGGGTTACTCGGCAGCGATCTTCGCTTGGGTGGCCGCGCGGGCATGTCGGCCGTGCTTGAGCGCGATAGGCGCCATTTTTTCGCGGTCCAGTTCACCTTCCCAGGCTGCCACCACCAGCGCGGCCACGGCATTGCCGATGATATTGGTCAGCGAGCGGCATTCAGCCATGAAGCGATCAACGCCGAGAATCAACACCATCGCTGCCACCGGCACGGTCGGCACCACCGCCAAACTTGCCGCCAATGCGACAAACCCCGCGCCGACCACCGCCCCGGCGCCCTTGGACGTCAGCATGGCCACCGCCAGCAGCGTCAACTGCTGTTCCAGCGGCAAGTGGATATTGGTGGCCTGGGCCAGGAACAACACCGCCAGGGTCATATAGATGTTGGTGCCGTCCAGATTGAAGGTGTAGCCGGTCGGCACCACGATGCCCACCACGCCCTTGGAGGCGCCCAGGCTTTCGAGTTTCTGGATCAGCTGCGGCAATGCCGACTCCGACGAGCTGGTACCGAGCACGATCAACAGCTCCGACTTGATGTAGCCCATCAACTTGAAAATGCTGAACCCGGCATAGCGGGCGATGCTGCCCAGCACCACGGCAATAAAGAAAAACGCCGTGACATAGAAGGTGCCCACCAGTTTCAACAGCGGCAGCAACGAACCGACGCCGTATTTGCCGATGGTGAACGCAATCGCGCCAAAGGCCCCGATCGGCGCGACCCTGCTGATGATGCCGACGATGCGGAAAAACACTTCGCTGGCCTGGTTGATTACACCCACCAGCGGCCGGCCCTTTTCTCCGACCATCACCAGGCCGACGCCAAACAGCACGGAAACGAACAGCACCGGCAGGATTTCACCCTTGGAGAACGCATCGAAAAACGTTGCGGGGATCACATGCAACAGGAACCCGACGATGCCTTCTCCATGTTCGGCCTGGCCGACAAAACCGGCGATGGCCGAGCTGTCGAGGGTCTTCACGTCAATATTGAAGCCGACGCCCGGATGCAGCAGGTGCGCGGCGAGAATGCCGATCAACAGGGCAATGGTCGAGACGACTTCGAAGTACAGCAGCGCCTTGCCGCCGACGCGGCCGACCTGTTTTACGTCGTGCATGCTGGTGATGCCGGAGACCACCGTGCAGAAGATGATCGGGCCGATGATCATCTTGATCAGCTTGATGAAACCGTCGCCCAAGGGCTTGAGGTCGATGCCGATCTGCGGCCATTGATGGCCGATCAACACGCCTAGCGCGATCGCGATGAGCACCTGGATATACAGGGTTCCCAGCAGTTTTCTGATTGTCATTGTTATTATCTCGCAGTCTTTTTTGGGCAAGCAGACCCCGTCGCAGGCGTTGGCGTGCCTGCGTGGGGGAGTGAATCAGGGGGTCAGCGAAGGAAGGTCAGGACTTCGCCCAGCAACAATTCGGGAGCCTCTTCGGCAATGTAATGGCCGGCCGGCAGGGCCTTGCCGCGCACGTCGGTGGCGACTTTCTGCCATTCCTTGAGCGGCTCGAAACAGCGGCCGACGGTGCCTTCGGCGCCCCACATCACCAGCAACGGCAAGTTCAGGTGTTTGCCGGCGTCGATATCCGCCTGGTCATGCTCAAGGTCGATGCCGGCGGCAGCCCGGTAGTCTTCGCAGATGCCGGTGGCGGCGCCCGGCAGTTTCAGGCAGCGCAGGTATTCAGCAAAGGCCTCGTCGGTGAATGGCTTGAGCCCGGCACTGCGACTGCCCATCACGCTGCGCAGGTACAGCTGCGGGTTGCCCTCGATCAAGGCTTCCGGCAACGGTGCCGGGCGGATCAGGAAGAACCAGTGCCAGTAGGCACGGGCGAAGGCTTCGTCGGT
This sequence comes from Pseudomonas sp. TWR1-1-4, assembly GCF_049897165.1. Lineage (NCBI taxonomy): Bacteria > Pseudomonadati > Pseudomonadota > Gammaproteobacteria > Pseudomonadales > Pseudomonadaceae > Pseudomonas > Pseudomonas sp. TWR1-1-4. Next base: position 18,412 of record NZ_JAFCVS010000004.1, on the reverse strand, counting down.
TTGCGCATACATTGCCAGGGTAGGGGCGATGTCCAGCAGCACCATGCGTTGCACGGCGGTCGGGTGGTCCAGGGCCAGGCGATGGGCCACGCGGGCACCACGGTCATGGGCCAGCACCGAGAACTGCTCAAAGCCCAGGGCTTTCATGAGTTCAACGCCGTCCCGCGCCATTTCGCGTTTTGAGTAGTTGGTGTGGTGGTCACTGGCCGGCGGCTTGCTGCTGTCGCCATAACCGCGCAGGTCGGCCGCGACCACGGTGAAGTGCTCGGCCAGTTGCTCGGCGATTTTGTGCCAGATGACGTGGGTTTGCGGGTGCCCGTGCAGCAGGAGCAGACCGGGACCTGTACCGCCTTTGCGGTAGCTGATGTCCACGCCGTTGACGTGGCAGCTGTCTTTTTGGAATCCGGCGAACATGGAATGACTCCTTGTGATGAGTGCCTGCATCCTGGAATCACGCGGCGTTCGGGGCAAGGGCGAAAACGTGGAGGGGTTGTTCATGAAGTGTGATGTAGGAGCGAGCTTGCTCGCGAAGAAGGTTAACGATAACGCCGGCCTCCTGAACGTAGGCATTGTCATGGCGTTTTTCGCGAGCAAGCTCGCTCCTACAAAGGCTCAGGCTTGCTTAAACATCTCCATCGCGCGCTGGCGAATCTGCGCTTCAGTCAGGTCTTCCTTGTGGGTGGCCAGGAACCACACATGGCCGAATGGATCCTTCAGCGTGCCGGAGCGATCGCCGTAGAACTGGTCCTTGGGTTCGGAGATCGGTGTGCCACCGGCTGCGATGGCTTGTTTGTATTGCGCGTCGACGTCATTGACATACACATGCAAACCGACGCTGGTGTGGCCATCACGCGGGCTGCAAAACGCACTTTCATCGCAGGGAGAACCCAGCATGATCGGCGAGTCACCGATGCGCAGCTCGGCGTGGCCGACTCTACCGTCGGGCATGTCCAGGCGCATGGCTTCGATGGCGCCAAAGGCTTTCTTGTAGAACTCGATGGCTTCGGCAGCTTTTTCGACGCCCAGGTAGGGCGTGACGCTGTGGAAACCCTCGGGAATGGGTTTAACGCTCATTTCGTTCTCCTTGGGTTGTTGTGGTTGTGGAGGCACGGTCTTTTCACTATAGGCCACGTATGGCGGGGCCTGCAGGCAGCCGACGAGGTGTCTGCCAGGCAACAGCGAGCAGGCAGTTTGCTGCGCCATAAGCGGACCCGGGCGGGTTTTTAAGGCCAAACCAGCGGTTTTGGACCCGGCACAGAAGCTGCAATACCTCTGGCAAACCATTCGCCCGAGAGCGTTGTATGTCTGTACTGCCTGTGTCTGCCGATTACCCGATCCACACGCCCCATGCCGCATTGATCCGCGATGCAGCCGAGGCGATTGCCGTCGCCCACCGCGTCGCCGCCGTCCTCCTGGAACAGGACGCCGAGCGCGATCGCACTCGCCAGGTGCCCGCCGAGGTGGTGGACCTGTATTCCAACAGCGGCCTGTGGGGCATCAGTGTGCCGCGCGCGTTCGGCGGGGCGCAGGTGTCTTACGCGGTGCTGGCCCAGGTGATCGCGATTATTTCGTCGGCCGACCCGTCATTGGGGCAGATCCCGCAGAACCACTACTGCCTGCTGGAAGATATCCGCCTGCAAGGTACGCCCGAGCAACAGGCACACTTCTTTGGCCTGGCGTTGCAAGGTCACCGGTTTGCCAATGCGCTGTCGGAAACCGGCGGCAAGCACGTGCAGGACATCCAGGCCACTATTCGCCGCGAAGGCGACGGCTATGTGATCAACGGGCGCAAGGGCTATTGCACCGGTTCGCTGTACGCCCATTGGCTGGCGGTGCTGGCGCTGGATGAACAGCAAAATGCCCAGTTGGCCTTTGTGCCGCGTGGCACCGAAGGGCTGGTGGTGGTTGACGATTGGGACAGCATGGGCCAACGCACCACTTCCAGCGGGACGGTGCTGGCACAGGATCTGCGGGTGCCGGCGTTCAATCTGTTTCCCACGCATAAATCCTACGATTCCCCAACGTTGGCCGGGCCTTTCGCACAATTGACCACTGCCGCCATCGACGCTGGCATTGCCCGCGCCGCGCTGCGTGACACGGTGCAGTTCGTGCAGCAATTCGCCCGGCCATGGATCGACGCCGCGGTGGAAAAAGCCAGTGAGGATCCACTCACCATCATTCAGGTCGGTGCCCTGGATATTCGCCTGGAAGCCGCCGAAGCCTTGCTCGACCGCGCCGGCTTTGCCCTGGACGCCGCGCGCCCGGCCCCAGATGAAGACAACGTCGCCCACGCGTCTCTGGCCGTCGCCCGCGCCAAAGTGCTGACCACTGAAGTCGCGATTGAAGCCAGCAACAAACTGTTCGAACTGGGTGGCACTCGTTCCACCTTGAAGAAGCACAACTTCGACCGTCACTGGCGCAACGCGCGGGTCCACACCTTGCACGACCCGGTGCGCTGGAAGTACCACGTGGTGGGCAATTGGTTGCTCAACGGCGCCAAGCCGCCGCGCCATGACTGGTCGTGATCCATGGCCGAACTGTTCAAGAACATCTACTGGGCCGACATCGGCCAGGCCTGCCTGGAAACCCTGAGCATGCTTGCCGCTGCGCTGGGTTTTACCGTGCTGCTGGGGCTGCCTCTGGGCGTGCTGCTGTTTCTCACCGGCAAGCGCCAGTTGCACGAGGCGCTGGTGGTGTATCGGTTGTTGTCGGTGGTGGTCAATGTGCTGCGTTCGCTGCCGTTCATCATCCTGCTGATCGTGTTGATCCCGCTGACTACCTTGCTGGTGGGCACCTCCCTCGGCGTGCCGGGCACCATCCCGCCGCTGGTGGTGGGCTGTACGCCGTTCTTTGCGCGGCTGGTGGAAACCGCGCTGCGCGAGGTGGATCGCGGCGTGGTCGAGGCCACCCAGTCCATGGGCGCCAGCACCTGGCAGGTAATCCGCCACACCCTGCTGCCGGAGGCCCGAGGCGGGCTGCTGGCGGCAGTGACCGTGACCGCGATTGTGCTGGTGGACTACACCGCCATGGCCGGCGTGATCGGTGGCGGTGGTTTGGGTGACTTGGCGATTCGCTATGGCTACCAGCGTTTTCAGACCGACGTAATGGTGGTCACCGTGGTGCTGCTGTTGGTGCTGGTGCAGGCGCTGCAGATGACCGGTGACCGTTTGGTGGCGCGTTACAGCCGCCGTTGATTCCTATAACAACTGCCTTCGGAGCATGTATGAAAAAGTCCCTGGCCATTTTGGCCGCTGTCCTGTCGTTGAATGCCGTTGCCAATGAAAAGCTGGTAGTCGGTGCGACCCCAGTGCCCCATGCGGAAATCCTCGAGTTCGTCAAACCGGTGCTGGCCAAGGAGGGCGTGGACTTACAGATCAAAGTCTTCACCGACTTCATCCAGCCCAATCAACAACTGTCGTTGAAGAACATCGACGCCAACTATTACCAATACCGCCCGTTCCTCGATGATTACAACAAAACCCGTCACACCGACCTGGTGCCGGTGGTGGGTGTGCATATCGAACCCTTTGGCGCGTATTCGACCAAGATCAAAAACATCGCGGAGCTGAAGGACGGTGCCACGGTGTCGATCCCCAACGACCCGGTCAACACTGGCCGCGCCCTGGTGCTGCTGGATGAGGCGGGCCTGATCAAGCTCAAAGACCCGAGCAACACCCTGAGCACGCCGCGCGATATTGCGGATAACCCCAAGCACTTGAAGATTCGCGAACTGGAAGGCGCCTTGCTGGCCCGTTCGGTGAGCCAGGTGGATTTGGCGTTTGTGTTTGCCAACTACGCCCTGGAAGCGGGGATCGATACCAACAGCGCGTTGATCGTGGAGAAGGGCAAGTCGCTGTACGTCGAGTACCTGGTGGCGCGGCCGGATAACATCAACGACCCGCGCATCCAGAAACTGGCCAAGGTGTTGAATTCCGATGAGGTGCGCCAGTTCATCCTGACCCGTTACAAAGGCCAGATTGCCCCTGGTTTCTAAGAATTAAACACACATTCCTGCAGGAGCCCGGCTTGCCGGCCATAGCGTCCTCATGACCGCCATCGCCGGCAATGATTGGGTTTGCAGGTCATGCGGTTGGGGTGGGTTCCAGCAATTGAGCCCCCGGCCCACGCTCACCCAGCTGATCATCCTGATTACGCAACGGACACGCCTCCATCGACAGGCACCCGCACCCAATACAGCCATTGAGCTTGTCCCGCAGCAGCATCAGTTTATTGATGCGCTCATCCAGGTCTTCCCGCCACAGCGCGGACAAACGATCCCAATCCTGCGCCGTGGGCGTACGCCCATCCGGCAAGGCCTGCAACGCCTCGCCGATCGTTGCCAGTGGTATGCCCAAACGCTGGGCAATCTTGATCACCACCACGCGCCGCAGCACATCCCGCGGATAGCGCCGCTGGTTGCCAGCATTGCGATTGCTCTTGATCAGCCCCTTGGTTTCATAGAAATGCAGGGCTGTGACCGCCACGCCGCTGCGGGCGGCCAGTTGGCCGACGGTAAGTTCTTTGTTGAGCATGAAGAAACTCCCAGACAACGCTTGACCTTGACTTAACTAGAGGTTTTACCCTGCGTGGCATCGAATCGCAAGATTCTGCCTACAGAGGAAGGGGAGTGTTCATGCAGGTATCAGAGAAAAATCGCAGCTTCACTCAATTGATTGAATTTCAGATCGAGCCCCAGCAGCAAGTCGCCCTGGTGGCGGCCTTGACCACCCAAAGCGAACGCCTGGCCCAGGGCCACGGCGGCTTTATCAATGCAAGTGTGCAGGTCAGTGATGACGGACGGCGGGTGCTCAACTACCTGCAATGGCGCTCGCGTGAAGACGGCGAGGCGGCTTTCCAGTGCTTTGAGCATGGCGAGGAAGACTTCTGGACGCTGATCCGCGCCCATCAGGCCACGGCGGTCACCTTCGGTTCGTTCCAGGTGCTGCGCAGTTTCGAGCGCAGCCATGACAACGCGCTGCACTGCCGCCTAAATGGATAAATGCAGCATGCGCTCGCCTTGCACGTTTTCACCGGGTCGGCGCTTGTTCACCGCCAGCTCGCCGATCTTGATCAGGCGCGTGCGTGTGACGTTGCGGCTCAAGCCCAACAGGTTGGCGGTGTGTACCTGGTTGTAATGGCTGAAGCGATAGGCGGCACGTAGCAGGGCGTCCTCGACCTTTTCGTGCAGGGCGCCGGCCTGTTCTTCGAACAGCTTCTGGAAGGCGCGCGCGAGCAAGGCTTCGGCGCTATTGTCGGTGCTGTGCTGGCTGTCGTCCTGGCGTTCGATGCGCATGTTCGACAGGCGCAGGTCGTCCCGTTCGATCACGCCGTTACGGCAGATCAACAAGGTATGGTGAATCACGTTCTCCAGCTCGCGGATGTTGCCGGGCCAGCTGTAGCTCTTGAGTTTGTGCTCGGCCTCACGACTGATCGTGATCGGGCCGTAGCCCAGGCGCTGGCTGTAGGCTTCGATGAAGTGCCGGGTCAGCGGCAGGATATCGCCGGGGCGCTCGCGCAACGGGCTGAGTTCCAGGCTGACCACGTCGAGGCGATAATAGAGGTCTTCACGGAAATGCCCGGCGTTGATGGCCTTTTCCAGTTGCACGTTGGTCGCGGCCAATACGCGCACATCAATCGGAATGCTCTTACGCGAACCCAGGCGTACGACTTCACGCTCTTGTAGCACGCGCAGCAGCTTCACTTGGATTGCCATCGGCAAATCGCCGATCTCATCCAGGAACAGGGTGCCGCCGTCTGCCTCTTCAAACCAACCGGCCTTGGCACTGAGGGCGCCGGTGAAGGCGCCTTTTTCATGGCCGAACAGCTCGGCTTCCACCAGGGATTCGGAGAATGCCCCGCAGTTCACCGCCACAAACGGTCGGTTGCGCCGCGCGCTGAGGTTATGGATGTGGCGCGCCACCAGCTCTTTACCGGTGCCGGTCTCGCCGATGATCAGCACGCTGGCTTCGCTCGGCGCCACTTGCTGGATATGGTCGAGCAATGCCTGGGATTTCGGATCTTCGAAGACCTGGGCCGTGGCGCGGATCGACGTCGCGAGTGCGGGCGAGGGCGGTAGGGTCAACAGCTGCATGGGCACCTCTCTTAGGAATAGAACGTAGGAATTGGCAGGGATTGGTTCAACGCCCAATCCCCCAGTTCGTGAAGTTTGTAGTCCACCGGATCGTGCAGGGTCTGCGTACGCAGGTTGCGCCAGTGGCGGTCCAGCCGTAGCGAGGCGTGGGTGGAGCGCGCGCCAGTGACTTCGAACAACCGACTGCACAAGTCCAGACCCTGACGGGTGGCGGCGACTTTGGCGGTGGCGATGGCAATGGCTAGCTGGCCGCGCTCGGTTTCGCTGAGGTTCGGGCCCTTGGCCCAGGCTTGGTCGAGCAACTCTGCGGCGTGCTCCACCAGCAGGCGGATACCTTCCAGGGCGACCCAGAACTCACCGTAGTGATGCAGCACGTAAGGGTCTTGGCGCACGTCTTCAGCCGAAGACTTATGCCAGGCGCGGGTTTCGGTCAGGGTGTAGTTGCGCGCTTCTTCGAAGGCACCTTCGGCAATGCCGAGAAACATATGCGTGAAGGTCAACTGGGCGATCAGCGGGCGCAGGCAGGCAAAGGGCGTACTCAGTGGGCCGGGATCGAGCAGCAATTCGGATTCTTCAACACGCACCCGTTCGAAGCTGGCGCTGCCGCTGTCGGTCTGGCGCTGGCCGATATTGTTCCAGTCGTTGTGCAAGGTGATGCCGCTGCGCCCGCTCGGGATTGCGGCGATCAGCAGCTTGCCGCCGGCGGTTTCGTCCACTGCCGAGGCGATCAGCATTTCCGAGTCGCTGGCGCCGGAGCAGAAGCTCTTTTTGCCGGAGAACTCGCGCCAGCCGCCGAAATCCTTGACCACCGTGCGGGTGTCCAGCGGGTTGAGGGCGTTGCCCCAGAACCAGTTTTTGCGCGCGGTCTGTTCGAACCAGGGTTGCCATTGGTCCGGGCGCGCAAACAGGCGCACGGTGGCAAGCATCAGGTGGTGGAAGCCGAAGACATGGGCGATGGAGCTGTCGACCTTGGCGAATTCGCGCACGATGCCCAGGGTTTCGCTCCAGCGTGCGCCGAGGCCGCCGTATTGGGTGGGGATGCTCAGGGCCAGCAGGCCGCTGTGGCGCAGGGCGTCACGTTCGGCTTTGGGCGTGCCGCCGCGCTCGTCGCGCTCGACGGCGGTGAGGGCGAATTCGGCGGCCAGCAGTTTGGCGGTCTGCAAGGGGGAGGGCAGGACGCTGTGGGGTTTGGCTGTCACGGGGTTTCCTCTATTTTCCTTGTAGGAGCTGGCTTGCTGTGGTGAGCAGGCTTGCCCTGCGCTGGGCTGCGAAGCAGCCCCCTTGCATCGGCGGCGAACCCGTCGGGGGACAAGCCCTACTCACCACAACAAGCCGGCTCCTACAGAAGAGCAGCGGTTCAGGCCTTTGTCGTTGGCAGTACATCGTTGGCAATCATTTCGCCAAAGGGGCCAGTGAGGTTGGTGACGCCACGTCCGGCCAGGCTGGCGTAGGGTTCCGGTAGCAGCGGGAACACCAGTTCGGCGAAGCGATACGCCTCTTCCAGGTGCGGATAGCCGGAGAAGATGAAACTCTCGATCCCCAAGTCCGCGTATTCCTTGATGCGCTCGGCGACTTGTTGCGGGTTGCCCACCAACGCAGTGCCGGCACCGCCGCGCACCAGGCCGACGCCCGCCCACAGGTTGGGGGCGATTTCCAGGTTGTCGCGGCGCCCGTCGTGCAGGGCGGCCATGCGCCGCTGACCTTCGGAGTCAAAACGCGAGAAGGATTTTTGCGCGGCGGCGATGGTTTCGTCGCTGATGTGTTCGATCAGTTTGTCGGCGGCTTTCCAGGCGTCTTCTTCGGTTTCGCGCACGATCACATGCAGGCGAATGCCGAATTTCACCGTGCGCCCGTGGCGTGCGGCGCGTTCACGCACGTCCGCGAGTTTTTCTGCGACGGCGGCAGGCGGTTCGCCCCAGGTCAGGTAGACGTCGACCTGCTCGGCGGCAAGGTCGTGGGCGGCGTCGGAGGATCCGCCAAAATACAGCGGTGGATAAGGCTTCTGCACCGGTGGGTAAAGCGCCTTGGCGTTCTGCACGCGCAGGTGTTTGCCTTCGAAATTTACCGATTCGCCTTGCAACACACGACGCCAGATCTGTAGGAATTCATCGGAGACTTCGTAGCGTTCACTGTGGTCGAGGAAACTGCCGTCGCCACGGTTTTCATCCGGGTCGCCGCCGGTCACCACGTTGATCAGCAAGCGGCCGTTGGACAGGCGATCCAAGGTTGCCGCCATGCGTGCAGAAACAGTCGGCGAGATGATGCCCGGACGAATCGCCACCAGGTAACGCAGGCGTTCGGTCAGTGGCACCAGCGCCGAGGCGATGACCCAGGAGTCTTCGCACGAACGCCCGGTGGGAATCAGCACGCCGTAGTAGCCGAGATTGTCAGCGGCTTGAGCTACTTGTTTCAGGTAATTAAGGGTGACCGGCCGCGCACCTTGGGTGGTGCCCAGGTAATGCCCGTCGCCATGTGTGGGTAGAAACCAGAAAACATCCATGACCAATCCTTAAGCGATTTTCAACAGAGAGAGGGAGTGCGCTGCAAACAAAGGCGCTGCACGTTCTGCCGCCAGTTGAATACGGGCTTTTAAGAGTTCACTGGTTATTTGGTAGTCGGTGAAGTCGGCTTCGGTGGCATACACACCGATCGGCAAGGTCAATGCCTGGAAAAAGCTGAACAGCGGGCGCAGTTGATGATCGAGCACCAGCGCGTGGCGTTCACTGCCGCCGGTAGCGGCAAGCAGTACCGGCGTGTTGATCAGGGCATTGAGGCCGATCAAGTCGAACAGATGCTTGAGCAGGCCGGGGTAGGAGCCGCGATACACCGGCGCAGCGACGATCAGCAGGTCGGCCTGTTCGATGGCCAACAGTTGGGATTCGACGTCTGCCGGCAGTTCGTCGCGGGACAGCGCACCTCCCAGAGGTCGGGCAATGTCGCCCAGTTCGATCAGGGTGGTCTGGATCGGCAGCAACGTGGCCAGTTCGGCGAGCACCGCTTGGGTCAGCACCAGGGTGCGTGACGGGCGCCAGGTTCCACCGGAGAGGGCAACGACATTCAGGGGACGGGTCATGAACAGTTCCTTTTTCAACAGAGGTGCAGAACGGGTAGGTGCAACCTGTTGAGCAAGAGCTATACCAACGGGCGCGAGCCTTGATTGGCGTGGGTTGCAGGCTTGCTGCCGAAAAGTGTCGCTGTTGTCTGGCTGGTGATTTGTTGATTGGCTGTTGCGCTGGCAACAGTTGCGTGGGCAACAGTTCCGATGCGGCGTAGCACCCGTTATAGAGGGTTGGATTTATTCCGTAAATGAACGTATTTCCATATTTATAGATCATAAAGAAATATGAAGGTCTTGCTATTGGAGGTGTCTTGGCGGTTGATAGCGACTATCAAGGCAGGTGATTTTTCACCGTGCGGGGCCGGGAGTAGCCTGTGTTCATTGACTCGAAACCTCCTTTGCAGGGCCGCCGCCATGAACCGATTCCTCGCTGTTTCCTTATTGATTGTCAGCTCAGTCCTCGCCGGATGTGCGACCCATCCTTCGCCAGAATTGCGCCCCTACACGGCGGAAGAAACCAAGCAGTTGGCCCTGGAAGCATTGAGTCGTCGTGGTTTGTCGTTTGATGAATACCAACAACAGCGCGCCGCGCTGACCGGACAGCCACAGAAGCCTTTCGGCTTTGATCGCCAGGGCGAAATGAATGCCGAACGGAGCGTGACCCTGCATGGTCGTCCCAGTTGATCCCGCGCCTGACGGCACAAAGCCCGAGGATTCCCCTAAGGAACCTCGGGCTTTTTGTTTGCCATGGTGCGACTTCAGCCTGTTAAGCTGAATTTCAGGAGCGTTCCTACGCACATTTACATAAAGTGGTCCTTCTTTAATGGCATTCGATCGGTTAAACCTGACGACCTCAGTTCCGGTCCGTGCCCCTGAGACGCTGCTCTCGGGAACCTGCTCTGCGAGTTTTTAACGTCATGAATAAACGTCCGCTGTATTTCGACTACGCCGCCACCACCCCGGTGGATGAGCGGGTCATCCAGGTAATGGTCGAGTGTCTGGGCTTCAATGCCAATTTCGGTAACCCCGCGTCCAGTTCCCATGCGTTCGGCCAGGCGGCCCGGCATACGGTCGAGCACGCGCGTCGCCAGGTGGCCGAATTGGTCGGTGCCAACCCCGAGCAAATCGTCTGGACCTCCGGCGCCACCGAATCCAACAACCTTGCAATCAAGGGCGTGGCCCAGGCACGGGGCGTGGCGGGTGGGCATATCATCACCAGCCAGATCGAACACAAGGCCACGTTGGATACCGCCCGGCAACTGCAGGAAGCCGGCGTGGCCGTCACGTACCTGGTGCCGGATGCCGATGGGCTGATCAGTGCCGATGCCGTCAGCGAAGCCTTGCGTGAAGACACGTTCCTGGTTTCGCTGATGCTGGTGAACAACGAACTGGGCACCCTCAACGACATCCCCGCCATCGGCGCGCGAGTGCGTGAACACGGCGCGTTGTTGCATGTGGATGCGGCGCAGGGCGCGGGCAAGGTGGCAATCGATCTGGCGCAATGGCCAGTGGACCTTATGTCGTTTTCGGCCCACAAGTTGTATGGCCCCAAAGGGATCGGCGCGTTGTACGTCGGCCCACGGGCGCAGCAGAAGGTGTTGGCGCAGATTCACGGCGGCGGTCACGAAGGCGGTTTGCGCTCCGGCACTCTGGCGACCCATCAGATTGCCGGCATGGGCACCGCGTTTGCCCTGGCGGCGGCGTCTTTTACTGAAGAAAAGGCGGTAATCGTCGCCTTGCGTCAGCGCTTGCTGGATCAGTTGGAAGCGGTGGCCGGCGTGCGCCTCAATGGCAGCGCGACGCAGCGTATTCCACATACCCTGAGCCTCACGTTTGGCGAAGGTGAATTCAATGCCGCTGCGTTGAGTGCGGGGATCGCGTTTTCCGCGACCTCGGCCTGTAATTCGGCGAGCAATGCGCCGTCCCACGTGCTCCTGGCGTTGGGCCATGATGCACGCAGCGCCGGCCGCACCATTCGCTTGAGCCTCGGCCGGTTTACCACCGAGCAGGATATCGACCAGGCGGTGCAATTGATCAAGGCATCCCTGGCCAGCGCACCGGCGTTCTGGGCGGTCTGATTCATTTATCGCAACACATAATAATTATTCGTGGTTAGCAGGAGACACAATGAGTACGCAGCCTTTGACCCATGGAACGGTTCCCCAGCGCTTGGCGCACACCCGTGAACTGATGAGCCGCGAGGGCATTCACGCCCTGCTGGTGCCGTCGGCCGACCCGCACTTGTCCGAGTACCTGCCGGGTTATTGGCAGGGGCGGCAATGGTTGTCGGGGTTTCATGGTTCGGTCGGGACGCTGATTGTCACTGCGGATTTCGCCGGCGTGTGGGCCGATAGCCGTTACTGGGAACAAGCGACCAAGGAACTCAAGGGCAGCGGCATCGAATTGGTGAAACTGCAGCCGGGCCAACCAGGACCGCTGGAGTGGCTGGCCGAGCAGACGCCGGAAGGTGGCGTAGTCGCGGTGGACGGTGCGGTGATGGCCGTGGCCTCGGCGCGTACCTTGGGCGGCAAGTTGGCAGAGCGCGGTGCACAACTGCGTACTGATATCGACCTTTTGGATGAAGTCTGGAAACACCGTCCGACACTGCCGAACCAGCCGATCTATCAACACCTGCCGCCTCAGGCCACCGTCAGCCGTGGTGAGAAACTCGCCTCGCTGCGTGCGGCCTTGAAAGAGAAGGGCGCCGACTGGCACTTCATCGCGACCCTGGACGACATCGCCTGGCTGTTCAATCTGCGTGGAGGGGATGTTTCGTTCAACCCCGTGTTTGTGTCCTTTGCGTTGATCAATCAACAGCAGGCCACGTTGTTCGTGGCGCTGAGCAAAGTCGATGCCGAGCTGCGGGCGGTGCTGGAACAGGATGGCGTGACGCTGCGCGACTACAGCGAAGTGGCGGATGCCTTGCGTACGGTGCCGGCGGGCGCCAGTTTGCAGGTCGATCCGGCTCGCGTTACCGCTGGCTTGCTGGAAAATCTCGATGCCGGCGTCAAGCTGATCGAAGGCCTCAACCCGACGACACTTGCCAAGTCGCGCAAGAGCCTGGCCGACGCGGAGCACATCCGCCAAGCCATGGAGCAGGATGGCGCGGCGCTGTGCGAATTCTTCGCCTGGCTGGACAGTGCGCTGGGTCGCGAACGTATCACCGAACTGACCATCGACGAACACCTGACCGCTGCGCGCACCCGTCGCCCCGGTTATGTGTCGCTGAGTTTCAACACCATCGCCGCCTATAACGCCAACGGTGCGATGCCGCATTACCACGCCACTGAAGAAGAACACGCAGTGATCGAAGGCGATGGCCTGCTGCTGATCGATTCGGGCGGCCAGTACCTCGGCGGCACCACGGATATCACGCGGATGGTGCCAATCGGTACGCCGAGTGAGGAACAGAAGCGCGACTGCACCCGTGTGCTCAAGGGCGTGATTGCTTTGTCCCGTGCGCATTTCCCGAAAGGCATCCTGTCACCGCTGCTGGACGCCATTGCTCGCGCGCCGATCTGGGCGGAAGGCGTGGACTACGGCCACGGTACCGGGCACGGCGTAGGCTATTTCCTCAATGTGCATGAAGGTCCGCAAGTGATTGCCTATCAGGCGGCCACTGCGCCGCAAACGGCGATGCAGCCGGGGATGATCACCTCCATCGAACCGGGCACTTACCGTCCGGGACGCTGGGGCGTGCGTATCGAGAACCTGGTGCTGAACCGCGAAGCCGGCAAGACCGAGTTCGGCGAGTTCCTCAAGTTCGAAACCCTGACCCTGTGTCCGATCGACACGCGCTGTCTGGAACCGTCGCTGCTGACGGCAGACGAGCGTGAGTGGTTCAACGCTTACCATGCCGAGGTACGTGAGCGTTTGAGTCCATTGCTTGATGGTGCCGCGCTTGAATGGTTGCAGGTGCGCACTGCGGCTATTTGACCGCCTGCAGTTCGGGGGCCTGGGCCAAAGCGTCGGCCATATAGTCGACGAATGCCTTGACCCGGGCCGACTGGCGGCGATTGGGTGCTGACACCGCATGGATCGGCAGTGGTTGCGGGGTGTAGTCCTGCAATAACGCAATCACGCGGCCGGCTTTCAAATCGTCATGGAACAACCACAGGGGCGACAGCGCAATGCCAAGCCCCGTCAACACCATCTCCCGCACCGCTTCGGAGTTGTTGCTCTGGGCGTTGCCGGTGATGCGCACGCTGTGTCGCGCGCCATTCTTTTCATAAACCCACTGGTTCTGGCTGCTGAGCAGGTTGAACAGCAGGCAGTTGTGCTGGCTGAGATCCTGCGGGGTTTTCGGCGTGGGATGTTTGGCCAGGTAGGCCGGGCTGGCCAGGGTGACGCGGTGGGTGGTGCCGATTTGCCTGGCGATCAAGCCGCTGTCGCGCAGTTCACCGATTCGCAGGGTTACGTCCAAGCCTTCGCTGACCATGTCTTGCAGGTGATCGTTGAGTTGCAGGTCTACTTGTACGTCAGGGTATTTCTGCAGGAAATCGCTCAAGCGTGCAGCAATCTGCAGGCGGCCGAAACTTACCGACGAACCCACGCGTAATGGGCCGGCGATCGCCTCTTTGCCGGTCTGGAAACTGTGTTCGGCGGCGTCCACGGCGGCGAGGATTTCACGACAATGGCTGTAGTACCGCTGACCTTCGTCGGTCAGGGACAGTTGACGTGTACTGCGGGCAATCAGCTTGCCACCCAGTTCGGTTTCCAAGGCGCGCAGGACTTTGCTGATGGTGGGTTGGGTAGTTTGCATTTCCCGGGCGACGGCGGAAAAGCTGCCGCGTTCGATCACTCGAACGAAAATCGCCATTGCGTTGAGTTTATCCATTGGGGGTTCCAACTCATGTCTATTAAGCATAGGAACTATAGTCTTTTGGTGTCTTATCAGCATGAATTGGCTGGCGGATCATTGATTTCATTCTTCGATGACGCGAGATCGCCAACATGACTGATATGCACGCTTTGATTGTGGATGCCGTGGACGCGCCATTCCGGCTGACGACAATTCCCAAACCGGTAGCAGGCGTTGGCCAAGTCCTGGTCCGAATCAGCGCCAGTGGCCTTAACCCTTTGGACGGGAAAATCCGCGCAGGCCAGGCTGCCCACGCCCGGCAGCCATTACCGGCAGTGCTCGGTATGGATGTGGCAGGTACCGTGGAAGCGGTAGGTCCTGACGTCGGTGATTGGCATGTGGGCGATGATGTCTATGGGTTGGCGACCGGCATTGGTGGCGCACAGGGCTCATTGGCCGAGTACGCGGCCGTCGATGTCCGCTTGCTGGCGAAGAAACCTGAGGTGTTGAGCATGCGTGAAGCGGCGGTATTGCCGCTGGTGCTGATCACTGCGTGGGAGGGCTTGGTGGACCGGGCGCATGTAGGCTCCGGGCACAAAGTACTGATCCAAGGCGGCGCGGGCGGTGTAGGGCATGTCGCAGTGCAGTTGGCGATTGCTCGCGGAGCGCAGGTGTATGCCACGGGATCCGCCAAGCATCGCTCAGTAATCGAGGGGCTGGGCGCGACGTTTATCGACTATCAGCAGCAGACGGTCGAAGAGTACGTCGCGCAGCACACCGCGGGCGAAGGCTTCGACATTGTGTATGACACTGTCGGCGGCGAAACGCTGGATGCATCCTTTCGAGCCGCCAAGACCTATCACGGTCATGTCGTGAGTTGCCTGGGATGGGGGCAATACAGCCTGGCCCCACTGTCGTTTCGTGGGGCGACCTACTCGGGTGTGTTCACCTTGCTGCCGTTGCTGACCGGTAAGGGGCGTGAGCATCACGGGCAGATTCTTGCCGAGGCCGCGCGCTTGATCGATGCCGGTAAGCTCAAGCCGATCCTGGATGGGCGTGCATTCAATTTGCACAGTGCGAACGCCGCCTACGATGTGCTCGCAAGCGGCGCGCAAGGGCGCTTGGCGATTGAGATTTAAGTCAGGGCTTCACGCACAAAATCCAGACGGTCCTGACCGAAGAACAGCTGGTTGCCTACAAATAGGCTGGGCGCACCGAACACACCGCGTTTCACGGCGTGTTCGGTGTTGTCCTTGAGGGCGGCCTTTACCGCTTCGTCATTGGCCAAGGCCAGGACCTCCTCCGGATCGAAACCATGCTCGGTTAGCACGGCAGCCACAACGACGGGATCTCCCAAGTGGCGACCGTCTTCCCAGAGCGCGCGGAACAGGCAATCCACAAAGGCGTCAAAGTGCTCGGGTTGACGCAGCTGGATGCCGGTCACTGCACGCATCAACACCAGGGTGTTGATGGGAAAGTGCGGATTGAACTTGAGCGGTACGTTGTAGCGGCGGGCATAGCGCGCCAGGTCATCAAACATGTAGCGACCTTTGGCGGGAACGGTGATGGGAGAGGCGTTGCCCGTGGCCTTGAACACGCCGCCCAATAACATGGGCTTATAAATCAGCTGCGTACCGGTTGAAGCGCACAGTGCGGGTAACTGGGTGTAAGCCAGGTAGGTGGCGGGGCTGCCGAGGTCAAAGAAGAATTCCAGGGTTTTACGCATGGTCGATGCTCGCTGCTTATTATTGTGGGGTCGTGCTTACCAGGGTTCATTCCAGGGACGCAGGTCCAGTTCAAATGTCCAGGCGTCGCGTGGCTGGCTGTGCAGGTACCAATAGTTCTCGGCGATGTGCTCGGGGTTGAGGATACCGTCCTGGTCCTTGAGCGCGTATTTCTGCGGGAAATTGTCACGTATGAAGTCGGTGTCGATGGCGCCATCGACCACCACATGGGCGACGTGGATGTTCTTGGGCCCCAGTTCCCGCGCCATGCTTTGCGCGAGTGCCCGGATACCGTGCTTGGCGCCAGCGAAGGCGGCAAACCCTGCCGCGCCGCGCAATCCTGCGGTGGCACCTGTGAACAGAATGGTGCCTCGATTACGCGTGACCATACGCTTGGCCACCTCGCGTGCATTCAGGAACCCGGAGAAGCAAGCCATCTCCCATATCTTGAAATACTTGCGTGCGGTTTCTTCCAAGATGCTGCACGGCACGTTGGCGCCGATGTTGAACACGAAGGCTTCAATCGGACCCAGCTCGGTTTCGATCTGGTCGATCAGCGCAATGACGTCTTCTTCTTTACGGGCATCGCAGGCAAAGCCATGGGCTTCACCGCCTGTCGCGTGGATGCTGTCTACCAGCGGCTGCAATTTATCGGCGCTGCGGCGGGTGACACACGCCACGTAGCCTTCGCGGGCAAAACGTTTGGCAATGGCGCCACCCGTTGCGTCTCCGGCGCCCACTACCAATACGATTTTCTTGTTGTGCGTCATGGGAACTCTCTTGGCTCGATAGTCGAGCAGGAGTTTAGACGCAACGGCGAGAAGGGCTGGGTTTGTAGCTGGAATTTAATGAGAGCAGTCAGGGGGTGACTGCTCAAGCGACTACTTGCAGATGACGATCATGCTGCGGCTGGTGTAGCCAGCAGGGTTGAGGCCGAAGGGGTAGTCCCCTGGTTCCTCGGAATTGTCGCCGGACTTTGCGATAACCCGGTAGCCCTTGGCGCCGCAAGAGTTGGTTGCACTGGTGTAGCACTGGTCCCAGGAAGAAGACAGGCCGGAACAGTTGATATGCAGCCCTTTTTTGCCACGTTTCACTTCTGTCTTGGTGGTCGCGGCACAACCGGTAATCGCCATGACCATTAACAGTATCAAAATTCGCTTCATTCCTATCCTTAATAGCCGGCCCGCAATCTACAGGCTGGCTTTACTCGCTCTCGGGTGTAGCGTTCGCGCTGTCCTTGTCGAAATTCTCCATGAATGACATTCGTTTACGGCTTAAACATGGCCTAAATGAATGGTAAATACCAGAGCTAGATTCAAACAGGCTTCAATCCGCTGGTACCAGTGGCTTTGACTCGCTGCGCATCGTCACAGTAGCGCCTACGGAGGCCAGGATGATGCACGTGATCGCCAGCCACTGTGCGAGTGACAGGTGTTCGTGCAGGAACAACAGGCCGGAGAGGGCGCCAAACGCCGGTTCGATGCTCATGAGTGTGCCGAAAGTTCGGGCGGGGAGGCGCGTCAGTGCAACCATCTCCAGTGTGTAGGGGAGGGCGGTGGACAGAATGGCGACACCGATGGCGACCGGGATCAGGGCAGGCGTCAGCAATGCGCTGCCCGCATGGACGATACCGATAGGCGCAACAAACAAGGCCGCGATCATTACGCCAAGGGCGGCGGTCTGTACGCCGTTGTCATTACCGGCTTTCTGACCATACAGAATGTAGAGCGCCCAGCAGACCCCTGCACCCAGGGCGTAACCCGCACCCAGTAAATCGATACCGCTGCTCGCTTCGCCCATCGGGATAAGTAAGAGCAAGCCGACGATCGCCAGGGCAATCCAGAGGAAGTCGACGGCGCGCCGAGAGGCATAGATCGCGACGGCAAGCGGCCCGGTGAATTCCAGGGCGACCGCAATCCCTAGAGGTACGCTGCGCAAGGACATATAGAAGAGGAAGTTCATGCCGCCCAATGCCATTCCGTAGACGATCACCGTCCGCAGGGACTTTGCCGTCAACTTGGCGCGCCATGGGCGTAATAAAAGCAGCATGATTACGCTGGCAAAAATAAGGCGCAGCGCCGTGGTGCCTTGTGCGCCGACGATAGGGAACATGCTCTTGGCCAGCGAGGCGCCGGACTGGATGGAGGCCATGGCGATCAGCAGCAGGCCGACGGGGAACAATGTCGAGGCCAGGCTGCGGGGGGAGGTGGTCATTTGGGAGTGTTCGTCCGAAGTCATATTAAGAGAAACGTCGGCGCTATGATGCTTAACTGTTTGAGGTTGGGCAATATATTGCTCAATTATCCTTATCGAGAGGCTAAAAAGGCGGATTTAGCGGTTTTCAGCCCTTCTGATAGAAAAAACAAATTAAGAGTTGACGGCAGATTTCAGACGTCTATAATTCGCCCCACTTCCGGCGCAGTCGAAATGGAAAACTCCTTGGTAAACAATGAGTTATGTAGGTTTCGGCAGCAGGTTGCTTCAGTTCATCGAAGCCAAAAGGAAGTTGAAAAAGAGGTGTTGACAGCAGCGTGTAACGCTGTAGAATTCGCCTCCCGCTGACGAGAGATCGGAAGCGCAAGTGGTTGAAGTTGTTGAAGAAATCTTCGAAAGCTTCTGAAAATAATCACTTGACAGCAAATGAGGCTGCTGTAGAATGCGCGCCTCGGTTGAGACGAAAGATCTTAACCAACCGCTCTTTAACAACTGAATCAAGCAATTCGTGTGGGTGCTTGTGG